>NZ_CP097291.1:1292980-2585961 GCF_027595165.1 Providencia sp. PROV188
GCGGTTTAATTAATCATGGAATAATTCGCTCAGATAAGCCGGCTCAATCTATCGACCAAACTTTAGGTGCTGTATATGCCATTGAATATCATCTGACAGACAGTTATGCCGCGAGAAATTTCTTAGAGCAAAAAGCACAACTTGAATGGGCTAAACAACAAGGTATTTTAACGGACTCTGGTGAGGTATTGCTGGATAAAATACAGCAATATGAGCAGGATATAAATACGCGAGTTAAAAATAGTGGGGTCACGATTGCTGATCAATCAATCTCAACACTATTTTTCACTAAGGCTGACTCGGTAAATGGGATTGTATTCTTGAAAGGGAAAATGACCAGCTATACCGTTATTTACGTGAAACGCAATGGTGTTTATGAATTTAGTTTATTTGACCCTCAAGGCATCCAATTTACCAGTGAAAATGCCTCTCTTCAGACAGCAAAGCATCAATTTAAACAACATTTAAAAAACTATTTTAATCAAACGATAGAACTTGCTGATGGACAATCTATTTCTCGGGGAGCTTCGGCAGGATTTCAGTTAACTAGCGATGGCGATTTTAGAGCCGATCTTCAATTTATCAATCTTGAAGATAGTGAATTGAAAGAGGCGCTATCTGAACCGTTAAATCAGCGAACATTAATTATGGAACAGGCGGAGTTTAATTCGACCCAAAATCGTTGGGTTGAATTAAATGGAGAAAAAATAGCCTTTTCTAAATTACAGCATCTCGGCGCGACAATAGATGGAAAGCCTATTTCTCATGGAGATATGGCATTACCTAATCTGCATAAGAATATACGCTTTTCACCTGAAAAATTGGCGATGTATTTTACGTTAATGGACGGGAATAAAGATGATATTGCGTTTATAAAGATATTTTATGAACAATTAAGTTCAGGGGATATTTATCAATTGGTGAAACGTGATGCAAACTTTAATGAGTCTGGACTGCTTAAAAAACAATTTAAATATTTAGCAAATGATGTAGATATTCAACAAGAGGCTATTTCATCATCTACATTAAAAAAACTTCGGCAGGTAGGTATGCAATTACCGTTATTTCACCGGATTGCTAATCGCTTTGGGCAAAGCATGGGGGGGGCCGGGGCTATCCAGAGCCTCATAGGGGCTTATTCAATTTTAAATAGATTGGATAATCCAGATATCACTGCTGAACAAGCTAAAGAGTTAGAGAAGCAGCTGTATTTACTTTGTGGCTCTGCTTTTTTTAATTATGGCGACATGATAATACAGCCATTAATGTTAAATGTTGCTTCAAATAAAGGTACGACTTCTTTAGTTAGGGCAAGGGTCGCGGCAGGTGTTGTCGTTATTTTCAATTTAGTTGGGATGGGTATCGATGCTTATCAAGCCTACGATAATCTTTCTAAGTTAGATAGTGTAACTGATCCTAAGCAGCGCCAAGATTTAATTGTTAATGCGTCATTTTCGATTGTTAGTGCGGTGGTGAATGGTGTCACGGTTATTGCTGTACTCGTAGGCGCTTCCACTGTCCCTGTGGCGGGATTAGTCGTTGGGGGGTTCTTACTTGTTGGTGGCTGGATCTATAACGGTGTTCGTGCTGTCGAAAATATTAAAGCAGTGATTGATATTGATTGGGATCGTGAATTAGAAGAAGGGATTCGTGGGGCGTTAGGACTAGAGCCCACGTTACGTAGCCAACAAGAAATGAGTACCCAGTTATATATCAATGCATTTAAAGAACAAGAGTGGCAAATGGATCTTGCACAGTTTAGAAACGGTATTTTACAAGCCGGTTTTGATCATCATTTGACGGTTATAGAGAAACCCACTTATGAAAATGAACCCCGATATTATTTAGTTGACGACTACGGTAATCATTTTTATGGGACTCTAGCAAATGAATATCATGGTATGCACACTTGGGGATTACGTTATACACAAAAAGGTGCACCATCGTTCACTGCGGAGGAAGTCGATTTTATTTTGGCAAATCAGGTAATAAGAGATACTACATGGTATCGAAATTTAAGAAAATTTTATGCTAATCACGGATGGAATCTGAGGAAAAATTTTAGCCCGCGTAAAAAAGCTAAAGAGGTTATAGACCAAAAGCGTACAGGGAGTGTGCCAACCCACGAACGCTATTATTTAAATTCCGCCTACAATAATCCACTACTTGATGAATTTCAAACTCGTCATCGTATATCAAGTGGTGACGTTACATTATCGTTAAAAGATCAATTAGATAAATCGAACCCTGAGCAGTTGAGCTTCTATTCAAAAAAAAGGGAGTTTGGTGTATTAGGGCAGCAGATATTGCAAGAAAATGAGCGACTAGAAAGTGAGCATTTAGTTAATAATAAAAAAGGTATTAGCCTTTATCTTAAGAACCCGCATAGCCGAGGAACGAGTTGGAATACAGGGAATGGCAATGACTTGCTTATCGGCCATCAAGAACAAAAAAATGCCTTCCAAGTTCTTTCTGGGGAGAAATATTTTGCGGGGGGAAATAAAGACGACCTGTTTTATATTCGGGACAGTAGTTTAACGTCACTTCGTTCCCGTGATGATAATAAACCAACAAAGTACCTAGATGGTCAGCAAGGACAAGACACTGTCGTGGTCGATGGCTTACCTGAAGGTTACGATGTCCATGCCAATTTAGCGTTAAATAGTTTGCACTATAAACATCAGTTTACACATCAATTTATTTCGGTTGCCCATTTACAAAGTATCGAGAATATCCTCATCAAAGGAAATAGCAATGACCGGTTACGTGGCAATGATATGGCTAATATTCTTGATGGTGGATTGGGTAAAGATTTACTTATTGGGGAAGGTGGTAACGATAAACTGATTTTAACCCAAGGAACGGCAGTGGGCGGTCAGGGCGATGATAGTTACCATATCCGACGTTTTGATTGGACGACGGATGTGGATAATCTTTATCTGACGAACCGTTATTGGGATAGGAAACTAAAAGCAGTCAAAACAAAAACGACGCTTAACCCAATCTACCAACATAACCATCAACAGTATCACGTAAAAGTGGTTATTGATGAGTCCAGCCAATCTCAAAGCATTGTTAGCCTAGCGTATTCACTGAATGAAATAAAACAGGTCTATCTTCAAGATAATAACTTGTATCTCGTCATTTCGCTGCCTAGCTCCAAGGTGGATGATTTTACTTACAGCAATGTTGAGAGTTCGGTAACGATTGTCTTGAATAACGTGACTACGGTGAGCCAAGGTCAACAAAAAGCCAACCATACTTATCGGTTACATACGAAAGATGGTTTTGTGATGACCAGCCAGATCAAAGTGTTAGATGAAGGGATGCCGACTCAATTCTTCAATATTAGCTATATTCAAGAAAATGACCAACTCACAAGTTCGGATGGTAAATCAGTCAAAATTGATGAAACGTTAAACGCCATTACCATCAACCAAAATCGCCATCATATAGCTCCAAGTTGGGGATGGTTTACGCCAGTTGGGCGAGCGGAGAATTTGGTGTATCAGGGGGATGATAAGAACAATCTATTATCACTGATTAGTTCTGGAAGTTACATTCATGCCAGCCGCGGAATAGATACCTATCAAATCGTACATGCGGAAGATGAGCGTTCGACAATCACCTTTGATTTTGCATCGGTTAATGGGCAATTTACGGCAGATGATAAAGTCATCTTACTTCTGCCTACCGATAATGGTTATGCATTGTCAATGGAGGGGTTAACGCTATATAGCAAGGATAAATTCGGTCAGCGGCAATTAGCGATTAATTTCGTCAATGTTGATGACAAATTGACCGATGTTATTTTGATTCAGGATAGAAACAGCAATATGTTTTCATTAGATTTGCAGACTCAGAGCCTTATGCCACTGAAACCTGTTTCTAAGAGTAGTGACAGTGCCGATGAAATTATTTTACCAGTAGGCTATCTGTCTGAGCGGCATATCATTGATGGGAAAGATGGCGATGACATTATTATCAATAGAAGCCTAGCCAGTTACATACTGATAGGTGGTGAAGGGGATGACAATATCAAAGCTATTGATGGTAATAATGTGTTATATGGTGGCGCCGGAGACAATTTTTTGAGTGGTGGTGAAGGCGATGACTTATTGTTGTCAAGTCAAGGAAATGACACCTTAATGGGGGAGGCGGGGAATGACCACTATGTTATTGATGGAAACCATTCTGGTACTGTTTATTTAGAAGACAATCTCGGTGATAACCACATCCATCTAATTAACTTTAAACCACAAGTGATTAAGGATGCCTCAGGGGAAATACAGTATCACCTTTATGTTTCTCAAGCGGGAAAAATCGTCAAAATCAAACCGCCAACCGATGGCAGCAACGCTAGTGTTACTGTGCATCACTATGAGCAATTAGATGCGGAATATTTCTCTTCGGCAAAAAATGGAATGACACCATTAGTAGACTACTTATCCGCTCAACAGGATTTAGCTAAACAGTCTGGTCGATTAGCAACCTGGAAGCCAGTGAGTGAATTAGCTGAAACATTAAAGGGAATGGCTAAACCATTGAAACAAACCACAGGAAATGATGCCATCTTAATAAAAACACCTAGCGAACACTTTTTGATAGATACGTTAGATGGCGATGATGAAATTGTTGATGAATCCTCCCAAGGGCGCGTGATCAAGGGTGGGAATGGGAATGATAAACTGATTTGCTTTGATGGTGAGAACGTTCTGTATGGTGGGGAAGGTGATGATACTTTACTGGCAAAAGGTATGGGGCGAGATGTTCTGATTTCGTTAACTGGCAATGACAAGCTTTCCGGCGAGAAAGGCGATGATCTCTACATTGTGAGTGGTCATGGGCAAGGAAATGTGGCCATTCATGATTTTGAAGGGCGTAATCAAGTGGCTCTGATTGACTTTAAGATAGATGCTATCCGTTATCAGGAAGTATCTCCTACTATTGTGGAGACAACCTATCAGTCATACAGCGGAAGAACGGTCACGCTACGCCATAATAATCACCAAGGCTCGATGGCTAATGTGACGCAGGTGAGCCACATAAACAATCATCAGAAACTCTCACAACAGAATGTGGATTTAAAGATTGATCGTTTGGTTCAACTGCTTGCAGAGCAGCGGATTGAGCATGAAAGCAATTTGGAAAATCAATCTAAAAAGAATTCGCCAGTGCCTCATTGGGGCGCGGTGTCGACAACGGAGTATTTTCTTAACGTTCTGTAATTCCTATTGATGTAAAAACAAAAAAACACCCCATTAAGGGGTGTTTTGCAATTCATCAGATTCCAAATTGAATCTTAAAGCACTTTTACAATAGCATCACACAGCGGAACCATGTTTTCCAGTGTTAAGCCAGCCACGTTGATGCGGCCAGAACTTACTGCGTAGATACCAAATTCGCTACGTAGACGCTCTACCTGCTCTTTAGTTAGCCCACTGAAGGAGAACATACCATTTTGGTTGATGATGAAGCTAAAGTCTTGTTTAGCGCCTTTCTCTTCCAATGTTTTAACCAGCAGTTGACGCATACGTTTAATACGTTCGCGCATTGAGGTCAGTTCTTGGATCCACTCAGCTTTTAATGTTTCATCAGACAGGATAGTGGTAACCACCGCCGCACCGTGTGCTGGTGGGTTGGAGTAGTTAGCACGAATAACCGCTTTCGCTTGGCTAAATGCGCGCTCTGCGTTATCGCTATCTTTGGCGATGATGGTGCAAGCACCCACACGCTCATTGTACAGACCGAAGTTTTTCGAGAATGAGCTGGCAACAATCATTTCTGGGTTGTTTTTGGTGAAAATGCGTAAGCCTTCTGCATCTTCATCTAAACCTTTCGCAAAACCTTGGTAAGCGAAGTCGAATACAGGTAATAACCCTTTTTCAGCACACAGAGCAGCCAGTTGAGTCCATTGCTCTGGCGTTGGGTCAATACCAGTTGGGTTATGGCAGCAGCCATGGAGAACAATCACATCACCAGCAACCGCAGATGACAGGCTGTTTAGCATGCCAGCAAAGTCCATACCGTGGTTGGCTGCATCGTAGTAATTGTAAGTCAGCACTTCTAAACCAGCTGCTTCGAAAATATTCTTATGGTTAGGCCACGTTGGGTTGCTGATCCAAACACGCTTTGCGTTAGTTTGTTTAGCAATGAAATCGGCTGCGATACGCAGGGCACCTGTACCACCTGGTGCTTGCGCCGTACGAGCACGTTGTGAGCTGATGATTTCATGGTTAGCACCAAACAGCAGCGTTTGAGTGACACGACCAAACTCCGGCATTCCGCTAATCGCGAGGTAGTTTTTGGTATTCTCGTTGTCTAGCAGGAATTTCTCTGCTTTTTTGACGGTGTCTAGAACAGGGGTTTTACCTGATTCGTCTTTGTAGACACCGATACCGAGGTTGATTTTGTTATCGCGAGGATCAGCACGGAAACTATCAGCAAGACCGAGGATAGGGTCAGCTGGGGCAGAAATGATTTTCTCAAACATATTGTCGATTCCAAAACTCTGTGGTTTAGCTGAAAAGAGGTACAACGGAAAATGTCGAGCTATCAGAGTAACTTGGAAGAGGGTTTTTGCCAATTGTTTTACTAAAAATTGGTGTGATCTTGTGAGCTAGATAGCCATTACATCAAATTTAACCAAAAATTGAGTATAGACCAGTGAGTTAATCTAATTAGTGGGATTATTAACAAATAAGAGGGTTAGCCGATTCGATGATGGAGGAATAAAATGCGAGCAATAAAAAAGCAGCGCCGGAGCGCTGCTTTCAAAAACATGATTTACTGTTTTCAGATTATCAGTTAACTGATAATTAGAATTGGTAAACTAAGCCCAGACCAACTACGTTGTCAGTGCTGATACCAGCTTTCTTAGTAAATTCATCTTCATCTAACAGGTTGATTTTGTAATCAACAACTGCAGACATGTTTTTGTTGAAGTAGTAGTAAGAACCTACAGAGATATATTTAACTAAATCGTGGTTATCTGCACCATACATATTCAGGTTTTTACCTTTAGATTGGTTATAACCTAAAGATGGTTTCAGACCGAAGTCGAACAGGTACTGAGCCACTAATTCAACGTTTTGAGTTTTATTAGCGATTGTATCAGTGCTGCCATAGCGAGTAGTATTCAGTGTTTCACCGTACATTGCTGCTAAGTAAACATTGTTAGCATCAAATTTACCACCAACGTTCCATGCTTGAGCACGTTCGCCAGTTGCACCACTTGTTGTAGTGTTTTGGTTTGGTGTACGGGAAGAGTTAGAGTAACCACCACCCAGAGTCACGCCCCAACCTAAGTCATAAGCGGTAGAGAAACCGTAACCGTCGCCGTTATTTTCGTAAACGTTTTTAGTACCTGATTTGTTTTGGTCGCCGTTTTTACCTTGGTATTGCAGAGCGAAGCTCAGGCCATCAACATAACCGAACATGTTGTTGTTACGGTAAGTCGCTAAGTTACGGTTACGTGAAGTCATGAACGTGTCAGCTTGAGCCATAGTGTCGCCGCCCCATAATGGGAAAACGTCGGTCCATGCGTTCGTGTCATAGATAACACCGTAGTTACGGCCGTAGTCGAAAGAACCGAAATCTTTGAATTTCAGACCAGCGTAAGCTAAACGGTTTTTGTTTTCTGCGTTAACTTCACCTTTGTTAGTCTTAGTTTCCCACTCGAAACGACCAAAACCAGTCAGTTGATCAGTGATTTGAGTATCACCTTTGATACCTAAACGAACACGTGAATCGTCACCGTCTTGGCTTTTAGCGTTGCTGTCTTCGCTAACGCGAGCATCAGCAAAGTAATGACGAACGTCAACTTTACCGTACAGGTCTAATTTGTTGCCGTCTTTGTTGTAGATTTCAGCTGCGTTTGCTGCACCAGCAGCTAACAGAGCTGGGATAACCATTGCAAGAATATTGCGTTTCATCATTATTATTACCCTCATTGGTGTTATTCGGACACCTGCCACTGCCAAAAATAATCCATAAATTTCTTTTGAACTATTTATGAGAGATTAGTGTCGTCTTTAGTCGGCGTCCAGTGTTCCATTGGTAGATAAATTTATCTACCCCCAAAATGCTACAAAAACGAAGATTCTGAAACAAATGGTAACAAGGTGTTTCTAAATGTAAAAAATAGAGTAAAAAATAATCACTCATCCTACCAGTTGAAAAAATTTTACAAAAAAGAGGGAACTTTTTTGAAAGACAAATTGAACTTTTTTCGAACGATATCATTCATTGATGAGGGAAAAGTGTACTGACAAATAAGAATGGGAACACGCTTAAAGCAGATTATTCTTAGTCGGAATAGGAATCGTTAATAAAAAAGCAAAAAATAGGGTAGTAAAAGGAAAACTGTGACAGTGCTCTCAAAATATTCAATCAGGGCCAATAGTTAATAATAAACAGTAGAGATAACAATATCGGGCCACTTAGTGACCCGATATGAATAACCATTTAAGCCGTATAACGGGCAATAGTCATTAGAATGCCGCGTTTCTTGGGGTACGTGGGAATGGGATCACTTCACGTACGTTGCTGACGCCAGTGACGTAAGCAATTAAACGCTCAAAACCAAGACCGAAACCGGAGTGTGGCACGGTGCCGTAACGGCGCAGATCACGATACCACCAGTAATCTTCTTTATTCATGCCCATTTCTTCTAAACGTGCATCCAGTCTATCTAAACGTTCTTCGCGCTGAGAGCCACCGATGATTTCACCAATGCCAGGGGCTAAGACATCCATCGCAGCAACGGTTTTACCGTCTTCATTAAGGCGCATATAGAAAGCTTTAATATCTTTCGGGTAGTTTTTAACCACAACTGGCGCTTTAAAGTGCTGCTCTGCTAAGTAACGCTCATGTTCTGAAGACATATCGACACCCCAATAAACTGGGTTTTCGAATTTCTGACCGCAGGTTTCGAGGATTTTGATCGCATCGGTATAGTCAACTTGAGCAAAATCAGAACTCACAAAACGTTCCAGACGGTTAATCACGTCTTTATCGACACGTTCAGCAAAGAATTCAAGGTCATCACGACGTTCGGTTAATGCCGCGTTGAATGCATATTTCAGCATTTCTTCAGCAAGACCTGCGATGTCATCTAAGTCAGCAAATGCAACTTCAGGCTCTAACATCCAGAATTCAGCCAAGTGGCGGCTGGTGTTGGAGTTTTCAGCACGGAAAGTTGGACCAAAGGTGTAGATTTTGCTTAATGCAGTCGCATAAGCTTCGCCGTTCAGCTGACCAGAAACCGTTAAGAAGGCTTCGCGACCGAAGAAATCTTCGCTGAAATCCACTTCGCCTTTGTCATTACGTGGCAAGTTGTTGTAGTCCAGTGTAGAAACACGGAACATTTCACCCGCACCTTCAGTATCTGATGCAGTGATAAGTGGGGTAGAAACCCAGAAGAAACCCTGTTCATCAAAGAAACGATGCAGAGCTTGCGCTAATGTGTGGCGAACACGTGCAACAGCACCGATTAAGTTAGTGCGTGGGCGCAAGTGAGCGGCTTCACGTAAAAATTCGACGCTGTGGCGTTTGGCTGCCATTGGGTAAGTATCAGGATCTTCGACCCAACCAACGACTTTCACGGACGTTGCTTGCAATTCAAAAGATTGGCCTTGACCTTGAGATTCGGTCACGACACCGGTGACTTCCACAGAGCAGCCTGTGGTTAAATGCAGGACTTCGTCATTATAATTAGATAAATTATTATTGATGATAGCCTGTAATGGGTTAAAGCATGAACCGTCATAAACGGCGAGGAAAGAAAAACCAGCTTTTGAATCTCTCCTTGTACGTACCCAGCCTTGAACGGTGACTTCAGAGCCCACCGCCACACGGCCTTGCAGTACATCGACTACAGGCGCAACGATCATAAAAATTACTCTCTTTTAAATAATATTAACGATATGAGATGACGAGTATGCGTTATTGGGGTTGACTGCTTAAGGGTTTACAAAGAAACACTATATAAGAAGAAAACTCACGATAAGAAAAAGCGATAACCCGACATCTTTTCCGAAATCCCATATTTCAGGGGTAATCTGCTATGTTACTTGCCATTTGGCAGGAAACAAGTAAAAAATCGCTATCGGGTTATTAATTTGTTTTTAGCAGGCTTTTTCCATTTTAGGAAGGTCAAAGGCTTTGCGTAGCTGATTCACAAATTCATCATCTTCACAGATGGTTTTTCCTGGGCTATCGGATAATTTAGCAACGGGCTTGCCATTACATTCCACCAGCTTGATCACGATATTCATCGGTACCACGTTCGGAATGTTGCAAGTGAGTCTTGTGCCAATACCAAACACTAAATTGATCCGTTTATGGAAATAGTGGTATAGCTCTAAGGCTTTTTGCAGGTCTAAATTATCGGAGAACACCAACGTTTTACTCAGTGGGTCAATGCCCAATTTTTGATAATGGGCGATGGCTTTTTCACCCCATTCAATAGGATCCCCAGAATCGTGGCGTAATCCTTGGTAACGATTAGCAAATTCGCGGTCAAAATCACGCAAGAAAGCATCCATCGTAATACAGTCGGTGAGGGCGATACCTAGATGATTTGGGTACTCATCCAGCCAGCTTTGTAGGGCTTCACGTTGGCTATTGGCGAGTTCAGGGCTTATCTGTTGATGAGCTTGGAACCATTCATGCGCTTGAGTGCCTACAGGCATTAAGCCCAATTCACGAGCCAATTTGTAGTTACTGGTACCCACTAAATAAGGGAATTCTTGCTTGAGCATACCCACGATAGCCGCTTGCACTTTATAGGAAAAACGGCGGCGAGTACCGAAATCCATCAACTTAAAACCCGATAGATTCAATTGGCGTTCGCTGGCTTCTTGATAAAATAGCTCCAGTAATTTGTGCAGTTGGTTAACGGCATCATCAGCGGTAATGGTAGGGTGTCTGTCACGTTGAACAATTTCACTCACTAACGCTAACAGTGGCACTTCCCACATAATCACTTCGCGCCACGGACCACTGATGCGTATGGCCAGTTGACCATTATCAGCGACGCTGACGACAACTTGCTCAGGATTAAAGCGGAATGTTTTTAGCCACGAGAGGTAGTCTTCGGTGAAAAAGGGCAGAGTACGCAGGTACTGATATTCATCATCCGAAAGAGAAAGCTGTGCCATCAATTGAATCTGTTGTTCAATCTCATTGGCATAGGCACCTAAAATATCACTGCTACGGCAACGAAATTCAGCGACAACGGGAACTTGGTTGTAGCGGTGAAAAACGGCTTGCTGCATATGAAGCTTATAAGCATCGGTATCCAGCAGTGATGTAATAATCGGTGTTACGTCTAAATTCATGCGCGCAGAGTTCCTCGCGGAGCTGACTAATTGCTAAATCGTTAAAGTTGAAAAAGTATACCCGCTTTAACAAAAGATAGAAGTTTTATTCTATCTGTATGTTGTTGGAAGATAATTCAACTTTAATCCACCCAATTAACTGTTGAGTTAAACGCGTTCAACGTGGTCATTATTCTAAACGAATCTTCATTTACTGTTCGATAACATACTCAGAACAATAATCACTGAATGATACTAACATGTAAATTTAGATTTAATAGATCTATAGCACCAACAGGCAAACCGCATGCCCACAAAGTTGGATACTACTCTCATAAATTTGATGGGAAATAATAGAAAAATATCGCAATTTGTGATGAAAATGTTTCTCAAGTCCATTCACATTAGTTCATCTTATAGTATTGTATACAGTAGAAAGAGACTATGACACGGATATAACGAATAAAAAGGTTACCTATGACTCAGTTAAGACAAGCGAAATATCGTCAAGATTATCAAGCACCTGATTATACAATTACAGAAATATTCCTTGATTTTGACCTTGATCCCGCCAAAACCAAAGTGACCGCTATCAGTAAGGTGAAACGCCTTAATCCGCAATCTTCCACCTTAGAATTATTTGGTGAAGATTTAACTCTTATTAGCCTTGAAGTCGATGGTAAAGCGTGGACAAACTATAAAGAAGAATCAGGCAAGCTTATCATTGAATCGCTACCAGAGGCGTTTACACTGAGTATTGTTAATGAGATTAGCCCTGAGAAAAACAGTGCGTTAGAAGGTTTATATGTTTCTGGTGAAGCTTTGTGTACTCAGTGCGAGGCAGAAGGTTTCCGCCACATTACTTATTACCAAGATCGCCCCGATGTTTTAGCGCGTTACACCACCAAAATTACAGCAGACAAATCTCGCTATCCTTATTTACTTTCTAACGGTAACCGCATCGCGGAAGGTGAATTGGACGATGGTCGCCATTGGGTAAAATGGGAAGACCCATTCCCGAAACCAAGTTACTTATTTGCACTGGTCGCAGGGGACTTTGATGTGTTACGCGATGAGTTTGTGACTCGCACTGGTCGCAAAGTCGCATTAGAGCTGTTTGTTGATAAAGGCAACTTAGACCGTGCGCCATGGGCTATGAAATCCCTGCAAAATGCAATGAAATGGGACGAAGAGCGTTTCGGTTTAGAATATGACCTTGATATTTATATGATTGTTGCCGTTGATTTCTTCAACATGGGTGCAATGGAAAATAAAGGTCTGAATGTATTTAACTCGAAGTACGTTTTAGCGAAAAGCGAAACTGCCACAGATAAAGATTATCTGAATATTGAATCTGTGATTGGTCACGAATATTTCCATAACTGGACAGGCAACCGTATTACTTGTCGTGACTGGTTCCAATTAAGTTTAAAAGAAGGGTTGACCGTATTCCGAGATCAAGAATTTAGCTCTGATTTAGGTTCACGTTCAGTTAACCGTATTAATAATGTCAAAGTCATGCGGGCGGCGCAGTTTGCGGAAGATGCAAGTCCAATGGCTCACCCGATCCGCCCTGAAAAAGTGATCGAGATGAACAACTTTTATACACTGACAGTGTATGAAAAAGGGTCTGAAGTTATCCGCATGATCCACACTTTGCTTGGAGAAGAGATGTTCCAAGCAGGGATCCAGCTGTATGTTCATCGCCATGATGGTAGCGCTGCAACCTGTGATGATTTCGTGCAGGCGATGGAAGATGCATCGAACGTGGATTTGTCCCTGTTCCGTCGCTGGTATAGCCAATCAGGAACGCCAGTTTTGACCGTTCGTGATGAATACTCGCCAGAGAAGCAACAATATACGCTGCATGTCAGCCAAATGACGCCACCAACTGCCGACCAAGCAGAAAAACAGCCTCTGCATATTCCATTGGATATCGAATTGTACGGTGAAGATGGTGCAGTGATCCCACTTAAGCGTGATGGAAGCTTGGTGAACTCAGTCTTAAATGTCACTCAAGCGTCACAAAATTTTGTATTTGACCATGTGACTTCTCGCCCAGTGCCTTCTTTATTACGTGAATTTTCTGCGCCAGTAAAATTGGATTATCCATATACAGATGCACAATTGGCATTTTTAATGCAGCATGCGAGTAATGAATTTTCTCGCTGGGATGCGGCGCAGCAACTGATTAATAACTATGCCAAAATTAACGTGGAAAAACTGCATAAAGGGGAAGCGCTGGTCCTGCCTGAGCATGTTGTGGATGCATTCCGCGCTGTATTGCTCAGTGACAATATTGACCCTGCATTAGCTGCTTTAATTTTGACTCTGCCTTCAGAAAATGAAATTGCCGAGCTGTTTACCGTTATTGATCCTGTGGCAATCCATAACGCGATTGATTTTATCCACTCTACGCTAGCAAATGAAATGCACGATGAATTCTTAACTGTTTATCGTTCGATTAAAATTGATGGGTATCGTGTAGATCACGGTGATATTGCACTGCGTTCACTGCGTAATACATGCTTGCAATATTTGGCGGCAGCGGACGATCGTGAGTTAGCGAATAAGCTGGTGGAAGCTCAATATCGCAGTGCGGATAATATGACCGATTCACTCGCGGCATTAACCGCTGCAAACGAAGCGGGCTTGCCATGTCACGCTGAGCTGATGTCAGATTTTGACGATCGTTGGCACCATGATGGCTTGGTGATGGATAAATGGTTTACGCTGCAAGGCACCAATCCAGCTAAAAACACTCTGGAAAAAGTACGTGAATTATTAAATCATCGCTCATTTAGCATGACTAACCCGAACCGTGTTCGTGCATTAGTGGGTTCATTTACAGCAGGCAACCCGGTGAACTTCCACGCAGAAGATAGCAGCGGTTATCAATTCCTGTATGAGATCTTAGTGGATCTGAATACTCGCAATCCACAAGTGGCATCGCGATTAATTGAGCCATTAATCCGTTTTAAACGTTATGATGCGAAGCGCCAAGATTTAATGCGTGAGGTTCTGGAAAAACTCAAAGGGTTAGAAAACCTTTCTGGGGATCTGTTTGAGAAGATAACTAAAGCGCTAGAAAGTTAATTCTTAGGATAGTAGGCAGTTAATTCTGAGAATAAATGCATGTAAGCCCTTAGATTTTCGAGTCTAAGGGCTTTTTTATGGTAGAAGATCAAAACAATTAGCACTTTTAGTGATATTTTCATGGATTATTACCCCACAGTTGGGGTAGCATATGTGCCGTTTTATCAAGCCAATCTCACTTGTATACTCACAAACCCTATTTGGTAAAACAGGTTTGGGGGTATTTTTGCACGCGCTGAGTTTGAGTGTGTCGTGTAGAGAAATGCATATTCAATCGTACTTAGACAGAAAGTAGGTTAATAGCTATGTTATATCACCTTGCCCGAAAGGCACTGTTTCAGCTCGACCCTGAAAAGGCCCATGAATTAACGTTTCGTCAGCTTCAGCGTTTAAACCACTCTCCTCTCCAATTCCTCCTTCGTCAATCCATTGCAACCAAACCCGTTACCTGTATGGGACTCTCCTTTAAAAATCCATTAGGCCTAGCCGCAGGACTCGACAAAAATGGCGAGTGCATTGATGCGTTTGGTGCTATGGGATTTGGTTTTGTAGAAATTGGAACCGTTACACCACGTCCTCAAGATGGAAATGACAAACCAAGATTATTCAGAGTTGTTGAAGCGGAAGGGATTATTAACCGCATGGGTTTCAACAATAAAGGGGTTGATAACCTTGTTGAGAACGTTAAAAAATCAACCTACGGCGGGATTATCGGGATTAATATTGGTAAGAATAAAGATACGCCCGTTGAGCATGGTAAAGACGATTATTTAATTTGTATGGATAAAGTGTATGCCCACGCAGGGTATATCGCGATTAATATTTCATCACCAAATACCCCTGGATTACGCACATTACAATATGGGGAAGCGCTGGATGATTTATTAAGTGGCATCAAAGAGAAGCAATTAGCATTGCAATCACTCCATCAGAAATATGTTCCTGTTGCGGTCAAAATTGCACCGGATTTAACTGAAGAAGAAATTGTGCAAGTGGCTGACAGTTTAGTGAGACATAATATTGATGGCGTTATTGCGACGAACACCACATTGGATCGTTCTTTAGTTCAAGGTTTAAATTACTGTAATGAAGCGGGTGGTTTAAGTGGTCGTCCGGTGCAATTAAAAAGTACCCAGGTCATTAAACTTATTTCCCGTGAATTAAATGGAAAGTTACCAATTATTGGTGTTGGTGGTATTGATTCATTAACTGCAGCCAGAGAAAAAATGGAAGCAGGGGCATCATTAATCCAAATTTATTCTGGTTTTATTTACCACGGACCAAAATTAATAAAGGATATTGTTAATCACATCTAAAAAATGGTGATTAATTATACAAGGGGGGTTTATTTATTCCCCCTTTTATCCTATATTAAGATTGAACATAAATTATATCCATTAAATGACAAGTTATACGTGTAGTTGTGCACTATATAGTTTTCGCTCATCTGATTAATTCGTTTTTAAAAAAGCCGACATTGACGTTTGCTTAATATTGATCAGTCTGTCGTGTATCTTTTTCTTTTAAGCTTTAGGATATAACAGAGATATGTTTAAAGGGATCTTAATAAAGGATCCAAAACAAAGCTTATTTGCTTATAACATCGCTAAAGGATCGTTTATGAATATTAAACCTGATGATCATTGGCGTTGGTATTTTGATCGTGACCATGACAGAGTGATGTTAGATCTCGCCAACGGCATGATATTTCGGTCTTGTTTTCCAGCTAAAATGTTGACTGTTTCTGCGCAAAATGAAATGCCTTTTAGTATTGAAGATGCAGCAGAGTTTTATTTATTTGATGAGCAAGCCAAGAGATTAAATATTAGTTATGAAGAGAGAGCGGAATTAGTCTTAAATAGCCTAGTTGCTTACCGCTTCTTAAAGCCCCAAATGCCAAAAAGTTGGTATTTTTCCAGTTTCCATTTTATGAGTACGCCAGAACGTGGTCAGTTAATTCAAGTGTGCTTAGAAAATACCAATGTTTATTCAACATTTATTATTGCAGAAGCGGGTCACTCAGCAAGCTTATGTTTATTAGCTGAGCCATCATTAGAATTACCGGATCGTACTTTACGATTCTGTGATCCAATTAAGATCATGAACGATCGAATGATGCATTATCAATCGAGAACCAAGCGTCTATTATATGGAAATGCTATGTAATTGATCACTGATGATCATATTCGTATTTCGATTACTTATGTGCGGAATAAAGTTTTCCATGTAAAATAAATAAAATGAAAAATAGGCATGATAAAATTTTTACGATAAATGAAGCTGAAGAATATGGGAAGAATTTATCTTTAATTAAGAGCCTCAACTAAAAAATTATTTTCTTAGTTGAGGCTTTATTTTTATTTAATCAGCTTGATTAAAAGCAAGCTTGATGGCAGTTTTGGGAATACAGCTACAAGCTAAAATATCCCCATTATCTTTGATAGCGCTTTGTTTTAGTGGGGTGACTTCTCCTTCAAGCAGTGAAATTCGGCAACGTCCACAAATTCCCGCGCGGCATGAATAAGGGATAGAAAGCCCGTGAGATTCAAGCTGTTCAAGGATCACATGCTCTGTGTTTCCACTATATTCTATCTCTTCAAAAACTAGGTTTACGGTGGTTGGAGTTGGCTTTGTAGCCTGAGTAATAGGCGCTTCTCTATCGCGTAATGGATACTGTTTTGGCTGCTTAGTTTCTAATACAGTGAGGGTATCTCCTACGCGGATAATCCCCGTATTTTCGATTAATGCATTTTGTCCAAAATCCACATCACCGGTGTCATCCATACGGAAGGTTTGCAGTGTAGCAAGCGGTTCTGCATGGGGGTGTTTGATCCCTTTTTCTGGGCTGACCGTGGTCAAAATACAGCGGCTACAAGGCTTATCTAAGGTAAAGATCACATCACCAATTTGAATGCGTTTCCAGCTATCTTCTTCGAACGGCTTAGCACCGGTAATAATTAAGTTACCGCGAAATTGTTCGAGTTTTACGCTGGCAGGGCAGCGGCGTTGTAGCTCTTGTACTGAGGCTTCATTGATAAGTAAAAATGGGTAGCCATCGGCGAAAGATAAGGGAACGTCTTGGTGCTTTTTGACTCGACGAGATAGTTCAGGACTTAACCATCTTAGTTGGACTGGCTCGTCAAAAAAGCTGCTTAACCAACTATTTATCTCATCAGGTGCAATAAGTGCATGAAAATGATTGCCCCAAACTTCTGTAGGACTCTGCTTCTCATTAAAGTCCTGATACAATACGGTGGCGCTTTCACCATTAGGTGCTTTTAGATAAAGCCCATTATTGAGCATAGCTGGGGTAAATAATAACATCTGCGGATATTTACGCGCAGTGATAAACTTACCTTCTAATGTGGTGACCATAAAGTTACGATCAAACGTCAATCCGCTGATATCAGCGTAACCATGAGATAGACGAATGCCCCTCATTGACTTGACTGGGTGTGTATACAGGCGCGAAAGCGTAATCATTTTTTAATCCTATAATTGTTGTGCAGCAACTTTATGACAAGTGCATGAGATTAGCTATAATGCGCAACAATTTTTCATCGAAATCGGTAATAAATACTATGAATTTTCTGTTTGCCAGCACAGCTCGAGGCCTGGAAGAACTACTGAAAACTGAATTGGAAGCGCTAGGTGCTAGCCAGTGCAAAGTGGCACAAGGGGGCGTCTATTTTCAGGCTGATGACCGTGTGATGTATCAAAGTCTGCTGTGGAGTCGACTGGCATCCCGTATTTTATTACCGCTGAATGATTTCGATGTCTATAGCGACCTTGATTTATATCTGGGTGTTCAAGCGATTGATTGGTCTGAAATCTTCGATGTGAATGACACATTTGTGGTGCATTTCACTGGAACCAACGAAGAGATCCGCAATAGCCAATACGGGGCATTGAAAGTGAAAGATGCCATCGTCGACAGCTTTGTGCGTAAATTAGACCAGCGCCCGAATGTTGCTCGCCAAGAAGCCGATATTCGTATTAACGTCTACTTAAATAAAGAACGCGCAAGTGTGGCACTCGACTTGAGCGGAGATTCACTGCACATTCGTGGTTATCGTGACCTTGCCGGACAAGCACCATTAAAAGAGACGTTAGCAGCAGCAATTATTAGCCGTTCAGGTTGGCAGAAAAATACTCCAATGGTCGACCCTATGTGTGGTTCTGGAACACTATTAATTGAAGCGGCAATGATTGCCGCAGATAGAGCGCCGGGATTATATCGCCAGCATTGGGGATTCAATGCATGGTTGAAACATAACCCTGAATTATGGCGTGAAGTTGTCACGGAAGCTCAGGTACGTTTCCGCCAAGGCTTGAAAGATACCACTTCCCGTTTCTATGGCTTTGATATTGATAAGCGTGTGCTGGATATGGCGCGTGCCAATGCTCGTCGTGCAGGATTGCAAGATTTAATCACTTTCAATCATGGTGATGCAGCGGCGTTGGAAAATCCAGTTAAAACGGATATCAAGGGAACCATTATCAGTAACCCACCATACGGTGAGCGTCTGGAAAGTGAACCGGCATTAATCGCATTACATAGCCAATTTGGTCGTATTGTGAAAGCGCGTTTCCCAGGCTGGCGTTTATCGATTTTCAGTGCATCCCCTGAATTATTAAGCTGCTTACAATTACGTTCTGAACGTGAATTTAAAGCGAAAAATGGTCCACTGGATTGTGTACAGAAAAACTATCAATTAGCGGAAACGCCATCAGAAACTATTGCGGAAATTTCACCAGATTTTGCTAACCGTTTACGTAAAAACCAGAAAAAACTGACGAAGTGGGCGAAGCAGCAAGGTGTTGATTGCTACCGTCTATATGATGCAGATTTACCTGAATACAATGTGGCTGTGGATATTTATGGCGACAAAGTCGTTATCCAAGAATACGCACCGCCAAAAACCGTTGATGAGCGTAAAGCGCGTCAGCGCCTGTTCGATGTGATCACCGCGACAATGAATGTCCTTGAGTTAACCTCGAATCAATTAGTATTGAAAACGCGTCAGCGCCAAAAAGGTAAACAACAGTACGAAAAATTAGCACAGAAAGATGATTTCTTTTTAGTGAATGAATATAACGCTAAATTGTTAGTTAACTTAACTGACTATCTGGATACTGGGTTATTCCTCGACCACCGTATTGCTCGTCGTATGTTAGGTGAAATGAGCCGTGGTAAGGACTTCTTAAACCTCTTTTGCTACACCGGTACTGCCACCGTTCATGCGGGGCTAGGTGGTGCGAAGAGCACAACCTCTGTGGATATGTCTCGTACCTATTTAGAGTGGGCAGAGAAAAACTTGCAAGCCAACCAGCTTACAGGTCGCCAGCACCGTTTAATGCAAGCGGATTGTTTGAATTGGTTAGCCAATACTGATGAGCAATTTGACTTGATTTTCATCGATCCACCGACGTTCTCAAACTCGAAACGTATGGATGGAACCTTTGACGTTCAACGTGACCATGTGCAATTAATCACCCATTTGAAACGTATGCTGCGTCGCGGTGGTACCGTGATGTTCTCCAACAACAAGCGCGGATTCAAAATGGATCTCGAAGCACTGACTGAACTTGGCCTAAAAGCACAAGAAATCACCGCTAAGACACTGTCAGAAGACTTCGCACGTAACCGTCAAATTCACAACTGCTGGTTAATTAGCCACGCAGAGTAAGGAACAGAATTAATGGCTTTGATTAATTTATCGGGTGCATACCTCGCGTTTAGTGATGCGCCTCTGTTAGACAATACTGAAATTCATATTGAAGATAATGAACGTGTCTGTTTAGTGGGTCGCAACGGGGCAGGAAAATCGACCCTGATGCGTGTCTTGACGAAAGAGCAGCCACTGGATGATGGTTCATTAACTTATGAACAAGATTTAATTGTTGCTCGCTTACAGCAGGATCCACCGCGTAACGTGGAAGGCACTATTTTTGACTTTGTGGCCGAAGGTGTTGCTGAACAAGCACAATATTTAAAAGATTATCACCATGTTGCTAAGCTGGTGGAGTCTGATCCAAGTGAGAAAAATTTAAATAAACTGGCGGATTTACAAGAGGTTCTGGATAACTTAAATCTCTGGTTATTAGACTCGCGTATTAATGATGTGCTCAAAAAACTGGGTTTACCGGCGGATGCGGAGTTATCTTCATTATCTGGTGGTTGGTTGCGTAAAGCGGCATTAGGACGTGCCTTGGTCAGCAATCCTCGCGTGCTTTTCTTAGATGAGCCGACTAACCACTTAGATATTGAAACCATTTTATGGTTAGAAACCTTTTTGAAAGATTTCCAAGGTAGCATCGTCTTTATTTCCCATGACCGTTCTTTCATTCGTAATATGGCAACCCGTATTATCGATTTAGACCGTGGTCAGCTCTCTTCTTGGCCGGGTAACTATGATGATTATCTGATCAATAAAGAAGAAGCGCTGCGTGTTGAAGAGATGCAAAATGCGGAGTTTGATCGCAAATTAGCACAGGAAGAAGCCTGGATCCGCCAAGGGATCAAAGCGCGTCGTACCCGTAATGAAGGCCGTGTTCGTGCGCTGAAAGCATTGCGAGTAGAACGCTCGGAACGTCGTGAAGTGATGGGCACTGCGCGTATGCAAGTGGGTGAAGCAGCGCGTTCCGGTAAAATTGTATTTGAGTTAGAAAACGTTAATTATCAAGTTGATAATAAAGTTTTAGTGAAGGATTTCTCTGCGCAAGTGATGCGTGGCGATAAAATTGCATTGGTGGGACCTAACGGTTGTGGTAAAACCACACTGTTACGTTTAATGCTCGGCGATTTACAAGCAGATAGTGGACGCGTTCACTGTGGGACTAAACTTGAAGTTGCGTATTTCGACCAGCACCGCGCAGCACTCGACCCAGATAAAACTGTTATGGATAACCTTGCGGAAGGTAAGCAAGAGGTCATGGTTAATGGTAAACCTCGTCATGTATTGGGTTACCTGCAAGACTTTATGTTCCCGCCAAAACGCGCGATGACGCCTGTAAGAGCGTTATCCGGTGGTGAGCGTAACCGCTTATTATTAGCGCGTTTATTCTTAAAACCAAGTAACTTGCTGATCCTCGATGAACCAACCAACGACCTTGATGTTGAAACATTAGAGTTACTGGAAGAGCTGGTGGATGGGTATCAAGGTACCGTTTTATTAGTTAGCCATGATAGAGAATTCGTGGATAACAGCGTAACAGAGTGCTGGATTTTCGAAGGTAACGGCGAAATTAACCGCTTTGTGGGGGGCTATAATGATGCTCAACAGCAAAGAGCACAAACCGTACGTCTGAAATCGGAGCAAACCAGTAAAGTAGCTGCGCCAGAAAAAGAAGCTAAGCCAAAAGAAGCTCCTAAACGTGCAAATAAGCTTAGCTATAATTTATTGCGTGAATTAGAGCAATTACCGGCGAAATTAGAGCAACTTGAAGGGGAAATTGAAACTCTTCAAGCACAAATTGGCGATGCAGATTTCTTTAATCAGCCACATGATGTGACTGAGCAAGCGTTAACTGAACTTGCCGCTAAAGAACAAGAGTTAGAACAGGCGTTTGATCGTTGGCAGGAGCTAGAGCTGTTGAAAAACGGTTGATATGACGGCTTGAATCAAAAGGAGAGAAAACACCTTGTGTTCTCATGAGTCCCATGAACATGTGCTCTGTCCACAGTGCGACATGATGGTTGCTGTTCCTGAATTGGAACAAGGAAATAAAGCCACATGTCCGCGTTGTGAAACAACACTCATATCCAAGTGGCGTTATCCATACAGGCAACCCGCAGCATATGCATTTAGTGCATTAATTATGTTGGTAATTGCCTGTCTTTTCCCATTTGTAAAAATGAGTGCAGCAGGCATTGAGAATGAAATCTCCATGTTTCAAATCATCGAGATTATTATGGGGACGCGTTACAGCGGCTTAGCGCTGTTTTTTCTCCTATTTTCTTTGATTATTCCTGCATTTTGCATGGTGACTATCATCTTGTTAGGGCTGCAGGTTCACCTTCCCAAATCAATCAAAGTGCTTATAACCCGAATTCTCTTTCAGATGAAATCATGGTGTATGGCGGAGATTTTTTTGGCGGGGGTATTAGTTAGTTTTGTTAAGTTAATTGCTTATGGTGATATTGGCATTGGGATGAGTTTTCTCCCTTATTGCGCATTTTGTATGATGCAAGTGCGAGCGTTCCAGTGCCTAGATCGACATTGGTTATGGAACCGAATTGAAGAGGCGCCCAAACTCAATAAGCCGCTGATTGTTGGGAAAACAGGAATTAGCCAAGATGTGCGTTTATGTTTAGTTTGTACGGCAATTTTGCCAGCAGACCAACATGAATGTCCGCGTTGCCATGCTCATGGTAGCGTACGTAAAAAGCAAAGTTTGCAGTGGACTTTGGCATTATTGTTAACTTCTATTTTGCTTTATATTCCCGCAAACGTTCTGCCGGTGATGACAACAAACGCCTTAGGTAGTGGGTTGCCTTCTACTATCATGGATGGTGTGATCCTTCTTTGGGAAGATGGTTCATTCCCCGTCGCCATGATTATTTTTATTGCCAGTATTATGGTGCCTTCCTTGAAAATGATTGGTATAGCGTGGCTATGCCTCGACTCTAAAGGGTTTGGTAACCGTGATCCTCATCGAATGCATTTTATTTATGAGCTGGTGGAGTATGTTGGTCGCTGGTCAATGATCGATGTGTTTGTGATTACCATTTTGACTGCATTGGTTCAAATGGGGCAGCTAATGAACATCGTACCGGCACTGGGAGTTATTTTCTTCGGTGTAGTGGTGATTTTAACGATGTTTGCTGCAATGACATTTGATCCTCGCTTAACATGGGATCGTTGTGAAAAGAGAGATGCAGTTAAGACTGTTGAACAAGAAGGAGCCGCAGGGTGACAGATCAAGAAACACCACAGGCCAATGCTAAAGTGAGTAAGTTAAAGAGCTGGTCACCGGTTTGGGTGATCCCGATTGTGACTCTACTCATCGGTGCTTGGATCATGTTTTACCATTTCAGCCATCAAGGCCCAGAAGTGACGTTAATCACTTACAGTGCGGAAGGGGTTGAAGCAGGTAAAACCAAAATTAAAAGCCGTAGCGTGGATATTGGGGTGGTTGAAAGCGTCACCCTCGATGCTAATTTTAGCCGCGTGATTATTAAAGCCCGCTTGAATCCTGAAATGGAAGGTTTGCTGCGCTCTGATTCTGCCTTTTGGATAGTGAAACCTACGATAGGTCGTGATGGGGTAACAGGGCTAGGTACTCTGTTATCAGGGGCATATATTGAACTGCAGCCGGGATTAGCGGCAAAAGAACATTTTGAGTTTACGTTATTAGATACGCCACCTTTGGCGTCCCCTGATGCTAAAGGTAAACGGATTATTTTAACCAGCGACAAAGCAGGGCAATTAAATGCTGGCGACCCTGTATTATTCCGTGGTTATCGTGTTGGATCCGTTGAAACCAGTAATTTTGATATGGATAAACGCGATATGCGTTATCAGCTGTTTATCAATGCACCGTATGACAAGTTAATTAGCAGCAACGTGCGTTTCTGGAAAGATAGCGGTATTGCCTTTGATATGTCTTCCCAAGGGGTACATGTTTCTATGGGGTCGGTGGCGACATTATTAACTGGTGGCGTGAGTTTTGATGTGCCTGAAGGGTGGGTACCAGGAGAAACAGTTAAAGAGAATGCACAGTTCGAACTGTTTGATACTCAATCAAGTATTCAAGATTCGTTATACACCACATACCAAGATTTTGTGCTGTTCTTCTCTGATTCTGTACGCGGTCTACAGCCGGGGGCACCAGTAGAATTCCGCGGTATTCGCTTAGGTACAGTGGCACAAGTGCCATTCTATACGGCGGGTCTGGATCAATCACTGGATAATAACTTCCGCATTCCTGTTCTTATTCATATCGAACCAGAGCGTTTTTCTAAGGATGTTGGTAAAGATTTTAACCTGAAAAATGAACTGAATCTGGCGATGAAAAATGGCTTAAGAGCCTCGTTAAAGTCCGGTAATTTATTAACGGGTGCACTGTATATCGACCTCGACTTTATTCCAGATGTGCCAGAGTACAAAGGTCCTTATGTTATTGCTGGCTATAAAATTATTCCAACACACAGTGGTGGTTTAGCGCAGATCCAACAGAAAGTGATTGCCGTACTGGATAAAATCAACAATATGCCAATTGAGCCTATGTTGAAACAAACAACGCAAACATTAGCTGAAGGTCAAAAACTGGTTCAAGAAGCAAATGTGATGTTTACACAGTTGAATAAATTGATGTCTAGCAAAGAGTTCCAGAGTTTACCTGCTGACATGCAAAAATCACTGAAAGAGATAAACAAAACGATGCAAGGCTTCCAACCAGGCTCACCAGCTTATAATAAGATGGTTGATGATATGCAGCGTTTAGATCAAGTACTGCGTGAAGTACAACCACTACTGCGCACGCTGAATAATAAGAGCAATGCGCTCGTGTTTGAAGCAGAACCAAGCAAGGACGTTGTGCCTAAAGGAGTGAAAAAATAATGAGATATCTATTAGCGATAGGCGTTTTTCTCCTGGCGGCTTGTAGTAGCACCCCAGAAAAAATGTATTATCAATTACCGATGAAGGCCCCTGAAGTTCAATCTGTGGCCGTGATGGATAAAGGACAAATCTGGTTACAGCGTATTACGCTGGCGGATGTGCTGACATCAAATGGGATAACTTACCAAACGTCCGATGTTGCTTATTCAAATGCGAGTGCGCATTTATGGGCAAGTCCGTTAGAGCAACAATTAGGGCAATCAATGGTGCGTGAGCTATCTTCTGCTCTACCGGATAGATTTATCTCATTACAACCTTTGCAGAACTCACCTGAGACGTTAGATATCACTCTAACGGCATTTAATGGTCGTTATGATGGGAAAGTGTTAGTGCAGGGATTTTGGACATTGATGCGTGGCGACAAAGTTGTACGCCGCAACTTTGATATCCAATTAGAACAGCAAGAAGATGGTTATCCTGAATTAGTCAGAACATTAGCGAATGGTTGGCAAAAAGTGGCGGCAGATATTGCTCAAGAGATAAGCAAGCCATAATTTGATAATGATTTTGTTGTGAAATGAATGCGCTACGGTAAAACGTAGTGCATTTTTTTATTATTTTTCATTTTGAAAGTGGATATTATGAATCTTAATTAACTGATAAATAATGAATTTATTTTTAATCATTTGAATATCAGTAGGTTGTGATTATCTCGAAATGTAGGTCACATTTATCATAATTATGACAATAATATGAAATTCTTTACTTGCATTTCTTATGGACGGGCGCTATTTGTATAGTGTATCTATTAACAAAAAATAGATGCTGTTTTCTTTTCCATTTAAATGATGAGGGAAGTAAGGCATGAAAAGACAGAAGCGAGACCGTTTAGAAAGAGCGTTATCAAGAGGTTATCAAGCAGGTTTAACCGGACGTTCCAAAGAATTATGTCCTTATCAGGCAGTAGATGCCCGTTCGCATTGGCTAGGTGGTTGGCGAAAAGCGATGGAGGATAGAGCGGCAGTAGCCGTTTAATTGGTCATTTAACGAGGATCATTAAATTATTTTGCGGAAATTAATTAGACGCACAATTTAATACCATCCCCTTGAAATTATAAACCTCCGCATTTGCGGAGGTTTGCATTTAAGGCAAGCTACGATTAGAACGCGCTTGTATCCTTAAATAAGCCGACTTTCAGGTCTGTTGCAGCATAAATCAGTTTGCCGTCTACCAGAACTTCACCATCTGCTAATCCCATAATTAACTTACGGTTAATCACACGTTTAAAGTTAATACGGTAAGTGACTTTTTTTGCGGTCGGTAATACTTGTCCAGTGAATTTCACTTCACCGACACCTAACGCACGACCTTTACCTTCGCCGCCTAACCAGCCGAGGTAAAAACCAACCAGTTGCCACATAGCATCAAGACCTAAGCAACCAGGCATAACAGGGTCATTCGTGAAGTGGCAACCAAAGAACCATAAATCTGGATTGATATCCAGTTCAGCTTCAACGTAGCCTTTATCAAATGTACCACCATCTTCGGTCATTTTGATGATGCGATCCATCATCAACATATTACCTGATGGCAATGGAGGACCATTTTCCCCAAATAATTCGCCTCTTCCAGAAGCCTCTAAATCTTCTTTTGTATAGGATTCGCGTTTATCAACCATGATCTTCAGATAGCCTTTATTATGTGTAGGTCAACAGAATAGCTTACACTTGTACGCTGAACAACTCCGATCAGCTAATATTTACTCAATCTTTACTTAGCCCATCCACTTTAAAAACCAAGGTAATCTAGACTTATCCGGTGAATTTGCTTGGTTTATGCGTTCTTGAATTAAAGCTAACAAGTGTACGTTATCACCTTCTACTTGTTGTTCAAAGTAAGGTTGTTTCGTTAAGAGAGAAATTGCTTGAGCAACATGTTCGACAGGCCAAATATGGAATTTCTCTTCTTTGACTGCCTCGATAACTTCTTGTTTCAAACATAGATGGCGTACATTAGACATTGGGATGATGACACCTTGATTACCTGTTAGCTCACGCTTATCGCAGATATCAAAAAATCCTTCAATCTTTTCGTTAACACCGCCAATCGGTTGAACATAGCCAAATTGGTCAACCGCACCAGTGACGGCAATTTGTTGGTCGATAGGCTGCAATGATAATGCGCTAATTAAGGCACACAGTTCAGCTAATGATGCGCTATCACCGTCAACTTCACCATAAGACTGTTCAAATACAATAGAGGCAGAGAAAGGCTGAGGTTGCTCTAATTTTAATTCGTAGTTTAGGTAGGCCTGCATAATCATCATGCCTTTTGCATGAATATTGCCACCTAATTCTGCTTTGCGCTCGACGTCGGTAAATTCACCATCGCCTAGATGAGCCACGCAAGTGATCCGTGATGGTTCACCAATTGCATCAGGGTATCCCGGATACTGTAAGACAGATAGCCCGTTAATTTGACCAACAACTTCCCCTTCAGTTTTAATCAAAACTTGCTCTTGTAGGATGTCGTCTTGATTGCGCTCAACAAGGAAAGAATGACGCCATAAACGATTTTCTTCGGCTTGAGAGAATGATTCAGCCGTTAAATAGCCTTCATGAACGTATTGAGCTGCATTGGTTAAATTGCGAGTTAGCCAATTAATATCAAGTGGCAAATTGTATTTGTCTTCACAACAACGCGTCGCTTGCAAAATAAATTCAGACCAGCCGTCAGCAGCAATTTCTGGTAGCTGATTACTGTTGACAATGAATTTAATGAAATTCATCCATAAGCTTAATTGTTCTTCGTCTTCGAAAAACATGAGAGGTTCATATTCTGTATATATTGAACAATCAAACAGCTCAGGAGCTGCAAACTCAAACTCTTCTAATATGAGTCTATCACCGACAACAATTACTTTAAGTTCAAGCGGCTGAGGCTCAATTTCAATCGGTAAGGTTTGATTTTCACTATGTGGCAGCCACTCTAATTGGCGGCGAGTCACCATATTTTTTAGCCGAGTCCACAGTAATGGCTGAGTGACCAACGCGGTTGCAGAAATAACGAGGACTCCACCGTTAATTTGGTGTAGCAAACCTGGGACTAGATTTTGATTTGGCGTGATATAGCCGAACAGTTGTTCTGGTTCAATCCAGTGGCGGTAAGCGATTTTTTCATGTGAGGAAAAACGACCAGTAACATCGTTTTGCCACTGATATCGTTGCTTATCTTCAGATAATTGATAGTCACCATTAATAAATTGGGTTTTAGTCAATAGTGGGGTGATAGCGTCAGTAAATAGTTTGAGATATTCTTCACTTTCGTCAGACTTGATGAACATAAAGCGCGTTTGAGCATATTCACGAATGAAATGCTGCATCCCATCGAATAATCTTGGTTGAATATCAGCCAATGTTGCCGGAGTCAACGTCGCTGAAGAGACAAATTTTGTCTGAAAAGACGATAAGTTAGGAGTTAGGCCTTGCCATGTTAATTCTTGACTGATCACTATAATTATCTGCTATTAGTATGGTTATCAATAAATGCCTGCCAATCAGCAGGGCGCATATGCCTGAGTTTATTTATGTACCGTCTGTTTTATATACAATTTCAGGCTAATTTATTACCTTAAAATATTTTCGGCTTAAGATTGTTATATTAGCCTTTGAACGCTAATCTTGCAGCAATATTTGTCGAAATATCGAGTTAGAATAAAGAAAACATGAGTGCGACGGGTAAACTCAGTGGCCATGTAAAGCCAATAAGAAGTGCGCTCAATAATCTCATGCAAAAACTAGGATCTTTGGTTACTAGCAGGGCGAATAACGCTGAACATACTCCTCCAATCCCATAGATAAGAAGTATGTGTTCAAAAGTGGACATGCGATTTTAGTGGTTTGTTAACGTGTGGATGCGAATTGTACACTATTTTTTTATTTACTGTTATTTTCTTTGTGTTAATCAATGGATAGTCGATTAAATGAAATCCACTTTGAGCATTTTTCTTATATTATTGCTAATATAATGATAGGTACGATTTTCTTCGGGAAAAAATATGAAATATCAGCAGCTTGAAAATCTTGAATGTGGCTGGAAATGGGAATATCTAGTCAATAAAGCGAGAAGTGGGGAGCCTATTACCCGATATATAGAAAGAAGTGCGGAGCAAGAGGCAATTGAGCTGTTGTTAAAGCTGGAAAATACGCCTGTGGATGTATTGAAATGGATTGCAGATCATATGTCCCCTCAATTAGATAACCGAATGAAACAGAGTATTCGTGCGCGTCGTAAACGTCACTTTAATGCTGAGCATCCACATACTCGAAAAAAGTCGATTGATTTAAATTATTCGGTTTGGCAACGACTATCTAATTTGGCAGTAAAACGGAATAAAACCTTATCAGAGACGATTATTCAGTTAATTGAAGATGCGGAACATAAAGATAAGTATGAGAGCCAAATGAGCTTATTGAAGCATGATCTTCAAGCGATCTTAGGTAAGTCGGAGAAAGAGTAACGATCTATAGTTGAACAAATGGATTATTGTGATGATCTTTCTTTCTAAGGATGAAGAAAAGCCCCAATAAATTGGGGCTTTTTATATTCAGTTCGAAATTCAAACTAGGGCTATAAATTAAGCGCCTGGTTGAGTTACAACTTCAGTTGTACCTTGGATTTCGATTTCAACGCGACGGTCTGGCGCTAAGCACTCGATCAGAGCTGCACGGCCTTTAACTGCGTCACATTTGTTACCAGTTACTGGATCTTCTTTACCACGACCTTCAGCAGCGATTGCGCTTGCTGGAACGCCTTTAGATACTAAGTAGTCTACTACTGACTGAGCACGTTTTTGTGACAGTGGCAGGTTGTAGTTTTGTGAACCGATACGGTCTGTGAAACCAACTACCAGCACGCGACCTTGAGTTGGGTCGATGTTGCTCAGTTCGTTGTACAGTTCGTTCAGTGCTTGCTGACCTTCTGGTTTCAGAGTCGCTTTGTTGAAGTTAAACAGAACGTCTGAACGCAGAGTGAAGCGTTTGTTTTCAACAACTGGAGCTGCTGGCTCAGCAACTACTGCTGGAGCAACAACTGGAGCTGCTTCTTGACCGAAACGGTATGCAAGACCAACGCTCAGCATGCCGTTATCTGGGCTAACACCGATGTTGTCTTTGTCGCCCATGCGGCTAACCCACTGGTAGTCTAAACGAGTAGCTAATTCTGGAGTGATAGCATACTCAAGACCCAGTGCGTAAACTGGAGAAACGCCAGTGTCAGTTTCTTTACCAACGCCGTTAACTTTAGCTTCTGTACGGTAAACCATACCACCCAGACGAGTATAAACGTCTAAGTCATCCATGATTGGATAGCTCAGTTTGGTAGTCAGAGAAACGCCCATTGAAGAAACGCTACCTGCGTTGTCACCTTTGTACTTCATTTTACCAAACCAGTCATAGCCCATTTCGAAGCCCATGTACTGGTTGTATTGGTAACCTGCGTACAGACCCGCACCTAATTGGTCACGAGTTTTTTTGCCAGTACCAACTGAAGTTTCATCTCCAGCAGCATCTTCAAAAGTAAATTTAGCGTGCTCGTAGTGAGACCAACCTAATTTACCACCAGTGTACCAAGTGTTATCTTTTGGAGCTGCTTGTGCAACAGTTGCAAATGCTGCCACTGCCACTGCTACCGCGATAGCTGTCTTTTTCATTTTTACGCCTCGTTATCATCCAATATTGGCTTGGCTTCGTGAGCCTTATTATTTGCCATTGGTTCAATTTAATTGCTAGGTTCAGCTGACATTATCCACAAAAATTTACGAAAAGTAAAAAAATAATGTCATGAGCTTAACAGGCTAAAGTCTACAACGAACTCCAAAAGATACAAGTATGGTAAGCAATAAAGGTTAAAAAAAGTCTTTTTTTACCGTTGAAATCAGAGAGATAAATATATTACCCATTTTGTTGTTAATAAACGCATCTTATTGTTTTTAAAGAGTTTAAATATATTTCTTTATAATTATCTTGATGAATGTAAAATTTCGTAAGAAAAATCTTATTATTGTTTAGTGAATGTTATTGGCGTGAATCTTTAAAAGGTTTTGATGTCTAATATCCGCTGAGCTTGTATTATATGTTTTTTCTGGTCTCATAATAAATCCCATCGAATGACCTGCTTCTGCCGCATTTTGTAAAAGAATAAAATCTTGCTCATTTATTTCTGGCAACCATCCTAATACGACACTGTAATTACCGCTTCTTAATGCTTTTTCCATGGCATCAATGGTCGTAATTGAATTAACTTGGTTAAATTGCATGATTTTGTTGGTGGGTAAACCCGCTTGCTCTAACCAGTGTTTACTCAGTTTTTTATCTGGGCTCAGCCACAATAGCCAACGTGATTGAATACCGAACTGGCGCAACATGGGTAGCAAGATGTAATCCATAATTGGGTGTTGTTCGTTATAGACTAGCTCGCTCACCATGCCTTGTTGCATTGAGCCATTTGCAAAACTCATTGCTGGGGTTGCATTGCTTAAATTGCTATGCGTAAGCTGGTCATGCGTGAAGCTATCATTAGTAAAATGATTAAGAGAATGTGTTGTTGCGCTATTCCAAGTAGAAATACTCATAATTCACCTCGCTACAATTTTACATGTAGTACAATGTTTCATGGAGATAAGTGCTGTATGAACATACAGTAACTGTATATTTATACAATATCAAGGCTATTTTTACAAAGCGCTTCGCAACTTTGTGGTTTTTATGCGAGTTATACTTGGCATTTTTAACTGAAACTTTAAAATTGATTAAACATAATTATATGTAAAAACAGTTGTTTTTTTATTGCTTGAAGCTCAAGGACGATTGTGTTTTTTTATTCATAAGGAGATGAAAAAGTGTCATTACAAAATGAAAGAAGTTCCCTTTTACAACAAATTTTGGGTCAGTTTGGTGTACTAAAAAAGAAAAACCATTTCGGTGGATACTGTTTGTGTATTGATAATGCACTGGTGGGGTTAGTATTGGATGGACATTTCTATGTTCGTGGGTGCCTGTTTTCTCGTAGCTATTTTGAATCAGTTGGGTTTGAACGGTTGGTATACAGTAAAAGAGGTATACCTCTAGAGATGCGCTATTACCAACTTCCGGAAGAGGCCTGGTGTAACCCATCAATATTGAGTCATATCATTGAATTAGCTTACCGTTCAGCCATGGAAGAAACCCAACAAAGAGAGTCGGCGGCGGTACGCATCAAGGACTTGCCAAATATGAATATGGCAATGGAGAGGGCGCTTGGGAAAATTGGGATTTTCCATGCTGAAGACCTCATTATGATTGGTGCTAAAGCGTGTTTCTTGAAACTAAAACAGCATGGGAAGCTGATACCAAGTGTAAAACAGTTGATTGGATTGGCTGCGGCTATTGAGGGTTGCCATAGTGAAGTATTACCTTCTCGAACTCGGCAGGAGCTCATTAACTGGTTTAACAGCATGAACTAATTTTGATTCTTTCAAATCAGCGGGCATGACCATTAATAGGTTTTAATGCCCGCTCATCAGTTTATTTTATGACAAGCTAATCTGTTTAATCATTGATTTTATTTCAGGAATTAATTCAACCAGTAATTTAGTTTGTTCCATGATCAAGACAGTTTTCTCATCGTCATCGCTGGATGCACGGTCAATGCGATTCAGTAAGCTCACTCTTAGACGCTCTGATTTTTCGTCAATAATTGCGGGATCTAAGGATGTGACTTGAATAGACGATTCGATATAGCAGATTGCATCATTTAATAAGGCGAGATTCGCTTCGTTTTGCATTTGCTCTCGATGGGCACCGAGTGCTGAAATATAGCCTAGTAATGTATGGTTTAAACACAGTAAGCGGAATGCTTGCTCTTGCGTAATTTGGTATGACTTAGGATCCGATGCCATATTTGAAACAATTGAAGCAAATTCTGCATCATTATTATGGGCGTCACGCCTTGCAACACGGTACTCCAAGCTATTATCTTTACCTTGATAATATTGCTGCAAAATAGCGTCTAAATAACGGCAGTTGCTATCCATCGTTTTCTGAACTACTTGTGGTAACTGTCGAAATTTCCAGTCAGGCCAAATAAAACTGACGGCAAGTAATGCGATAAAACAGCCAATTAGAGTGTCGATTATTCGAGGTAATGCGACTTCGAAACCTTCACCGAGTAAATTGAAGCAAAATAGCACCAGTAATGTAATAAATAGTGTTGCTTGAGCATATTGGCTGCTACGGAACATGAAGAACAGTAACCCGGTGATAACGATTAGGGTGAGTTGCCCCTCAATGGATGGCACGATATTGAGTAAAGGTAAGCCAATGGCGATCCCTAATAACGTGCCTGTAATACGTAATGCTAGACGGCGCTTAGTCGCATTATAGTTGGGTTGGCATACAAATAAGCTAGTGAGTAAGATCCAATAACCGCGTTCTAAATCAAATAATTGAATAATCAAGTATCCAGTACAAAGCAAGACTGACATTCTGATTGCATGACGAAACAGCGAGGATTTGGGGGTTAAATGATGTTTGAAGCGGGCAAATACATCACGAATACCCGAGACTGATTCATCAGATAACTGTTCAATTTGCTTATTATTTTGCTGCCAAGAAGCTTGGCCTAAGCTTAAGCCTTTTAGTTGGACATCAATACCTTTGAGATTTTTTAGCAAGTTTCGTAATGCTTTGATTTCATGTAATTCAGGAGATTGTTGTTGGAGTAGCTGCAAGGAGTTTTCAATATACGTAAATGTACGCTCAAAGCGCGGATTATGTTGATATTGTTTGCGCCATAAAACGGATTGAGCGACCTGCTGGCAGGCTCTTGCTTGCATGGTTAATAAGCGTTGAAAGCGAAATAAAATATCACAATGGCGCAAACGGCGGCTAAGCTGTTGATATTGAATATGTGATGAACTAGCTCGTTCATGAATATCTTGGGCGACAAAGTAATATTGCAATGTATTACGCGTGCCTCGCTGACCTCTATCGCCTTTTAATCGACTGAGTAGCGATATTTTTGCCTGATTCATTGTACTGACTAACGTACTGTTAACTAAGGCTAAATCATAGACTGATTGCTGATAGTCATCTTCAAGATCAGGATCAAATAAGTTTGCCTTTGCATCAAGATAAGCCGAAAGCTGCTGATAACATTGCGTAATGGCATCTTGTAGTGGGCGAACAGGGAACAGGATATGCCCGATAAGGGTGAGAATGTTGTACCAAATGGCGCCAGTTAATAAGAGCGCTGGCTGGATGTACCAAGTATCAAAAATAGGTACGCCAAGCATGGTGTATATTGCAATTAGCAGGGCACCGAAAGCGATAGTGGCATAACGTTGCCCTAATGCGCCAAGTAAGATAAAACCGCAGGTTGAGAATGCTAACCCAAAAAAGAATAAAACAGGGTAAGGAAAAAGTAATTCAATAGAGACTGAGGCAATTAAAAAACAGAATAAAGTAATAATTAAATTTTTTATTCTGCCAGTCAATCTATCATCTAAGTCAGTGAGTGCGGCAGCGACAACGCCTAGAGTTAAAGGGATCGTGACTTTAGGCTCTAGGCCTAAAAGCCATGGAACCAAGGTTGTGCCTGTCAGCGCAATTAAGATTCGGGTATAATATAAAATATGGCTGTTATAGAGCACACGACGATAACTGGTTAGCAGCGTTAGCACAAAGTACCTCAGTGGTAAGACAAATCCTTATCTATATAGAATAACGTGTTTACGTAGAATAAAAAACTATTAGCAATTATGCTTTGATTATTTTCACGAATGATTCACACAGGTGCAGAACGTATGGAACTGAAATCAACACAGATTGGACAGCGCCTGGCTCAGCATCCCTATAATCAGGTTCGCTTACTTAATGCAGGCATCGAAGTTAGTGGTGAAAACCATCAATATCTTATTCCCTTCAATGAACTAGTCGATATTCGCTGTAAGCGTGGGATCGTCTGGGGGGAACTGGAATTTGAAGTTTTAGATGAACAAGTCGTTCGTTTGCACGGTACAGAGTGGAAACAAACTCAGCGTTTCTACCATTTTTTGAATGAAAAATGGCAGCAATGGAGCGTTGAAATGAGCGAGGTCAGTGCTCAAGTATTGACGTCTTTAACCCAGTCGATTTTACAACAAACTCAGCAAGATGCGTGGTTAAGTTTACGTAGCTTGCAGTCGATAAAAGAAAGGATCACTCAGCAGTTTTCATCACTTCCTTTACCCCTCGTTCGAATGCCTTTATTTGAAAACTGTGCCGCACATTACCAATTTTGCAAGCAGTGGCTAACGAATAGTGAACAATGCCGCAAGCAAAATAATCAGAATTGGTGCCAGTCAGTTCTAACACGCTATGATGATTTTTTCCAACATATTGAATCCTCTCCATTAAATTATTCTCAATCATTATCAGTTATTAATGGCGAAGATAATGTTTTAGTTTTAGCGGGAGCGGGCAGCGGAAAAACGTCGGTGCTGGTTGCAAGGGCTGGGTGGCTTCTATTAAGAGAACTGGCTAAACCTGAGCAAATCTTATTATTGGCGTTTGGACGTAAAGCTGCGGAAGAGATGAATGAGCGGATTCAATCTCGTTTACAACAAAAAGAGATTGAGGCGAAGACATTTCACGCACTTGCATTGCAGATTATCCGCGAAGGTAGCAATAAGTCACCGATAATTAGTGCGTTAGAGTCGGATACCGAAAAGCGCCAATCTCTTTTGTTGAATGAATGGCGAGAGCAGTGCTACAGTAAAAAAGCCCAAGCGAAAGGTTGGCGAGAGTGGCTGTCAGAAGAATTACAGTGGAATATTCCTGACGGTGAATTTTGGAATGATGAAAAAATTAGTCGCAAAGTGGTCGTTCGACTAGAGCGCTGGTTGAGTTTGATCCGCTCTCATGGCGGTAGCCAAAAAGAGATGGTCGACAATACGCGGGAAGAAATTCGTGCGCTATTCCAAAAACGAATTCGTTTAATGGCTCCGTTATTGAAAGCTTGGAAGAGTGCTCTCAAAGATGAAGGTGCGATTGATTTCTCCGGTCTTATCCATCAAGCGGTCAATATTATTGAAAAAGGGCGTTTTATTAGCCCGTGGAAACATATTTTAGTTGATGAATTCCAAGATATTTCGCCACTGAGAGCCAAATTATTACATGCATTACGCCAACAAAATAAGCAAACCTGTTTATTTGCGGTTGGTGATGATTGGCAGGCAATCTATCGCTTTAGTGGCGCTGAATTGGATTTGACGACGTCATTTAAAACGCATTTTGGTGAAGGGGATTTATGCGCATTAGATACAACATACCGGTTTAATGAGCGCATTGGTGATGTTGCGAATCGTTTTGTGTTACAGAACCCAAGCCAGTTAGGTAAGCCATTAAATAGCCTAACAAAAGGTAATAAGAAATCAGTTGTTTTATTGTATGAAGATGCGCTAGAGCGTTTGCTGGATAAAATGAGTGGTTATGTTTTAGATGATGAAAATATCTTAATTTTGGCTCGTTACCATTATTTAAAACCGGAAATTCTTAATAAAGCGGAAACACGCTGGCCGAAATTGAAAATTCAATTTATGACCATGCATGCATCGAAAGGTCAACAAGCGGATCATGTCATTATTTGTGGTTTAAATGGTGGCAAAGAGGGGTTCCCAGCGCCTGCGCGGGAGTCGATTATTGAAGACGCTTTGCTGCCGCAACCTGAACATTTTGAACATGCGGAAGAGCGACGACTATTTTATGTGGCATTGACGAGAGCGAAGCAACAAGCATGGTTATTGTATAACCCTGATAATCCATCCGAATTTGTTGAAGAGCTAAGGCAAATGGGCGTACCTAGACAGAAAAAACCTTAAAAATCGCTTATTAAAGTTCAGAGCTTAAAAATGAAAACTGCGCCATTGAGTATACTGATGGCGCAGTTTTTTATTTATTTACGACTATTTTCAGGCGTACTATTAATTAGTGCGTTTATTTAAATAGCTTTGATAATCAGGGATCACAATATCAATTTCCCCATCAAAGAAAGGAGAGGTAATCAGAAAATCAGCAGTAGCAGGGTTAGTGGCAACAGGAATATTCCATACAGTGGCTAATCGCAGAAGCGCTTTGACATCTGGATCGTGAGGAACGGCATTTAACGGATCCCAAAAGAAAATGAGTAGGTCGATTTTCTGCTCTGCAATCATGGCACCAATTTGTTGGTCACCGCCCATTGGGCCGCTCAACATGCCAGTAACGGGTAAACCGGTTTCTTTATTGACTAAGCTCCCAGTGGTACCTGTTGCAAACAGTTTGTGTGAGCTTAATTTCGTTTTATTTTGGGTTACCCAACCGAGTAAGGATGATTTACAGTGGTCATGGGCAACTAAGGCAATATTTTTTGAAGCTGCGATTTTTCGGGTGGTAGATTCCATGAGGTTCCCTTAAACAAGATTTGCATCACAATAAATAGTTGTCACGCATCTTAAAAATTGAGTGAACAAAGATGTACAACATATATCATAATGCATATGAATAGTTTACTGATTTTGGGAGATATTTTGATGAGAGATCAAGAAATTGCTGAAATTCTAACAAGCATTAAGACGATTGCATTAGTTGGCGCGAGTGACCGTACAGACCGCCCAAGCTATGAAGTCATGGAATACCTCTTACATCAAGGGTATCAGGTTATTCCGGTGAGTCCGAAGCTCGCGGGGCAAACGTTATTAGGGCAGAGAGTTTATGCACAACTGAGTGAAATCCCTAACCCTATTGATATGGTTGATGTTTTTAGAAATGCAGATGCTGCAGTCGGCGTTGCTCATGAAGCCGTCGCCATTAAAGCTAAAGTTCTATGGTTGCAAAAAGGGGTTATTAGCGAAGAGGCACAAAAGATTGCTGTAAATGCGGGATTACAGTGTGTGATGGATAAATGTCCTAAACAAGAAATTCCAGCGTTAGGTTTGGAAAAATAAGTATCGCGAGTTCATCGACGGTAATGTAAAAAAATAAAGCAGCTGGTGGGCTGCTTTACTGGATTGCGTTCATGGTCAGTTACGTAGACGCGGAGCTTGTAATTGGGATCTTATCGATTCTGCTAACTCATCCATAGAAGGTTGTTCCGGATGGTCATCAGTCAACTCATAAGTAATCTGTGCTTCTGCTAAATAAGTATGAACCGCTTCCCCATTATCATCTTCCATGACGACATGATACCAAGGCAGATCGCGTAATGTACTGTTGGATGCAATGTCATCATCATGTGGTTGGTCGAGCGAGTATTCAGGGTCAACATCAACAACTACCCCAAGGTAGCCGAGAAGTTTGTGCCTGACTTGTTGCCCGATTCCATATTTACTGGTGATCATCATAGCGACCTCCTTAAAAGCCTTGCTTGTGCTGTAAACTACATGTGGGCAGTGCTGTGCGTTTTCAAGCCAATGTGTGGACAATTACTCATAACGCAATACACTGTCTTTAAGTAATAACGAAAAGCAGTGCCTCAATAATCAGATTATCTGCTGAATGAATAAAAAACAACTGTGCCAAAGGGTTTTAATTGATTAAGTAATGACATCGGAGGCTTATATGACAGCAACAGGTCGTTATTTCTATATTTATGGACGAGTCCAAGGTGTTGGGTTTCGTTACCAAACCTATCATTGGGCGAATCAAAATGGGGTCAAAGGTTTTGTTTATAACCGGGATGATGGCAGTGTGAAACTAGCTATTTATGGTTCCGAGCAGGATATTGAGTTTGTCGATGACTGGCTGAAAGCGGGCGGGCCTCCGGGTGCTAAAATCGATCACTACTTTAGTGAAAATTGGCATACAGAACCAATAGCGGATTTTTCCGTCCGCTATTAATGTATTCTTAAATGATTAGCAGGTTCTTAAATGCATTTTACGGGTTTAGGAAGACCTGCAAGTTTTGTCGCTTGCTTCGCAGGACCTTGAGGAAACAGTCGATATAAATAACGGCTGTTGCCTTTTTCTTCTCCAAACTGTTGAGAAACCGCTTTAACTAACATTCTGATCGCTGGTGATGTATTAAATTCTAAATAGAATGCACGAACGAAACGGATAATTTCGAGATGCTCGTCAGTGAGTTCAATTTCTTCTTGCGCAGCGAGTAATGGAATAAGATCTTCGCTCCATTGTTGGCTATCAAGTAGGTAGCCTTGCGAGTCTGTTTCAATTTCTTGATTATTAAAAACCAACATACTTAATTTCTATCCAAACAAAAGTAGACCGCAAATTTAGCAAAAAACCAGCAATAACCCAAGTAAACCCTGTTGGAATAGGAAAAAATGTTGATAATTTCATCCATTGAATCAATGTGCGTCTATTTTTAAAGCGAACGAACAAATTAGGGGTTTACATTGAAAGCGCAGATGATTATAGTGCTCGTCATTGCGGAGGGGTGGCCGAGCGGCTGAAGGCAGCGGTCTTGAAAACCGCCGATGGGAAACCATCCGAGAGTTCGAATCTCTCCTCCTCCGCCATCTTCACTTCTAATCAAGTCTCTGAAATCTTTCAATTCCAAATAAATTCCAAAGTTTATCAAACACTCTAGCAAAATTTCATTCTACCGACGTTTACTGATACCGTTTTAAATCGCTACTATTTCGCTATGCAATACTGGCGGTTTATGGAACTAGCCAATAAAGCAATTAAGCGTGACAAGCCAAAAGATATTGTACATTCCCTATTAATTCAGCCCTCTACACTTAAACTAACACCAAATTATCTGGGAAATTCAAACCAATCCACTGAATTCTAGTTACAATCAAATCTAATTAAGACATAGTTAAATCTAATTATATTCTGTGTAATGGTATCTCTAATTTGAGGCCTCAATATGATAATTAATTGCTATGATAAAAAACTAAGTGAAAATAGAATCGATGAGCTTGTTAACGTACTTTATAAGTGCGTCCTTGGCGGTGCAAGTGTTGGATATACTGATGCAGAAGCTCAAATTAATGAGATGAGAAACTATTGGATTGACGTCAATCATTCGTTATCAACGAATAGTTTTAAGCTGATCTCAGCAGAGCTAGACAATCAAATCGTTGGGGTTGTTGGTCTTGAATTATGCGCAAAACCAAATGGTAAACACCGAGGAGAAATTTGTAAGTTATTGGTGTTACCTGAATATAGGCGTAAAGGACTTGCAAGAAAATTGATGCAAGAGGCTGAGCAAGTTGCATGGAACTTAGGATTGAGGCTTTTAACATTGGATACCAATACTAAAGGGATAACGGTTAGCTTATATAATTCCCTTGGATGGCAGATAAGTGGTGAAATTCCTGATTTCGCTCAATCGGTTGGTGGTATTCTTGAATCCACGACGATTATGTTTAAGCGCAAGCCCGAAAATGGAATTAAAATACACCATCCCTAGTGGTGTAGGGTAATGTCTTGTTTTTAAAGGATATTGAAGGTGTGACTATCTGATTTATATGAAAATTCAAATAAAGCCTTATCAATCTCAGAATGCAGAAAAACTGCATGAAATATTTTATACCTCAGTTCATCGTATTGCAGCTGCATATTATACAGAAGAACAGCTTGAAGCTTGGGCGCCTGATTTATATGAGCGTGAGCATTGGCAAAGCAAAATGGACATATTAAAGCCGTTTATTGCATATATTGATGAAGAGATTGTTGGATATGCAGATCTTCAAGATGACGGGTATATTGACCATTTTTTTGTTATGAAGCCTCGCTGCGGAATTGGTGCCGCACTTATGAATAAACTTGTTGAAGTGGCTAATACGAAAAGCATCAACAAGCTATGGTCATATGTCAGCTTATCAGCTGAAGAATTTTTTAAAAATCATCAATTTGAAATAGTTGAACGTCGAGAAGTTATTGTGAAGGGAGTGCTACTTCATAACGCAATGATGGTTCGATTGGCATTAGAGTTAAATGATTTGAAGTATTGATAGATGTTTTGATGAGAAAAGTCGCTTTTAACGTTTTTGTATCGTAGTCATCATTTACGAAGTTCAACTTCTATTCTGCAATACCAATATATAGCGCCCATACGCCACTCATAAAATCTGTTTTTCTTACCAAAATAGTGAGTTATTTAGCTGTAATCAAATAATGTTAGCCTTTAAGTGAGATTATTTTATAACTATAAGCATTAGTTGCTAATGAATAATAATCTAAAAATGATGGATTATTATGTGTTTTCCTTTAAAATCAAAGGGCTATTATTTTCGCCGAAAAAACACCATTAAATCAATTGTTTTCAATGGAATAATGAGGTTTTTGAAAATTAACAAATGAAGTTTTTATTTATTTTTAACTGAGTAATTAGACAAAAAAGTGGGATTACACATAAAATAAACATGATTTACTAATAGTTTACGAATGATTAACAAATAATATAAAATGGTGAAATTGTTAGGTAAGTAATATTGATCGTGTATAAGGAATTGTGTCGAAATGGCAATAACCAGAAGAAAATTTATTATTGGTGGTTCTGTAGTCGCTGTCGCAGCGGGAGCCGGTATTTTAACTCCGATGTTGACTCGTGAAGGGCGATTTGTTCCGGGTAAACCACGTGTTGGTTTTGTTGAAGGAACGCCTGGCGCATTGCCACAGCAATCTGATGTTGTTGTTATTGGGGCTGGTATCTTAGGTGTTATGACGGCGATTAACCTTGCTGAGCGTGGGTTATCAGTCGTGATTGTAGAAAAAGGGAACATTGCGGGAGAGCAATCATCTCGATTCTATGGTCAGGCAATTACATACAAAATGACCGATGAAACCTTCTTATTACACCATTTAGGCAAACATCGCTGGCGTGATATGAATGCGAAGGTGGGTGTTGATACCACTTACCGTACTCAAGGCCGTGTAGAAGTTCCTTTGGATGAAGAAGATCTGGTTCACGTTCGCCAGTGGATGGATGAGCGCCATAAAAACGTTGGCTCTGATATTCCATTCAAAACACGCATGATCGAAGGAAGCGAGTTAAATCAGCGTCTTCGTGGTGCTAAATCTGATTGGAAAATTGCAGGTTTCGAAGAAGATTCTGGTAGTTTCGATGCGGAAGTTACTGCATTCGTTATGGCAGAATACGCGAAGAAAATTGGTATTAAAATCTATACCAACTGTGCAGCGCGTGGCTTAGAAACTCAAGCGGGTGTGATCTCTGATGTTGTGACTGAAAAAGGCGCAATCAAAACTTCTCAAGTTGTTGTTGCGGGTGGTGTTTGGTCTCGTCTGTTCATGCAAAACCTGGGTGTAGATGTTCCAACATTACCAGCTTATCAATCACAACAATTGATTAGCGCGGCACCAAATGCACCGGGTGGAAACGTTGCTCTGCCAGGCAATATTTACTTCCGTGAACAAGCCGATGGAACCTATGCAACTTCTCCACGCGTGATAGTGGCACCTGTTGTTAAAGAATCCTTCACTTATGGCTATAAATATCTGCCATTGTTAGCATTGCCAGACTTCCCTGTTCATATTTCATTAAACGAACAGCTGATTAACTCGTTTACCCAAGAGACCAGCTGGAAATTAGATGAAGTTTCTCCATTTGAGAAAAACCGTGATATGACGGCATTACCAGACTTACCAGAACTGAATTCATCTCTAGAAAAACTGAAAACTGAGTTCCCTGCATTTAAAGACTCTAAATTAATTGACCAGTGGAGCGGAGCGATGGCTATCGCACCAGATGAAAACCCAATTATTTCTGAAGTCAAGGAATATCCAGGTCTTGTTATTAACACAGCAACTGGCTGGGGTATGACTGAAAGCCCAGTTTCCTCTGAAATGACCGCAGATATTCTGTTAGGTAAAGAGCCAATCATTAACCCGAAAGCATTTAGCCTGTATCGTTTCTAAGTACAGTTTGTTATTGACATTAATGTTGATATAAAAATACTAACGCCCTCATATTGAGGGCTTTTTTGTATCGACAGAAAGTTAAGATTAAATCAAAACAATGCAGCCGTTCTTTTTTAATTTTTCAACGATATTAGGTTTGACTGGAAAGTAACCTTACTCTAAATCGCCAAAATGCTGGGTAAACTGTGTTTCGTACTGACCTATAAATTGCTCTAGTTTTGCTGGAGTATCTCTAATGTTGGTTTCTGTAATACCTGCTTTTGCCATTGCCGCTTTTAATTTTGCTTCCGTTCCTTCATTAATATCGATGTTAGCAATAACCAAGAAAATGGTTTTTAAATCATCACAGCCGCTTTTTGTTTCACATACCTTCGCGATTTTCTGCTCATTAGACATATAGATAGAATAGCTAAAGGCATCTTTGGTGCACACTACATCATTTCTCTCTTCTGAGGTCATATCTTTAGTTATGGCACTGAAAACGCTATTAGTGACCTCTGTGTAGTTTGCAAAAGAGGTGCTATTTTTAGGGGTTGGCAAACCGCTTTTCGTTAAACTTTGATTAGTCACAGGTAAACAGGCCGAATTGGCCATAGCGCCAGAAACAACCGTACCGCTTAAAATGATCGATAAAAGTAATTTTTTAAACATAACAAACCTTTCGTTTTTGAAATGATAAAGTAACGTATAATTTAAGTTTAATTGAGGATATAGGATTAACGGTATTTTTTAGGTTTTATTTAGACTTTGTAATTGATATCTAATTATTTTACGGAGTTAAGATTTTTAGGTGTTTATAAAGGTTGTTTAAGCATGCGATTGGCATGATATTTTTATGAAAAAAACGAAACTATGTTAGCAAAATACATATTAGGCACCATGAAAAAGCAGGCCGCATGTGAAGTTATTTTTGATCAGCGCCAGCAAGATGCTCAGTCGGAAGTTATGCAAATTATCCGGCAGTGGCGATTTCATGATGGGGTTATTCTTCAATGCTCTGAAGAAATCGAATTATCTATTCCCGATAATGATAGCCAATGTCCTGAGTGTTGGATTATTTGGCAAGTTATTGATTCTGCGGGGTGTTCTGTTTTACCTCAAAGAAAAGAGTTTTTTAACGCATGCCAGCAAGCATTTTGGCTAAAAATGCAAATAGCAGAAGAATAAAGCGAAAGATAAGCAAATTAATGACGAATTTAATGTAGAGGCTATCATTGGTTATGAGGTGTTTTTTTGCATATTAACCGATTGAGAGTAATCTTCTGGTAAATTTAGGTATATTAATTAAATTGACTACGTTTTGATAAACACGTTTGAAATATCATATATAGCAAGATTTGTAAGTGAGCGTGCCACATGGCGATGGATAAAATTAAAGAATTATTTGTGAATAACAGGGAATGGGCAACGTCGATTAAAGAACAAGACCCTAGCTTTTTTCGACAATTATCAAAAGACCAACAACCTAAATTTTTATGGATTGGTTGCTCCGATAGCCGAGTACCTTCTGAAAAATTAATTAAAGTTGGCCCTGGCGATCTATTTGTTCATCGAAATATAGCGAATCTGGTGGTTCACACGGATCTCAACTGTTTATCTGCTATTCAATATGCTATTGATGTGCTCAAAGTGGAACATATTATTGTCTGTGGGCATTATGGCTGTGGTGGTGTTGAGGCTGCGATTAACAATAAGGAATTAGGTTTAATTGATAATTGGCTGCTGCATATTCGAGATATTTGGTTTAAACATAGCCGCATGTTAGGTGAGCTTAAACCAACAGAACGTATTAATCGTTTATGTGAATTGAACGTGATTGAGCAAGTTTATAATCTGGGCCACTCCACCGTATTACAATCTGCTTGGAAAAGAGGGCAGGATATTATGGTTCACGGTTGGATCTACGGTATTAATGATGGTTATTTGGTGGATCTTGATATTACGGCAGATAGCCGAGCAAAACTGGAGCTTTGTTATCGTGAAGCGATAGCGGCTTTAACCACAAAAGCGCCGTTTACAACAGGTTGCTCTGCAAATTAATAAAGTAAAGATGCGTTACAGCTAAATTGAGAACTAAATTTTTTCAGTAAAATAATAGACTTATCGAATGAAGCCTTAGTTGTGATTCATTGCTCATTTGTGAAAATGAGAAGATTGAGTCGTTTGTAAACAATATTTAAAAAGCTTACTATCGTTTCAATATTCACTCGTCTTCCATTAAATGAGGTTTTCTATGTCAATTTCAGCACGTAATCAGCTTACAGGAACGGTCGAATCAGTTGTGGCTGGTGCCGTTAATGATGAAGTGGTTTTAAGCTTAGGTAATGGTGAAACAATTTCTGCGGTGATCACGAAAAATAGCACTCAGTTGTTAGGCTTGGCAAAAGGTAAGCAGGCTGTTGCGATTATTAAGGCGCCATGGGTTGTCTTAGTTTCGGATGAGCACGAGTATCTTTTTTCGGCTCGTAACCAGTTCAGTGGACGTATTGATGGGATTGAAACAGGTAGTGTGAATGCTGTGGTTCATTTGACAACGAATGCCGGAACGAAATTATCTGCCGTTGTGACAAATAATAGCATTGAAGAGATGAAATTAGAGGCAGGCAGTAAAGTTACCGCTATTGTCAAAGCATCTAGTGTAATTTTAGCGACGAAAAAATAAGTTAGACCGCTCAATATTACCAAGGTCGTAGTTTTTCTACGACCTATCTATCAGAAGTTAGTTTTTTGCATTTATTCTTAATTGTCCATTTGAACAGGTAGTTAGCATATCTTTTTTTAATAACAGTGAATTAAACAACGGTTAGATGCATAAATCCACCAGAGAAACGACCACTTTCAGGAACAAAGCATAAGAGTTTTTCGCCTTTATTTAAACGCCCTGAATGTAATAATTCATGGATCATGATGTAGATTGAGGCAGAGCCAGTATTTCCTCGCTCTGAGAGATTGGTAAACCAACGCTCTTGAGGGATCGCAAAGTTGAGGTCAGTCAAGCATTCAGATACCGGTTGACGAAAATATTCGGATGAAATGTGGGGAAGGAACCAGTCTATATTATTTGCTGAAATTCCATATTTTTCGATGACTTTTTGTAGTGGTTTTTTTAGCGCTAAGGCGATGATATTTTCATTAAGTAAACGTACATCTTGTTTAATGGAAAAAATTGACCGTGTAATCCATTCTTCTTGTTTCAACTGCTTCCAACTAATTAATTTTCCGTCACTGTCTTTTTCTGCCCCAGCATACATACATGCAGGAATTTCATTCGCGTACGATGAGATATCAATCCAATCAATGCGTAATGATAAGCTATGTGGATTAGGTTGATTTTTCAGCAAGAATGCACCGGCGCCATCGGAAAGCATCCAACGTAGAAAGTCTTTTTCAAAAGCAATTTCTGGGCGCTGTACTAATTGTTCGACCAATGCCTCATTTTCAGCTTGGAAATTACGTGCATGTAAAACGGGAGAGACAACTTCTGATGCGGCTGAAACTGCATTGGTAGTTGTTCCAGAACTGACGGACAAATAAGCATATTTCAACGAAGTTAAGCCTGCTAAGCAAATGCCGGATGTTGAAACAACTTCACAGGGTTTATTTCCAAGTTCCCCATGAACCATGACGCCGTGACCTGGCATTAGTTGATCGGGCAGCGTCGTGCCTGTGGCTAGGCATTCAATATCATTGAGGGAAAAATCACTATCAACTAATCCATGAATGGATTTTGCAGTAACTTGTGGATTGTTAAAATTAGCCACTCCAGAGGAAGGGTTGAGGACATAATGGCGTTTTTTGATTCCATTACTTTTCAGCACAATTCGAAGGGAACGGGATGCCTTTTCACCAATATAACCTAAAACATGTTCTATATTTTTATTATCAACGGCTTCACCGGGGAGGAATATAGACGTTTTTGTAATATATGTATTAATTTTACTCATATTTTCTCTATTTAATTAAATTAAATATTCTAAATGTTTATGTGAGCAAAGAAATATACCTGAAAACGTTAATTGAAATGGGAATAAATTATTTAACTAACTAATAAATAATATTATTCAAAACCGTTGTTTAGTATCTTAGCTATGTTATTAAATATAGTCATTATTTAAATTATATAATAAAGCATCAATACTTTGGTGGTAATAATTTATATCGCTGACGTAATTATCCATATTGTTCCTATTTGATACAGCGAGTGCAGCGCCATGAGTAAAATCAATTAAAATATGTATCCAGAGCGTGGCTTGCTCTAAAGAGTATTTTAATTCTATCGCAAGCTCGATTAGAGTATTGGTTATCCGCTGTGCCTCTTCAGGAAACGCATTTGGGTGATTAAATATTGATAACGTTAATTCAGGGTAACGAACAATACATTCTCGGTATTCAGTTAAGAGGTGCTTGATTTGTTCGATGGGTGTTCTCGATAAACAAGGCATTACCTTAGCGTAAACATGGTTAGCAATCGATTTGACTAAACACTCTTTGTCTTCAAAATAGTAATAAATTGTCATGGGGTTAATGCCCATTTCTTTAGCGAGCGCTCGCATACTGAGTGCTGAGAATCCATGGGAATCAATAAATATTATTGCTGCACTGACAATTGCCTCCGCTGATATTTTTGGTTGTTTCTTATTTGGGCGTCCTACCGTTCGTGTTATTGCTACCAATGCTTTATCCATCATTATTCGCCTTCATCCGAGGATTGTTTTATTTCATAGTGGGATTGGATAAATCCAGAATTAAAGGTTTTAGTTTGTGTATGGTATAAGTGAATATCGTTAGGAATTTTACCAAACAATGGGCGACCAGAACCTAATAAAATGGGGATTCGAGTGATGATAAGATCATGAATCAAGCCTTCAGAAATAAAAGATTGAACTACTTTCCCGCCATCAATATAGGCATGATGATATCCCTCTACTTTTAGCATCTGCATGACTTCTTTAGGGGATAGGTCAATGAAGCGTACTTTTCCTATTAATTCTTCAGGGATAGTTTCTTGAGCGAGTACTTTTGATAGCACAATGACCGGACGATTATAAAACCAAGGTTGAACATGTTTTATTGTCTCATAGGTACCTCTACCCATAATAATCACATCAATATTGGCAATAAATGCATCATAACCGTGATCTTCACCGGTTGAATCTAATTGAAGTAACCAGCTGATATCGCCGTTTTCACGGGCTATAAAGCCATCAATGCTGGTTGCAATAAATACATGTCCAGTCGTCATCACTGTATTCTCGCTCTAATTTATTATACGGCGTATAATAAATGGATAGGTAGAATTTGCAATAGTGAAGTGCTTAATTCCTTATCAGGATAATCTGCATAAAATGGATTAGGGCAGGTGTAAAAAGGTATATTGACAAAGTATATCTAAAGATTAGAATGATTCTCAATTGGTCTCTAAGACTCGTAAGCGTTTACGTTAATCAACGCATATAACTTTGTTGTACCAACAGTTATATGCTGTTGTGTATCCGCTGATTAATGGAGACTGTATGTCATATCAAGACCGTAATTATGTATTAGGTATACCTAAACTTCCGATGAGAGCCCTATTTTTTCTGGTGCCTTTCTTTTTATCTTTGGTGATGAGCGGTATTGTTTCACTAATAAGTACTCTTCGTGCGCTAGGATTCACCTCCGAAATTTATGAGCCTTGGATTAGTTCATGGGCTATTTCATGGATGATTGCATTCCCAACAGTATTATTTGTTTTGCCTATTGCAAGACGTGTATCTCTGCTATTTGTTAAGCAAGCTTAAACAATATGCCACCTATTATTAGGTGGCATAAATAGTGATTTTATTGAGAAGAAAATATTTTTATGTCATTAAAAATTATTGGATTATTTTTTTTAACTGCGATAGCAGAAATTTTAGGTTGCTACTTCCCTTATTTATGGATGAAAAAACAGGGAAGTATTTGGCTGTTAGTACCCACCGTACTCAGTTTAATGCTGTTTGTTTGGTTGTTAACGTTACACCCTGAAGCCAGCGGACGTATTTATGCAACCTATGGAGGCATTTATATTGTGACGGCATTGATCTGGCTAAAAGTCGTTGATGGTGTTTCCCTTGCCGCTACAGATTGGATTGGTGCGCTGGTGGTTTTACTTGGTGCAGGTATTATTATTAGCGGTTGGAAATAATAATTATCCATATATTAAGTTAATTTTAAATATCTAGCTTAATATATGGATTGGTTATCTATTTTAATGTAGGTATAAACCACAATATAGAAAACATTTTCTAATCTAATTAAAATTCATTTGCATTATCTTTATTTAACTTAATTTGTTACTTAATTCAAATAATTTATCTAATTGATCCAAATCAATTTAACAATAATTACCCATTAAGTGGTATTTTTAATGGCTAATTAACTACCTAAATGACATTAATTAACCTTTATTTTCACTTTCATTGATTTTAGGCAATATCTAATTACAAGTGACTGATATTCTCTCCCGCGAATATACAAAAATAAAAAGAGGTTAATAATGAACGTCAGTCGCAGAAAGTTTTTTAAAATCTGCGCCGGCGGGATGGCAGGTACAACTGTAGCTGCGTTAGGTTTTATGCCAGGAATGGCAATGGCTAATGTACGTGAAAATAAATTATTGCGTTCGAAAGAAACGCGTAATACTTGTACCTATTGTTCCGTGGGTTGTGGATTGCTGATTTATAGTATGGGTGATGGGGCAATGAATGCTCGCTCTGCCATCTTCCACGTCGAGGGTGATGCCGATCATCCAGTGAATCGCGGTGCTCTGTGTCCGAAAGGAGCGGGGTTACTGGATTACATTCGTAGTGACAGTCGTTTACGTTATCCTGAATATCGCGCACCAGGCTCGAATAAATGGGAACGCATTAGCTGGGACGATGCTTTTACGCGCATTGCCCGCTTAATGAAAGATGACCGTGATGCCAACTTTATTGAAAAAAATGAACAAGGTGCCACTGTCAATCGCTGGTTATCAACAGGGATGCTTTGCGCCTCTGCGGCTAGCAATGAAACGGGGATGTTAACCCAAAAATTCGCACGATCGCTCGGTATGTTAGCGGTCGACAACCAAGCGCGTGTCTGACACGGACCAACGGTAGCAAGTCTTGCTCCAACATTTGGTCGCGGTGCGATGACCAACCACTGGGTTGATATTAAAAACGCCAATGTGATTGTGGTGATGGGCGGTAACGCCGCTGAAGCTCACCCTGTCGGATTCCGTTGGGCGATTGAAGCGAAAAACAATAATGATGCAACCTTGATTGTGGTAGACCCGCGCTTCACGCGTACCGCATCGGTGGCCGATCATTACGTGCCAATTCGTTCAGGAACGGATATTACCTTCCTTTCTGGTGTTCTACTTTATCTTATTGAAAATAATAAAATAAATTCAGAATACGTTCAGAACTATACCAACGCATCTTTGATTGTTAGAGATGATTTTGACTTTAACGATGGCTTATTCAGTGGCTATGACGCTGAAAAAGGTCGTTATGACAAAACCAGTTGGAACTATAAGTTTGATGAGAATGGTCATGCATTACGTGATGACACGCTGCAAGATCCGCGCTGTGTTTGGAATCTGCTAAGAAAACACGTTTCCCGCTATACCCCTGAAATGGTTGAACGGATCTGTGGTACATCACAAGCAGACTTCTTAAAAGTGTGTGAAATTCTGGCAACCACGAGCGCCGCAGATAAAGCGGGGACATTCCTGTACGCATTAGGTTGGACTCAGCATACAGTGGGCGCGCAAAACATCCGTACCATGGCGATGATCCAGTTGCTTTTAGGCAACATGGGGATTTGTGGTGGTGGGGTGAATGCGCTACGTGGACACTCAAACATTCAAGGCTTAACAGATTTAGGTCTGCTATCGACGAGCCTTCCGGGCTATTTAACGCTGCCATCAGAAAAACAGTTAGATGTTGATAGCTATTTAGCCGCGAATACGCCAAAAGCTACATTACCCAATCAGGTTAACTACTGGAGCAACTATCCGAAATTCTTCGTCAGCTTGATGAAATCATTCTACGGTGATGCGGCTCAACCAGAGAACCAATGGGGCTTTGATTGGTTACCTAAATGGGATCAAGCTTATGATGTTATGAAGTATTTTGACATGATGAGCAAAGATAAAGTCAACGGCTACATCTGCCAAGGCTTTAACCCAGTTGCCTCGTTCCCAGATAAAAACAAAGTGGTTAGCTGCTTAAGTAAGCTGAAATATTTAATCGTGGTTGACCCATTAACCACCGAAACAGCGAACTTCTGGCAGAACCACGGCGAAATGAACGACGTTGATCCTGCTTCCATTCAAACGGAAGTTTTCCGTCTGCCTTCAACCTGCTTTGCGGAAGAAGATGGCTCCATTGCTAACTCCGGTCGCTGGTTACAGTGGCACTGGAAAGCGGCGGACGCCCCGGGTGAAGCGCGTAACGATGGTCAGATCTTAACGGGTATTTTGCACAAAATCCGTGAGATGTATGAACAAGAAGGTGGTAAAGGTCGCGAACCATTGCTGCAAATGCGTTGGGATTATAAACGTCAATTCCATCCTGAATCGGAAGAAGTGGCGAAAGAGAACAACGGGGTTGCACTGGTCGACTTATATGATGCTGATGGCAACTTACAAGCGAAAAAAGGCGAGCTTCTGAATTCATTCGCTCTGCTACGCGCGGATGGTTCAACGGCATCTTCTTGCTGGATCTACACGGGTAGTTGGACCGAAAAAGGCAATCAGATGGCGAATCGCGATAACAGCGACCCATCCGGCATTGGTAATACATTGGGTTGGGCATGGGCATGGCCATTAAACCGCCGCGTTATCTATAACCGTGCCTCTTGTGATACCAAAGGTAAGCCATGGAATAAAGATCTGGTTCTGATTGAGTGGAACGGTAAGAAGTGGGTCGGAAACGATGTTCCTGACTTTAACGCATCGGCACCAGAAGTCGGTACTGGGCCATTTATTATGCAGCCAGAAGGTTTAGGTCGTCTGTTTGCGATTGATAAGATGGCAGAAGGTCCATTCCCTGAGCACTACGAGCCATTTGAAACGCCATTGGGAACTAACCCATTGCATCCAAATGTGGTCTCTAACCCTGCTGCGCGAATTTTTGAAGATGACAAGAAACGTCTTGGAGATCATAAGGAATTCCCGTATGTCGGAACCACTTATCGCTTAACGGAGCATTTCCATACTTGGACCAAGCATGCGCGCTTAAACGCCATTGCTCAGCCAGAGCAGTTTGTGGAAATCAGTGAAACCTTAGCCAAAGCCAAAGGTATCGTTTTGGGTGATAAGGTTAAAGTCAGCAGTAAACGCGGCTTTATTAAAGCGATTGCCGTGGTAACACCACGTCTGCAAACCCTGATGGTTGACGGTAAACCGATTGAAACAGTGGGTCTACCTATTCACTGGGGCTTTGAGGGTGAAACGCAAAAAGGCTTTATTACCAACACGTTAACGCCATCTGTGGGGGACGCTAACTCTCAGACTCCTGAGTATAAAGCGTTTTTAGTTAACATTGAGAAGGCGTAAGGGAGGGAACTATGTCCATGCAATCTCAAGACATTATTAAACGTTCCGCGACCAATAGCATTACGCCTCCACCACAGGCGCGTGACGATAAATTTGAAGTCTGCAAACTGATTGACGTGTCATCCTGTATCGGCTGTAAAGCCTGTCAGGTGGCATGTTCAGAATGGAATGATATCCGTGATGAGGTAGGACACTGCGTTGGGGTTTACGATAACCCAACCGATTTAAGTGCCAAATCTTGGACGGTGATGCGTTTTAGCGAAGTCAGTGAGCAAGGCAAATTGGAATGGCTTATCCGTAAGGATGGCTGTATGCACTGTACCGATCCAGGTTGCTTGAAGTCATGCCCATCTGCGGGTGCGATTATTCAATATGCTAACGGTATTGTGGATTTCCAATCGGAACACTGTATTGGTTGTGGTTACTGTATCGCGGGTTGCCCGTTCAACATTCCTCGATTAAATCCAAAAGATAATCGTGTGTACAAATGTACATTATGTGTTGACCGTGTTGCCGTGGGGCAAGAACCGGCTTGCGTGAAAACTTGCCCGACAGGTGCTATTCGTTTTGGTACTAAAAACGAAATGCTGGAATACGGCGCGGAGCGTGTTGAAAAACTGCAAAAACGGGGTTATGCCCAAGCTGGCATTTATGATCCTGAAGGTGTTGGGGGAACTCATGTGGTGTACGTGCTACATCATGCGGATAAACCTGAGCTTTATCATGGATTACCAAAAGACCCACAGATTGATACACCAATTAATCTATGGCAAAGCATCCTGAAACCATTATCGGTAGCGGGCTTTATCGCCACATTTGCAGGGCTGATTTTCCACTATGTGGGTATTGGTCCAAATAAAGAAGTGGATGATGAAGAGGAGAAAGATGACCATGAGTAAAAAGAGCAAAATGATCGTTCGGACTAAATTTATTGACCGAGCGTGCCACTGGACAGTGGTTATCAGCTTCTTCTTAGTCGCATTGTCGGGTATTGCACTGTTTTTCCCAACCTTGAAGTGGCTGACTGAAACTTTCGGTACGCCACAGATGGGACGAATTTTGCATCCTTTCTTCGGTGTGCTTATTTTCGTCGTGCTGATGTTTATGTTTGTGCGCTTTGTAAAACACAATATCCCAGATAGAAAAGATATTCCTTGGCTACTGAATATTGTGCAAGTTCTCAAAGGTAACGAACATAAAGTGGCTGATGTGGGCAAATACAACGCCGGTCAAAAAATGATGTTCTGGAGTATCATGAGTATGATTTTTGTACTTTTGGTTACCGGAATTATCATGTGGCGACCTTATTTCGCGCATTTATTCCCAATCTGGATGGTGCGTTGGAGTATTTTGATTCATGCATTAGCGGCAATTATTCTGATCCATGCAATTTTAATCCACATGTATATGGCATTTTGGGTTAAAGGATCTATCAACGGCATGATTGAAGGTAAAGTTAGCCGTCGCTGGGCGAAGAAACATCACCCACGTTGGTATCGCGATGTTGAAGCGAAAGAAGCCAAAGCGGAAGCTGAAAAAAGCCAGTAATTTCGCTGTCAATTAAGTAATATAAGCCACTGTTGTTGACGTTACCGAGAAGGTTACACAATGACAGTGGCTTTTTTATGTTTAAAGAATGTCTTATTTGAGGTTGATTGTATTGAGTCATTTAGGAGGGGAAATGGTTGAGCTGGTAAGAATTTCTGCAAATGATAAACACGATAATGAATTAATTAATGCGCTATACGATATTTCATTTCCTGACCATGAAAAACGTTCTTATGCAGGGCGAGCGGCATTACTCCCTCTAGAGCAATATTATTTATATAAAATTACAGACAATAATCAGTTTGTTGGATTTATCGGTGGGTGGGTTATTGATGCCTTTTTCTATATTGAACATTTTGCGATTGACCAACATATTCGTGGGTCAGGTTACGGCCAAAAATCGTTGACCGCACTGTGCCAGTTGTACCCACAGATAGTGTTGGAGATAGACCCATTAGTCGATGAAGTTGCAAGAAAACGTCTTCATTTCTATGAAAAAACTGGCTTTGTCAGAAATGACTATGTCCATCACCATCCATGCTATAACGCCCAGTATGCGCCTCATAAGCTGGAAATTTTAAGCTTAAATACGCCTTTTACGTTGAGTCAGTATGACGTATTTAATCACTTTCTGGTGAATACAGTGATGAATAGCCACTATCTATAATAATCTGTCGTTATTTGGTTAATCGCATATGCAGTAAAGGAAACGGATTTCCTTCCCCATCAAGTTCGGAACGAGCATATTGAACAAATCCCATGTGTTGATAGAAACCAACTGCTTGCGAATTTTGCTCATTCACATCGACTTCATTAATATCTAAGTGTTTAATGGCGTAATTCAGGAGTTGTTTACCAATGCCTGTCCCTCTTGCAAGGGGGGAAATAAACAACATTTCTAGACGATTCTCACCAGTACCTAAAAAGCCCGCTATTTTGCCGTTAGGATCAAAAGTCACAAAAACAGACAAATTAGGTAAGTATTGTTCCCTAATGGGTGTTTTTAGCATTTCTATGTTCTTTTCTGGCAGAAAATCATGAGTTGCTCTTACAGAAGCCTCCCAAAGATGAATGATCTCATCGTAATGTTCGACAGTGGCGGGCTGAATATTCATTGCATTTTATCCTTATAGTGAAAATTCATCTTAAATTATGGCTAGTTAATGTCAATATTTGATGGTTATTTTAGTTAAGGAGCATTTTTGGGATATTAATCGCAGAAAAAAAAGATAACTGCTTCATTATTAGAGGATATGTTTCCGAAATTCATATAAGCACTATACTTTATTTTATTGCAGTGTTTATTGTTTGATTATGTTAATCAATTTAAAAACTATGGTAGGAGTATGCTGATGAAATATAAAATGCTAACAGTGTGTTTATCGGCGGCGTTATTAGCACCAATAGCCCCCGCTCTGGCAAGTACAGATAATGCACAAAATATGGAATTAGACCAAGTTTTAGTTCTAAGCCGTCATAATTTACGTACTCCTATTGTTAATACAGGGATCCTGACAGAAATAACCGATAAAAAGTGGCCAGCATGGGATGCAGAAAGTGGCTATTTAACGACAAAGGGCGGGGCGCTCGAAGTGTATATGGGGCACTATTTTAGAGAGTGGCTCGATAGCAATAAATTATTTGTGAATGAATTATGTCCAACCAGCAGCGATGATATCTATATTTACACGAATAGCCTACAGCGAACGATTGCAACTGCGCAGTTCTTTACTGCGGGGGCATTCCCTGGTTGTAAAGTGAATATCCATCATAAACCGGAAATTGGTACGATGGATCCCGTGTTTAATCCTATCATTACGAATAGCTCCCCTGAATTTAAAAAACAAGCACTTGAAGCGATGGAGTCCCACCTTAAAGGGTTAAACTTGAAGCCAGGTTATGATGAGCTGGACAATGTTCTCAATATTAAAGATTCGAAGAAGTGCGCGACGGATAAACTGTGTAATTTAGCCACACCAAAGAACAGTTTTATCATTGAAGCAGATAAAGAACCGGGTGTGAGTGGACCGTTGAAGATGGCGAACTCTGCCGTCGATGCAATTGACCTGCAATATTATGAAGGCTTCCCTGAAAAAGATGTAGCATGGGGAATGGTCAATAGTGATGAAAAATGGCAAAAGCTGAATACTTTAAAAAATGCTTATCAAGAAACGTTATTTACACCGAAAATCATCGCAAAAAATGTGGCACATCCAATTCTGAGTTATATGGATAAAGGCTTTGTTTCTGTCAATAAAGGCGAAACGGCTAAATTCATTTTCTTAGTGGGACATGATTCAAATATTGCTTCAGTATTATCTGCGATGGATTTCAAACCGTACCAATTACCTGATCAATATGAGCACACACCGATTGGCGGTAAATTGGTATTCCAGCGTTGGACAGATAAAAAAGAGACAAAGGACTATGTGAAGATTGAGTATGTGTATCAAACTGCAGATCAGTTGCGAGACAATGCTTATCTCTCTTTAGCAACGCCGCCAAAACACGTTACCCTTGAATTGAAAAATTGCCCGATAGATAAAAATGGGTATTGTTCATGGGAAGATTTTGAAAATGTGATGAAATCGGCGTTGAAACAGTGATATCTAACTGTCAATAATGCCTGGATGAGGCATAAAAAACCCTGCTCTGAGGAGCAGGGTGTGAAATAGTCACGAAAATGTTTATGAGCCTCTAATTTACCTTAAATGTCGAATAAATGGGCTTATAAATTGTATGGAATTGCCCTTTAGTGTAACAAACTTTAACCCTAACCATTCGACGAGTTAAAATAGAGCTTTCTGCGGTTATTAACCCTTCGTATGGATTAGCGAACCACTAATACGCTCGTTTTCGCATAACGTACAACTGAAGCCGCATTGGAGCCTAATAAGTAGGTAGACATACTTGGGCGACGTGAGCCCAGTAAAATCACATCGGCTTTAATATCTTCAGCTGTTGCCAAAATTTCATCTTTAACTGAACCTACAACCGCTTTTACTTGCACTTTATCTGCAGGGATAGAGAACAGTTTAACTTTCTCTTGTAGCTCTTTCAGAATGATATCAGCTTGTTTTTGATCATCCGGGAAGTCACCTGGCAAAATAGTGCCGCCATAGCGTAAATAATTGGAAATTGGTGCAGTCACAGCTAAAAAATGAACGGTAGAATTGTTTAGTTTTTGCATGGCATTAACATGCGGAACTAACATTTTGGTGAGGTCGTCTTCGGTAACATCAATAGGAACTAAAATTGTATTGTACATAATATCTCCTTTTTTCTTTTATATTATAAGTTTAGAACATTTTAACCATTTTTCATATTGATTGTTAATAAATTAATATTAACTGAATTGGGTTAAAAATGATGTGAGCGGGAGTACGCAATTGGCGGGAATAAAAAAATGGATAATAAAAATAATGACAATAAAAAAACGGCAATACATGAGGGGAGTATTACCGCATTCAAATAGAATATTATTTTTTAGTCGTTTTAGGTTTTATGGTTTCTTTTTCTGGTTCTGGGCAGGCTGGTTTTAATCCGCCTTTACACGCTTTACTAATATATTCAGCGCCGAGTTTTTCATTAAACTCAGTTCCCTCACCATTTTGTAGCATTTTTCCTAATTGATATTCAGCAGGTGGAAATTTTTTATCGGCTGCTTTTTGGAACCACTCAAAAGCCACGAGATAATTTTGTTTTACGCCAGCACCTTGGTAATAGAATTGACCCATATAGTTTATGGCTTCAGGATTTCCCTTATTCGCCGATTTCTCAATCCAACCATAAGCTGTTTCAAAATCAGATTGAACGCCATTACCATTAAGATACATATCACCTAGGAATAGTTGAGCGTCCGCATTGCCTTTATTGGCAGCCATCGTAAGCCATTTCTTTGCTTTCGGATAATCTTGCTTAATTTCGTTACCAACATAGTAACCAATGCCTAGCATAACTTGAGCTTTCACATCCCCTTTTTGTGCTTGTTGTTCAATTTGCTTAATGACTTCAGGAGGAACAGGAGCTGCAAAAGTTAAATTTGTTGAAAATATAAATAAAGAAATAAAGGTCAATAATCGTAACATAAGGCTTTCCGTATCTTAAGTTGGCTATGAATATCCTTATTTCAAGATAAACTCGAAACGGTGTTAACAGTTATTAATTACAGGATATAACCATCAACGCATCAAATACTCTACTTCTATAATTTATAAATATCAACGCCCCATCAAAAATACAGAGTAAACGAGCCTTTTACTCCTCAGGGGTGAATATTCAAAATATTTTTCTTCATTATAAGCCCGCGGTGATTCTCTTTGACGCGATAAATGAGTAAAAATTAAATATTACTCCTAATAACGAACTAGTTATTTATATCGAAAATTAACAATAGAAATACAAAATACGGAACTATTGCAAAGAATAGTAGTGGTTATCATGGTGTCTTGTGATGTTTAGCACGAAATAAAAGGATAATTGTTGGAATTGTTAATAATCACTTATGGGTTATTAAAAGACTAACACCTTTAAAAACAAAGGGTTATAATTATCGCGTCTAAAAACAATTAATAGGGATTATTTCCGTCGATAGATAGAGATATTTACGTCGGATTGCTCTTTTTAGAGAAAAATATTCTCTTTATTGGGGGTTTTATAGGTTAATAAAGAGATAATTTTTCTCTCACATATCCTCTATGATGGAATCATTATAATAGCCTGCAAATAATTAAGGTTATTGAAAGAAATAACCACTTAAGTCGCATCTAAAACAAAAAAAATTCTCTTTTAAGAGTTCAACAATATTAAGTGAGTAATTATGGCTACGATCCCTACAATAGATAATGTCGATGATGGAAAAGCTTCTACGGCGGCTTCTCGTGCAGGCATGACACAAGAACAATGGCGTGCTGCCACTAAGTTTGATGGCACAGATGTTGGTTGGGTGATTATGAGTATCGGGATGGCGATTGGTGCGGGGATTGTTTTTCTCCCCGTACAAGTTGGCTTGATGGGTTTATGGGTATTTTTGCTATCATCCGTTGTCGGTTATCCTGCAATGTATTTGTTTCAGCGTCTGTTTATTAATACGCTGGCGGAATCACCAGAATGTAAAGATTATCCAAGTGTGATCAGCGGATATCTAGGTAAAAACTGGGGTATGCTGCTTGGGGCACTCTATTTTATTATGCTGGTAATTTGGATGTTTGTTTATTCAACGGCAATCACGAATGACAGTGCATCATATTTTCAGACTTTTGGTGTAACGGATGGGTTATTATCTGAAAGTCCTTGGTATGGTCTGGTTCTGATTTGTATTTTAGTCGCCATTTCTTCTCGCGGTGAAAAACTGCTATTTAAGCTTTCAAGCTTTATGGTTCTGACTAAATTATTTGTGGTTGCCGCATTGGGTATTTCCATGGTCGGGATGTGGCACTTATATAATGTGGGTTCATTGCCGCCTGTTGGTCGCTTATTCAAAGAGGCAGTCATCACACTACCTTTCACATTAACATCGATTCTGTTTATTCAAACATTAAGCCCAATGGTGATTTCATTCCGTAGCCAAAACGTGAACCGTGAAGTGGCTCGTTATAAAGCTCTGCGTGCAATGAATATCGCGTTTATTGTTTTATTCTGTACCGTCTTTTTCTACGCAGTATCATTCACATTAGCTATGGGGCACGATGAAGCGGTGAAAGCTTACGAGCAGAATATTTCTGCATTGGCTATCGCAGCGAAATTCTTCCCAGGTGGTTGGGTGACTGTCGTCAGCGTCATGCTAAATATCTTTGCCGTCATGACCGCATTCTTTGGGGTTTATTTAGGTTTCCGTGAAGCCACTCAAGGCATTGTGATGAACATATTACAACGTATTATGCCGGTTGAGCGTATTAATGAAAATTGGGTGAAGAACGGCATTATGATTTTTGCTGTGCTATTAGCATGGGGAGCTATTATCCTGAACGCACCAGTGCTGAGCTTCACATCAATCTGTAGTCCAATTTTCGGGATGGTGGGTTGTTTAATTCCAGCGTATTTAGTCTATAAAGTCCCTATGTTGCATAAATATAAAGGTATTTCTTTATATCTGATTATTTTTACCGGAATTTTACTGTGTATCTCTCCATTCTTAGCATTCGCTTAATGTCGAGAATATGAATAATGTGCGCTCTATCTTAATGATCGGGCGCACATTTTTTATTTACCAGTATGAATGGTGGTAAAGAGAGATCCGTGATTACTGTTCAAATAATGGGGTTGGTTTGCCATTTTCATCAATAGCCACGAAATTAAACTGTCCGTGGATCACTTCTTCTCGTCCCTCAGCGTACATATCTTCTAAAAAGATAGAGACATTAACGGTAAGGCTAGTGCGACCAACTCGGATTACTTCCCCGACTAATTCAACGATGGTGCCTGATGGGATAGGGTGGGTAAAATTGATTTTTTCTGTGGAGACGGTTACCAATCTTTTGCGGCAAAAACGGGTCGCGGTAATGAAGGAAACTTCGTCCATCCATGCTAATGCAGTCCCACCGAACAGAGTGCTATGGTGGTTAGTGGTGGTTGGGAATACCACTTTAGAAACATGGGTAACAGATTGTTCAATTTTTTGTTTGATTACATCATCAACGTCGGAACGCATATTTAAGCCTTACTTTCTTTGAATTCTCACTATTTAAAAACTTGAACCGGGAAAGATAATTACTTACCGGAACATTAATGTACATATCATTAATGTTGCCGATAAGTGTAATCCTGATCACAAATAAATACAGTGATTAATCAAAAGTGAATCGTTCCGGCTAAAAAGAGTGTTGCTTTTCCCGTCATTTTGACGCGATTTTGTTCAACTAAGCAGTGTATTTTTCCACCACGTGCAGAAATTTGGTGACCTAATACTGGGTTTTTCTGTAAGCGTTTAGCCCAAAGAGGAGCAATCGCACAGTGAGAGGTGCCAGTGACGGGATCTTCATTAACACCTTTGGCTGGCGCAAAATAGCGAGAGACAAAGTCACATTGTTCGTCGTGAGTTGGGCTATCAGCACTTTTCGCGGTAATGGTTAATCCCTGCAAAGGTAATTGTGCAAGACGCAACATATCGGGATGGCAATTCTGCACTTGTTCTGGTGAATCAACAAAACAGATATAGCGATCTTTGGCTAAATACAGTTCAGAAATAGGGGTTCCGAGGATCTCGCTTAATTGTGGATATTGGCTTAAATCGGCAGGTTCACAATCTAAAATAGGGAAGTCTAATGTGAAGCCTTCTTGATTTTTATGAACCGTCAGTTCTCCAGATAAGGACTGAAATACAATAGGGTTTGCTGGGTGCTGCTTAAACTGGTTCAAAATATATGAAGCGGCAAGGGTAGCATGACCACACAATTTAACTTCCATCACCGGTGTAAACCAGCGGATATGTTCACCTACCAGAAAAGCCGTTTCAGATAAGTTAATTTCGGCGGCGATAGCGATAAGCTTGTCATCAGGAAGCCACTCATCAAGTAAAACGATAGCGGCCGGATTGCCATGAAATAGGGTATCAGTGAACGCATCGACATAATAAACCGGAACAGACAGTGTGCTCATCGTAAAAGATCCTTGAAAGGAAATAACGCATTATGATTAGAAAAGTGAGGGAAGAGTAGCACGAGATTTGCAGTATTGAGGAGAGGTTGGCGCAATAATTTTTGAGATTATTACGCCAACAACGATTATCTAATAACGAATAATATTATTTCGCTTTTGCTTCGTTTTTATCTGCGTTTTGCAGCATTTTTCTGACAGGAATAATCAGGGCCGCTAGCACAACAGCACAAATAACCAGTGCGATAGAAACGTGGGAGAACAGGTCTGGCATTGAATCCAGTTGGTCTTTACGGATATTACCACCCATGATACCTGCTGCTAAGTTACCCAGCGCACTTGCACAGAACCATAATCCCATCACCTGACCGCGCATTTTCTGTGGTGCAAGTAATGTCATGGTTGCCAAGCCAATTGGGCTTAAGCACAGTTCACCTAAAGTTAGTAATAAAATACTGCCGACTAACCAGAATGGTGAAACGCCAGTTTGTGTTGCCAGAACGTGGTTAGCTGCAACCATCATGACCGCAAAACCACCCGCAGCGAACAGGATACCAATCACAAACTTCGTCATACTGCTTGGGTTCAGATTACGCTTAGCCAAAGAAGGCCAGAACCAGCTGAAAATAGGCGCTAACAGAATGATAAATAAGGCGTTGATTGATTGGAACCAAATGGTTGGGATTTCGAAGTTACCCCATTGGCGATCGGTATAGTCACGCGCAAAGATATTAAATGATGTTGGCTTTTGTTCAAATGCAGACCAGAAGAACGCCGCAGCAATTAACAGAATCAAACAAGCCAGTAAGCGAGAGCGCTCACTGCTGTTTAAACCTGCACAGAAGAACATGAAAATAAAGTAGATACCCACACACGTAGAAATAATGTAAGCCGAGCTTTTTGCTATTACTGAAGGGTTGAATGGAATAGTGCCATTATTGATTAACACCACCAGTACAGCCAGTGCAGCCATGGCAACAGCAACCCATTTACCGACGTTTTTACGTTGAACGGTAGGGTGATTCCATGTGGAATCTAAGCCAACTTCTTTGTCATAACGACGCATTTGTGGGATCGCGTAGAAACGGAAGATAAGCAGGGCAACTAACATACCCAAACCACCTAAACCGAAACCTAAATGCCAGCCGTATTTTTCATGTAATGGGCCGATAATTAATGGGGCAATAAATGAACCCATATTGATACCCATGTAGAACAGAGAGAAACCGCCATCACGACGCGTATCTTCTTTCTTATACAGGGTTCCAACCATTACGGTGATACAGGTTTTAAATAAACCGGTACCTAATACGATCAACAGCAGTCCCACGAAGAAGAATGTATTGGTAAATAATGCAGACAGCGCAATCGACAAGTGACCCAATGCAATGATCAAAGAACCATACCAAACGGCACGACGCTGACCTAACCAGTTATCCGCGAGCCAGCCACCCGGTAATGAAGTGATATAAACACCACCCGCGAAGATACCCACGATAGCAGATGCTTGTTCAATCGGCAGCCCCATGCCACCTTGCAACAAAGTTGCACTCATAAAGAGGATTAAAAGAGGACGAACACCATAGAAAGAAAAACGTTCCCACATTTCGGTGAGGAAAAGCGAACTCAACGGGTAAGGATGCCCGAAAAAAGTTTTAGTTTTAGTCGCAGAATGACTCATCTGTGAACTCCAATACGTTGTGACTTAAGAGGTTGTGCCGAATTGTGAATGTGGAGCAGAAACTCCATCACTGTTTTTTATTGATATGTTAATGCTGTGTTGCAAACATATTTTCGGCATACATTATTATAAAATTGCTAATAAGCAGAATGAATTTATCGTAAGAAAGTCAGTTTTAAGATGAAAATTCGATGTAACTCTCATTCTTACGATAAGGGGGCACAGAATAACGGATTTTTATTGACAATAAAAGAATGTTTTTTGAATCGATTAAGTTAATTAAAAACAATGAGTTACAAAATGTTTTTTGCGCTTATAAACTTTTCGTGGAAAAGATAATAAAAAGTTATGTTTTGGCGTAAAAGGGACACATTAACATTACTCTTTAGAGGGAGATGCTCTTAAACCATCGGATTGCTTCCTAATGATAAGCCAAGAGTAAATGAGGTTGACCAACACTAATACGGCGGTGAAGAAGAACACGGCTCTAAAGCCGTATGTTGCTGCAACAAAGGAACCCATTAAAGGACCCGTGACATTACCTACATCGCGTAATGCTTGGTTGTAGCTAAATATTCGCCCAGTGATTTGGTGAGAAATATTATAAATAATTAAGGTTTGTACGGCGGGTAACAGCGCGGCGTTAAGGGCGCCGAGTAAGAAGCGCAGAGCGCCTAATTCCCAATAACTGCTGACGAGCCCCATCGGAAATAGAACAAAAATTGAGGCGGCAAGTACGGCTAATAAAACACGGTCAGGTCCAATGCGATCGCTCAGTTTACCGAGCATAGGGGCGCTAATCAGTGCAGCAACGCCGGGAATGGATGCAATAATCCCACTGATAAAAGCAAGATTATCAATTGAGTCTGAAAGCTCCCGAACATACAGGGTGATCACTGGGTTAATCGAACCAATCGATGCTTGGATGATCATGGTGGTGAAAAATAGGCTGATCACTAAGTTTTTATTACGTAAAGAGGCAAAAACTTGTTTTCCGGTCAGAGCATCTTTGCGTGAAACGGGGGTAAAACGCTCACGGACGTAGAAAAGTGTCACAAAAAAGCAGATAAACAACACACTAGCGGTAATAAAGAATACTGGGCGCAAGCCATATTGGTCGGCAAGTAATCCACCAATCAGTGGACCAATCAATGCGCCGCTCACCGCGCCAGTTGCCAAGACACCCATCGCCCAACCGCTTTTATTCACGGGGACTTGGGTGGCAATTAGCGCATTGGCATTCGGGACAAACCCGCCAAGTAAGCCTAAAAGCGCCCGTAAAGCCAAAAGTTGCCAAATATTCTGCGCAAAGCCAATCAGCACCATGACAATCGCCATCCCAAGGGCAGAGCGCAGCAACATTAATTTACGACCGTGGCGGTCAGAAAGGCGCCCCCAAAAAGGTGCGGCAATAGCGGAAAATAGGAAGGTAATACTGAAAACGGCACCAGTCCATAAATTCAAAGAGCCATGGTCAGTAATACCAAGTTCTTCGATATACAGAGGAAGAAAAGGCATGATCAAGCTGAAGGCAGCGCCCGTTAGAAAGCAGCCGAACCAGACGATGTAGAGGTTTTTTTTCCAGTAAGTACTTTTCTTCATGTTCTCCCTTCATATTTCGCGCCGCAGCGTTGTTGGCTTCATTCACGGACCCCAGTCACATACTTGTGTATGCTCCTGGGGATCCACTCATTTGCCGCCTAGCTACAGCACGAACTATTTTGGGAGCACTCCCTTCATACTTCGCGCCGCAGCGTTGTTGGCTTCATTCGCGCACCCCAGTCACATACTTGTGTATGCTCCTGGGGATCCACTCATTTGCCGCCTAGCTGCAACACGAACTATTTTGGGATAACTGCCTGCTTCAATGCGAAAAATTTCGGGAATAGGCAGCCTAGCGGTGGTGGATTTTATCTAAATCGCCGTACAGGGAAGGTTCTCCCTTTGGACGCGTTTTAAAACGGCGGTGCATCCACATATATTGCTCTGGCGCTCGTAAAATTTCTTTCTCAATGACCTGATTCATCATCGTTGCGGTGGCGACATTATCGTCTACAGGGAAATTATCTACGGCCGGCTGGATCAGCAATTTATAACCCTTACCATCGGGTAAGCGGATAGCTGAAAATGGTACAACGAGTGGATTGCCAAGAGATAATAAGATTTGTGAGCCATTGGTGGTTGCCGCTTTTTCTACCGCAAATAATGGCGCGAATGAACTGTTTCTAGGACCGTAATCATGGTCAGGGGCATACCATAAAATTTCCCCTTCTTTTAATACGCGGATCATGCCTTTAACGTCTTTACGGTCGAGCATGTATTTATTGGATTTCAAACGTCCACGAGTTTGTAGCCAGTCCATCAGTTTATTATCGTTAGCGCGATAAACACCAATGCCGGGATTCAACATACCAAATGCACGACCGCCGATTTCCAACGTTAAGAAATGGACGCCTAACACAATAATGCCACGGCCGGTTTCTTGAGCGGCGAGCATATTTTCACGACCTTCAACTTTAAGCCAGCGGCGCACTCGCCAATCAGGCCAGAACCACGCCATTCCCGTTTCGAAAACACCCATACCGACGGCTTCAAAGTTTTTATCCACCATTTTTTGGCGCTCTTCTTGGCTCATCTCAGGAAAACACAATTGCAGATTACGATCGGCAATTTGGACACGTTTTTTTAAGAAGCGCTTGGAGAAACGCCCCAAACGGGTACCTATCCAATAAATGACGGGATAAGGAAGCAGGACGAGCAGGTAGAGCACGCTAATGCCAAACCAAACTAGCCAGTAGCGAGGATGTAATAAACTTTTTTCAAACTTTGGTGCTGGGATCATTGTTTTTTCGGTTTCTACTTAAGTGGATTTCAATTAAAAATAGCTTGTTAATCTGAATGATATCAAATTAACCCGCAAAAAGTTGTGCTGTTTGCATGGTGCTCATTAATTCGGCAAGGTTTCTCACTGCCATTTTTTCCATCACTCGTGAGCGATGTACTTCAACGGTTCGCACAGATACGCAAGCGACTTCTGCAATTTCACGGTTAATTAGCCCTTGAAGCACATAGGTGCAAACGTCTTTTTCTTTCGGCGTTAAGGTTTCATAACGCTGTTTAATCAATGTGCGTTCAGTGGCTTTTATAGTTTGTAAGCGAGCTTGCTCAAGGGTTTCGGCAAGCTGCTGACTATCAATGGGTTTTTGTAAAAAATCGATAGCGCCTAATTTCACCTGTTCAACCGCCATCGGGATATCCCCATGACCAGAAAGGAAAATCACCGCGAGGGTGCTTTGCTGCTCTTTCAGGTATTGATGTACTTGGCGCCCGTCAAATTTTGGCATACGCATATCGAGCAATACAATACCTTCCTCATGCAGAGGGGCTTGCTGGATGAACTGCTCACTGTCGTTCCATACGGTAACGTTATAGCCGAGCGTTTCGAGTAAAAATTGACAGGAATCAGTGACATCGGTGTCATCGTCGACAAGGTGAATGACTGGCATTAATTCATACCTCGTGGCTTATTTCTTGTTTGTATAAGTATCTTGCTTATATAAATGGTATCCATAACATTGTCACATATAGTTATTGGGAATGTTATCTTTTGTGTGGCAAAACATGCGCTATATTCTGATTATCTCGAGTAATTAAAAATTAGCGTCACACGCAGCCCATTCTTACCTTCATCATTATGTTGATTTTCAATGCGAATATCCCCACCTTGGCTTTGAATTAATCGCTGGCAAATCACCAATCCGAGTCCCAGCCCTTCCTGTTTAGTGGTGGCAAATGGCATGATCCCTTGATTAAGCTGCTCGTCAGGCATTCCACCGGCATCATCTTGTAATACAAGTAAAAAACGTCCATCGGCAAAGTGAAAGCCAAAGGTTAATGTGGTGGCGCCCGCTTGTAGGCTATTACTGATTAAATTTGAGAGCAGCTGGTCGAGTAAGGTATCTGGTAGCAAGAGCTGGACATCGGGAGTTTCGGGTAATTGCAACCTAACGGTTGGGAAATGTTGCTCAACTTGCAACAGTTGCCAGATATGATTAATGGTCTGTTTGACGGATTGCTGGCGTAGTGTCAGACAGGATTCTTGTCCCGGTTTTCCTGCCCATAAACGCAGGTTTTGAATAATGTCAGCACCCCGTTGAGCCTGTTCATCAATTTTACTGATCGCACCAAGAAGAGGGTGGTTTTCCGACTCTTTCTTCAATCGCAAAATAGAGCCTTGGGCATAATTTCGAATTGCGGATAATGGTTGATTCAATTCATGGGCAAACCCAGAAGCCATTTCACCTAATATATTGAGTCGTTGAGCTTTTTGTAGATTAGCTTCTTGCTGACGTAGGCGGTTATGTGCGACTTCTAGCTGTTGGCTACGACGGCGAACCAAGAAGGCTATCCAGACGTGGTTAATACCCAACAATAAGAATATTAAGGCGATAATGCCGATGGTAATTTGGTGTTGAATTGTCCAACTGACAATATCTTGCCAAATTTCCCGTTGCTGTGGGTGTTGGTTAACGTCGCGCAGTAAGTTTTCTACTTGTGTGATGGATGCTGGAGCTCCCCAGCGCATATTAGGCGTATCGCCAGATAGCAAAACTTTGGTGACTTTATCCACTAAATTGTCAGGAACTTCGCTTAACGCGGCGAATGACCAATTGGGGTAAAGTTCGGTGCTCGTTAGGCAAGGTAACGCGCTCTCTTTTTGAACAAGCGGACGGAATAGGTGTTTATCAATCAGTCCTTCACTGTCCATATTTTCTAATAAACAGACGGGGACAATTGCCGCAGAGAGGGATTTATCCCGTAAAGCGTATAACAGCGCATCCGCGGGAAAGCCCAAAAACTGCATCCGAAAGTCTTTTTCAGTGTCATACCCTAAATCCCTTAACACTTTATAACCTAATAGATATCCCCCAAATGCATCGGGAGATATTGCGCCGACTTTTTTGCCAATGAGCTGATCCGCGCTGTGAATGTCGCTATCTCCACGGACCAAAATAAGGCTACCAATCACGTTGCGCGTCGTACTGTTTGGCTCCACATCCGAGCGTAAAGAGAGCAGCCAGCGTAAATGATAGCGGTTATCGAGTTGGATAAATTGAGCAGGGTTAGTGAGTAAAAAGTCAATTTTGCGATTCGAAATCGCTTCTTTCATCTCTTCAAGATTCAGGGGTTGCAGGGTAAAGCGTTCACCCGGGATGGACTCATTGAGGGTGTCGACTAAAGGTTGCCAGTGCAACTGAGTGAAACTCGGTCCTCGCAGGGCGAGAACACCGATTGTCCATTGCGCCGCACCCGCCGGAATGCACCATAACAGCAGGGTCATTAAAAGTATGTGATACAACGGCATAGACGTTTTTTTTAACATTTGAGGTTTATTCGTTGCGTTAGATCAAGATCCCTTCGGGTATGTGGAAAACCACAATAGGGGCGCAAGGCTTTTCTTCTTACTATGAACTCAGAATTATTAGAGTAGCACAAAGATAACACACCGATTTTAAAGAGAAATAAGAATTTAGTGGTTATCAGACATCGGTAACACGGTGTTACCAATACGTAAGATAAACCAATAATAGATTGATTATTAACTTTTATTTTCGCATTAGCAATGTCAATACTGGAGCCGATTATGGATCTGAGTAAACGAAAATTCCTACAACAGATTGGGGCCGTCACTGCCGGGGCATCGCTGATCCCAATCGCCGAGGCAGGGTTAAGTTTTTCCCCAACTCGCCGTGAAGGTAACCCTGAGAAACGCTATGGCATGTTGATTGACTTACGCCGTTGCGTAGGATGTCAATCATGTACTGTCAGCTGTTCTGTCGAAAACCAAACACCTCAAGGTCAATTTAGAACGACGGTTAACCAATATCAGGTCTCCCTAAAAGGGGAAGAAGGGTTCACTAACGTTCTACTGCCTCGCCTGTGTAACCATTGTGATAATCCACCTTGCGTGCCTGTTTGCCCAGTGCAAGCAACGTTCCAACGTGAAGACGGCATTGTGGTGATTGATAATGAGCGTTGTGTAGGCTGCGCGTATTGTGTGCAGGCTTGTCCGTACGATGCGCGTTTTATTAACCATTCAACACAAACTGCAGATAAATGCACGTTCTGCGCGCATCGCTTAGAAGTTGGTTTATTGCCAGCCTGTGTCGAATCTTGCGTGGGTGGCGCGCGCATTATCGGTGACTTAAAAGACCCGAATAGCACTATTCGTAAGATGCTTTCTGAGCACGAAGCGCAAATCAAAGTTTTGAAACCGGAAAGTGGTACGTTGCCGCAGGTGTTTTATTTAGGGCTGGATGATGCGTTTGTAGAACCGTTGCAAGGTAAAGGGCAACCGGCATTATGGCAGGAGGTGTTCTGATGAGCGAACAAGTGACTTATATTTCCGAAATCATGGCACAGCCACAAGAGTTTTTCTGGCTTCCTTGGGCGGTGCAATACTTTTTCTTTATTGGGATTGCTGCCTGTGCGGTGCTGTATGCCTGCTATCTTCATTGGCAAAATCGCAGTGGAAACGGTCGATTAGAAATGATTGCCGTGTTTATTGCTATCACGATGGGGATCACGGCGCCGTTAGCATTAACGGCTGACCTGCACCAAACCGCCCGTGTATGGCACTTCTATGCACATCCAACAATGTGGTCTTGGATGTGGTGGGGTTCGGTGTTGCTACCGCTGTTTACCACGTTTGTTGGGTTGTACTTTGTTGCGCTGCTGGTCAAATTGATTTGGAAGAAAGAGTATAAAGCGACCCGCTGGGTAGCGTTACTGAGTGCGTTATCATCTATTGGTTTACTGCTATATACCGGTCGTGAAGCTTCTGTATTAGTGGCTCGCCCAATTTGGTTTAGCTGGTGGATGCCCGTGCTGATGTTCTTAAGTGCGATGCAAGTGCTGCCAGCGCTGATTAGCTTAGGTGCGCGTCGTGAACCGCAATATCAAAATCGTTTAGCGCGTTTTCAAGTGATTACGTTACTCCTGTTTGCTGTTTGTTTTGCACTGTGGATCTCTGGTGATACCACATCTGGAATTGCAGTTCGTCAACAGTTAGATGTCACAAGCCCAGGTTGGTGGATGTTAATGGGCGTATGCGCGCTGTGGGTAATCACGTTTGTGATGGCGCTGAGTAATGTGAAAGCAGTTCGCTCCGTTCCTTACATTACGGTTTTAGCGTTAGTGTCTATGGCGTTAGCGTGGGTATTACGTTGGATTTTCCTGATGGAGATTCAAGCGGTACCAAAATACAACATCATCACCAATCCATACCATTTCCCATTAGGTAATGATGGACTACTGGCGATTGTCGGTACATTTGGATTGTGGATTGCATTAACAATTATTGTTCGCGAAGGTGTTCGCTGGTTTGCGGGGAGAGTGCAACATGGCTAAATTCTCAAGACGTCAATGGCTTAAAGGTGGTTTAGTTGTCGGTGGTCTTGCTCTTTTTGGGGCGAGCTATCGTGAAGTTGCCAAACGTGCTGTAGATGGTTTAGTGGATGGCACTTCTGGCAAAGTGACACTGGATCGCATCAATGGTAACTCGCTTATTCCTGAAGGAACGGCGATTGGTGGTTGGAAAGAGAACCCTGCGCAAGTGGTTTCAATGACACAATGCTTCGGTTGCTGGACGCAATGCGGTATTCGAGCCCGTGTGGACAGTGCGAAGAATGAAGTTTTGCGAATTGCGGGGAACCCATACCACCCTCTATCCCATGAGAAACACTTTCCATATGGAATGCCATTATCCACTGCATTCGCCAAAATGGGCGGCGAAAGTGGATTAGAGCATCGTTCAACCGCATGTGCTCGTGGTGCAACGCTAATGGAAGGGTTAACCAGTCCATTACGTATTCTCGAACCGATGAAGCGTGTTGGTAAACGCGGTGAAGGGAAGTGGGAACGTATTAGTTTTGAGCAGTTAATCAAAGAAGTGGTTGAAGGTGGGGATTTATTTGGTGAAGGTCATGTGGATGGTCTGCGTGCTATCCGTGATTTAGAAACGCCGCTGGATCCGGCTCAACCGAAATTAGGACCCAAAGCCAACCAGTTACTGGTGACTAACGCCGGGGATGATGGCCGTGATGGCTTTATTCGTCGCTTTGCACAAAACGCTTTTGGTAGCAAAAACTTTGGTGCTCACGGAGCTTACTGCGGTTTAGCGTATCGTGCAGGCTCTGGTGCGTTGATGGATGACTTGGATAAAAACGCCCACGTCAAACCAGACTGGGATAATACCCGTTTCGCGCTGTTTATTGGAACATCTCCAGCGCAATCAGGTAACCCATTTAAACGTCAAGGTCGCCAGCTAGCGAGTGCTCGTTTACGTGATTCGTTTAACTATGTGGTGGTATCTCCGGCTCTACCATTGACCACCACACTAGCCAATGACCATGGTCACTGGGTGCCTGTTCAACCGGGTACTGATGCGGCGTTGGTGATGGGGATGATCCGCTGGATTATCGAGAATAACCGCTATAACGCCGCTTATCTGAGTGTGCCAAGTGAAAAATCCATGGAAGCGGCTGGCGAGAAAAGCTGGACAAACTCGACGCATCTAGTCATCACCGATGATTCTCATCCTCTGGCGGGTAATTTGTTACAGCAATCTCACCTAACTGGTGTAGCGGCTGAAGAGGGTGAGGATGAGAAAAAAGCCTATTTGGTTCAGGATGCAAGCGGCGAACTGAAACTGGCGGACGATGTGACAAATGCAGAGCTGTTTGTGACTCGCCAAGTCACGCTTCATGACGGTAGTGAAGTGACGGTGAAATCAAGCTTCCAATGCTTAAAAGAAGCCGCCGATCGCATGACGCTGGAAGAATACAGTCAGCGTTGCCAAGTCCCTGTAAAAACCATTGAATCATTAGGAAAAGCATTAACCTCTTATGACAGAAAAGCGGCGGTGATATCTCACGGTGGCATGATGAGTGGCAATGGTTTTTATACAGCATGGTCTGTGATTATGCTTAATGCGTTGATTGGTAACTTAAACTTAAAAGGTGGTGTTTCTGTCGGTGGCGGTAAATTTAACGGGGAAAATGATGGTCCTCGCTACAATATCGCAGGCTACAAAGGCAAGGTGAAACCGAAGGGTGTGGTGCTATCTCGCAGTAATGAAGTGTATGAAAAGTCGGATGAATTTAAAGCAAGGGTGGCGGCAGGTGAAAAACCGTACCCAGCGAAAGCACCTTGGTATCCGTTTGCGAAAGGTCAGTTAACTGAACAGTTGGCTTCAGCATTGATGGGATATCCTTATTCTCTGAAGGCGTGGATCACCAATATGACGAACCCAGTTTATGGTATTGCGGGTATTCGTCAGGTGATGGAAGAGAAGCTGAAAGATCCCAAACATCTACCGCTGATTATTGGTATTGATGCTTTCATGAATGAGACGACCGCGTTAGCGGATTACATTGTGCCAGATACCCATAACTTCGAGAGCTGGGGTTTCAGTGCACCATGGTCAGGTGTTCAGGTGAAAGCGAGTACTGCGCGTTGGCCGATTGTTGAGTCCCGCACGGCGAAAACAGCGGACGGCCAGCCTGTTTCTATGGAGTCATTCTGTATCGCAGTTGCTAAAGAACTAAATTTACCGGGTTTTGGTGACAATGTGATTGCAGATATGGATGGCAATATGTATCCGTTAAATACCGCGGAAGATTACTATCTGCGTGTGGCGGCTAATATGGCTTGGTTAGGTGAAAAACCGGTACCGGAGGCGGCAACAGAAGACATTACGATCAGTGGTGTCGAACGTATCATGCCGCAAATTACTCGCACATTGAAACCTGAAGAAGTTCGCCGTGTTGCATATATTTTTACGCGCGGTGGTCGATTCGCACCTTATGAGAAAGCGTGGGATGGCGAAGGGACGGGTCCACAGTGGAAAAAAGGGTTACAAATTTGGAACCCTACGGTGGCGATTAACCGTCATGCGATCACCGGTGAGCGTTTTAGTGGTTGCCCGACCTACTATCCACCGCGTATGGCAAACGGTGAAGATGTGAATGCGGTATTCCCAGAGAAAGAGTGGCCATTGAAAATGATGTCATTTAAATCTCATGTGATGAGCAGTTCCACAACCATGATTGAGCGTCTGCGTCATGTGAAACCGACTAACTTGGTAGCTATTCACCCTGATGATGCAGCGAAAATGGGCGTTAAACATGGGGATTGGATCAAGATCACTACACCGGGTGGCCATGCTGAGGCTCAAATTAGTGTGCTCGATGGGGTTATGCCGGGAGTTCTCGCCGTTGAACATGGTTATGGCCACACCGAAATGGGTGCAAAACAACACTATTTAGACGGTGAAGCCATGCCGATGAATGCGGCAAATGGTTCAGGTATTAACTTGAATGATTTAGGGTTCGCAGACCCGACTCGTGAAGTGGCAAATACATGGCTTGATTGGGTATCTGGCGCCTCCGTGAGACAAGGTTTGCCAGCTCGTATCGAGTTAATTGGTTAAGACAGAAGTCCATCCAGTAGGTTGTAAGTTAGTAAAGTGTAAGTAGTAAAGTGTAGTTAGTAATATAAGCAGTAAAGAGGTTTCTGACCTACTCTGTTCTGCATAGCGGAGTAGGGAAGTACCCCTAAAGCAGTTGACATTGCGCTCTACGATGCGGTTTACCCATCGTAACTTCGGCAAATGCCAGGGAGGGGGAGCCCTCCCTTTTTTCTTTTCTAAAAAGAATTATTTCCCCTAATAAATCATCACAATATATTCCCCTAACAATAACCTTTCAAATAAAGGGTTTTTTATTAACATAATAAAAGGGATAATAACTCAAAATTAACGAGCAATTCTTTGCTGGTGATTTAAATCTTTTTTATATCAAAGTATTACATAGGAAAGCGAACACCATGCCAGTGTTACACAACCAAGTTTCGAATAAAATCCTTAAAGAACGTATGTTGGCTGAAACTGAGCCGCGTACCACAATCTCTTTTTATAAATACTTCAATATTCAAGACCCTACAGCATTTCGTAATGAATGGTACCAACAATTCAAAGCGTTGAGCGTATTTGGTCGAGTATATATTGCCAAAGAAGGGATCAACGCACAAATTAGCGTACCGGCCTCCAATGTCGATGTATTGCGGGAACTTATCTACGCAACAGACCCAGCCTTAAATGACCTGCGTTTGAACATTGCTATTGATGATGATGGTAAGTCCTTCTGGGTACTGCGCATGAAAGTCCGTGATCGTGTGGTTGCGGATGGTATTGATGATGAAACTTTTAATCCTGCGAATACTGGGCAGTATCTAAAAGCCGAGCAAGTCAATGCGATGATTGATGATCCAGACACTATCTTCGTTGATATGCGTAATCACTATGAATATGAAGTGGGTCACTTTGATAATGCGATTGAAGTGCCATCAGATACCTTTAGAGACCAACTGCCAATGGCGGTTGAAATGCTGCAAGACCAGAAAGATAAAAATGTGGTGATGTATTGCACGGGCGGTATCCGCTGTGAAAAAGCGAGCGCTTACATGCTGCATAACGGTTTCCAGAATGTTTATCATGTGGAAGGCGGGATCATTGAATATGCACGAAAAGCGAAAGAACAAGGCTTACCGCTACGTTTCAAAGGTAAAAACTTCGTGTTCGATAACCGTATGGGTGAGCGTATTACGGATGATACCTTAGCGCATTGCCATCAATGCGGGGAAGCTTGTGATACTCACACTAACTGCAAAAATGACGGTTGCCATTTACTGTTTATTCAATGCCCAAGCTGTGCTGAAAAATATGAAGGCTGCTGCAGCCATGCGTGTACCGAAGAGATGAAGCTGCCTGAAGATGAGCAGCGTGCTCGCCGTGCTGGTCGAGAAGTGAGTAATAAAATATTTAATAAATCCCGCCATCGTTTAGCGGATGGATTATTAAATAGCGAAAAGTAATATTATTTTTAAATGAAGAAAGCCCTTTTAAAAGGGCTTTTTATTTTAATAAAGATACTTAAAAACATTATAAATAAAAAATAGTTCAATTCTGTTTTTAACAAATACTTTTGATGTAATATGCCGTTTTTGTGAATAAACGGTGCTGTTACTTATGCCTAATTTTCTAGAGATAATATGATTAGGGGTTTCATTCATCCAGTTGTTAATTATATTTTGTTCTTTCATAGTAAAGATGGATGAGTCATTATTATTAGCAAGCTTAGTTATTTTTTCTATTTGCTCTGAATCAGTGATAACTTTATCCAATGTTTGAGTCATGATATTTTTTGACATGATGAAAAAATTATCTTTTAGTAACAGAGGCTTGTCTGTTAAAGGGTATGCGGCATTGATGTAGATATAGAATCGAATGCTACTGGTTCTGTTTAGTAGAGTTTTCAATGTTGGGCAATAACTCGAGTAATGGCAATAGTAAGTTAAATTTACCAAAACAATACTGGGCGAGTATTTATTGATATATTCAATCCCTTCATTAATGCACCCTGTACTAATGAACTTTAATTTTCTATTAGAAGATAAATATTCGGTAATACCAAGGCGGGTATAATAACACTCATCAATAACTAATATTCTCATAGGGAACATCCTTGTTCGAAAAGAGTATTACAATAAATTGGAATCGATATTGAAGTCAATAAAGTAATAATAAAAATAATAAATTACCGCTTGTATTTGCAATTAATTCATAATTTATAGTTTCTATTTTATCTTTAATAATAAGCAGAAAAATTTAATTTATTAATGATGTAAATTGGAGTGGTTAAATGATAGTGAATGGATATTTGTTATGAGACAAATATCCATTCTTTTTACCTGCTAATGAGTTTTGAAATCAGATTCAAGATATTCGCCAGACTCAATCTTATCAATTCCAGCCTGAAGAATATTAATCAGCTGTTTGGCTACATCGGTTGTCAGCCACATGGTTTTATCAACTATTGCGCTATCCAGGCTATTGTTCTGTTCAGGGAGGTAATGTAAACGTAACATCATCGCATCGTAGGCATCGACAGTACTGATATCCCAGCCAACAACAGGGTGAGTTTGGATTACATCGCTTTTTCTATTCATTTAGACCTCCTAATCAAACATCGTGATAAATAGTAAATATCTATTACTGACTAAGAGCAGGTGACTCAGAACGAGCTATATCTAGTATAAGAAGATTTTTTTAATATGGTAGTAGTAAAACTATTTTTTTGTGAATTTTGGTGAAAATTAAAAAAATAGCCGGTGATTCTTTAAAAAGAAGATGTGAAAAGGATAAAACCTTTCCACATCATAATGTTATTAGCTTACTTTGATAGTCCAACCACAATCTTCACCCGCTAAGAATGGGATTAATTTATCTGTCCCACAAGCAATAGATTCGCAGGTTATATTCTCAGATTTTGTCAGTGTAATGTGACCTTCATTGACAGGTAATCCATAAAACTTAGGTCCATTTAGTGAACAAAATGCTTCGAAATGCGCGAAAGCACCTAATTCTTCGAACACGGTTGCATAGGCAGCTAATGCGGTTGGAGCGTTAAATACGCCTGCACAGCCGCAGGATGTCTCTTTACGGGATTGAACATGCGGCGCAGTATCGGTACCTAAGAAGAAGCGATCGCAACCAGAAGCAACAGCTGCACGTAATGCTTCTTGATGAACATTACGTTTTAAAATCGGCAGGCAATACAGATGCGGTCGTACACCACCAACTAACATATGGTTGCGGTTAAACATCAAATGCTGTGGTGTTAAGGTCGCCGCTGTAAATTCGTTAGCCTCTAACACATATTGTGCGGCTTCTTTGGTTGTGATGTGCTCAAAAACCACTTTTAATTGAGGGAATTGAGTGCGCAATGGCAGCATGACTTGTTCGATAAACAGCGCCTCACGGTCGAAGATATCGATATGGCTGGCGGTCACCTCCCCATGAATGAGTAATGGCATTCCAGCTTGTTCCATGGCAGCAAGAACAGGGTAGATTTTCTTAATGTCAGACACGCCATGGCTAGAGTTTGTTGTGGCATTCGCGGGGTACAATTTGCAGGCCGTAAATACACCTTCATTGAAACCACGAATTAGTTCATCAGCATCAGTTGTGTCAGTTAAATAGCAGGTCATTAACGGTGTAAATTGGTGCCCAGCAGGTACCGCTTGTTTAATTCGCTCACGATATGCTCTTGCGGCTTCTACCGTGGTAACAGGGGGTACAAGGTTAGGCATGACAATGGCACGACCAAAAAATTGGCTTGTGAACGGCACGACTGTATTTAACATTTCATTATCGCGAAAATGAACATGCCAATCATCAGGGCGGCGGATCGTTAGGGTAGTTACAGTTGTCATTAAACCGGCTCCAATAAGGGGGGGAAGTGATGAGCAGATGCTCAAGCCGGGAAAGAATGATAAAACGAAAACGATTAAATAGCTATGATCAAGGACAATTAATATAGAAATTATTTTTCTTTGGAGTTTTTTAACGTACTGGAAAATAAAGGAATTTAAACAGAATAAAACAGAGAAAGGAAAGATTAAGTTGGCTCCTCCAGCTGGACTCGAACCAGCGACATACGGATTAACAGTCCGCCGTTCTACCGACTGAACTATGGAGGAACTCCCTTAACACGCAGAGGATAGTAGCGTTCTGAATCGCTAATGTCAAAGGGGAAAATGATAAAATAAGTTTGTTTGCCTGTTATCTGCACGAATCGATAGAATTTTGATCTAACTGATCAGATGTAAAAGAAATTAAGTCAAAAATAGCTGAAAAAAGAGCCAGTTAAAAAGATGTGATTAAGATTGGAAAGTAATTTTAATGTGTAAAAATTATCTTTGATAAGGGATTAGTAGGAAAGATAAAAATGGCAGAATTAGAAAGCAAGAAGCCCGCTAGGATTAACCTGAGCGGGCTTCTTAAATTTGGCTCCTCCAGCTGGACTTGAACCAGCGACATACGGATTAACAGTCCGCCGTTCTACCGACTGAACTATGGAGGAATTGGTTGTTCCTGAGAACGAGGCGCATATTACCGACCCCGTACTCGGTTGTAAAGCATAAAATTAAAAAAAATGTTCAACAGGTTGTTAAGTAAACAATTTGGTGATTATTTATGCCTTATTTATAGAGTTTCAGGAATTTACCCGCTGTTTTAAGCGGTGCAGCTAAAATTGAACTGCACATAAGTCATAAGGATTGTTCTATTAATGAGTAGAGCAGGAATAAATAAAAGTAGTCGGGAATAGGGTGAAAAAGAATGAAAAGGCAGAAGAACGGCTAGAAAGCAAAAAGCCCGCAAGAATTAATCTTAGCGGGCTTTTTAAATTTGGCTCCTCCAGCTGGACTTGAACCAGCGACATACGGATTAACAGTCCGCCGTTCTACCGACTGAACTATGGAGGAATTGGGTTGTTCCTGAGAACGAGGCGAATATTAACGATATCACCTCGACCTGTCAACGATAAAAATAGAAATTAAATCTAATTGCTCAATCACTACTCATTACGAATAAAAACTACGCTATATTATTGATAATGTTTTAATTTTGAGCGGCTAAAGTAACTTGTGTCGGCAAAGAAACCTCAGGGTAAGCAATATGATAAATATCGTAAAAGGAGATGTTGCCCTTTAATGCTAATAAACGAGAAATTTCTTGCTTGATTGCTGAGCTGACTTCCTGAGAATTAAGAATTTTATTTAACGCGTCCTCAGATACGGTTTCAGTGACAAACCATTCACCGTTATAGCAAACACGCAAATCAAGTACGCCAATATCTTCGAAATGGTAGACAGGCTTAATGTCAAATAACAGAACGCTAGCAAGTATAATAAATAAGAGGGTTATACCAAGTGTCCAATAAGGACCAAAGTAGGGTGCGTACCATAAGATCACGGCAAGCGGTAAATAGGCTGCAATCATGCCAATACATAAATAAGGATGATTGGCGAGAAATTGGCTATTAAAGTAAGGTTTGCCATCACGTTGCTCACGCTGATTAATGGCATCTAAATCATCTATAAGTATTTGTTTGATAATATCCATGGTAAGTGACTCTCTGTCAGATATCTATACTAGGAGGGTATCACGGAGGGAATGAATTGTTATATATCAGTTAAAAAAAATATTTAACTGGATTGTCATCGTCTGGGATTAATCCTGTCGACTTTTGAGGTTTAGAGAGGGTTTTATTTAAAAGAAATCTTTAAAATATCAATAAAATGCAGTTTTTTTGTTAACATAATTCCGCCTAAAAGTGACGGAATCGAAAAAAACAGCAATATTTTCAGAATTGAATGTATAAAATAGTTGCTATTATCTCAAAGTCATGAGTTAATGTGCATCGGCCTGTTTAGCAGTCCTATTTGATGTATGATTACTGAGTTAGTGTGTTCTAAAGAAAAAAGTTATCACAGATAGCCTTTTACCGTGACGCTTCATCTTGGTGTTTCCCTGATTAAATAGCTGACTCTGGCCCATATATGCCAAAAGGCAAGTTTTTTTGATGTTATATAGGAAAAGTCAAATGTCCGACAAAATGAAAGGTCAAGTTAAGTGGTTCAACGAGTCTAAAGGCTTCGGTTTCATCACTCCAGCTGATGGTAGCAAAGACGTTTTCGTCCACTTCTCTGCCATTCAGGGCAATGGTTTCAAAACTCTGGCAGAAGGCCAGCAAGTTGAATTCACCATTGAAAACGGTGCAAAAGGCCCAGCAGCTGCTAACGTAACTGCTATCTAAGCTAATTGCTTAACTGATTTTCTAAAGCCCGTCCTTTTTAAGGACGGGCTTTTTCGTTTCTGAAAAATAAAAAATATAGTGTAAAAATAATTAACATTTAAATCTTTACTTAATAATTAGCCGCATCTATACTCAGCTCACAATTAATCTATTGGAGATAAATTACTTGGACAGTCAGAGTTGTAATAAAAATTTAATTTAATTGGCAAGTAATTAATAATCTCTTCTATTAGCTGCTTGCCACTACGGCGGGCGGTGTCTGATGTTTCTATCACTCATACTCCCTGATTTATATAAGAATTTTTCATTTTCCGAATGAAATAGTCACTGTTGCAGTGAGTGTGTATCATGCAAGTTTATATTTATTCTCTATTCCCTCCGGGCAATAGCCATTAATTACTGAATATTTATTTATTCAGCAATTTGGCATGGGCTTTTTATTCTGCCCATTAATTGTTATCCATTATTTGATGGAGGGATCATTATGTTTTTCACACCGGATATATTAAATCTTTTATCTGCAATGTGCCTTGGCGCATTAATTGGCGCAGAGCGTCAATGGCGTCAAAGAATGGCTGGATTGCGTACGAATGCATTGGTTGCAACGGGAGCAGCCGTATTTATTTTGAGTTCAGTGACAACTTCACCTGATAGCCCTGGTCGAATTGCTGCACAAATTGTGTCAGGTATCGGCTTCTTAGGGGCTGGAGTGATCATGCGTGAAGGCATGAATATTCGAGGTCTGAATACTGCTGCAACACTATGGTGTTCAGCCGGAATTGGTGTGTTATGTGGGTTAGGGCAATACTCACTGGCCACAATAGCTACCTTATTGATTTTATGCGCAAATATTCTATTGCGTGAAGCTGCAGCAAAAATTAATCGCCAACCGCAACAGCAGGCATTGGATGTTGAACAACGTTATAAAATTCGTGTGATGTGTCACCAAGGTGATGAAATCCTTGTTAGAACGTTGATTTTACAAGCCATTAATGGCCTGCATATTCGCTTACAGTCATTGAGTAGCGCAGATACATTGAAACCAGAACAATTGGAGGTGTGTGCAGAGTTTCTTGCCACGCCAGTCGAGCAAAAAGAGATAGAAGCATTGGTTTGCCGGATTAGTCTTGAGCAAAGTGTCAGTGCTATCAATTGGAAAGTGGCATCCGAGCTACCAGCTTGATTGCTAAAAATTAACTGATTAAAGGAGCCGAAATGGACGAGCACCCCCCGTCTTGGAGATATAAACAGGAGCTATCTGGCTAAAATACAATATTTTCAGTCAGATAGCGTTTAAAAAGTACAACTGTACTCTATTGAGATAACGTTATGACTGAAATAAGGCATCAGCGCAAAGGCGCAAAAGCCCCTGCACGCCAAAAATTCATTGTTGGCGAACAAGCGAGCAAACACATTGAGCAGGTTCTCAATGAATATCAAACTAACCTTCTGGGGTTGTCTGAAAATGAGGCTCTCGACCGTCTAGTCGTCGAGGGGGAAAATGAAGTTGCTCATGAAAAAGCACCTCCTGCTTGGAAGCAATTACTCACTTCTTTTAAAAACCCATTTATTTTTGTTTTAATGATCCTCGCGATTGTGAGTTTCTTTACTGATTACGTGATCCCTGAGCGTCAAGGTGAAGAGACTGATTTAACGGGCGTTATCATCATTGTCACGATGGTTGTATTAAGTGGATTGCTGCGCTTTTGGCAAGAATATCGAACCAATAAAGCGGCAGAAGCCTTGAAATCCTTGGTAAGAACCACAGCAACGGTATACCGTCGCGACAATAGAACGGGACGTTCTATTCGCAAAGAGGTACCAATCAAATGCTTAGTGCCAGGGGATATCGTTTTATTATCAGCTGGAGACATGGTTCCTGCGGATTTAAAACTGGTGGAATCCCGAGATCTATTTATCAGCCAAGCTATTTTAACGGGGGAATCTATCCCAGTTGAAAAATATGACACTCTCGCAAATGTGTCCGCAAAAAGTTTGGAACCCGCATCACCGACAGAAAATGAATTACTTGAAATTTCCAATATCTGTTTGATGGGCACCAATGTAACGAGTGGAACGGCGAGGGGCATAGTGGTTGCAACGGGGAGCAAAACGTACTTAGGCTCGCTGGCCAAATCGATTGTGGGAACTCGAGCTCAAACTGCTTTTGATCGCGGTGTGAATAGTGTGAGTTGGTTGCTAATCCGCTTTATGCTGGTAATGGTGCCGATTGTCTTATTAATCAATGGATTCACTAAAGGTGATTGGTTTGAGGCAACACTATTTTCACTGGCTGTTGCGGTGGGATTAACCCCTGAAATGTTACCGATGATAGTGAGCTCAAACCTTGCAAAAGGGGCGATAGCCATGTCTAAGCACAAGGTTATTGTTAAACGGCTCAATGCTATTCAGAACTTTGGTGCGATGGATGTGCTATGTACCGATAAAACGGGAACATTGACGCAAGATCGTATCATTTTAGAGCATTATCTCGACAGTAATGGGCAAAAAGATAGCCGAATTTTGCAATTGGCGTGGTTGAATAGTTTCCATCAAAGTGGTGCCAAAAATATGATGGACCAGGCAATTATTCGACGTGGACGTGGCAATGATAAAGTCGAGCAGTTGAAGGCTTATCAAAAAATTGATGAACTACCATTTGATTTTATTCGCCGAAAATTATCCGTCACAGTAAAAACCCCTGAAGGTGAAGCTTTATTGATCTGTAAAGGGGCAGCGGAAGAAATGTTGGCTGTTTGTCATAGTTATCAGCAAGATGGACACTCCGTCTTATTGGATGACCAAGCTAAAGCTAGGATTGCGGAGCTGGTCAGTGACTATAATAAACAGGGGTTCCGGGTATTACTGCTGGCAACGCGTTCATTGAATGATGCTGAAGCTTTGTTACCGTTATCGGCTCAAGCAGAACAACAACTCGAGTTACAAGGTATTCTTACATTTTTAGATCCTGCAAAAGAGAGTGCAATTTCGGCTATTGCTGCACTAAGAGAAAATGGCGTGATGGTCAAAGTGCTTACGGGTGATAATGCCGTGATCACTGAAAAAATTTGCCATGATGTAGGTTTAAATATCGATGAGATAATGACTGGTCTTGAAGTCGAGGCAATGAGCGATGATGAGCTGAAAACGAAAGTTGAGCAAGTTTCCGTTTTCTGCAAATTAACCCCACTACAAAAATCTCGGATCCTAAAACTACTGCAAGCAAATGGACATACTGTCGGTTTCCTAGGGGATGGGATCAATGATGCACCCGCTTTACGGGATGCTGATGTAGGAATATCTGTAGATACGGGTACCGATATTGCGAAAGAGTCTGCGGATATTATTCTGTTAGAAAAGGATTTGATGGTATTAGAACAAGGGGTTATCAAAGGAAGAGAAACGTTTGGGAATATTATTAAGTATTTAAATATGACCGCTAGCTCTAACTTTGGAAATGTATTTTCTGTTCTTATTGCGAGTGCATTTATTCCGTTCTTACCGATGCTAGCTATTCATTTACTGGTTCAAAACTTGCTGTACGATATGTCCCAATTAGCATTACCTTGGGACAAAATGGATAAAGAATTTTTAAAACGTCCACGTAAATGGGATGCGAAAAATATTGGACGATTTATGATTTGGATTGGTCCAACATCTTCCATTTTTGATATCACGACATTTGCTTTGATGTGGTATGTATTCCAAGCCAATAGTGTAGCTCATGAAGCACTATTCCAATCTGGTTGGTTTGTTGAGGGATTATTGTCGCAAACCTTGGTCGTTCATATGCTACGAACACAAAAAATTCCCTTCATTCAAAGCACGGCTGCATTACCCGTGTTACTGACAACGGGAATTATCATGGCTCTTGGACTTTATATTCCGTTCTCATCATTTGGTACGATGATTGGCTTGCAGCCTTTACCAATGGAATATTTCCCTTGGTTAGTGCTGACATTAGTGAGTTATTGTTTTGTAGCACAAGGGATGAAGCACATTTATATTAAACGCTTTGGAACTTGGTTATAGTCTGCTCAAGTCACATTACTTTAGTAAAACAGTACAATAAAAAAAGAGCCATATAGGCTCTTTTTTTTAACAGAGTAGGAAAGACTATTGCAGACCTAAAGCTGTTTTCATTTGTTTCATTGCATCAATGCCTTGCTGGCAAGCTTGATCTTGTTGGTCTTTAGGTAAAGCAGCAACTTGCTTTTTACCTTCTTCTAACTGACCTTTCATCGCATCTAATTGAGCTTTGGCTTGTGGGTTCTCAGAAGCTTTAGCAATTAAGCTATCAACTTCAGCGAAGTAAGCGTTACAAGTTTCAGTTGCACCAGCAACTTGACCTTTTTTCTCTTCTTCTGAACACGCAGTGATTGTCAATGCCAATAAACCCAGTCCACAAGCTAAAATCATCTTTTTCATAATCAACCTTATTAAAATTATTTATATATAAAGCAAATTAAGTATATAAGAGGATCTTCTTTTATCAATGTAACAAATCCTAAAAAGGAAATTGATAATTAATTCAAATGGTTAATCTTTAATATAAATAGTTATACTTTATAAATGACTTTTGTAGCGATAATTATCTATTGTGCTTTATGTTAGCTTATTATGACGTGCGAAAAATAAGAATGGATTATTATTAATTGGTATAAATACGTAATTGATATTGAGTTCTCTTATTCATGAAATAAGAATAACCGCATAAAATACTTAGCGAGTAGTAAACCATTTTGTAAAAAATACGTTAAGTAGAAGTAACTAAAAATTGTATATAATAGGAGAAAATCAAACTCCTTATAACTTTTCTAATGACACTAATAACTTTTTTTCATATACAGTAAAAATAATTAAAATTAAGAAGTAGTGTAAAAAATAATTTACACCTCACTTATAAAACTGAATTATCGAATATTTATAGAATTAATGGCTGTACATTTAAAATGCGATTATAGAAGTGAAAAGTGAGCTGTATCACAAATTTATCAATAAAATGCTTTTCACTATATAATATTGATTTTTAAATTAAATTTCCTTTGAACCTTTAGGGGGTTATCAGGTAAAGTCTGTGCCTCCAAGGGGGGCCTCCTTTCGAATCTTGGTTCTTTAAGTGATAAAACTTTGCTATTTAGGTTAACAACGATTAGGTTCGTTAGGTTGACGCTAGGTCAAATTTACATGCAAAATTACTCTCATAAGAAATTCGCCAAAGTGTTTTAGACAGGTTAGAATGCTTCGGACAAAGGGAAATAAATTTTCTTACATTACATTCCCAGAAGGATCCACCTTACAAAGGGAAAGTAAGAAAATGAGATAAGGCAATTACGCTTATCTCGATATGCAACATAGCAGACAATCATTAATGCTATGGGCATGGTATGTATGTAACCGGATTTATCTTGTTACTTTTTATTTTTATAATTACACACAGGGCTTTACCATTATGTCTGCTTCTATTGTAAAGAAACGGCCGTTGAGTCGTTATATTAAAGATTTTAAACACAGCCAAACTCATTGTGCACACTGTAATAAAACTCTTGATCGTATCTCCCTCGTTTTCAACGATGGTATCTTGAATAAAGAAGCTATCGCTGACATGACCGATTTGGTTGATGAAGCGGCTTGGGGCGAACTTCAAGGGCAATTTACAGCACTTTGTCGTTTTTGTAGTGAAATTTTCTGTAATAGCAATACAGACTATTTCGATATTATGTCTTTTAAACAGTATTTGTTCTTACAGACAGAAATGAGTCATAGCACCGTCCGCGAGTACGTTGTTCGTCTGCGCCGCTTAGATGAACTGCTGTCATCCTCTAACTTTTCAATGAAAGATTTTACCGCAAGTAAAGTTCAAGAACAGTTGAGCGATAAAATGACTGATTCAGCATTTAGCAACTACAATATTGCACTACGTAAATATGAGCAGTATTTAAGCTGGCAGTCAGAAAAAAACTAATAATATTTTAAGTTAATAAAAATAGTTGGTTATACGATTATTTTTAATACTAAAATAGGCAAATAGGTGTCCAATAGGGCACCTTTTTTATTTTTGAATAATAGTCAGTATAAATGACATAAATTGAACAGATTTGGAATTAAACTTAATCAACTGTTATAGCTAATACTTAATATATAATGATAAAAATTAATGGGAACTATTTAATTAAATTTATAGATAAATAAGAATGACAAAAAACAAAAAGTAAGTGGATATTCGGATTTAATGATAAAGAAATAGAATATTATGAATGTAGTTCAAGGGGTTATTGCTAAGAGAGAGCCTGAGTTAATCAGCCTATATTATTCTGGGCTGAAAAACTCAGGCTTTTGCTTATTATCCGATAGTCATTAAGCTTGCATTACCACCCGCTGCGGCAGTATTCACACTTAAAGAACGTTCATGCACTAAGCGTTCAATGAGCAAGTTAGTTTCACCACGCTCAAAGCCTTGAACAGAAATAATCGGTCCTTTACGTTTGGCAATCGCTTCGCAAACATGTTTCAGTTGGTCGCAATCTCCGTGATAAATCACACCTTCAATTGGCTCCACTGTGTTTTGCCAATCTTTGGTGAATGAGATAGTTTTGCGAACTTTTTCTGGCAGTGATTTAAATAGCTTCTGGTGCAGTTCGCTATTTTCCCACAATGTTTGACAACCACTTGCGAGCACAGCAGATAATTGAGTCAAACAATCACGCTCATTATCGCTAAGGCATAAAATAGTGCCGCGTGGACGTAAGGTGTAGGTGTTCTTTTCACCTGTTGGTCCTGGTAATAAACGTGTTGTACCGGCTTGCGTTAAACGCGCAAATTGTTCAACCGTAGATTGTTCAATTATGGATTGCTCAACATCCGTTTTCTGTTTTTGTACCCATGCAGAGAATGCTTCAAATGGTGCGAGTAACTCAGCGCGAGCACTTGCATCCATTGGTAAATGGCTGTCTTGCTGCTCCAGTGTTTGGCAAACTGCATTCTCAGGACGCTCGCTTAATAAACGGTAGAGATAAAGCGGTCCACCGGCTTTAGGTCCTGTACCTGAAAGTCCTTCACCACCAAATGGTTGCACTCCGACAACAGCACCGACCATATTACGGTTAACATATAAGTTGCCCACTTTCGCTTTAGCGACCACTTGGTTGATGGTTTCATCAATGCGAGTATGAACACCTAATGTTAATCCATAACCAGCCGCATTGATTTGGTCAACTAATTGCTCTAACTCATCACGTTTGAAACGAACAACATGCAGAACTGGTCCGAAAATTTCTTTCTTCAACTCACCAATATTATCTAACTCAATCAGCGTTGGCTTAACGTAGGTTCCTTCTGCCTGTTCTTGCTGATCTTGGCTATCGGCATAGACGGCTTGGAAAACGATTTTGCCTTTACTGCGCATTTGTTGAATATGTTGGTCAATATTCTCTTTGGCTTCACTATCAATAACAGGACCAATATCAGTGGAGATATGTTCAGGATTACCCATCCGGCACTCTTCCATCGCACCTTTTAACATACGAATTGTTCGGTCAGCGACATCTTCTTGAACACAAAGAATACGCAATGCAGAGCAGCGTTGACCGGCACTATCAAATGCAGAGGCGACGACATCGGTGACGACTTGCTCTGTGAGAGCGGAAGAATCAACAATCATCGCATTCAATCCACCAGTTTCTGCAATCAGTGGCGTCGGGCGACCTTGAGCATCTAAGCGACCTGCAATATTGCGCTGCAATAAGCCCGCGACTTCGGTTGAGCCAGTAAACATCACGCCACGAACGCGTTGATCGCCTACTAATTTTGCACCGATAGTTTCACCTTTACCTGGTAAAAATTGCAGGACATCACGAGGAATACCCGCCTGATGCATAATGGATACCGCAATAGCACCAATTAATGGTGTTTGTTCCGCCGGTTTAGCCAGCACAGTGTTGCCTGCGGCTAATGCCGCTGCGATTTGTCCTGAGAAAATGGCTAATGGGAAGTTCCATGGGCTGATACAAACAACAGGGCCAAGAGGGCGGTGAGTGTTATTATCAAAATCTTCACGAACTTGAGTTGCATAATAGTTTAAGAAATCAACCGCTTCACGCACTTCAGCAATCGCATTCGCGTAAGTTTTCCCAGCTTCACGCACCAGCACATCCAATAATGGCTGCAATTGTTGTTCCATAATGTCAGCTGCACGTAACAGGATAGCTGCACGTTCAGATGGTGGCGTTGCAAACCAAATCGCACCCGCATCAGTGGCGATATCAAGCGCATGTTCAGCTTCTTGTTCACTGGCTTCGCGTACTTTACCAACGATATCACGATGACAGGCTGGGTTGATAATTGCGACAGCTTCAGGTAACGCTTGTTGTGCCACAAATTCACCACCCAGCAGTGGTTCCGCGATTTTTTCTTGTGCCGCAGCATTGAGTAATGCGCTCGAGAGTGATGCTAAGCGGTGTTCGTTAGATAAATCTAAGCCCATTGAGTTAACACGACGGGTTCCATATAGGTCGCGCGGTAATGGAATTTTAGGGTGTGGTAAGCCAATTTGCCCTTCAGTTTTAGACAATTCACGAACATCTTTAACCGGATCAGCAACCAATTCATCTAATGGGATCGTGGCATCCGCAATTCGGTTAACAAACGAAGTATTTGCCCCGTTCTCTAAGAGGCGGCGTACTAAGTATGCTAATAAGGTTTCATGGGTACCTACTGGAGCATAAATACGACATGGTCGGTTCAGTTTACCGTCAGCCACTTTACCAACGACTTGTTCATATAATGGTTCGCCCATGCCATGTAAGCATTGGAACTCATATTGACCTGGGTAGTAGTTTTTACCTGCAATTTGGTAGATAGCTGATAATGTATGTGCGTTATGAGTCGCAAATTGTGGGTAAATTAAATTAGGTACAGACAGTAATTTACGAGCACAAGCTATATAAGAAACGTCGGTATACACTTTGCGTGTATAAACTGGATAACCTTCTAAGCCATCAATTTGCGCACGTTTAATTTCGCTATCCCAATAAGCGCCTTTTACGAGACGGATCATCAGGCGTCGTTGGCTGCGTTCGGCTAAATTAATAATTGAGTCGATAACAAATGGGCAGCGTTTTTGGTAAGCCTGAATGACAAAACCAATACCGTTCCAGCCTGCTAATTTCGGCTCAAAACACAATTTTTCGAGTAAATCTAAAGAAATTTCTAAGCGATCTGCTTCTTCAGCATCAATATTGATACCAACATCGTATTGGTGAGCTTGCAAGACTAAAGAAAGTAAGCGCGGGTACAGTTCTTCCATCACGCGATCGTATTGCGCGCGGCTATAACGCGGATGTAGTGCCGATAATTTGATGGAAATACCCGGTCCTTCATAGATACCGCGTCCATTCGATGCTTTACCAATTGCGTGGATCGCTTGTTGGTAAGAGACCATATAATCTTGGGCATCTTTCTCGGTTAAAGCGGCTTCACCCAGCATATCGTAGGAGTAGCGGAAACCTTTGTCTTCCAATTTACGTGCGTTGGCAAGGGCTTGGGCGATGGTTTCGCCGGTGACAAATTGTTCACCCATTAAGCGCATTGCCATATCCACGCCTTTTCGTACTAGCGGCTCACCACTTTTACTGATAATGCGATTTAACGATGTCGATAATTTGGCTTCATTGTGGGTAGAGACTAATTTACCTGTAAATAAAAGCCCCCATGTTGCCGCATTGACGAACATCGAGCTGCTTTGGCCAACATGAGATTGCCAGTTACCCGTACTGATTTTGTCTCGGATCAGCGCATCGCGAGTGGCTTTATCCGGAATACGTAATAGCGCTTCGGCAAGGCACATTAATGCCACACCTTCTTGAGAAGACAGCGAAAATTCTTGTAATAACCCTTGAACTAAGCCTGAACGACCAACCCCATTTTTTTGATTACGCAGTTTTTCTGCAATGGAGTAAGCCAATTTATGAGCCGCATCAGCTTGCTCTGGAGGCAGCTCAGCTTGTTGTAAAAGCATAGGCACGGCTTGAGTTTCAGGAATGCGGTACGCTGATGTAATTGCGGAGCGTTTTACGGATTGGGGTAAAATATGCTCAGCGAACTCAAGGAATGGCTGATAAAGGGTCTCAGGAGACGAAATTTCATCACCAGAATGCTGATCTTTTGTATCCAAAACCGTTGATAATTCAGGTATAATTTGGTTGTTATCGAGTTGCTCTAAATAATTATATATAGCTTGTTTAATAAGCCAATGGGATGTGCGATCAAGACGTTGAGCGGCGGCTTTAATGCGGTCACGAGTTTCTTCATCAAGTCTCACACCCATAGTTGTTGTGCTACTCATCTTAATTCCTTCCTTTTCACAGGTGTTAAATACCAAAAGTTACACACCATTATGATGATGTTGCAACTTTGTGCAACATTGTTAATGTGTTATGTGAAGAAAATGTGAAACAACTCTTATTTTTATGAGTGATTTATGATGCCCATTGATTGGGTTTTTATAATTTACTTATAAATCAATATATTGATTTCTCTTTTAAGATGGTGGCAAGTTAAACGCTTAATTAAGAATTTGACTTAAAAGTTTAACATTTGTGATGTGTCTTTTATTTATTGAACAAAAAATAGTTAATTTCTTGTTAAAAGCATCTGAGTCTGTCTAGCATGATGTGGCAAAGTTATTGAGTTATTGCAACACAAACAATCACAACATAGATAAGGTGTGCATCAAAAAACGCAAAATTGTGCAATTAAGTGCAACACCTTGAGATTAAAAGTTATCAAAGAAAATTATAAAGATAACGACAAAATAGACGCACTATGGAGACGACAGGATGACTGTAAGCACTCCGATGATCATTATGTTCATCGTATATATCACGGGTATGTTATTGATCGGCTATTTAGCCTATCGCTCAACGAAAAACTTTGATGATTACATTCTAGGGGGACGAAGTTTAGGTAGTGTGGTAACCGCATTATCTGCAGGGGCTTCAGATATGAGTGGCTGGTTATTGATGGGTTTACCAGGCGCTATTTTCCTCGCTGGGATTTCTGAAAGCTGGATTGCGATTGGTTTATGTTTAGGGGCTTATCTGAACTGGTTGTTTGTTGCAGGGCGCTTACGTGTACAAACCGAGAAAAATAATAATGCCTTAACGTTGCCAGACTATTTTACAAGTCGTTTTGAAGATAATAGTAAGATTTTACGTATTATTTCTGCGGTTGTTATTTTAGTTTTCTTTACTATCTATTGTGCATCAGGAGTTGTCGCGGGGGGCTTATTGTTTGAAAGCACCTTTAATATTAGTTACGACAAAGCGCTATGGTTAGGGGCATTGGCGACCATTGCTTATACTTTCTTAGGTGGTTTCTTAGCGGTAAGTTGGACGGATACTGTTCAAGCATCATTGATGATTTTTGCCCTGATCTTAACGCCAATTGTCGTGATTTTATCCCTTGGCGGGTTAGATACTTCAATCGAAGTCATTAAAGCTAAAAACCCTGAATATCTTGATATGTTTAAGGGAATGAACTTTGTTGCCATCTTGTCATTGTTAGGTTGGGGACTGGGTTACTTTGGGCAGCCGCATATTCTGGCGCGTTTTATGGCGGCAGATTCACATCGCACGATCCGTTCAGCACGCCGTATCAGTATGACATGGATGGCATTATGCTTAGGTGGAACGATTGCTGTTGGCTTCTTTGGTATCGCTTATTTTGAAAATAATCCTGCATTAGCAGGTTCTGTAATGAAAAATAACGAACGTATTTTCATGGAATTAGCCGGATTACTGTTTAACCCATGGATTGCGGGTATCTTGCTGTCTGCGATTTTGGCGGCGGTAATGAGTACATTAAGTTGCCAATTATTAGTATGTGCCAGCGCATTGACCGAAGATTTATACAAACCTTTTTTCCGCAAATCAGCGAGCCAGAAAGAGCTAGTATGGGTAGGGCGTGGAATGGTGCTGTTAGTCGCGGCGATCGCAATTTATATTGCCCAAGACCCAAATAACAAAGTCTTAGGATTGGTGAGTAATGCGTGGGCCGGTTTTGGTGCCGCATTTGGTCCCGTCGTTTTACTCTCTGTTATGTGGAAACGTATGACACGTACTGGTGCATTAGCCGGGATGGTTGTCGGTGCGGTAACAGTATTAGTTTGGATGAAATTCAAATGGTTAGGTTTATATGAAATCATCCCGGGCTTTATCTTTGCGACTATCGCTATCATTGTTATCAGCTTGATAACTAAGGCGCCAAGCGCAGCAGCACAAGCCCGTTTTGATGAAGCAGAAGCTGAATACAATACAAAATAATAGATAGATTTGGTTATCGATAGTAAAAAGGCTGAAAGGGAAACCTTCCAGCCTTTTATTTTTATTAATTGCTTATTCGTCAAATAATCAACGTGGTTTACGGCGTTTTACGACTTGGTAGCCAATAAACAGAATAACAAACCACAGTGGTGTCGCAATTAATGCTTGTCGGGTGTCATGTTGGAACGCTAATAACACCACCATGAAAGCAAAGAAGGCGAGACTGACCCACGACATAAAAATACCCCAAGGCATCTTATAGCGAGATGCGGCATGTTTTTCTGGGCGATTCTTACGGAAATTCAGGTAGCTTAATAAAATCATACTCCAGATAAACATGAATAAAATCGCAGACACGGTTGTGACTAAGGTGAATGCATGCATGATATCGGGAATAAAGTAGATCAAAACAATACCGAAACTTAGGCAGATACAGGTGAAAATTAGGCCTGTTGCGGGTACTGCTTTTTTCGATAACTGACTAAATTGTTTTGGCGCATCTCCCTCTTTAGATAACCCAAACAGCATACGGCTGGTGGAGAAAACACCACTGTTTGCTGATGAAGCCGCAGAGGTAAGTACCACAAAGTTCACGATACTGGCAGCAGCAGGCAGGCTGATTAGCACGAACATTTCCACAAAAGGACTTTTATCCGCCAAAATGGTGCGCCAAGGGGTAACAGCCATAATCACAATCAGGGATAACACATAAAAAGCAATGATCCTAATCGGGATAGCGTTAATAGCTTTCGGCAGGGATTTTTCAGGATCACGGGTTTCCGCTGCGGCGGTTCCCACTAACTCAATTCCCACAAAGGCGAAAATAGCAATTTGGAATCCCGCAAAGAACCCACTGAGTCCCATTGGGAACATTCCGCCATCGTTCCAAATATTACTTAAGGATGCAGTATGCCCGGCCGGTGATTGGAAATTCATCGCAATCAACGTACCGCCAACGGCAATTAGTGTCACAATGGCGACAATTTTGATCATCGCGAACCAGAATTCCAGTTCACCAAATAGTCGAACAGAAACTAAGTTAAGCGTCAGTAGGGTGGCAACACAGATAAATGAAGTCACCCATTCCGGGAAATTAGGCACCCAGAAACTGACGTACGAGGTGATCGCGATAATATCGGCTATTCCCGTGATCACCCAGCAGAACCAGTAAGTCCATCCCACAAAAAAGCCAGCCCATGGACCGATTAAATCCGCAGAAAAATCACTGAAAGATTTATAGTCCAGGTTGGATAGCAGTAATTCCCCCATGGCTCGCATGACAAAAAACAGCACAAAGCCGATGATCATGTAGACAAAGATAATAGAGGGACCCGCAAGGGAGATGGTCTTTCCTGACCCCATAAATAGCCCTGTACCAATGGCCCCACCAATGGCAATTAACTGAATATGACGGTTACTGAGGCTACGTTTTAGTTGATTTCGGTCAGAAGATGGCCGAGAGGTGGTTGTCGCTGCATTTTCTTCCATATTGTTATTTATCCGATTGTCATTGTGATATTAGCCCACACTATTTTTTTAAGTTTGAGGCTGTGTTTGCTCGAAATATTGTGACATAAATCTCAATTAGAGTAAGAGAAAATTTACAAATGGCTGAGAGACCGCTGGTTTAACCAACGGATCCTCCTAGGTTATTAACACTATTAACGAAAAATTAACCTGAAAATAAAAATAGCAGAATAAGATGAAATGTACCAAATACTTAATTCTAAATAATGACAGTTGGGGTATTGGATATATATAAGAGTGATATAGCTTATTTTTTAACTGAAAATGCCACGAGTTTTCTTCTTTTTAACCGTTATCTTCGTTGGTTATTTCTAAACGATAGGGCTAACGGTCACTTTCACGTCATATCCCACGACAAATAAAGCTTGTTCGAGCGCTTCAATTTTTGATGCATATTGTAGGTCAAGTAACCGCTCTATTTGTTGAGCGCTGATATTGAGTGTCCGAGCAAGTTTGCTCCGCGGAGTTTGAGTTTCAAGAATGGCATTGTGTAGTGCGATTTTTAAGCAACTCAATACAGGTAAATGAATAGCAAACGCATTAGTGACCGAATTTTGGGGAAGAGGAATCGGATTTCTTAATGTGATTAGCTCCGAAAGTGTGGCGAGTAATGTTTCTTGAGCCTCTAGTTCGACATCTTCTGCGCAATAAGTCACGCCTTGAATATCGGGAAAATCACAAAAATTAATTTCGTATACTCCTTCATCTTCGACAAATTCAACTGTTGCTAAATAATTAAACATAGTAAACCTCAAAAATTAATTTCTTTATAAGATAAATAGTACAAAGCGTCACAGAATAGACAATGGGTTGCATGTTAATAAAATGAAAAATGGATAGCGATAGTTTGGAGAACGAACATTTTTACCGATTTTATGCCTGATTGGCTAAAGAATAAGCCTGTTTCATAATGAAACCATGATGTAACCTCATCACCTCTTTGTGAGCCAAGTCCCAGTTTTAACAATATTTTATCCACCCTTCACCTCAGTATCAATATGCCAATTTTACCCTTTTAGTCATCATATAATTTTTTAAATAAAACATATGAAAACGTATATGTATCTTAATTCGAATAAGCAGTTATACGTAATGTTGTCATTGTGGTTAAGTAATTTGTTAAAATAAAAGTATATAGTAACATAATGATATTATCATTCATTGTTACTAACTGGTAAATAAACAGCGATATGTACGCGGGGGTAATAAGTTAAATTACTTATTTACATAAGTCATATTTTCGAAGCAGGTCTTGCTTATTTACACATAGATGTAGTGAACTTGGATGACCATCTTATTGTTTATAAATTCGCTAGGAGAATGGTGCTTAGTTTTTTTTATTTTTTCCTTTTATCAATAACTCAGTGCGCTAACTAATGCTGTGGCTTGAATTTTTTATGCAAAAAATAATAGCTAAATAGGTTAATCAAATGTTTGAAAAGTTAATTTAATTAAAATGAGTTTGTCATACAAAAATAACAATATTGCTTATTAATATGGCAATGCTCGATGAAAATTCATGACAATTTTATCTGAAATCTTTAATGGTATTGTCTGTATATAAAATGGTCTTAATTAGAATTTTTAATGTTATTGCTATTGGTTAATATTAATACAGTTAAATTTAATTAATATAAATTTACTATGGAATAATAATATGTATGACAAATTTAACTTTAATCTTGGCAGGAAAAAATTGAATTAATTTGATTAAGATTTGTAATTTTGATTAAACACATTGAAAAATAATGTTTAATTTTTATTCCTAAGTTACCGATATTACTAAGCCTTTAAACGAATTGCATTTTTACGAGAGTAATAAAGATTGATTTAGATCAATATGTAGGCTCTTTCGTTATGCTTAGTGTTTATCGCTTATAAATTCCCTCATATGTGTGAGTTTTTTACTTAAAATGCTAGTATTTGACTTATGAAAAATCTAAATGTTGTGAATATTTGAGATAAGTAGGATTAAGATATAGTTGTAATAAAGAATTGTTAATATATAGATGGATAATTATCCCGATAGACCAAAAAGAAACATAAGTGTCTTGAATAGTTAATTTAGTGGTGCATAATAATTAACGGCTAATAATGAAATCGGTATATTCTGAGATTTACAGGAAATGCTAACTTTTTAGCCACTCGTTATTGTTGTAGGTAATCAGGAAATATATTTAATTTAAGTTTGAACCTGTGTGTTTATATACTCCAAACTGGGTATTTCAATGGACCTCATGGGATAGTAATGGACTACACTATCCAGCTTTAATTATTTTCATATTTAAAACTTTGGTTAACACATTCGGCTCAAATTGATATTTGTTCTTTCTTCATGCAGATGTTAATAATTATTCGAAAGGTATAAAAAAATGAGCTCTACCACTGATTTTCTGAAGCATATATACGATATTAATCTTTCATATTTGCTTTTAGCTCAAAAGCTTATCGCCCAGGAAAAAGCCACTGCCATGTTCCGTCTCGGGATTTCCGATTCAATGGCAAACACTTTAGCAGAACTTTCTTTACCTCAATTGGTTAAATTAGCGGAAACAAATCAGCTAATCTGTCAATTTAGATTTGAAAACAGCGACACGATTGAAAAGCTTACTCGAGATTCTCGAGTTGATGAATTGCAGCAAATTCATACGGGTATCCTTCTTTCTACCCGATTATTGCAAACGCATAATGAGTCCGATTCAGATATAGCGAGAAAAAGATGAGTAGCGTAGCTGAAAAAAGTATTGTCAAGGAAGCTAATGATATTCGTTTGGCAATGGAATTGATTTCTCTTGGGGCTCGCCTGCAGATGTTAGAAAGCGAAACTCAAATTAGTCGCGGACGCTTAGTGCGTTTATACAAAGAACTCAGAGGTTGCCCACCACCAAAAGGGATGCTCCCTTTTTCAACCGATTGGTTTATGACATGGGAACAAAATATTCACTCATCCATGTTCTACAACGCCTATCAGTTTTTACTGAAAACCGGTCAATGTGAAGGGGTTGATGCTATTCTCAAAGCCTATCGACTCTATCTAGAGCAGTGTTCACCCAATACTGGAGACGAGCCAATTTTGGCATTAACCCGTGCATGGACATTAGTTCGTTTTGTGGAAAGTGGCATGTTGCAAAGTTCCGATTGCAATTGCTGTAGTGGTTCATTTATCACCTATGCCCACATTCCTGAAAATAGTTTTACGTGTAGCTTGTGCCAGCCTCCATCACGAGCGATAAAAAAACGTAAACTTTCCGAGCATCTCGCCGATATTACGGAATATCGACAAGATGGCATTACCAAAGCGGTAATGTAATTGGATTAATTTGGTTTACAGGCAATTTTATTGCCTGTCCTTCCTCATATTCCCTTTGACTGCCATCTGTTAACCAACGGAGTGAAAGGGAATACTGTGTTAATACTCATCGGATATATCATTGTTACAGCTGCCGTTATCGGTGGCTATGTCATGGTCGGTGGTCATCTTGGCGCGCTGTACCAACCAGCTGAGTTTGTCATTATTTTAGGGGCTGGTTTAGGCGCATTTGTTGTGGGTAACAGTGGTAAAGCCATCGTTGCATTATGCAAAGTATTACCAAGACTCTTCCGTCGCTCTTCTTACAACAAAGCCATGTCAATGGACTTGATGGCTTTGTTATTTCAGCTTTTGAATAAATCTCGTCAACAAGGTCTACTTGCGCTCGAAAAAGATATTGAAAACCCGCAAGAGAGTGAGATTTTTTCTCAGTATCCTCGCATTCTCAAAGATCAAACTGCCATGATGTTTATCGTGGATTATTTACGTTTAATGGTGACAAGTAACTTACAAGCCCATGAAATCGAAGCATTAATGGATGAAGAGCTAGAAACATTCCGTCAAGAAAATGAAGTACCAGCATCCGGTTTGAACATGGTGGGTGAATCCATGCCTGCGTTCGGGATCGTGGCGGCTGTTCTAGGTGTGGTGAATGCACTTGCAGCTGCAGACCGACCTGCGGGTGAATTGGGCGCCTTGATTGCTCATGCAATGGTAGGAACTTTCCTTGGTATTTTAGTGGCTTATGGATTTATTTTGCCACTGGCTAGTTTAATTCGTCAGCGCAGTAGCGAACAATTAAAAATGATGGAGTGTATTAAAGTCACTTTCCTCTCTTCGTTGCAAGGGTATGCCCCTCAAATTGCGGTTGAATTTGGTCGTAAAGTCTTATTTAGCGTTGATAGACCATCATTCCTTGAGCTGGAAGACAAAGTCCGTGAAGTCAAAGTCGGTAATCGCGCAACAGAAACTACTGAGGAGTAATCGCTAATGGCAGCCAATGGCCCTCAAATTATTCGTGTTAAGAAAAAAGGCGGTCATCAGCAGCATGCCCACGGTGGAGCATGGAAAATTGCTTACGCTGATTTTATGACTGCGATGATGGCATTCTTTCTGGTTATGTGGCTGATTTCCATCTCCAGTCCTCAAGAATTAACCAAGATAGCGGAGTATTTTCGTACTCCGCTCAGTACTGCCATCAACCCAGGAACGAAAAGCGGAGATGCCACTAACCCCATTCCCGGTGGTGGAAAAGATCCGATTTTTCGTGATGGTGACGTGATGCCAGAACCAAATGACATCATTTCCGGTGATGCGAATTATCGATTTGAAAAATTAAAAGAAAATCTTGAGCAAGCGATTTTACAAGACCCGCGTTTGAATGAATTAAAACCCCATTTATTGATTGACATGATCAACGATGGTTTACGAATTCAAATCGTAGATAGCGCCAATCGCCCTATGTTTAAAGTGGGTTCTGCTACCGTCGAGCCTTACATGCGCGATATTCTGCGTGCCATTGCGCCACTACTCAATGATGTCCCGAATCGCATTAGTATTTCAGGACATACGGATGACTTGCCGTATGCCAGCGAAGCCTATTACAGCAACTGGGAACTCTCATCCGATAGAGCCAATGCCTCTCGCCGTGAGCTGATCATGGGGGGAATGGATGAGCGAAAAGTTTTACGTGTAGTAGGGATGGCTTCATCCATCCATTTAGACAAAGAAAACGGCTTAGCACCCGTCAACCGGCGGATCAGCATCATCGTATTGAATGAAGATGAAACAAATCAAATTTTACATGAATACGATGGCGCAACACCGATTAACGATGTGCTGAAAAAAGGCCCAGAAGATGTGCCAATACCGGCAAACAGTGATGTTGTGACTGTGAAGGTGACAAAGTCACCCGATAAACAGTAATGACAAAAACCATAATCACCCGAATCTCACTACTGCCGGACTTATCCGGCAGTCAGTGTTAAGTGAAACTTAAGCGAAATTGGATAAAAAGCATGGATATTACCGAGTTTTATCAAACATTTTTCGATGAAGCCGATGAGTTGCTTAGGGATATGGAACAGCATTTGCTTGAGCTTGATCCTATTGACCCAGATAGCGAGCAGCTCAATGCCATATTCCGCAGTGCCCACTCAATTAAAGGTGGGGCGGCAACCTTTGGTTTCACTCATCTACAAAACACCACGCATACCTTAGAAAACTTGCTCGATAAGGCACGTCATGATGAGCTGACATTAACGCCAGATATTATTGACGTTTTCTTAGATGCAAAAGACGTGATGGTGTCCCAATTGGATGCCTATAAAAATGACTCATTACCGGATGATGAGACTTTCAAACGCATTTGTGATGTGCTCAAAAGCATTGAACATGATGTCAGCGAAGTCGGCCCGGAAGAGGTTGCCGCTCTTGTTAGCATGAGTACCGAAGAGACTGACTGTGTTGTGGCTGACGATGTTGCGACAGAAGAGTCCTCGTCAGAAACCGCGATGCAAACTCATGCTGCGTTGACAAATAACGAATTTTCTCACTATTTCATCATTACGTTAAACGGTCTGAAATCGACGGAAGTAGATGTATTAGCGGATGAACTAGGTTTATTCGGTAGCTTATTTGGCTCTGAAAAAAGTGATTCCAGCTTAAAAGCGTGGTTAGGGACCAATACGGATATCGAAGATATCTGTGGAGTACTGTGTTTCGTCGTGGATGAGTCTCAAATCCAGCACAGCGAAATCAGTTTTGAAGAGTGCCAGCGTGCAACACAAGGTAGTAACCAGAAAAGTAAAGTTGCTGCAACTCTCGAAGAGCTGGAAGCAACGGTGGAAGAGTTGGCAGCAATGGTTGAAGCACCTGCCGATCCAGTTGAAGCGCCTCAAGCGGTTGTACCGACATCTACACTTGTTGCGGCACCAACGTCAGCGCCATCTTCGACATCATCATCTTCAGCATCGTCATCCGCAGCCACTAAAAAAGCTGCTGCAGCGAAGCCCAAAGGGGATTCAAGCAGTATTCGTGTTGCAGTTGAAAAAGTTGACCAACTGATCAACTTAGTCGGCGAGCTGGTAATCATCCAGTCAATGTTGACTCAGCATAGCCAACAAGTTGACCAAAACGAATATGCAGATTTACTCAGTTCTATCGTTCAATTAGAGCGTAACTCACGCGCTCTGCAAGAGTCAGTTATGTCCATTCGTATGATGCCGATGGATTATGTTTTCAGCCGTTTCCCACGTATGGTGCGCGATATTGCTTCTAAGCTGGGTAAGAAAATCGAACTAAAGGTGGAAGGTAGCTCAACCGAATTAGACAAGAGCCTTATCGAACGCATCGTCGATCCACTGAATCACCTTGTCCGTAACAGTCTCGACCATGGTATTGAAAAACCAGAAGTTCGTTTGGCAAATGGTAAGCCTGAAGCGGGAACATTAACGCTCTCTGCGGCACATCAAAGCGGCAATATCTGTATCGAAGTGCGTGATGATGGGGCAGGGCTAAACCGCGAACGAATTTTAGCAAAAGCTCGCTCTCAAGGTATGAATGTTCACGATGGCATGACCAACGATGAAGTCGCGATGTTGATCATGGCGCCGGGCTTCTCTACTGCCGAAGTGGTGACGGATGTTTCAGGGCGTGGTGTCGGAATGGACGTGGTTAAACGAAACATTCAAGACATGGGCGGACGTATTCAAATTGGTTTCACAGAAGGTAAAGGCACCATCATTCGGATTTTACTGCCATTAACCTTAGCCATTCTTGATGGTATGTCAGTCAAAGTCTCTGACGATGTGTTTATCGTGCCACTTAGTGCAATTATTAGCACATTACAGCCACGTCCAGAGGATATCTATCGCCTTGCCGGTGAAGAAAAAATGCTGCTCGTTCGCGGTGAATATTTACCACTGGTCGAATTGCATCACGTCTTTTCTATCAAAAATGCCGAACCAAATCTTGCCAATAGTATCGCGCTGATCATCCAAAATGCGGGGCATCGTTTCGCTTTATTGGTTGACAAGCTGGTGGGGCAGCAGCAGGTCGTGGTGAAAAATATCGAAAGTAATTATCGCAAAATTCCGGGAATTTCCGCTGCAACCATCATGGGCGACGGTTCTGTTTCGCTGATTTTAGACGTCGCAGAATTGCAGAGAATGAACAACAACATTTTGATTAATAAGAAACAGCCTGTTTCTCAACCAGTAATGCACTAAATAGAGGTTATATACCATGTCTATGTTAGATGACGATTTAAACAAGCTTGAAGAAGAAAAGAATGGCGAAGGCTACCTCATTTTTACGCTTGGTGAAGAAGAGTACGGAATCGAGATTTTAAAAGTGCAGGAAATTCGTGGTTATGAGCAAGTGACTCGTATTGCGAATACTCCTGACTTTATTAAAGGTGTCACCAACCTGCGTGGCGTCATTATTCCGATCATCGATCTGCGCATTAAGTTTTCCCATGAAAACGTTGTTTACAACGACAACACCGTCGTCATCGTTGTGAACTTAAAAGACCGAGTTGTGGGAATTGTGGTTGATGGTGTTTCCGATGTACTGGTGTTGCATGAAGAGCAAATTGCACCACCGCCAGATTTCGCGGTGACATTATCCACTCAGTATCTGACCGGTCTAGGAACAGTAGGCGAACGTATGTTGATTTTGGTTGATATCGAAAAATTATTGACCAGTGAAGAGATGGCGTTAATCGACAATATCGCGGAATAACGAGTCATTAGATGCGTTAAATACGCTGATAATTTGCTCAAAAATGGTAAGTGAATGACTAAAGTTTTTGAGCAACTGTCCGATATCCAAACTACAACAACACTATGTTAGTAAAACACCATGTACAGTCGAATTAAAATCGTATCAGGACTTTTGTCCGTTATTTTTGTATTTATTTTATTGCAGCTGGTATCAAGTGGTTTGATGTTTACCAAACTCGGCGATAACAGCGACAGTATTAATTATTTGAATTCTCTCCAACGCCAAAGACTCGTTCTGACTCAAAGCTGGGTCAATCTATTGCAAGCTCGTTCTGACTTAAACCGCGCCATTAACGCGTATTTATTAGAAGAGTTAAGCATTAAAGATGATGCCTCTGCTGCGGATCTTATTGCTTCAGCAAAAGGTAAATTTAAAGCTGCCGATGAAGCGTATGACAGCTACAGAAAGTTGATGGCAAACGCAGATGTGGATAAGGGGTTATTTGATAACTTACTAAAATCCTATGAGGATTATCGTGTTGCATTAACCAAACTGTCGGAATATGCAGAGAAGGGGGATTTAAACGGCTTCTATGCGCATAGAACGTCAGGGTTACAAGCCAAATTTGAAGAGCAATTTGGCCTCTATTTTGCTGAAATTTCTTCAGATTTTGAAAATGAAGTCGTGAATGCAGAATCCAATTACCGCCAATCACTGTATTTGCTGGTTATCTTATCCGTACTGTTAGCAGTGATCAGCGTGATTAGCTATCGCTATGTGCGTAAAGGGATCACTGAGCCATTAAATACGCTGATCGAGCGCATTAAAGTGTTCGCTTCAGGGGATTTAACGCCAAAAATTGATACCTCAGCGAACAATGAAATTGGTGAGTTAGCGCGTGGTGCTCAGCACATGCAACAAGAGCTGATCAATACGGTTCGTGGTGTACTGGATGGTAGTGAAACTATCTATCAGGGAACCACTGAAATCGCAGCGGGTAACAATGACTTATCTTCACGTACCGAGCAGCAAGTGGCTTGCTTAGAAGAAACGTCTGCTAGCATGAGTGAGCTGACAGCAACCGTTAAGCAAAACACTGAATATGCTCATCAAGCTAGCGAGTTTGCAAGCCAAGCTTCTGTTATTGCAAAAGAAGGCGGCAAAGTGGTGTCTAACGTGGTTCATACCATGCGCAACATTGCTGATAGCTCGCAAAAAATCTCTGACATTACCGCTGTTATCGACAGTATTGCTTTCCAAACCAATATCCTCGCATTGAATGCTGCGGTTGAAGCGGCGCGTGCTGGTGAGCATGGCCGTGGATTTGCTGTGGTTGCCGATGAAGTTCGTAGCCTTGCTCAACGCAGCGCAGATGCAGCAAAAGAGATCAAAGGCTTGATTGAAGACTCTGTTTCTAGAACAGACGTAGGGGCTCGCCAAGCAGAAGATGCTGGTGAAACAATGACAAAAATTGTCGACTCAGTCACACGTGTTACTGACATCATGACGCACATCGCAACCGCGTCTGATGAGCAGAGCAAAGGTATTGCTCAAGTGAGTATTGCCGTGGAAGAGATGGACAAAGTAACTCAGCAAAACGCCTCACTCGTTGAGCAATCCGCTGTTGCTGCAAATGTACTGGAAGAGCAAGTCGCTAAGCTTTCCCAGTTGATCTCCATTTTCCGTTTACCTGCAATGGATCAAGCAAAAGTACGCAACGCACAACCTGCACCAAGAACAGTATCTAATATTGTTAAAACACCAGATTTATCCAAAATCGCATCGAAAAATCATAAAGATGACGATAACTGGGAAACCTTTTAAGGGTAAATCTGTTCGAGCGCTGTGAGAGTTTCTCTCGCAGCGCTTTTATATGTTTAAGCTCGATAATTAAAAAAGGGCCAAATTTTTGGCTGGCATAAGTAGGGGATTAAATATGTTAGGAAAGAATATCCGAATTTCAGTGAGCTTATACTTACTCCTGATTTTATTTTGTGGCATGCAGTTAACCTCAAGCGGCGTTTCTGTTGGCATCGTTAACAGCGAATTAAACGCGCTAGAAAGAATCGATATGGGTTCTAAAAAACGCGCATTACTGGAAGAGACCAGCAAAAACTTAATGCAGGCACGTAATAGCCTGACTCAAATTGCCTTACTGATGAAAGTAGGCGACCACGTTCCATTAATCGAAGAAACCCGCGTTGTTTTCGATAACTACTTAATTTCAGCTAACAAATCGTATAACGAATTCAAAACTCAGCCAGTGCTAAGCGAAAAAGAAAACTTAGCGGCATTGGAAGAGAAATTTAATGCCTTTGTCGTCACGTTAAACGCATTGAAAGGCAATCTTGATAACAACGATGTTGCGGCTTATATCAATCTGCCTGCACAACAAAACCAAGATGAATTAATCAGTGTTATTAATAATTATCTCTCTGTTTTAAATGATGAAAGTAATGATTCTATTGCGGATGCAAGATTTTATAACCAATTTGCATGGGTTTCATTCTTTACCGTCATTGTCATTATTTTCGGTGTGATTGCCGTTGTGCATCTGTGGTTAAAACGTAAAGTCATTTCACCATTAAACAGCATGAGTGAACACTTTATGCACGTTGCGGAAGGAAAACTAAATCAGAATATTGAAATTAATTTCCGTGATGAAATCGGTGATGTATTCGAAAAATTAAAAGTCATGCAGCAATCATTGGCAAAAACTGTCACCTCTATTCGTTCTAATACAGACCAAATGTATACGGGTATTCGTGAGATTGCTTTAGGGAATAATAATTTATCATCAAGAACAGAACAGCAGGCCGCCTCGTTAGAAGAGACGGCAGCGAGTATGGAAGAGTTAACTGCGACAGTGAAACAAAACGCCGATAATGCGCGTCAAGCTAGCGAACTTGCAGTGAGTGCATCGCGCACAGCGACAAAAGGCGGTGAAATCACGGAAGGTGTGATTGACACGATGACTGCCATTTCTAATAGCTCTCAGAAAATTAGCGCCATCATCAGTGTCATTGATGGCATCGCTTTCCAGACCAACATCCTTGCATTAAATGCTGCAGTAGAAGCGGCGCGTGCGGGTGAACAAGGTCGTGGATTCTCGGTAGTTGCAGGTGAAGTTCGCGCATTAGCGCAACGAAGCGCTGAAGCGGCGAAAGAGATCAAAGGCTTGATTGACGAGTCAGTAGGGCGTGTGAACCAGGGCTCTCAGTTGGTGAATGAAGCAGGTCAAACCATGAATGAACTGGTTGCCGCTGTTAACCAAGTGACTGAATTAATGGGCAATATTGCGTCTGCATCGAATGAACAGAGCCGAGGTATTGAGCAAGTTGCGATTGCAGTAAGCCAAATGGATTCTGTTACACAACAAAACGCCGCATTAGTAGAGCAATCAACCAGTGCGACAGCAGCACTTGAAGACCAAGCCAATAATTTGGTCGAGACTGTGGAATTTTTCGAATTACCAGAACAGTCGACCCGAGTTAGACGGTAATGGGTATTCATGCGATAGCGTGAATAATGAACTCTCAATCTAGATAACTTGAACTAGGGAGAGGCGGTTAGTTAGACAACGCATAAGTTAGACGATGATAGTTAGGCAGCCACTTTCGGCTGCCTCGCCGGTTTTTATTGAATAGGACGACAAGTACGATGCTATTAGTACCACAGATAGAACCTTTGACTGATGACGAGTTTGGTCGGGTTTGTCGATTTATTCATAAAAAGTCTGGAATAGTCCTTACGATGAATAAGAAAAATATGGTCTATAACCGCTTATTAAAGCGCTTACGTGACTGTAATATCGACAATTTTTCTGATTACTTACGGATGTTAGAGCGTGAACCGTTGAATACGGAATGGCAAGCATTTATCAACGCACTGACCACAAACTTAACGGCATTCTTTCGAGAGCCTCACCACTTTGCGACATTGACAGATTTTTTAAAAAGCCGTCGAAATAGCAATATCAATATTTGGTGTTCGGCTTCTTCGACAGGGGAAGAACCTTATTCTATCGCCATGACAGTGAGCGATGTTCTGGGAGCCAACGCTGTCAATGCCAAGGTCGTTGCCAGTGATATTGACACGGAAGTATTAGAGAAAGCGAAACAAGGGATCTATCGAATCGAAGAACTCAAAACCCTGACAGCACTGCAACGGCAGCGCTACTTCATGAAAGGGGTGGGTGAGTACGAAGGGTTTGCTCGCGTAAAGCCCGCACTTAGCAACATGATTGAGTTTCGTTACTTAAACCTGACGGAAGGCGATTGGCAATTACAACATCGCTTCGATGCGATTTTTTGCCGCAACGTCATGATTTATTTTGACAAGGAAATGCAGATAAAACTGCTAGAGCGCTTTGCGCCACTGCTCAAGCCGGATGGCTTATTGTTTATTGGTCACTCTGAAAATATTTCGCAACTGACAAAACAGTTTGTGATCAATGGGCAGACCGTCTACAGCTTAGCGTCGGCGAGGAGAGGACAATGAAAAAAATAAAAGTATTGTGCGTCGATGACTCTGCACTCATGCGCCAATTAATGCGTGAAATTATCAACAGTCACACTGATATGGAAGTGGTCGACACAGCGCCAGATCCGTATGTTGCTCGGGACTTAATTAAGCAACTGGAGCCAGATGTTATCACCCTCGATGTTGAAATGCCGAGAATGGATGGCATTGATTTTTTAGAGAAATTGATGCGGCTGCATCCAATTCCGGTCGTTATGGTCTCCACATTAACCTCTAAAGGCTCTGAAGTGACATTAAAGGCTTTAGAACTGGGCGCCGTAGATTTTGTGACAAAACCACAGATTGGTATTCGCGAAACCATGATGAGTTATCGCGATATGATCGGTGAAAAAATTCGCGCAGCGGCAATGTCTAAAATGTCGCAGCGTAACCGTTTTGCTCGTACAGAGAAAAAAGTTGCTGAGCCGACAACTCTCGCTAAACCGCTGACGCCATACGTGTGCAACAACCGTGTGATAGCCGTGGGAGCCTCAACTGGTGGAACAGAAGCTATCCGCCAATTTTTAGAGATGCTGCCAAGAGAATGCCCGCCAGTGGTGATCACTCAGCATATGCCAGCAGGCTTCACTCGCTCTTTTGCTGAACGCTTAAATAAACTGTGTGCACTTACAGTTAAAGAGGCGGAGCACAATGAGATTTTGCAAAAAGGCTGCGCCTATATTGCGCCGGGTGATTCACACATGTTGATTGCCGATAAAGGCAAAGGTTATCAAGTGGTGTTGGAACAGAGCGAGCCGGTTAACCGCCATCGTCCTTCCGTCGATGTGCTATTTGACTCAGTCGCTAAGCATGTCGGACGTAAATGTATTGGTATTTTGCTGACCGGAATGGGAATGGATGGCGCCAAGGGCTTACTCAACCTGCGTCAACAAGGGGCTTTCACTTATGCTCAAAACGAAAGTAGTTGCGTCGTATTTGGTATGCCGCGTGCTGCAATCGAAATGAATGCCGCAGATGAAGTGCTGGATCTACTGAAAATTGCCCCAAGCGTATTAACAAAACTTTCTACTGTCACCGTTTAGTGGTGACAGTTTATTTATCATTGTATTTTTGAAGGAGTGGTTATGGCCGCTAAAGATCTGAGCTTTCTGGTTGTCGATGACTTTTCTACTATGCGTCGCATCGTCCGTAACTTATTAAAAGAACTTGGTTTTAACAAAATTGAAGAAGCGGAAGATGGCGTTGATGCCCTCGAAAAAATCCGTGCTGGGAATATTGATTTTGTTGTTGCTGACTGGAATATGCCAAATATGGATGGTTTAGAGTTACTCAAAACCATTCGTGGTGATGATGCACTTAAACATATCCCTGTCTTAATGGTGACCGCAGAAGCGAAAAAAGAAAATATTATTGCGGCAGCACAAGCTGGTGCGAGCGGCTATGTTGTGAAACCGTTTACCGCAGCTATCCTCGAAGAAAAATTAAATAAAGTGTTTGAAAAAATGGGGCTGCAATAATCGCGGGCGGTAAAGGAGACAGTGATGATTGAACAAGTAGCAATGAATGGCAGTCGTAATGGCACTGGCAACGAAGATCTAAAACACGTCATTACACGTATTGGAACTCTGATGCGAACCTTACGTGAAAGTATGCGTGAGTTGGGTTTAGAGAAAAGCGTTCAGCAGGCAGTAGCAAGTATTCCAGACGGTAAAGACCGCCTGCGTTATATTGCGCAAATGACAGCCCAAGCGGCAGAAAAAACACTTAACGGCATTGATGTTATCAAGCCGCTGCAAGTGGAAATGAACAAAAATGCGATTGCGTTGCAGCAACAGTGGGAAGAGGCGGCGTCCGGTGAAGTCTCTGAAGCGTTACGCGGCTCCACTCAAGCATTTTTGGGACAAGTTATCCAAGATAGCGAAGTGACGAAAGCTGAACTATTAGAAATCATGATGGCGCAAGACTTCCAAGACTTAACGGGGCAAGTCGTCAAAAAAATGATGGAAGTGGTTGAAGAAGCAGAGAAACAGCTACTAGCGTTGCTGATGGAAAATACACCACCAGAAATGCGAGTGAAGACTCAAAGTGAAAGCCTGCTCAATGGTCCTCAGATTAATAAAGAAGGTGTGAATGTGATGGCATCACAGTCACAGGTGGATGATCTGTTAGATGAATTAGGTTTCTAATTCGCTCCTTCGAGATATTTTGAGCTATAGCGTTATTGGCTGAGTTTATCTGCTTGCTATGGCTCAAACTATTTAGGGTAGTTGTGCATCATTATTTTATTAGCAATTTTTCATCAAAACCCATCGACCAGTAGATCGCGTTTTTGATTTTATCTCTTTAGTACCCAATGCAAATAATCTCTTTTCCTAGCATGGACTTAGAGATAGCTGACATCAAATGAGTCATAAGTACATAGGGCTGTCCTTCAATATTAATAATCGGGTTAAGTCGAATCGGTAGGGCGGCTTGTTGATGACGTGTATCAAATAATGGAATGATAAGGCGTGTTGTTAGGTCATGAATAAGTTGCAATTGCTGACGAATGACTGGATAGCGTGCCGAGAAATGAAATTATAATGGTGGAATAGGGAGAGGAATGTTGAGGTGGTAAAAGAGGATATTAATAGGGCATTAACGCAGGCTTGAATAGCTTTTCAAACCTGCGCAAACAAAACAGAGATAAAGTTATTTCTTTTTATTCAACATAGCTTTTAAATCTGCAAACGGGTTATAAGTGGCTTCACCCACATCTTTTTGTGCATCTTCACCCGCAACCACATTCGTTCCGTACTGGTCGGCTTCTGTATACTTAGAGTGTTCATGGTCATGGCAGAAGAGACACAATAATTCCCAGTTACTGCCATCTTCAGGGTTATTGGTATGATCATGATCGATATGATGAACAGTTAATTCTCTTAGATTCGAATAAACGAATTCCCGTGTGCAGCGTCCACATATCCATGGATAAATCTTGAGTGCTTTTTCACGGTAGCCACTTTCTAAGCGAGCATAGTTTTTAGGGATCAAAGCCATAACGAATATCACCTGCTATAAATAGAGTGTTTTATATTGATACTGTCAATATACCCCATTTTACAGCACGGGTATTATAGGAAGTGATTTTTTAGGTCATCCTTTTTGACTTTTTCTCTTGTTACCTTTCATTTGCCTCTTTGCGAAGCGCTTCGCAAAGTTGTTGCCATATTGCTCAATAGCCAAAAAACCCCTGCGAACTACGTCTATTTTCCACCATTGATTTTTTTACACTCTGTCATGCTATAGCGACTATGCGTATAGGCTAATTTTTTGGAAGTCACGTGTCCGACGAAAGTGATGTAGAAAAAACAGAAGAACCCACGCCCCATAAAAAGCAGAAAGCGAAAGATGATGGGCAAATTGTTCGCTCCAAAGAATTAAGCTCCCTCATGATGATGTTGGCTGGAGTCAGTTTGCTGTGGTTAAGTGGCGGGCATTTGGCAAACCAGTTACGACAAATCATGCGCCAAGGATTTATCTTTGACGGGCATTACCTGCAAAACACAGGGTTAATGCTCAGTTATTTGGGGAGGGTGGTTAGTGAGGCGTTATTTGCTCTACTCCCAATTATCGGGGGGTTAGCGCTGGTGGGGATCTCTGCTTCGTCACTGGTGGGTGGGCTGTTATTTAATAGCAAATTGATTAAGTTTGATTTGAAAAAATTAAACCCAATCAAAGGATTAAAACGAATTTTCTCTATGAATGCCTTATCTGAATTGTTTAAGGCGATATTAAAATCACTGTTTGTGGGGTTAGGAGCATCCATTTTCCTCTGGCAAAGTTGGCCTTCACTACTCCATTTGGTGATGGAACCACCGACAACGGCATTAGCGAATGCACTAGAGAAGGTAATTTTTGCAGGTTATTTAATTGTCTTTCTCTTAATCCCGATGGTGGCATTTGATGTATTTTATCAATTTCGTTCCCACTTGAAAAAGTTACGGATGAGCCGCCAAGAAATTAAAGACGAATTTAAGCAGCAAGAGGGTGATCCGCACATTAAAGCCAAAATTCGTCAGCAACAACGAGCGATTGCGCGTAACCGAATGATGGCAGATGTCCCCAGTGCGGATGTGATTGTTACTAACCCGACTCACTACGCTGTCGCCCTAAAATATGACGATAAAAAAATGGGGGCGCCGAAAGTTTTGGCAAAAGGCGCAGGAGTTATTGCTCAACGTATTAAAGAAATTGGTGCAGAGCACCGCATTTTACAACTTGAAGCTCCACCGCTCGCGCGTGCGTTATACCGTCATGCGGAGATTGGACAAAGTATCCCTGTTGCGCTGTATGCAGCGGTAGCAGAAGTTTTAGCATGGGTTTACCAATTACGCCGTTGGCGTCGTGAAGGTGGCCTGAAACCAAAGAAACCGAAGAATTTACCAGTGCCACCGACGCTGGATTTTGCTGGAGATAACAATCGCGATGGCTAATTTGGCTGCACTTTTAAAATTGCCGAAAAACTTACAAGGAACTCAGTGGCAAATCCTCGCTGGACCCGTGCTGATATTACTGATTCTGTCGATGATGGTTTTACCATTACCGGCATTTTTGCTTGATTTGTTGTTCACCTTTAACATTGCTCTGTCCATTATGGTTCTGCTTGTGGCGATGTTCACCAAACGGACATTGGATTTTGCCGCATTTCCCACCATTTTGCTGTTCGCAACCTTATTGCGCCTATCTTTGAATATCGCTTCAACGCGTATTATTTTGCTGGATGGTCATACTGGACCTGATGCTGCTGGGCGTGTTGTCGAAGCTTTTGGTCACTTCCTGGTTGGCGGTAACTTTGCCATTGGTATCGTTGTTTTCATTATCTTGGTTCTGATTAACTTTATGGTTATCACCAAGGGTGCGGGGCGTATCGCCGAAGTGGGTGCTCGCTTTGTGCTTGATGGTATGCCCGGTAAGCAAATGGCCATCGATGCCGACTTAAACGCCGGTATCATTAATGATGATGAAGCGAAAAAACGCCGAGCAGAAGTCACTCAAGAAGCCGATTTTTACGGTTCAATGGACGGTGCGAGTAAATTCGTCCGTGGTGATGCTGTCGCCGGAATTATGATCATGGTGATAAACGTCATCGGTGGTCTGATTGTTGGTGTGGGTCAGCACCATATGACCCTCGGTGATGCAACGAGCGTTTATACCTTATTAACCATTGGTGACGGTCTAGTTGCCCAAATTCCAGCATTGATCATTTCAACGGCAGCGGGGGTTATCGTCACTCGCGTTGCAACCGATGAAGATGTCGGTGAGCAGATGGTCACTCAACTGTTCAATAATCCGCGCGTGATGTGGCTCAGTGCTGGGGTGTTAGGGTTGATTGGTCTTATTCCAGGGATGCCTAACTTTGTTTTCCTACTGTTTACTGCGGCATTGGCTGCATTAGGCTGGTATCTGGTAAAACGCTCACGTAACCCAGAAAAAGTGATGGATGATAGCCAAGCGCAACATTTCCAAGAAGCCAATAAAGTGGTCGAAGCAACATGGGATGATGTGCAGTTAGAAGATTTACTGGCAATGGAAGTCGGTTATCGCTTAATTCCGTTGGTTGATAACGATCAACAAGGGGAGCTATTGGGTCGACTTCGTGGGTTACGTAAGAAATTTGCTCAGGAAGTCGGATACTTACCTCCGGTGGTACATATTTGCGACAACTTAGAGTTATCCCCATGTGAATATCGCATTCTTATCAAAGGGGCTGAGGTGGGGCGCGGAGAAGCTCAACCTGGACGTAACTTAGCGATTGATCCGGGTAATGCGGCGGGAACTTTACAAGGAGATATGACTAAAGAACCTGCGTTTGGTCTGCCTGCAATATGGATCGATGACGATTTACGTGAACAAGCACAAATCCAAGGTTATACCGTCGTTTCTGCAAGTACCGCGGTAGCAACGCACTTTAACCAAATTTTACTGCAATATTCGAGCACTCTGTTCGGTCGCCAAGAAGCCCAGATGTTGTATGACCGAGTGAAAAAAGAGATGCCAAAACTGGCGGATGATTTGATCCCTGACACCATTTCACTGACCATCTTGCACCGCGTTTTACAAAACCTACTCATGGAAGATGTGGTGATCCGCGACATGCGCACCATTATTGAAACGCTGGCTGAAATGGCAGGTGAAAATGGTGAACAAAAAGACACTGATTACCTTACCTCTCAGGTACGTATTGCTTTAGGACGAGCCATTACCCAGCAATGGTTTGGTAGCGCTGAAGAGATCCAAGTGATTGGGTTGGATGCGAAGTTAGAGCAAATCCTGCTACAAGCCGCAAAGAATGGCGGTGGCTTAGAGCCAAACTTAGCCCAGTTTATTCAAACTCAAGCTGAAGAAGCAGTGGGGCATCAAGAAGCGATGGGGGCGCCAACCGTATTGTTAGTGAATCATGCCCTGAGGCTGATTTTATCTCGCTTCCTGCGTCGTAGTTTGCCGCAATTAGTGGTGATGTCCAATTTAGAAATGACAGATCACCGTAAGATTAGAATGACATCGATGATCAGTGGGTCATAAACAGTCGATTGATTTCAAGTTAACGAAACGCAAATAAGTATCACAATAGGCAGTGTAGTGAGATGAGTGTCATAACTCCTCACTCACTGCCTATTTTTTCGTGCATTAGTTTTATACAAAAGCACAGTTAAGGTCTTTGCAGACTTTAAACCGAACGCTGCGAACAGCATCAAGTCTCACTAACATGAGCCGAAAAATGTTAGATATTAATCATTAATGTGCATCGATACCTTATACATAATCATGGTGTAAAGAACATGGCAGACACATTGAAGGAATTATTGGAATTTGCTAAAGGACTAGAGAAAATCGGGGTTACAGATGGAGATGTTGTGAAACGTATTGAGGCGAGAATAAAAGCAAAAAAGGTGAAATCTAATCGACCAAAAGGCTAAATTTAATAAACCAAAAGACTAAATTTAATAAACCAAAAGACTCTGATCATTTAACCAGATAAAAATGGGGGCGAGGAAAACAGGTTTAGTCAGAAATCTAAATTGAAATTTTCTTTCCTAACGCAGGGCGTTTAGATTCTAAGCCATCGGCACCGTAAGTTGACTGATTATTATGCTTTTTCACAAAATTTAGACGTTGTGCATTCAGCTCAATATGCAGTTGAAGCATTTGGTGATTACGATAATTTAAATCTTTTAGTTGGGTCGTTAGGTCTTTAATCGTATTCCAAGTATGGTTGAGCACTGGGTTACCTTCATAAGGTGCAACGATTTTTGCTTGCTCTTCCAATTGTAAACGGTGGTTCTCACCATGACTGATAGCGGCAACTAAAAAACGTTTTTGCTCCGTCGTTTCCTGAAATGGAGAAGGTGGCACACGATGGTAACCCAATAATAACTCTTCATTCTTCATCACAATTTCCAGTGATTGCAAATGACCAAGCTGCTGTTCTAATAGTAGTAATAATTCGTCGTTCATAGTCGTTCAGTTTATTTCATAGAAAGCATGCATTCATGGGCATCACGTAAAATACCATCAGCGATTTTACCTGCATCCATGGTTAACGTGCCGTCTTTGATGGCTTGTTTGATTTTTTCAACTTTAGCGACATCAATATCAGAAGCTTGAGGTTGAAGTAATTTCTTTTGTAACTCACTCGGTGCAAAAGAGCTTTCTTTAACGGCTTCATTTGCGGAGACTTTTTTCTCACGAACCAGCGCTGCGGTTTCTTGTGGATCGCGAGTGGTTACCTGAGTCAAGGCAGAGATTGCAGATGTTTGCTCAATAGCCATAGTATTTTTCCTGTTCCCGATATTTTTGATATAGAAGGTTATCGGCAGATATTAATGAACCTTTAATATTCGGTTAGCTTTCAAATTACCAATGAGATAGGTAATTTCACTTAAATCGCGATATAAATTCTGATAATTAACTGCATGTTTAACTACTTCAGACGAATTGCAAAAATTATACCTGTAATTCACTTCAAAAACAGAAAATTATCACGCTATAACTTGATGATTTAATTTTAAATTAAGTTAGTTAAGCGCTACTTGAACACTGCCATTTTCTTGAGCTTCACCATTAACCACTTGCCCATTGATAAGTCGAACTCGAATATTTTCACCCATGGCGGCATTATTAATGGCTCGACCTTCATATTTAACGGAAAAGTTATTGCCAGTGGCAAATACATACACGGTTTGACCCGCCTTAATAGCCCAAGGGCGCCTAACCATTGAGCTAGTAAACGTCTGCCCTGCGGTAATATTGCGAAGGGCTAACGTGCCACGCAGCGCCATCTTGTCGGTAGATGCCCCAGATGGCAATTGGTGAATAAGCCCTCTTTTGGTGCCAATATCCACAAATTCAATGGTTTCTCCCCGTTGAATATTACGGGTGGCAACATAATATTGCCCAGTGACATTCACCGTCAGCTGTAAATACTGTTTTTTCTTATCGCATTGCACAGGAAGTGAGATATTTCCCATATTACGACCCCCACTTGGTAAGCCAATTTGCGGCTTATCACAATTTGGCCATTTATCAATTGGGGTTTTTATTTCAATTGAAACGCTATTTTGCTTTCCATGAATTTTACGGAAATACTGGTCAATATCTTGTGGGAGAGATGCTTGCGCAGAAAAAGAAAATAGATTTAATATACTGATAATTAAAATATATTTAATTGAAAAAACAGTTTTCATCATCCCATTTCCTTTTTCATCCCATACCTTTTTACCCTTGAAGTTTACCTACATCGTCAATAATGAATGAGGCAAATAGGTCAATTATTTTGCCTTTATCTCGCCATTAGATTTTTTATCTGCCAGCTAATATGAGCATCGAATTTCTATATTCAAACTTTGCGTTTATAAAAACTGCAATTAAAAAATTCTTAATTTTCGTCTAAATCGATTAGGAATTAACTTAAATCCATTGAGGAAACCATGATTGATAAATTAGATGCCACCTTTGCTTTTCAGCAACGGGCTTTGTCCATAAGAGAAGCAAGACAGACTGTTTTGGCTTCTAACATCGCCAATGCGGATACCCCTGGTTATCAAGCGCGTGATATTGATTTTAATCGTCAATTACAACAAGCGATGGATAAAGGCGTGGTGAAAGGAAAGGGTATTTCACTGGCAGTGACAGCCAAAGGGCATATTGAAGGACATGATATGAAGCCTGCTGCATTGGATCTGAAATATCGTGTGCCTTATCAAACTTCAATGGATGGAAATACGGTTGATATGGATGTTGAGCGCAGCCAATTTGCTGATAACACATTGAAATATCAAGCCGATCTTACATTCATCAATAGCCAAGTCAAAAGTATGTTGGCCGTTCTACAACAAGGGTAAGGGTTATGGGTCTACTCAGTATTTTTGATATCTCCTCTTCTGCATTAACCGCGCAATCTCAGCGTCTAAACGTTAGCGCGAGTAACATGGCGAACGCAGAAAGTGTGGTGGGTCCTGATGGTGAACCGTACCGTGCGAAGCAAGTGGTTTTTCAAATGGCGCCACAAGGTCGCAATCAAGTCGGTGGCGTTCGTGTGAGTGAATTAATCGAAGATCCTGCTCCTCCGCGTATGGAATACAAGCCCGGTCATCCTCTTGCAGATGAAAAAGGCTACGTGAAGATGCCTAACGTCGATACCGTAGGTGAAATGATCAACACGATCTCCGCATCGCGCAGCTATCAAGCCAACTTAGAAGTCATGAATACCGCAAAAACATTGCTACAGAAAACCTTAACGCTAGGTCAGTAACGGAGGCGCGCAATGGGAATTTCTGCATCAATGAATGATTCTTTGGATAACACAGTTGCTGGGCCAGCAGCTGCAGCCAGTAACATTCCAAAGAAAAGTCAAAGTGATGATATGCGTGACACATTTTTAACCATGATTGTCACGCAGATGAAAAACCAAGACCCGACCAAACCAATGGATAACGCGGATTTAACGGGGCAACTAGCTCAAATCGCTACACTTGAGAGCATGAATAAGCTCAGTGATAGTGTGACAGGGATTTCGCAACAGATAGGGTCTGGGCAGTCATTACAGGCAACGCAACTCGTGGGCAAAGGGGTGCTTATCCCGCGCAATGAAATTGTGCTGGCACCCCTGAAAAAAGAGAGTAGTGGCGAAAATAGCAATGTAGCTAAGCCAGCGAACCCATTACCTGACGATGTGATTAGCGCGAATAGCCCATCTAATTTTGGGCTCAGTAATTTTGGCGCAACAGAGGGTAATGAAGGCGGAGAAGGTACTGAAGAGCCGCAAACTGATTACATTTCATCGCCATTTGGCTTCTTCCTACCGAAGATGGCCGATAGCGTTGAAATTACCATTCGAGACAAAAACCGCACCGTAATCCGCACTATCACCTATGACTCAGAAGTGAAACCCGATATTTACGATATGGCATGGGATGGTCGCGATAACAACGGTAATGTGGTTGCCGATCCGAAAGGGAAATATTTCTTTGATGTGAAAGCCGTCAGGATGGGGTCTGAAATTGAGGTCACCAAACTCGGTTATACCCGTGTCAATGGTGTCACACCTGGCTCAGATGCACCATTACTGGATGTTGGAATAGGGCAAAGTGTGCCACTAAGCAGCATCTTTAAAGTGTATCCCGCATCTTAATTTTATTCCCCAAACTTTTATTCCCCAAATATTCATGGAGAAAATATGTCTTTTTCACAAGCAGTCAGTGGCTTAAATGCAGCATCAGCGGGGCTAGACTCGATTGGTAACAATATTGCCAACTCCGCAACTAACGGTTTTAAAGGGGCAACAACCTCGTTTGCTGATATGTTTGCCGGCTCCGGTGTTGGGCTAGGTGTGAACGTCGCAGCGGTCACTCAAAACTTCAAAGATGGTCCAATTACCCGTACTGATAGAGCAACCGACGTTGCGATTTCCGGTAACGGGTTTTTCCGCGTTCAAGACCAAAACGGTGATGTTTATTACAGCCGTGACGGTCAATTCTTGCGTGATAAAAGCGGTAACTTAGTCAACAACCAAGGCATGGTAGTGACTGGGTATCCGGCAAGCGTGGATGAGAAAGGTAACATCACTGTGCAAAGCGGCGGTGTTCCGGCTGGAATGAATATCCCAACGGATATGATGGATGCGAAGCAATCTGATTTAGCTAAGTTAACCATCAACCTGAACTCAGAAGATAAAGTTAAAGATAAGCCTTTTGATCCAAACAAGCCTGATGATATCGCGACATATAACTTCAGCACGACCATGACAGCTTATGACAGCCAAGGTAACACCCATGAAATTTCTGTTTATTTTGTGAAGGATGCAGATAACAAATGGAGTGCATACGCTAAAGATTCTAGTGAAACCAAAGCTGAAAAGCTGGGGGAGCTAGAATTTGACGGTAACGGTAAGCTAATGACTGAAAAAGTAGTCAAAGGTCCAAACCCTGGTGACCCAGATACTACGGTTCAATTACCAACAACGTTTGCTTTCCCATTCAAAGGCTTAAATGGTGCGAATGATGGTACTCTACAAGTCGATTTGGGCAAAACTCGTCAACAAAAAGTGAGCGAATCTTCAGTCAGTGCTATCGATGTGAACGGCTACCCAGCCGGTGAATACACCACCTTCAAAATCGAAGATAACGGTCTGATTGTTGCTAACTACTCCAACCAACAAAAACGTGTTGTGGGTCAAATTGCGTTATCCGCATTTGCTAACCCGAACGGTTTGGTTTCCCAAGGTGGTAACGTTTGGGCGGCATCAAATGCTTCTGGTAACCCAATGGATGGCGTTCCGGGTGTAGGTCAATTCGGTAAGTTGACCAGTGGTGCGCTGGAATCGTCCAACGTGGATATGAGCCAAGAACTGATCAGCATGATCGTAATGCAGCGTAACTATCAGTCCAATGCCCAAACCATTAAGACCCAAGACCAGATGTTACAAACACTGGTTAACTTACGTTAATCCTAGAGGCTGGCGATGGATCATGTCATTTATACCGCAATGGGCGGGGCGCGTCATGCGCTTGAAAACCAAAGTATTGTTTCGAATAACATTGCGAACGTTTCAACAGCGGGCTTTAAAGCTCAACTGTCAGCGATGCGCGCGGTGCCTATTCACGGTGATACCGAGCAGACGCGTACGCTAGTTGTTGCATCAACACCGGGTGCGGATATGAGCCAAGGTCAACTGAACTATACCGGTAGACCGATGGATGTTGCGTTGAATGATAAACACTTTTTGGCAGTCGCTTTAGGCGATGGCACGGAGGCGTATACCCGCAACGGTAACATCCAAATTTCGCCAGACGGTGAATTAATGATTGGTGAGCGTGTGTTGCAAGGGGATGGCGGGGCTATCAACGTGCCACCTAACGCGGAATTAACCATTGGTAACGATGGCACCATTACGGCTTTGCTGGCAACCGATCCACCAACCATGTTGGGACAGATTGGCCGCCTCAAAGTGGTTGAAGCGCAGCCGCAAGACTTAGTCCGTGGCGAAGATGGATTATTCCATTTATCTCCTCAGGCACAAGCAGCGAATGGCGAAGGATTACCCATGAGCGAGCGTGCTATCGTGACTTCTGGCGTGATTGAAGGAAGTAACGTCAATGCCGCTGAAGCCATGGTCTCTATGATTGCCAATGCTCGTCATTTTGAAATGCAAATGAAAGTGATCCACAGCGCAGACGAAAATGCGCAGCGTGCCAATCAACTACTTACTATCAGTTAATCACTAACAGCTAGCCGCTAGTCGGCAAATGTTAGTAAGGAATGACTATGATCCGCTCTTTATGGATTGCAAAAACAGGGCTTGATGCTCAACAAACTAACCTTGACGTGATTTCCAACAACTTGGCAAACGTCAGCACTAATGGCTTTAAACGCCAACGTGCGGTATTTGAAGATTTACTGTACCAAAACATCCGTCAACCGGGTGCGATGAGTTCAGAACAAACTTCATTACCATCAGGTTTACAAATGGGTACAGGTGCGCGCCCAGTGGCGACCGTACGTATTCATAGCCAAGGTAACTTAAACAAAACTGGCACGACCACGGATATCGCTATCAAAGGTCAAGGCTTTTTACACGTTCAAATGCCAGATGGTACTGATGCTTACACCCGTGATGGTGCTTTGCAGCGTAACCAAGATGGTCAGTTAGTGACATCGAGCGGTTATCAAGTGGTTCCGGCGATCATGATCCCAGAAAACGCCAACAGCTTGAGTATTGCCCGTGATGGTACGGTTTCTGTCACCGTGTATGGGGATAACCAACCACAGCAAATCGGTCAAATCACGTTAACCACCTTTATTAACGATGCTGGCTTAGAAAGCATGGGTGAAAATCTGTATATGGAAACCGCAAGTTCAGGTGCACCGAATGAGAGTGCTCCGGGTACTAATGGCGCAGGGTTGCTGTATCAAGGCATGTTAGAAACCTCAAACGTTAACGTTGCCGAAGAGTTGGTGAACATGATCCAAACTCAACGCGCATACGAAATTAACAGCAAGGCAGTTTCTGCATCAGACCAAATGCTGCAACGTCTGACACAGCTGTAAGTAAGGATGGCAGTTCATGAATAACATTGTGAACTGCCTTTCGTGATGACAAAGGTATCCAGTAGCAAAAGAGTCGCATGATGATTGAAAACGGTATTGTTCCTAAGCGGAAAAAAACAGTGTTACAGACCATAAAATCCGTCTGTTTGGTTGCGGCAGTGGCGGTCACATTAAATGGCTGTGCACATATTAAGCCACGCCCGCTGGTGGACACACAAACCAGTGCAGTACCGACTGCACCCACAGCACCCGCTCCTAACGGTGCTATTTTTCAAAGTGCTCAACCTGCTTACTACGGCTACCAGCCGCTATTTGAAGACAGAAGACCACGTAACGTTGGCGACATCTTAACGATCAACCTACAAGAGAACGTGAGTGCGAGTAAAAACTCGTCGGCAAATGCAAACCGTAGCGGAAAAACCGGATTTTTGGCAGCGATTCTGCCTGGATTTATGCAAGGTTGGTTAGGCGGTAGCAACACAGAAATTGATGTGAAGGGAAACAGCGATTTTAACGGTAAAGGTGGCGCAAATGCCAACAATACCTTTAAAGGCACAATTACAGTGACCGTTGACCAGTTATTAGCAAATGGCAATTTGCATGTCGTGGGTGAAAAACGCATTGCGATTAATCAGGGAACGGAATCTATTCGTTTCTCCGGCGTGGTGAACCCGCGCACGATTGGCGCAGATAACAATGTAAGTTCCACGCAAGTGGCTGATGCTCGGATTGAATACGTTGGTGATGGCTATATTAACGAATCCCAAACAATGGGGTGGTTACAGCGTTTCTTCTTAAATGTATCCCCTTACTAAGTGAATATCCGTCAGCTAATAGCCGAGAAAAATCAATGAAAAACAAATTATTCGTTCTCATTTCATTTGTTTGCCTTTTCGGGAGCCTATTTGTTGCTCCTGCCTACAGCGAACGAATTAAAGATCTCACCACAGTACAAGGGGTGAGAGATAACCCATTAATTGGTTATGGTTTAGTGGTTGGATTGGATGGAACGGGTGACCAAACCATGCAAACGCCCTTTACCACTCAAAGTTTAAATAACATGTTGTCCCAAATGGGCATTACCGTTCCACCAGGCACCAACATGCAGCTGAAAAACGTTGCCGCAGTTATGGTCACGGCGAAAATGCCGCCATTTGGTCGCTCTGGTCAATCGGTGGATGTTGTTGTTTCCTCAATGGGTAACGCAAAAAGCTTACGTGGTGGAACCTTGCTGATGACCCCATTAAAAGGGGTTGATGGGCAAATTTACGCGATGGCGCAAGGTAACGTTTTAGTGGGCGGCGCAGGGGCTAGCGCGGGTGGAAGCAGTGTAAAAGTCAATCAGCTTAATGGTGGGCGTATTACGGATGGTGCAACGATTGAGCGTGAACTGGCCAGTAGCTTTGGGCAAAGTGGTGCTATCAACCTGCAACTTAACGAAGACAGTTTCGCATTAGCGCAAGACATTTCAGATGCGATTAACCGTCTGGGTGGAATGGGTTCAGCACGCGCATTAGATTCACGAACTGTTCAATTACTCGTTCCTGCAAATAACACGGACCAAGTCCGCTTTTTATCACGAGTTCAAGAGCTGAACGTGCGCACACCGATGGCAGAAGCCAAAGTTATCCTGAATTCACGCACCGGCTCTGTGGTGATCAACCGCAGTGTTACCTTAGACAGTTGTGCGGTCGCGCACGGTAGCTTAGCTGTCACGGTTGACCGTCAAACCCAAGTTAACCAACCGAATACGCCATTTGCTGGTGGACAAACGGTGGTCACTCGTAACACAAATATTGGCGTGAAAGAGCAAGGTGGGGCGTTACAGAAAGTGAATGCAAGCGTTCAGCTTAACCAAGTTATCCAAGCGCTCAATACGTTAGGGGCAACGCCAACAGACTTGATGTCTATTCTGCAAGCGATGGAAAGTGCTGGCTGCTTACGTGCGAAATTGGAGATCATCTAATGAGCGATATGCAGTTATTACAAGGGGCTGCGTATGATGTCCAGTCGCTCACCAGTTTAAAAGGCGAATTAAACAAATCGCCAGAACAAGGGCTGCGTCAAGTGACGCAGCAACTGGAAGCGACATTTGTGGAAATGATGCTCAAGAGTATGCGTTCAGCATTACCGCAGGATGGCATGTTTTCCAGTGACCAAACGCGCATGATGACCAGTATGTACGACCAGCAAATTGCCCAAGATCTTGCCCAAAAAGGGCTTGGTTTTGGGGAAATGATGTATCAGCAACTGACCCGTGACCAATCGCCAAGTTCACCTGCACAAGGCGCTTTTATGCCACTCAATGAGCAGGATCTACAATCGTTACCGCCGTTTGCTTTAGAGCAAATGGTACGACGATTCGCTCCTGCCATGGGGGATGCACTGGCATCGCCATTTAAGCAAATCAAATCCTTATCACTCAATAGCAGCAATTTTATCAATCAACTGATTGAGCCTGCTAAAAATGCCAGTGAAAAAAGCGGTATTTCTCATTTCTTAATTCTGGCGCAAGCGGCATTAGAAAGCGGTTGGGGAAAACGCGAAATTTTGACGGCGGAAGGCAAAACCAGCCATAACTTATTCGGTATTAAAGCGGGTAAAAATTGGCAAGGACCGGTCACGAATATTATGACCACGGAAGTGATCAACGGCAAAACTATCAAAATGCGCGATGATTTTCGTGTTTATGGTTCCTATGAAGAGGCGATTTCCGACTATATCAGCCTGTTAACGGAAAATCCTCGCTATAAAGACGTTAAACACGCCGCAACCCCTGAAATTGCCGCACGTCGACTTCATAAAGCGGGATATGCGACTGACCCCGGATATTCAGACAAACTGATCACGTTAATTAACCAGATTCGTGGTTCGGGCAGTGTGGCGAATACCTCGGCGTCACGGGCTATTCAAGCTTATAACATCGACTTAAACGATATCTTTTAAAGTGTCGCAATAAATCAAAGTTTGCGCTAAACATTTGCGCCAATTTTCCGATAAATAAATAAGTGAAAAATTTTGAGTGGCTAGCGCTGAGATTGAGTCAGCCAATCAAAGCGCTCAGTCCCAAGAATAGGAAAAGCTTATGCTGAACAATGTAATGAATAATGCGCTCAGTGGTGTGAACGCTGCGCAAGGCGGGTTAAGTGTTATTTCTAACAACTTAGCGAACGCCGGCGTAGGTTACTATCACCGCCAAAGTGCTGTTTTCGGGGAGAATCCCGGTACGATGACACCTAATGGTTATTTTGGTAACGGCACCTATTTCAGCCATGTTCGCCGTGAGTTTGATGAATTTGTTAATGCGCAATATAGCCAATCCCGCGCGCGTAGCGGTGATTTCGAAGCGTATGTGAAAAACTGCAACAAAGTTGATGATTTGCTGACAAACGATGTCGAAGACTTGTCTGGTAGCATCGGAAGCTTCTTTACTGCGCTGGATGCAGCTAGCAGTGATGCGAGCGACAAAACGCTGCTTGATGTTTTCTTAGGTCAATCCAACGCGTTAGTTTCTCAATTCAAAGAAGCTGATAAGCAACTGCAAGAGATGGAACGTGATATCAACCGCCAAATTGAAAATAAGGTGAAAGATATCAACATCTACGCAGAAAAAATTGCGGGATTAAACCAACAAATCGCGCGCGTGCGCTCCGTCAGTGGTTCAGAGCCTAATGACCTGCTGGATGTGCGTGACCGCTTAGTGAATGAAGTTAACTCGCTAGTTGGCGTTAAAGTTATCGAGCAAAATGGTAACTACAACGTGACCTTTGCCAACGGTTTACCGTTAGTCACGGGCGAAAAAGCTAACCGCTTAGAAGCGGTGCCATCTTCAAAAGATGACAGCCGTTTTAGTATTGGTTTTGTGGGGGCGAATGACCAAGTTCGTGAAATCCCTGACGAAGCGTTCAAAGGCGGTGAATTGAGCGGTATTTTGCGTTCACGCCAAGAAGTTCTCGACCCTGCTTATCAAAAAATCAATAAATTAGCGTTAGTTTTCGCGACTAAATTTAATGAAATTCATCAAAAAGGCTTTGACTCTAATGGCGAAACTGGCAAAGACTTTTTCGCGATTGGTAAAGGCTCTGTGGTCAGCAACACCTACAATACCGGCAAAACTGACTTTGACCTGAGTTACAGCGATGTTTCTCAAGTGACGGGCAAAAACTATGAAATGCGTTTTGATGGCGGCAAATGGAATGTGACCCGTTTACCGGATGGCGTTGACGTCAAAGTTGATACTAGCACTCCAGGCTCACTGAAATTTGAAGGTATTGAACTCAAAATCACGACCAATTCTCCTGCACAAGGAGATACTTTCGTCGTTAAACCGATGAATGGCGTGATTAACAGTATGTCAACGCTAGTGACGGATTCTTCGCAGTTTGCAAAAGCAGGCAGCAAAGATGGTGGCCCAGGAGACAACGAAAACATCAAAGAGTTAGTTAAGCTGCAAGATCAAAAACTGATTGATGGTGGCTCGACGTTCTCTGATTTTTACGCAACATTAGTCAATGATGTGGGAAGCCGCACTAAGCAAGCGCAAATTGATTCTGAAACCCAGAATAAAATGACCGAAAGTTTCTATCGCCAAGAGCAAGAAATTTCAGGGGTCAACATGAATGAAGAGAGCATTCAGATGCAAAAAATTCAGCAATTCTTTAATGCTAATGCTCAGGTATTAAAGACGGTTGATGATTTATTCAATGCATTAATGCGTGCGTTCTAATTAATTAAAAATACTGGGTTTTAATCAGAATTTAATAAGGATTTAAGCGATGCGTTTAAGTACCAATATGATTTTCCATCAACGCTTGCAGGACATGAATAGCGCCCAATCTCGTTGGATGGAGGCAGGGAGCCAAATAGCTTCAGGACACCGCGTAAATAAGCCTTCGGATGACCCGCAAGCGTCATCCCAAGCCGTGCGTATTAACCAGTCTGAAAACCGTAACCAGCAGTATGTGACCAGCCGTGGTTTCGCTAAAACTGGTATGACGCTGCAAATGAGTATTCTGACTCAAATGACGGATGTCACGACGCAAATCGATACTACTATCATTCAAGCCTCTAACCAAGGTGCTCTGAGTGATAAAGACCGAAACTCACTGGCTGAGCAACTGACTGGTCTAAAAGATCAATTGGTTGCACTGGGTAACACCACCGACGGTAATGGTCGCTATATTTTTGCAGGTTTTAAATCCGATAAGCCGCCATTTGAAATTGATGCTGACGGTGAGGTGCTGTATCACGGTGGCGATAAGCCTATCACTCAGAACGTTGCGAGTGAGCGTGAAATGACTACCTATTTCACAGGCGCACAAGTGTTTGAAACTGATGGTGCGGGTATGGTCAATGTGTTTAAAGCATTGAACGAAGGCATCAAAGCGCTGGGCATTCCACAAGAAAATGCACCGCAAGCGGATTTAGATAGAGCGCAAGCGGGTATGGACACGGCTAACCGTGGTATCAAAGCGGCATTGGATCAAATTTCCAATATCGAAGCGAAGCAGGGTTTGCAGCTGCAAGAAATTGATAAACTTGATTTCTTAGCGGATACCCGTTCAATCCAGAATTCGGCACGTAAAAGTGAGTTGTTAGAGACTAACTGGACCGCAGCCACAACGGATTATTATAAAGAGAAGGCGATGTTCCAAGCTTCTCAAGATATTTTCAAAGATCTAAACAGCATGTCATTATTTGGTGGCCGTTAATTGATTTTTACCGCACCCTGTAGCAGTGGCATGTGTATCGGGTGCGGGTTTTCTTCTGAGATTATTTTCAATTTTCCCTTCTGATTTTTCTCGCCTAATTTTTTAGCGTTTTAATATTTATATTCCAATCTATATTTCCGCTTTTCTCGTTCGAAATAACAGAGTTTATTTTTCTGTTGTTGGCTTATAGTATTTGTCACGATGAATTTGACCTTTGTTTTTGTTATTTAATAAACAAGCTACTGTTGTTCACTGCTGTGTAGGCAGCTTAGAAACAGAGTAATTGGCTGCGAGAGCGAGAACGGATATTCACTGCCGTACAGGCAGTTTAGGAAAGTCATGCAGCAGCGCAGCTAGACGAGTTAATTTTCACTGCCATACAGGCAGCTTAGATGTATAAATATAAAAAACATGAATAGCGCATCCAGTTAATTACCCGATATAACTTTTTTATATTTATCACCATAGAACGTATTTTATCCCTTACGGAGGATATTCTTGATTTATCCCCTATAAGGGATAATTTTCTTTTATCTCTTGCGGGGATAAAAAATGACTATGTCGGAGGTAAAATGAAAATAACAACTCCCGTTATGCTATCTACTACAATTCGTGAACATCGTAAAAAAAGTAAATTGACTCAGGCAGAAATTGCTGAACTAGTGGGAATTAAGCAGGCCACGGTCTCTGATTTTGAAAGCAAACCGGAGTCAACAAGACTTGGAACGTTATTTAAAATTCTTGCCTCCTTAGAATTGGAGCTTCGTGTCGTAGAGCGAGGTTCAACATTAAGTGAAGACCTAGGCTGGAACAGGGAATGGTAAGTGTCGAGAATTCAAACATTGTTGTTGCTATGAATGGCGACCCTATAGAAATAGGGTAAAACGGACTGAAATTAATATTCCCTCAGTAATTGATGATGAGAAAATTTAATAATTATTAACAGTATGGTTAATGTATAGAAAATAAATATTCTTTGATGAAGAATTAAATGGATTTTAATTTTTATTAAGCTATGAGATTCTGGCTTGGTTCAGTTTTCAACATATTGTTAAAGTTAGAAGATTGAGCAGCATTTTCTTCATAATCTTCAATGATAGTATACATGATTTCTACTAGTGGATTGTCAGGATCATTTTCAATTAAGTGTCCTATTAATTTGATTGTATGCTCGTAATTTTGGCGAGAGTAACGTGTACCAATAGCAGGGTAAATTAATTGATTAATAAATATAGTGATTCTATTTAACATCATAAATATGTTCCCTAATTTAATGGTTATATCGGAAAGCGCTAATTTTAAGTGAAATAAATCTAGCAATATTTATTATTTTTTTTCAAACTAAAATTTTAGATTCGTTTTTATATGTAAATTAAAGGTGATTTAATGTTATGTCATTTTAATAAAAATTCAAAATTTATCAAACTAACTAATTATGCTTTATTTCAATATTTTTGGAGGAAGAAATGAAAACGCATGCTGAGTTACATAGTGAATGGATACAAGATCCAGAATATCGCAGAGCTTACGAAATAGAAGAGCGAAGTAATACGTCGGTGGAGATAGTTATATTAGAGCTAGAAGACGAAAATGACTTTTTTGAAAGCTAGTAGATTGAGTAAAATGAATGGCTAACATTAATTGAGTGACCTGCTGCTTAGAAGTCCGTAGGTCATATCAAACCCACAAATTAAACATCAACGACAGCTGCTCAAACGCTTGATGGATCAGGCGTTCTGTATAGCGTGGTAGGATAGAAATAATCAGCCCCAACATGCTGATACCAATAGTTAATGTGAGAGGGAAACCTACCACAAACACCGATAACTGAGGCGTCATTCGGTTTAGAATACCGAGGGACAAGTTGAGAATTAAAAACAGTGTAATAAACGGCAGGGCGAGCATTAACCCATTGATAAAAATGGTATTCGCAAATTGCAAAAATACCCAAAAACCATCACGGTGAAGAGGGGCGGTTTGGATAGGGATCAGCTCAAATGAGTTTGTCAGAATATAAATCAGCCACAAATGCCCATCGAACGACAAAAACAGCAGCAGCGTGATTAAATTTAAAATTCGTCCAAGGATCGGCATATTGGGACCGCCGGTCGGGTCAAAGAACGTCGCGAATGACAGCCCCATCTGTAAACCAATCACTTCCCCCGCATGACGTACCGCGGCGAAAGCCATCTGCATGGTTAATCCCATGGCGGCACCAATCACGATTTGTTGTACACACACCCATAATCCCATCGCTGAAAATAGTGGAATGGTTGCGACAGGCAATTGTGGAGAAATGACTAAAACGGTAAAAAAGGCGAGGGCGATACGTACCTTACTGATAGCCTGTTTTTCATTAAAAAACGGGGCGGTACCAAACAGGGCTAACAGGCGAACAAAAGGATAAAAACCTTGGCTTAACCATAGCGTGAGGGTTTCGCTGGTAATGGTTAACATGATCAGCCAATGATAAACGGTAAGTTACTAAACAATGTGCGGATATAGTCCGTAAGCAGGTTTAGCATCCAAGGTCCCGCGATGATTAATACCGCAATTACCGATAAAATCTTAGGAATAAACGATAATGTCATTTCGTTTACTTGGGTAGCCGCTTGTAGCAGGCTGATAATTAAACCCGCTGCTAGAGCAGCTAACAGCAAAGGCGCCGCCAGCATCAATGCGATTTTCATCGCTTCCGTTCCCATTGCCATTACAGATTCAGGTGTCATATGTGCTCCTAATTAAAAAAGCTTTGGGAAAGGGAACCGAGTAGTAACTGCCAGCCATCGACTAACACAAATAGCATTAGCTTAAACGGCAATGAAACCGTTGCAGGTGGCACCATCATCATCCCCAACGCCATCAATACGCTGGCAACCACTAAGTCGATAATCAAAAATGGGATAAAGATAGTAAAACCAATCTGGAATGCCGTTTTTAGCTCACTGGTAATAAACGCCGGAATTAAAATGCGCATTGGCACATCTTTGGCCTCTTGGATATCACCCACTTTGGCGATACGCGCAAACAGCGCTAAATCAGATTCCCGAGTTTGCCCTAGCATAAAGGTACGCAGTGGCGCAGTGCCTTTTTCTAATGCGGTTTCTAGGCTAATTTTATCTTCGCTAAAAGGTTGATATGCCTCGCGATAAACCTGATCGGCAACCGGGGACATCACAAAGAATGTGAGAAATAAAGCTAAGCCCAATAAGACTTGGTTTGGTGGCGCTGACGGTGTACCTAGGGCGTTACGGAGTAACCCTAATACGATGATAATACGGGTAAAACTGGTCATCATCAGTAACATTGCAGGGATAAAACCCAGCAAGGTTAAAAACAGTAACGTTTGAACGGGCAACGACCAGGATTGACCACCATCGGCCAATGTATGGCTGATCACGGCAGGCAATGCCGCAGAGGCAGATTGTGGCAGAACAAGTAACAGAGCGCTGATAATGACAGCAGGTTTTAAAGGTGACATGGGCGCTTCCGGTTACTGTTTTTCAGGTGCCACAGCGTTAGCAGCATCCTGTTTTTTCTTGAAAATCGACTGAAACGTTAACGGTTCAGAGGCAAAGTTCACAACATCATTTTCTAGTGGTGCAGGGTACTGGTGCAGCAAATTCACGGATTGTGATGTGACGCCCAGCACTAAATATTCGTTATTCACTTCCACCACGACAACGCGCTCTTTGCCACCCAGAGTACAACGACCTTTCACATTAATCAGTTGCTGCTTAACAAGCGGATTACGTCCAAACCCAAATGTCTTAAACAGCCATGCACCCAGTAAGATCAGTAAAATGATCCCGCCAAGTGCCCCTGAAATCTGTGCTAAGCTATCATTTTGGTTGATAGCTTGTGCAGAGTTACCTTCGCTGCTGACGGTGCTGGTCAAAAAAGGCTTTTGAGTGTGCGCCGAATCAATCTGTGAAGCTGGTGTCTGCAAGGATGCCTCGGTTTGCAAAGGTGTGGCTGTTTCGTCAGACATTTTTAACGGCTCAAGCGGCGCATACGTTCTGATGGTGTGATGATGTCAGTGATACGAATACCATAATTGTCAGACACCACGACCACTTCACCTTGGGCAATTAAATAGCCGTTGATCAGGATATCCAATGGTTCACCGGCTAAGCCATCTAAAGAAACCACAGAACCTTGAGACAGGCTCAGCAATTTTTTAATCGTCATCTTGGTGCGACCCAGTTCCACCGATAGGCGAACTGGAATATCCATGATCATATCGACATCAGATAATTGATTTAATGGATTTTGTCCGTCGAAATTATCAAAATTTTGCATACCTGCGGAGGCGGATTCCGCTTGTTTTTGCTGTTCCAGCGCCTCAGCCCACAGATCCTCTTCATTGTGGTTGGTTGATGCATCAAGAGAATTCTTCGCCTCACTCATTGGTACTTTCCTCATCTAGAGTGTTTAAAACAGGATTAATCAAATGTTCCACACGCAGCGCATACTGGCCGTTTTGGGTACCGTATTGACTGGTTAATACTGGCACGCCATCAACATTGACGATAAGACGGTCAGGTTTCTCGATAGGGAGCACATCCCCTTTTTGCAATTGCAGTAAGCGAGAAATACGCAGCGGGATCTCAACCAAATTGGCAATCAGTTCAAGTTCTGAACGTTTTACTTGCGTGACTAAATTGGTTACCCACGCTTCATTTTCTTGATGCCCTTGCTCCATTGGTGGGTTAATTAACCGTTCACGCAATGGTTCAATCATGGCAATAGGAATACAGATACTGAACTCACCGACGGTATTACCAATTTCCACTAAGAACGGGGTTGTCACCACGATATCGTTCGGGGAAGTGGTGATGTTGGTGAATTTAACTTGGATTTCAGAACGCACATACTCGACTTCCACGTCAGCAATTGGCTTCCACGCATCACGGTAAGCGCCTAAAGCCAGCTTCAGCATACGGTTGATAATACGTTGCTCTGTATTGGTAAATTCTTTGCCTTCAGAACGGACAGGGAATCGACCATCTCCCCCAAACAGGTTATCCACGGCGATATACACTAACGCAGGTTCGAAAGTGAACAATGCGGTGCCGCGAAGCGGTGGCATGTGGATCAAGTTTAGGTTGGTTGGAACTGGCAAGTTACGCGCAAATTCATGATAAGGTTCGATTTTGATGGCGCCAACCGTGATATCCGGGCTCCGGCGCAACATGTTAAACAACCCCATACGAAACTGACGGGCAAAACGCTCATTAATAATTTCCAAGGACTGCATACGCTCGCGAAATACCCGACGTTGGGTATTCGGGTCATAAGGGCGAACGTTGTCTTTGCCTTGAAGATCCGTGGATGGCTGCTCGCTTGATGGCGCGTCATCATTGAGTAGCGCATCAATTTCAGCCTGAGATAAAATATTATCGCTCATGGGTCTTATCGCAGAATAAAAGTAGTAAATAACACGTCTGAAATATCCTGATCGGTATCGCCTGGGATCAGGGTAGGGGTGAGTGTCCCCTTAATATCTTTCATTAATTGCAACTTACCCTCGTTAGTGCCCATGTTTTTAGATTGCTGTTCTGACAGCAATAACAGTAGGCGGCTACGCACTTCTGGTAGGTATTCATGAAGTTGCTTACGCGACTTTTCATTCGCTAGACGTAAGGTGATGTGGATATAGAGCACGCGATCTGCCGCATTGTTTACCCCTGGCAGGTTAACGGTAAACGGTTCTAACTCCATAAAAATCGGTTGAGGCATATTGGGGCGTTTTTCTTCCCCATTCGCAGTCTCCTGCGCCTCTTGTTTTGTCGTCCACCAGCTGTAACCACCGAAACCTGCACCGGCTAAGGCGATGAGGGCAAACAGTAAAATTAACCCTTTGTTCGAACGTTTAGATTGATTGCGTGAAGACGACATGTTGCAAAATTCCTGTTGTAAATGCCAAACCCATACGGAGTTTTATACTTTATGATCTCTAGCATTATCCCTAGATTGGGAAGAGTTAAAGGAGTGAAAAACGAAACAAAAAGGCGGTAACTCGACGCTTTAGACCTGAAATTACCGCCATTAGATTATTTCTTAGGCAAAGGTATTAATTCCACCTTGATGTGTTGGCAATTTAACCCCACTCACGCTGGCATGAGATTCACTGATACCAACCGTGCCCATTGTTGGATGGGTTGGCTGAATTTGCCCATCATGTTGGCGAGATTGCTGTTCCGCGTTTGATTGACCGCTAAAATTATCTTGCCCCACAGAGCCTTGCGCTAAATGAATACCACTTTCCTGCAATGCACTGCGCAGGACTGGCATCATGCTTTCCATTGCAGCACGAACATGGCTATGTGGAGAAACAAAGTGCATCACGGCTTGATTATCTTCGATACGTAAATGCACATTTAGGGAACCTAACTCTTCAGGATGTAAGCGAATTTGCGCTTGAGAAATCCCTTGGCGAGAGAAAAACAGCATTTGTTGGCTAAGTTGTTGTTGCCAAGCTTCAGTACCAAATGGCGCAGCAAGGTTCATGGTTGGCGTTGGCATTGCAGGCGTTGCCGTTGGCATTGGTGTGGCAGATGGTGTCGCCATAATACCGGCTACATGCGTTACAGAAGGCGTCGCTGTATTGTTAAATGCGCTGCTTTCAGTTTGAACACTAAAAGCCCCTTTAGCACTGTTTTGAAGATTCTGGGTATTTTCAGCCGTTGCACTGGCGATTTGTGACAATGATTCTGTGCCTGGCGCTTTTTTACCGAGCGACATCGCATCTTGATTCAGATCTTTTGTTGGGATTGTGCGTGGATTATCCAGTGCAAATAACGCTTGATCGCGACGCTCACCGACCTCTTTTTTGCTCATTAAAGCGAGTGTCGGTTCATCGGCTTCCCCGGCGAGCTGCAATTGTGCTCCAGCCAAGGTTTTATCATCAAATGGCGTCACGTTACGCGCCACATCTGTCAGTTGTTGCAGTGTTTGAGTGAACGGAGTTGCAGAGGATTTCTCCGCACTGGTTTGCGGGTTAGCGGCCGTTTGAATACGCTCATCCATGGCTTGTTTTAATTGGCTAATTAAGGCGTGTTCCTCGCTTTGTTTACCCGTTAATAGCTCCGCTTGTAGTGGTGATTGTGCATTGAGGTCACGGCGGAAATTCAGCTGCGCTAAGGTATTTTCAGCTTGTTGTTTTTGAGTTAACTGATTTTCTGTGGTCGCGATTTTGTCCGTTGCTAATGGCGCGTCAGTGGATTTTTCTGAGGCGGCAGTGGCTGCATCAGATTGTTTTTGCTCACTGATCTGTTGATTCAAAGGCGTTTCGTTAGCAGTGCCATTAAACGTTGGGGCGCTATCACTATTTTTTTCTGGTAATTGCTGGTTTTCAAGAACTGCCTGAAAGGGTACGGCAGGTGCTTGATTTTCATCAATCTGCTTGTCTCGCGGCTGTTCCTTCGCGGAGTTAGCGGTAGGGGGGACCGGTAACAGGTTTGCATTGACGTCCATTTATTGGGTTCTCCGTAAAGTCGCGCGTTGAGCAAATTCATCCATCTGTTTCTGCTCTAAGCGATTTTGACGTTGGCTTTGAGTGTGTTCTGCACGCTGGATCAAGGTATCGAACGCATTGACGCGTTGCTGTTTTTCTTGCCAATGACGATTGGCGTCACTGACACGTTGTTCCCAGAGCGTTAACTGTTGCTGTTGCTGCTCAATAGTTAGCTCCAAGGTCACAAGAAATTGCTGATAGTTTTGCCATTTGTCCGAGTCCATGCCCGTGTGCAACGTTTGGTTTAATTTCTGCCGATATTCCGACTGATAGTTTTCCAACATGTGCAATTGCTCCGCCATTTGCGTGTGCGTTTGGCGGACTTGAGCAAGGACTTTAGCCGCTTCCTCTGAGGCATCTTCTGCTAAGCTCAGTAAGGTCGCTAATGCATGACTATTGGACATCGCATTCCTCGTTATTCATTGGGAACAACATGAGCCAGTTGTTCACAAGCGGTTTGATAATCACAACGTTCATCAATATCTTGCTGTAAAAACTTCGACATTCTTGGGTAATACTGAATTGCGGTATCGAGCATTGGGTCGCTGCCCATGGCATAAGCGCCGACGTTAATCAGGTCACGGTTGCGTTGATAGCTGGATGTGAGCTGTTTAAAGCGCTGGATCTTGCGATAATGTTCTTTAGCGATAAGCTCCGTCATTGCACGGCTAATGGATGCTTCAATATCAATGGCAGGGTAGTGCCCAGATTCTGCCAATGAGCGTGACAGAACAATGTGCCCATCTAAAATAGCGCGAGCGGAGTCGGCAATCGGGTCTTGTTGGTCATCCCCTTCGGTCAATACGGTATAAAAGGCTGTAATCGAACCGCCGTTTTTACCATTACCAGCACGCTCAACCAATGCAGGTAATTTTGCAAACACGGACGGTGGATAGCCTTTGGTTGCCGGAGGTTCACCGACAGCAAGCGCGATTTCACGCTGTGCCATGCTGTAGCGTGTGAGTGAATCCATGATAAGCAATACGCTTTTACCTTGATCACGGAAATATTCTGCGATGCGGGTAGCGTAAGATGCCCCTTGCATTCTCAGTAACGGTGAAACATCAGCCGGCGCGGCGACGACAACGGCACGGCGTAACCCTTCAGCACCTAAGATATTTTCAATAAAGTCTTTAACTTCGCGCCCACGCTCACCGATCAACCCAACGACAATAATGTCCGCTTGAGTGAAACGCGCCATCATGCCGAGTAAGACGCTTTTACCGACGCCAGAGCCTGCAAACAGCCCCATACGTTGACCGCGACCGACAGTTAACAGCGAGTTAATCGCTCGTACGCCCACATCTAAAATATCGTGAATTGGTGTACGCTCTAGCGGGTTGATGGATGGTGTGATTAGCGGCGCCCGTTGTTTGGTTTCCAGTGGTCCTTTGCCATCTAATGGAGTGCCTTGGGCATCTAATACGCGCCCAAGTAATTCATTGCCGAGTGGCAGCAGGCGACTCGTTTGTCCGTCTTCTCCCGAAGTTTGCGCATACACGCGCGCCCCCGGGGAAATACCTTCGAGGTCGGAGAGCGGCATCAACAACATGCGAGAGCCGTTAAAGCCAACCACTTCGCAGACAACTTCGTCAGTGCCACCATTAATAATGCGTTCGATATAGCAGGTGGCGCCTAAAGGCATCTTAATGCCTTCGGCTTCCATCACGAGACCTGTAATTTTGGTCAAACGTCCATAGCGGCGTACCATCGGAATGCCTTTCATGCGTGACTCTAAGTCATCAAGAGACGCTATCCAACGGCCGAGTCTCGCAGTCATGACAAGCTCTCCGGTGCATACAGGCGGCATAATTCTTGCCAGCGAGTGGCTACGGTCATATCAATTTCACCATCTTCAGCGACCACGCGACAGCCACCCATATGCAGGCTTGGGTCGGCGACTAAGCGCCAGCCATTCAAGTCTAACAATGAGCCTAAGTGTTGTTCGATAAGCGCCACATGATTCGGGTTCACATGCAGTTCAGGCTGGCTCGCAAATATTGGTTTTTGTTGCATTAAATGGCTAATTTCTTCTAATAGCGCGGTGCCATCGCACACGGTAGATTGCCCTAAAACTTGCTTCGCGGCAGTTAGCGCGATTTGCAGTAATTTGGTGGTAACGACGGTGTCAAAAGTATCTAGCGAATAGTGAAATTCTGATAACAGTTTCTGCCACGTTTCAATTACCGGTTGCTGAAGGGCGAGGGCTTGCTCGCTCCCTTGCTGCTCTCCAGAACGTAAGCCTTCCGTAAAACCAGCTTGATAACCCTCTTTTTGACCTTTTTCAAAGCCTTGTTGAAAGCCCGTTTTCTGGGCATCCTCTTTGATGTTATCCAGCAAGTTGATCTGCTCGAGCACTTCTTTTGGCTCTAAGCAGGGGACTTTCGGCGTGTTTGGCTCAGGAACGTCATTCAACGGCGGAATAGCCGATGAATTCAGATCCCATTGATTAAGTTCCCGTAACTGCCAAGGCTGCCACTGCTGATTATTTTTGGATGTATTAGACATACACGTCGTCTCCACCACCAATCGCGATTTCGCCTTTCTCCATTAAGCGGCGAACAATCATCAGAATAGCCTTCTGTTCGGTTTCCACTTGTGACATACGGACTGGTGCTCGAGATTCCAGGTCGTCGCGAACAATCTCGGCTGCACGCGCTGCCATATTGTTGAGGAAATGGTCGCGTAGAGCTTGGTTGCTGCCTTTGAGGGCAATAACCAGCGAGTCGGTAGACACGTCTTGCAGAATGCGCTGAATGCTGCGGTTGTCCACTTCGATAAGGTTTTCGAACAGGAACATTTCGTCGATAATGCGCTGAGCCAGCTCACCATCGTAATCACGCATGGCATCGATAACGCTTTCTTCTTGCTGATTTTTCATCAGGTTGATAATTTCTGCCGCGGTTCTTATGCCACCCATTTTGCTGCGTTTGAGGTTCTGACCGTCTAGCAGGTTGTTCAGAACTTCGGTCAGCTCAGCTAATGCGGCTGGCTGAACACCACCAAATGTTGCGATACGCAGCATAATGTCGTTACGCTGACGCTCTTCGAACAGTTCTAAAACATCGGCCGCTAAGTTGCGTTTTAAGTGAACCAAGATTGTGGCGATGATTTGTGGATGCTCGTCGCGAATAATATCGGCAACCGTTTGTGGCTCCATATAGTTGAGGCTTTCGATACCCGAGGTGGTCTCTTGCTTCTCGAAAATATCTTCCAACAGGCTGGCAGCACGTTCTTCCCCAAGGGCTTTGACCAACACCGAACGCAGATAGTCGTTGGTGTTGATATTTAAGGCGGCAAACTGAATTGCCGACTCTTCAAACTCGGTGAGCACTTCCGCCAGTTCGTTGTTGGAGATTTGGCGCATGTTGGACACCGCCATACTCAATTGCTGAACTTCTTTGGGATTCAGGTGCTTAAACACTTCAGCTGCCTGATCTTCGCCGAGTGTCATCAACATCACGGCGCTTTTTTCTGTTCCAGTTAAATTCATTGGGATTTTCCTAACCACTGACGGATAACCATTGCCACAACTTGTGGGTCTTTCTCTGCCATTTCACGAATACGCTGGCTTTGAATTTCAGCGCTAACACGTTGGCGAGTAAGACGGCGACGGGTTTTCTCGTCCATATCTTCACTAATTTCTTCTTCCACCACGAACGGCGCTTTAACTTGAGATGCATTGGCAATGGACATTTCAGCATCAATTTGCGCTTGTTGGGTTTTGCGATATTTCACCCACTGAGGTTTGATACCAAAGCGCCACATAAACCACGCAATCAACGCAATCAGCAAGATTTTGCCGTAATCTAAAGCTTGACCAATCACCTGTGGGTTATTCAATAACGATGGCTCTTCAACCACTGGCGTATCGTCAGTAAATAAGGAGTTAGTGATATTGATGGAGTCGCCACGCTGCGCAGAATAGCCCATCGCTTCACGGGTTAATGCATCAATTTGCTGTAACATTTCCGGTGGGAGCGGCTTCATTTCTGGACCTTTCTCACCTTCTTGGGATTGGTAATTGACGATCACCGCAACAGACAGTCGGTCAACGACACCAATTTGGCGCTGTGTGTGACTGATTTTGCGATCCACTTCGTAGTTTGTGGTTTCATCACGCTGAGTATTGAGAGTACCATTACGGGTATTCCCTGCGGTTTTTCCATCGGTGCTTTCTTTATTAGCATCAATCGGTGCGCTTGGTGCACTAACAGGTTGATTAGATAAGGCACCCGGTACGCCACTTGGACCGCCATTACTGTTTTGTAGGCTTTCGCTATTCTGGCGAGAACGTACCGCAGCGGCATCAGGAGTTTGATTTGGTTTGTACTCTTCAGAAGTCTGCTCAACTTTTGAAAAATCCATTTGCGCGGTGACTTGCGCGTGAATATTGGCACGACCGACTAATGGCGACAGAATATCTTCAATGCGCTCTTTAAGATGAGCCTCCATCTCTTTAGTCATTTTGATTTGTGCGCTATTGGCAGATTGTTGGCTGTTGTCGTTGTTGGTCAGCAGGCGACCCGTTTGATCGACAATGATCACGTTGGCGGCAGTTAAGCCGGTCACGCTGCTGGAAACCATGTGAACGATAGCGCTAATTTGCCCTTCATCCAACATTCTGCCTGGCAATAAACCGACAGTGACCGAGGCGGTCGGCAGTTTTTGTTCACGGACAAATAAGGTTGGTTTAGGGATAGCCAAATGGACTCGGGCGCTTTGAACTGGGCTGAGGGATTCGATGGTACGAGACAGCTCGCCTTCAAGGGCGCGCTGATAGTTGATTTGCTCACTAAATTGGCTGATACCAAATTGTTCTTTATCAAGCAGTTCAAAACCGGTATTGCCACCTTTCGGTAAACCTGATTGCGCCAGTTTCAAACGTAATTCATGGACTTTATCAGCAGGCACAAGAATAGCGCTGCCGTTATCCGCGATTTGATAAGGGACGTTCATCTGGGTCAATTGACCGACAATATCGCCACCATCTTTTGCACTCAGATTACTCAGTAGCACACGGTAGTCAGGGCTACGAAACCAGAGGAGCAGGGCGACAATAATAGATATCGCAGCAGCACCGGCAATAATTAATGGTATTTTAGGGTCGGCTTTGATGCTTTCGATCAGTGAGGCAAAACCTTTTTTGGCCTCCCCCGTATCTTTAGATGCGGTACTCATAAATATTCCCTGCTATGCAAACTAAACGGATGAATATACGTTTGGTGAAACAATCTTATTTCCCTCTTCGTAACCTCATTTTTTTACGCTGCTATTATTTATTGTCTTGATGCAATCTAATGACGGAATCAGCCTATAATTTTGGTGTTATTTATCGGCTTCAAGTAAAAAACGGTGTGGTAGGGTAGGCAAACTAAAATTCGTGACGGCAATTTTTTGCTCAACTTATCGACTAACCGAAGAGAACAGAATGACGATTCAAGCGATTGAAGGGGTGGTTTCCCAATTAAATGTGGTGGCAACTCAAGCTGCACATAATACCAAACCCGTTGTAGAGCCGGTGGGTTTTGCCGATCATTTAGTGGCATCCGTGAACCAAATCAATGAAACCCGTGTACAATCTGCGCAGAAAGTGCAAGATTTTACCCTCGGTAAGCCGGATGTTTCATTAAATGATGTGATGGTCGATATGCAAAAAGCCAGCTTGAGCCTACAAATGGGCATTCAGGTGCGTAATAAGCTGGTAGCAGCGTATCAAGAGATCATGTCAATGCCTGTGTGATTATCATTCTTTAATATTTATGTATTGATACGAAACGCAGGCAATGCCTGCGTTTTTTATTTGTTTTTAAATTGCGAAGTAAGCATCAATAAATAAGTTAATCTATTATTATTTCTTTTTGTCATTTTTAATATAACTATTTCTTACTCATGTAGGGTGAATGGGTAATACACTAAACTAGTGTTTATTTTATGAGTTCAATAATAATGGGTATGTTATGAATGATAATGATATTAGTGAAAATCACGGGCGAGATAATATTATCAATAAAAAGGAGTACGAAAGTGTTATTAAAAAAGGTGCGTTCTTTATATTAAATAGTAGCGGTGAAACTATTAATTCTATTGTTGTTAGTTATTATTCAGGATTGAAAGGTAATAAATCGACACAACGAATTGATAAGCTAGAGCATTTGGAAATGGCTGAGTTTGGATGTGAATTTACATACACGGTAATGGCATGGAGTCATACGGATTATTGGGATGTTGATTTCAAAATGTCAACAGGAAAAACTATATCTTATAGAAAACAAGCCTGTAATATACGACATTGGGATAATGGCATTGTGATTATTAATATAGCAAAAGATTTTAGATTGTTTATAAAATTCTCAAATTCAGGTGGTTGCCATAATTAATTTTTTAATAAAAATTGGAGGCAAATGGATAACGTAATAGAAAAATCACTTGCAACTAGCCATACTGGTTATTTCTATGTGATGAACTGCTCTTTGCAGGAGCTAAAATCTGTTAGTGTCACGCACTCTACAGACTATCCTCATAGTATGCTTAATATTACTGCTGATTACAGTAACCTAAAAAATATGAGCACAACTAAATTAGGACATTCATTCCCATATGAGACCGGTTTTTTATCTCATTTTGATTACTGGACTGTTGAAATAGAAACAGCATCTGGATACAAATATAAAACTAATGACTATTTTCTTTGTAATTTAAATTTCGATGATGATGGTTTTGTGTATATGGCTATTCTTCCAGATTTATCAGTTCATACTATTTTTTCTTATTCATCAGGGTGTCTAAATCATTTAAAAAATAACTTCACAAAATAGGATTTATATCATGAAGAAAAAAATAATTTTATTAGTCTGTGTGTTGTCTTCAAGTTTTTCAATGGCAAATCAGAATATTATAAATAAGGCATTTTCAGATAATTGTAATGCCTACCTCAACAAAGAAAAAAGAATTTCTACTATTACATTAGGTGAGCAAGATGTATTTAATAAAAGGGCTTTTTTTACAATAACTCTACGTGATGGAGATGCGGATACAAAGGAAATATCTATATTGGAATCGGTTGGGAACGAGTATGGTAGAGCAATGTTCCAGCTGATGAATACTGCATATTTATCAAATTCAAATATTAAAATAACCAGCTGTTCATCAAATAAAATCAGTGCAGCATCAATATCCTATAAATAAAATGTAAATTTTTTTGATAGTAAGAGGGTAATTATTACCCTCATTTTTATAAGTCGCTTAGATATTTCTGATTAAAAATAGGTTTACGTTATACATCAGGAAGTTCTATCCAGTTTTTTGACTAGCCAGAGACCACTTTGCTTCATGGCGTAGCCAAATAAAACGCCGACAATAAGCGACGGGATAGTCAATTGCCAATTTCCTTGTGCTGCAAAGGTTGCGCAGGCACCAATAAAGGTTCCTGGAATATAGGCAAGCCACGATTTTTGGGCTTGAAAACACATGACAAAAGCGATAACTGTGGTCACAAAGTAGCCTGCAAAATTAGGCAGATCATGGGTGAATTTATCGCTATGAATAATAACTAATCCCCAAACAACACCACTTAGCGCTGTTAATGCTGTCACCAGCAAACCCTTCACACCATCTTTCGGATAGGCAAAATAAGCGGTACATCCTAAAAATCCCGCCCAACTGATCAAGCCAAATACATCAGCAACCCATGCCCATAACCCAGAAAGAATTGCAGTCGTTAATGACAGAGAAAAAAGTAGTTTCACAATGATGACTTTATAAATAAGAATTTGAGAAAGCAGAGCATTGTATAGAGGGATTTTAATTGTTGCAATTAAATGATGGATAATCAGCACAGAGAAAAGACATAATGTATGAGTTAAAAGTGAGAACGGTGAATTAAATTCAATTTTGGAAAATTGAATAGGGATATTGATAATTAATCGTTAAATAAAAATTAGCATCAATTTACATTGATGCTAATAAATATGGCGAGAAGAATAAAGATAGTTATTGGTTAAAGATTACCAACCGTAAGCAATACCTGCACCGAGAACGGCTCTATCCGAGTTATTCCAGGAAATAGAGCTACGCAGATTTAAGTTTTGCTTAACTTGATACTGAGCTCCAGCTGCGATGGCGTTACCATTTTTAAAATTACCTAAGCCTAATCCGGCGCTAAAACGTGTGTTGGTGGTGTAAGGAATATTGGTCATTGCAGCAACTGAAGCAATACCGGCATTTGCATCACGAGCTGTTTGGTGGATTTTACTTTCCATTTGGTCAACTCGGGTATTTATTTGATTGAGCTGCTGTGTTTGAAGTTTTTCTTGTTTGTCGAGTTTATCAAAACGGTCGATATTAAGCATTTGTTGATTACGTAAAATTAAATCAGCATGAGCTTTACTATTTTTTTCTGCATCTTCAATTAATTGGCTTGTAATTAGATCACTTTCTCTAATGTCTTTATCGAGCTTTTCTATGGCAATATTCAGTTGTTTGGTATCTGTTTCATGTTTTTTGTTTGTGTCATCAATTAATAAAGTTGTAATAGCTTCACTTCTAAAAACTTCATCATCAACATATTTTTTATTCTTCATGTCACTATCATCAAAGTTTTTTTTCTAAATCAGATAAAGAGCTTTGTAATTTCTTAATGGAATTTCCTTTTTCAGCTATGTTTTTTTCTTGATTATTATTTTCTTGGCTTAAATCATTAATAGACATGTTTAATAAATTAATTGCATGATTATTATCTTCGATTTTATTCTCTAAATGGGCAAGGTTACTCTTTGGGGCTCTGGATAGAGGATTTTCTGATATTGATGAGTTAGTTAAAGTAATAGGGGGTAAGATAGCAGGCTCTTTTTCTTTTAATGAGGATAATTTTTTAATTAATGGTGATGATGTTTCGATTGCATACGCTAGAACATCAACAACAGGCGCCATGCTTTCGGCTATCTCAGTATATTTATTAATATTATCATTAAGTTTTTTATCATTTTCGAACTCAAAAGTGGTTCTATTATCCTCATATCGGTGCTCAGGGTAATCATAAGGGGCATTTATAGCCTCTTGATAGTTATTAGCTATTGCGAATGACTGAGTAGATAATGAAGAAATTATAGCTATACTAACAGCACTTAATAGTTTTTTTTTCATAACGAAATATCCATATAACGTAAAAGGAATAAATATCGAGATTTATATAAGTCGATACTTATGTTCGGGAGAGAATAATAAGAGATATGTTTTGGTGGGTAAAATCTGTTTTTTAATTTAATTGGTTCGGGAAAATCGTGTTGGATTAAGATTAGTACAATAGAATTGATGATGGGAATGAAGTGTAATTCTGGGATGCTTTAAAGTAATTTAAAAATTAATTTTTATCAAGCTAATAACTGAGAAATAGGGGAATATTAAATACATTCCCCAATCATGGTATAAGCTATTTCTTCACTTTATGGACGATATCAAAATATTTGGTTTTATCATCCTGTGATGGGTAAATTCGGTAAGTATATTCTTCCGGTGTCACGGTCACGTTTTCAACTACACGAGTAAACAGGACTTCACCTTTGTCATCTTTTGCAGTTAATGAGCGGGTTTTACCATCTTCGCTGAATGACCAATCACCCTGCATTTTTGGCGAACCCTCAAGGGTTAGCATCTTAAAAGTACCATCTGGGTAATACTCTGCAAGCCCAAAGAAGTTTGCCACTTGTTTATCTGTTGCAGGCACCTCTTTTTTATCTTGATCGACAGCTTGAGTGGTTACCCAGACTTTATCAATCATAATCTCTTCATAGGCATTGGCTTTTTTTGCGCTAACAGCTTGCTTTGCAACAGGCGCCGTTGAGTTAGCTTGAGCTGTAAAAGCAGCAGTGGTGGACATCACAATCAGGGCGGCAATAATCGGTTTTAATTTCATAAGAACTCCATTTATTAAGATTAGAAATGTGAGTAACAAAATCGAACAGGTCTTCATCATTAATTAAACAGCGAGCAAAGCAAAGGTAAGAATTATGATTAATTATTAAAAATGTAAGCTTACGTTGGGTTATGTATTCAAAGAAAATAGGCATCAGCAAACAAAACTCGGCTTATCCCATGTAATTTTTCTGTTAAAAACAGTATTAAATAGAAAGTCGAAATAAAATTATAGCTAAGCTATCTAATCAGTGTTAATTCAGATTTATATTTTGGTCGGTTTACCATGAAAAATTTACAAATACTTGTTTATACGGATTGTCTGATCTCAATCAAATACGTTGGATTTTGCCTGTAGAAAGGGGTTATACGGAGAATTTTCTGGTGATTTCAGATGTATTTTGTCTTAGATCATGTTATTTTTCTGTGAAATTTTCATCTCCAAGCCACTTTGCCATTTTTTGCATCTTTTGTGGGCAAAAAAAGGGTGATACTTTAACGCATAGGTTTAAGTAAAAACACATGGGCTTGAGTAAAAGTAATTGAATTAACAGGATTTTAGCTATGGCAGTAAGAGAAATTATTGAAATTCCAGATGAAAGATTGCGTATTCAGTGCAGTCCCGTTACGGATTTCGCAGCAGTACAAATATTGGTCGATGATTTAATTGAAACCATGTACAGCACTGACAACGGTATCGGGTTGGCGGCAACGCAAATCGCCGAAACCAAAGCCATTATGGTGATTGATATTTCGGAAGAACGTAATGAGCCAATGGTATTTATCAACCCACAAATTATTGAGAGCGAAGGGGAGACGAGCTATCAAGAGGGTTGTTTATCCGTACCGGATGTTTACGCAGATGTGCCACGCTTTTTGCGTGTGAAGGTGAAGGCGTTTGACCGTGACGGCAAGGAGTTTGTTGTCGACAGTGACGAGTTTTTAGCGATTGTCATGCAACATGAAATTGACCATTTAAACGGTAAAGTGTTTATTGACCACTTATCCACGTTAAAGCGCAATATGTTGTTGAAAAAGCTCAAAAAGCAGCAAAGATTAAAACAGCAGTAAGTTCTCATCTATTTTACGGCTTCCCGAGACCCAACAAGTGTGATTCGGGGAGCTGCTATTGCGTGCTTTGTGCCAATTGGGTTGTCCTATTAAGTTAAGCGTCAGGTTAACTGCCTGACACTTTACCGTTTACTCGAGAGGTTTAATAACCCTTGGAGCATCGGGTTGATCAAATTGGCCGTAGCTATTATTCAATACCTTTTGTTGGTCGAGCTGTTTGATTTCTTTACTTAAAAAATTCAAATGATTTTGTAAGTGTTCTTTTGTCACTCGTTCGTTTTCAATGATCTGGTGTAGTAACTGCACAAAGTCGTCAGTAATAGGTTGTTCCTGCTCATATTCTTGAGTCAAAGCCGTTAAATTCTCAACGGCAAGGACATATTCAGTTTCTCGGGAGATTAATGACTCCCATTCCCCTGATTGTGCGAGCGAAACTAAGTTTTCACTTAATATTAAGACATTACGATATATTTCAAGTAAATAGAGAGGATTTTTATTGTCCACCTGGTTATCTTTCATCCACATTTGCACCGATTTGTTGCCATGCAGAGGCGATATCGGAGAGTAATTGGTAAACTTCTTGGACATAAGTCACGTTGTTTTCTATGTTGGCGCGGAGCAATTGCCGCGTCATGTATTCATACAAACTTGCTAAATTTTCAGCAAGTTCGCCACCAGCCTCGTAATTTAGCGATTGTTTTAATCCCGTGTCAATGATGTCGATTGCTTTTGAGATTTCTTTACCCTTTTCAGCAATGTTTCCCTGCTCCATAAAAATTTCCCCCCGTTTAAGGGCACTTAAGGCCCCTTTAAACAGGATTTGGATCAGTTGATACGGGGTCGCATTGGCGATTTCACTCTCCAAACTGACCTGCTGATAGGCTTGATTAGCTTTACGTTGATACATGCGGTTAACCTAAAAGTCTGCCTAATGAACTGCTTGTGCTGTTCAGTGAACTCATCATCTTATCGAGGTTTTGGAACTGACGTCGATAGATATCCATGGTGTTTTCAATTTGTTTATTGGTTTGCTCGATACGTTTATCGATGCTTTTCTTTTTCTTCTGTACGCCATCAGTGGCGGTATGCAGCGTGCCTTCTTTGCTATCTAAGGTATCCTTTAAGAAATTAAAGTTTTCGGTAGCAAATCCAGTTTTTTCACCGTCACCAGCAAAGAATACTTTTACGCTTGATGGGTTATCTTTTATGGCGCTATCGAGTTTTTTACTGTCGATCTCTAACGTACCGTCCAGTTTTTGTTTAATCCCCATTTTATTCAGCAGGTTTAATTCACCGCTATCTTGTGGGGTACGAACTTGGTTACGTAAGGTGCTTTGAATACCGCGTAAAGTTGAATCACCAATTAATGGGCCATTGGTTTTATCGGGTGCCGTGCCTTTTTCGGTTGGGGTATATTTAGTGAGCTCTTTGGCTAAGGTTTGGAACTCATTATAGGCATCCACCCAGGCTTTGATTTTCGCTTTAGCTGGCTCAATATCTTCAGAGATAATTAAATGGTCTGATTTGCCATCTTCACTCTCTTTCTTTAAAGACAGAGTTAAACCAGGAAACAGGTCTTTGGCTTCGTTAGTTTGTGACTCAAGGTCAAAACCATCGATAGTTAATTGCGCATTTTGTGGTGGAACTTTTTGTTCCATACCACTACTGGCTTCATCAACAATCGTGACTTTACCATCGACCAAGGTTGACTCGACATTCAGTACTTTCGCTAATTTATCATCGCCGTCAACACTGATGCTCATACGGCTATCAGTACCTGCTTTTTTCGCGGTAACAACGAGGTGGTATTGGTTATCTTTATCTTTAATAACGGATGCAGAAACGCCTTTATCCGATTTGTTGATGGCATCAGCAATCTCAACTAATGAGGTGCTCTCATTGTCAAGTTTGATAACAATCTTATCTTTTGCTTCTTTTTGAGAAGGCTGAGTAATGGTGATGGTACGCTCTTTGGCATCACTACCCAGTAATTCTTTATTATCACTGTGTCCTTTGGTCGCAATAGTTTGCGCTTTAGCCAGTTGGGTGACTTTAATATCATGTACACCAGCAACCGCTTTACCATCGGTTTTCACATCAAAAGATTTATATTCACCACTCACTTTGGTGGTGCTGATATCTTCGTATTTTTTGAGATCTTCCGCTGCTTTTTTCAGTTTTTCTAATGAAGATTGCATTTTACCAAATGCACTGATTTGCGCATCATAGCTGGCTTTCTGTTGTGTTAATGGGTCGAGACGGCGCCTTTCCATTGCCTCTAATTGATCCATTTGCACATTTAAGTCTAAGTTAGCCCCGATACCGAGTGTAGATATGCCTGCCATAAATCTCTCCTGAATATAAACCCTGAAAATAAATTCGTATTTAGTCCTTTATCGGCGAATTGGGGAAAAATATTAGACTATTCTGCGAAATAATAATGGAAGGAGTTAAACCGTAAAAAGCAGGTAATTAGGCTTATTGAATAAAAATGATAAGGACATTAACCATAATCGAAGGGTTTAATAAAAAATTTAGTTTGAAAAAAGCTGATTCCAGTGCGCTTTTGCCAATAGACGTGAAAAATTTTTATAAAAATGGCTAAAGGGGTTTTGGGTGCCGCCGATAATGTATTTGCTGACAAAATTTCTTAACAGAATACTCGTCATACTTCACGCTGTATCGGTGTTGGCTGCACTCAGTCACCCTAGTCACATACTTCAGTATGCTCCTAGGGATACCTTCGCTGGCCGCCTAGATACAGCACGAATTATTTAGAGTATTAACACTGTATTATATTGAATAATAAAGGACATACATTATGGCACAGGTCATTAACACTAACATTCTGTCTCTGACTACTCAGAACAACTTAAACCGTTCACAAGGCGTACTGGGTACTGCGATTGAGCGTTTATCTTCTGGTTCACGTATCAACAGCGCAAAAGATGACGCTGCGGGTCAAGCAATCGCTAACCGTTTCACTGCAAACGTTAAAGGTTTAACTCAAGCTGCACGTAACGCAAACGACGGTATTTCTATCGCACAAACCGCTGAAGGCGCAGTTAACGAAATCAACGATAACTTACAACGTATTCGTGAACTGACTGTTCAAGCACAAAACGGCACTAACTCTAAGAGCGATATCGATTCTATCAATAAAGAAGTTACTGCGCGTATGGACGAGATCAACCGTATCTCTGAACAAACTCAGTTTAACGGTGTGAAAGTTCTTAGCGAAGATACTTCAATGAAAATTCAGGTTGGTACTAACGATTCTGAAACTATCGCTATTAACTTGAAAAAAATCGATAGCAAAGTATTAGGTCTGAATAATTTTGATGCAAGTGCAAGCAAGATGGGCGCAGCTGTTTCAGCAAGTGATTTTGCAGCAGATATTAAAGGTGACGGTGCAGAAGCTGATGCATTAACAGCCGCTAAAGCTGGGTTGGATGGAATCAAATTTGGTGGTAAAGATGTTGAAGGGGCAAAAGTATACTACCAAACTGATGCTACTACAGGTGCAGTAGATAAAACCAAAGCTTACATAACTGGTACCGTTGATGGTGAAAATGTTGTTCTAAAAGCTGATGTAACAGCTACACCTGCTGATTCTGCAGCGTCCCCTGCAGCAGTTACTGCAAAACTTGAATTTAAAAATGTAGCTGAACTCTCTGATGCAGAGAAAAAAGTTCTGGATGATAAAGGTCCTCTGGGTACTTTAGACAAAGCATTAGCAACTGTTGATAGCCTGCGTTCAGACTTAGGTGCTATCCAAAACCGTATGCAGTCTACTATCAACAACCTGAACAACTCTGTTAACAACCTGAGCGCAGCACGTAGCCGTATCCAAGATGCTGACTTCGCTACAGAAGTTTCTAACATGAGCCGTGGTCAGATTCTGCAACAAGCAGGTACTGCAGTGTTAGCGCAAGCTAACCAAGTTCCACAAGGTGTTCTGAGCCTGTTACGTTAATTTAGACTTTTATAGTTTATTAAAGACCAGCTTTGCTGGTCTTTTTTTTGCCCGTCATACTTCGCGCCGCAGCGTTGTTGGCTGCACTAAATTACCCTAGTCACATACTTCAGTATGCTCCTAGGGATAATCTCCTTCGTCGCCTAGCTGCAACACGAATTATTTAGGGCGCGCTTTGGCATTGTTAAGGTCAAAAACAAGGTCAAAAGTAAGGGCAAAGGTCAAAAGAAAAAGCAAAAAATAGAATCAAAAAATATTGGGCTCCATCAAATTTATTTAGGATAAAAAGAATAACGGCTGATTTAGTGCCTTACTCTGCGGATTGAAATTACGCGTAACACAGATAATGGCTACCTTTAGTTAAAACTTGAAGGGTGATTCAGGTTGTGAGTGATTTATATACTGCCGAAGGTGTCATTAATAAAAATAGCCTATGGGAGCGTTATTACCCTCTAATACGCCATGAAGCCCTAAAACTGCAAGTCCGACTTCCTGCCAGCGTTGATATCGATGACCTAATCCAAGCGGGGGGCATCGGTCTACTCCACGCATTAGAACGTTTCGATGCCTCATTAGGTGCCTCTTTTGCCACTTACGCTGTGCAGCGGATCCGCGGATCCATGCTCGATGAACTGCGTAGCCGTGACTGGGTTCCTCGTAGCGTACGTCGCCAAGCGCGAGAAATGACCAAAGCCATTGGTGAACTTGAGCAAAGCCTTGGGCGCAGTGCGACAGAGCCAGAAATTGCCAAAGCGCTGGATATCGATCTATCGGAATATCGCCAAGTGCTGCTAGATACCAACAATAGCCAGCTGTTCTCTTACGATGAATGGCACGAAGTGCACGGGGAAAGCTGCGAACCTTCAATGGATGAAGACGATGGCGGCAACCCACTGAGTTTACTGATGGAATCCAGCCTAAAAGATCAAATCGTGGCGGCGATAGAGCAATTGCCTGAGCGCGAAAAAATGGTGCTGACGCTGTATTACCAAGAAGAACTGAATTTGAAAGAGATTGGTGCGGTGCTGGAGGTGGGGGAGTCGAGAGTGAGTCAGCTTCACAGTCAGGCCATCAAACGGTTGCGCTCTAAGCTGAGGACTTAAATGCTCGTCATACTTCACGCTGTGACTGTGTTGGCTTCATAAGCTAACCCTAGTCACATACTTGTGTATGCTCCCAGGGCTTAGCGTATTCGCCGCCTTATCACAACGCGAATTATTTAGAGCTATGTTTGGGGAAGGTCAAGGGAAAAACCAAAACCAAAACCAAAACTAAAGCTAAAACCAAATTCTTTAGAGCATTGGGGGAGTCGTAATAAAGGACAAAACCAAATCAAAAACAAGGACGAAATTAAGAAAAAATAAAAACTAGCTTTTCATTTTGTCTAGAAAGCTTTTGGCGGAGATATGCCAGGTGTTGGGGCAGGGATTGAAGCCGAGTTTGGGGTAGGTGTTTTGGGAGTCGGGGGTGGAGCGAAAAATTAAATGACACTCGGGGGGAAGCTCCTCGGCGGTGAGGCGCAGCAAATGCTTACCGACACCTTGGTGAAGATACTGAGTATCTACCGCAATTTCAGAGATATAGCAGCAAAAACTAAAATCCGTGATCGCGCGAGCGAAACCCACCACCTGCTCATCCACCCAAGCACTGATCAACAAATCCGCATTATTTAACATCGAATCCAGCAATGCGACATCGTCAGTGGGCACAAACGTATCCAGTGGGGATTGCTTCAATAAATTCAAAAAATCATCCACCGAAATCGAATGGTTCACTTTATATGTAATGTGGCTATTCACTGGCTCCATGTCATTCCCTCATAAATAAAAACGCTAATATAGTTTTAGCTCGAAATCATGAAAATTGCCTGTTTTTCTTTGTATTTTTGCGTGATGACATTGCGCTATTTGATGAAGAGTAATGAAAGCAATAGATAAAAATGCAGAAATAATCACTATGGGTATTAATGAGTATTCAAACAATTGATTTTATGATTAATTAATTCCAACTATTTAATAAATAACAATATTTAAAAATCAATAATGGATTTTATACACCAATGGGTTGTAAGTGAATATAATGCCAAATTATGCATTTACAGTAGGTATCCATATGTTCAAAAAGGTTATTGTTGTCTTTTTTCTTGTTTTCTGTGCTCCTTTTGGCTTTGCCACCGACTTGTCATTTAAAGAAAAATCACCCGTTGATCGCCTATATCATGAAAACTACCAAGGAGTGGACTCACTGCGGGAAGAGCAGAAGTTCAAATTTGACCCTAAATTAAAAATTGCTCAGCAAGATCGTAGCTACCAATCGCTACTCGAACAACGGGATGAAGATGAAAAGTCCTTGCTCAATCACATCCGCCCTTGTGATATCAACCCAACGGCAGCAGGCTGTCCGGGGCATTTATCGTGGATGAACAACCCGCGCGAGCTTCAATCCATGCTAGAGCAAAAATATCAGAATGAATAATTAGTATTCCCCGTGTTGCAAACAAAAGGCGCTTTTTGAGCGCCTTTTATATTGTTTAAATAATCAGCTCCGTATCAATTTCCTTCGGGAAAGGTCAATGTTGATCCCGGTGCTTCGCGGCTTAAATGAATAAAATTCAAATGCTTCTCATACTGGTCAAGAATATCGCTGATCACCTGCTCTTTGGTGTAGTCCATTAAATCGTTAGCTTGGGTGCCTTCCCACAAGTAAGTTTCAAGGCGGTAATAGTGGGATTTACCGGAACGAGCGCGGTAGGTAAAGCTTGGCACCGTGTAGCGGCGTGGCCAAATTTGATAGATAAAACTTTGCTCTTCTTCTAAATCGACCACTAACTCTAAATGGTTAAGTCGCTCTTCTTCGGCAAGAGGATAGATCGCAAATTCCACCTTCGCGCCACGCAATTCCAATTCTTTAGCTACATCTTGCATCGCGGGAATACAGACTAAATCTAACATCCGTTGGGTGTAGGTGGTGCCCGGGAAATTCATCACACGTCCCAAACGCTGTTTCCATTTAATCGGCTCGTTACCATACAGCGGCGCAGGGGCATTGGTATTAATGGCACTGACGCGGCGATAATCTTCAAACCGCAATGACTTATACAGCCCTGCCATAATAAAGAAGATCACAAAACTAAACGGCAACCCCATAATCACGGTGGTGTTTTGCAGGGCGGGCACTCCATCGGTCATTAACATCCCGAGAGTGAGTAAACCAATGGCTACTGACCAAAAAATTCGCAGCCAATTAGGAGAATCGTGATTAATATCGCTCAGTTTTGAGGTGAAATTCCCCAGCACTAATGAGCCAGAATCCGCGGATGTCACGTAAAACAGCAACCCTGTAATGGTGGCAACGGAGGCGGTTAATCCAAACCCCGGATATAACTCGAGTAGGGAATAAAACCCTTTTTCGGGGGCCTCTAATACCGTTTCAGCCAACGCTTTGTTGCCATGAATAATTTCATACAGAGCGCTATTACCAAAGATAGAGAGCCAAAGTAGTGTGAAGACAAAAGGGATGATTAGTGTGCCAATCACAAACTGGCGAATGGTGCGACCACGGGAAATTCGTGCCAAAAACAGCCCAACAAAAGGCGACCATGCTACCCACCATGCCCAGAAAAATAGCGTCCAGCTATTCATCCAGTTAGTCGGTCTATCAAACGCAAAACTGTTCAAGGTCATCCCCATAAAACGGTTCACATAATCCCCGACGTTGAGTACTAGCGCATTGAGCAGAAATTCCGTATCCCCCACAAAGAGGATAAACAGGATCAGTCCTAATGCCAGCAGTACGTTGAGTTCCGAGAGAATACGGATCCCTTTATTGACCCCCGATGTGGCGGAAATGACCGCCATGATTACCGAAAGGAAAATCAGCCCGCCTTGCACCGTTAGCCCTTGAGGAAGGTCAAACAGCACTTTTAGCCCGTAATTGAGCTGAACCACGCCAATACCGAGGGTGGTGGCGATACCGAAAATCGTCCCGAGCACGGCGGCAATATCGACGGTATGACCAATCGGTCCGTTAATCCGATTACCAAAAATCGGATATAGGGCAGAACGGATGGTTAATGGCAAATTATATCGATAACTAAAGTAACCGAGCGCAATGCCCATCAAGGCGTACATTGACCAGCCCGTGAGTCCATAGTGAAACAGTGTCCACACCATCGACTGACGAGCCGCTTCAAGGGTTTCGCCTTCACCTGTTGGCGGTAACATATATTGAGTGACCGGTTCAGCCACCGAGAAAAACATCAAATCAATGCCGATCCCCGCGGCAAACAGCATCGCTGACCAGCTGAGCAAACTAAATTCCGGTTTGGATTGTTCTGGTCCCAGTTTGATGTTCCCAAAGCGCGAGGTGGCGATAAAAATCACAAAAACGATATACAAGGTGGCGGCAAGTAAGTAATACCAGCCGAAGGTTTTTGACACCCAACCCAGTGTTGCAACAATCCATTGATTTGCGGTGTCAGTCATCAGGATGGTGAAAAAAGAAAACGCCAGTATTAAGGCGGCGGAGGTAAAAAAAACAACGTGATTAAGTTGGTCTTTCTGCCCATTTTTTGGACTTTTTGAATTTGTCATTGGCAGTTCCACAGTTTTATCTGGATGAAAATTTAAAATTAGATTATTTACTAACGCATTGAATTATTAGTAAATATTTAAAATTTCACGGGTATCTCCTCGAGTTATTTGTAAATGAATTGTTGTAAACAATAGTTAATATTGATTGAACATTCAATTAAAAAATCGTTTAATGAATGGGTTCAATGGTCTTATTAGGTCTTCATGCCATGCCGAAAATAGGCGTTCAATCGATACGTAAACAGCAGTTAATTCAGGCCACTTTAGCTGTCATCAACGAAGTGGGAATGCAAGAAGCCAGCTTTGTGCTGATCGCCCGTAAAGCGGGAGTCTCTACTGGGATTATTAGCCACTATTTCCGTGATAAGAGTGGTTTATTGGAGGCCACCATGCGCCATATCCAGTATCAACTCGGGTTTGGTATTGCGATGCGACTCAGATTATTGAGTGGTGAAAATCCTAAAGCGCGAATTCAGGCAATTGTGGAAGGGAACTTTGATTCCACTCAAATCAGTGAAGCCGCAATGAAAACGTGGCTAGCATTTTGGGCGAGCAGTATGCATCAGCCAAATCTGAACCGCTTACAGCGGGTGAATGACCGTCGCTTATATTCAAACCTGAGCTATGAGTTTGGACGAGCGCTAAGTAAACCTGCCGCACGCCGTGCTGCTAAAGGTCTGGCTGCCTTGATTGATGGATTATGGTTACGCAGTGCGCTGAGCAATGAGTCTTTTCCTGTGACGGAAGCGCTCAGCATCACTAACGAATATATCGATATGCAATTGGCACGTGCAGGAGACCATTCGACCTAACTATTTTTCAAAGGAGACGTTATGCAACATCCACCGATTCATAAGCTTTACATTCATGGCGGATATGTCGACAGTTCACAACCTGAATGCGGGCAGTTTGAGGCAATCAACCCAGCCAATGGCGACGTGATTGCACATTTGCAATCAGCTAGCATCGACGATATTCACTGGGCGGTGGAGAGTGCAAAACAGGGGCAAAAAATTTGGGCGGCAATGACCGCGATGGAGCGCTCACGTATTTTGCGCCGTGCCGTGGATATTTTACGTGAACGTAATGATGAACTCGCCTATTTAGAAACCCTCAATACGGGGAAGCCACTTTCTGAAACGCGCTTTGTGGATATTGTGACGGGCGCGGATGTTCTTGAATACTATGCAGGCTTGATCCCCGCTCTAGAAGGGCAGCAAATTCCGCTACGTGAAACCTCGTTTGTCTATACTCGTCGTGAACCATTGGGGGTTGTTGCGGGGATTGGCGCATGGAACTATCCCATTCAAATTGCGTTATGGAAATCCGCACCGGCACTGGCAGCGGGTAACGCCATGGTATTTAAGCCCAGCGAAGTTACCTCATTAACCGCATTAAAGCTGGCGGAAATCTACACTGAAGCGGGCTTACCTGCGGGGGTGTTTAACGTGGTAACGGGAATGGGCGGTGAAGTGGGTCAATGGCTAACAGAGCATCCTGATATTGCCAAAATCTCATTTACCGGCGGCGTCCCGACGGGGAAAAAAGTAATGTCGAATGCCTCTAGCTCAAGCCTTAAAGAGGTCACCATGGAGCTGGGCGGAAAATCACCGCTGATTATTTTCGATGATGCCGATTTAGACAAAGCCGCGGATATCGCCATGATGGCAAATTTTTACAGCTCTGGGCAAGTGTGTACCAATGGGACGCGGGTGTTTATCCCAGAAAACCTGAAAGCCACCTTTGAAGCCAAAATCGCACAGCGCGTTGCTCGCATTCGTATTGGTTCACCAACCGATGAAAATACCAATTTTGGGCCTTTAGTCAGCTTCAAGCATCTGGACAATGTGCTGCGCTATATCGAGATTGGTAAGGCGCAAGGGGCGACCGTGTTATGTGGTGGTGAGCGTCTGATGACTGAGTCGCTGGCAAACGGCGCGTATGTGGCACCGACGGTGTTTACTGATTGCACAGATGAAATGCAAATCACCCAAGAAGAGATTTTTGGTCCTGTAATGAGCATTCTAAGCTACCTCACAGAAGACGAGGTCATTGAGCGAGCAAATCACTCGATTTATGGTTTAGCCGCAGGAATTGTCACGCAAGATCTCGCCCGTGCTCATCGCGTTATTCACCAATTAGAAGCGGGAATTTGTTGGATCAACACCTGGGGAGAATCCCCTGCGCAAATGCCAGTGGGGGGTTATAAACACTCTGGTGTAGGGCGCGAAAATGGTCTGATGACGCTACAAAATTACACTCAAATCAAATCCATTCAAGTTGAACTCGGAGAGTTTTCATCCATTTTTTAATCACTTAATTTGACTGAAACAGAGGAGATAACAATGGTCTATGACTACATTATTATCGGTGCTGGTTCAGCCGGTAACGTTCTTGCTACCCGCCTGACAGAAGATACTGATGTTACTGTGCTGCTCCTTGAAGCAGGAGGACCGGATCACCGGTTCGATTTTCGCACACAAATGCCAGCGGCATTAGCATACCCACTTCAGGGGCGCCGTTATAACTGGGCGTATGAAACAGAGCCTGAGCCCCATATGAATAACCGCCGTATGGAATGTGGGCGCGGTAAAGGGCTTGGCGGCTCTTCATTGATTAACGGCATGTGCTATATCCGTGGAAATGCCATGGACTTTGATGGCTGGGCGCAAGCACCGGGGCTTGAAGATTGGGCTTATGCCAACTGTTTGCCATATTTTCGTAAAGCAGAAACCCGCGATATTGGTGGAAATGATTACCACGGCGATCAAGGCCCCGTGAGTGTGACGACGCCAAAATCCCACAATAATGTGCTATTCCACGCGATGGTTGAAGCTGGCGTTCAAGCGGGTTATCCGAAAACAGAGGATTTAAACGGTTACCAGCAAGAAGGGTTCGGTCCGATGGATCGTACGGTGACGCCAAAAGGTCGTCGTGCGAGTACCGCCAGAGGGTATCTAGACCAAGCTCGCACCCGTAAAAACTTGACGATAGTTACCCATGCCACTACGGATACCATTGAGTTTGAAGGGAAAAAAGCGGTGTCTGTGAAGTATTATTTAGGAAAGCATCAGCAAGTGCAGGTGGCGAAGGCGCGCAAAGAAGTCTTATTATGCGCTGGGGCTATCGCCTCCCCGCAAATATTGCAGCGCTCCGGTGTCGGCCCTAAAGCGGTATTAGCGCAGTTTGAGATCCCTCCCGTTCATTATCTGGAAGGTGTGGGTGAAAATTTGCAAGACCATTTGGAAATGTACTTGCAATATGAATGTAAGCAACCCGTTTCCCTGTATCCCGCATTGAAATGGTTTAATCAGCCGATGATTGGTGCGCAGTGGTTATTTAAAGGTACCGGTATTGGTGCCAGTAATCAGTTTGAAGCGGGTGGGTTTATTCGTAGCAGTGAAAAATTTGCATGGCCAAATATTCAATTTCACTTTCTGCCGGTGGCGATTAACTACAATGGTAGTAATGCGGTGAATCAACACGGTTTTCAGGCACATGTGGGTTCTATGCGTTCACCTAGCCGAGGTCGAGTGCAGATAAAATCTCGTGACCCGCATCAACACCCTAGCATCTTGTTTAATTACATGTCTTGTGAGCAGGATTGGGAAGAGTTTCGCGCAGCGATTCGTATCACGCGGGAAATTATGGCTCAACCCGCGTTAGACCCGTATCGAGGTGAGGAAATTAGCCCCGGCAAGCATATTGTCACCGATGAGCAACTTGATCAGTTTGTACGAGAACGCGCGGAAACTGCGTTTCATCCTTGTGGAACGTGCAAAATGGGCTCGGATGCTATGGCGGTCGTCGATGGTGAAGGGCGTGTCCATGGGATTGATAACCTACGAGTGATTGATGCATCCATTATGCCGCTGATTATTACAGGCAATTTAAATGCCACAACCATTATGATTGCGGAAAAAATAGCGGACAAAATTCGCGGTCGAGAGCCATTAGCACCCAGCCAGGCTCCCTATTTTAACGCTGGTAGCCAGGTGGTTAGAGCGGGCTAAAACGTGGTTTATGGGTGAGGGGGCATCCTCACCCTTTGTACATGCTTATTCGCAATGGTTGGTAAATTCTTTATACGCATTCCATGTCTGAGTTGCATACATAACTGAAGGGCCTCCCCCCATAAAAATGGCAACAGCTAAAGTTTCAGCAAGTTCTTGTTGGGTTACTCCTAAATCGACCAAAGCTTTTGTATGAAAAGCAACGCAGCCATCGCAGCGATTGGCAACCGCAATACCAATCGCAATCAGCTCTTTGGTTTTTTTATCCAGAACTCCCTCTGTCGAGGCAGCTGCAATTAAGTTAGAAAAATGCATCATGACTTCAGGAATAAATTGAGCCAGCTCCGGCATGGTTTGCAGTAGGTTTTGATTGATTTCAGTAAACTTTGACATTGTTTCTCCGCCTTACATTATGCGATTAAATAATATATATTTTAATATAATTTAAGGATAACATTGAGCAAGGAAAATATTCGAAATAAGATATAAAACAGATTTATACTTTTTATTTAATAAAGGATGGTGTATTAAATTGAAAGATTCATATTTAGATGTTTGATCTGAAATTTAACGCTATTAGTGTCAATTTGACAAAAAAATCCTCCAAACGAAGGAGGAAAATAAATATTAAGCGAGACTACTTATATAACACTAATTTTGTATTTACCAAAGCTGACCAGCTAATAAAAATGATCAAAATTTGCTATATGAAAAAGGAATATAAACTAAAAATAATATGGAAGTGTTAATATTAACGAACAGAATTAACTAGCCATTGTAAATAGTTATCCTCAACTTGGTTAGGGTCTAAACGAATTAACTCAGGAATTTCATAGGGATGAATTTCCTTGATTGCATCAAATAGCGCTTGCTGATTACCAATCGTGCTTTTTATCAGTAATAGAATTTCTTTATCTTCTGTCACATTTCCTTTCCACAAATAGACTGATTTCATTTCGGGTAATAATGAAACACAGGCAGCAAGATGGTTATTCAACAGGTGCTGTGCAATTTTTATGGCACTTTCTTGGCTATTAGTCGTACTTAAAACGATGCAAGGTTGTTGCTGGCTCTTATAATGAGTATCGTCAAATGTCATTTTAATCTCCTTTATTTAAAGGGCTTATTTAAATGAGTAGCCTGATTCATTCTAGTTCAGCTGCCCGTAAGAAAACGTAGTCACATAATGATACAAATAGAGAAGTACGTGATTAATGTGGAGATGATTATTACTGATAACGATTATCTTATTGGGTAATGAATTGGCTGCCCATGAGATAGCAATATATGTACCCTAATAGCTTAAGGCTTGAGCTAAATAATTTCATTAATCAATTAGCCTGGTTGATTTTCATTCGCTCTACTAAACGAAAGTAAATCTATTTACAAGGGGCTTTATTGCTATTCTTGATTAATTATGAGTAATTCGATTCAGCATTAAGTTTTAGATAGGTAAATATCAATAATTATTGAATTTTTGTATATTAATTGAGTTTTGGGAAATATTTTAATATTTAATCGCTTTAATCCGATGGAAGAGTTAGTGACGTTTTTATACATAACTGTTACTCGTTTTTATTTCACCGCCACATTTAACTCATTTTAAGGGTGTGTGACTGTTTGTGAATTTCAATTACATTTTGTTACATAATGGCTTGAAATTCATATGAAACTCAGTAACCAAATGATAACGATCAATATTTTCAGGTGATTATTTGCTAACATCGACTGAGAATAAAAAAATATATATTGCACTTTCTCTGTCATTCCATCTCAAAAACTGTATGGATACCCTTATGAATAAACTGACTCCGTTAAAACCGATACCTACCTTAATCGCGGTCGCGATTACGTTAATTATCTGGTTTGCTATTCCTGTTCCTGAAGGTGTTAATCCGAATGCATGGCATTTATTAGCCCTGTTTGTCGGAACTATCGCTGCGATTATCGGTAAAGCGTTACCGATTGGTGGTGTTTCTATCGTTGCGATTTCCTTGGTGGCCGCGACTGGGGTCACCAATCCTGAATCTACAAAAGGCGCGATTGCAGATGCATTAAGTGGCTTTTCTAATGACCTGATTTGGCTGATTGGTATTTCCATCATGGTCTCCATGAGCTTGAATAAAACGGGGCTGGGAGCGCGTATAGGTTATTACGTTATTTCACTGTTTGGTAAAAAAACCATTGGGATTGCTTATTCGCTGGCCATTGCAGAAACCATTCTTGCGCCTGTGACGCCAAGTAACACTGCGCGAGGCGGGGGAATTATTCACCCGATTATGCGTTCGATTTCAGACAGTTTTGGTTCTAAGGCAGAAGACGGTACTTCCGGGAAAATAGGGCGCTACCTCTCTTTAGTGAACTATAATATCAACCCAATTACCTCCGCGATGTTTATTACAGCAACGGCACCGAACCCGCTGATTGTCAGCTTAATTGTCAGCGAAGCGGGTAAAGGTAATGAGCTAACTTGGGGAATGTGGGCGATTGCGGCATTTGTACCGGCGATTGTTTCTCTGATTTTAATGCCACTGGTTATCTACTTTATGTATAAGCCAGAAATTACCTCTACACCGGATGCTCCTAATTTTGCCAAAGAACGTTTACAGCAATTAGGACCAATTTCATTGCCTGAAATGATCACATTAGGGGTTTTTATCCTGTTATTAATGATGTGGGCAGGGGTTCCTGAAATGTTGTTTGGTCCATCATTCAGCGTGAATGCAACCACGGCAGCCTTTATTGGTCTGAGCGTATTATTGGGCACTGGGGTTATTAACTGGGATGATGTCCTGAAAAATAAAGGGGCATGGGATACCGTTGTCTGGTTCGCCGCACTGGTGATGATGGCTAGCTTCTTAGGTAAATTAGGTCTTATTAAGTGGATGTCTGTCACGGTAGGAAGCTCTATCGATAGCATGGGAATTAGTTGGGTTTGGGGTACCTTAATTTTGGTACTAATCTATGTTTACTCTCACTATTTCTTCGCCAGTACAACTGCGCACATTACCGCAATGTTCGGGGCTTTCTTTGCGGCGGGTCTTGCATTAGGCGCACCGCCAATGCTGTTAGGTTTAACCTTAGCATTCTCCTCATCCTTAATGATGTCATTAACTCACTACGGCACGGGTACGGCACCAATTATCTTCGGTTCGGGCTATGCCACACTGGGCGAATGGTGGAAAGCGGGCTTTGTGATGAGCGTTGTTAACTTAATTATTTGGATCAGTTTAGGAAGTATTTGGTGGAAATTCCTTGGTTACTGGTAATGCCATTGAATATTAATTGAAAATAGGTATTCACTAAAAGCCGGAATTATCTTCCGGCTTTTTTGTCCTCTATTGACTGTGAGTGAAATTATATTTTACTGAGAGAGGAAACATAAAATTTAAACCTTAAATTAGTGAATTTATTGAAATAAATAGGGCAATTAAATATTCAATAGAAACAAGATTTTTTAATTTAAAGCAGCTATGATTAATACTAAGGCATGTTGTAGGGTTTTAATGTAATCCGATATAAACTGTAATCCGATGTAAACAAAGATAAATAGGTTAAAAATGAAAAAGACAGCATTAGTATTGGGTATGGCGGGTATGATGGCATTGTTGTCAGCGTGTTCAGACGAGAAAAAAGAGATTGCAGAGTATCGTTCTGAGTTCGTAAACAACTGTGTAAAAGCAGCGGGCGAATCTGATACAGAAACAGCACAAGCTATTAGCGCAATCTGTGGCTGTGCTTATGATAAAACTGTTGAAAAATATGGTTTAAAAGAATTTAAGCGTTTAGACAGTGAACTGCAAAAATCACCTGCTGCTGCGCCTGAATTCCAACAAACTATGATTTCATTTGTTCAAGAGTGTGCAACTAACGCGCGTTAATTGAATAACTTTAGTCATTGTTAAATAAAGCCACGGTGATGAAAAATCCCGTGGCTTTGTTGTTTTTAGGATAGGTTTTTAAATCAACGCTTATTTAAATAGCTGTTTAAATTGATGTGGAGCACAGCGTAAATATTGTGGTGCCACATTAATTTGTTCATTGAGCACACTGGCGGCACGCCATGGCCAGCGTGGTTCATATAAAATGCCACGACCAATCGCAATAAAGTCAGCTTGCCCAGTCGCAATAATCGCTTCCGCTTGGTGAGGCTCGGTGATCAGCCCCACAGCAATAACTGGCATATCGGTATGTTCATGAATAGCTTGCGCCAGTGGTACTTGGTAATTTGGGCTGACCGGGATCTGTTGCTTGTCTGATAATCCACCGGAAGAAACGTGGATATAATCGCACCCTAATTCTTCTAGCACTTCAGTGAGTTCGATGGATTGAGCCAGATCCCAGCCCCCTGCAACCCAATCTGTTGCAGAAATACGGATACCGACAGCAATATTTGGATTGACCGCCGCACGTACTTCACGGAACACATCCACTAAAAATCGAGTACGGTTAACAAAACTGCCACCATATTCATCTTGTCGTTGGTTGGAGATAGGAGATAGGAATTCATGCAGTAAATAGCCATGAGCCGCATGGATCTCAATTAAATCAAAACCTGCTTGTTCAGCACGTTTTGCTGAATCAACAAACTGTTGCGTTATTTCGTGGATCTCATTGATGGTGAGAGCCTTTGGTGAATAGCTGTCGCCAAAAGGCAGAGCGGATGGTGCGACGGTTTGCCAACCATGTAGATCGTCTGGCGCTAAGTTTTGCCCGCCTTCCCACGGTAGTGCGCAGGATGCTTTTCTGCCTGCATGGGCAATTTGAATACCTAATTTTGCATTGGCAAAACTCTTGATATTCGTTAATAGGGTTTTGAACGCCTGCATCTGAGCGTCATTCCATAATCCTAAATCTTGGTAAGTAATTCGTCCATCGGGGTTTACAGCACTAGCTTCGACAATCACAAGGGAAGCGCCGGATAAGGCAAGGTTCATATAATGAGCCTGATGCCAAGGGCTGATGAGACCTTCATGTGCGGAGTATTGGCACATAGGTGGCACAATAATACGGTTAGTTAGCTGAACTTGACCTAAGTTAGCAGGTGAAAATAGGTAACTCATTCCTTTTTCCTTATAACGAAACTTAAGATAATTCTGACAGTATACAAAAAAAGTAAGAGCATTCTTGTGATAAAACGGCAAATTTAGGGATTCAAAAAAATTTTTCGTTATAAGTAAGCTGAAAAAGCAATAACGTGAAGATAATTTTGAGGAAAAGAATAAAAAGTATAAATCTCTGCTTGCTATTTTTTATTATAAATAAAAGAACCAGGGATAGAATGTAGATATATTGCAATGTGTCATTTCAAATCATGATAAATACTCGCTTAGTTCCCCATTTCTTTGTTAACCCTATGATAAATCAAGCATGATAAACTTAATTTGGTTTTATGGTTTTTATGGTGCTAATAGATTTTCACACTGGGTTTTTATTTTATTCAATGATTTTCTTTACCTTTAAATGAATATTGTTGCCGCAAAAAAACAATTTTCATCTTGCAACCTAAATAAGGGATTTATATAAGCAACGATAGCCCTACGTAATATTAGTTTTATGTAAAAAGAGTAATGGAGATGAAAATAAAATTACAACTGTAAAAGTGTAGCAGTTTTATTTTCAACAACGTGTATTAGCCTGTGAAAATATAATTCTAAAAAGGAAGGTCAATGTGTTAACAATTATTGGTATTTTAATCATCGTGACAATCGTCACTTTACTGATGATGGGTAAAGCTAGCCCAATTATTGCAATGTCTTGTATTCCTTTTATTGGTGCACTGTTAGCGGGATATTCTATTGGTGAAATCTCGGTCTTTTTCGAAAGCGGCATTAATAAAGTGGCAAAAGTGGCAGCGATGTTTTTGTTTGCCATTTTGTTCTTCAGCATGATGAAGGACTTACATATTTTTGACCCACTGATCCGCATGATGGTCAAAATGACCCGTGGTAATGTGATTATCGTCTGTATCATGACCACGCTAATCGCGGGGGTAGTGCACTTAGATGGCTCTGGCGCCGCAACATTTTTAATTATTATTCCTGCATTATTACCGCTATACCGACAATTAGGTATGAGTCCATACCTAATGTTGCTGCTGATGTGCGCAAGTATGGGGATCATGAATATGGTGCCGTGGGGTGGACCATTAGGTCGTGCGTCAGCGGTAACAGGTATCGATGCCTCTACACTATGGCAAGGTTTAATTCCCGTGCAATTGATTGGTATGGGTGGCGCGGTGGTATTTGCCATTATTATGGGAATGCGTGAAAAGCGTCGCATTGCTGCGGCCGCGTTAAATGGCACTACGCCGTATCAAATGGATTCACTGTTAGGCGAAAGTGAGCAAATCGCAGATGTGGTTGATATTGCCCATAAACCTAAAAAGCCATTAATTAATGGTGGATTAATTGTAGGGGCGATTATCTGTTTAGCATTCGGGCTACTTTCAGCTCCATACGTATTTATGATTGCGCTTTCTTTGGCGTTATTAATTAACTACCCAAATCCCAAAGAGCAGATGAAGGTGCTCTCCCTGCACGCCCCACAGGCGTTAGGTATGGTGGCCATTATTCTTGCAGCGGGCGCGTTTCTCGGCATCTTATCCGATGGTGGAATGTTGAAATCCATCGCAATGGATCTGACATCAATTCTGCCAACGGAATGGGTATCAAAAATTCATATTTTTGTGGGTATCCTCGGCGTACCAATGGATATTTTCACTAGTACTGACGCTTACTATTTTGCATTGCTGCCAATTATTCAGCAAATTGCTGCGACGGCAGGGGTTGATCCTTCAGCGGTGGTGTACGCTATGGCGATAGGGAATAACGCGGGTACGTTTGTGAGCCCGTTCTCACCGGCAGCATGGCTGGCGATGGGGCTGGCGGGAATTGATATGGGGCGTCATTTGCGGTATTCGTTCGGGTGGATTTGGGTGTTCAGTTTCTTTACGCTAGCCGTCGGGGGGGTTTTAGGTCTCTATTGATCTGCTCGTCGTCTTTTGCGCTGTAGCGGTGTTGGCTTCGCTTACTAACCCTAGTCACATACTTATGTATGCTCCTAGGGATTAGCTGCACTTGCCGCCTTGCTACAGCACAAAATCCATAGAGCCAATGTTTGGGGAAGCTAAGGAAAATGCTAAAAGCTAGAATCTGAAATTTGAAGTCTGAAGTCTGAAAAGATAAAAAACAGTGAGATAAAATAGTTGCTAAGTGGAACATCGATTATCAGACAGTGACTATATTGATGATGATGGAATTATGTGAAGATGCCTTCATTATCTGAAACCTATAAGGCTCGACATGCGCAAACCACTTTCTTCCTATCATCCTATCTTGTATTGGCTGCGCGTGAATCAAAAGCGGCTACTTAGGCGCTGGCACTGGGCATTTTCAGGGCGCAAATATACCCGCAATTTAGCGGAGCAACCGCTGGAATACCGTTACCATAAACACACATCGCGCCTTATCCGCAAATTGGGGCAATCAGACCTTCGACTACAACATAACAAAGTGATAAACCTCGGAATTGCGATTGAAACAATGAACGGCGTTACCATCTCGCCGGGGGAATACTTCTCATTTTGTCGCCTTGTGGGAAAACCCACGGCTAAACGCGGATTTGTGGAAGGAATGGAACTTTCTTACGGAGAAGCCCGCAGCGGGATTGGCGGAGGAATTTGCCAACTCAGCAATTTAATCCACTGGATGGCGATGCATTCACCATTGCAAGTGGTGGAACGCGCCAATCACAGTTTTGACCCATTTCCCGATGAAGGGCGAGTTTTGCCATTTGGATCAGGTGCCGCTATCTTCTATAACTATATCGACCTTGTGTTGTATAACCCCACTCAAGCGATATTTCAGTTAGTGTTTAAAATTGGTGAGCACCAAATTGAAGGGGAGCTACTGTGTTCAGAACCCCGCGAAAATAAATACCATATTTACCAACAAAATCATAAGTTTGTTCGGGAACACGGCGTGATTTATCGCCATAATGAAATTTGGCAGCAAATCACCACCAAAGGGCAGGAGCCGCTCACACTCAGCGACCGCTGTTTGTACCGCAATAAAGTGGTGGTGAAATACCCACTGGATGAATCTCAATTGAGTGATGCGGGTTAATACGAGCATAATTAGGAATATGTTACTGGCTTTTACCTAATTAATTCGTTTAGAATCCCCCAACTAAATTATTTCTTGCTGTTTTTCTGATAAAACATCCAAAATGAGGCCGTCTCGCGGACTAGATATGTAATACCAACACTTGATTTCTCAATTATCGCAGAGGCAAATCTTGCAAAAGATTTGTTATTTTTTGTTATTTCTGTAGAGAAAGCATAATGAATATGCAATCAAGGAAGTATGGTAGAACGTATCACTATCCGTTCTCACCGGGCACCACCAGCGACGATCGTATTAATAGCGATTGGTGGGCGCACATCCAAAATATTGAACAACTGGTTCATACTGAAAAACTCGATGGTGAAAATAATTGCCTGAATCGTCACGGCGTATTTGCCCGTTCTCACGGCGCTCCGACCCAGTCGGCATGGTCGCAGCAAATCCGTCAGCGTTGGCAATTAATTAAAGACGATCTGGGTGATATCGAATTGTTTGGTGAAAATCTGTATGCCGTGCACTCCATCGAATATCAACATATCGAAGATTATTTTTACGTGTTTGCGGTGCGCCAAGGGGATTATTGGCTAAGTTGGGATGAAGTGAAGTTTTACGCATCACTGTTTGATTTCCCAACCGTACCTGAGCTTCATTTGGCTATCGATAAAACCCTCACTGCTCAGCAGTACAGCAGCGGATTAATCGCCGCGGCAGGGGAAGATAGCCAATTTATTGCACGAGATACCCATACCGGAAAACCGTGCAGTATGGAAGGTATAGTGACACGCAATCGCCAAGGTTTTGCCGTGGGTGATTTTATCCAGCACGTTTTTAAGTATGTGCGCAAAAACCATGTAAAAACCGATATCCACTGGAAACGAAATTGGCAGCGCGCAAGATTAGCGTTTGAAATGCAAGGAGATGACCAATGAGTTGGCAACTAACAAAACAACGAGAATGGTCACAACTTGCTGAACAGTTTGAATTTGTGCGTGATATGCATGGCGTCCCTCAAGATGCGATACACCATGCGGAAGGGGATGTGGCTATCCATACTCAAATGGTATTAGCTGCGCTGGAAGGCTTACCGGAATATCAGCAATTACCTGAAGCGCAACAGCAGATTGTCTGGACAGCTGCGCTCTTGCACGATGTGGAAAAGCGCAGCACCACTCGAGAAGAAGAGGGGCGAATTCGCTCACCAGGACACGCAAAAAAAGGCGAGTTATCCGCTCGCCATATCCTGTTTCGTGAAGTGGAAACGCCATTTGCTGTCCGCGAGCAGATTGCCACATTAGTACGCTTTCACGGTTTGCCATTATGGTTGATGGATAAGCCTGACCCAGAGCGAGCGTTATACGCCGCCTCATTACGGGTCGAAATGTCTTTGCTGTGTATGTTAGCGAAAGCGGATGCGATTGGTCGTGAATGTGAAGACAAAGCGGACTTATTAGCTCGCATCGAGCTATTTGAACTGTTTTGCCGTGAGCATGATTGCTGGGATCAGCCGAAAGCTTTCGCGTCATTGGCGGGGCGTTTTCACTATTTCCACACTCAGCGTGGGACGCCGGATTATCAACCATTTGATGAAGACGGTAGCGAAGTGATTATGCTGTGTGGCTTGCCGGGAATGGGGAAAGACCATTTTATTCAACAACATTACCCACAAACGCCGATGGTATGCTTGGATGAAATTCGCCGAATTCATAAAATCAGCCCAGCGGATAAAAATGCCCAAGGTTGGGTCGCGCAGCAAGCGAAAGAACAGGCGAAAGTTTATTTGCGTAGTAAACAAGATTTTATCTGGAATGCGACATCGCTAAGTGCCTCACTGCGCGAAAGCATGATTAGCCTATTTGCTCGCTACCAAGCCAAAGTGCATCTGATTTATCTGGAAGTGCCGTATAAGCAGTGGCAGCAGCAAAATCGTCAGCGCAAATATGCGGTTCCGGAAAATGTGATGGAAAGAATGGCGGGGAAACTGGAAATACCGACCCCTGATGAAGCTCATCAAGTTTCCTATTTTATCAATGGTGAATTTTTGAGTGAGCCGGTGAAGTAAGTTTTATCATCCTGCCTCTGTCAAAGAGGCAGGACAATCAGTTCGCCATCATGGCACAAAAACCTTTCCTTCAAATAATTTTCTAGCAGTACGAATAATAGAAGCTTGAATGCCTTCCGGTTTATCCGTCGGGTTACTTAGTGCTACCTCAAATTTGCCACTGAGATGTTCAATGGCAATCTTCTGCATATCCACATCACCTTGCAGATAACGCTCGATAACGGTACCTGAAATCACGCAGCCGGTGGCAATAGCAATTGCGCCCGTTACCGCTAATGCGCCATGGCATTTATGGGGCATAAAGTAGCGCACATTAATGGTGCCGCCGTGAATCGCAGGGGAGACCAAAATCGGTTTGGGGATCACTTTTTTGCTCACATCCCCTAACCCCATCATGGCGCCAGCTTGCAGACGAAGATGCTCCAGTTTTTGCATAAACTCGTTATCGCCTTCAAGTTGATCCGCCGTTTCATATCCCGTTTTATTAAGTTGTGGGGCATCGATAAGTACCACGGGCGTTGCCATATCGAGGCAAGAAACTTCAACACCATCAATGATATCGACCACATTTCCGGTAGGGAACAGTTTCCCTGTTTTGGTGCCACTGGCATTAAGAAAGGTTAAACCAACAGGGGCAGCCTGACCGGGAACACCGGCAATAGTTGCCTTACCGTTATATTCCACTTGCCCATTGGGGGTTTGAATGGTGGCGTTGATAAAGGTATTGGTGTTGACGTTACGCACCCTGACGGTGGTCACATCTCCAGTGATAGGTACTAACCCTTTTTCTAACGAGAATGACCCGACCGCACACAGAATATTGCCACAGTTAGGGGCGGTATCGACAATACGCTCAGTAATGGCGACTTGCGCAAAAAGGTAGTCAACATCTGCATCTGGGTGCGTTGATGGGCTAATGATGGCGACTTTACTGGTTTGCGGGCTACCGCCACCAATACCATCGATTTGTAAAGGATGACCGGATCCCATAATGGCTAAAATGAGTTCATCACGTTGTTGAATGTCGGTCGGGAGAGAGTCAGCGAGGAGAAAGACACCTTTTGATGTGCCTCCGCGCATTAATGTACAAGGAATTTGTTTCATCACGCGTCCTTTTTGAACGCCTTACCGTAAGAAAAATGGAGTGCGTTATATTGCACTCCATCTTTTTTATGGGGTAAGGGCGATTAGATTAAGCCCATGTTGATAAGAATTTCCCACCAACCTAAACCAATAGTCATGTGAACTAATAGGCTGAGGAACGCGATAATCCCACCAATGATCCACCAAGAACGAATATCGTTATAGCCTGCACCGAAGACGATTGGAGCTGCCGCGCCTCCGTAATGGGTTAAGCTGCCGCCGTAAGCGTTAGAGAACAGCAGACCCAGCGCTAACAGCATCGGCGGTGCGCCTGCAACCATACCAACGGTGGCGAAAACAGGGACCATCGCCGCCACATAGGCACCACCAGAGGCGAACAGGTAACGAATCGCGACGCTGATAAACATGATGACAAAGAACGCTAACATCGCTTGGTCACCGAAGGAGAGGTGTTCGCTCATCACATCAGCTAACCATTTGAAGAAGCCTGCTTTGGTGAGCACGCCGGACATCCCGATAATACCACCGTACCAAATCAGGGTGTTCCAGCCGCCTTTGTTCTTCAACACATCATCCCAAGTCACGACACCGAGGATCAGCGTTAATGCCATCACGGCAATGGCGACACTTGAGGCGCTCACACCGATTTTATCTGCAAATATCCAGCCGGATAACGCCAGCACAAAGATAATGCTTAGCAGTTTTTCACGCACGGTCATTGGACCTAAATCCGCTAAGCCTTTCGCTGCGATTTCTTTGTTATTCACCTTTTTCAATTCAGGTGGATACAGTTTGTAGATAATTAACGGAGTGAGGATCAACATGATTAAGCCCGGCACGGCAGCGGCTAATGCCCAGCCCCCCCAACTTAAATGGATACCCATAATGTCGGTCATCATCGCTAATGCCAGTGCGTTTGGTGCCATAGCCGTTAAGAACATATAGCTGGTGGTTTTGGTCACCATATATACGTTTACCAGCAAATAGTGACCTGCTTTACGGGGGCTTTTTTCAGGATCAGACCCTAATGCAACCGCCACACTGTTGATGATAGGGAAGACAATCCCACCGGCACGCGCGGTGTTAGACGGCGTTGCTGGGGCGATAATCAAGTCAAGAATAGCAGTGACATATCCCAGTCCAAGAGTGGTGCCACCTAATTTTCCAATAAGAATATAGGAGAGGCGCTTACCTAAGCCTGTTATGACGAACGCGGCACTCAAGGTGAACGCGGCGAAAACTAACCACGTTGTACCAGATGAGTAACCACTCAATACTTCGCCAACTTTGACGTCTTTAGTGCCGGTTACACCGATGATCACCGCACTGGCAGCAATCGTGGCTAACAAGATCACAGGCTCGGAATAAGGTTTTAATACCAGTCCCACAATGGCGGCAAGGTACAAACCAAATAACAGCCATGCAATACTCGGTAGCCCTGCGGGCGTCGGTATTAAGGCAATGATTATTGGAATGGCTATTAAAACTAATAGCTTCCATATTTTATCTTTTTGCATAGGCTAATCCTTCAAGAATATAAAACTTTAAATTTCTTAAATCACATAAAACGAATATCTAAAATGTGTGGAAACCTATTTCTGGATATAGCGGTATCTTGAATAGTGTTATTTCTTAATAAAACTATTGGTTAACGCTTATTGACAGAAATGTTATTAATGATTGAAAAGCAAAATCAGTTTTTATTTAAAAATTATTTTCTCTGGTTTTAATTAATCAATTTTGTGATGTTTGTTCCTTTGTTAATGAATATTTAAGTTGTTTTTATTTATGAAGCTAAATAAGTATTCGTAGGCAATCGCGCAAAAAACCACGTTAGAATTAATAAATCTGCGCTGCCTCCGGGACTTAGATTTTTTTCAATACACTGCAAGTCAAATTGTTGGACTTTGCTTAAATCCTGTTCGTCTTGAATTCCTTGATGTAACAAGCTGGTTGCTTGCTGTTTTATCCACAGAAGCCCTGCCATTCCACCGCGATTGGCGATGTTGGTATCGTCATTGAGACTCATCAGTAAAATCAGTGTATCGAGTAGGGCGATATCAGCCTGTTTACCATCTGCCAGTTGTTTCAGATAATGGGGCAGTGCGTGGGCTATCACCAGTTGATAACCTTGCTCTGCTTCCCCTCTAGCGCCAGTGAATCCATACTCTTGGAATAAACGTTGCCCTGCTGTTGGGTGCTCTGCGGGCTGTTGCAGCTCAGCGGTTAATCCTTGGCACATGTCAGAAACAACTTGGCTGATTGCGTTAGGTGTAACTCGTTTCTGTAACCCGAATAAACGTCCCACTGCAGTGAGCACTAAACCTAATGAAAAAATTGAGCCTTTGTGGGTGTTCACGCCTTGAGTGGCACAAAACATCGCTTTTTCACAATTGATACCGATACCGCGAATTTGGCGAAGTAGCTGATTAATCGGTAATTGACAATGTTCATAACCTGCACGCAAAAACTGCGGAAAGAATTTTGCAATTGCATTGGCACTTAAATGAAAATCGGTCAGTACCATATCTTTATGGGCGCCAGTGTTGCATTTATCTACTAAACCCGGTTTAGGGGTTAAATTGACTTCAGCAAGCATTGCTTGCCAAGCCAGTTGGCTGTAGTGATTCACTACGTCATCATTTAACGTACGTTCTCGGTTAATTTTTTGCTGGAGCATGGGCTAACTCCTCGATACGACGCAAAATCTCTTCAAGGGAATGGCTGCGTTGGCGCGCACATACCTTGGCTTCATTGTCACAAATCAAGCAGCGCCTAGTCGGTAAATTGAATTGGCTGCGAGAATATAAAATGCCATTTGCATCAAAAACATCAAAGTCCCAAAGTCGGCCGACGGGGGATAATTCTTCCGCTTCCATTAAGGCTTTTTTGACCTCAAGGGCATCGGCATTGACGGCGACTAAACATTCCGGTCCGGTAACGAAAGGGAATGATTGTTGTGATAAAAGTACCCACTGCCTGCATGAAGCAACTTGCTTAAGCGCATTTAAGCCTTGATTAAAAATGTCTCTGACCAGTTGATTGTCTTTAACCGGTCCCGGAAAAACGACAGTAAATGAAATCAAGGTTACCTGATGGAGACCAATCCACTCTTGCTGACGAGCCTGACGGGCATCACGGCTCGCCAGCAAGTCAGGTAAGGAAATGTCAAATTGCTCTTGGGTATCAGGCAGTGGGTAAAACATGTTCTACTCCTTCACTTGATGGACAACATCAATCACAGAACCGTCACGATAACGCACCACGGCCACCACTTTATCGGTAAATTCGATAGGGTTTGGTGTGCCCGTTAATAATTGGGCGCGTTCACGTAACCATTGAATAGAAACGGTTTTGATGCCTTGGCTTTCTAGCTGTTGCTTCAGCTCAGGGCGTGCTGGGTTAACGGCAATACCATGGTCAGTCACCAAAATATCGACGCTAGAACCCGGCGTCACGCAAGTCAGCACATCGTCTACCAAGGTTGGGATACGACCGCGTACTAACGGCGCGACGATGATAGACAGTTTCGCCGCCACCGCCGTGTCGCTGTGTCCACCAGATGCACCGCGAATAACTCCATCTGAGCCTGTTAACACATTGACATTAAAGCGAGTATCAATCTCTAAAGCACTGAGTACTACCACATCGAGCATGTCCACTGAGGCGCCTTTAGAATCAAAGCATGCATATTGGTTGGCACTGATTTCAATGTGATTTGGGTTACGCGCGAGAGACTCGGCAGCAGCGCGGTCAAAGCTTTGCACGTCGAGTAACTTCTTAATTAAGCCTTTTTCATGGAGATCAACGATGGTGGAGGTGATTCCACCTAACGCGAAGCCTGCATGGATATGATGACGGCGCATTTTATCTTCGAGGAAGCGAGTAACCGCCAGTGAAGCCCCGCCAGTACCGGTTTGCAGTGAAAATCCTTCTTTGAAGAAGCCTGATTTTTCAATCACATCAGCGGCGGTACGCGCTATCAATAACTCACGCGGGTTGGAGGTCATGCGAGTGGCATCGGCACCGATTTTGTCGGCATCCCCCACACGTTTAACTTTGACAATGTAGTCCACTTCATCTTGCTTAATGCTGGATGGATTATGTGGATAAGGCAGAAATTCTTCGGTCAGCATGACCACTTTTTTGGCATTCTCCGCGTCGATTTTGGCATAACCCAGTGAGCCACAGCTTGCGTTGCCCGTATATCCGTTAGCATTTCCATATTCGTCACAAGACGGAACGCCGATAAATGCCACGTCGATTTTTAATTCACCGCTATGAACAAGGTTGGCACGTCCACCATGGGAGTGAACTTGCACAGGCTCCGCTAATTCGCCACGAGAAATGGCTTCGGCTAATGGGCCACGTAACCCGGAGGTGTAAATCTTGGTGACGACGCCATGGCGTATATGTTCAACCAGTGGCGAGTGGCACGCGCTGAGTGAACTTGATGCCAAGGTTAGGTTGCGAAAGCCCATTTCGGCAATCACTTGCATCACCATGTTGATGGTTAAATCACCGCCACGGAAAGCGTGGTGGAAAGAGATGGTCATGCCATCTTTTAATCCTGAGCGGCGGATAGCCACTTGCAGGTCATCACACAGTTTGCGGTTGCGTGGTTTTTGAACTTGCTGCTGAACTTTGCCGATATCTTTGAATTCACGCAGTAATTCATCGTCTTTAGGTACTAAGTAGGCTGATACGCGAGCCTGACGCAATGTATTGGTTGTCATAATGTTCTGCCTCACTCTTCCCGAATGCCTGATAATGCCGCGCGCGATAACACTAAGCGGGCTCTTTCAATTACAGGGCTGTCTACCATTTTACCGTTGAGGGATACGACGCCTTTGCCTTCTCGTTCTGCGGCATCAGCGGCATCTACCACACGCTGTGCATGGTCGACTTCTTTTTGGGTTGGGGCATACAAGTTATGCAGTAACTCAATTTGTCTTGGGTTAATTAATGATTTGCCATCAAAACCAAGCTGTTTAATGAGAGCGGCCTCTTTGAGGAAGCCTTCTTCATTGTTGGCGTCAGAATAAACGGTATCAAAGGCTTGAATACCGGCCGAACGCGCAGCTTGTAAAATGGCGCACCGAGCATAGAGGAGTTCAATGCCGTCTGGAGACCGCTCGGTGCGCAAATTGCGGACATAGTCCTCGGCACCTAATGCGATGCCTATTAATCTTGGAGAAGCGTGAGCAATATTCACTACTTGAGTGATCCCCATCGGGGATTCGATAGCCGCGAGTAACCCGGTGCTACCTTCTTCACGCCCACAGCTTTTTTCAATACGTAAAATTTCGTTTTCAATATCAATAATATCTTGTGCGGTATCGGTTTTCGGTAAGCGCACAATATCGGCACCACCGCGAACAACGGCTTCGAGGTCAGCAACCCCATAAGCGGAGTCGAGGGCGTTAACGCGCACAATGGTTTCAATATCTTGATATAACGGGTGTTGCAGTGTGTGATACACCAAACGACGCGCTGTGTCTTTTTCTCGGATGGTGACGGAGTCTTCGAGGTCAAACATCAGGGCATCGGCTTTATAAATAAAGGAGTTACTGAGCATCGCGGCATTGGAACCTGGGACGAACAGCATACTTCTGCGAGTGCGGCTTTTTCTTTCCGGTGTCATTATTTATCCTCCCATGGCAGAGCATCGAGATCACAGGCGCGAGCCAGTAAGGCTTCGAGGCGAGCGCGTAGAACGCACTCCAATGCACCTTTGTCATCCACCACAATTTCAGCGCCTTGAATATCGTATTTTTCAATCATTTCAAGCACGATGGCATTGATGGCATCACCAAATTGTTTTTCAACACTGCTGGTGATCTGCAATGAGACCTCAAGAGTGTCTTCAAGAGGCTCTATTCGTACCATGACATCACTGGATTCGAGTGTGCCGGCAACCGCTGCGTGTAGTATTTTCATATTTCACCTATAACTAATTCAAGCTTGTAGTGCGGGGGTAGGCGACGGTGTCTGCGCTGCGAGCATCTCTTGTAAATAGTGATACGTGGCAGGGGGCACAATCGGCTTGATCGCCGCAAGATCTTTTTTAGCGAGCAGTTTTCGAACTTGCGAGGCGGAAACCGCCGTGCCGTCGATCACTGTCCGCGGGAATTCGACCAGTTCAATGGGTGGGAATGGCATTTCGTCGGTTTCCAGCCAGTAGCGCATATCTTGGTTATATTGGTTAGTGACTTGGCAAAATGGTTCTGAGCCGACGAAACGATGGGTAATTCCCAGCGCCGGAGCAATATATTGGCGAAAAATCTTAATATCGATTTCTGTATAACAGTTGTTGGCTACAGTAATGTCTTTAATAAAATAACAAGGGAATGTAGCCCGTGAAATAATGTATTCTGAACCTTTATGAATGGTGAGGTTATTAATTCCTTTTGTGCCTTCTTCAATTAATTTCAGGCGAACTTTATACGGAAAACGGGAAGTATCTTCTTTGACGACAAATAAATGTAGCCAATCACAGTTCTTTGAGGCTTGTTCAATTAAGTAACGATGCCCCAATGTGAATGGGTTGGCATTCATCACGATAGCGCCAATTTTTTTTCCTGCTTTATATTGGGCTTTTAAACTTTTAATATAGCGATTTAAATAACAACAGCTATTTTCCATTAAAACCATTACATTGGGCACAGTAGCAATGGTATGAAACCCGCATTGATGAAATAGCTCTTCATTTTGGTATTTGGTATAGATAAATAGGTGAGTAGTATTATTCTCGTAAGCGAGATTCACCAATTCAGTCGCTAATTTTAAGGCTAAACCTTCACCACGAACTTCATCGCTAATAGCAACGCATTTAATGACATTCTTAGCGAGACCACCACAGGCAATTAACCTTTCGTTACGTGTGATCGTAATAAAGACGTCAACGCTGGCATCAATGTCTAAATCATTCTCTTTTAAAAACTGAGTGATATCATTGAGTTTTCTGTTCTCATGACGTTTTACTTGGTTAAACGTTATGCTGTCGAACATAATGGTATCCTGCATCTCATTTAGAGATGTATTAAAAATGTTGCTAATGTTAAAGTTAATTAAATAAATATTTTTGGCTTGCCGTTAATTACCTAAGTTCTCAATTTTTATTTAATTATCCTTTTCAATATTCATATTAAATACCCTGCATATAATATATTTGACCTATTTCATGTTTCTAAAATGAGTTTGTATTTGTTTAATGGTTTTAATGTTTTTAATTACGAGTTATGAACTTTACTCAGTGGTTTTAATGTGTTTAATTAATATTATGTGCATTACTAAGCGGACTACGTTATCTTTTATCTTCATTATTGGTATTTTTGCGTGTAACAATAATTTTACTTTTTAGCGAGTTATAGAGAGACGAGATGAAAACAGAGTTTTCACAGATCCCATTTAAAAAAGGGAATATTTTTTCATTCTCAGGAAGAGTCTTTCTTCTATTGTTACTAGCTTCAGTGTTATTGACGCTTGGATTAGGCAAATATTTTACGGATACCACAGAAAACCGCATGATGGCGAACATTCGCGTACTCGCCATGAGCCAAGCCAAAATGATCGCTTCATTGGATGGCATCGTCAGTACTGTAAAAGATAAAGATATTCCTAAGCTAAAAGTTATTGCCGATAAGCTCAATCAAGATTCCAGTTATGACTATGTCGTTATTGGTGATGAACATTCCGTTCGTTTATATCATCCAAATAGCGAAAAGATTGGCTACCCAATGCAATGGAATAAACCGGGGGCGCTAGAAAATGGTGAAAGCTATTTTATTAAAGGCGAAGGCTCCATGGGGAATGCAGTACGTGCAAAAACACCTATCTTTGATGAAAACGGTAAAGTCATTGGCGTTGTTTCCATTGGTTATCTCACCACCAAAATAGATACCTCATTAGCTGAAGTGTTTGTGCAAACGTCAGCAACATTTTTAGGGGTGTTGGTAATTTTGCTATTTCTATCTTGGGCATTCGCCCGATTAATTCAGCGGCAAATGCTTGGCATGGAACCTGAAGAAATAACCCAATTAGTGTTGGTGCAAAAGGGGATTTTTGATGCGGTGTTTGAAGGCATTATTGCCGTCGACCGTTATGGGAAAATTATCAATATCAACCATAATGCTAGAAAAATGTTGGCGCTGAGTGAGTCAGCTAAACAGTTAATCGGTAAACCGGTTTCTGAGTATGTTTCTCCCGCAGGCTTTTTCACGAAAGAAATCGCGAAAAACCATCATGATATAGTTTGCGAGTTCAATGGGTTGAATGTGATAGCCAGCCGAGTTGCCATTATGGATGGTGAGTTGCTGGCGGGAGCGGTGATCAGCTTCCGTAGCCAAAATGATATTGAATCCTTAAATGCGCAGCTTTCTCAAGTTCGCCAATATGTGGATAATTTGCGTACATTGCGCCACGAACATTTAAATTGGATTTCTACTTTAAGTGGTTTGCTGCAAATGAAAGAGTACGACCAAGCCTTGGCGTTAATTAAGGGGGAATCGGAATCTCGGCAACAATTAATAGATTCACTGCGAGAGCAATTTGCAGATAAACAAGTGGCTGGGTTGTTATTTGGTAAATATCACCGTGCGCGAGAATTAGGATTACAGCTTATTTTTGTGCCGGGTTGCCAACTCCGTGAATTACCTAACTCATTAAATAGCACGGAACTCTGTGCTGTATTAGGAAATTTATTAGATAATGCCTTTGAGGCAAGTTTAAAGAACGAAGCGGGTAATAAGCAGGTAGAACTGTATATCTCAGATGAAAATAATGAGATTGTGATTGAAGTTGCTGATCAAGGATGTGGTTTTCCCCTTGAGCTGCAAGATAAATGGTTTGAACGCGGAACAACAACAAAAACGGATGCTGTCGATGGACATGGCATAGGGCTATTTTTGGTGGCCTCCTATGTCAATCGATGTAATGGGGCGGTGATCATTGAAGATAATCAACCGTATGGTACTGTATTCTCTATTTTTATACCGAAAGTGAAGACGCAAAATGGCTAAGATAAAAATCCTCATTGTCGAAGATGAACTGCTCCTTGCGGAGATGCACGCGGAGTACATTAAAGCTTATCCTGCTTGTGATAAAGTCTGGCTTGCGGGAAATCTTGCGGAAGCAAGAAAAATGATTGAGTACATGAAGCCTGACTTGATTCTGTTGGATAACTATTTACCTGACGGGAAAGGAATTGATTTAGTTCATGAACTACTTCAGGAGCGCAATAGTGCGGATATTGTATTCACCACCGCCGCTAGTGATATGGAGACAGTCTCTGAGGCGATTCGTCTAGGAGTATTTGATTATTTGGTTAAGCCGATAGCTTATGAGCGTTTAGGGCAAACGTTAGATCGCTATATTCAGCGTAAATCGGTTTTGCAGGGCGCCAATAAAACCAATCAAAGCCAGATTGATGACATGTTTAATACCTATGCCCGTGGTGAGAGCAAAGAAGAGCTACCGACTGGGATTGATGCTATTACGCTTGATAAAGTGCTCGCGTTATTTGCAGTACCCGATGCGGAATATACGGCAGAGTCGATTGCAGAAACCATAAAATTAAGCCGCACTACCGCCCGCCGTTATTTAGAGTATTGTTTAGCCCAACGTAAGATTGAAGCGGAAATTGAATACGGCAAAGTAGGGCGCCCCCAGCGGATATATCGGGGTAGTCATTAGTTGCCGTAGGTAGACGATTGAAGTCTGCGTGAAAGTGTTTGCGTCAATTTCCCAAAAGGTTGTTATGAACGTACTGATCCTTGGCGCTCGTGCGCCGGCCTGTCTAGAATGGGCGCGAGCGTTTAATGAGGCAGGATGGACTGTCAGCGTCGGTGATTCGCTCAGCCAGCCGCTGAGCCGTTTTAGTTGCTCCGTGCAACATTATATCCGCTTACCTGAACCTCGACAGAACCCGATAGTTTGGGTTGAAGCCCTTGCGGCGGCGATCGAAAATCAACATATCGACCTACTGCTACCCACTTGCGAAGAAGTGTTTTATTTGGCCTACGGTCTTGAACGCTTGCAGCCGTTGTGTCGGGTGTTAACCAGTGACTTTCCACTGTTGCATCGTTTGCATCATAAAGGGGATTTTGCAGCCATGACGAACGGCTGGTCTTTAGCCGCTCCTGAAACCCATTTACTGACAGACAGCCAAGCATTACTCGCCTTCGCGGGCGATGCTGCAAGCTGGGTATTCAAACCTGCGTATTCGCGCTTTGCCTCACAAACCTTGATCCGTCCATCAGCCCAACAGCTAAATAAAATACAGCCCACTCAGACTGAGCCTTGGGTAGCGCAGCGATTTATCAAAGGACGGGAGTTTTGCAGTTTTAGTGTCTTGGTTGATGGTGATCTACGCGCCCACAGCTGTTATCACCCACGCTATCGAGTGGGCCGTGGCTCAGGGATCTATTTCCAACCGAGTGCACCAGAACAGGTACGACAATTTATTGAGTATTTTGGACGAGAGACCGGCTATAACGGACAAGTAGGGTTCGATTTTATTCAAGACAAAAATGGTTGTTTCCATGTGCTGGAGTGCAACCCAAGAGCGACCAGTGGTGTGCACTTGTTCGACAACCAGCGACGGTTACTAGTGAATAGCTTGAGTCACCCATCCGAGCAGATCCTTGAACCGACATTAGAGCCTCGAATGATCGCATTGGCGATGCTGTTATTTGCCGCACCACGACGAGCCCTTAGCCCAACGCTCTGGCGTGATTATGCCGCCGCTCGCGATGTTATCGTGCAAAAAGGTGACTGGTGGCCGTTGATAACACAAGTCGGAAGCCTCACGGAAATTGTTGCTCGGGCGGTATCTCGACGCTGTGGATTATTAACGGCATCTACGGCAGATATTGAATGGAATGGTCAGCCACTAGATGAGCGTACGCCATGAGATTATTGTTCGAAGATCAAATCGTTAGTGAGAACGCTAGCTCGAATGATAGCTTGGCTCGGTGCTATGTGCGTGCTTGTGCCAGCGAGTGCTTGATAGGTAATGTCAGCACGAAAATGGTGTTGCTCGATACGAGGACGCAGCAATTTCCGGTCAGTATCACGGACGGCAATGAACCCGACGACAACTGCTATGTGGTGTCCCCCCAAACAGCCTACAGTGGTTATGCCCGCGAGGAAATCAAACGCCTTGGTCACCCCTATCTGACTTGGCCGTTGAAGCTGCTGACTCAAGCTGTCGAACGCTTACTAAATGCGGGTAAGGTCAACAAATTGGTGCAGGTAAACAACTGGTTACTATCGACCAATCTTTATCCAGATGATTGGGATGTTACTGAATTACCGGCAATCACGGCACTGCTGAGGCAAAACTTTCCTGAGCATGGAATTGGTTTTCGTTCGCTTAATGATTTCAGTAATCGTGCATTGCGCCAAAGCCTACAAAATCACGGATACTTGTGTATACCTAGCCGACAAGTTTACTTATTTGATGGTCGAGCAGGGGAGCAAGCGCTGTTTCTCAAACACCACAATACTCGGCTGGATGCCACTTTATTGCGGCGCAGCCCATATACCGTCGTACCTGGTAACGAATTGAATGATGACGATTTCAAAAGAATAGAGCATCTTTATAACCTGCTTTATTTGGATAAATATTGCACACTGAATCCCCATTATAGTGCGCAATGGATGCAGCAGGGACAGCGTGAGGGTTGGCTAGAAATCCGCGCTTTACGTAACGCAGAAGGGCGTATTGACGGCGCATTGGGTTGGTTTTCATCTTCCACTGTGATCAGCACGCCAATAGTGGGTTATGACACCGCGTTACCCCAACGGCTTGGGCTGTATCGACAATTGACTCGTTTGTGCTTGCAAGAAGCGGCTGAGCGTCGTCAGGTGCTGAACTTTAGCTCTGGCGCGGCTGAGTTCAAGCGCTTGCGGGGTGGTGAGCCACAGATCGAATACAGCCTAGTCTACGTCGCCCATTTATCTTGGGGACGACGCCTTGTATGGAAGGTGCTGAGTGCTCTGTTACATGGTATCGGTGTGCCGATGATGAGGAAGCTAAAACTGTGAAGCCGTTTGAACATCGATGGTGGCCTGTGGCTATCAGCGACAAATTGCGAAACCAACCGGTGGCTTGCCAGCTACATGACACCCCGCTGGTGCTGTTTCGCGACAATGACGGGCATGCTGCTGCGCTACCCGATCGTTGTCCGCATCGTTTTGCACCATTGAGCGCGGGAAAAGTTTGTGATGGGCTGATTGAATGTCCTTATCATGGCTGGCAGTTTTCTGCCGATGGGCGTTGTACGCGAGTGCCTGGTACTGAACTTGCGGCGGGAAGTAAGCCGCTGCTTGAGAGTTTTCCTTGTTGCGAAGCTCACGGGCTAGTTTGGATTAGCCTGAGCATGGAGCGTCCGCAGATCCCGCCAGTTGCTCCTTCCGATAACTCGCAGAGAGTCGATACATTTTGGATCACCGATGAAGTGCAGTGTTCGCTGCAAGACGCCGCAGAGAATTTTCTCGATGGTTTTCACACCCATTTTGTTCACTCTGGCTGGATCCGTCACGACCGGCAACGGCAACAAATCAGCGTCCGAGTTCGCCCTCTGGCTGATGGCGTCGAAGCCGTGTATAGCGAAGAGGGCAAACAGTCAGGATTTATTTCTCGATTGTTTGAACGTGACCGCGGTGTCAGTATGGGGCGTTTTCGTCTGCCGTGTCTGGCAGAAATTGAGTACCGTGACCGTAGTGACGAGCTCAATCTGCTGGTTAGCGCTTGGTTAGTACCTTGTGGAAATGAGCAGTTACGCCTATTTGCACGAATAGCGACTCGGCAGGGCAAGCTTCCGGCAGTCATTAAACGTTATGTATTGAGCAAGTTATTCCGCGTGATCCTCCGTCAAGACCGCCAAATATTGGAAAAAGTCAGCGCCAATAAATTGCGTTTTCAAGGAACCTTACCGACACCGCTCGATGGTGAGCAAGATCTACTAGGGCCAAGTATTCGCCAATTACTTGAAGATGGTGAGCCGCTGATGTTTGAGGAGCGGAAGTTCTGTTTTCGGCTTTAAGTCACAGCGAGGAATATTGTATATGCTTTCCAGACATATTTGGAGCCTATAAAAAGGCTCTTTTCATAGGTTCAGTGCCATCAACCCCATCTCATCATTTTTCTCAAGTATAAGCCTTCAATTGTATTACTCAGCACTACTCATTGGTTTCAAAAGAAATAATTGCAGAAGTTTTTAATGAGAATAAGTCTCATTATTATATTTTCGTACCAGTACAGTGTGATAGTAAATACGCGGTATGGGAATGTTCATACGTCAACACTATTCATGGCGTTGACGTGTGTCAACGATTTGTATATTATTAGCACACCAGGAGGCTGATGAGCAAAAAGCACCCTAACAAAGAAGTACGTGAGGCTCTCCGTTATGCAGAGGAAAAGGGCTGGATCGTTGAAGACGCGACGGGGCATCCTTTCTGTACTGTTAAATGTGGAAATGCTGATCATGGACGAACTCACGCGATGAGCGTAAACAGCACACCCAAAAATCCGGAAGTGCACGCAAAGCAAATCCGTAGAATGGTTGACCGCTGTACCCCGAGGAAACCTAAGGGTTGATCCGGTTGTTTAAGGCAAGGCGGGTAACCGCCTTTTTGATGAGGAGAGCGGAATGGAACTCTACAATTTCACCCTAACGTTATCAGGTGTTCAAATGGAGACAGAGGGACTTGCGGGTGCTCTGTATACCAACGGCTGTGATGATGCGCTAATTTGCTACTACGGTAGTTCAGTGTATTTAGAATTTGACAGAGAAGCGAAAAGCTTAGATTTAGCAATCAAATCAGCGATTAATGACATTGAAACGGCAGGTATTGGGGCTGTCGTTGAGTCGGTGGACTCGGCTCTAGTTGGTTTGAGTGATATTGCCCAACTTTCCGGTTTAACTCGCCAAGCCATTGCTTTACTAAAAGACGGCTCACGAGGTAAAGGTGATTTCCCTTGTCCTATCCAACGTATTAGTGGTCAATCACCACTTTGGGATTGGTCAGACGTTGCTAAATGGTTGAATGATAGCGGCCGCCTCGACAGTAAAGGCGTTCAGGCTCGAGAACAGTTGGTGTGTAATGCACATATATTGAGTAAGTGGAACCTTGCGTTAAGAATGCGGTCATTTGGAAACATTAAAGAAGTAGAATCAATCGCATATTCACTTATTTCATAATATTTGATCTTTGAGGACGTTACGATGACCCACTTTTATCAACTAACAGCAACGAGCCTTGGTGGGCAGCGCATTTCTATGGCGGACTACGCGGGTAAGGTGGTTTTAGTTGTAAATACAGCTAGCCATTGTGGTTTTACACCGCAATACGAAGGTCTTGAAGCACTCTACAAAAAATATTCAGATCAGGGTTTGGTGGTGCTTGGCTTTCCTTGCAACCAATTCGGGAAACAGGAACCTGGCGGCGCAGAGGAAATCGAGCAAACCTGTTACATTAATTACGGTGTGAGCTTTCCGATGTTCGAGAAAATAGACGTCAATGGAAGTGCAGCGCACCCAGTATTTCGTTATCTAAAAAGTGAGTTGCCGGGGCTGTTGGGTGGCCGGATTATGTGGAATTTCACCAAATTCCTGATTGGACGCGATGGTAAACCGCTAAAGCGTTTCGCTCCGTTTACGACCCCTGAAAAAATGGAAGCGGCGATAGTTGCCGCACTTGGAATTTGAGCGTTCGGACATTCTAGCTATTTCATGCAGATAATCTTAGGGCTATTTCCCTGTCCCCGAATTCTGTAACTCATTTTCCATAATCATCACTTTCTTTTGGGCGCGCTCGTCGCCTTGTTTCGCGGCGAGCCGATACCAATATAAGGCTTTCGTATCATCTTGCGATACGCCCATTCCATATTGATAGCACGCTCCGCTGGCATACTGTGCATCGCGGCTGCGTTGGTTGGCGGCCTTGATAAACCACTGGCAGGCTTTAGCTTGGTCAGCGGTGATGCCATCACCTCGAGCATAAATTAACGCTAAATTAAATTGGGCGGACACTTCCCCTTGCTGAGCGGCTTGGGTTAACCACTTAATGGCGGAAGCGGTATCGCGTTTGGTGCCTTGCCCTGCTAAGTAGAGCATACCTAAGCTATTTTGTGCGGGAGAGAAACCTAATTCCGCAGAGCGCGTAAAATACTGAAACGCAGCGGGGTAATTGACTTTGTCATACATCCCCGTTGCTGCTTGATAACCTAATAAATAGAGCGCTTGTGGCTGATTTTTCTCAGCCAGTGCGAGGTAGATTTGATTGGCTTTTTGGGGATCTTTATCTCCGATTACGCCTTTTTCATACCAATAAGCTAAAGTTAGCTGCGCTGCGGGTAACTGTTGTGCTGCGGCTTTTTCTAGCCAGCTTAATGCTTGTTGTGGATTTTTCTCTAACAGGTTTGGAATACCTTCTAGAGTATATTCCGCCATATTCATTTGACCAATAGGGTCGCCTGCGTTGGCTGCCGCTTCCATCCAAAGCAACATCTCTTTGGGATTTTTACCGATGCCAGCCCCTTGCTGGTACATCAGGGCGAGGTTGATTTGTGCCTTGGTAAAATTTTGACTGGCAGAAAGTTTATACCAATAGGCGGCTTTATCTAACTGACCGTGAGATTGATAAAACATCGCTAAATTAAACTGAGCTTCAGCTTGCCCGCTATCGGCTAATTGCGTGAGTGTTTTTTCATCCACAATTGAAGAAGGTGCAACAGGGGCGACAGTTTTAGCATGGCTCATGTTAATAAAAAGCGAGCAAAAGATAATGAAGGGGAAGATAAACTGTTTCACTGAGCTTCCTTGGGATGAATTTTAGCCATTTATTCCTAGTGGATAGGTTAACGGGTTGCTGTTAGCGGTGCAATTGCCATTCTTGCTATTCTGAAAATTATTTTTACGCATTAAACGAAGATAAATCATGATGTTATAAAAAAGATTAAAAATAATTAAAAAAAAGATGAACCTTTTAAGTCTATCAAGGGTCTTAATTACATATATATCACTGTTTGCTTGTGTAAACATTCATATATTTACCCTCAACATTCATTTCTTTACATGAAGTAATGCAATAATGCATCTATATCGTGTAGTTTGAATTAGTAGTACGATCCTTAATAGAATGCATTATGCCCAGTTTTAGTCGCTGGGCTTTTTTTTTGCATAAAATATGACTCTTCTTGCAAATACCGCTTTATTTTTATTTCACTCCGCTATTTCGTTCGATAAATAAACACGTAATAGTGACATCAATAAATAATCACCTATCTAAATTCATTTTCTATTCAGTTTTTATTATCACGAAGGCGAAATATCCGCAGGGTGCCGCGCGGTATGTTTGTAGTGTATATAGGGTGTTACTCTGCGAGTAAAATGATTAAAGATAGAACAATATGCTTAACATATAGTGAACAAGTGATTATTTAATGGGCGATAATAATTTCATGATTTTTTAAAAAATTGAAGTTAATCACGATAACGATCCATAGATGTAGTAATTAACACTAGCTAATTCTTTAGTTTTGGTGCATAAATAGCATATATTGCTTAATTGATTATTCTGTTTGGATTGGCATATATTCGCTGTAATGCTGAATAAATAATCAAATATGCTTTAACTCATTGAATTTTATGTTCGCGATTCATAAACAATATTTACACACAGTTTTGTTTGTTTTGAGGTCAGGGATTGATACTCCTCCTACCAAAAGTGAATCTTCTAAAGCTTGAATTCTTGAGACCATAACAATGCGAGGGTGCAGACAGCGTCCCGTGGTTTTTTTTGCATACGTACAGGTTGTATTAGAGGTAACTTGTGTCCACAACAAATAACAAAGAGGAAGTCAGTCTTAACGCGTTTAAGCAACCTCGTTCATTCTATCTCATCTTTTCTATCGAACTCTGGGAACGTTTTGGTTACTACGGTCTTCAGGGGATCCTCCCAATTTATCTCAGCCAAGTGCTTGGCATGTCGGAAGCGGAATCTATCACGCTGTTCGCGGCATTCTCTGCACTGGTTTATGGCTTCGTTGCCATCGGTGGTTGGTTAGGGGATAAAGTTTTAGGGACTAAGCGCGCGATTGTCCTTGGGACGGTAGTGTTGATTGTCGGTTATGCCTTCGTTGCCTACTCTGGGCATGATGTGTCGATGGTTTACCTCGGTCTAGCTACCATCGCGGTAGGTAACGGTCTGTTTAAAGCGAACCCATCATCATTATTATCTACCTGTTATGACAAAAATGACCCACGTTTGGACGGTGCATTCACCATGTACTATATGTCCGTTAACATTGGTTCATTCTTCTCAATGCTGGCAACGCCATGGTTAGCCAAACATTACGGTTGGGATGTCGCATTCTCCCTCAGCGTAGTGGGTCTGATCATCACCTTAATTAACTTCTACATGTGCAAAAAATGGGTCGCAGACCACGGTTCAAAACCGGACTTTGCACCTGTTGTTATCTCCAAATTACTGATGACTATCGTCGGTGTGGTTGCACTGATTGCGATTTCAAACTGGTTACTGCACAACTTAGGTATTGCACGTGCGGCACTGGCGGTGATTTCTCTGGGTATTTTAGTTATCTTTATCAAAGAGATGATGGCACTTAAAGGTATTGCTCGTCGCCGTATGGTGGTCGCATTGATCCTGATGCTCGAAGCAATTGTTTTCTTCGTACTGTATAGCCAAATGCCAACCTCACTGAACTTCTTCGCACTGCATAACGTAGAGCACGAAGTTTTCGGTTTTGCGATTGAGCCTGCTCAGTATCAAGCCTTAAACCCATTATGGATTATGATTGGTAGCCCAATTTTGGCGGCAATCTATAACAAAATGGGCGATAACTTACCGATGCCACATAAATTCGCTATCGGGATGTTACTGTGTTCAGCGGCGTTCTTAGTACTGCCATTAGGGGCAAAATTTGCGAACGAAGCGGGTATTGTTTCTGTTCAATGGTTGGTTATCTGCTACGGTTTCCAAAGTATCGGTGAGCTGATGATTTCAGGTTTGGGTCTGGCGATGGTGGCACAGTTAGTTCCACAACGTCTGATGGGCTTTATCATGGGCGCATGGTTCTTAACTAACTCTGCAGCGGCATTTATCGCGGGTTATGTTGCTTCTATGGCAGCAGCGCCTCAAGGTGAGATCACCAGCAAAGTTGAATCACTGGCTGTCTACAGTGATGTCTTTATGAAGATTGGTCTGGTAACGGGTGCAATTGCTATTGTGATGGTATTTACCGCGCCGTTATTAAACCGTATGACGCAAGAACAGCATTAATTTGTTCTGTCAGTGATAAAATTGAAAAGGGCGATAAAAATATCGCCCTTTTTTAATGCATGATTATTCAAAGCATCCGCTATTTAAAATAGCGATTACTAATTAACTTCATGGAGCGGTTATTGCCGTTGACTAAAATGGTGCTCGCGCTGCGGCTATGCAGATCATTCGAGATACCATTCATCAGTACTGTTGGGGTGATAGCAGTTGCCGAGAAAATTACATCGGACGTATTCACCATCATATCCAACGTTAAAATTTCCCCAATTTCGATGCCCATCTGTTGGCAACGAATGGCTTCTTGCGCCGCTAACAGTTTATTTTGTTCGGTGTCTTCTTTGGCTTTGTTACGTGGAACAAGGCGTGCTTGCATGTCGCCACCTAATGCGCGGGCAATGGCTGCACTAATAATGCCTTCTGGTGCACCGCCGATACCATACATCATATCAATAGGGTGCTCAGGTAAGATTGTCAGTAGTGATGCCAGAACATCGCCATCAGGGATAGTGATGACATTAGCGCCAAAATTACGGATGGTTTTAATAATGTGCTGGTGGCGAGGTTTATCGAGAATGGCAATGTTGAGCATGGAAATGGGTTTATCCAATGCGGCAGAGAGAAATTCGAGGTTCTTCTCTAATGGATTTTTTAGGTGAACGGCATCTTTTGCTGCTGCGCCGACGACCATTTTCTCCATATACATATCGGGGGCTTGCAGTAATGTTCCTGTTGGGGCTGCCGCCAAAACGGCAATCGCATTGTGCTCATTACATGCCACCATACGGGTGCCATCAATGGGGTCGACTGCGATATCTAAATGATGTTCGCTAGATTGCTTGCCGACTTGTTCACCAATATACAGCATTGGGGCTTCGTCAATTTCCCCTTCGCCAATTACGATTTTTCCATGAAAATCAATCTCATTAAGTCGATTTCGCATGGCTTCAACCGCAGCGTTATCCGCTGCATTCTTATCTTGTTTCCCTACCCATTCAAACGCGGCAATGGCGGCAACTTCCGTCACTGATGCGATAGCAGACGCGAGTTCATCGCTAATTTTCATTTTGGTGTGATTCCTAGGACTAAAAAATTATCGCGCTTATGATACGTTTTTTGCGATCAACTTGGTAATTTTTTGGCGAATAAAACGGCGTTTTATTGAGTTTGGAGAGGGGGAGTTAAGCTGATGGAAAGGGCGGAGCGAACCCCGCCATGTGATATATCAAAGATGCATTACAGCATTTCGACGATGGTGATCCCGCCAATAATTGAAATCAATGCCGCAATGGTACTGAGTAATACGGTTCCCGCAGAGGTTTCAGTATAGGCTTTATTACTGATAGCTAACGCTGGTACAGCTGTTGCCGTCGGTAACACACCGATAATAAATGCCGCTTTTAATAAATCACTTTGTAATCCTAATGCGAGGCCGGTTCCAAGAATAAGCGCCGCCTGTACAAAGTTTTTCACAAAAACGTTAAAGATAATTTCTTTATTGATTGTGAGTTTAATACCTGAAAGCAATAAACCGAGGAAGAAGAGAGCCACACCACCTGCCGTTTTCCCGAGTTCATTGACTGAGTTTTGTAGAATTTCAGGTAATTTTACGCCACAAATTGCCAGAATTGCCCCTAAAACAGGCAGGAAAACTAATGGTTGAATAACGGCTTTACCGACAGATTTCAGAATACCGTTACCATTCGCGGATCCACTGATCATCAATAAGGTAAATGGAATTATGATGACGGTATAAATTAAGTTACCGAGAACCATGGCAATTAAGCCGGATGAACCGACAGTTGCCAGTAAAACAGGTGGTCCACAGTACGCCATATCCGGGAATGAAACAGACAATGCTTGCATCGCAGCATCGGTTTTATTGTGGCGGAAAAATACTTTACCGACTACAAAACCAATGACATAGGATGCAATTAACCCGACTGCGAGCGCTATCAAGTAATCAACATTCAGTAAAACTGAAGGTGGGGCTTGAACGGCAGCAAGGAATAATGCGAATGGTAAGGCGATTTTGACAACAAAGTCAGCAAACGCTTGCGAATATTCCCGTTTCACGAAGCCATATTTACCCGATAACCACCCTACGGCAAGACCGAGTACGATGGGGCTTAGGGCTTCAAGTATTATATGTAATAACATAGGTATTCCTTTGCGTTATTTAGGACAATACATATTTTTTAAATATATCGATAAAAGACAATCGTTATTTGTTAAATAACTTATTGGTGATTTTGTCTATAAATTAATAACATAATCACACGAAAAAACACCTATTATCTGCATATTTTCTCTAATAAATAGAAAGTATCAAAAATGGATTATTGAAATTAATAAGTTATTAATAAAGTAATAGGGGATTCAGTAGCGAGAAAAAAATCATTTGAAAATGTGCTCTTAGAGACTAAAAAATATTAAAAATGTACTATCATTTTATGATAGTTAAATAATAAGATGATATAATAGATTAATCCGTGAATACTCTTAAAAAGAGTTATTTTGTAACAGTTTGTTACCCACTGTTGGCAATTTAGTTATTCGTCTCTAAACTAGGATGATTATTGAATAATGTCGATTGATACTGTGTATTCTAAGATCCTGTTAACTAATCTTGGGTTACTGGCATTGGATTAAAGAAGGAAACCTATTTGTGGATACATGGATACTCCTCGGGCTCATTTTAATTGCGTTTGTGATAATTGCCCCTGTACTGGCTATCATTGCGATTAATCGTACTGGTCGAATGCAATATCAAATTAACCAGTTAAACCAAAAGGTTGCCTCGCTAGAAGCTGAAATGACCCGTGATAATGGTCATCAGTCTACACATGCTATTAATGAAGAAAATCCAGTATCCCATCAAGTTGATACCCAACATAATGAGAATCAAGTGGATGCACTTAAAATTGCAGCCCAAGATCCTCTACCCCAAGCACCTCAAATTATGCCGCAACCGATGGCAGTTTCCAGCGACAAACAAGCTAATGCAGTTAACCCGATAGCAATTAATCCAAACCGTTTTGATAAACCAAAGCCAAGCCAGCCTGCATCATCTCAGAATAAAGCAGAAGATAAATCCATTTTTGCACATTTCTTCACGTGGTTAGTGACAGGTAATCCACTAGCGAAGATAGGAATTTTATTATTATTTTTAGGTGTTGCTTACTTACTGAATTACAGCGTACAAAATGAGATTATTTCACCTGAACTAAGGCTCGTCTTCAGTGCAGCAGGTTGTTTAGTTTTATTGGGTATAGGTTGGTGGTTACGCACGAAAAAGGCATTATTTGGCCTGATATTACAAGGTGGCGCTATCGGTTGCTTATACATTACCGTTTTTGCCGCTTTCAAGTTATACACCATGATCCCTTATGGGTTCGCATTTGTGGCGATGCTAATCATCTGTTGTGCAAGTATCGGGTTGGCATTATTACAGCGTACGATTAGCTTAGCAATTTTAGCGTCTTTAGGTGGTTATTTAGCGCCAATATTACTGTCCACTGGGGGCGGTAGCCATATCGTTTTATTCTCCTATTACTTAATGTTGTCGATAGGTATTTTAGTTATTAGCTTCTGGCAAGCATGGCGTCCGTTAAATTTAGTTGGCATGTTTATGACCTATGGCGTGGCAATATTATGGGGAATGGACAATTATCATTATGATTATTATCTATCATGCCAGCTATTTATTATTGCTAACTTGATTGTATTCAACGTATTAACTCAGCTATTCGCCTTACGTTTCGAACATAATAAACAGCTCGTTGTCGATAATACGCTATTATTTTTCCCACCATTAATGAGCATTACCTTGCAATTTGCTATTTCGGATGGCATCGGATTATTGCCAGCATTTATTTCTCTACTTATTGGCTTACTGTATCTCATTGCCAGCTTACAGCTTCATAAACGCTTTAATGCCGCTGGCAAGAATATGGCTCTAGGCAATATCATTATTGGGGCTAGCTTCGTCACATTGGCGGTACCACTCGCCTTATCATTTGAATGGACAACGATTGTTTGGTCATTGCAAGGCTTTGCTATGTTGTGGTTTGCCCTCAATCAAGGGCATAAAAAATTAGCGTTGGTCTCGTCATTGCTCATTGCTGTTAGTGCTTTAATAATATTAAGCGATTATCCATATTATTATTGGAACGATAATGTTATTTACATGCTACCAAGCTTGATAGCCGCTTGCTTCTTTGCGGGCGGGTTATTTCATGTGCACCAGAAAGAGGCGAGCTATTTTACCGCGCTTAGTTATGCTTTTTTGATCCTCGGGTTATTAGTCTGGTTAGCCTGGGTGCCTGAATTTACTGGTATGCTGTCATGGAACAGCGAAACGGAAAGCTTAATTATTTTGGCGGTAGTGCTGATCTCCGCGTGGTGCTGGCGTCTTGGCGGTCAAAAAATCAATTGGATACCATTAGTTTTATGCCAGTTCTCATTATGGGCAGTGGCTTATTATTATTTAACATTAGATTTTATTTATGCAGAAAATCCGATGGGGCGTGGTGAGGGTTCGCTGATTTGGCCTGTGATCTTGGGCAGTTCAGTTCTGTATGTGATGCACGCTTATCGTACCCAAAACCTGTATATTCGACGTGGAATGCACGTTGCCAATCTATGGTTAATTATTGGGTTTGGTGCGACGCAAGTTAACTGGTTTGTGGCTAACCTTCCGTGGGGAATGCACGAACTGGGTTACTTCATTTACATTATGTCGATAACCTTAGTGGTATTAATCCTTTACTGGTTACAACATAACAAATTTGTACCAATGCGCCGTAAAGGCTTGCTGTATTGGTATAGTTTATTACCACTTATGGCTGTAATGGTGGTGCTTTCATGTTGGTCAAACTTTGAAGATGGCAAACTCACGTTTTGGAGTTACGTTCCATTAGTTAACCCGTTAGATGAAGCAGGGCTGTTTAGCATTGCAGCACTGTTATTGATGCGTAAAGGTTTTATCGCGAAGCTAAGAAAAATAACGCCTATTGAAATTGGGGTAGTGAAAGGTCTGATGATGGTGATCATTGGATTAGCTATCTTCTGGTATAACGGCATCATTCTTCGTGCGACGGCTGATTTTGCGAATATTCCTTGGAATGAGAATATCTTATTTGATTCGCGTCTCGTTCAAACGGTTCTTTCCATTAGCTGGGCAATAGCCGCGCTATTTTGCATGGTGATTGCAGCTGTGAAGAAAAGTCGAACATGGTGGTTTGGTGGTGCAGCGATTTTCGCTTGTGTGATTGCAAAACTATTTCTTATTGATGTGTATGGGCAGGATGGCATTTCCCGTGCGGTCTCCTTTATTGCCGTGGCGGTGTTGATCTTGGTTGTGGGGTATTTCTCCCCATTACCACCAAAGCATAAAACGGACATTGAGGTACAGGATAAATAGTGATGAACTGCATGAAAATAGCCGTGAAAAAGATAACAACATTATGTGCATGGGGCGCTCTCTTTTCCTTAATATGCTTATTATCATTTGGAAGCTATGCTAGCGATTCTAAAGCCAATGACTCTAAAGCTAATGATTCTAAGCAAGCAAGTCCTTACGATTTTTATCAAGGAAAAGAACTGACCACACCGGATAGGAACAGTCCGTTCTATTGGTTAGAGCTGCCCGCAGCTGCTTATATGGGATCTGCGTATCCAGATACTCTGCAAGATATTCGTGTTTTTAATGGTACAGGAAATGAAATTCCAACAGCGTTATTTTTTGATACTAATAAATCTATTGCAACGACCAATGTTAAATTTAATTTTCAACGTTTAGTCACTCGTGCAGATAATGTGAATCCTAACGACGATGATCAATTTGATAGCCAATATATTCTGGTCGAAGCTGAGCCAGGAAAAACAACCCGTATTGAATTGCCGAATTTACAACGAAAAGATAAAACCAACTATCAAGCCTATTTACTGACGCGTGATCAATTCAAGGACAACGGTGTTTTATCGACTTTAAATTTAGGTTGGGATCAGAACAATCAGGACTGGCAAGCCAAAGTTTTTGTTTATTACAGTACGGATAAGAAAAATTGGGTAAATATTGCATCGAATCAGCCTGTGATGAGCCTGAGATTAGACTCTGGCGTTGTGGCGAGTAATACGATTGAATTATTAAAAGGGGAAAGTACTGGGCCTATTGCACCATACCTAATGTTAGTGACGGTCAGCGCTCAAGAACATGAAATTCCACTTCTTAAATCTGTGACGGGATTGCAGTATGTGATGAACTCTTTCCATCGTCAGGAATCTTTTCTCTTTGAAGTGACAAACGATGGAATCACTCGAGAACAAGTGATTTATCGCTTGCCAACGCCGCAGCCATTGAATGAAATCAGCATTAAACTACAACAATCAAATCGCGTAGTACCGCTGAAAGTAGAATATATTGCCAATAGTGATGAGGAATGGAAATTGTTGGCGAATGTGATGGTTTTCAACCAAATCAATGATGGTGATAAAGCGAGCAATCCGAATTTAATGATCCACGATAAGCAAATTAAGGGACTCAGAATAACTGCATTAAAAGGTAGCTGGGATGAACTGCCACCTACGATTTATGGGTTGCGTGATGCGGTAAATCTAATTGTGAATATACAAGGTGCTTCGCCTTATTTGCTTGTGTGGGGAAATAAACAAGCCACCTTAGATAATGTTAACTACACTCAACTTATTGGTAAAAATGAAAGCGTTGAAAACGTGATGGATGATTTCCCTGAAATCACAACGACAGGTAAGATATTGGAATTAGGTGGTTTGGAAAAAAGAACCCAAGATAAGCCAGTGGAAGAAGGTTTACATTGGATGACTATCGCACTATGGATGTTACTTGTTGTCGGTATTTTCGCGCTGCTTTATTTCTGTTGGTATCTTTTCAAAGAGGTTGGGTCATCAAATAAATCCAATCCAGACGATCTTTAATTAAAAAGGGAACCTAAGGTTCCCTTTTTTGAATCTAACAGCATCAATAGAGGACAGGATCATGCCTAAAGGACAGTGTTTATGTGGATCAGTCAAACTGACTATCAATCAGCCTATCGATACCGTTCATGTTTGCCACTGTGGCATGTGCCTAAAATGGAATGGTGGTCCTGGAATGACCATCGGCTATGAAGGCGAACCTGAAATTGAAGGTAGAGAGTTTATTACTCGTTTCGCTTCATCGAAATGGGCCGAAAGGGCTTTCTGTAAGCAGTGTGGTACGCATCTATTTTATCATTTGCATTCACCGTCAACGTATTACCTCTCAGCCCCACTATTTGAAGAAAGCAAAAGTGCTAAAATGGGAACACAGATTTATATTGATTGTAAGCCGGATTATTATAATTTTGTTGAAAAGACGCCAATGCTAACTGAGCAAGATATATTAAACCTGTTTACCAACAAATCCTAAACTCCAATCTTATAGCAGGTATTATTGCCTGCTATTTATCTTAAGGTAATCTAAACATTCATTTGTAATGTCAGCGTCAGAAATTTCAATTATAATTAAGCCATTCTATTTTGTTTTTTTACATAATGTTGAAAGGTTATGCTTAATCTAAGGTAAATAGAAAAGGATAAATTATCTATTTTAAACGTAGAGAGAGTAACCTGAGGGATGATTAATGAATAATATGAAAGGAATGCGCCATGCTAGTAATATCGCTTGGGTATTACAATGGGTTCTTAACGCAGGTTTAATTGTGCTTGCTGCGGTGTTAGTTTTCTTTTTAGCAAAAGAAACATTTACGATGGCATCATTAATGTTTGGAGGTAACCAAGAGGCTAAAGCGTATGAACTTTTAGAAGGAATTGTCATTTACTTTCTATACTTTGAGTTTATTGCTTTGATTATAAAGTACTTTATGTCAGGTTATCATTTCCCATTACGCTATTTTATCTATATTGGTATCACGGCAATTATCCGCCTAATTATCGTCGACCATAGTGATCCGATGACTACGTTGCTGCATGCTGGCGCTATCTTAGTTTTAGTTGTTGCACTTTATATTGCTAATACAGAAAAACTTAAACGAGAATAATCTTTAGATTAATTTATCAATCACGCTAAAGGGAATAATAATCATTTCTTTTAGCGTGAGCTTAAATAAATAAAAAAATGACTTAAACAATATAAAACGAGATTAAACATAAGATAAAATAAAATTTCAGGCAATTGGGTTTGGAATAAAACTAATAATATAAGCATTATTAACTAGAAGGATTACTTGATTTTTATTCTGTTAAAATAAAGTAAGAAAGTGTTTTACTTTTCTAAATGGGTTATTTACTGTGATAAAGTTTCTATTCTAATAACATAAGTAACTTGCAACTATGACAACTAAAACACTACCCCAGAAAAAGGGTTTTTTAAATCGCGTTGAGCGCATCGGTAACGTTATGCCAGATGTGACAATGCTATTTGTTTACGCCCTAGTAATATGTTGGTTTTTATCCTATCTACTCTCATTTGTAGATTTCAGTTATCACCATCCTATTTCTAAAGAAAAAATTTCCGTTATTAATATGTTTCAGTATGAAGAAATCATATTATTTGTGACATCAGCGGTTAAAAATTTTATTAATTTCCCTCCTCTCGGAATAACAATTGTTGCAACCTTAGGTATTGGGATTGCAGAAAGCAGCGGCTTTATTAATACCGCGCTGAAAAAAATGCTTTCTTTTATTTCACCTAAAATGTTGACTCCAACAGTTGTTTTCGTCGGGATTGTCTCTCACGTTGCTTCTGATTCAGCCTACGTTATTTTGATGCCAGTCGCAGCAATGATGTTCTATGCCAGTGGTCGCCATCCTTTAGCGGGAATTGCAGCGGCATTCGCTGGTTTAGCAGGGGGATTCACGGCAAGTTATACGCCATCGATTATTGACCCGATTATGCAGAGCTTTACGCAAGATGCCGCGCAAATGTTAGCGCCAGGCTACAGTGTAAATGTACTGTGTAACTATTTCTTTAGCTTGGGCGGAACCTTCGGCGTTATTTTTACTTGCTGGTTTATCACCGAAAAGATCGTAGAGCCGTGGTTAAATAAAAACGCTCCAATCACCAAATCTGACGTTGATACTGATGCTGAGCAAGATTTAGGTAAAATCACACCGCAAGAGCACCGCGCATTCCGTGTTGCGGGATTAATGGTGATTGCATTAGGCGTGGGGTTATTTGCGCTGTTATGGCCTGAAAATTCACCACTAAGAGGCCCAGATGGCAGCTTAACAAGCCCGAAAGCACCAATTATGCAGATTGTTGTACCATTATTGTTCATCTTCTTTGCATTGCCAGGCATAGTGTATGGCTATATGACTAAATCTTTCACCTCGACCAAAGATGTGGTTAAGGCGATGGAAAATATTACCAAGTCACTGATCCCATTTATTGTGTTTGCTTTCTTTGCAGCGCAATTCCTGTATTCGTTCCAACATTCTAACTTAGGTACATTATTAGCCTTATCGGGGGCGGAATTACTGCGAACTTTAGATATGCCATCTGGGATGACGGTATTCGGGGTGATTTTATTAACTGCCGTGTTAAATATCATGATCACGTCAGCGACCTCAAAATGGGCGATTATGGCACCAGTTTTAGTACCAATGTTAATGGCAGTCGGAATTTCGCCAGAATTAACCCAAGCCGCCTTCCGTGTGAGTGATTCTGCGATGAACGTGAGTACGCCAATGTTTCCGTTCTATCCGCTGATTTTAATGTATTGCCAGAAATATTATAAAAATGCAGGTATCGGAACTTTATGTTCTATGATGATCCCATTCACTATCGGTTTATTAATTACCTTAACAGCGACACTGTATCTGTTCTGGGCATTTGATATTCCAATTGGTTTTGACAGTGGTTATACATGGCAGCCTGCGCAATAAGTAAAAGGTATGTGAAATGAAAGAATTAGGTAAGAAATTAGAAGAACGTTTTTATCGCTATGTGGCTATTGAAAGCCAAAGTGATGCGGCAAGCTCTGTTGTACCAAGCACAGAAGGCCAGCGTGAACTGGCAAATCTTCTGGCGAAAGAATTAGAGAGCTACGGCTTGAAAGATGTGTATGTTGATGAACATGCCATTTTATATGGAATGCGCCCAGGTAATAAACCCAATGCCCCTAAAATTGGTTTTGTGGCTCACTTAGATACTGTTGATGTCGGTTTATCTCCGGTGATCAAGCCGCAAACCTTGAAGTATGAAGGTGCGGATTTATGCCTGAATGTGCAGGAAGATGTGTGGTTTAAAACCGCGGAACACCCGGAAGCCGCCGCTTATGTGGGCGATGAAATTATTTTCAGTGACGGCACCAGTGTTCTGGGCGCGGATGATAAAGCGGCCATTACCGTTGTCATGGAGCTGATGGATAAACTGCAAAACGCAGATTTTGATTGCGGCGATATCTATGTGGCGTTTGTGCCAGATGAAGAAATTGGTCTTCGTGGCTCCAAAATCATGGATCTTTCTCGCTTCAAAGTGGATTTTGCTTACACCATCGATTGCTGTGCGCTCGGAGAGGTGGTTTTTGAAACCTTTAATGCGGCTTCTATTGAAGTGGAAATTAAAGGGATCACCGCTCATCCAATGTCAGCGAAAAACGTATTGTTAAACCCAATTCGTGTGGCACATGATTTTATTGGTTGTTTCGATCGTTTCGATACGCCGGAACACACTGAGCACCGTGAAGGTTACTTCTATATCACAGATTTAGCGGCAAACCCGAATGAAGCAAAAATCAAAATGGCGATCCGTGATTTTGACCGCCCAAGTTTTGAAGCTCGTAAGCGTTTCATTGCTGAAAGTATTGAACTGATTCGTACTCGTCATCCACGAGCGAAAGTGGAATTCAAAATTGATGATGTGTATAGCAATATCAGCGATTCAATCGGTGAAGATCGTACAGCGGTAGATATTATTCTCGAAGCGTTAAAAATTCATAATATCGAGCCAAATATCATTCCAATGCGTGGAGGCACTGACGGTTCAGCGCTGTCTGCTCGCGGAATTGTGACACCAAACTATTTTACGGGTGCGCATAACTTCCATTCTCGCTTTGAGTTTTTACCAATAACTTCATTCGAGAAGAGCTATTTAGTGTCTGAAACTATTTGCCGCCTTGTTGGGCAAAAGTAGTTCATACTGGATTTAGCTTTAGCTCGTTAAAAGTCAGAGTATTAAAACCGATAGCTGCTAATTATTTAGCGGCTATTTTTTTGAAAGAAACTCATTCAAGTTTTAAATGTTAATTAATGAATTATAACTAGAATAATAGTTTTAAATATTGATTTAAAAAGAAGATATGACTTATTAATTTTTTCATTTATTATCCTCCCATTATGGCTGCAAGTAATAGGAGAGGTATTTGATTAATATAATAATTATTGATGATAGTAATATTTCGATTCGAGGTATTGAAGCGATACTCACTCGAAATACTCGCTATAAAGTTGTCGCAACGTTTCCTTCTTTAGATCCGGTGATCACGTGGAACCGGCAAAATAAAGCAAATATTATTTTGATTAATCGAGAACATTGCCATTTCGATTCATTGAAAACCTTCACGACAATCCGTCGTACTCAACCTGATGTAGGGCTCATTATCTTCAATGTGCGTCATAATGATATGTTTGTTGTGAAAGCGTTGGATATTGGCATTTTTGGCATACTGAGCGCTAGTATTGCAGAAGAAGAGCTAATTGAAGCCTTGCAAATCGTGAATGCGCGTCAACGAATTATCTCTCCTGATATTGCTCAACAACTGGCTTTACAAAGATTAAATCAACGTGAACAGCTAGATATATATGAATTGCTTTCCGCAAGAGAGCTGGAAATTATGCTCATGATCACCAGAGGGCTTTCGGTTAAGCATATTGCGGAGTCATTATCTTTAAGCCCTAAAACGGTAAATACCTATCGATATCGAATGTTTGGTAAACTTAATATCAGTAGTGATGTAGAATTAACACATATAGCAATCGGTTATGGTTTAATCACCGCAAAACAGGGTTCATCAGGGTGGAACAACAGTTTGATCCAAAAGTTTTCTTAAAAACAGTCACAAACCAACCCGGCGTTTATCGCATGTATGACGCTGGGGGAACCGTGATTTATGTTGGGAAAGCGAAAGATCTGAAAAAAAGGTTATCGAGCTATTTCCGTGAGAATGTCGGTAGCCGTAAAACAGAGCAACTCGTCAAGCATATCGCCTCTATTGATGTGACGGTAACCCATACCGAAACCGAGGCGCTACTGCTGGAACATAACTATATAAAGCTGTATCAGCCTCGTTATAACGTCTTGCTACGAGATGATAAATCTTATCCTTATATTTTTCTGAGTAGCGAAACACATCCTAGAATTTCAAGCCACCGAGGTGCGAAACATGGGAAAGGTGAATATTTCGGCCCATTCCCAAGTTCTTATGCGGTACGTGAAACCTTAGCGGTTATGCAAAAGCTGTTTCCCATTCGCCAGTGTGAAGATAGCGTTTATAGAAACCGTTCAAGACCTTGTTTACAGTATCAAATTGGTCGTTGTTTAGGACCTTGCGTGAAAGGTTTAGTGACGGATGAAGAGTATGATCAGCAAGTCAACTATGTCCGTCTGTTCTTAACGGGGAAGGACAAGCAAGTCTTAACTGGGTTAGTCGAGCGCATGGAAAAAGCTAGCCAAGAGCTACGTTTTGAGGATGCTGCACGTTTTCGTGACCAAATTCAAGCCGTGCGTGCGGTAACAGAAGAGCAATATGTGTCAGGCGGTGATGATGACCTCGACGTTATCGGAGTCGCATTCGATTCTGGATTAGCTTGTGTTCATGTTCTATTTATTCGCCAAGGAAAGGTTTTGGGCAGTCGCAGCTACTATCCAAAAATTCCGGCGGGGACTTTATTAGAAGAAGTAGTGCAAACCTTCTTAGGGCAGTTCTATTTACAAGGCAGTGAAAATCGCACATTGCCAGGGGAAATATTAATTGATTTCCCATTGACGGAAAAAGAGTTACTGGCGGAATCGTTGTCTGGCATTGCCGGTCGTAAAATTAATATTCAAAGCCAGCCACGAGGCACCCGTGCTCGTTATTTAAAACTGGCTCGAACCAATGCATCCATCGCGTTATCTACCAAACTGGCGCAGCAGTCGACGATTCAACAACGCATGGCTGCGCTGTCAAAAGTCGTGAATATAGAAAATATTTCGCGCATGGAGTGTTTCGATATTTCCCACACGATGGGCGAGCAAACCGTGGCTTCCTGCGTGGTGTTTGATAAAACGGGTCCTGTGAAATCAGAGTATCGTCGATACAATATTACGGGGATCACGCCTGGGGATGATTATGCGGCGATGCACCAAGTGCTGACTCGCCGTTATGGTAAACATCTGGATGAGAGCAAAGTTCCCGATATTATCTTTATTGATGGTGGTAAAGGGCAGCTGAGTCAAGCGCGGGATGTCTTTGATTCACTTGAAGTGGATTGGGATAAAAACCATCCTTTATTAATTGGGGTTGCTAAAGGTAGCGATCGTAAAGCTGGGTTGGAAACGTTGTTTTTAAAACCCGAAGGTGAAGGTTTTGCGCTTCCGCCTGATTCGCCAGCATTACATGTGATCCAGCATATTCGTGATGAGTCGCATAACCATGCGATTACGGGGCATCGCCAGCGCCGCGCGAAAGTGAAAAATACCAGTGCGCTTGAATCTATCGAAGGCGTAGGGCCAAAACGTCGCCAAATGTTATTGAAGTACATGGGAGGATTACAACCTTTGCGTAATGCGAGCATAGAAGAGATCGCAAAAGTGCCCTCGATCTCATACGCGCTGGCAGAAAAGATTTATAATGCATTGAAACAGTAGATATCTTAGGGCAACATACTAAGGTATCCGTCTTGGACAAAGAGTTAGTGAGCGCGATGAAATTAAATATACCAACGTGGTTGACCTTATTCCGTGTCATCCTGATACCGTTTTTTGTATTAGCGTTTTATCTTCCTGTCAGTTGGGGACCTTTTGCTTGTGCGCTGATTTTTGTGATCGCCGCTGTGACGGATTGGTTCGACGGATTTTTAGCGCGTCTATGGAAGCAAACGACCAAGTTTGGTGCTTTCCTCGATCCTGTTGCAGACAAGGTTATGGTTGCGACAGCATTAGTCTTAGTGACTGAAAGTTACGATGTTTGGTATGTAACGTTACCCGCAGCAACCATGATTGCCCGTGAAATCATTATCTCTTCACTCAGAGAGTGGATGGCAGAAATTGGTAAGCGCAGCAGTGTGGCTGTTTCTTGGATTGGTAAGTTCAAAACTACCGCGCAAATGATGTCGCTGGTGGGCTTATTATGGCGTCCAAATCCGCTGATCGAACATCTGTCTATTGCACTTTTATATGTGGCTGCAATTCTGACTTTCTGGTCAATGTTCCAATATTTAAAGGCTGCGTGGGGCGATTTGAGCGAAGCGTGATCGAAATGATTGAAAAAACAGCGAACGATCCAATTATTTCAATAATTGTATTGACTCGATAGGTGAAATCAGTAGAATGCAACGCATCGAACGGCAACGTGGTTTACGAAAATAAATAAGTAAATCAGCCAGTTTGAGAGCAGAAACTGAAAAGTGAAGCTTAAGCGGGAATAGCTCAGTTGGTAGAGCACGACCTTGCCAAGGTCGGGGTCGCGAGTTCGAGTCTCGTTTCCCGCTCCAAATCTTGAAAAAGACTAGGGTGTAAGGCGCGTTAGCAAAGCGGTTATGCACCGGATTGCAAATCCGTGTAGCTCGGTTCGACTCCGGGACGCGCCTCCAAATTCTAGCCCAGGTGGTGAAATCGGTAGACACAAGGGATTTAAAATCCCTCGGCTGTAAGGCTGTGCGGGTTCAAGTCCCGCCCTGGGCACCATATTTAGTGAATGGACCAATAGGTCCATTTTACTTTAAAGATTTAAACTAGTTAGTTAATAAAACTTAGCTACTAGATAAGCAGTAAAGCAGTATTAAAAATTTGGCCCAGGTGGTGAAATCGGTAGACACAAGGGATTTAAAATCCCTCGGCTGTAAGGCTGTGCGGGTTCAAGTCCCGCCCTGGGCACCATACAAAACTTAACTGAATTTAATCAGTAAGTTAGAAAAAGAAAAAGCCACCCATTGGGTGGCTTTTTTGCGTTTGAATATAAAAATAATTATTGGCTCTTCAATGGATTTTACGAATCCAATTTTTTGTCATTTTTCTCCCATTTTTATCAAGATCCCGAAAGACTAAGTAAAAATAAGTAAGTCAGACCTATCCCACCCTGAACTGTGCCAATATCTGCGTTTTAGAAAAAGGAGAGGGTGATGTCTAATATGAAAACTGAAATTGTGGTTGTCCGCTTAACCAAGCATGAGCGTGCGATGTTAGATGCGATAAAGACCACGCCATTACTTGCTGATTGGTTGAAATCGCTCGCTTTTTCTCAAGTGGAACAGCACGAAAAGAGTCAAAATCCTAAATAAACTGGTCTGTTCACTATGTTTCTTGCCTATACATCTTAAGTATAAGATGAATATCAGGTATATTAGTGTTCGATTGTAAGCTACCAAGAAAAATTACTATGATTATCAAACCTAAAATTCGTGGTTTTATCTGCACTACAGCTCACCCAGCAGGCTGCGAAGCCCATGTTCGTGAGCAAATTGCCTATGTGAAATCTCGTGGTGAACTGAAAAATGGACCGAAAAAGGTTCTGGTAATTGGTGCATCCACTGGTTATGGTCTGGCTTCACGCATCAATGCGGCTTTTGGCAGCGGTGCAGCGACCATCGGTGTTTTCTTTGAAAAGCCGGGCAGTGAGAGCAAAACAGGTTCCGCAGGCTGGTACAACGCCGCTGGTTTTGACAAAGCAGCGAAAGAAGCGGGTCTGTATGCGAAAAGCATCAACGGTGATGCATTCTCCAATGAATGCCGTCAAACCGTAATCGACTTGATTAAACAAGATTTAGGTCAAATCGATTTAGTGGTTTATTCACTGGCTTCTCCAGTGCGTAAAATGCCTGAAACGGGTGAAGTTGTACGTTCAGCATTAAAACCAATTGGTGAACCGTACAAATCTGTTGCGCTGGATACCAACAAAGATGTGCTGATCGAAGCCGTTGTTGAACCTGCCAACGAGCAAGAAATCGAAGACACCGTGAAAGTGATGGGCGGTCAAGATTGGGAATTGTGGATGAACGCATTAGCGGATGCTGGTGTTCTGGCTGACAATGCTCAATCCGTTGCTTACTCCTATATCGGTACTGATTTAACGTGGCCAATCTACTGGCACGGTACATTAGGTAAAGCGAAAGAAGATTTAGATCGCGCAGCCCATGCTATCAATGAAAAAATGGCGAAGAAAGGCGGTTCCGCACATGTTGCTGTACTGAAATCTGTGGTCACTCAAGCATCTTCAGCAATTCCTGTAATGCCTCTTTATATCTCAATCGTGTTCAAAATCATGAAAGAGCAGGGCATTCATGAAGGTTGTATCGAGCAAATTCAACGTCTGTTCGCAACTAAATTATTCAGCGGTGAAACACCAGAAACTGACGAGAAAAACCGTCTGCGCCTGGATGACTGGGAACTGCGTGATGATGTGCAAGAAACTTGTCGTCAAATCTGGAAACAGCTTAACGACGACAACATCAATGCACTGACTGATTATCAAGGCTACAAAGCTGAATTCTTACGTTTATTCGGATTTGGCTTAGATGGCGTTGATTACGAAGCAGACTTAAGCGGCGAAGCTAATTTTGAAGTGAAAGAATTAGTTTAATAGATAGCTATCTATTTCGCTGAAAACCCCGAGCACTGGTAAACCGGTTCTCGGGGTTTTATTTTTTTCGCTCTAGGATAATAATGACCAAATTGGCTTTTCATGGTGAGCCTCAAAAAGGGAGAGCAGGGATGTTGATTGTAGAAATGTTAAGTACCGGTGATGAAGTGCTGCATGGGCAAATTATTGACACCAATGCGGCGTGGCTAGCGGATTGTTTGTTCCAGCAAGGATTACCGCTGCATAGCCGTACAACGGTCGGTGACTCTCTTGATAGCTTAGTGGAAACATTTATTGAGCGTAGCCATCATGCCGATGTGGTTATTGTTAATGGTGGATTAGGCCCTACGAGTGATGATCTCAGTGCGTTAGCGGCTGCAACGGCTGCGGGTGTACCGCTTGTTGAGCATCCTGAATGGATTGCGGTAATGGAGAGCTATTTCACTGCTCGAGGGCGCGAAATGCCGGCAACTAATCGTAAGCAGGCCATGTTACCCGCCAATGCCGAACTTATTGATAATCCAGTGGGAACTGCTTGTGGTTTTACGCTGTATCTTAATGATTGTTGGTTCTTTTTTACACCGGGCGTCCCTTCTGAGTTTAAAGTTATGATCAATGAACAGATCATTCCTCGTTTACGTCAAAAACTTACGTTACCAGAGCCACCTATTTGTTTACGTCTAACCAGTTTTGGTCGCAGTGAAAGCAGTCTTGCAAGGCAGTTTGACCCAATTGAGCTACCAAAAGAGTGTGTGTTGGGTTACCGTTCTTCAATGCCAATCATTGAATTAAAATTGACCGGACCTGCAAATCAACGCGATGCGATGGAGCAAATCTGGCAAGTCGTGAAAGCGGGTGTTGGTGACAATAAAGTATTTGAAGGTACCGAAGGTATTGGCGCGTTAGTGCGAGAATCACTTGAACAACAACAGCTTTCAGTTGTGACACACGAACAGTTCAGTGCCGGCTTACTCTATTGGACATTGAATGCAGCAAAAGTGCCTGTCACTCAAGGAAATATTGAAAAATCAGCAACGCATTCAGATTTGGCAGCCTTAGTCCAAACTGCAAAGAATAATCGGTCGCTAAATCAGCGTGAGATTGGTTTAGTCATTGGCGAATATTATGATGGAACTTTATCTTTAGCATTATCCACCCCAACAGGCAGTTATGCTCAGTGTGTAAATTATTTACCTCGCAATCACTCAGAACTGGAAAAACAGCAGGTTAGCGTGATGTTGATGTTGGATATGTTATCTCGTTGGCTAGATGGTCGCCCAATCATTGGGGATTATGAATGGTTAGAGCAAATTCAAGTGATGGAAGTTAACTAAAGTAATTAATGTACCGCTAGGATTATTTGCAAAACCACCCTCAATGAAAAGAGGGTGGCTAATATCTATTATTCAGTGGGTGAGATAGTTTCAATCATAAAATTAAGCCCAGAGATCCCTTTTTCACAGGCTTTATCTTGAAAAACAGAAGGGGCATTTTCAATTTTACGTTTTAATGCGGTAATTTGATTGGCATAAATATCTGCGCCTGCAATGTCTGGGTTATCTTTCAAATATTCGATAAACACATCCACATTCTGATAAAAATAGTCGCAAGGTTTATCTGTGACATCAATCTTAGACAGATTTTTTAAAGAATCAGGTAAAATATTATCTTTGGCCAACTCAATATATTCACCATCTTTTACTTGTTGAATTGCGTTATCCACCTTCGCTTTTAAATTAAATAGCATCACAGCGACAGAGATCAGCGCAACGAGTAAAACAGCATTTGCGGCTAAACTAATACTCAGTAAATATTTTTTCATTTGCTCCCTCAAATTAGTCTCAATAACTGATGAATAATGTAAGAAATTTAAATTTTCTACTTAGTAATTTAGCAGCAATGATTCTAGCTGTAACTAAGACAATCCTTGAAGCTTAGCAAGTCATCACGTATTTATTTTATGCCGTTTTGTGCCTTTCAATAGTGGAGTGCTTTAATGGGAGCAATTGATACGTTATGATCATACCAATTTATAGTCATAACCAATTTATGTTAAGTCAGATTTTTAGCACATTATTTAACGAAAAGCTGAATACGTGAACGGCAGTTTAAAGGAAATTCAATGGACAATATCACGATTAAAAATGTTGAAGAGATAGAATTAATGCGAGAATCTGGTCGATTGCTTGCTAGCGTTTTTAAAATGTTGGATGAGTTTATTGTTCCCGGAATATCCACAATGGAAATTAACGACAAAGTCGAAAGCTATATTGTGAATGAACTTCAAGCACGTCCTGCTAGTAAAGGCCAATATGGTTATCAATATGTTCTAAATACATCAATTAACGAAGTCGTGTGCCATGGTGTGCCAAAAGTCGATGAAATCTTAAAGCCAAAAGATATTATTAATGTGGATATTACCCTTGAGAAAAATGGCTTTATTGCTGACTCAAGTAAAATGTACGTGATGCCAGAGGCTTCCCCACTTGCCCGAAAATTAGTGAAAGATACCTATAATGCAATGTGGGAAGGGATCAAGCAGGTAAAACCAGGTGCTACGTTAGGTGATATTGGATCAGCTATCCAACATCATGCGGAATCAAACGGTTATAGCGTTGTTCGTGAATATTGTGGGCATGGTATTGGTCGAAAAATGCATGAGGATCCGCAAGTATTACATTATGGAACCCGTGGACGCGGTTTGGTTCTAAAAGAAGGTATGACATTCACCATAGAGCCAATGATCAACCAAGGTGGCATGAAAATAAAAACAAAAAAAGATGGTTGGACGGTCGTGACGCGAGATAAAAAGCTTTCTGCGCAGTCGGAACACACCATCTTGGTCACTAAAGATGGTTATGAAGTACTGACTTTGCGTGACGAAGAGCGCTAATTCGATTTAGTTCTAATACAGTTTTGCAAATCGCCATATTCACCATAAATGGAATATGGCGATTTTTTTCATTAAATTTAATACTTAAATTCTGAAAATATTCATTTATTGATGTCATTTCAACTTGGGTTATCGTTATTGGGTAACAGATCTGAAGCTTATTACTAAAATACCCACCAAAAAGGTAATTTACATAGATATTCCGCATTTGATCGTGTTATATATCGGCAAATAAACTTTTTTGGTGCCACGCATGTTTAACCTCTCTGAGTTAATTAACGATACGCCCATTGATTCTATTCTTTTATTTATTGTCACCTTCGTTTTATTAATTATTTCTGCGTATATTGGAAAATATATTTTTAAACGCCGCAGTGCTCATGAAGAGCTAGCGGATGATGAGGCAAAAATTATTTTAGGCGCGATTTTGTCGTTATTGGGTCTGTTGATTGGCTTTGTATTATCGATTTCCATCAATGGTTATAACAACCGCCAGCAAACAGAAGAAAACGAAGCAATTGCGATTGGAAATGCTTATCAACGAGCACAATTACTCAGCGGTGATGAACGAGCAGAAGCCTCATTGCTTATTCAACAATATCTTGAAGCGCGCATCGAGTTTTTTAAATCGGGAGTGAGTGATGAAAACAGCCAATGGCGGATGACATCTCTGACTAAACAAGGGCAACTCTGGGAAATCGGTGTGAAACAGGCTCAAGAATCGCCGAACCCTGTGGTCTCTTCAGTTTTATCGGCGTTTGGTGATTTATATGTTTCTCAACAAAAAACTATGGCTAGCTGGCGACACCAAATCCCGAATGCTGCTTGGTTCTTACTGATATTTTTCGCTGTCTGCTCGAATGTCTTGATAGGTTATAACATTCGAGGAACAAAAGGTAAAAACTGGCTTATTGTTATTCTGCCATCTTTGACAACATTGGCGCTGTTTATGATTGCAGAAATTGATATCCCAGGAGAAGGGGTGATCCATGTTACGCCGGATGATTTACTTTTATTGCAGGACTTCTTATTTAAGGATGGTGCTTGGCTGGGAAAGTAAGTTAGGCAGTGCAGGAATGATGGAAAACCCTCTGAGTATAAACTCAGAGGGTTGAAGGATTATCGAACGATAATACCTAATAAAATTCCGATAGCGCCGAAGTCAGCGTCACTAAAGGTCGTATTTGCAATACCGATGTCGCCGAGGACTGGCAGTAAGAATACAGGTAAGAAGGTAATTAACAGACCTTGAGCAAAGGCACCAAGGATAGCACCACGGCGTCCACCCGTAGCGTTACCGAATACCCCAGCCGCCGCACCTACGAAGAAGTGTGGTACAACTCCCGGAATAATTACCGTCATGTTCAGTGCATACAAAACAAACATGCCTAATACACCCGCTGCAAAGCTGCTTAAGAAGCCAACTAACACAGCATTCGGTGCGTAAGGGAAGACCACTGGGCAGTCTAATGCAGGTTTTGCATTTGGCACTAATTTATCAGAGATCCCTTTAAATGCAGGAACGATCTCGGCAATAACCATACGCACACCTTGCAGAATGATGTAAACACCCGCTGCAAAAGTAATAGATTGCATCAACGAGAACATGAACCAGTTTTTACCACCGCTCACTTCACGAACAAAATCACTGCCTGCAAACAAACAAGTAATGATAAAGATGATGAACATAGTGAACGAAATAGCGACAGGTGTATCACGCAGGAACAGTAAGCTTTTTGGCACATTCATATCTTCAGTAGAATGTTCTTTATTACCAAATTTGCTACCGATAAAGCCCGCTAACACATAAGATATCGTGGAGAAGTGACCAATTGCTACATCATCAGAACCGGTGACTTTTTTCATGTACGGGTGTGCAATCGCAGGGAAAAACACCATACAGAAACCAACAATTAGTGAACCGACAGCAACGAGCATAGTTCCTTCCATACCTGCGGTCGCTAAGATAACCGCAATCATCATGGACATGAATAAAGTATGGTGACCTGTCAGGAAGATAAATTTCCATGGGGTCAGGCGAGCAATCAAGATATTGATTAACATCGCAAAGAACATGATCATTGCCATTTCACGACCGAAGCTTTTTTGTGCAATAGACACGATTGCTTCGTTGTTCGGCACGACGCCATTGATACCAAATGCGTGTTGAAAAATTGCGGAAAAATCACCTAAAGAACTGACAACTAACCCTGCACCGGCGCCTAAAATTACAAAACCCATGATGGTTTTGATGGTGCCTTTAATGCATTCAGTAACAGGTTTCTTTTGAGCAATCAGACCGATAAGTGCGATCAGGCCGACGAGTACCGCCGGTTCAGAAAGCACATCTTGCATCAGAAAACGAAAGAATTCCATGAAGCCTCCGGTTACATCGCGCCGAGTTTCTGTAAAGCCACGCTCAGACGTTCTTTCATCGCGACTTTATCAATCATATTTTCCAGAGCAACAATTTCACCGCCAACTTGTTGAGCAACTAATTGTTCTGCGATATCTGTAGTGCCGACAAAAATATCGCTGACAGTACCTTTGGCTGAACCTAAGTCAACGTGGTCAACATCAGCCGCAACTTGTAGGTCTTTTAAAATTGTCTTGATGCTCATTTCCATCATTAGACTTGTACCTAAACCATTTCCACAAACAACAGTGATTTTCATAATATTTACCTATGACTCAATTATTCATATTTAGCGATGATGTTAAGGATGTCATCTACGTTTTCTGATTGCATGATGCTATCAATATCTTCTTGGTTATCAAAAAGTTCAGCCAGTTTTGCAATCGCACCGATATGGCTGTTGCTGTCTGTTGCTGCAAGAACAATCAATAACTTAATTGGATCGTTACCTTCTGAACCAAACTCAACCCCTTGTTTGATGACGGTTAAACCAAGAGATAACTGGTTAACTCCGTCTTCAGGGCGGGCATGTGGCATTGCAATACCTGGGCCTAATACATAGTAAGGGCCGATTTTTTCGTGGGATTGAATGATGGCATCAATATAACGAGGTTCGATGAACTTATTATTAATTAAGGGATTACAGGCAATTTTTATTGCATCACGCCAGTCATTGGCGCTGTCAACCACCTGAACCACATTCGGGGTTAGTAACGTAGTTAGCATTGGTTTGGCTCCTGGTAAAAAAGAAATTCTATTAGATGTTTTAGTAATGGAATGAATAGTAGTGATCTATGGTAGCGCTATCTAGCTGAATTATTCATTTTCGTGATAGCGCTATCATTTTGGCTAAATATCGTTAATAAAATCATTTTTAGTGCATTTGGCAGTTAATTAACAAATCGGAGCTGTGATAAGTTATCGTCGTTGAATAATAAGTTTAGACGAAACAAAGTAATTTCATGCAGAAAACCCGAAAAAGAAAGAATACAGGCAGAGTCACATTACAAGACGTCGCGAAATATGCGGGAGTCGGTTCAATGACGGTATCGCGTGCTTTGCGTACACCGGAGTTAGTCTCGGATAAATTGAGGGAGAAAATCAATGAAGCTGTTGAGGAGCTCGGTTACATTCCCAATTCCGCTGCTGGCATTTTAGCGTCAGGTCAAAGCCGAACCATTGCAGTATTGATCCCATCATTACGAGACAGTGCAAGCTCAGTTTTTCTGCAAGCTTTACAAGAAGTCTTGAACAAAAATAATTATCAAGTGGTGATTGGTAGTCACGATTATCAGCATAAAAAAGAGTCTGAGGTGTTACTCACGCTGTTGCAAAGTAGCCCCGCCGCATTAGTGATTTTTGGTGCAATGAATTCTGAAAGTGCCTTGGGGACTCTGAATAATTTACCTATCCCCGTAATTAACGTGACGGGGGATCCTGCTCATCGCTTTACACTCAATATAAAAAACAATTTAGGTGAAGCGGTTAGTTTTCTTACACACTATTTGCTGCAAAAAGGTCACCAGCGCATTGGTTATATTGGTGCACAAATGGACAGCAAAATGCAGGGGCAACAACTGAGTGGTTGGAATAACACACTGTTAAAGAATAACTTAAGTGCTGAGCAAAGTATTACGACGCCGTATGTGGCCACCATGGACTTTGGTCGGCAGGCGATTAGTGAAATGTTGACCCGTCAACCAGAATTAGAAGCCGTGATTTGTAGCCATGAAATGATAGCGTTAGGGGTCATGTTTGAATGTCAGCGGCGCCTAATCAAAATTCCGAAGATGTTGGCAGTGGTGTGCGTTGAAGGGTCGGAAAATTGTGATCATATTCATCCATCGCTCACATCAGTGCGCATTGATTACAGTAAAATGGCGCGAGAGACCGCGAAAAAACTCTTAAAATGGTTAGGGGATACGGAAGAAAGTTTTGCCGATGTTCAGGATGAAATTGTCTTCCCTTATAAATTTGAGGCAAGACAAAGTGGCTAGAAATCAATGTATTTGTTGCACTATATTGTGTATTCGGTCACAGAATCACGTAAAGGTCAAAAGTTATTTTTAATCTCGAAATAAGAATGCTGTAGAGGTCACTGTTTATTTATTCTTCTGTGCTAATTTCCTCCTTATATCTATCGTGCATGTTCGGATTTTACGCAGAGATAGATGCTTTGTTTAACTTGAGATAGTTATTACACTGGGGATAAGTACATTATGAAATCAATAAAAACACTCGTGTCTGCCGCAATTTTAGTTTCGTGTGGTGCGACAGCGGCAACAACAGGTTCTGAAGTTTTAATGGTACAAAATGGTGGAACGCCGAATAAGGTGTATTCTGCAAATAAACCAACGATCAAAGTTGCTACTTATAATATTGGTAAAAATGAGTTGGCGGCGGATGTCGCTAATTTAGATGAATTGAGCAAAGCGATCGCTAAGATTGATGCGGATGTTATTGTCTTAACTGAAATTGACAATAAAACTGCACGTAGTAAGAAAGTGAACCAACTAGAGGAAATTGCCAAAGCAAACAAAATGGATTTTGCGTTTGGTAAGGCACTCGATTTTGATGGTGGTGAATATGGTGTAGGAATTTTATCAAAATATAAAATTGAGAAATCCCAAGTCGTGAATTTACCATCAGGCGGAGCAGAGCAGCGAGTGGTATTATTATCACAAATTACAAAACCTGGTTTTGACTCACCCATTATTATCATGGGAACTCACTTAGACTGGCAGAAAGATCCTACCATCCGCATAGGTCAAGTTCGCCATATTCTCGATGCGACGATTGGTGATACCGAAACAGGTTTTGATAATATTGCTGCCTCCATCAAAATCCTCGCAGGGGATTTTAACTCAACCGCAAAAGAGCAACCTATTCAGGAAATCAGCTATTTTTGGGATCCAGTTGAGAAAAAAGGGGTGAATTATCGCACATGGCCTGCTGTTAACCCTGCCATAGATATCGACCATATCTTTACCTATAAAGGTCAGGTTTGGGATGTGAAAACCATGACAATTCCAACAGACAGTAAAGACTTTCAATGGTCAAAAGTCAGTGACCATTTGCCGGTTATTGCAGAACTTGAGTTACAAGAACAGTAGTTATTGGGATAGTGGACAGGCCTCTATTTGAGGTCTGTTTTTATTAGAATCACTTACTTTTGCAGTAATTTTTGGCGCTGAATATAACGGACTTGAGCTATCCCTAAGTACTCTTCAATAGCGGCGTAAATGCGTGAGCTTAATGCGTGAAAATCCGCTTCATTTTCTAAGGCGGGTTTAGTTAATATAATGAATTCATACATAAATTCTTTAATTGTCGAGAATTTATTGGCGACGTTTTCATAGTAAAATTGATAAACATAGGACTCTTGAGAATGGCTGAGTTCGGTATTATTTTTGATGTTGTTGGTTGCCAACAACAGTAGTTGAGTATTTGTCATTGTGAGCCCTGTTTTGTTTTTTTGACCCGTTTTTGGTTTTTCAACCTGATATCGGTTTTCGATTTTTTAACTTATTTTCGATGCTGGGAATAGTACACAAGTTAATATAAATATTTTATCAAAATTAGTCGGATAATTTTAGTTTTTGGTTTTTAAATTAAAGGTTAAATAGCATTGTACATTATATCATTATGTTAGCGATTTATTTCACTGAAAGAACATTGCAGAATGAAAATCATAATCTAATTTATTTAAATGTTAATAATTTTCTATCATATTAAAATATATGAATATAGTCATTATTTTGGGTTTTGCTGCTAAGTAGCTTTGCTTTCCCCCTATATTTCACGGGCTTTTTGTGTGTTTTTTGTTCGGTGAGTGAAAGTGTTAAAATAAAGTATCATGTAATTCTTAAAATTGTTTATCATTGGATTTCCCTATTAATAATATAGGCGATTTCGCTCAATTAAATTATATTAATGTATTTTATTTGATTAAATAAACCTATTTAATTTCTCCCTAATAAAAAAGGGAATAAGATAAACTTATTCCCTTGATAATATGCTGAAATACAATATTTAACCTTTCAATTCTCTAGCACATTGTTGTAAATGCTGGAAAGAAGTGAACCGAGTTTGATGATGTAATTTAAATTGCTCATTAGGCTGATATGTTAAATCAATATTTGCAAATTGAGCCATTGCTTGTGCAACATTCTCACAAACACCTCCTGCGACAGCACCCAAAATAGCAGAGCCCAGTAATACTGGTTCATCCGCTTGAGTTGAAATCACAGGAACACCACAGGTATCCGCTAGAAGTTGGCGGATCAGAGGGTGCTGACCAGCACCACCACTGATAGCGATGTTTTGGATAACGGCGCCTGATTGCGCCTGAGCATCAATAATTTGTCGCAATCCATAGCCAATACTGCAAACGCCAGCGGTATAGAAGGCAAGTAAGTTATCAAAGCTGTTATCCATGGTTAAGCCCGCTATGATGGCTTTCGCGTGGGGATCGGCGAAGGGGGCTCTATTGCCTAAAAATTCAGGAACAATATGAATACCTTTAGCTAATTCAACTGCTTGAGATGGGGTACCTGATTTTTCTAATACCTTATCCGCCAGCATAACGGGTAATGGTTTGCCTTGCTCTTTTGCCATCACTTTGGCTTGTGTAGCCATCGGATGTAACGAAAGTAGTTGGTCAATTGCCGCACCGGCAGCACTTTGTCCCCCTTCGTTGAGCCACATTCCCGGGACCATTGCAGAATAATAAGGTCCCCAAACACCAGGGATAAACACCGGGTCTTGGGTGGTGGTCATCGTGCAGGAAGACGTACCGAAAACATATGCCATATTTGCAGTAGCATCACCATTCACCCCAACTGTACCAATTCCACCAGCATGAGCATCAATCATCCCTGCGGCAACTGGCGTCCCAACCAACAGTCCCATTTGTTCAGCCGCTTGGGCGGTTAAGCCGCTTCCGTTTGGTGTGCCTGGTTCGACAATTTCTTGACCAATGCGAGCAAAGTTTTCGTCCGCTAATTCAGCGAGACCAATTTGGCGAAAATAATCAGCATCCCAGCGTTTTTCATGTGCCAAGTAAGTCCACTTACAGGTTACTGTGCATGTAGAGCGCGCTAAAGAGCCTGTTGATTTCCACGTTAGGAAGTCTGCTAAATCAAAGAATTGCCACGCATTATCATAAGTTTGGCGGCGATTTTCTTTTAACCAAAGAATTTTTGGGGTTTCCATTTCAGGAGAAATTTTCCCCCCAACATAATTCAATACTGGATGTTTTAGGCTATTGATGCGCTCAGCTTGTTCTGTGGCGCGGTGATCCATCCAAACAATAATATTGCGTTCAGGATCCTCACTCGGGCTGACAGAAATAGGTTGCTGGTTTTTATCTAAAACAACCAGAGAGCAGGTCGCATCAAAACCAATTCCTGCGACACGTTTCGCATCAATCTTGGCATTTGCCATTGCATGTTTCACACAATAACAAACGGCATTCCAGATTTCGTTACTTGATTGCTCTACGAAATTGGCTCCATCACGGTAGAGCGTAATATCGTGTTTAGCTGACGCAAGCATGTTGCCATGCAGATCAAAAATACCTGCACGGGCACTGCCTGTACCGACATCAATACCAATGACGACGTCGTCATTTTTACTTTGCGTAGGGCTGTTCATATGTCCTCTCACAATCTTTATGGTTATCGGTAAAAACTAGAGGTCAACACTGTTTGGCAGGATCACAAGATCACGGATGGTGATATTTCTTGGACGAGTCAGCATAAAGAGAACCGCTTCAGCGACTTCGATAGGTTGCATTAAGCTGCCATTAGCTAATGCTTCTTCCATTTTTTCTTTTGGCCAGTCATCCAGTAATGCAGTGACAACAGGACCTGGTAATACTGCCCCAACGCGAACTCCGTGTTGGGATACTTGGCGGCGAGTTGAATGGACAAACGCTTGAACTGCAAATTTAGACGCGGTGTAGATAGGCTCCCAAATCACGGGCACCATACCTGCGATTGAGCTAGTAAACAGGACATCCCCTGATTTTTGCTCAATAAAGTGTGGGAGAACGGCGCGTACACTGCGAAATGCGGCATTGATGTTGAGGTTTAATACTTTATCCCAAACATCTGGGTCGCCTTCTGCGACAGGACCACCGATATAAGCACCTGCGTTAGCGTGGAAAATATCTAGGCGACCCGCTTTGGCTAAAATGGCGTCTAACATGCCATCCACTTGTTCTGGTTTCATTAAATCAACAACCAGAGGAATAGCATTGTCGCCTAATTCGGCAACTAACTGATTTAATCGCTCTTCGGCACGGTCAATTAAAACAACTTTCGCGCCAGCTTTGAGTAGGGTACGTGCGCACTCAAGTCCAATACCAGAAGCCGCACCTGTGATGGCGGCAACTTTGTTTTCTAATGAGATAGCCATGATGTTCACTCCGGATAAGTTAGTTAATCAATAGGGAAGTCAAACTGAGTATTAGAAATTAATTTAATTTTAATAAGTTACGAGGGGATTTGGCGGAATGTATTCAGTGAGTGAGAATGCAGGCAAATCGCCATATCAACTCGATTCTAGGTTAATTTCGATGTCGCTCAATCGATGGAGCAGTATTGCGACTTTTACGCTTTGGTGTCAAGCTAGGAAAAAATGGAGGCATAAATTTGTGAGCAAGATCAGACAAAACAAGAAAACCACGATCTATGACCTTGCAGAATTGGCAGGGGTTTCAGCCAGTGCCGTTAGCGCTGTATTAAATGGAAATTGGCAAAAAAGGCGTATTAGTGCTCAATTAGCTGAAAAAATCATGCGAATAGCGCAAGAGCAAAACTATTCGGTGAATAAGCAAGCGAGTCTATTACGCAGTAATAAATCCAAAATTATTGGGATGTTGGTTCCTAAATATGATAACCGTTATTTTGGGTCGATTGTGGAGCATTTTGAGGAGATGGCGCGTGAACGCGGGTTATTTCCTATCATTACCTGTACACGCCGTGATCCCCAATTAGAGTTAGAAGCCGCAAAGGCAATGCTTTCATATCAAGTGGATTGGTTGATTTCAACGGGGGCAACCGATCCTGATAAAATTACGCAAATCTGCCACGCATCAGGTGTGCCGACACTCAATTTGGACTTACCTGGTACATTGGCTCCTTCGGTGATTTCCGATAACTATCAAGGTGCAAAGCAGTTAACGCTCAATATTTTACAGAAAAGGCAGCAACGAGCCGCATCCTCAGAATCGCTGGTGTTTGTGGGGGGACGGGAAGAGGAGCATAACACTCGAGAGCGAATTCGAGGGTTTATCGATGCTCACAATTCTTTGAATATAGAGGTTCCTCAACACCATATTTTGACTTGTGGTTATGCACCAGAAAAAGCCGAACGAGCACTCTCCATATATTCTTCCCAGCATTCGTTGTTACAAAAAGGAACACCTCCAGACATTGAACTTTGTGGGTTGTTTGTCAACTCGACCATTTCATTGGAAGGGGTGATGAGGTGGTTAATGAAAGAAGGTCATACGGGTGCGCATCAGCCGCCGATGGGATGTTTTGACTGGGATCCATTTGTTGCATTACTTGGGAATGATATTGAGATGGTTAAACAGGATGTTCCCGCTATGCTAGAGCAAATTTTCGCCTTGATAGAATCGGGAGAAAGCCAGCCTCAGCTGATTGAGGTGATGCCTGTCATGATAGGAAAAACAGAATAAAATAAAATCAGGCTTAAAGCAGAAATGTTAAGCCTGATTTGGTCTACTTAATATTTTTATTTAATGCTTTTATTTAAAGCATCTAAACGCAATTGATGGCGCTGATTATAAAATTTTACGTAGGTTAAATACCCCGCCAAAATCGTGGAGAGACTTGCCGTCGCTAATAGCATAAATGTCACCATAATTTGGTATTTAACAGCCTGCAAAGGATCGACCCCCGCAAAAATTAGCCCTGACATCATACCGGGCAAGCTCACTATCCCAACCGTCTTGGCAGAATCCACCGTAGGAATTAATGACGCTCGAATACTTTCACGAATAATCGAGGCAGAAGCAATTTTAGGTGTGGCGCCCAAGCTGAGCATTTCTTGAATTTGCTGTTGTTGGCTATTAAAGCGCTGTCCTAAGTTATTGAAGCAGAGTCCGACGGCAATCATGGCATTCCCGGCAATCATCCCTGTAATTGGAATCACTTGCATTGGGGTAAACGCGATAGCTTCAGTGAGAATTAATACTAGCAAGGTTAAAAATGTGCCTGAAGTAATCGCAATTAATGCGGTTGGAAATAGTTTATCGAGGTATTTACTGCGTTTTTTCGCATTCCAGGCGGCGTTAAAGCAAATAAATAGCACCAATAAAACAGTGAGTGCCTTATGGTCAACGTGGAAAATATATTTGAGGATATAACCCGCAATTAATAGCTGAACAATGGCGCGGCACGTACTCCAAATAATATCTTTTTCAAGAGAGAGCTTCTCTTTATGGCTAATAAAAATAGCCACTAAGACTAACATGATAGAAAATGCGAGCGACTCATTGGAAATAGTAGGTTGATGCACGATTAATTCCTATTTTTCGCTATGGTGTACGGGAAGGGTAATAATATCGTCAGCATGGCCAATTTCATCTTGGTCATGAGTCACCCAGAGGACGGCAATATTATTCTTGACCGCTAATTGATGAATAAGCTCATTCACTTTGATTTTATTTTGTTCATCTAAGGCACTAGTAATCTCATCCAGTAATAAAATTTGCGGCAAGAATTGTAAATTACGGATCAATGAGATTCTCTGTTTTTCGCCGCCTGAAAGCTCATTAATGCCTTTTTCTAGGATGGTATCAGGTAGTGAAAAATAGCTTAAATCATCGAGGATTTTTTGTTTATCAAATGGTTTATTCCGTATTTGATAAGGAAAAAAGAGATTGTCATACACGGTATTACCAAAGAGTGTGGGCGTTTGAGTGCAATAGGAGACTTGTTGACGATATTTCTCTGGTGCAATTGCGTTGATATTTTCGCCAGCAAATAGAATTTCACCGCAACTTGGCGGGATGAGTGAAGAGACAATTTTTAATAATGTACTTTTGCCACAACCAGAAGGACCCGTGATCAATTTAAATTCACCTGGGTATAGGTCAATCTGCACATTATCTAAAATTATCTTCTGACCAACCTGAAAACCGATATTCTTAAGCTGTAATAAAGGCTGTTTTGTTTCCATATTTGACCTAATCCATCTAATTCTATTATCGATATTACGGATATTATGCGCCAATTTAGGGTAAATAGACACCGCGTTATCTGGAATAGGTTTGGCAAATTAGATTTGCATGAAGAAAATAGTTGCCTTATTATTTTAATCAACGTCTCGTTAGGAGATGGCATTCCTCCTAGTTTAACCGTCCTTGATGTGGACTGATGATGCCTACGTAAACCTTTTCATTTGAATGGGCGCGTAGGTTATGTGCCCGAATTTAGGGCATAAATGTCTGCAGGAGATTTTCCTTGCATTTATTCCCATCTAACTTGTAAGGAAAGTGGTAATGTATGCATCCCTCATTTCTATTGCTTTAGGTTCCGTTTTAGGTGGCTGGTTAAGATGGTTGATTGGCTTAAAACTGAATAATCTGCACCCTCACATTCCATTTGGTACTGTTTTCGTCAATTTAGTTGGCGGCTTTATCATTGGTTTTGCTGTCTCTTACTTTGCGAGCGCCAATATTAACCCTGCTTACAAACTGTTTATTGTTACAGGCTTTTGTGGGGCGTTTACGACGTTTTCAACATTTTCGTTGGAGGTGTTGGTGATGCTGCAAGAAGGGAAATTGGTGGTGGCATTTAGCACGATCGCGATTCATGTTCTCGGGGCTTTATTATTTACGCTGCTCGGTATGTTGTGCCATAACATGCTTTCTCAAGGATAATAGATTTTAATTAAGTATTTATTTTCCACCGATTATTTTCGTACGATTAATAGCCTATCCCTAAGTGTGAATAGGCTATTTTTGTTTCTATTTTGAGCAAAAAAAGAGAATCACGAAATAAAGCAGAATATGTTACCAATGGTGATCATGATGAATTTTTATCGTGATATAACTGCATCAAAATTGTGAATGCATAAAAATATATTTCAGGACAATAGATTATAAATTTATCGTTTTCCCTAAGCTGAAAAAGTATGAATTATCATCGAATATAAAGCATAAAACATATCCTATTAAAAACGGAGCTGAATACGAAACTATCGCTCTGCATTTTCATTATCTTCCCTCATATATGACTTTTTAATCTACAGTTTTTCACTAGTGTATTTTTAGCCTTACACTGTAACTTAATCTATACATCTGTTTATTCAATGTTATGATGAAATTGTTGTTTAAATGTAATGGCTTGGATGGATATGTTCTATTTTGCTTTATTCTGTTCTTTGTTTTGAATGAATAAATCTGACATATCAAAATTAATAGATTAAATAACTAAAACAGAAGTAAATAAAAATAATAAATACGGGGGAAAACTTATGTCACAAATGTTAGCTCTGTTATTAATTGTCGGGATACTGTACATCGGGGATGCCATAGCAGTACGAACAAAAGCATGGATCCCATCGGTGTTTGTTTGCGCTGTATTATTCCTTTTAGGTTATTGGACATTCTTTCCTAAAGATATTGTGAGCATTGCGGGAATACCAAAGGTTGTCGCCGTGATGTTGATGTATTTACTCATTACCAATATGGGTACATTGCTCTCATTGAAAGAACTATTACACCAATGGAAGACTATTTTAATTTCGTTATCCGGTATTTTGGGGATTATTGTCTTTATTTATGGAGTAGGTCTGGCGTTATTTGATTTAAATACAGTATTAGTGGCAATCCCGCCATTAGTCGGTGGCATCGTCTCTTCATTAATTATGTCAAAAGGTGCTGCGGAAGCTGGGCTGGTGGATCTCTCAGTATTTGCCATCTTAATTTATGTGATGCAAGGTTTTGCCGGTTATCCACTCACGGCCATCATGTTGAAACGTGAAGGTCGCCGAGTGCTTGAGCAGTATCGCAATGGTACTTGGAAAGAGTCATTGGCCGTTGACGGTTCGGATGATGTCGAAGTCAAAACACTGGCATCTGAAAGTGCAATGCCTCGCATGTTCAAGCGAATTCCGAGCCACTATAACACCAGCTATTTCCAATTTTTACGCTTAGTGGTGGTGGGATATCTCGCCTATCTAGTCTCTACCGTTGCTGCACCTTATGTGAGCATCAGTCCGTTTGTTTTGTGCTTATTATTTGGTGTTATTGCCTCGTCGATGGGCTTTTTAGAAAGGCAGCCTCTGCAGAAAGCGAACGGTTTTGGCTTTGCTATCATGGCATTAATGCTATTTATCTTTGATACGTTAAATCATGCGACACCGGATATGTTGTTGAGATTAGTCTACCCAATGGTAGTGTTGATTGTGGCAGCGGTCATCGGCATGTTTATCGCGTCTTGGATTGTTGGAAAAATTCTAGGGGTATCAAAAGAGATGGCTTTCGCAGTCTCATTGACGGCGCTGTATGGTTTCCCCGCGGATTATATCATTACCAATGAAGCCATTAACGCACTGACCAAAGACGAAAAAGAGCGCCAGATTTTAACTAGCCATATGTTAGGACCAATGTTAGTTGGTGGTTTTATCTCTGTCACAATGGTTTCCGTGGTATTAGCGGGGATTATGGTCGCCTACATTGTGCCTGTTGCGGCATAACGATAAATAGAATATTAAAATTTAACACGCTGAAAAATAATAGTTTAAGAAAGCGAAAAGAATAGAAAAAGGACAGAAAAATGGTCAATAACAGCATCACAGCATCCATTAAAAAACACACAGAAGCGATGATTGCTTTTCGTCGTGACCTTCACTCACATCCAGAATTACCTTTTGAGGAAGTGAGAACCACGAAGCGTATTGCTGAAGAATTGGCAAAAATTGGTATTGAGTATCGCCTCACTGAACCTACCGGAATTATTGCGGACATTAAAGGCGGTAAACCCGGAAAAACGGTCGCCTTACGTGCGGATATCGATGCATTACCTGTTCAGGAATTGAATGATTCCCTTGAGTATAAATCGACAAATCAAGGGAAGATGCACGCATGTGGGCATGATGCGCATACCGCGATGTTATTAACCGCAGCCAAAGCGTTATATGAAGTGCGTGATGAGTTAAAAGGAAATATTCGTCTGATTTTTCAACCGGCTGAAGAAATAGCGCAGGGTGCGAAAGCGATGGTGAAACAAGGTGCAGTGGACAATGTGGACAACGTGTTTGGTATGCACATCTGGTCTACGACGCCATCAGGAAAAATATCATGTAATGTTGGCGGGACATTCGCTTCTGCGGACTTGTTGGTCGTGAAATTTAAAGGGCGAGGTGGACATGGCTCGATGCCGGAAGCGACCGTTGATGCCGCAATCGTTGCCTCGTCATTTGTGATGAATTTGCAAGCGGTGGTTTCCCGTGAAACTTCCTCGCTAGACTCAGCCGTTGTGACTATTGGCAAAATGGAAGTAGGCACCCGATTCAATGTGATTGCAGAGAATGCAGTGCTAGATGGAACGGTACGTTGCTTTGATATTGAAACCCGTACTCGCATTGAAGCGGCAATCCGCCGTTACGCCGAACATACTGCCGCGATGTACGGCGCCACTGCTGAAGTGGATTATATCTACGGTACGCTGCCAGTGATTAATGAAGAGCGCAGTGCATTACTGGCGCAGTCGGTGATCAGCGAAGCATTTGGTGAAAATGCATTAATGGCAGAAAGACCAACCCCTGGTGGGGAAGATTTCAGCTTTTATATGGAAAACATTCCGGGCTGTTTTGCATTATTAGGTTCAGGTAACCCAGAAAAAGATACCCAATGGGCGCATCACCATGGCTGTTTTAACATCGATGAAGATGTGATGGCGTCAGGTGCAGAACTGTATGCGCAATATGCATGGTCTTATTTACAGCAAGATAAGTTCTAATAAAATAATGGGACTTAGTGCAGAAAATAGGCTGTTAGGGTTTCACATCATGATAATAGATTATTAAATCAAGCCTGAGTAATAAATAGATTGCTCAGGCTTTTCTTTTGTATATTAAATCGAGATATTAACCGCCAAATCCCATTTAATTAAACGTTAATTACGAATTATGGTGAACAAAAATGGCGTCTCTAAGGCGTTGTTGCAGCTCAAAGCGTTGTTCTTGGGTTAGCTTATCATCATGAGAAAGCTGCATTAGCATTTCATTCATATTATGAACGGAGTTTTCATCTAGCAATAAGGCGACTTTGTTTGTTATTTCTTGATAGTAATTCACAGCAAATCCTCCAGCGTATTGGGCTAATTAATTCTGTTTATCAATCACCATGACTGCCATGGTGTTTGGTTCAAGTGCGCGCATAATGTGGGGTTCATCACCTCGGTAGTGAATATAGTCACCGACATTGAGCTCAACAGGGTTGTCGAGTGGCCCAACTAATGCTCTGCCTGACATCAAAATAATATGCTCAGTGACATCATGCATATGGGGTTCTGAAACGCGATCTCGGCCGGGCTGTGCAACAACTGTATAAATATCCCGTTGAGAATTAGGGGGTGCAGAAGAGAGTAAATAGGCCAAATAGTTTGCGTGCTCTGCGCTCACAGGGGTACCTTCACCATGGCGGATCACAGTCACTGCTGCGCGTTTTTCTTCAATTAAACGTGAAAATGGAATATCCAGCGCAACACATAATGCCCATAGGGTTTCAATGCTGGGATTGCCGCTACCGGATTCCAATTGGGATAGTGTGGATTTGGCGATCCCCGCTTTACGCGCAAGTTCAGAGAGAGAAAGCCCACTTTTTTGCCTTTCACAAGCCAATGATTTTGAGATTAATTCGATAGGGGGCGTGAATAAGGTCAACTTTAACATCCTATTTGATTGCACTTAGCCTAAAGCAACGACATAATGAACGAATGTTTTTTATATCGAACGGTCGTTCTATGCAGACATCTAAATTTCAGTTTTCTATTCTCCATAATAGCACAGTGAAAAATATTGCACTGGTGTGTATTGCAGACTTAATTGTGGGAATTTCCTACGGTGCATTAGCTCATTCACAAGGTTTTGATTGGTGGGTGCCGTTGATGCTGTCCATTTTTGTGCTAGCGGGTGCATCCGAGTTTCTGTTTATTGGCGTGGTATTTTCAGGGGGAAGCCCTCTGTCAGCTGCCTTAGCTGGGCTATTAGTCAACTCGCGCCATATTCCATTCAGTTTTGCCGTCAGTGAACTAACGGGAAAAGGGGCAAAATCGTTGCTGGGATATCACATTATGAATGATGAAAGTGTGGTTTTTGGCTTGGCACAAGACAGCGAACGCGAGAAAACCGCCGCATTTTGGTTATGCGGATTAGGAATTTTAATCTGTTGGCCTGTTGGTGTGGTCATCGGAGAAATTCTAGGAAGCTTTATTCAAGATACCCATGCACTAGGGATGGATGCCATGTTTCCCGCCATTATCTTAGCGCTGAGTTTACCCGCGTTGAAAGATAAGCGCTTAAGACTCGCGGCGATAGTCGGGGCTGTAGTTGCTGTGGTAACAACACCGGTATTACCGGCGGGGATCCCCGTTTTACTGGCCTTGTTGAGTTTAGTTATCTATATAAGGAAATCATGATGATGGAACATCCTTGGTTAATCGTCAGTGGGATTTTTATTTTAGCGGTTGGGACGTACTTAATGCGGGCATCCGGCGCATTGCTAAAAGGGCGGGTCAATTTAACAGAACAAAATAAAGCCCTATTTTCAGCTGCTGCTATTGTGATTTTATTTTCAGTCGCGATGACTTCAACGCTCTTTTCAGGCAATGAATTATCGGATTTACCGAAAATAATTGGGGTGGTGGTGGCAGGTATTCTGACTTGGCACCGCAAGCCATTTATTGTGATTGTTTTGTCGGCTGCGATAGTCACAGCGGTATTACGCGGGTTATTTTAGTTAAAAAAAAGCCCCTATGGCATTAGGGGCTAAAATTAGGGATATACCTAAACGTTATTGTGTCCATTAAGATACTGATTTATAACTAACAATGCCAAAAGGTTGATGTTATCAGTGTAACAGGCACAGCCTATGGTTTAGGTTGACTCATTCTTATTTAGCTACGGGCGCCGTAGCAGGAACCGGCATTGGCATCGGTTGTGCTGGCTTGAATTCAGGCACTTCCACGACAGACATTTTCACCATGTAGCGTTTGCCATCTTCAATTTTAGGTGTATCGTTTGCCAGTTTTTTCAAGGTTTCATTAGGTTTGGTGGTTTGTTCAGTCACGCTATACACCATATTATGATGATTTCCGCTGTGATGGCGTGGTGATTTATTCATATCAACATTAGCGGCTGCGGCGGCAAAGCCGACAGACAGTAAAACGGCAGCAAGTAAACCTTGGTTTAATTTGTTCATCTTTTATCTCCTCATTAACGTGATGAGAGGATAATTCATCAATTAGATTTCCCTCGCAATGGCTTTTACCTGCTTTGACTGAAGCTCCATATTTCCTGCACGTTTTATCCTTTCTTTGCACATTTTATTGAAAATAATGAGATTATTTTACGTAGAGAAGATTATGTGAAGGTAAAGAAGATAACCCAGAAAAATCTCTGGGTCATTGACGGTTAGCACGCGATTTGCGGTTGCTGTGGCTCGAGAGGAGGTAAACCATAGGCTGCGCGAGCACGGTCGCAGGCTTCATTGTGAATGCCGTTATGCCACGATTGTTCGAATTCTCGGCATGGCGTAGGGCGCTGTTCATAAATAGAGCAAGAAACACATTCCCCGACGGTGCCACCAAGTGCAGTACAGCGGGTATTAGGTTTTTGGTTTGTACCTTGCATGCAGCTCATAAAAGGGGTGATTTGCTCTGTTAAATGTTGAGGAACTGAACCACCGCCAGCCTCAGCTTCTGCCCAGTAAAATGAGACACGAAAGTAAGCACAACAAGCACCACAGCTAACACAGGGATTATCTGAAGGATCAGTTTTTAGTATATGAATTATATTGGTCATATAAAAAATCTAACAATGAAGTTGATAGTTCCCGTAGGAAACGGGAGACGCAACACAGGCAGGAGGCCTAAGAAAATGTTGCTCAGTCACTATTATGTTATGCAGCTTTACGTATTGGCAATATTTTTTAGAGTAAAAACCCAGTATTTCCTATCAAGTCGAAATAAAGTAAAAAATTTCAATCTGTTGCAGTTTGATAAAATGTCGAACGCGGAAAATAACAAACACAAAAAAACCTGCCGTTTGACGGGCAGGTTTCAATGAGTGTTAGGAGATTAGGGTGATTAAACGTGTTTTAAATCACCATCGTCATCTTGATTGAAGATTGACTTGTCTGTTTCACCCATTAACTGGCTAGTAACAGTACCTGCTGTCATTGAACCACTTACGTTCAGAGCAGTACGACCCATATCAATCAGAGGTTCGACCGAAATTAACAGCGCAACTAACGTGACTGGTAATCCCATTGCTGGCAGTACAATCAGTGCGGCGAAGGTTGCACCGCCACCCACACCGGCAACACCGGCAGAACTGATAGTCACGATACCGACTAAGGTTGCAATCCATAGTGGATCAAATGGGTTGATCCCCATGGTTGGAGCGACCATCACTGCTAACATCGCAGGGTAGATACCTGCACAACCGTTTTGGCCAATAGTTGCACCGAAAGACGCCGAGAAGCTTGCGATAGATTCTGGTACACCAAAACGACGAGTTTGCGTTTCAATATTCAGTGGAATACTGGCTGCGCTCGAACGGCTAGTGAATGCAAATGTCAGTACTGGACCTGCTTTCTTAAAGAATTTGATTGGGTTTAAGCCCGTTGTCGCCACTAAGATGCCGTGAACCACAAACATAATAGCTAGCGCGACATAGGATGCGACGACGAAAGTTCCTAAGTTAATGATATCGGCTAAGTTAGAGCTTGCGACCACTTTGATCATCAGCGCCATCACACCGTATGGGGTTAAACGCATGACTAAGCGAACGAGTTTCATTGCCCATGCTTGCATCACATCGATAGCCGCTAATGCTTTTTCACCGCGCTCTTTATCATCTTTAAACAGTTGCAGCGCAGCTACCCCTAAGAAGGCTGCAAAAATAACCACACTAATGATAGATGTTGGGCTTGCACCCGTTAAATCAGCAAACGGGTTTTTCGGGATAAAGGACAGGATTAACTGAGGAACCGTTAAATCTGAGACTTTACCAATATAATTTGTTTCAATGGCCGCTAGACGTGCAGTTTCAGATTGACCTTGAACCAGACCTTCAGCGGTTAAGCCGAACAGGTTTGCGATCAAGATACCCACTAAAGCAGCAATGGCTGTGGTAAACAGCAGTGTGCCAATGGTTAAAAAGCTAATTTTCCCTAAAGAAGATGCCTTATGAAGTCGAGCGACCGCACTCAGAATAGAGGCGAACACCAGAGGCATAATCACCATTTGTAACAGTTGAACGTAACCATTACCGACGATATTAAACCAAAGAATGGAGTCTTTTACCGTTTGGTGACCGGAACCATACACAAGGTGAAGTCCGACACCATAAGCAACACCGAATACGAGACCCAGTAAAACTTTTTTGGACAGGCTCCAACCATTCGATCCGAGTTTTGCTAACAGTATTAAAAGTGCTACGAAAACGAGCACATTGATAATCAGAGGAATATTCATTCCGCACTCCAAATTGTAATTATTTTACATAATGATTCTTGTTGTTAATCCTTAATAGGTATAAGGATTTCATTTCTTCTAACAACTGGTTATATGATATCAGTTGAAGTTAGTCATTACTTATAATCAAAAGTTATAATTTAGGTTGATTAATGCTTACAGTATATTACAAAAGTGAGCTTTTTGTCGGTAAGTGTATATTTATCTGATTATTAAAATAATTTAGTGCGTTTTCAATTTGCTGGAACCAATCAGCGGGATGGGCTGTTGGAATTAAGACAGCACAGACGGTCAAAAGCACAGCAATAAAGCGTTCTCCGCGTTTACTGGACTTGCCGCGTAAGATGGGAAAACAAAAACGTGTTGGCAGAGGCCATAAAAAGGGAACCCCCGATGGAGTCAGCATATCAGCCACTAAATGGCTCATATAACCTAATAAAAATGCTTGGATAAGGTCGCTAGGTAAGTCCCAATAGTGAGGTAGCCATTGGTAGCTGCTGATCAGTAAGATTAGCCAAGCGATCAGACTGTGAGTGAATCCTCGATGCCCACACAGTTTTGATATAGGTAGTGAAATAATACGAAAAAGCCGCCCGAGAATAGATGAAGGATGGTCAATATCCGGCAATAAGGCACCTAGCAACACTCCTGGCACCATATGCAACCAATCACCCTGAGCGAACTCTGGGGTAATTTGCAATTTATGAGCCATTACAAGTGAGGCGACGGAAAAAAGCAGATGCCCTTCAGCAGTCATGGTGGATAAAATACCATCTGTTTATCTATACAGTAGGCGGGCAGTATAAAGGGTTTGTAGGAAATATGGTAGTGGGGGAGAGTTAAAAAAACTCTTATTTATTAGTTAATAACCGTAGATTTTTATACTTTTTTAAATTTCCCCTACGTGAAAAACGTAAGGGAAATCGAGTTCCGTTAACTTATTTAAGATTAACGTAAATTTTCTGGGCGTAAATCGTTCAATGAGGCGATTTTAACATCAGCCAAACCCCAGCGTGGGTCATTGAAATTCTTACTATCAGGCACGACGATAGAACGCATTCTTGCCGCTTTTGCAGAAATCATTCCATTAAAGGAGTCTTCTAAAGAAGCACAATGGATAGGCTTGGTGGATAACTCAGCGGCTGCTTTTAAATAAACTTCGGGATGAGGTTTACTTAATGGCAAGTCTGCTGCTGAAACGACGGCAGAAAAATAATGGCGGATATCAAATAAGTTAAGCACTTTTTCTAGCATATAATCTGGAGATGCAGATGCTAAAGCGATTTTTAGATCCATTGAGCGGCACAGTTCAAGTGCATGCTGTACACCAGGCAGTAATGGGCGTTTTTCTTCCACTAAACCAATAACGCGGTCAATAATACGCTGCTTTGTTGCTTCTAAGCTACAACCTTGCCAAGGAGATGCGTTGTACCAAAGTTCAACAACGTGATCGATACGTAAACCTAGAGTGTCAGGAAGAGTGTGCTTAATGGACAAATCGACGCCTAACTCTGCAAAAACTTCATCTTCCCCTTGTTCCCAAAAAGGTTCCGAGTCAATCAGCAAACCATCCATGTCAAAGATGACAGATTGGATAGGTAATTTATGATACATAGCAAACTCCATTCATTTAGATACCCGCTTAAAAAGAGGGTGGGGATTGTCGCTGTACTTTAATCACAGTCATTTTGGTTTCTGAAACGATTCTAACAAGCTATGACTTGGGGTTATAGAGATATATGTGCTATCACATGATTTTATTAGAAATTTGAGTTTAGTTATTGATGTGAATTCAATTCAATTTTTGAATAATCCGAAACTCGGTTTTTAACTATCATTTTTTTATAGAAATTTGGAGCCAGCAAATATTATCGGCTATGATTAGCGTAGAAAAACACTTTAAGGAATAGTTGTAATGAATTACCACAAGGCAAATTCTCTTGCGATTGGCAAACGTATTTTGGGCTGGATCGTATTTTTTGTGGCGTTAATTTCCACATTGACATCGCTAATTAAATTAGCGGCTCTGAAAGGAATTCAAGGCGAAGGAATTAATGCAGTTGCCAATGATTTTGTTAAATTAATGGCGGAGATGACTCGACAAAGTACGCCGTTTCTCAATGTATTTTGGAATAATTCACCAGTCCCTGAAGTGAGCCATGGTTTTTCAGGTAGCTGCATCGGATTTTTTGTTATTTTTATTTTCATCTTTGTGGGGCTTGCTTTAAGTGCTTCAGGTTTACGCATGTATCGACAAATTAAATTCATTCGCGAAAGTATTGAAGATCATGTCATTCTTGAAAATGCAAAAGGCAGTGAAGTGACCAAAGAAGAATTAGAAGCCAAAGTCACTATTCCTCGACATACTATTTTCAAACAGTTCTTTTTGATGTATTTCTGGCCGATTGTTTTAGGGATCGCCATTTATTTTGCATTGAAACTTCTGAATTGGTAGTTTTTCATGATGTGGCCGCTTTTCATTATGTTGATAGTGCCCGTCATGTTGATGTTTTCCCATCATGAAAATGCACAGCATCGGTATTTACTCCGTCGCTGTGCATCTCTTATTTCCGTCTATTTGACTCGTAGTTATTCGTCGTCTAGTAAATTATCAATAATGCTGCGAGCGTGCAGATAGCTCTGTTCATTACCAAACATATTGGCTTGATTGAGTAAGAAATAGAGTTGATAGATTGGTTGCCTGTCTAAGAAGCACGCTGGTAATGGCCAAACACTTTGGTACCCATCAATAATTTGAATCGGAATTTCTTTATATAATGGTAACATGGCGATATCACATTCCCGATCACCCCAATAACAAGCAGGGTCATAGAGTACGCCATCCATTTGGTTGGTGACCGCACAATTTGCAGGCCACAGATCCCCATGTAATAAAGAGGGCTGAGGTTGATGACCGGATAAGCGGTGTTTAACAATATCCACGAGTTGTTGAATATCACCAAAAACCATGCCTTTCTCAGATGCAATTTGTAATTGAAGACCAATACGTTTTTCTGCAAAGAATGCATTCCAACGCTTTTCCCACCCATTAGGCTGAACAATGGTACTGAGCATAGTATCAAAGTCGAACCCATAGCTCGGCTGTTCTTCCCATTGATGTAATCGCGCCAATTGTTGACCAAAATGCCAGGCATTGGTGCTATCAAAATGTTTTAACGGGAAATATTCGAGGAGAAGAAAGCTGTGGTGCTTGTTGCTACCCAAGCCGTAGACTTTGGGAACGGTGATGGTTTGGCTTTTCGCTAGCATTTCAAGCTGCTCTGCCTCTTGTTTAAAAAGAGGGAGAAACTCGCGGCGATTTTGTTTTACGAACACCGTATGCTCACCATAATCGATTCTTAAGGTGTGATGAATATCCCCACCAGAGAGAATCACTTTATTTCGCAGCTCTGCCTCACCAAAGTGTTCAATTAATAAACGATTCATCGCTTGCCACATGATCCACCTCGCTGTGATTTGGTCTTCACTCATACCATACTATAGCGTCAATTTAGGAATTAACAGTGATCATTGTTTAATAATTACGCCTTATTTCGAAATGATTGATGGCTGATTTTGTTCAAGAATTGGGAGAGGATTGATTTCGGCGATAATGGATGGATATCGCGTTTCTTCTTTTATATAGAGCAAACTTCAAGATAAAAGAGAGTCGAATAGAAGAAAGAAAAAGCTGAATAGGTTTTCACCGTATTCAGCTGAGGTTGATGACAAAGAGGGATAAAAGCGTGGTTTTTCCCTCTTTGTGTTATCAGGCGAAAATCAATAAATTGATTTTCCTCGTTAATTTTACAACCCAAACGAGCCATTTCCAAACCTGATGGGTTTGTCAATGGCCTGAGCTGAATAGGTTTTCACCGTATTCAGCTTTATATCATTAGGCAGTATGCAAATCTTGGCGTGTGCTATGGGATTTGCGGCGCGCGAGGATTAATTTGCTATAGAGCAGGGCGATAACAAAGTAGGCCGCTTGGATCACAACAATCGTTGGGCCTGTTGTCGCATTAATATGGAAGCTGACAATCGTACCCAGCACGCTGGAGGTGACTGAAGCGATAATTGCTATCACCAACATCCAACCAAAGCTACGGCATAGAACAAAGGCGATGATCCCCGGTGAAATCAACATTGCAATCACCAGAATGATCCCGACAGCTTGCAGTGATGCCACGATGGTTAAAGCTAATAGAGAAAGTAATCCGTAATGTAGCCATTTAACCGGCAAGCCGATAACACGTGCTTGATTTGGGTCAAAGCAGTACAGCATAAAGTCTTTACGTTTGAGTAAGATAATCGCAATAGTTATCCCCGCAAACAGTAAGATTTGTTTAAACTCTTCGTCGGTGATCCCCAAAATATCCCCGAATAAAATATGGGTAAGATGTTGTTCAGTATCAATTTTTGCGAACATTACCAAGCCGACAGCAAACATACCCGAGAAGACAATACCCATGACGGTGTCTTCTTTTATTCGACTGTTCTCTTTTAAATAGCCGGTAGCAACGGCGCAAAATAGCCCCGAAACAAAAGCCCCAATAGCAAGCGGAATGCCAATGAGTGATGCAATGATAATTCCGGGTAATACTGCATGGGAGATGGCGTCTCCCATTAATGACCAACCTTTCAAGACTAAAAAGCAGGATAAAATAGCGCAGACGGTTCCCGTAACAATCGCCGTAATCAAGGCTTTTTGCATAAATGGAAATGCGAAAGGATCCATCAGTAAGTCCATAAAATCACTCATGGGTGGCTCCTTGCTGTTTACGGTGATGCAAGTCAGCGACTTCGCTACGGGCTTTGCGACGAGAGGCAAACAGCCCGTGTTTTGGAGCAAAGAAGAATGCCAGTAAGAAAATTACTGTTTGGAACGTAACAATTAGCCCGCCCGTTGCCCCATTTAAAAAGTAGCTGAGGTAGGCACCAATTGCGCTGGTGGCAGTACCGATAGAGACGGAAATGATCAGCAATGTTTTAAATTTATCTGTCAGTAAATAGGCAGTGGCACCTGGCGTAACCACCATCGCAATGACCAATATCGCTCCAACGGTTTGCAGTGCGGCAACGGTACATGCGCTTAATAAGGTGAAGAAAATGATTTTTAGGCGTAGTGGGTTTAAGCCAATGGAACGCGCATGGCTTTCGTCAAAAAACACGGCCAGTAAGTCTTTCCATAGGCACATCAGGACAATAAATGAAACGGCAATGATAATCTCGACTTGAAGCACGTCAGCATCGGCGATCCCCAAAATATTACCGAAGATAATACTTTGCACGTTTACTGAGGTTGGGTTCAACGAAACAATTAATAACCCCGCCGCAAAAAAGGTGGAAAAGATAAAGCCGATAACGGCATCTTCCCGTAAGCGGGTGAGATGTTTAACAAATGTCATGGCGAGGGCGGCGAGAATACCTGTAAAAAAAGCCCCCGCAGCGTAAGGTAATCCAAGCGCATAAGCGCCCGCCACACCGGGCACAACAGAGTGGGAGAGGGCATCTCCCATCAACGACCAACCTTTGAGCATTAAATAAGCTGATAAGAAAGCACACACCGCTCCGACGATGGCACTCACCCATATGGCTTTAACCATAAAGTTGTACTCAAAGGGTTGCAGTAACAACTCAATCATTCAGATTCCTTAGGCTGATTTTTTCTAACCGGTGCATCGTGATCGTGACCATAGAAGACGGCGGCGCGTTCATCATCAGTAATTACCGTGACAGAGCGTGGGTCATCATCGTCGTGAAGCTCTTGACCAGACAGGTTAATATGACGTAGTACGCCACCAAATGCTTTTTGCAGATTACGCTGAGTAAAGGTGGTTTCTGTTGGACCACTCGCCAACACTGTGCGGTTTATTAAAATCACATGGTCACAAAATTCAGGCACACTTCCCAAGTTATGGGTTGAGACTAGAATTAAATGACCTTCATCGCGCAGACTGCGGAGTAGGTCAATAATGGCATTTTCTGTTTTTACATCGACCCCTGTAAAGGGTTCGTCGAGTAATAGAACTTTACCTTGCTGGGCGAGGGCGCGAGCCAAAAACACCCGTTTTTTCTGACCACCAGAAAGTTCACCAATTTGGCGATGCTCCAAACCCGCTAAATCTACGCGTTCTAAAGCCATTTTTACGGCTTCTTTGTCTTCCTTTTTAGGAATACGAAAGAAGCCCATTTTGCCATAACGCCCCATCATCACCACATCAGAAACTAGCACTGGAAAATTCCAATCCACTTCTTCTGTTTGTGGAACGTAGGCAATCACATTCTCTTTTAATGCCGCTTTAATCGGCTGATCATTGAGGGTCACACTACCAGACGATGGTGTGACTAATCCCATAATGGTTTTAAACAGTGTTGATTTACCACTTCCGTTCACGCCCACAAGGGCGCAAATGGAGCCACCGTGAATATTGAAACTTGCATCATAAATCGCGGTATGACCATTGTTGTAAGTGACAGTTGCGTCATCAACAACCAGAGTCGGATGTTCAAATTGATTTGTATGGCTCATTTACTGTGAAAATCCTTTTGCGATAGTATCGACGGTTGTGTTCAGCAGATCTATGTATGTTGGTACAGGGCCTTCAGCGGTTGATAGCGAGTCGACGTATAATACTCCGCCGTATTTCGCGCCAGTTTCTTTACTGACCTGCAGAGCTGGCTTGTCTGAAATGGTACTTTCGCTGAAAACAACGGGAATGTTGTGTTCACGAACTGTATCAATCACTTTTTTAACTTGCATTGGTGAGCCTTGCTCTTCAGCATTGATTGGCCACAAATAGACTTCTTTAAAGCCATAATCTTTAGTGAGGTAGCTAAATGCGCCTTCACTGGTCACTAACCAACGCTTATCTTCAGGAATACGATTTAAACGTTCACGTAAAGGTGCATCAAGCGCCGCAATTTCTTGGGAATATTTTTTCGCGTTAGCATTATAAATGTCGGCGTTTTCTGGGTCATATTTCACCAGCGCCTTACGGATATTTTCGATATAAATTTGTGCGTTAGCAGGTGACATCCAAGCGTGAGGATTAGGATTATCTTTATATTCCCCTTCACGGATTGGCATAGGTTCAATGCCTTCAGTGACGACAACTGCAGGCACATCTTTAAGGTTTTCAAAGAAACGCTGGAACCAAACTTCCAGATTCATTCCGTTCCATAAGATAAGGTTAGCATCGTAGGCTTTCATAATATCTTTTGGTGTCGGTTGATAACCGTGGATTTCTGCACCCGGTTTAGTGATGGATTCGACAATTGCGGCATCACCGGCTACATTTTGAGCAATATCTTGTATTATAGTAAATGTGGTGACCACTTTAAATTTTTTAGCCAAAGCAGGTTGGCTGACAAATAAAACGGCAGCTAATGCAATGAATGTGGTACGTAATAGCGTTGATAATCGGAATAAACAGTTTGTCATAAAATAGATCCTAACGTTGGGTCGCGAGTTCTATGAACTAAATTAATCTCATTAAATGGTTAATCTAAATAAGTATGTTATTGGGCTTGAATGTATTTTCTCATTTATATTGACCTATTTGACTCTACAATGAGTATGGTCTTTCAGGCTGATAGTATTTATATCCCAACTGATAATGATTATCAATATCAATTATGAAAAATCCCGTTAAATGGTAAAAGGGGTATTTTTGTAATCGATGAGTTGCTGGCTATCATTATTATTTAACATGACTAAAACACGTCCAGAAGTAAAAGTTAAGTAAAAAATGTATTATTTTTCTAAAGATTAGCTATTCTTTTGGTGTTTTAATTTGCAGAGGATACAACAGTGAAAAAAATGGTCGGCAGTGCGCTTGTACTTTTGCTATTGGCAGGTTGCTCAAGTGATCCCAATAAAACAGCGAACAGAACAAGAATGCTAGATAATCGCAATCAAATGCCAAATACGACAGCCAATACTAGTTATCCACGAACTCCATATGATGAGTTTATTCGTGAATCCGCGAATCGTTATAGTGTGGATGAAACACTGATTAGAGCCATTATTGAAGTAGAATCTAACTTCCGACCAGAAGTGGTGAGTAAATCTAATGCCATTGGTTTAATGCAAATTAAAGCGTCAACAGCAGGGCGTGATGCATATCGTTATCAAGGGCGTTCTGGTGAACCAAGTTCTAACGATTTAAAAGATCCACGTAAGAATATTGATATCGGTACAACCTATATTCGTATTCTCAAAGAACAACATTTGGCGGGTATTAGCCACCCGCAAACTATGTATTATGCGACCGTTGTGGCTTACGTGAATGGGGCCGGGGCATTACTAAGAACATTTGATAATGATAAAACTAAAGCTATTGCGATGATAAATAACTTATCACCAGAAGAGTTTTATCAACATGTTCAGTCTAAACACCCCGCGCCGCAGGCTCCACGTTATTTGTGGAAAGTTAAGAATGCGTATAATGCATTAGCGGTGAATTACTGATATTCCGTCATTAAGTGTGGGAGCTGCGCGATAATTTCAACGATACCGTTGATGACAAATTGCACTCCCATACAAATTAATAAAAAACCCATTATCCGCCCAATTGCATCAATCCCACTGTTCCCTAGCCATTTCATAATTGACGTCGCTCCCCGTAGCCCAATCCAAACAATCACACTGGCGATCAGAAAAACAATAATGGGTGCGACAGTGATAACCCATGGCGCAAAACCAATATCCCCTTGCAAAGAAGCGGTGGAACTAATAATGATCGCGATGGTACCAGGGCCTGCAGTACTTGGCATTGCGAGAGGGACGAATGCGATATTTTGGTTACCTTGACGTTTTTTGGGAACACTTAAATCGTCAGTGGAGACATTATTGTTATCTTCACTATTATCTGAATTAGGAAATAGCATCCCAAAACCAATAAAAACAACAATAAGCCCACCTGCAATACGTAGCCCAGGAATCGAAATTCCGAAGGTGTTCATGACTAATTGGCCAGCATAGAAAGCAACGAGCATGATACAAAAGACATAAATTGCAGCCAGCAGTGATTGGTGGTCACGTTGTTCTTTGGTCATGTTGGCGGAAATACTGAGCATCACGGCAATGGCGGTCAGTGGGTTAGCCAGTGGAAGGAGTAAAACTAAGCCAAGGCTAACGGCTTGAAAAAGTTGTAAAATATCTTGCATGTCGAAAATTACCCTCCAAATTAATCTAGAATGGCTTCTCGTTGGAACTATAACAAACATTGTTACTAATTTGTGGAATCAGAAGGGTATTCTCCCACCAAATTTAGGACAAAGAGATTTTTTTACGTGAGATTGCGTAATGTTTTTACTTAATGAATGACAAAGTTGTTCACATTAACTGTGGATAACATCCCGATTCATGTGTGAATAAGTGTAATTATTTGTTGAATAACAAAGGGGTATGTCACTGGATTAAAAACATTCAATATTTTGAGCAAAAAAAAACCTTTTTATGTGAGATAAAAAGGTCAAGGGCATTATTGCTAGAGGGGGTTTATGTTCATTTGTTAGTGAGTATATACAGTGCTATCTGTTTTACTGACAGGTTATGTAAATTCGTTAAAAGATTATTGTCAGACGATAATCTTATTTCTTGGTAATATAATTGGAATATTCTTTACAAACTCTTTTTTATTTTAAAAACTGCTTTACGGTTTATTGTGTATTCTAAATTTCATGTTAAATAGAATTTTAGGATAGCCAATGAGAAAGTTACTGTCACCATTAGTTACTTCATCAATGCTGCTTGTTTTGGCTATTGCCGCTGTGCTGATCCTGTTCCCACAAACGTGGAAACAATCTATTTTTCCTTCGCTCTCTCAATTATTACCAGATTCAGTTAATTCCTTTATGGTACAAAACGGATTGGCGAATAATGCGTGTGATAATTTAGAAAATAATTTAAGAAGTTTTGCAGATTATCTGCAAGCAAATGCAGACGTTGTTGAAGTGAAGGGAATGAATGGATTAGAAGAGCAAATTGCTAATATTCAAGCCAGATTAAATAATTTACCCAGCGATGTGCGTAATTCTGTATGCCAACAAGAGTATGCCAATCTTGAAGGTCTAAAAAGCGTTTTTTCTTTAGGATACCGTTCATAAAATAACAGAGTATTCATTTACACTGTGTTATTGAATATTATTGATATCGGTGCCAATTCTTATCGTTTTATCCATGATATGCTTACCATATGAATATCAATTTAGGATCTGTGATGAGCATATTTAAACTTCCATTTGTGAATTGGTTAGTACTTAATGGATTTGCTGCTTATTATCTGCATATCAAAGAGGGCTTTTTCTGGAGTTTTTCTGGTTGGATGGGGATTATCGGCATCCTGATTGCCTTAGAGGCTTTCGGCTGGATTGGCGCAAGTTTATATTATTTTGTTCAGCAAAAAACCTCACCAAATCCTATTAGCCCCGCATCTTCTCTTATTACTAGGGGCCCTTATCGGTTATCTCGTAATCCGTTATATCTTGCTTTTACCTCGATGAGTTTAAGCTTCGCTTTGTTTTCGCATTCACCTTATTTTTTGGTTTCAGGTTTGGTCTTTTGGTTAATTACTGACTTATACACCATTCCCCAAGAAGAAAAATTCTTATCTGAACGTTTTAAAGAGGAGTGGCGTACTTATACTCAGCAAACACGACGCTGGCTATAATTCATATTGGTTTAATCTGTTGGTTTTTTATTTTTTATAAGTGATATCACCTATTTAATGTTGAGTTATTGCTATTATTATCTATTAATTTAGCTTTCGATGCGAATTTTGATATTTTTCAAGGCGGTTTCCTTTTTGTACATATAAACTGGTATAACCCATAGACTTGTGAGGTTATTGCCGTGAACAAAAAAGTGTTATTAGGTGCTATCGTTTCTTCAGTATTACTGTATTCGGCATCAGCTGTAGCATGCCCTTACTGCAATGGAAACTATGATCACCGCTATCAAAACAATTACCATCAGAACAATTATCGCCAAAACAATGAAATCGCTAAGTTAGCGAAAGAGTTTGATGATAAGCGTTTTGAATTGAACAAACTGTACGATGCTGGCGCCAAAGATGATGACCCGAAAGTAAAAACGCTGGTGAAAGAGCTTGATGACTTATCACTGCAACTTCGAAACGAAGAAGACAAACAATATAACCGCCCATATCGTGATGGTGGATAGGGTGGGCGCGGTAACCATCGCGGTTGTTGGTAACGTTTTGTTGTAATAAGGCTATTCAAAGTCATGTTGGGTAGCCTTTTTGTCTTTTTTCACAGGATGATGGAATGATATTTTTCTCCCCTTAACGATTTATCGTGAAAAAGTGTGGTGAGAGATGAAAAAAGTAATAATTACCGCGTTAGAGCATCCCACAACCCTAAATATTTCATTATCGCGTTCAAAATCACGTATTGAATGGTTACCTGAATATGCAGTGAGAACGGATTGCAATGGCTATGATCATAATATTCTTATTATGATGGCGGATTAAACGTTAATGAGCCCTGAGCATCAGTAATTTTAGCGCTACAATAATCAACAACTGGCTATCGCCATAAAATATGTCTGTGTTATGATTACGAGTTGAGTTGCTAGCGATGTGCATAATTGCGTTATCAATTATATCTGCTTTAGCTTATATAATGTGTACATAATTATGTACCTATCTCGCATAGTGAAGTGAGAAATCGTCAGTAACGTATTGATTTATAAACTTTGGAATAATCAAGCAAGTGATCTTTCGTGTGGGTCACCACTGCTGATAAGGATTTTTTAATGCCTGTTATTACTCTTCCTGATGGAAGTCAGCGTCAATTCGACCATGCAGTTTCTGTCATGGATGTGGCTCGCGATATCGGCGCCGGTCTAGCAAAAGCATGTATAGCTGGTCGTGTTAATGGTGAGCTGGTAGATGCTTGTGAACTGATCGAGCATGACGCAAACCTGTCAATTATCACGAGTAAAGATGATGATGGTCTAGAAATCATTCGTCACTCTTGTGCTCACTTATTAGGTCATGCAATTAAACAATTGTGGCCAAATACCAAAATGGCAATCGGTCCAGTTATCGACAACGGTTTCTATTATGATATTGACCTTGACTATACGCTGACCCAGGAAGATTTGGACAAGCTAGAAAAGCGTATGCTTGAGCTTGCCAAAACAGATTATGATGTGGTTAAAAAACGTGTTTCTTGGGCAGAAGCTCGTGAAACATTCGTAAACCGTGGCGAAGATTATAAAGTTGAAATCTTGGATCAAAATATTAGCCAAGATGATCGCCCAGGTTTATATCACCACCAAGAATATATTGATATGTGTCGCGGTCCACACGTACCAAATATGCGTTTCTGTCACCACTTTAAATTACAAAAAGTGGCAGGGGCATACTGGCGTGGTAACAGCGATAATAAAATGCTGCAACGTATTTACGGTACTGCATGGGCAGATAAAAAGCAGCTTGCTGCATATCTGCTGCGCTTAGAAGAAGCGGCGAAGCGTGACCACCGTAAAATTGGTAAGCAATTAGATTTATATCATATGCAGGAAGAAGCGCCGGGTATGGCATTCTGGCATAACGATGGTTGGACAATTTTCCGTGAACTGGAAACTTTTGTACGTACCAAACTAAAATCCTACAATTACCAAGAAGTTAAAGGCCCATTTATGATGGACCGCGTATTGTGGGAAAGAACAGGTCACTGGGAAAACTACAAAGATGCAATGTTCACAACCTCATCTGAGAACCGTGAATATTGTGTTAAACCAATGAACTGCCCAGGTCACGTTCAGATCTTTAACCAAGGGTTAAAATCATATCGTGATTTACCACTGCGTATGGCAGAATTTGGTAGCTGCCATCGTAATGAGCCATCAGGTGCACTGCATGGTTTAATGCGCGTACGTGGCTTTACCCAAGACGACGCCCATATCTTCTGTACTGAAGATCAAATTTTGGGCGAAGTGACTAGCTGTATTGAGATGATTTATGACGTTTACAGCACTTTCGGTTTCGAAAAAATCGTTGTAAAACTGTCTACTCGCCCTGAAAAACGTATCGGTACAGACGATATGTGGGATACAGCAGAAGCAGACTTAGCCAATGCGCTGAAGTCGAAAGGTATTGAGTTCGAATACCAGCCGGGCGAAGGTGCATTCTACGGCCCGAAAATTGAATTTACACTGTATGACTGCCTTGATCGTGCATGGCAATGCGGTACTGTACAATTAGACTTCTTCTTACCGGGTCGTCTAAATGCTTCTTATGTTGGCGAAAATAATGAGCGTATTACGCCAGTTATGATCCACCGTGCGGTTCTGGGTTCATTAGAGCGCTTTATCGGTATCTTAACGGAAGAATATGCTGGTTTCTTCCCAACATGGTTAGCACCACAACAAGTTGTTGTGATGAACATTACAGATAGTCAAGCAGACTATGTTCAAGAATTAGTTAGCAAGCTGCAAAGTATTGGCATTCGTGCGAAAGCGGACTTACGTAACGAGAAAATCGGCTTTAAGATCCGCGAACACACCCTGCGTCGTGTTCCTTACATGTTGGTTTGTGGTGAGAAAGAAGTTGAATCAGGTAAAGTGTCTGTTCGTACCCGTCGTGGTAAAGATTTAGGCAGCCTTGATGTTAACGAATTCATGACTAAACTACAGGAAGAAATTCGCAGTCGTCAGCTCAATCAGATGGAGGAATAAGGTATTAAAGGCGGAAAAAAACTCCCAACAGCACGTCCGAATCGTATTAACGAAGAGATCCGTGCAACTGAAATTCGTGTTACTGGCATTGACGGTGAACAACTTGGTGTAATGAGTGTGCGTGACGCACTTGCCAAAGCGGAAGAGGCTGGTGTTGATTTAGTTGAAATCAGCCCAAACGCAGAGCCACCAGTTTGTCGAATCATGGATTACGGCAAGTATCTTTATGAGAAGAGTAAATCTCAGAAAGAGCAGAAAAAGAAACAAAAAGTTGTTCAGGTGAAGGAAATTAAATTCCGTCCAGGAACAGATGAAGGAGACTACCAAGTTAAATTACGTAGCCTCATTCGTTTCTTAGAAGATGGTGATAAAGCGAAAATCACACTGCGTTTCCGTGGTCGTGAAATGGCTCACCAACAAATCGGTATGGAAATGCTTAACCGCATCAAGGCTGATTTGGAAGAGCTCGCCGTCGTCGAATCATTCCCTTCACGTATTGAAGGGCGCCAAATGATTATGGTGATGGGACCTAAGAAAAAATAATAGGTCATGATTAAGAACGCGAGTGGGGATTGCACCTCACTCGCGTTTTTTTATTGATAGACCCAGTTATTTACATGATCCTTAGTGAATAATTTGAATATCTGCTTGAGTAATCTCACAATAAGCAGTAAAATCCGCGGTCGAATCGCTTTGTAAAACTCGCCTTGTTCGAGTTAAAGCTAAAAAAGAATATCGCGTTTGGGTAATAAGTTGTTTAAAAAGGCATTACCGAGGCGCTTGCTTTAGAGAATGTAGCAAATCTCTTTATCCAGTTGGAGGAATGAAGTATTAAAGGCGGAAAAAGAATCCCATCAACACGACCAAATCGTATTAATGATGAAATTCGTGTTCCTGAAGTCCGTTTAACCGGTTTAGACGGCGAACAGTTAGGCATCATGAGCGCGCGTGAAGCGCTTGAAAAAGCTGAAGAAGCAGGTGTTGACCTCGTAGAAATCAGCCCAAATGCTGAACCGCCAGTTTGTCGTATTATGGATTACGGCAAATTCCTTTATGAGAAGAGCAAGTCTCAAAAAGAACAGAAAAAGAAACAAAAAGTTGTTCAGGTGAAGGAAATTAAATTCCGCCCTGGTACAGATGAAGGTGATTATCAGGTCAAACTACGCAACCTGATTCGCTTTCTAGAAGATGGTGATAAAGCGAAAGTAACACTGCGTTTTCGTGGTCGTGAAATGGCTCACCAGCAAATCGGTATGGAAATGCTTAATCGCATCAAATCTGATTTGGAAGAGTTAGCATCTGTTGAATCATTCCCTTCGAAGATTGAAGGGCGTCAAATGATTATGGTGCTGGCACCGAAGAAGAAATAGTTAGGCAACCAAGTAATAGTTTCACAGTAATGTGAGTATTATTCGCCTAATTAATTCGTAGTTAATCACAATGCGAAGTTGGAAATAAAAGAAATGCCAAAGATTAAAACTGTACGTGGCGCAGCAAAGCGCTTTAAAAAAACTGCAGGCGGTGGCTTTAAGCGTAAGCATGCAAACCTTCGTCACATTCTGACTAAAAAGTCTACTAAGCGTAAACGCCATTTACGTCCGAAAGGAATGGTATCTAAGGGCGATCTGGGTCTGGTTGTTGCTTGCCTGCCTTACGCATAAGTAAACATTTAGTTAATTAAGAATAAAGACGATAGGAGATAGCTATGGCTCGCGCAAAACGTGGTGTAATCGCACGTGCACGTCACAAGAAAATCATGAAACAGGCGAAAGGTTACTATGGTGCACGTTCACGTGTTTACCGCGTAGCGTTTCAAGCGGTAATCAAAGCTGGTCAATATGCTTACCGTGACCGCCGTCAACGTAAACGTCAGTTCCGTCAACTGTGGATCGCGCGTATCAACGCTGCGGCTCGTCAGAACGGTCTGTCTTACAGCCGTTTCATCAATGGCTTGAAAAAAGCTTCAATTGAAATCGACCGTAAGATCTTAGCAGACATCGCAGTTTTCGATAAAGCAGCATTCACTGCTTTAGTTGAAAAAGCAAAAGGCGCTTTAGCTTAATGTTTGCTTGAAGAGAGGAAGGAAACTTCCTCTTTTCATTTATAATGTTTGTATTAAAAATCAGCTTGTGTTAATACTTTCAGTCTATATTAGTAACCTTAACCTTGTGTTTTTGAGACTATTTTAATGAACAACGTAATTTTTCGTTTCTTTTTTTACTTTAGCACCTGAATCTCGGGGGCTTTTGCGTATAGCGAGTAGAATAGAAACGAAAAGTTACGCTAAAGCCTCCGTTAGGAGGCTTTTTTGTTTTTGGTTTGATAGAAAATACAGTAAAATCAGTCAGGTATTCACATCTTATTAATATGATTGTGATGATAAATTTAGTGAATAACTAGCAAAAGACCGAGTGGTCATAAAGGGGAAACAATGCCACATCTCGCTGAATTGGTTGCACAGGCAAAAGCAGCCATTGAACAGGCCCAAGATGTTGCGACGTTAGAGTCAGTGCGTGTTGAATTTTTAGGCAAAAGCGGCCACTTCACACTCCAGATGAAAACGTTGCGTGATCTGCCTGCGGATGAACGCCCAGCAGCAGGGGCTGTGATTAATGAAGCTAAAGTCCAAGTTCAAGATGCACTGAACGCCCGTAAAGATGCAATGCAAGCCGATATTCTGAATGCACGTTTAGCATCAGAAAAAATCGACGTTTCATTACCGGGTCGCCGTATGGAAAATGGTGGATTACACCCAGTAACTCGCACCATTCAGCGAATTGAAGAATTTTTTGGTGAATTAGGTTTCTCTGTTGAGACAGGGCCTGAAATCGAAGATGACTACCATAACTTTGATGCACTGAACATTCCTGCTCATCATCCAGCGCGTGCTGATCACGATACTTTCTGGTTTGATGCAAAACGTTTATTACGTACTCAAACATCTGGTGTGCAGATCCGTACGATGAATGGTCAGCAACCACCAATCCGTATTATTGCACCAGGTCGCGTTTATCGTAATGACTACGACCAGACTCACACCCCAATGTTCCACCAAACTGAAGGTCTGATTGTTGATAAAGACATTAGCTTTACCAACTTAAAAGGCACACTTCATGACTTCCTGAACAACTTCTTTGAAGAAGAAGTTCAAGTTCGTTTCCGTCCATCCTATTTCCCGTTCACTGAGCCTTCTGCTGAAGTTGATGTTATGGGTAAAAACGGCAAATGGCTGGAAGTATTAGGCTGCGGTATGGTGCACCCTAATGTATTACGCAATGTTGGTATTGACCCTGAGGTCTACTCTGGATTTGCATTTGGTATGGGAATGGAGCGTTTAACCATGTTGCGTTATGGCGTTTCTGACCTTCGTGCATTCTTCGAAAACGATCTTCGTTTCCTCAAACAGTTTAAATAAGGCGGGTCTATCTCATGAAATTCAGTGAACTATGGTTACGCGAATGGGTGAACCCGGCGGTAAGCAGTGAAGAATTATCAGACCAAATCACCATGGCTGGTCTGGAAGTTGATGGCGTTGAAACCGTTGCCGGTCAATTCCATGGTGTTGTTGTGGGGGAAGTTGTTGAATGTGGACAACACCCTAACGCAGATAAACTGCGTGTCACGAAAGTGAATGTTGGCGGCGATCGCTTATTAGATATCGTATGTGGCGCACCAAACTGCCGCCAAGGCTTACGTGTTGCCGTTGCAACCGTCGGCGCTGTATTGCCGGGTGATTTCAAAATTAAAGCAGCGAAATTACGTGGCGAACCGTCTGAAGGCATGCTGTGCTCATACTCTGAGCTAGGTATTTCTGATGATCACAGTGGCATTATTGAGTTACCGCAAGACGCTATTATCGGTACTGACATCCGTGAATACCTAAAATTAGATGATCACGCGATTGAAATCAGCATTACACCAAACCGTGCAGATTGCTTAAGTATCTTAGGTGTGGCGCGTGATGTCGCGGTTATCAATAAATTAGATTTAGTTGAACCTGCAATCAGCCCAGTGGCAAGCACAATTAAAGACACATTCCCAATCCGTGTTGAAGCGCCTGCTGCATGTCCACGTTTCTTAGGTCGTGTTATCAAAAATATCGATGTTAGCGCACCAACGCCAATGTGGATGAAAGAAAAACTACGTCGTGGCGGTGTTCGTTCTATTGATGCTGTGGTTGATATCACAAACTATGTTCTGTTGGAATTAGGTCAGCCACAACACGCTTATGATTTAGATCGTTTAAATGGCGCAATCGTTGTGCGTATGGCGAAAGATGAAGAGAAGCTAGTACTGCTAGACGGTACTGAAGCGACTTTGAAATCTGACACGCTGGTTATTGCCGATGAAACTCAAGCTTTGGGTATCGCGGGTATCTTTGGTGGTGAGCACTCCGGTGTTAACACTGAAACCAAGAACATTTTATTAGAGTGTGCATTCTTCGAACCATTGGCTATCACAGGCCGTGCTCGTAATTACGGTCTGCACACTGATGCTTCACACCGTTTTGAACGTGGTGTTGACTCGCAGCTGCAATTTAAAGCGATGGAACGTGCAACAGCATTGATCGTCGATATTTGTGGTGGCGAAGTCGGTGAAATCATTGACGTTTCTAGCAAAGCACATTTACCAAAACCAGCAAATATTAAGCTGACGCGTAAAAAATTAGACCGTTTAATCGGTCACGTGATTGCAGACGAAACGGTGACCGATATCCTGAAACGTTTAGGTTGCCAAGTCCAAGTTTCAGAAGATTGCTGGGATGTGGTGGCACCAAGCTGGCGTTTCGATATGCAAATCGAAGAAGATTTAGTTGAAGAAGTCGCTCGCGTATACGGATATAACAATATCCCAGATGTACCGCTGCGTGCTGATTTGATTATGACTGACCATAAAGAAGCTAATTTACCGCTGAAACGTATTAAAGCGATGTTAGTTGACCGTGGTTATCAAGAAGCGATTACTTACAGCTTCGTAGACCCTAAAATTCAGAGCCTATTACACCCGCAGGAAGAAGTACTTTCTCTGCCAAATCCAATCTCAGCTGATATGTCCGCCATGCGTTTGTCTCTGCTGACTGGTTTATTAGGCACTGTGGTCTATAATCAAAATCGTCAACAAAACAGAATTCGTTTATTTGAGACAGGTCTGCGCTTTACGCCTGATAATCAAGCAGAATATGGTATTCGTCAGGAAAACATGCTGGCGGGTGTGATCACGGGCAACAAATTCGATGAACATTGGTCATTAGATAAACAAGTTGTTGACTTCTTTGATTTAAAAGGTGATCTTGAAGCTGTTTTTGAATTGACTGGAAAACTAAATCAAATTACATTTAAATCTGAAGCACATCCAGCACTACATCCTGGGCAAAGTGCTGGGATTTATCTGGAAAATGAACATATTGGCTTTATCGGTGTTGTTCACCCAGAACTAGAACGTAAACTCGATTTAAATGGTCGTACAGTCGTGTTTGAAGTTCGTACTGATGCAATCGCACAGCGTGTTATTCCAGAAGCGAAAGCGATTTCGCGTTATCCGTCGAACCGTCGTGACATTGCTGTGGTTGTGCCAGAAACTGTAGCAGCTGCCGAAGTTTTAGCAGAATGTAAAAAAGTTGGCATAAATCATATAGTTGGCATAAACTTATTTGATGTGTATTGTGGTGAGGGGATAGCAGAGGGTTATAAGAGTCTCGCTATCAGTCTCGTCTTCCAAGATACTCAGCGTACCATGGAAGAAGAAGAGATTACCGCGACCGTTGATCTGTGTGTTGCTGCGTTAAAACAGCGATTCCAAGCCTCCTTGAGGGACTAAACTTATGGCGCTTACTAAAGCTGAAATGTCAGAAAATTTGTTTGAAAAACTGGGTGTTAGCAAACGTGATGCGAAAGACCTTGTTGAAACTTTCTTTGAAGAGGTTCGCCTTTCCTTAGAAAACGGTGAGCAAGTTAAATTATCTGGATTCGGTAACTTTGATTTACGTGATAAAAATCAACGTCCCGGTCGTAACCCTAAAACTGGGGAAGATATTCCAATCACTGCTCGTCGTGTTGTTACTTTCCGCCCAGGCCAAAAATTAAAAAGCCGTGTGGAAAAAGCAACGCCAAAAGAGTAATCCTATTCTCTGAATAGCAGAGTAATAAAAAAGACCGCCTAGGCGGTCTTTTGTTTTTAAGTAATAGACACACTTTTAAATGTGGTGAAACATATTTTTCTCTTGATGGATTAACGCAGCAATATAGTTCTCAGCTAGTTTAGTCGCTTCAGCTTCTTTTCGGAGCTCAGTAAGAGAATCCTGGCTATTATGTTGCGGTGTGTTGCTTGTGTTTATCAAGTGTGGTGCGAAAATCACAGCTAAATTTCTGATGGACATTTTATGAGATGCTTCATTATTGGAAATAAGAGCACAAAAGCGAGTAACAAGCTGTAATGTTAATGGTGGTGGTGCCAGGCGATTTAATGCGCTGTAGATCCTATTGTCACAGTTTTTTAAAATCGAAAGGGCTCTATTTTTTAATTGTTCATTACTTTTAATTTGTTGGGTCACATCTTCTTTATTTTTTACTGCATCAGCACAGGCTTGTAAGTCATCAAATGAAATATCTGATTTGAAGTCAATGTTGCTCGTTTTTCTGAGTGATTCGCCTGCTATTTTTTTAAACGCGCTGGCTAATGTTGTTAAAGGATAGTGCTCTAGTTGTGTAAGATGGTAATGAGCACTTTCTGGGTCATTTATCTTATTAACGAGTTCGCTGACGGCATTTTTGCTGCCTTCAGTACGAAATATACCTTCACTTTTTGAATACTCGTTATGCTTAAGAATTGTACTACCTAGCAGGTTAATGGCACGGTTTTTCTCTCTATCTATGTCAGAGAGACGATCATAATTATTAATAAGTTCCACATTGCTTTGTTGTAACTTAGTTATTTCGTTTTTTCGTATTTTTTCTGCTCGCTGGGCTTTATGCTGTGCAATTATGTGTAATGCAGCGGCTCGTGCAGCATCGGCTACGGTATGCCCTGTTAAACCATCTTGGGGAATGATTTCATCTTGAGGTGATAAGTTTTTTGCGGAAGTTTCATCTGCAAAGGAAACGGTGCGAGCGGGTGTATCTTTGTTTGGTTGGCTAATCATAACAAAGGGTTCACTTAAAACGATTTGTTTCTTGCTGGTTTGTTTGCTTTGGGAACTAAAAAATAAAGAAAAAAAGCTAACAAACGATTGAGTTACTTTTTTTAGCGATGTTTTAAAGTGATTGCTAGCCTTATTCTCAGTTTGGTCAGTCTCTTTTATGTTGTTTGCAGAGAGTTGCGGTTTAGAAAAGGAGCTAACTGTGTTTGGTTTCATATGTAAACCTTTATTATGGTTAAGAGTAGAAGTAGAAGTAGAAGTAGAAGTAAAATTAAAATTGGCAGCAGTTTAAATTTTTTCTTATGCTCTCTCTTATATAAAACGCGCTTATTTTTTTAACAAAAGATAATTATTGTAAATGTAATGACTATTTCCTTGAAACAATTACAAAAACAACAATTTCAATCCGATATGGGGTTGATAATGCTGTTGTTACTGAGTCTTTTTATCATTGCAATGCTATCGCTCAGTGCAGGGGAAATTTGGTATTGGCCAAGCCAATGGATGGATGATTCAGCACAATTATTTGTCTGGCAAATTCGCTTACCTCGGCTCCTTGCGGTGATCACCATTGGAGCATCATTGGCGGTGACAGGCGCCATCATGCAAGCGTTATTTGAGAATCCATTAGCGGAGCCTGGATTGCTAGGGATCAGTAATGGTGCTGGAGTGGCGGTTGTTTTTACCGTATTGCTCTCATCGGGTATTACCTATTATTGGCTAGTTAGCATAAGTGCCATTCTCGGTGCTTTAGTCCTCACCGGTATTTTACTCTATTTTGCTCGCCATCAACATTTGAATAATGCCAGCTTATTATTAGTTGGCGTTGCGCTTGGCGTGATCAGCGGTGCGTGTATGACATGGATGGTCTACATGAGCAGTAATTTAGATTTACGCCAATTACTGTATTGGATGATGGGCAGCTTCAGTGGTGTAGATTGGCGTCAAATAGGATTGGTCATTGCTTGCCTACCGTTTTTATTTTGGGCAATAACTCAGGGAAAAATTTTAAATCATATATTACTGGGGGATATTCAAGCCTATCAATTGGGTATTTCTACGCATCGCTGGCGATTAATATTAATTATCATTACCGGAATATTAATTGGGCTCAGTGTGGCAATTGCGGGGGCAATTAGTTTTATAGGATTAGTGATCCCCCACATATTAAGGCTAAGTGGGATCACCGATAACCGTTTTTTATTACCAGCCTGTGCAATTGCTGGGGCGCTATGCTTATTAATTGCAGATTTGTTGTCCCGATTACTGATAGACAATGCTGAAATTCCGATTGGCGTGATTACCGCGACCTTGGGTGCTCCTATTTTTATTTACCTTCTCGTCAAAAATCATACATGGCGACAGTAATATGAATAAAACAGTGATAATTGAAACGCAAAATCTGAGTGTGAAAAACCGATTACGGGATATTAACCAGTCCGTTTTTGCAGGGGAGCAGATACACCTATTAGGTGCCAATGGGGCAGGAAAAAGTACGTTACTTTCAGCGTTGATTGGCTGCACTTCTTACATAGGAACGATTTTATTTAATAGTGTCAATCTGAAAGATTATGCTGTTCAGGATGTTGCAAGGTATCGTTCGTATCTCACACAGCAAACAGGAATTTTACCGAGTTTAAAAGTGTTTCAATACTTATCCTTGTTTATTGAGCAGCATGTCGTTCCGCCCATGATTTTTAGCGAATTATGTGAAGATTTCCAGCTTTCTCCATTATTATCTAAGCCTATTAACCAATTATCTGGTGGGGAATGGCAGCGAATTAGGATAGTTGCTGTATTTTTGCAGGTATGGGATAGGGACTGTTTGAGCGGAAAAATAATCTTATTTGATGAACCAATAAACAATTTAGATATTATTCAGCAAGGAATGCTAGATAAATGGGTGAAATGTTTTTGTCATTGCGCAGGAACAGTTATAATGAGTGGACATAATCTTAGTCATTCTTATAAAAATGCAAGTCGAATTTGGATGATGAAGAAAGGCACAATTATCTATGCAGGTGAGCCTGACAATGTCATGACAGAAAGTCATTTGTCAGATGTATTTATGGCTGATATAAAACTCAATCAGAGCTCATTGAATAAAGTATGGCAAATTAACGATCATACTAATTAGCTAATCGTGTTCTTATTGCCCGTATCACGGCAATGATTGCAGTAATGATGACTGGTGTTGAGGTTCGGTTAAAGTAATTTTAACTAGAATATCCTATTTATAATGAAACTAGGCTACAAACAATATGAGCAATTTCCTTCCGTTTTCAAAACCAGCAATCGGGGATGAAGAGGTTAAGGCAGTAGAAAACGTTCTGCGTTCAGGCTGGATCACGACAGGCCCACAGAATCATCAATTAGAAGAAGATTTTTGCAAACGTTATGGTTGCAAGCATGCGATTGCCCTTGCATCGGCAACTGCTGGTATGCATGTTGTTTTGATGGCGCTGGGTATTGGTCCAGGTGATGAGGTTATCACTCCGTCACAAACATGGGTTTCAACTATCAATATGATTGAGTTGCTAGGTGCAACGCCAGTTATGATTGATGTTGATCGTGATACCCTCATGATTCAGCCAGAAGCAGTAGAAAAAGCCTTAACGAGCAAAACGAAGGCAATAATCCCTGTTCATTATGCTGGTGCCCCCTGTGATTTAGATGCCCTACGTGCCATCGCACAAAAAGCGGGCGTTTTCCTCATTGAAGATGCGGCTCATGCGGTTGGAACACGTTATAAAAATGAGTGGATTGGTGAGAAGGGCACGGCCATTTTCTCATTTCATGCAATCAAAAATGTGACTTGTGCGGAAGGTGGCTTAGTTGCCACTGATGACGATGCACTTGCTCAGCGTGTTCGTGCATTAAAATTCCACGGTTTAGGCGTCGATGCGTTTGATCGCCAAATGCAAGGTCGTAAACCACAAGCAGAAGTGGTTGAGCCGGGTTTCAAATATAACCTATCTGATATTCATGCGGCGATTGCAGTAGTACAATTATCCCGCGTTGAGTATTTAAACCAGCGTCGAGCGGAACTGTCGGCACGCTACCGTGAGTTACTGAAAGACTCTCCATTACAGATGTTATCTGTGCCAGAATACCCACATTTACACGCCAACCACTTATTTATGGTGCGTGTTGATAAGTCTGTATGTGGCATTGACCGCGATGCATTTATGGAGAAGTTGAAAGAGCATAATATTGGTACGGGATTACATTTCCGTGCAGCTCATACGCAAAAATATTACCGCGAAAAATACCCAGAGCTGTCATTACCAGAATCAACATGGAATAGTGCAACGCTTTGCTCATTGCCTCTGTTCCCAGACATGACTGACGCGGATGTTGAACGGGTAGTGAGTGCGATTAATACAGTCCTTTTGGAGTCAAAATAGTGTCATTAGCTGATGAATTTGATGAGATTAAAAAAGTCTCAGTAGTAATCCCTGTTTATAACGAAGAGCAAAGTCTGCCTCAGCTGTTAGAACGTACGATTAAATCCTGTAAACAATTGACTCAAGCTTATGAGTTAATTTTGGTTGATGATGGAAGTAGCGATCGTTCTGCAAAAATGTTGGTTGAGGCGGCTGAAAATCCAGATAACCATGTCATTGCGATCATTTTAAACCGCAACTATGGTCAACACTCTGCGATCATGGCGGGTTTCAATCAAGCGGATGGCGACTTAGTTATCACTCTTGATGCGGACTTACAAAACCCACCGGAAGAGATCCCTCGTTTAGTGCAAACAGCGGCCCAAGGCTATGATGTTGTTGGAACTCGTCGTGCTAACCGTCAAGATTCATGGTTCCGCAAAACGGCATCAAAAATGATCAATGCGATGATCACCAAGGCGACTGGTCGTTCAATGGGTGACTACGGTTGTATGCTGCGTGCCTATCGCCGTCATATCATTGAAGCGATGCTTCAATGCCATGAGCGCAGCACCTTTATTCCTATTTTAGCGAATACATTTGCGCGTAGAACCATCGAAATTGATGTAGCGCATGCTGAACGCGAGTTTGGTGATTCAAAATACAGCTTTATGAAGCTGATTAATTTAATGTATGACTTATTAACTTGTTTAACGACTGCGCCTCTGCGTCTGTTAAGCGTGGTTGGTAGCATTATCGCTGCTGGTGGCTTTGTGCTGGCAGTGTTGTTAATTGTTTTACGTTTACTGTTCGGTGCGAGCTGGGCAGCTGACGGCGTATTTACACTGTTTGCGATACTCTTTATGTTTATCGGCGCGCAGTTTGTTGCTATGGGATTATTGGGCGAATACATCGGTAGGATCTATAATGATGTGCGCGCGAGACCTCGTTATTTTATTCAAAAAGTCGTCGGTGCAGACCTTAAAACCGACAAAAATCAGGAAGAAAACTAATGAAAGCTATTGTTTTTGCCTATCATGATATTGGCTGTGTAGGGATAAAAGCGCTTGAGAAAGCGGGTTTTGATATTCAGGCAGTATTTACACACACTGATGATCCAAATGAAAACCACTTTTACTCTTCTGTAGCTCGTGTCAGTGCAGATATGGAACTTCCTGTTTTCGCTCCAGAAAACGTTAACCACCCACTGTGGATTGAACGTATTCGTGAGATGAAACCTGATGTGATTTTCTCTTTCTACTATCGCGATATGTTAAGCGAAGAACTGTTAGCATTAGCACCGAAAGGCGCTTTCAACCTGCATGGTTCTTTACTGCCTAAATACCGTGGTCGTGCACCAATCAACTGGGCACTGTTAAATGGTGAAAGCGAAACAGGCGTGACGCTGCACAAAATGGTCGCTAAAGCTGATGCTGGCGACATCGTAGCGCAAGAAAAAGTGGCTATCACGGATACTGATACTGCTCTGACTCTGCACGCGAAAGTTCGTGAAGCAGCAGAAGTTCTGTTAGATAAAACTCTGCCATTAATCGAAGCGGGCAGCTATAAAACTGTTGCTCAAGATGAGAGCCAAGCAAGCTACTTCGGTCGTCGTTGTGCTGATGACGGTCAAATCGACTGGAGCCGTAGCGCGAAAGAAATTAGCTGCCTGATCCGCGCAGTGACTGAACCATACCCAGGCGCGTTCACCTATTTAGGTGCACGTAAAATGATCGTATGGCGTGCTCGTGTATTAGACGATAACCAAGGTAAAGCTGCGGGTACCGTATTATCTAGCGACCCACTGCGTATCGCATGTGGTCAAGGCGCACTGGAAATCGTGAGTGGTCAAAGCGAAACCGGTTTATACATGCAAGGCAACCGTCTAGCTAATGAAATGGGCATCGTCACTGACGTTCGTGTTGGTGCTAAACCAACTGCGCAAGTTAAGCGTCGTAAACGTGTTCTGATCTTAGGTGTGAACGGCTTTATCGGTAACCACTTAACTGAGCGTCTGTTACAAGATGACAACTACGATATCTATGGTATGGATATTGGTTCATCTGCAATTGAACGCTTCATCGGTAACCCACGCTTCCACTTCATCGAAGGTGACGTAAGCATCCACACTGAGTGGATTGAATACCACATCAAAAAATGTGACGTTATTCTGCCATTGGTTGCTATCGCTACGCCAATCGAATATACCCGTAACCCACTGCGTGTATTCGAATTAGACTTCGAAGAAAACCTGAAAGTTGTTCGTTACTGCGTGAAATACAACAAACGCATCATCTTCCCATCAACTTCTGAAGTTTATGGTATGTGTGATGATAAAGAGTTTGATGAAGACGAATCTCGCCTAATCGTTGGTCCAATCAACAAACAACGTTGGATTTACTCTGTATCTAAACAGTTACTTGACCGAGTAATCTGGGCATACGGCGCGAAAGAAGGTCTGAAATTCACCTTATTCCGTCCATTTAACTGGATGGGGCCACGTTTAGACAGCCTGAACTCTGCGCGTATTGGTAGCTCACGTGCGATTACTCAGTTGATCCTGAACTTAGTTGAAGGTTCACCAATCAAGTTAGTCGATGGTGGTGCACAAAAACGCTGCTTCACAGATATCAAAGATGGTATCGAAGCACTGTTCCGCATCATTGAAAACAAAGACGGCAAATGTGATGGTCAAATCATCAACATCGGTAACCCAACTAACGAAGCAAGTATTCGTCAGTTAGCGGAAATGCTGTTAGAAAGCTTCGAAAAACACCCAGCTCGTAGCAAGTTCCCTCCATTTGCTGGCTTCCGTGAAATCGAAAGCGCTAGCTACTATGGTCAAGGTTACCAAGACGTCGAGCATCGTAAACCAAGTGTTGAAAACGCACGTCGTTTACTTGACTGGGTTCCGACTATCGACATGAAAGATACCATTGAAGAAACATTAGACTTCTTCTTACAGGGTGCTGTAGAAGAGCTGGAAAGCAAAAAATAATGAAAAAAGTTGGCTTGAGAATCGATGTGGACACCTATCAAGGTACATTGAAAGGGGTTCCTCAATTACTTAAAGTGCTCAAAGAGCATGATATTCAGGCCAGCTTTTTCTTCAGTGTAGGACCCGATAATATGGGGCGCCATTTATGGCGCCTTTTGCGTCCTAAATTTCTGTGGAAAATGCTACGGTCGAATGCGGCATCTTTGTATGGTTTAGATATTTTACTGGCGGGTACTGCGTGGCCAGGTAAAAAAATCGCCAAAGATTTAGGCTATTTGATGAAACAAACCTTGGATGCTGGGCATGAAGTCGGCTTACATGCATGGGATCATCAAGGATGGCAAGCCAAAGTGGCTAAATGGAGCGAAGCTCAACTCACTGAACAAGTGAAATTGGGTGTCGATGCATTGCAGCACGCGACAGGTCAACGAGTCACTTGTTCTGCGGTTGCAGGGTGGCGTGGTGACGAGCGTGTACTCGAAGTTAAACAAAGGTTTGATTTCGACTACAATAGTGACTGCCGTGGAAAATTCCCATTTAGACCTATTCTACGCGATGGTTCGTTGGGAACAGTACAAATTCCAGTGACGTTGCCGACCTACGATGAAGTCGTCGGTACAGTAGTAACAGGCGAAGAATTTAATGATTTTATTCTTCAAGCAATAAAAGATGACCAAGGTGTTCCGGTTTACACTATCCATACGGAAGTGGAAGGAATGTCAAAGTCACAACAATTTTCACAATTATTGGAACGAATTAAGCAAGAAGAAATCCAATTCTGTACATTGAGTGAATTGTTGCCTGAAGACATCAATACGCTTCCAAAAGGAAGAGTGGTTCGCGCCCCATTCCCGGGACGAGAAGGTTGGCTGGGCTGCCAAGAAGAGGAATAAAATACCCATGTTGAATAACCGAGCGAGCAAAGTAGGAGCCTCTCTGCTGGCTCTTTTTTTTGTCTTGACCTATTTGTTGCCGTTAAACAGTCGTTTACTTTGGCAGCCGGATGAAACCCGTTATGCGGAAATCAGTCGCGAAATGCTACAACGCGGTGACTGGATAGTGCCGTACATGCTGGATATTCGTTACTTTGAGAAACCAGTAGCGGGGTATTGGATCAACAATATTAGCCAAATGATTTTTGGTGACACAAACTTTGCAGTTCGTTTTGGTTCTGTCTTCTGTATTTTATTGAGCACTCTGCTGGTTTACCGCATGGCAAAAATGATGTGGCGTAACAGCCATGTTGCCTATGTGGCAAGCTTCATCTACATCTCGATGTTCTTGGTGTTTGCAGTAGGGACATACAGCGTTCTTGACCCGATGCTATCGTTATGGATAGCCGCCAGTATGTTTTGTTGCTTATGGGCGATGAAAGCTCGAGAGGTTAAGACCAAACTCGCCGCATGGGGAGCTCTTGGGCTGGCCTGTGGTATGGCGTTTATGACCAAAGGCTTTTTAGCTTTAGCTATTCCTGTCATTGTGATGCTACCTATCACCTTGTATCAAAAACGTTTCCTTGAAATGCTTAAATATGGTCCATTAGCGATTATTACTGCGGTGATCATCAGCTTGCCGTGGGCATTGGCCATAGCCAAACAAGAACCGGATTACTGGAATTACTTTTTTTGGATTGAGCATGTGAAACGCTTTACGGCGGATGATGCTCAGCACGTTGCGCCATTCTGGTACTACATTCCGATTATTTTGCTTGGGGCTATTCCGTGGATGGGCTTAGTACCTGGCTCATTAATTAAAGGATGGAAAGAGCGTAAATCTAGCCCAGATATGTTCTTTTTACTATGTTGGTTTGTAGTTCCGGTGATTTTCTTCAGTATTTCACGCGGAAAACTACCGACTTACATGCTGCCGTTTATGGCGCCATTGGCGCTGCTAATGGCGAAATATGGTGTGGATTGTGTACGTAATGGCACCATGAAGGCATTGAAAGCCAACGGAATTATTAACATTGTTATCGGGATTGCCGCCGTGATAGCGGTGATTATCGTCAGCAGTGTGATCAAAAAGCCCCTATATGAGCATGATGAATGGTCAAAAATGGTGCTGGGGGTTGTGGCGTTTTCAATTTGGGCGATCATCGGCTATCTCTGTACCGTATTAAATGCGAAATATTGGCTGTGGGCGGCATCTTGTTCATTGGCGGTCAGCTTATGTATTGGTAGTGCATTACCAAATAACACTATTGATTCGAAGTTACCGCAGAATTTTATTCATCAAAATCATGATCTCTTGATGAACAGTCAATATTTGATGGCAAGTAACGTCGGCGTAGCTGCGGGGCTGGCATGGGAAACCAAAAATTCCAATATTTATCTCTATAATAGCAGCGGTGAATTAACTTATGGCTTGGAATACCCAGACAGTGCGCATCGTTTGGTTAAACCGGATGAATTTGCTGCATGGCTGGCAAAAGCTCGCCAAGAAGGGCAGGTCACCGTGGTGTTCTTGTTAGGTAAAAAAGAAGGGTTGCCAGACATTCCGAAGCCGGATGAAGTCATTAAGAATTCCCGTATGGCGATAGTGGTTTACCATAAACAATGATAGCGCAATTACTTCTATTACTTCTTGTCAGTGTGTTGACTTGCATTGGGCAAATAGCCCAAAAGCAAGCGGTCGTCGTTTGGCAAGGAGACAAACATAATAAAGCCGCATCCGCCATTCGTTGGCTGGTGCTGGCGGTATTAATGTTGGGATTGGGAATGCTGTTTTGGCTAAAGTTATTGGAAACAATGCCACTCAGTATTGCCTACCCGATGCTCAGTATTAATTTCGTTTTGGTCACATTGATAGGGCAATTTGTCTACCATGAGCAAACGGGGCTAAACCACTGGCTCGGGGTTGCCTCAATCATGATGGGAATACTACTGATGAGTATAAGTGTATGAATAAAGGATACTTATGGGTACTCGGTAGTGCGCTATTAGTCACCGTCGCACAGCTCAGCCTGAAAGCGGGAGTTGTTGAGCTTCCATCGTTCTCTCTAGGTTGGCACTGGTTGCAGCTAGAATGGCTGGCAGATAATGCGGCAAGTTTAGGGGTTATCTTTGTCGGGTTAGTCTGCTATGCGTTATCGATGCTGTGTTGGCTATTTGCGTTAAAATATATCGCGCTTAATAAAGCCTACCCGCTTATCAGCCTCAGCTATGTTTTCGTTTACATATTGGCGGTGGTGTTGCCATGGTTCAATGAACCCGCAACGGCGTTAAAAGCGGCGGGGATTGCATTTATTCTGCTAGGCGTATGGCTGATCAGTCGACCTTCTAAGCCTTTAACGAAAAAAGCTAAATAGCATCAGATAATTAGCCTTAGGTGTTTATTTTTTATGCGCTGCACTGTTGATCATTGTACATTATAGTCTCGCGTATTAAGATATCACTTAAGGTTATTATTTTGGGGTTATCTATGCCCGCTGGTTATCTATAAGGTACGCTATGATAGTGAATCTCAAATACCTACCATTGCTGTGTTGCCTCGTGTTGATTGGCTGCTCTTCATCCGTAAAACGGACGTCAGCACCGCCAATGAAAACCCAATTGTCTGATCCCATAATGACTATCGCGCAGCTCAAAGACCAGCTAAGCCAGTGGTATGGCACGCCGTATCACTATGGCGGCATGAGCCAAAATGGTGTGGATTGTTCGGGTTTTGTCTATCGAACATTCAGTGATCGCTTTGCGATTGAAGTCCCGCGTACGACGGTTGACCAAACGCGTTTAGGTACGCGTATTGATAAATCGGATTTAATGCCGGGTGACCTTGTATTTTTTAAAACGGGATCAGGGGAAAACGGTCTGCATGTTGGGATTTACGATACTGATAACACATTTATCCATGCATCTACTAGTAAAGGTGTGATGCGTTCATCGATGGATAATAGCTATTGGCGAAAAGTGTTTTGGCAGGCACGGCGCATCTAATTTCGCTTCATTCCTCATTAATTCTTCAGTGATTATGCTATCTTAGGAGCAAGTTTTGCTTTTAGGATAGCCGAATGTCTACATTACGTTTATTTATTTCTGAATCCTTCGATCCTTGGTTTAATTTAGCGGTTGAAGAAACCATTTTTCGTCAAATGTCAGCTGATCAACGCGTGATGTTCCTATGGCGGAATGCCGATACGGTGGTCATCGGTCGCGCTCAAAACCCATGGAAAGAGTGTAACACTCGTAAAATGGAACAAGATAATGTTCGATTAGCGCGTCGTAGCAGTGGTGGCGGGGCTGTATTTCAAGATTTAGGCAATACCTGTTTTACCTTTATGGCAGGGAAACCGGAATATGATAAAACCATTTCAACGCAAATTATTGTGGATGGGCTGGCAAAAGTCGGGATCCACGCTGAAATTTCTGGGCGTAATGATTTAGTACTCGAAACTGAAAATGGTCCACGAAAAATTTCAGGCTCAGCCTACCGTGAAACTAAAGATCGTGGCTTTCACCACGGTACTTTACTGATTAATACCGATTTAAGTCGTTTAGCAAATTACCTCAATCCTGATCCTAAAAAACTGCAAGCCAAAGGGATTACGTCAGTACGTTCTCGCGTTGCCAACTTAAATGAGCTAGTACCGGATATTTCTCATGAAAAAGTGTGCGAAGGGATCATAAATAGCTTCTTTAGTTATTATGGTGAAACCGTCGAACCGGAATATATTTCACCGGAAAAACTCCCTGATTTACCTAATTTTGCAGAGACATTTGCGAAGCAAAGTAGCTGGGAATGGAACTTTGGGCAAGCGCCTGCTTTTAGTCACATGGCGGATACCCGATTCCCATGGGGCGGTATTGAGTTTCATTTTGATATTGAAAAAGGCGTGATCACGCGCTGCCAATTTTTCACCGACAGTCTCGATCCATCGCCATTAGAATGGTTAAGTCAGCAATTGGTGGGGCAAGTTTACCAAACGGAAACCATCCGTCAGTTAATGAAACAAATGAAGACGCTGTGGCCCGCGTTGACGGAACAGTTTGCAGATTTAGAAAACTGGCTCGTTAACGAACTGAGATAAAAAAAGAGCCGATGATTATCGGCTCAAAATATAGATTTCGTTGGAATGGGTGTTTGAGGGTGTAACGAAAATCTAATGTGCGCTTAATGATGGCAATTGCAAGTCATAAAAGTTTTGCATTCTGGTAACTCACCCGCTTGACGGAATTTAGCAGGGGTAGTATCAAAATGTTTCTTGAAAATACGCGTAAATGTGGCTTGAGAGCTAAAGCCATATTGCAACGCGATATCTAGAATAGGTAAGTTGCCTTCACGTAATGATTTAGCGGCTTCTAGCAGGCGACGTTTACGAACATATTCGCCTAGCGTGCAGCCCTTAAGTTCTTTAAATACACGCTGCAAATGCCATTTCGAATATCCGCTTTTATCCGCGATAGTATCGATTTTGATGCCTTCATTGCGTTGTAATTGGCTTTCAAGCCATCTAATGATTTCATTGACTACACTTTCTGACATATCTACCTCCTACTCTAGTAGGCTATTGTTCATTAATAACTAATAATAACTCATGAAATTATGGTCTATTCTTCCTTTTTTTCCGATATATCGATAGGCTAATCGTGCGGTTTTTGAATGAGAATAACTATTGTTACGATAGTTTTCATTGAAATGCGAAAAACTAAACATACATAGATGAATGTTAATTTATCTTTTAATTCAATTGATTATGATTATTTTTCTGGATAAAAATAGCTTTATTTAGGCTGTTAATAGACTTATTCAAATTTATTGTTGGTGCTGTTCTATTTTATTAACCAAGTAAATTATTGAAATTTTATTTGATGTTATTATGAACAAAATAACTCAAGGTAATATAACAATTAACAGGAAATTCCGAGGTAAATTGTTTTCTTAACAATAGTGCGATGTATTGAAAGGTTCATTTACCCATGAAATTTAAGATTGGGGTAAATGAACCTGATTTCAATATGTAGTTACTTATTAATTACCACTGATAATTCACATTCCAATAAAAATTACGACCTTCCTGTGGTACGCCCATAGAAGAGACATAGTTTCTATCAAACGCATTCTTCAGGGTCAGGGTGGTATTTAGCCCTTTGACAAATTGGTCGGCTTTGTAGTTTACGTAAAAGTCATGTACGCCATAACCTGCATATTGAATCACTTCACGGTGTTTGCGATCTAACCCGTTCTCTGTATTTTGGTTCGATGATTGATATTGTGAGTTCCCCATGAATTTAGTTTTTGCGGTAAATTCACCGGACCAACCCACGTTGACGTCACTGTTTGCAATTGGTGCATTGAAACGCATTATCAGTGTTTCAGGGCGAATGGCCGATAGGGAATAATGCGTATCATTTTCTCGCCCGTCAGTGATATTGTGGTTGATATTGAAGTCAAACCACTCATTTGAATATCGAATGTGGCTATCAAACCCGGATATCGTCGCAGATGGAATATTCTCCAAGAATATTTGCGATGGGAACCAGTTTCCACTGACCTTCTTAAAATCACCACTGGTCACGATGTGATTTTTTGACTTTGTATGGAAATAAGTTGAGCCAATTTGCAGTTCATCACCCTGCAAAACAAAATTATCAAAACTGAAAGTGAATCCAGCCTCAACCGTTTTATTTGTCTCCGGTTTTAAATCGGGTGATGGGCGGAAATCAGAGACAAGACCGAGTAGGGGAACAGTAAAATGGTTAGAGTTATTGTAGAGTTCAGAGAGACGTGGGGCACGATAACTTTCGGCATAGGATGAATGTAATTTGACCCAACTCGTTGGTGTGACGGTAGCGGCAAAACGCGATGACCAATTATTGTGCTGCTGTTTGCCAACATTTTCACGTGCAGTTTTGTAATGGGTAAAACGGGTTCCCGCAGACAAAGTCACAGGCACGCTTTTTAAGCTTACATCATCGATTAACCACGCAGAAGCATTCGAAATCTCGGCTGGAGGGTAGCTTATAGCGTATTCATTAGACTTCTGATGTTGCTGAACATAATCAATTCCACTTTGAATATGGTGACTTATACGTGGCGTATGAATAGAAAAGTCATTAGAAAACTGACTTCCATAGGTGTATTGATTACGCGTTTCAGTGTCATAACTGTATGACGTAAAAATGTTTGATTTTTTCTGTAAATCTAATTGTGAAAGATGAAGGTTGGTGTAATAAAGTGACCAATTTGCCTGCCAATTCAATGGATTATCAGGTGTGAAATTTTGATCAATGATAATGTCTTTTTGTATGGTTTCCCTCTGATGAGGGGAGTTTTTAAATTTAGGTTGACGGGTGTCAATGACCTCGGGTTGCTTCAAGTCAATGGCATCATTGCGGTATTCTTTGTACTGCAAACCGATAGAATAGGCAGGAAGCGCATACCACGTTGTTTTGAATAACCAGTTATGCACTGATTCTCGATGGTCATACTTATTGGAAACAGGCGATCCAGCTAGCTGTTTTTTCCGTTGGGTGTAACTGATTACGCTATCTAGTGGACCTAAACGCCCTAAAAGCGTGGCTCCCGCATGATAACTGGGGTCATTGCGATTCATTCCACCGAATAAACGACCACCAAATTTTCGGTCGGGCTTAAGAATATCCGATGGCGTTAACGTTTTGATGGAAATAGTTCCAGCCAGTGCGCCGCTTCCATGTTGTACAGAAGACGCGCCTTTATGAATGTAAGTTTTGCTGATCAATGATGGATCAATGAAGGTGGCATCAAATAAGCCCGAATAAAAATCTTGGGGAACATTATCCACCATAATTTTTACGCCACGTGAATCGTAGCCTCGCATCTGCACTGACTGCCCATAGGTACTACCTGCTCCAGTCACAAAAATGCCCGCTTGACCCTTTAACAAATCGAGAGCAGATGAGGCAGTTTGTTGTTCTGGTGCCGTAGTATCAATGACCTCAAATTGTTCGGCAACGGCAAATTTTTCGTTATTTAGAGGGGTAGTGGTTACGTGGATCACGTCGTTAGCGGCTAAGGTACTGAATCCAGTCATAGCAAGGGCGACGGCTAATGTTGATAAAGAAAATACTTTGCTGTGTGAAGCATCTGAAGTTGATGCTGATCTCAATGTAAACGCCATTAGGAAATCCTTTCCTGAGTAATATGATTCTGGCTACCGAGATAATAAAAAATATCAGAGGTGGCTTATAGTTAAAAACGAGAATCATTATCGATAATAAAATGGCGGCATCAAGTATTTTTTGGTTAATAATACTGAGTTTTTCAAAATAAATAGTTAATTATTTCTTTAGATGAATGTGTTTGCAGTGAGTTATTTAGAGGGTAAATGAAAATAAGCGCTTTAGATTGAAAATAAGCTAAAGCGCAGGTGTCATTTTTGGATGAAAAGGTTATTTAAAGCGGAAGTTAACTGCGTCAGCCAGTATTTCAATCAATTGTTCAGTGTCCTCCCAACCCAAACATGGATCGGTAATTGATTGACCATAAACTAGAGGCTGGTCTGCACAGATTTTTTGATTACCTTCTTTTAAGAAGCTTTCTGCCATCACACCACTAATTGCTGTTGAGCCTTGCTTAATCTGTTGAGCGATATCTTGCGCTACATCTAATTGGCGACGATGAATTTTCTGGCAGTTACCATGGCTGAAGTCCACCACTAAATGCTCAGCTAAACCAAACTCATTTAATTTTTCACAAGCTTGTGAAATGTACTGCGCTTCATAGTTAGGCTTCTTGCCACCACGCATAATGATATGCCCATGAGGGTTACCACTGGTTTGGTAGATTGTCATCTGTCCGCTCTTATCTGGTGATAAAAACATATGCTGCGCTTTGGCGGCACGAATAGCATCAATAGCGATATTGATATTACCATCGGTACCATTTTTAAAACCAACAGGGCAGGAGAGCGCTGATGCCATTTCACGATGGATCTGGCTTTCGGTGGTACGAGCGCCAATCGCTCCCCAGCTAATTAAGTCCGCAATATATTGTCCTGTCACCATGTCGAGGAATTCAGTAGCGGTTGCTAATCCTAATTGATTAACTTCAATCAAAAGCTTGCGCGCTAAACGAATGCCGGTGTTCACTTGGCATGAGTTATCAAGGTGCGGGTCAGAAATTAAACCTTTCCAGCCCACAACGGTACGCGGTTTTTCAAAATAGGTGCGCATGACAATTTCTAAGCGATCTTGATATTTTTGGCGTAACGTATTTAGCTTATTAGCGTATTCAATTGCGGCATCAATGTCATGAATAGAGCAAGGACCTACAATCACCAGCAAACGCGGGTCTTCACCGGATAGGATCTTTTCAATTCGTTTACGTGACGCTGTCACGTTATCGGCGATTGCTTGGGATATCGGAAATTCCTCAGCGAGTGTTTGTGGCGTAATTAAACTGTCCACTCGCTGAGTTCGTAACTCATCTGTTTTATGCATTTTGTTTCTCAAAACTTTTACTCGGCTGAGCCTTTTTGTACAGCCGTATTAGTGACTAAGGTCACAATAAACGAAACTGGCTCAAATTCAAACCACCAACTTGGGTTGAATGAATAATTTTTTATATTTTATTTTGCTAAAAAATACGACGCTGTAATCCCATCGTATCAATCACTTTGGCTGAAATTTCTTCAACAGAGTAGTTGGTAGTATTTAAGTAATTGATTTTATTCTGTCTAAATAGCGCTTCTACTTCAGCAATTTCAATACGACACTGGCGAAGCGAGGCGTAACGGCTATTTTCTCTGCGTTCTTCACGAATTGCGGCAAGGCGTTCAGGGCTGATAGTTAAACCAAAAAGTTTATGGGTATAGGGACGTAATGCGGCAGGCAGCTGTAAATTGTCCATATCATCGGCAGTGAATGGGTAGTTGGCGGCTTGTATGCCAAATTGCATCGCTAAATATAAGCTTGTTGGTGTTTTACCGCAGCGAGAGACGCCAATTAAGATTACTTGAGCTTGTTCAAGGTTACGTAATGAAATACCATCATCATGAGCGAGGGTATATTCAATTGCTGCAATACGGGCATCATATTGGTTCATATTTTGCATGGATAACCCGTGAGTACGATTGAGTTTTGGCTCCGGTTCTAACCCGACTTCTCGCTGTATTGGGGCGACCAAACTTTGCACAATATCCTGACAAAATCCTGCACTTTGAGTGATGATTTCTTTCACTTCTGAGGAAATTATTGAATAAAACACCAGTGGACGAAGGGCTGTTTCAGCATAAATAGTGTCAATTTTTTGTTTAATTTCAAGCGCTCGTGCTTGCGTGGTAACAAACGGTAAAGTGTAAGAAATAAAGGATAATGGAAATTGAGATAAGACGGCGTGCCCTAACGTTTCAGCTGTGATTGCGGTGCCATCAGAGATGAAAAAAACGGTACGTTGAACTTGGCTGGCATTTTTACTCATAGAATTTAATTCGCTCATAACTGGCTTCTTTTTATCGTATTTTTTCTGAGTTTTGGAAAATATTGTAAGTGAATAAACATTTAAAAATCATTTATGGGGGGAAGTATAGACAAATTTTGAACAATTTTTAGAACAAAAAAATTTTATTAATTGATGGAACGATTCACCAGTCCATCTTCCCATAACGTCTGTGCTAGTCTATTCGCGAGGCGAATTTTCGCCAACGAGATTTTTTACGATTTGTTGTCTGTCACTAAATTGCTATAAAAGGATCGCTTTCAATGTCCACAAATGGCCTTACTCCGTGTAATGTACTTTGGTATAACCAATTAGGGATGAACGATGTTGACCGTGTTGGAGGCAAAAACGCTTCCCTCGGTGAAATGATCACCAACTTGTCCGATCTTGGTGTATCCGTACCAAACGGTTTTGCGACAACCGCACAGGCGTTTAATGATTTTCTGGAGCAGAGCGGTGTAAACCAGCGTATTTACAACCTGCTAGATGAAACGGATATTGATGATGTGAACCAACTGGCGGCAGCCGGTGCTCAGATCCGCCAATGGGTGATTGATACCCCATTGACGCAAGCATTAGAGCAGGATATTCGTGAAGCTTTCCTTCAATTATCTGAAGGTGAAGCCGAAGCGTCATTCGCTGTTCGCTCATCAGCAACCGCTGAAGATATGCCTGATGCCTCATTTGCTGGGCAGCAAGAGACATTCCTCAACGTTCAAGGGATTGATGCGGTATTGGTTGCCATTAAACATGTATTTGCGTCGCTGTTTAATGACCGTGCTATTTCTTATCGTGTACACCAAGGCTACGACCATCGTGGCGTCGCGTTATCTGCGGGTGTACAACGAATGGTGCGTTCTGACCTCGCTTCTTCCGGCGTTATGTTTACTATCGATACTGAGTCTGGTTTTGACCAAGTCGTGTTTATTACCTCCGCATATGGTCTCGGCGAGATGGTGGTACAGGGCGCGGTAAACCCAGATGAGTTCTATGTCCATAAACCAACCCTGCAAAATAATAAGCCTGCGATTGTACGTCGTACATTAGGCTCTAAAAAATTGCAGATGGTCTATGCCGACAGTAAAGAGCACGGTAAACAAGTGAAGATTGAAGATGTGCCAGAAGCACTACGCAATCGTTTCTCTTTAGCCGATCACGAAGTGGAAGAGCTGGCTCGTCAAGCTTTACAGATCGAAAAACACTACGGTCGTCCAATGGATATCGAATGGGCAAAAGATGGTCATAATGGTCGTCTATATATTGTTCAAGCGCGTCCGGAAACCGTTCGTTCTAACCAACAGGTTATGGAGCGTTATAAACTGAAAGACCAAGGGCAGGTCTTAGTTGAAGGTCGTGCAATCGGTCATCGCATTGGCGCAGGTTCGGTTAAAGTCATCCATAACTTAAGTGAGATGGATAGAATTCAGCCGGGTGACGTATTAGTGACGGACATGACGGACCCCGATTGGGAACCTATCATGAAAAAAGCGGCTGCTATCGTAACAAACCGTGGCGGTCGTACTTGCCATGCGGCGATCATCGCGCGTGAGCTTGGTATCCCTGCCGTTGTTGGTTGTGGTGATGCAACTGAACGCCTGAAAGAAGACCAAGATGTCACTATTTCTTGTGCTGAAGGGGATACTGGCTTTGTTTATGACGGTAAATTGGCGTTTGAAATCCACAGTTCAGAAGTGAACGACATGCCTGATTTGAACGTCAAAATCATGATGAACGTCGGTAACCCAGACCGTGCATTTGATTTTGCGTGTTTACCAAACGAAGGTGTCGGCTTAGCGAGACTCGAATTTATCATCAACCGCATGATAGGTGTTCACCCAAGAGCACTGCTAGAGTTCGATGCTCAGACGCCAGAATTACAAGCAGAAATCCGCAATATGATGGTCGGCTATGACGACCCTGTTGAATTCTACGTTAGCAAGCTGACGGAAGGGATTTCAACACTCGCTGCAGCATTCTGGCCAAAACGCGTGATCGTGCGTTTATCTGACTTTAAATCCAATGAGTATGCCAACCTCGTTGGTGGCGATAAATATGAGCCGAAGGAAGAGAACCCTATGTTGGGCTTCCGTGGGGCGGGGCGTTATGTGTCAGATAGCTTCCGTGCATGTTTTGCACTGGAGTGTGAAGCCGTTAAACGCGTTCGTAATAAGATGGGTCTGACTAACGTTGAAGTTATGATTCCGTTTGTTCGCACAGTAGCACAAGCCGAGTCGGTGGTTGCTGAGCTGGCAAAACATGACCTGAAACGTGGTGAGAATGGCTTAAAAGTGATTATGATGTGTGAAATCCCATCTAACGCACTGCTAGCTGATCAGTTCCTTGAACATTTCGATGGCTTCTCCATTGGTTCTAACGACATGACTCAGTTAACCCTCGGTCTTGATAGAGACTCTGGTGTTGTATCTGAATTGTTTGATGAACGTAATGATGCGGTTAAGGCAATGTTGTCAATGGCAATTAAGGCTGCGAAGCGTCAGAACAAATATGTCGGTATTTGTGGGCAAGGCCCATCAGACCACCAAGATTTCGCACAATGGCTGGTGGATGAGGGCATTGATAGCTTATCGTTGAACCCAGACACAGTAGTGCACACTTGGCTAACAATCGCTGGAAATCAATAATTTAATTATTCATTTTTAGATTGTTCATTATAAGAAGGTCGGTAAATAATTATTATTTGCCGACCTTTGTTTATATATAGAGACAACCTATTACAGCGATAGAATTAAACTCAATGTAAGTTTAATTTACGTAAATATTCATAATATATTATTCAGATTTTCAGCAAAATAAAACTATAGTCTCATAAATGGATTCATTATTAATGTTAAATAAAAAGTTATTAAATAATTAAAACCATTAAATCCATTACTCTAATTATGCGTAATTACGTATAGAGAGAGTAATTGGAATATTATATTAACTATGCAACAGAGAAGCGGAGTGTGGGGGAGATAGAGATAAAAAAAAAGCCTATCATGGGCTGACAGGCAAAGACTACACACAGCAATTTGGTTAAGTAAGTCACGTTAGAAATTAAATAACATAACTTATTAATTCGTTATCGAAGAGATATTAACAGGGATATATTAAACTGTTTAAATAAGTTAATCACTCGGAACACTCTTAATACCATATTACTTATTGTTCCCAAATGATTATTCATTCGATGTGGAGAATATTAACATAATTAAAGATAAAAACTAACAGTAGTGTGTTAAATATTGTTTCTAAATATTAATGAGAATAGATAGTCGAGAAAACATGTCCAAAATGAAACATGTTTTCTCGAATTAAATGAAATTTATTTCTTCATTAAGAATTCTTCTTCAAGGAATTTTTCGGTGGCTTCTAAATTTTCACTTGGTGGTGCCACTTCATTCATCCACGCTTTGAGCAGGCTATACGAGACAGCCAGCACCACAGGACCAATGAATAAGCCAATCATACCGAATGATAAGATACCGCCGATAACTCCCACTAAAATAAGCACCATAGGAAGATCTGCACCCATTTTAATTAGCCAAGGTCGTAGCACTCCATCCATAGTGGCAACCACTGCCGCCCAAACCCCGAGAATAATTGCCCAGGTAGTATCTCCCGTCCAAAATAGCCACAGAACGGAAGGTACCATGACTAATAGTGGGCCAAGTTGTGCAACACAGCAGATAAAAATCAAGACCGTTAAAATGGCAGCATAGCTAATACCCGATAGAGCAAGACCAACCCCACCCACAATGGCTTGAATTAACGCAGTAACAACTACGCCAAGTGCGACTGCACGAATAGATTGTGCTGCAAGTACCACAGCCGCATCGCCGCGGATGCCCGCAAGACGTACAGCAAAGTGACGAACACCGATTGTCACCAGCTCGCCTTTATAATAGAGCAGCCCACTAAACAGCAGCATCAATACGAGGTGGAATAAGAAGCGGCTGGCACTAACGGCCTGCGTTGCAAACCATCCTGCGGCTTGACCGAAATAAGGTTGTACTTTAGCCAATAACGCATTACCACCACTTGCTACTAAACTGTGCCAAGCGTAATACAGTTTCTCTCCGACCATAGGCACTTGATTCAGCCACTCTAAATCCGGCAAGGTGATACTGGCCGGTGACTTCGCCAATTCGATAAGCGGCGCACTGTTTTGAATAATGCTGCCAATCAAAATACTGGTTGGAATAACAAAAAGAAGGAAGATCAGTAGAACCATGGTCAGCGAAGCAAGCCAGCGCTTATTCCATAGGCGTGCTTGTAGTCGTAAGAGAATTGGCCAAGTAGCAATCACCATCATCCCCGCCCATACGAATCCTAAAATAAATGGGCTTAAGACCCAAAAACAGGTCGCTATCATAAAGATAATGGAGAGCAGTCCAAGGACGAGTTTGGGTAAATCCAAACGTTTTTGCGATTTTTCCATTAATGATCAATCCTTAACAAATGAAAATTCTGTGGGGTTAGGGCTTTTACAGGTGAAAATAGTGTAATTATTTTTCATGCTTAAAAGAAACGATATTGTGATATGGTTTTACTGACAATGTCACCGGCAGATGCGCTATCTTTACAGGCTGCGAGGGAACACTCCAATAAACCTTGTGCCTATTGTGCTACTTAAACTAAAGATAGTACATAACGACAAATGCGATTACTCAACAACAAGAGTCATGATTAATAATGATCCCGCGTATATCTGAAGCACCACATCTTAGTCAGTTAGCTATCCAATTTCTGCACGAGCTACAACAGCAAGGTTTTACTGGTGATACTGGCACCAGCTACGCTGAGCGTTTATCCATGGCGACTGACAACAGCATTTACCAACTATTACCACAAGCTGTCATCTTCCCGCGTTCCAGCGCTGACGTACAAATCATTACGCGCGTCGCAGGGCAAGACAAATACCGTGAATTAAGTTTCACGCCACGCGGCGGGGGAACGGGCACTAATGGGCAATCACTCACCGAAGGGATTGTAGTGGACATGTCCCGCTATATGAATCGAATTTTAGAAATCAACCCAGAACAGGGATGGGTAAAAGTTGAAGCTGGCGTGATTAAAGACCAACTCAACCAATTTCTAAAACCGTATGGCTATTTTTTCTCTCCGGAGCTATCCACAAGTAACCGTGCGACATTGGGCGGGATGATCAACACAGATGCTTCTGGACAGGGATCATTAGTGTATGGCAAAACGTCAGACCATGTTTTAGGGGTTAAAGCGATGGTTTTGGGTGGCGCTTGCCTTGATACTCGCGCTATGCCTATCGAACTCGCCCAAACGATTGCGTTAGAGGATTCAGTCGAAGGGCGTATCTATAAAACTGTACTTGAACGCTGCTTAGAGCAACGTCCGTTAATTGAAGAAAAATTTCCAAAACTAAACCGATTTTTAACGGGCTATGACTTACGCCATGTTTTTAATGATGACCTTACTCAGTTTGATTTAACGCGAATTTTAACAGGGTCTGAAGGCTCGCTGGCGTTTATTACGGAAGCCACGTTGGATATTACGCCGCTACCGAAAGTGCGCCGTTTGGTGAACGTCAAATATGATTCGTTTGAATCCGCATTGCGTAACGCACCATTTATGGTGCAGGCGCAAGCACTCTCGGTAGAAACTGTCGACTCGAAAGTTTTGAATCTTGCGAAAGAAGATATTGTTTGGCACTCCGTAAAATCGCTGATCACCGATGTACCGAATAAAGAGATGCTTGGGCTGAACATTGTTGAGTTTAGTGGCGATGATGCAGATGAAATCAATCGTTTGACTGATAGCTTATGCCAGCGCCTTGATGAATTGATGGCGAGTCAGCAAGCGGGCGTGATTGGCTACCAAGTTTGTCATGACCTTGCTGATATTACTCGTATCTATAATATGCGCAAAAAAGCAGTGGGATTATTGGGTAACAGCAAAGGTGCCGCGAAACCCATCCCATTTGTTGAGGATACCTGTGTACCACCGGAGCATCTTGCGGATTATATCGAGGAATTCAGAGCGCTACTGGATAGCCATAAACTAAATTATGGGATGTTTGGTCATGTGGATGCAGGTGTTTTACACGTTCGCCCAGCATTAGATATGTGCGACCCTCAGCAAGAAATGTTAATGAAGCAAATTTCGGATGAAATTGTTACTTTGACTGCAAAATATGGCGGCTTACTGTGGGGGGAACACGGTAAAGGCTTCAGAGCGCAATATAGCCCAGAATTCTTTGGTGAAGTGCTTTACGGTGAGCTGCGTAATATTAAGGCGGCATTTGATCCCTATAACCGTTTGAACCCCGGAAAAATTTGTCCACCAGCGGGTATCGATGCCCCAATGAAACAGGTGGATGCAACCAAACGCGGCACATACGATCGTCAAATCCCAATTCAAATACGCCAAGAGTTCCGAGGTGCGATGGATTGTAACGGCAACGGGCTTTGTTTCAACTTTGATGTAAAAAGTCAAATGTGCCCATCGATGAAAATTAGCCGCCAGCGCGTGCATTCACCGAAAGGTCGTGCAACGTTAGTTCGAGAATGGCTGCGTTTATTGGCGGAGCAGGGCGTTACAGCAGAGCAAATTGAAAAAGGCGTGAAAAGCGAGTCTCCATCGTTACGTGGGTTGATTGAAAAAACGCGTAACTCATGGCGGGCGAAGCAAGGGGATTATGATTTCTCCCATGAAGTAAAAGAGTCAATGTCTGGGTGTTTAGCCTGTAAAGCGTGCTCGACTCAGTGCCCCATTAAAATTGATGTGCCGTCTTTCCGGGCAAAATTTCTTGCGCTATATCATAGCCGTTACTTGCGACCAGTTCGTGACCATATTGTGGCGAATGTGGAAGCTAGTGCTCCGTTAATGTCAAAAGCACCGGGCGTTTTTAACTTCTTCTTGCGTCAAACGGTGGTTCAGAAACTGAGCGAACACACTATTGGTATGGTGGATTTACCGTTATTTTCTCAACCGACGCTGAAACAGGAGTTATCAGGGCATGCAGCGACCTCCCTGACATTAGAACAACTTGAAGGAATGTCTGCTAGCCAGCGCGAAAAACATGTGCTCGTGGTGCAAGACCCGTTCACTAGCTACTATGATGCAAAAGTGGTGGTGGATTTTGTTCGTCTGATCGAAAAGTTAGGCTATAAGCCTGTGTTACTCCCATTCTCACCGAATGGCAAAGCACAACATATCAAAGGTTTCTTAAGCCGTTTTGCGAAAACTGCACGTAAAACATCAGACTTTTTAAATCGTGTTGCTAAACTGCAATTACCGATGGTGGGTGTCGACCCTGCATTGGTACTGTGTTATCGCGATGAATATCATGAAATTTTAGGTGAGGAGCAATGCCAATTTACGGTAATGCTGGCTCATGAATGGCTAATCTCATTACCGGAACAAACCAAAAATGACGGAACTGATGAGCAGCCTTGGTATCTCTTTGGTCACTGTACCGAATCAACGGCATTACCCAATAGCGCCAACCAATGGGCTGCACTGTTTTCCCGTTACGGGCGTAAACTCACTAATGTGAGTGTTGGATGCTGTGGAATGGCGGGAACTTATGGTCATGAAGTCGCTAACCTTGAGAATTCAAAAGGTATTTACAATCTATCGTGGAAACCTGCGATAGAAAAACTACCCCTAGAACGCTGCTTAAGTTCGGGATATTCTTGTCGTAGCCAAGTAAAACGAATGGAAAAAACGGCAATCAAACACCCAATTCAAGCCTTACTGGAGATTGTTTCATGATTTGGAAGCGTCAATTTAACTTGCAACAAATGGCGGCAATGGCTGAAAGCTGTATGTTAGGCCATATAGGGATTGAAATTACAGGCTTTGGTGATGACTACCTTGAAGGTACCATGCCAGTCGACCATCGCACCAAACAGCCTTTTGGTTTGCTACACGGTGGTGCTTCGGTTGTATTGGCTGAATCCTTAGGTTCAATCGCAGGCTACCTATGCAGTGAAGGTGATCAACGTGTAGTTGGTGTGGAAATTAACGCAAACCATATTCGTGCAGCGCGAGAAGGTGTGGTGAGAGGTGTATGCAAACCGATTCATCTAGGGCGCCGTCAGCAAGTGTGGAATATCGAAATTTTTAACGAGAAAAACCAACTGTGTTGCACCTCCCGTTTAACAACTGCCGTATTGTTTGAATAATCAGCAGTTTGTTTCTTCTGATACCCTCAGTTTATTTGAGGGTATCAATCCTATATTTATCTTTCATATCAATTCTTTATAACTTATCTAATTTATTCATTCTCATTCAATGAATGTGGTACTAAACCGAATATCACTTTATTAATTTGTGTTATTTTTATGTACTCAATAATACATAAAAAACATTATCATGAATGAGATTTATTTCTTAATTATTAATTGGTTAGATATTTCCATAAACTAAAATCCTGTCAGTAAACCGTTCTCATCGCTATAACCTCTTAAAACAAATGGTTGAAGTCATATGGGTAATCATTACCATGTCATATAGAGAAGAAATCGCTGATAACAGGCTGAAAAACCATAAGAAAAGTGAGGTCAATATGACTGGTGGTGTAGAAACATTTTCATTGGATGAAAATTCATGGCAGGGCGTCAGCCTAACCCCAAGTGCCGCTAAACAGATCAATAAGTTAGTTCTTCAAACACCGAATAGTAAAGGTCTATCCCTCGGCGTGAAACAGTCGGGATGTGCAGGTTTTGGATACGTCTTCGAGATGATTGAAAACCCAACCGATGACCACTTAGTGTTTGAACTCGATGGCGCACACTTGTATGTGCCTAAAAAAGCAATGCCATTCATTGATGGCACGGTAGTGGATTATGTCCAAGAAGGGCTTAACCATATTTTTAAATTTAATAACCCGAAAGCTCAACATGCCTGTGGGTGTGGTGAAAGCTTCGGCGTTTAACTTGTGAAGCTAGATTATGTCTCAGAGCAATGTAGAAGTTGGCGAAGATGTTCAAAGCTGGCTTGATGAAAAACGTTATAAAGAAGGCTTTTTTACCCAAGTTGCCACCGATGAGATGGCAAAAGGGCTAAATGAAGAGGTGGTTCGTGCTATTTCTGCGAAGCGTAATGAACCTGAGTGGATGCTGCAATTTCGTCTTGATGCCTTTAATCACTGGAAAGGCATGGAAGAGCCACACTGGCTGAAAGCCCATTATCCAAATTTGGATTACCAAGATTATAGCTATTATTCCGCGCCATCTTGCGGGTCGTGTGATGATGCCTGTGGTTCACAGCCAGGCGCGACACAATCAACAGGCGCTGCGGAAGAAGCGAATTACCTGACGAGCGAAGTGGAAGATGCCTTCAATCAGCTTGGTGTGCCTGTCCGTGAAGGCAGTAAAGTGGCGGTAGATGCGATTTTTGACTCCGTTTCTGTATCAACAACCTACCGTGGCGATTTAGCCAAGCACGGGATCATTTTCTGCTCGTTCAGCGAAGCTATTCAAGAATACCCTGAGCTGGTTCAAAAATATTTAGGTAGCGTCGTCTCGAGTCACGATAACTTTTTTGCTGCACTGAATGCAGCCGTGGCATCGGACGGAACTTTTGTTTACATCCCGAAAGGGGTGCGTTGCCCTATGGAGTTATCGACTTATTTCCGTATTAATGCGGCAAAAACAGGGCAATTTGAACGCACAATATTAATTGCCGACGAAGGCAGTTATGTGAGTTACATCGAAGGGTGTTCAGCACCAGTGAGGGATAGCTATCAATTGCACGCAGCTGTTGTGGAAGTGATTATCCATAAAGATGCCGAAGTGAAGTACTCGACAGTTCAAAACTGGTTCTCGGGTGGTGATAGCGAAACGGGGGGAATTCTCAATTTCGTGACTAAGCGTGCCCTGTGCGAAGGGGAAAATTCCAAAATGTCATGGACACAATCCGAAACAGGTTCTGCCATTACGTGGAAATACCCAAGCGTGATTTTAAAAGGGGATAACTCTGTTGGGGAATTTTTCTCTGTCGCGCTGACCAACGGTAACCAACAAGCGGATACGGGCACCAAAATGATCCACATTGGCAAAAATACCCGCTCAACGATTATCTCAAAAGGGATTTCGGCAGGTAAAAGCCAAAATAGTTATCGTGGGCTCGTCAAAATACTTCCGAGTGCCCATAACGCTCGTAATTTTACCCAATGTGACTCCATGCTGATTGGTACCCAATGTGGCGCTCATACCTTCCCGTATGTGGAAGTGAAGAACAATACCGCGCAATTAGAACATGAAGCGACAACGTCGCGCATTGGTGAAGACCAGCTGTTTTATTGCTTGCAACGTGGGATCAGCGAAGATGACGCTATCTCAATGATTGTTAACGGCTTCTGTAAAGATGTTTTCTCAGAATTGCCACTAGAGTTTGCCGTTGAGGCACAAAAATTATTGGCTATCAGCTTAGAACACAGTGTGGGCTGATCCTAACCGAGTTTAGTTGCGCTTGAGCGCTAAAGGCATGTTGATATGTTAAGTATTAAAGATTTACATGTAAGTGTAGAAGGTAATGAAATTTTAAAAGGGCTGTCTCTGGAAATTAAACCGGGTGAAGTTCATGCGATTATGGGACCAAACGGTTCGGGTAAAAGTACTTTGTCCGCAACCCTAGCAGGCCGTGAAGATTACCAAATTGATAGTGGTGAAGTGACATTCAACGGTAAGGATTTACTTGAGTTAGATCCAGAGGAACGCGCGGGTGAAGGGATTTTTCTTGCATTCCAATATCCGGTTGAAATTCCGGGTGTGAGTAACCAATTTTTCCTGCAAACGTCAGTGAATGCGGTGCGCGAATATCGCCAGCAAGAGGCGTTAGACCGCTTTGATTTCCAAGATTTTATCGAAGATAAAATCGAATTGTTGGATATGCCACAAGACCTGCTTACTCGTTCAGTTAACGTAGGTTTCTCCGGTGGAGAGAAAAAACGGAATGACATTTTACAGATGGCAGCGTTAGAGCCTAAGTTATGTATTTTAGATGAAACCGATTCGGGTTTAGATATCGATGCGCTAAAAATCGTCTCCAATGGCGTGAATTCACTACGTACACCAGAGCGTTCATTTATTATCGTGACCCACTATCAGCGAATTTTGGACTATGTAAAACCTGATTTTGTTCACGTCCTGTATCAAGGAAAAATCATCAAATCCGGTGATTTCAGTTTAGCGAAAAAACTGGAGGAGCAAGGCTATGGCTGGCTTATTGACCAACAGTGAAAGAGCGGAAAAACGCGCTGCGGTTGATGCTTTAAATCAGCAGGCAATGCGCCGTTTTGAAACGCTATATGAGCAAGGATTAGGTGGAAAATCTCAGCACGCTCAAACCCATTGGAGCCTTGCTAAACACGTAGGGCTGCCCGCTTTTCGTCATGAAGACTGGCACTATACTCCGTTAAACAGCGTGTTAAATACCCACTACCGTTTTAGCTCACAAGAACAGCAGGCACCGCTAAGTGACGCACTCGCATTAGCTATCGATGCCTATCGTGTTGTGTTGGTGGATGGACGCTACAATGCGGAACTGAGCTCTGTCGATACGGGGGAATTTCAAGTTTCTCTGCTCGATAGCCAAGACTGGCTACCAGATGCGGTGAACAGCGAGATTTTCTTACATTTAACGGAATGCCTAGCGGCTCAACCGCTTATCATCCAGTTAGCTGCCAATAAAGTTGCGACTAAGCCACTCTATTTACTGAATATCTCCAGTGGTAGCCATGATCCAAGCTCAATGAACATGAGCCAATATCGCTATCATTTGACTCTGGGGAACAATAGCCAGTCTCAAGTGATTGAACACTTTGTCAGTTTAGATGACCAAGCGCATCTTACTGGTGGGCGTTTAACGGTTGAAGTGGGTGATAACGCTCAGTTTACCCATTTCAAACTGATGACAGAAAACCCACAGGCGCAGCACTTTGCTCATAATGACATTGTGGTGGGGCGTGATAGCCAAGTGAAAAGTAGCTGCTTTTTATTAGGTGCAGGGCTAACCCGTCATCATACAAGTAGCCGTCTTGACGGTGAAAATACGGAATTCGAGTTAAACAGCCTGTTGTTGCCGCAAGGTAATGAAATTGCCGACACACGCAGCTATCTTGAACACAATGCGGGTTATTGTAATAGCCGACAGCTGCATAAAGTGATCGCCATGGATAGCAGCAAAGCGGTATTCAACGGGATGATCAAAGTTGACCCTAACGCGCTGAAAACAGACGGTCAAATGACTAACAATACTCTGTTACTGGGTGAAAAAGCGGAAATTGACACGAAGCCTCAACTGGAGATCTATGCTGATGACGTGAAGTGTGGTCATGGGGCAACGGTTGGGCGCATCGATGATGAGCAACTCTTTTATCTACGCTCTAGAGGGATTGATAGTCAAGCTGCTAAACAGATGATTATCAATGCATTCGCAGCTGAATTAACCGAATCTATTACCATCGATGGGTTAAAACAGGCCGTGATGGCGAATATTCATCAACGCTTAGCGGAGGTGTAAACCGATGTTATTTGATGTTGAATCGGTCAGGCAGGATTTTCCTGCCTTAGCGCAATCCGTGAATAACCATCCATTGGTCTATTTAGATAGTGCGGCGAGTGCTCAAAAGCCTCAGCAGGTTGTGGATGCAGAGAGTCAATTTACGTTGCATCAATACGCGGCAGTGCACCGTGGGGTTCATACGTTAAGCGCGAATGCCACCACGCTGGTGGAAAATGTTCGCCAAAAAGCCGCGGATTTTTTGCATGCGGCCTCCCCTGAAGAGATAGTGTTTGTCAAAGGGACGACGGAAGGGATTAACCTTGTTGCTAATAGCTTTGGGCGCCAGTTTATCCAGCAAGGTGATAATATTATTATCACTGAAATGGAGCACCATGCGAACATTGTTCCTTGGTTTATGTTGGCGCAAGAGCGTGGCTTTGAAGTCAGAATCCTGCCTATCCTTGAGGATGGTACCCTCGATGCCACTCAGCTCGCACAACTCATCGATGTGCGTACAAAACTCTTCAGTTTCACTCATATTTCCAATGTGCTTGGTACCGTTAATCCGGTGAAAAAATTGATTTCACAAGCGCGTGAAATTGCAGGGAGGTATGGAAATAGGCTGACCATCCTCGTGGATGGTGCACAAGGGGCGATGCATCAACAGGTGGATGTACAAGCGCTAGATTGCGATTTTTATGTTTGTTCAGGCCATAAGCTATATGGACCAACCGGTATTGGGATCCTCTACGGCAAGAAGGCATTGCTTGAAAAAATGCCGCCTTGGGAAGGGGGTGGGGCGATGATCCGCCAAGTCAGCCTGAAAAAAGGAGTCACATTTGCGGACATTCCATGGCGATTTGAAGCTGGCACCCCAAATATTAGTGGTATCATTGGGTTAGGCGCAGCTTTAGACTATCTCAATGAGTTAGGATTAAGCGAAACTTTTACGTATGAAAAGCAATTGATGCAATATGCGACGGATTTGCTTAAGCAAGTGCCTTCCCTTCATTTATATGGGAATGACCAACGTGAAGGCGTGATAGCCTTTAATTTAGGTGAACATCATGCTTATGATGTTGGGGCATTTCTGGATAGATATGGGATTGCTATTCGTACTGGGCACCACTGTGCTATGCCATTAATGGAACATTATCAAGTTCCTGCGATGTGTCGGGCATCTATTGGTGTTTATACGACTAAGCAGGATATCGATGCTTTGTATAATGCGTTACTGCGTGTTAAACAATTACTTGGCTAGATACCGATGGTATATCGAAGTCACCGTATTGCAGCAAATAGAGATTGTAGCAGATAGAGAGAAGGAAATATTATGTCGGCGTTACCCGATGAAGCGAAGCTATTACGCAATTTTGCACGTTGCCAAGATTGGGAAGAACGCTATTTGTATATGATTGAACTGGGCGGGCGATTACCTGCGTTATCTGAAGCTCAACAGGTGGATGATAACTTGATAGCAGGTTGCCAAAGCCAAGTGTGGATTGATATGCAAAAACAACCGGATGGTCATGTTGTTCTTGCCGGAGATAGTGATGCCGCTATTGTTAAAGGGTTAGTGGCGATTGTGATTATTCTCTTTCAAGGAAAAACACCTGAACAGATCCTTGCTGTGGATGTAAAACACTTTTTCCAGCAATTGGCGCTTGAGCAGCATCTTACGCCTTCTCGGACTCAAGGTTTAAATGGCATGATTAAGTCGATTTTAGCGCGAGCTCACCAACTTCTTTAAGTACTCAGTGGGAAATTGTCGGAATTTCCCACACTTTTCTTTTCTTCCTATTATTTTTATCCTAGAAAATATACCTAAGTAACTCACTGTATTTTATTGCTAAACTAACAATGACGAGACAAAGTTAGCTCACATTCAAATTATTAGCAGACTAAAATATTTATTAAGTATTAAAGATATTCGAGATAGTTGCTATTATGAGCGATATTGTTTGAATTTTGTAATGAATCTTATTTTCCTTGGAGTAGGTATGAAAAGAGTTTTGACGGCGGTAAGTCTGTTTGTCATGAGTGCGGTGCTGGCACCAGCGCAGGCTAAAGATTATCCATTACCCAATAACAACACACGCCTGATCGGGGAAAATATCACCTATGTGGTGCCTAACGATGGGCGCCCACTGGAAGCTATCGCAAGCGACTATCAGATTGGTTTGTTGGCGATGTTAGAGGCGAACCCAGGAACAGACCCTTATTTACCTGAAGTGGGTAAGCCACTGATTATTCCTGCTCAAATGTTATTACCTTCGACACCGCGTACCGGTATCGTGATTAACTTAGCGGAAATGCGTCTTTATTATTACCCTGAAAATAGCCATAAAGTGGCTGTGTATCCGATCGGTATTGGTCAGCTAGGACGAGATACACCTGAAATGGTGACGTCCATTAGCCAATTGATTAAAGACCCTACATGGACACCAACCACCAATATCCGTAAACATTATGCACAGCAGGGTATCACACTCCCGGCGGTGGTACCTGCTGGTCCAGAAAACCCGATGGGGCTGTATGCCTTACGCCTGTCTTATGGTCGTGGTGAATACTTGATCCACGGTACTAACGCCAATTTTGGTATTGGTATGCGTGTTAGCTCTGGCTGTATTCGTCTACGCCCAGATGATATTAAAGCACTGTTTACTAACGTACCAAAAGGAACGCGCGTTCAAGTTATCGATCAGCCAGTTAAATATGCAAAAGAGCCAGATGGTAGCTATTACATTGAGGTGCATCAGCCATTGTCACGTAAAGACAGTGATGACCCACAGACAATGCCAATCAAGCTGACTGAAGATTTCCAAGCGTTTTTAGCGAGTAACCCAGGCATTGATAAAGCAAAAGTTCAAGCAGAGTTGTCTAGACGTTCAGGATTGCCAGTAAGGGTTAATGTTGGGGATGATTCAGAATCGATGAAACGCGATTATCAGCAATTAAAACCAATTGCGCCATTCACGATTACTCAACCACAACCTGTGTTTGAAGGAGAAGTGAAGTCTTCAATTCCTGCCAAATATCAGTCATTTAAAAGCTAATGACTGCCTACCTTAAATGAGTTTTGAAGTAAAAAATAAGGGCCTATAAAATAGGCCCTCAACAATAATTCAGCTATTAAGCTTTTCTAGATAACATCAAGCCGGACTTATTTTTTGTAAGTACGTACTTGGTTGTCCAGACGTTGGTTTGCACGAGCTGCTTCTTCTTGTGCAGTTTGTACATCAGAACGCAGAGACTGAACGTCGTTGCTCAGTTGGTCAACTTTACCGTTCAGAGTTTGCACGTCTGAAGAGAGCTTTTGCACTTCAGTGCTGTTAGAACAACCCGCCAGTAATGCTGAAGCTAATACGATAGAGCCCAGTACAATTTTAGTACGAATCATTATTTTACCCTCTAGATTGATTTATCTTGAAAATATAAAAGCAAGTAACCAAAAAATAGACTTAAGAGCGTTATCTTAAAGCTACCTCTATCCCTTTAAAACAACCTAATGTAAATTAGGGTATGGTACTTACTAAGTCTTATGCTAGTACGTAATTCAAAGTTTTGCTAGAAATACTTTATATTTAACAGGGTGAAAACGAATAAAAATTTCAATTAAGGGTTATTTAGTTTGAAATTTGAGCGAATGGTTATCGTTTTATGATTTATTTTGTAAATGCTTTGTAATCAAAATCTGGGTGAATTATATCTTCGCGGATCATAACGTAACTTATTGAAATTATGTTTCGCACGGATTGCTAAATTTCAGTTATTCCAGATAATAAAAAACCCTACTGCCGTGAAGCAATAGGGTTAATGTCACGCTAGATTATGCAGGACAACTGTGATGCAAGACAACTACAGAACATGTACTGATGAGGTATTTGTTGTACCACTTTGTACTAATGCTCCGGATACCATCACGACGGCATCACCTTCAACCGCTAAACCACTTTCCAACGCTGCACGTTTTCCTTCACGATAGAAATCATCTGTGGATTCGAAAGGACCCACGATCATCGGAATAACGCCTTTCACTAACAGTAACTGGCGAGCAGTTTCTTCGTTAGTTGTCAGAGCCAGAATCGGTGCGGTAGGGAAGTATTTACGTACTGATTTTGCGGATTTACCACCATAAGTTGCGACAACGATTAATGGCACGTCCAGTTTTTCAGACATTTCAACGGCACCACGGCAGACAGCTTCAGTCACACGTAAGCGCTGGGTTGGTTTTTGATTTTCAATACGCGTTGGCATAACGCGGTCAGTACGTTCACAGATAGTTGCCATGATAGTCACAGCTTCAACTGGATACTTACCTTTCGCACTTTCTCCAGACAGCATAACAGCATCTGTACCGTCTAAGATGGCGTTTGCAACGTCACCAGCTTCTGCGCGGGTAGGGCGTGGGTTTTTGATCATTGAATCTAGCATTTGAGTCGCAGTGATAACGACTTTGCGAGCTTTAACACATTTTTCAATCATCATTTTTTGGGCGAAGATAACTTCTTCTACCGGGATTTCAACCCCTAAGTCACCACGAGCAACCATGATACCGTCAGAGGCTTCAAGAATTTCGTCGAAGTTATTTAAACCTTCTTGGTTTTCGATTTTAGAGATGATTTGAATATTCTCGCCACCGTGTTTTTTCAGGTGAGCGCGAATTTCTTCAACGTCTGAACGTTTACGGATAAATGAAGCGGCAACAAAGTCGACACCTTGTTGGCAACCGAAAACGAGGTCTTCTTTATCTTTTTCTGCCAGAGCAGGTAAGCCAATAGAAACGCCCGGTAAGTTAACACCTTTTTTCTCACCAAGATCGCCATTGTTTAATACTTGGCAAATGACTTCAGTTGCAGTGATGTTGGTTACGGTCATCCCGATTAAACCATCATCCACTAAAACGGTGTCACCCACTTTCAGGTCTTTGGTTAAGCCAGGGTAAGTGACTGCAACGCGTTCTTGGTTGCCGATAACGGAAGTATCTGTTGTGAAAGTGAAAGTTTGACCTGCAACGAGAGAAACATCATTGCCGCCTTCCAGTTTCATGGTGCGGATTTCTGGACCTTTAGTGTCCAGCAGAATAGCTGCTTGTTTACCGGTTTTTGCACAGACAGAGCGGAGGTTGTTGATACGTTGACCGTGTTCTTCATAGTCACCGTGGGAGAAGTTAAGGCGCATGACGTTCATGCCTGCATCCAATAACTGAGTTAATTTCTCTTCTGATTCGGTTTTTGGACCGATGGTACAAACAATTTTGGTTTTTTTCATGGCAGTCTATCTAATGGTTATAAAGGAAATCGGTATTGCCGCCGATGCTTAATGCGCAAGATAGTCTATGTTGCGCAACTCATTTATAAGAATAGGCGACAGTCTGGTATTCAAAATCTGGTTATTTAAAAAACGTCACTTTTTGACTCTTATTATAGTGTAGATGACATTTTTCATTAAAGCTAACATGCTGATTTGTCTTTGTTGAAACCTTTCAGCTTGTGGGGTTATTATAAACAACATCAAACTGTGAGACAAATCAAATTTTGCTAAATTTGATGCAGAAGTAATTAAGATCAAACAACAGCGAGATTTTCAGTTGAAAGTGGGTTGCGCAACAAAATAAGGGAAAACAAAATCACAATCAAGATAAATATGATATTTGAAAAAAGCACTTTAATCAGGGTAAGTAGGGCTCAGGATAAATAATGATTCGGAATAAGTAGAATGGTGCGTCCGAGTAGACTCGAACTACCGACCCCCACCATGTCAAGGTGGTGCTCTAACCAACTGAGCTACGGACGCACTGAGATGAAGCTTTGGTTTGTCACTGATAACAAATTCAAATGGTGCGTCCGAGTAGACTCGAACTACCGACCCCCACCATGTCAAGGTGGTGCTCTAACCAACTGAGCTACGGACGCACTGAGGTGAAACTTTGTTTGTCGCTAGTGATGAATTTAAATGGTGCGTCCGAGTAGACTCGAACTACCGACCCCCACCATGTCAAGGTGGTGCTCTAACCAACTGAGCTACGGACGCATATCAATTATTACTGCTCTAACGACGGGGACGAATATTAACGTTCTGCTGTCAATCTGGCAAGGGGAAAATGTAATTTTGCGAGAGTTTGCTCGTATTTAAAACTATTCGCAGAAAAACATTTACCGCCTTACCATAAAATGCTGAAAATTACGCCAATTATCGCGTTGAACGTAATAAAACGACACTGTCAGGTTGGCGATGGATCCACAAAATTCGTGTTGCCATACCAATAGCCGCCGCGGTGAGCCCGATAATAAATCCTAACCAGAAACCTTTTGGCCCCATCGGTTCGGTAATGAAGTCGGTTAACGCCAAAACATAGCCAGACGGTAAACCTAGAATCCAATATGCTGTAAAGGTAATAAAGAAGATTGAGCGAGTATCTTTATACCCACGTAACACACCAGCACCAATGACTTGAATAGAATCTGAAAGCTGATAAAGCGCTGCATAGAGCATCAAGCTAGATGCTAAAACAACTACTTCAGGATTCTTGTTATACATCATGGCGATAGGTTCGCGGAACGTACTGGTAAAGATGGCCGTTAAGCAAGCTAAACTTAATCCTACCGCTAAACCAGTATAGGAAGAGACTTTTGCGGCATCGGTAGATTGACGTCCCAAGTTATAGCCAACTCGAATGGTGACAGCGATACCCATTGATAATGGGAACATAAACATCACAGAACTAAAGTTAAGCGCTACTTGGTGACCCGCGACCGCAACAACGCCTAAAGGAGCGACCAATAGGGCAACAACCGCAAACAGGGTAACCTCAAAAAACAGCGCTAATCCAATCGGTGTTCCGAGCACAATAATGCGTTTCAGGATATCTGGATTTGGTGCGCCTAATGGCTGAGCAGGGCGAATATCTCTCTGATTTGGTGCGTGTTTAACATACCATCTCATCATCAGGCACATTGCCCAATACACCGTTGCTGTCGCCACGCCGCAACCAACACCACCTAAGGCAGGTGCTCCAAAGTGACCATAAATGAAGATATAGTTCACTGGAATATTGACCATCAAGCCAAGAAAGCCAATAACCATGCCAGGTTTGGTTTTTGATAACCCTTCACACTGGCTACGGTACACTTGATAAAATAGGTAACCTGGGGCTCCCCACATAATCGCGTGTAGGAAACGAACCGATTTATCGGCTAACTCTTGGTCAATATGAGGCATGTTGCTAATGATCAATTTACTGTTATATAACAGTAACATGATACTAACGCCTAAAATAAAGGCTAGCCACAAGCCTTGTTGAACTTGGTCGCCAATTAGGTTTCTGCGACCTGAACCGTTCATTTGAGCGATGATTGGCGTGAGCGCCATGAGAATACCTTGCCCTAATAAAATAGCAGGCAACCAAATAGAAAAACCAACAGCCACAGCTGACATTTCGATTTCGCTAACACTTCCCGCCATGATGGTGTCCACAAACCCCATGGCGGTTTGGGAAAATTGGGCAAAGAAGATAGGGATACCGAGAGCCAACAAGCTACGCGCTTCTGTAATATATTTCTGCACGCATACACCTTCACAATAAGTTTCGAATTAAAAAAAGAAAAAAGCGGAATGAAAATCTATGATTTACTAAAAAATCAGATAGTTAATGCTAACCCCTTATTCTATCTCTTTTATGTAACCAATCCAACATAGTTATAGATAAGAATAATAAAACAGCAGATTAGTATAGAAACCGTTTAAATGTTTTGTGATGGCAGCATAAATATAACCACTCAAATAAGATAGATCTCTGAAAATTCTTAGGTAAACTGAGTTCATTAATTCACTGCACTGAGAGTCATTATGTTTACAGGCATTGTTCAAGGAACCGCTCCAATTATCTCAATCACGGAAAGAGCTAATTTCCGTACTCATGTCATGAAATTCACGCCAGAATTATTAGTGGGTTTAGAAACCGGTGCATCCGTTGCGCATAACGGTTGCTGTTTAACGGTGACTAAAATTGAGGGGGAGAATGTTAGCTTTGATTTAATCAAAGAAACATTGCGCCTCACTAATTTAGGTGACTTAAAAGAAGGGGATGTGGTTAATATTGAACGTGCTGCGAAATATGGTGATGAAATTGGCGGACATGTGGTTTCGGGTCATATTGTAACCACTGCAGAAATTAGTAAGATTTTCACCTCTGAAGATAATCATCAAGTTTGGCTATCTATTTATGATAAAGCCTTGATGAAGTATATCTTGCATAAGGGATTTGTGGCGATTGATGGAATCAGCTTAACGGTCGGAGATGTTATCAACAACCGTTTCTGCGTGCATTTGATCCCAGAAACGTTGGCGAGAACAACACTGGGTAGCAAACGACTGGGTCATAAAGTCAACATTGAGATTGACCCACAAACTCAAGCTATTGTTGATACTGTTGAGCGTGTTTTGCATCAGAAAGAACAAGAAATGTTATTGAAGCAGAAACAAGAGAGTGATGACTCAGTAGATAGCGAAAAATCGTCAATCTAGTTTTGACCTGATAAGATTATAGCTCTATGCAGAGCTATAATCTGTTGAATCGGTAGGTAATAAATTCACCGGAATATTCTATTACTTCTCACTAAAATTGACCGAAAAAATGGCATTGTCACGTTCAATCGCGTCAACAAGTTGTTTGAAATGAGCGCTTTTTTGATACATTTCTAATGCTTGTGCATTTTCCCACTCTTCAAACACAATGTAGCCATTTTCTTTTGCCATCAGGTCATACTGCAAACATCCTTTTTCCATCCGGCTGCGTTTGGCAATTTCGCTAACGATTTTCTTCGTTAAATACCCGTCCTTTTTTTCGGTAGTGATTTGGGCATATACAACAATACTCATACCATTCTCCTTATGTACTCAGAACTATCTTAATGGAGACTTTGTTTTTGTATTGTAAAAAAGCGAATAATTTGACTTTAAAAACGCCGACGGTGTCATGGTAAAGTAACGCTTAAAATCGCGATAAAAGTGGGATTGATCATAATAACCCGTTTCAAACCAACGATAAGTATCTTGTTCCTTTACCATGGTTTTCATCACTTGCTCTAAGCGACAATTGATCTGGTACCGTTTTGGCGTGATCCCAAATTCTTTTAAAAACTCTTTTTGAACTAAGCGTGCGCTGTAGCCAATATCATCGGCAATTTCGGTAATTTTTTTATTTGGATTGCGATAAAGGGAATCGATAACTTGGTCAATAAAATGGTTTTTTTTTGTTGCTTTAGTGACATAAAAACACGAATTCAACTCTTTAAAAGAAGAATTGGCCAATGCTTTAAACCAGTTATCACTCCAAACTTGGCTAAGCGGAGTAGGGATATCCGTATAATTTAACGTGCGTTGGGGAAGTAAAAAACGTAGGGCATCGTGGCGAATACGTAGAACCATCACGCTGGCATTATTCGGGATAGCCGTAAATATATTGACTCTGGGGATGATTAACTGAAATGGATTGACGGATGTATGTTCGTGAGTCGACATACTGATATTTTCAGTCGAAACCCATATTTCAGCACCTGTGCCTGGGAAGATCTTAATAGCATCAGTAAATTTCTTGATAATCAAAACTGAACTAACAAATTCTTTTAATTCATCAGGAGGATAATACTGTTTCAGCATAGCTCTTCAAAACGTCATAATTGAATATGCTAATAATAGCGTGTTATAGGGAAAAAATTAACTCTATAAACGATATATTAACCAAATAACGTATTTATTAAAAATCAGTTCCGTTATTAATAATAGTAACGGAACTGATTTTTATGATGCCAAAAAATAATGTTAACTAACGATTAGTCATGCTGATATTCAGTGTGCTTAATCGCATTATTGGATTTGCTGGCACAACGCTGCATGAAATAGCCTATAATCATTGGGATTACAGTAAATGCCATCACACCAGTTGTAGCGAGTAAAGGGTCAAATGTAAGAGCAGACACTAATAAACTGGCTAAGAAACATAACCCTAACTGTAACGCATTTTGTAGTGCAGCAGCCTTACCACTAGCAGATGGGAACGTATTGAGGGCTTTGGCGACTGCAATTGGGTATGATGCTCCGTTCATTGCTGCCATAAAGCAAAATGGAACCAAAATCATGGTTAATGTTGGCTGCGTATAAATCGCCATCACAAAGAGAATAATCATACTAACGGCATAACCCGCTAGCAAGATTGGGAACAACGTTTCAGCGCGAACTTTAGCTAATACGAAGCGGCAGCCGTATCCCCCGACAATAAATGCCAGTGTTTGAGGAATATAACTCAGGCCGATATCCGCAGGGTTAAATCCCATATTGCGTAGAATAAACGGCGAACCCGTTAGCCATGCAAAAAAGCCAGCGCTACATGCTGCGTACACAAGTACGTTACCACTGAAAACAGGGGAGCTTAGCAAGGTAGCAAAGGAAACTTTGGTTTGTGGCTGGTTTTCTTCTGCGATGACTTTCGGTGCCACTTTTTTTAGCATCAAAGTCGGTAGCAGGAGTAAAACGCCCACCATCATCAGCACGATGAAGATAAATTCCCAGTTTTTGTGTTCAAGCACCCAGGCACCTAAAAGTGGTGCTAATGCAGGAGAAAGCGCCACTAAAGGCATAATAGAGGCAAATACTTTTTGGGTATCAGCTTCGTTATAGCGGTCGATAACGAGGGCCTGCCATAAAACCGCAGCAGAACAAACGCCAACGGCCTGCAAGAATCGAAGGATTAATAACTGAGTGGCATCGGTGACCCAAATCATTGCTAGACAGCTAATAATGAACAGCGAAAGCCCAACAATGAGGATAGGTTTGCGTCCTAATTTATCTGAAAGGGGTCCCCATAATAGCTGGGCAAACGCGAAGCCCGCTAGAAAGATACTTAATGATGCGCTGATAGCGCCTTCAGTCGTATTTAAGGTTGTTTGCATTGAACCAAAGGCAGGCAGATACATATCGATGGCTAAAAACCCCAGCATGCTTAGGCCAGCAAGATAAATCAAAAATCCAGAGGAGTTTTTTGTCGCAGTATTTGTCATAGTTTTTGCTTAATCTATATTTAAAATAATGTTGATAGTTATCTTATTGTATAGGCTATTTTTTTACGTTGTGAAACGGTAATATTTGGACTCTGCTATCAAATAATTTGAAAGGAAAGAAAATGTGGTCAGCTCATGCACTTGAAGTCATAGACGCAGTTGCTCGAACGGGAAGCTTTAGTGGTGCTGCGGATGAGCTGCATCGAGTCCCTTCAGCGATCAGCTACACAGTAAAACAAGTCGAAGAATGGTTAGCAGTTCCGCTATTCGAACGTCGTCACCGTGATGTGGTATTGACGGAAGCCGGGGCTATCTTTATTAAAGAAAGTCGAAGTGTTATCAAAAAAATGATTGATACTCGACATCAATGCCAACAAGTCGCCAATGGATGGCGCGGACAGTTCAGTATTGCTGTTGATTGCATCGTAAAACCGCAGCGTACGGAACAGCTGATTTTGGATTTTTATCGTCATTTCCCTGATATTGAACTGTATATCCACCCTGAAGTGTTTAATGGAGTTTGGGATGCTTTAGCCGATGGACGTGTGGATGTTGCGATTGGAGCGACCCGTGCTTCACCAATTGGAGAGCGCTATAGCTTCCGTGATATGGGCTTTATGTCATGGCGTTGTGTTGCGAGCCCCGATCACCCATTAGCAAAAATTCAGGGCAAACTGACAGATGATCAAATGCGTGAATATCCAAGTTTGTGCTTAGAAGATACCTCAAGAAGCTTACCGAAAAGAGATACTTGGGCGCTGGATAACCAACGTCGCTTAGTTGTGCCTTACTGGGAAAGTGGTTTAGCGTGTTTGGAAAATGGCCTGTGTGTGGGAATGGTTCCTGAGCACCGTGCAGCGCCATTGTGTGCAGAAGGCAAGCTTGTTGAGCTGAAATTAGCACAGCCGTTTCCTGAAAGCCCTTGCTGCTTAACGTGGGTTGAGAATGATACATCTCCAGCGTTGAGATGGCTTCTTGACTATCTTGGTGATAGCGAAACGCTCAACGCGGAGTGGTTTGCGAGCTAATGTGCTGAGGTAGACTTAGCGGCGATAATCAATAAATGGACCGTCAGCCACGGAACGGCGCTCAACTAAACGCGGATGAACTTCAATCGTTTGCGCATCTTCGCGTTTATTCACAATACGATCGAGCAACATCGCAAACGCCATTTGACCTAAACGCTCTTTTGGCTGGTGAATTGTGGTTAATGCAGGCGTGAAATAGCGTGCATTACGCACGTTATCATAACCAATAATGGAAATATCTTGAGGGACACGTAATCCCATCTCGTCAGCCGCACAGATTGCCCCCATCGCCATGATGTCTCCACCACAGAAGACTGCCGTTGGGCGGTGCTTGTTACTGAGGATCTGCATCATCGCTTTATAGCCTGATTCTGGCTCGAAATCCCCTTGAACAATCCATTCATCTTTTAATGTGACTTTGGCTTCTTCCATGGCTTTTTTGAAGCCGGTTAAACGCCCAATACCTGTATTTCTTTCGAGAGAGCCAGGGATCACGCCAATTTCACGGTGACCACGGTCAATAAGGTAACGACCCGCTAAGTAACCACCGTGGAAAGAGTTATCAATAATACTGTCAGTGAAATCCCCGCGAGAGGTACCCCAGTCCATGACGACCATTGGGATATTTCGGTAATCTTCCAACATACCTATCAAGGTGTCAGGGTATTCTGAACACATCACAAGTAGCCCATCGACACGTTTTTGTGCCAACATTTGCAAGTACGCTTTTTGCTTACCTAAGTTATTGTGAGAGTTACATAAAATTAGAGTATAGCCTTTCTCATAGCAACTATTCTCGACAGACTCGATCACTTCTGCGAAATAGGGGGCTTCACTTGATGTTGCCAACAGACCAATTGATTTGGTGTGGTTGACTTTTAAACTACGCGCAACCGCACTCGGAGAATAATTGAGCTCTTTGATGGCGGCCCAAACGGCTGTTTTTGTATCATCAGCGACAAAACGCGTCTTGTTGATAACATGGGAGACGGTTGTGGTAGAGACGCCCGCACGTTTCGCCACATCTTTAATTGTTGCCATGAGAAGAAAAAACTCCTAACCAAAACTTGGTCTCTAAAATAATTCTAGTTAAATAATTACCTGCATATTGATGCATAGTACCTTTGCTGGCAATAATTTAGCGATTTGTTGTCGATTTTGTCTGATCTAGCGCAAAAACGAAAGAAATAATTGATGTTATAACATGTGATATAGACACTGGTTTTACGTTTTTGTGCATGTATACTGAAATAACCTTTTTATTTTATGGTTATTTGATAATTCAATTTCTTTATATGAGAGGGTCTCATGGATACAGATTTTAAATATGGATTGCTAGCTGCGTTTGGCTCTTTAGCTGTAATTATTTTGTTTGCTGTGCACATTTTCTGATTTCATTTCCATCCTATCTACTAAGGATGAGAAATAATTAAGGGCGAGTATTATACTCGCCCTTAGTCATTTTAGATCTGAACTAAAATTAAGCCAGATTTTCTTCAACAAATTTCCAGTTAACTAACGCCCAGAAGTTTTCTAAGTATTTTGGACGTGCGTTACGGTAGTCGATGTAGTATGCGTGTTCCCAGATATCAACAGTCAGAACTGGCTTATCGTCACCAGAAATTGGTGTTGCCGCGTTAGACGTGTTAACGATAGCCAGGCTGCCATCTGCTTTCTTCACTAACCAAGTCCAACCTGCACCGAAGTTTTTAACTGCGGCATCAGTGAATTGCTCTTTGAACTGAGCAAATGAACCGAATGCTTTGTTGATAGCTTCTGCAACTTTACCGGTTGGCTCGCCACCTGCATTTGGAGCCAAGCAGTGCCAGTAGAAAGTGTGGTTCCAAACTTGAGCCGCGTTATTGAATACGCCAGCTTCAGAAGTTTTAATGATTTCTTCTAAAGACAGACCTTCAAATTTAGTGCCTTTGATCAGGTTATTCAGGTTAACAACATAAGTGTTGTGGTGCTTACCGTAGTGGTATTCTAAGGTTTCAGCAGAGATATGAGGTTCTAAAGCATCTTTAGCATAAGGTAGAGCTGGTAATTCAAAAGACATTGCGTACTCCTTGATTGCTTTTATTCAGTGTTTAGGGTGTTTGCTCGTAAAATGAGCGAAATTAAATGTACTTCTATTAATTAATCTACTTCTAGTGTAGTGACGTCGAGCCGTGGTGAGCTATTGCGCCGCATTGTAAGTCATGATTTATCATAACAGAATACAGGTTACAGTAAGAAAAAACCTGTTCCATGATGCTATTTATGCCTTAATTGTTAGTAAGTTGCATAATAATTATTCCACTGCGTGTCGTTATTGTCATTGAAGAGCAGGGAAATACATCAAGTGTTATTAATTTGCTAATATATTAACAAATAACTCTCATGATTACACGGCAAAAACACCCAGAGTGAATTTTTTATAGTAAAAAGAAAACGTTGCTATTTGCTTTTCACCTTTTGAGTACAGCAAATAGGAGTGCTATAGTATTCACCTTATAAAACTGGCATATTGTATGAAACAATCACGGAACAATTTGCGATGTTTTGACTATGCCGGCGATTACACCGGTCAATGTGTTCTGTCTAATGAGTTGCCTTGCAAATGATTCAAAGTGGCTCAGTGACTGCAAAATCAGCACCCACGTTTTAGGATATAAAATGACAACTATCGAAAAAATTGAGCGCCAAGTTAAAGAAAATCCAATCTTATTATACATGAAAGGCTCTCCAAAACTGCCTAGCTGCGGTTTTTCTGCTCAAGCTGTTCAAGCTCTGTCTTCTTGCGGTGAGCGTTTTGCTTACGTTGATATTTTACAAAACCCAGATATTCGTGCAGAGCTACCAAAATATGCTAATTGGCCAACATTCCCACAGTTATGGGTTGATGGTGAGTTAGTTGGCGGTTGTGACATTATCGTTGAGATGTTCCAACGCGGCGAATTACAAGCTCTGATCAAAGAAACTGCAGACAAATACCGTCCAGCAGATGAAACCATCACTGAGTAATTAAATGGTTGAATAGGCTTTAATGCTTATATTGATGAAAACCGTATTAGCCTAAAACTAATACGGTTTTTTTGTTTTTAGGGGGCGAGGTTATTGAGGCTCACTAGGTAGTGGCCATCCACCTAATTTTTTCCATTTATTGACTAACTCGCAAAATAATAGCGCGGTACGGTTAGTATCGTATAGGGCACCGTGGGCTTGCTTGCCATCAAATGGAATACCTGCGGTGACACAAGCTTTTGCAAGAATGGTTTGTCCAAAAACTAATCCACTCAGTGCGGCGGTATCAAAGGTTGCGAAGGGATGAAATGGGTTACGTTTTAACCCAGAGCGTTCTGCCGCATTCATAACAAAGCTGTGATCAAAATTTGCGTTATGAGCCACCATGATCGCGCGATTGCAATCGGTATTCTTCATACCTTTTCGAATTGTTTTAAAAATGGCATGTAATGCTTCATATTCACTCACTGCACCACGTAGGGGGTTCGTGGGGTCAATGCCTGTGAACTCCAGTGCAGAGGGCTCCAAATTCGCACCTTCAAATGGTTCTACATGAAAATGCAGCGTTTCATCAATGGCTAGCCAGCCATCTTTGTCCATTTTGAGTGTAATGGCCGCTATCTCTAATAGACCATCAGTTTTAGGGTTGAACCCACCAGTTTCAACATCTATAACGACAGGGTAGTAACCCCGGAAGCGGTTAACCAGTGAGTTAGGGTTATTTTTTTCAGACATTAGGCTTTCAATTTACAGTTTCTGGTTGGCTTTCATTATGCCAAAGGGAATGCATTTTTGCAGGTAGATACTGAAGATATTTTAGGTGATGGTTATCACCACCTAAAATATAAAATGTATGTGAGGGATTAATTTCCTAATCCTTTGCTCGCACTTTTATTTTCGATGAGCTCAATTTTATAGCCATCTGGATCTTCAACAAATGCGATAACGGTTGTACCACCTTTGACTGGACCAGCTTCACGAGTGATATTTCCACCTGCTTGACGAATGTCTTCACAGGTTTTAGCAACATTATCAACACCTAATGCAATATGACCATAAGCATTACCTAAGTCATATTCTGTTACGCCCCAGTTATAAGTTAACTCGATAACAGCACCTTCACTTTCATCGCTGTAACCGACAAACGCTAAAGAATATTTGTATTCTGTATTTTCGCTCGTGCGCAGTAAGCGCATACCTAATACTTTGGTATAAAAATCAACGGAGCGTTGCATGTCGGTAACACGGAGCATGGTATGTAGTAAGCGCATAATAGTAGTTTCCCTATAAATTCTTCAGGCAATAATGCTTAAAGTCGAATCGATTTATCTATTAATATAACGTGGCAATATGACTAAATACAGCGATTGAGGTTTATTTTTTAGTCATATCATGGCTATACTCAATTCGAGGGAGTATATCATAATTTTATGTTTATATTACGGGTGGTTAACGATGGCAGAACAACTTGAGTTTTTTGATATTCCAAGCCCTTGCCGTGGGATATGCCAGACCAACGAGCAGGGATATTGCCGTGGTTGTTATCGAACCCGAGATGAACGTTTTGGTTGGTTGCAGCTAACTAACGCAGAAAAACGTCATGTCATCCGTTTATGTCGCCAGCGATTTTTAAGATTAAATAATAAGAAAGTGGCTCAAGAAGAGATGAATGATCCTCAACAACCTCTATTTTGATTGATAATCAAACTATTAAAAATAAGATAATTCAATCAAAAATTAATTCATTTAGATTAATTCCAATAGTTACATTTCAATAAAATTTTATTTATTCAAAATGATGATGAAGTTCATTTAAATCAACTGTAAATGACATAATTTTAAGAATAACTATATTACTTTGTTTTTTAAGGGTTTATTTGATATTGCATTTTTTATTGTTAGTTGTAATTACTATAAGGGTTAAAATAGATAGATTCGAAAGAAGAGTAAGGCTATTCTTATTAATAAGATAATTGATAGGTTGTCTTATTAAGTGATTATATTGTTTTTATATGAAAAATCATGGAGGAAAGTAAGATGTATATCACTCAATGATTTATTGATGCTCACTATATATAGGTATTTATGAGGTATTGGCTCAATAAAAGGTTGTAAAGATAAAAGGGAGTTAATATATAATTCAAAAAATAATATGTATTTGGTATATTTTTTAGACATTATAATTATATAAAGGAGGGTAAATTGGAATCTCAAATTGGAACTGAATTATCTCGTGTAGTCCGTATGTGGCGAGCATTGATTGACTATCGCCTCAAACCACTTAAACTCACGCAAACACATTGGGTAACACTGCATAATATTAGCCAGTTACCGCCCGAGCAGTCGCAGATTCAATTGGCAAAGGCAATTGGTATTGAGCAACCTTCCTTGGTCAGAACATTAGATCAATTAGAAGAAAAAAGGCTCATTTCTCGTCATACATGTGCGAATGACCGACGTGCTAAGAGAATCAAACTCACAGAGGAATCGGAGCCTTTCATCAAAACGGTTGATCAAGTGATTAATAATACTCGGACAGAAATTTTAAGTAATATTAGTCATGATGAACTAAGTCAGTTATCTTTATTACTGCTAAGATTGGAGAAAAATATTCTACGCTTACAGAATGATTCATAGACTAATAATTGTATTTTATAATTGATTTTTCATTCTATGAATGTAATTCGCATAAATATATATTAATCTAATAATTATAGCCACCATTCACATAATATGTACTTCTATCTAGTTACATGGTTTTATTATGTGAGGCGGCTTTGTATTTCACTACTATGAGTTAATTTTTAGATATATGGGATATTAAGGTGTAGAAATATGAATAAAAAATGTGGCTCAAGAAAGATAGAGAATTCAAATTGTATAAATTAGATTTTACTTGAATGATATCAATCACAAAAATTTAATAAATTCCCGCAATGGAACTCATAGACAAAAAGATAGTAAAGAGCTCAGATTCGATAAAAAGCATTATTAATAAGCTAAAAAGTAAAACGCTAATTATGATTTAAATAAAAAATGCGTTCATCGATTAATTAGTCGGTGAACGCATTTTATCTTGAGCTTATGTCAAATTATCGAGGTGACACAGTCACTGTATTTCCACTGTTTGCGATCATAACACGCTGACCTACACGGAAAGCGGCAGGATCTTGTTTCTGAACCACAACAATGTTTTTACCACTGTCTAAACGGATTTCAAGCTGCACACCTTGGCTTTTATTTAGGGCACCTTGTGCTTGTTGACCCGCTAAACCACCCGCGATTGCACCAGCTGCTGTTGCTAGCGTTTTACCAGTACCGCCACCGACGGTATTGCCTAATAGACCACCGATAACTGCACCACCAATTGCTCCAATTACGTTACCATCTTCACCCGCTTGAATGGTAACTGGGCGTGCATTGAGTACGGTACCATAAGTCACAGTTTGGACTTGTTTAGCATCTTGAGCTGAAATAGTATCACCAGAAAGCGTACTTGTATTGACACAGCCAGATAACGCAACAACCGCAGCAACACCTACAAAAACTTTCTTAAGCATAATAACTCCTATGAGACTTGCTGTTCGTGGCAGTAACGTAGCATCGAAGATTTGTTCTTACCATAAGCACAACAACATCAAAAATTTGTTTTAGATAACAGAGCCTAGACTACTAATTTTGAATTAAATAATTCATCAACACTAGGTAAAATATCTCAAATTCCACCCAAAATCCCAATTCAAGGCACCCTTTGCTAAAGAATCATCTATTTTTTGACTATTTTAGAACATCAATTTATGGCAAAGGCTAAATAGGGGATTTTCACCTGTAATAAAAACTACTCACCTTAAGGTGTAGCAGATAATTACAGAATGAACCATTATAAATCAAATTTAAAAAAATGAGAGATAGCAAAGTGACTCATTGTTGCTATTTTGCTCACTATTTTCATCTCTTCTATCAATTATTTATTATTCCTGCGAAGCGCTACGAGAAATTGAATCGATCAGTTGACAAATTTTTCTCTAAAAGCACAATCTTTCCTAGTTTATCTCATTGAGTGAATAGACACGTTAAAGGGAATAATGATGATTAAATCGGGTCGCTATATCGGTGTTATGTCAGGAACCAGCCTAGATGGTGTTGATGTCGTATTAGCTGCAATTAATGATAAGTTTGTTGCAGAGCAAGCTAGCTTGAGCGCCGCATTTCCGATTGAGCTGAAAAAGCGCATTCTCAATATTTGCCAAGGGCAAGAAACAACACTTTCTGAATTGGGAAAAATAGACAGAGAACTTGGCACAATATATGCCGATGCCATTAATCAGCTGCTTCATCAAACGGGTCTATCTCCCGAAGATATTATTGCGATTGGTTGTCACGGGCAAACGGTTTGGCATGAACCTGATAGTGAAACACCATTTACTATGCAGATTGGTGATAACAATCGCATAGCGGCATTAACGGGAATAACGACTGTGGGGGATTTTCGCCGCAGAGACATGGCTTATGGTGGACAAGGTGCTCCGCTAGTTCCTGCATTTCATTTAGCCGTATTAGGGCATCCGACTGAAAAACGTATAGTGATTAACATTGGCGGGATTGCTAATGTTACTGCATTGCTGCCAAATGCATATGTAAAAGGCTATGACACAGGGCCTGGTAATATGTTAATGGACACTTGGGTCTGGCGTAACAAGCAACAAGCGTATGATAAAGATGGTGAATGGGCAAAAACGGGAACGGTGAATCAGGCATTATTAAATGCGATGCTTAATGATAGCTATTTTAAACGTTCAGCTCCTAAAAGTACTGGGCGTGAATATTTTAATATGCAATGGCTAGAGCAGCATTTGGCGCATTTTAAATTGCTATCTCCTGAAGACGTTCAAGCAACATTGTGTGAATTGACTGCCGTATCTATAGTGGATCAAGTTAAGTTATGTGGTGGCTGCGAGCGATTAATTGTTTGTGGCGGCGGCGCTCAAAATAAATTCTTAATGTTGCGATTAGCAACATTACTGCCGGGGATTGAAGTCGCGCCAAGTGATAAATATGGGCTGAGTGGTGATGATATGGAAGCACTGGCATTTGCTTGGCTTGCCGCTCGCACAGTTTCAGGCTTATCAGGTAGCCTTGCATCAGTAACGGGCGCAAGCAGAGACAGTATATTAGGTGCGATATACCCCGCGAATGTTGATATAAAATAACCGCTTGAAAGGACAGTAAAATGAACGAACTTGAAGAGATCGATCTTGCTGCGGTACGACGTGAATATACAAAAGGTGGATTGAGACGCAAAGATTTAACGCCAGATCCTATTCCATTGTTTGAGCGCTGGTTAAAGCAAGCCTGTGAAGCGCGATTAACTGACCCGACAGCAATGTGTGTGGCAACAGTTGATGAAACAGGGCAGCCTTATCAACGGATCGTATTATTAAAGCACTTCGATGAAAACGGATTAGTCTTTTATACCAATTTGGGAAGCCGTAAAGCACAGCATTTAGAGCATAACAATAAAATCAGTTTGCATTTTCCATGGTATCAATTGGAACGCCAAGTTCATTTTACAGGTGTTGCTGAGCGTTTAAGCCCGATTGAAGTACTGAAATATTTCCATAGCCGCCCAAAAGATAGCCAAATCGCCGCTTGGGCATCAGCTCAATCTTCACGGATTTCGGCGCGTGGAATCTTAGAAGGGAAATTTTTAGAGCTTAAGCAGAAATTTCAAAATGGTGAGGTTCCATTACCGAGTTTTTGGGGGGGCTATCGCGTTGTTTTTAACAGTGTCGAATTTTGGCAAGGTGGCGCTCACCGCCTGCATGACCGCTTTCTATACCAAAGAGAAGCGGATGGCTGGGTAATTGACCGATTAGCCCCGTAATAAATGGTTTTTTAGCTGGCGCTTAATTGATATGCGCTTTATGCTATAGCCTCGTTTAAGAAAATTGACAAATCATACTGGCGAGCCTTTGAGCTAAGCCTTATTTTGTCAATTTTCTACATTAAAATAGATAGACAAAATTCAACCGATGGAGTCATTGATGTCTAGCAATAACCTGATTAAACAATTGCAAGAGCGGGGCCTCGTTGCCCAGGTAACGGATGAGGATGCGTTAGCAGAGAGACTGGCGCAGGGCCCTATCTCTCTCTATTGTGGCTTCGACCCTACCGCCGATAGCTTGCACTTGGGACATCTGGTTCCTTTGCTGTGTTTAAAACGATTCCAACTAGCCGGGCACAAGCCTGTGGCGTTGGTCGGTGGCGCAACGGGCCTTATTGGCGACCCGAGCTTTAAAGCTACTGAACGTAAATTAAACACCACAGAAACCGTTCAAGAGTGGGTAGAAAAAATCCGTAACCAAGTCTCACCATTCCTTAGTTTTGATTGTGGTGATAACAGTGCACGCCTAGCTAACAACTATGATTGGTTTGGCAAAATGGATGTGCTGACATTCTTACGTGATATTGGTAAACATTTCTCCGTTAACCAAATGATCAACCGTGAGTCTGTTAAACAGCGTTTAAACCGCGATGATGTAGGTATCTCTTTCACTGAATTCGCCTATAACCTATTACAAGGTTACGATTTTGCGAACATGAATAAAGAAATGGGTGTTGAGTTACAAATTGGTGGCTCAGACCAATGGGGTAACATTACATCAGGTATTGATTTAACTCGTCGTCTGCATCAAAACCAAGTGTTTGGTTTAACTGTTCCACTGATCACCAAAACAGACGGTACCAAGTTTGGTAAAACCGAAGGTGGTGCAGTATGGTTAGATCCGAAGAAAACCAGCCAATATAAATTCTACCAATTCTGGATTAACACAGCAGATGCTGACGTTTATCGTTTCCTGAAATTCTTTACTTTCATGGAATTAAGTGAAATTGACGCATTGGAAGAAGAAGATAAAAATAGCGGTAAAGCGCCTCGTGCACAGTATGTATTAGCAGAAGAAGTAACTAAATTAGTTCACGGTGAAGCGGGTCTCGCGGCTGCAAAACGCATTACTGAAAGTTTGTTCTCTGGCGCAGTATCTGATTTAACTGAAGCTGACTTTGAACAGTTAGCTCAAGACGGTATGCCGTGCATCACCCTAGAAGATGGTGCAGATCTCCAGCAAGCATTAGTTGATTCAGAACTGGTACCTTCTCGTGGTCAAGCAAGAACGGCAATCAGCTCAAATGCAGTATCTGTGAATGGTCAGAAACAAACTGAACCAATGTATGTATTCACTGATGCTGACCGTTTATTTGGTCGTTATACACTTATCCGCCGCGGTAAGAAAAATGACTGCTTAGTTAACTGGAAATAGCTCTGACGAACCTTTGTAATATATAGCCCGGAAATCTCCGGGCTATTCATATTGGCAAATGGCTACTCACTGATTTCTCTTCATTCGACATAACAATTCTCTGGGTTTCCAATGAAAAGCGTATTATCAATTCAATCCCATGTTGTTTTCGGCCATGCAGGAAACAGTGCTGCTGCATTCCCTATGTGCCGTATGGGCGTAGATGTGTGGCCACTTAATACAGTGCAATTCTCCAACCATACTCAGTATCCACAATGGACGGGCTCAGTATTTCCAGCTCAGCATTTGACAGATATTGTCGAAGGATTAGCAAAAATCCATAAACTGGCAATCTGTGATGCCGTGTTAAGTGGTTATATTGGTTCTGCTGAGCAAGGTAATGATATTCTAGCGATTGTCCAAAAAGTCAAAGCGGCGAATCCGCAGGCACTCTATTTTTGTGACCCAGTGATGGGACATCCAGAGAAGGGATGCATCGTTGCACCAGGTGTCGCTGAGTTTCTTTGCCAACAAGCGTTAGCGGCGAGTGATGTGATTGCACCTAACTTATTAGAGTTAGAAACTTTAGCGAATGAAAAAATCACGACGGTAGAGCAAGCGGTTCAAGCGGCACGTCAATTATGTCAGCAAGGTCCTAAAACTGTATTAGTTAAGCATTTAAGCCGTGCTGGCTATCGTGCAGACCGATTTGAAATGATCTTAGTCACTGCGGAACACAGTTGGCATGTTAGTCGCCCATTAGTGGATTTCGGTGAAAAACAGCCTGTGGGAGTCGGCGACTTAACGAGTGGTTTAATGTTGGTCAATATCTTAAAAGGTGAGCCACTTGATAAAGGCTTAGAGCATGTTGCAGCAGCAGTCTATGAAGTGATGCTGAAAACCAAAGAAATGGGTGAGTATGAACTTCAGTTAGTTGCAGCCCAAGATTTGATGGTTAGCCCCCAACATAAATTCTGCTCTACTCAGTTAGACTGATTGAGCATAGTAGTAACTTATTAAATATAGTAATAAAAAACAGCGCCGAATGGCGCTGTTTTTGTAAATGCATTTCATACAATAGATTACTTTTTCAGTAACCCTTCTGCTTCTAATGCTTCTTGTACTTTTGGACGCTTCGCAATCTTCTCACAATATTCATTCAGATGGCTTAATGCGCTGATATCAACGCCAACTAAACGAGTCCAGTTGGTGACGGTAAACAGATACGCATCAGCAACACAGAAATCACTTTTAGCGACAAAATAAGGCTGATTTTTCAGAATATCATTCACATACTGGAATTTTTTCAGTAAATTTGCGCGAACAACATCTTTATATTCTTCAGGGGTATTTGGCGCAAATAATGGGCCAAAATTCTTATGCAACTCAGTAGAAATGAAGTTTAGTGCTTCTAGCTGATGGTAGCGCTTCATTGAACCAGGCAGGGCAATCAAGTTTCTATTTGGGTTTTGATCTGCAATATATTGGACAATCACAGCGCCTTCAGTTAATTGCTCATCATCATCTAAAACAAGAGTAGGAACTTGACCTTTAGGGTTAATTTCTAAGAAGTTTTCACCCGTTTCTGTGATTTTCTCTTTTAAGTTAACACGAACAATACTGAAATCTAATCCTGCTTCACGCAGAATGATATGAGGAGAAAGTGAGCAGGCACCGGGAGCGTAATACAATTTCATCATAAAACTCCTAAGTCATAGAATGGTCATCGTTATTGTTCTTCCAAGTATACACCAGATTTAAAAAGAGAATTGCCAAAGGATGCGGGATGGCTCTCAATATCTAAAATCACACTAATATATGGCAAGCTTACGATAGACGAGTATTTCTTTGGGGAATTATCTATTTAATTGATAATTCATTAAAATTAAGAATGTTACAGGAGAGGTCTCTGAGAGGATTCTGTTATAATTTTGTCTCTCATTGAGCTATTCTCTCAATCCTTAGTCACATTTTATGAGCTGTCAAAATGGCATCCATTTTTAACAATCTTAATTACTTAACCAAGCTAGATGCCATCTTAATGGCTCATAAACCGAATAGTAGTAAAGGATTAAAACGCTTTATTCTGGAATTTTGGTTTTTTGGTTTAATTAACGCTCGTTCTTGTCTGTTTGCTGGATTCTTCTTTTTGGCTTTATTCCTAGTGCCAGCGAAAGGGATTCTAGGTATTCCTCGATATGATGTTTTGCTGATTTTCGCAGTCTCTTTTCAAGCATTTTTAGTATGGTCAAAGTTAGAAACGTGGGATGAGCTAAAAGCCATTTGTGTATTCCATTTAGTGGGCTTTATGATGGAGTTATTCAAAACCTCTGCGACAATTGGTTCATGGCAATATCCTGATGAGGCGTATACCAAACTTTGGGGAGTTCCACTGTTTACTGGGTTTATGTATGCGGCAGTTGGTAGCTATATCATCCAATCATGGCGTTTTTTTAATGTCAGAATTGAACATTATCCACCTTATTGGATGGCGACATTAGTGGCTTTAGCCATTTATATTAACTTTTTCAGCCATCACTATATTGATGATTATCGCTGGTACTTAACGGCGTTTATATTTGGTTTGTATGCTCGCAGTGTGGTGTTTTATACTCCATTAGATAAAGAACGTAAAATGCCGCTATTGCTTGCATTTATGCTGATAGGGTTCTTTATTTGGCTGGCGGAAAACTTCGGAACGTTCTTTGGTGTTTGGCAATATCCGAATCAAATCGGAGCATGGTCAATGGTACATGCGGGGAAATGGGGGGCATGGTCGTTACTGGTGATCGTGACTTTCACGATTGTGGTGCATCTCAAACACATAAAAAGTTGTGTATCCATAGCGCGCTAGCCACGAACTTTTTGTTAAAGACGGAGACTATTTCCCCGTCTTTTGAACATTACAAATCTTGTCGCCACGCATCAATGGATAATGGCTCCCCAAAATGGCTTTCAATCAGACGACGCGTCACGTCATGAAGCGGAGCCGCTAAAACTTCCGCTGTATTTCCTCGCTCAACGACTTCGCCTTTATCCATCACGAGCATTTTGTCACTTATATGCTTCATCATGCCTAAATGTTGGGTGACGTAAATATAAGCGATATCTTGCTTAGCTTGTAAATCGAGCATTAAGTTGATTATCTGCGAACGCATCGACATATCTAGCGAGGCAAGTGCTTCATCAGCCACGATAATTTCTGGTTGCAGAATTAACGCGCGGGCGAGGGCGATCCGTTGTTTTTGACCCGATGCTAGCATGTGTGGGTAATATTCTGCGTGATCGGCCAGTAATCCTACTTGGCGTAATGTCTGGATAATGCGTCTTTCCCGCTCAATACCAGTAAGGTTAGTATTCAGTTTTAAGGGCAATTCCAGGGTTTGACCAATACGCTGGCGCGGGTTTAATGAAGTACTTGGATCCTGAAATATCATGCGAATACGTTGGCTTCGGTAGCTATAATCCCCAAAATTTAACCGTTGGCCACGGATCAAAATTTCTCCGCCAGAAGGCTCCGTTACCCCAGACAACATACGAGCAAGCGTGGATTTCCCTGAACCATTAGCGCCGATGATGGCTAAAGTTTGCCCTGCTTGTAGGTTGAAACTCAGCGGCTTGACGGCTTGTAATTCATGGCGACGAAATAACCCTTCACGAAAACGGAACGTTTTTGTCAGGTTACGTACCTCAAGTAACGTTTCCATTAGGGTTGTTCCTCGGTATTCAATGGATAATGACAGGCAACCAGATGCCCCTTAATGCTGCGTAGTGGTGGTGCATCAATACAGGTTCGTTGTGCGTAAGGGCAACGGGGTCCCAAACGGCAGCCAATCGGTAAGTGCTCCAATGAAGGGATAGCTCCTGGGAGTGTATTTAAACGACCTTTATGAGGGATCGGGCTTTCAAAATCAGGAATAGAGCGAATCAGTGCCTGAGTATAAGGATGGCGGGGGCGCTGCAAAATATCATTCGGTGTGGCACTTTCTACAGTCTGACCGCAATACAGGACATTAATTCGGTCAACCAATTTAGACATCATTTCCATATCGTGGCTGATCAGCAAAATTCCCATATTATTGTTTTGATTTAATTTATCTAATAAACGGAAAATTTGTGCCTGCGTGGTGGATTCCATCGCGTTGGTGGGCTCATCCGCAATCAACAAGCGAGGTTGATTGGCAATCGCAATGGCGATCATCACTTTTTGGCATTCACCATCCGTCAGCTCGTACGGATAACTATGCATAATGTCTTTGTGATCTTTGATACCCACACGGTGCAATAATTCAATTGCGCGGCGTTTTCGCCAATTAAAACGCTGCCACCAACGCCCTTTGTATGTCCAGCCTGGGATAGATTGAATCAGCTGTTTTCCTATATCGGCAGCAGGATCAAGACAGGATTGCGGTTCTTGGAAAATCATCGAAATATTATGACCAATCAGGCGACGACGCTTACGTGGACTGAGTTTTAATAGGTCAATGTCTTGGAAGCGAAAACGGTCAGCAGTCACGCGGATATTATCTTTGGTGATCCCACAAATGGCTTTAGCAATTAAGCTTTTACCTGACCCAGATTCACCCACTAAGCCACGAACTTCTCCTTCAGATAAGGTCATGGAGACACGGTCAACGGCTTTGACGGGACCATTAGCAGTCATAAACTCAATAGTTAAATTACGAATATCAAGTAATGGCATTATTCCACCCCCGAATTAATCGCTCGGTGCAGTCCATCACCCAGTAAGTTCACAAATAAGACACTCGACATAATCGCAACGCCGGGCAAAATGACTGTCCACGGTGCCACATAAATCAACTCTAACGTATCGCCTAGCATCGCACCCCATTCAGATGATGGGAGTTGCGCCCCTAAATCTAAAAAGCCTAATGCCGCAATATCCAAAATTGCAATGGAGAGGGCGCGGGTTAATTCAGTGACCAAAATAGGGGTGATATTTGGCAGTACCGTGTACCACAAAATAAAGATGTTTGATGCGCCATCTAAACGTGCCGCCACGATGTACTCTTTATCTAGCTCATCATGCACGGCAACATAGATAGTACGCACCATACGGGGGATCAGCGCGAGGCAAATCGCAAGCATCGCATTGGTTAAGCTGGCACCCATAAATGCTACCACGATGATCGCCAATAGTAGAGAAGGAATCGATAGCAAGGTATCCAAAACGTGGTTAAAGACAGCGGATTTGAGTCCACGGGTCATACCCGCAAGGCAACCTAACACTAAGCCGATTATTGTCGCAATCGCAGTGACCAACAAGGCTGAGCCGAATGTGGATTTAGTACCAATTAAGAGACGGCTTAAAATATCACGTCCTAAATCATCCGTACCAAAGAAGAAAGCCACTTCACCATAGTGTGACCATGATGGTGGCGTAATTTGGTAACCTAAAAATTGTTGGTCGATGGCATAAGGTGCTAAATAAGGGCCCGCAAAACAGAGGACGATTAAAAAAATCACCCCAAAAAAGCCGATCATTGCCAGTATGTCGGAGGAGAAAATATTCCACACCACCCGTGTCGGGGATGGCATTTTCTGTTCACGATAAAAATTATCTGAGGACATACCAATCCTTATGTTTTAACGGGTCCATCATTGCGCCTAAAATATCGGATAACACGTTCACGGTGATCACCAATGCGCCAATTAACATCACGCCAGCAGAAATCGCTGAGTAGTCTCCTTGACGGATTGCAGTGACCAACCAGCGACCTAATCCCGGCCAGTTAAATACTAATTCTGTCACCATGGTTAATGTTAGCATCGTGGAGAATTGTAGCCCCAATTTCGGGATAATTGGCGGTATTGCGTTATGAAAAATATGGCGGCGAATAATTTTAAAGCGAGAAAGCCCACGAGTAGCAGCGGCTTTAACATAGTTACTGCTAGCCACTTCATCCGTACTAATACGGACTAAGCGAATGACTTCTGTGGTTGGCGCTAAGGCGAGTGTGAGTACTGGCAGGATCATATGTTCTAACACATTGATAATCATATCTTTACGGTATGGCGAATCCGAAAGCCACGCATCCACAAGGGCAAAGCCTGTTACTGGCTTTAGGTTATAAAGTAGGTCGATTCGCCCAGAAACGGGCAGCCATCCTAAGTGAAGCGAGAAAAATAGGGTTAGTATTAACGCTAAAACGAATACAGGCACGGAAAAGCCCAATAGGGCGAAAGTGCTGATCGCAATATCAACGGGTTTGTTTCGCCAAAATGAGGCAATCATCCCTAGCGGGATCCCGACAAACAACGCAAATAAAAAGGCGAGAATACACAATTCCATGGTGGCAGGGAATGTGTCTTTTAGTTGGTCGGTGATAGGTTCTCCGTTAATGCTAGAGACGCCGAAATCGAAATGCAGTAAGCCATCAAAATAGAAGATATATGCATCAATGAGTGATGCACCGCTAAGAGGCGCATTGGGCGTGAAGTAGCTTAAGCTGAAACTGACCAGTGATAAAAAGAAGACCGTCACCAGCAATAGCAGAAATCGTCTCAGTGAGTAGATGATCATAGTTGCGGCTCCTGCTGCCGAGGTGGTGCTTTTTTCGGCTCCTGCATTTCGCGATAAACGCCAGCAAATGAAGTATTGCCGAACGCGCTGATCACCAATCCTTTCATATCAAAACGATAAGCTTGTAAACGCAGCGAGTAAGCTAATGGCAATATAGGCAGTTCTTCCGCGAGAATTTGTTGTGCTTGATGATAGTAATCAATGCGGTCTGCCAGCTCTTGTGTCAGTAATGCTTTATGCAAAACGTCATCAAATTTAGAATCACACCAATGGCTTAAGTTGGTTTGTGAGCCAATGGCAGCGCAACTGAGCAGTGGGCGGAAGAAACTATCAGGGTCATTACTGTCCGTTGTCCAGCCCGCTAATGTCATGTCATGGGAGCGATCCATTAATTGATTTTCTTGGAAGCGACCTTCCACCGAACGGATACTCATGACGATACCCACTTGGGCTAGGTCTGCTTGAATTAATTCCGCCATTTTCAATGGGCTAGGGTTGTAAGACTGAGAGGAGACAGGGACCCATAATTCCAATTTTAATTTTTCTAACCCCATTTCCTGCAGCATTTGTTTGGCAAGTTCAGGGTTGTAATCGGTTATTTTTGTTTGATTATCAAATGCCCAAGATGCACGGGGGAGAATCGATGATGCCGTCTCTGCGGTACCATAATAAATGGACTGCATGAGTCGCTCATTATTAATGGCATAAGAAATTGCTTGGCGAACCTTGAGTTGGTCGAGAGGCGGCTTGCTTGTATTAAACGCAAGATACGCAATATTCATTCCCGAACGCATGGAAATACGCAGGCGAGGGTCATCACGTAGCACTTTTAACTGACTTGCGGCTGGGTAGGCGAGGACATCGCACTCACCAGTGAGCAGCTTAGAAATGCGTCCTGTACCACCCGCTCCCATATCCACCACCACTTCTTCCATGCGTGGTTCACCTTTCCAGTAATCTTTATTACGCAATAAACGGACAAACTGTCCAGCTTGGTAATCATCAAAATAGAATGGTCCAGTACCTACAGGGCGCCAATCAATCATCTCTTGGCGATTGCTAGCCGAAAGCTCATCCGCATATTCGGCAGATAAAACGGGCGCGTAGTGAGTCGCCAAGTGCCATAAAAATGAGGCATCTGGGGATTTTAATCGAAACTCAACGGTGTAGTTATTCAGTTTTTTAATACTTTCGACGCTGCTCGCAAATTGCAAACTGTCAAAATAGGGGTAGCGCCCGCCATTAATGAAATGGTAAGGATTGCTGGTTTCAAACATGCGGGAAAAACTGAATACCACATCATCTGCATTCATATTACGCGTTGGTGTAAACCAAGGTGTGGTTTGAAACTTAACGTCCTTTCTCAGATGTAGCCGATAGGTCGCACCATTATCTAAAACTTCCCAGCGGGAAGCCAACTCTGGGATCAGGCGATATGTAAAGGGGTCAACATCCAGTAAGCGGTCATACAGTTGTGCGCCTAGGGGATCAATAATTAACCCGCTACTGGCGAGTTGTGGGTTAAATGTGGTGACAATGCCATTGACGCAGTAAATAAAGCCATTTTGGCGAATATCGGCTGGGACATCATTGGCAATGGTGTCTTTGTAGCTTATGTCTGTTTGCTCTGCCAATGTTGAAAGAGAAACAGTAAATAAAAACCAAAGAGTTAAAAGGCGCATAGAGCTAATATCGTTGACCTGAATTACCTTATTGTAGCGTAAAAATAGGGTAACAGGGTATAAGCAAAATTTGTGGTGATATTTTGTACATAGCGCTGTGGGTAGTGAAGATTTTTAACTGTAAATGAGAATCAACAAGGTTGTATCTAATTGTAATGGTTGCTATTATTTTTAATTTAATCTTAATGAGAAATAATCGCATTAAAATGCTTTACAAATGATACTAATAACTATTATCATTAACTCAGTCTCTTGAGTGCTTAGCTTTAGCAGACAAGGCATGACATTGCTCACATTGCTTCCAGTGTTTTATTGCTTTCAGTGTTTTAGTTATATAGCCAGCTCGGGTGCTGGCTTTTTTTTTGCATAAAAATCAGCTTTCCAAGCTAATATGATGTTTTTTAATTAATCCTCGAAATTGGTCATAGCTCAGTGATAGGCATTGAGCTGCTTTACGCTGATTAAAATTGGCTTGGCGTAGCGCCTCTTCAACATATTGTTTTTCCGATTCTAATTGCCATTGTCGTAAGTCAAAGGGAAAAACGGGTGCTAATTTGGAGTTTTCTGATGATGCTGCGGGTATCTCATGAAGCTCTGCTAGTTTCTCACCAAAGGGATCTAAAATAATCGTATCCACTGGTAAGTCACTTTCCCCATGCCGATAAACTGAACGCTCGACAACATTTTTCAGTTCGCGAATATTACCTGGCCAAGAATAGTGCATCAGTGTCTGCTGGGCGTTGTCAGAAAACCCAGTGAAATAATCACGCTTTAGCTCACGTACCATACCAATGGCAAAGTGCTCAGCCAATAACAGAATGTCAGGAACACGTTCACGTAATGGCGGCATGCGAATCACTTCAAAGGCAATTCTATCTAGCAGGTCAGCGCGAAAAAGTCCTTGGCGAGCCAATTCTGGAAGGTTGGCGTTAGTGGCACAGACCAAACGAACATCGACTTTTAATGACTGACTTCCGCCTACACGCTCTAATTCGCCATATTCAATCACACGTAACAGTTTTTCTTGTACAGACATCGGCGCGGTTGCCAGTTCATCAAGGAACAATGTGCCTTTATCTGCACGTTCAAAGCGACCTTGATGGCGTTTCTGGGCCCCAGTAAACGATCCTGCTTCATGTCCAAATAATTCAGAATCCAGCAAGTTCTCATTGAGTCCGCTGCAATTTAAGGAGATAAAAGGCTCTTGCCAGCGGGGAGATAGATAGTGAAGGCGATCCGCGATTAACTCTTTACCTGTTCCTCGTTCGCCAATAACAAGGACAGGTTTATTTAGCTTAGCAAGTTCGGAAGCACGTTCTAGGACATCAAGGAAATTACTCGATACACCAAGAATAGTATTGTTAGTCTCTTTCATGGTTATTTTTACCAAGTTTTGGTTAATTTTACCTATAGTTAACTATAGTACAAATAACCGTCGATAGATATCGAAATAATATTTTTGTTATTTATTAGTTGGTTATGCCATTCTGAAAAAGTTGGCACGCCAATTGCTATCTTAGAGTTGTAAAAGATTTTGATTGAAATAATTATCGGTTTAATAATTTCAATTTTATATTCATGGAGCATCACGTATTGGTTGGACGCCAACATCGGGTTGAGGCTCTACAGAAAGATAACATCCATCAAGAGGATATAAATTATGGGTATTTTTTCACGTTTTGCCGACATCATTAATGCCAACATTGCTTCACTGCTTGATAAAGCTGAAGATCCGCAGAAAATGATCCGCCTGATGATTCAGGAAATGGAAGACATGTTAGTGGAAATCCGTTCCACCTCAGCACGTACCTTAGCTGAGAAAAAAAGTTTAGAGCGCCGCGTCGAAATGGGCGAAAAACAGATTGCCGAATGGCAAGAAAAAGCGGAACTGGCATTAATCAAAGATAAAGAAGATTTAGCTCGCGCAGCATTGATTGAAAAACAAAAAGTCAGTGCCATGGTCGATACGCTAAAACATGAACTGATTATTGTTGATGAAACGCTGACTCGCTTAAAAGGCGAAATCACGGAATTAGAAAATAAACTGCAAGAAACGCGTGCAAAACAGCAATCAATGACCGTACGTTTAGAAGCGGCACAATCAAGCCGTAATGTTCGTCGCCAGTTAGACAGTGGTAAACTGGATGAAGCAATGGCGCGTTTTGAACAGTTTGAACGTCGCATTGACCATATGGAAGGCGAAGCGCAAAGCTACGGTATTGGTAAACAACGCTCTTTAGAACAGCAATTTGCTGAGTTAAAAGCGGATGATGAAATTAGTGCACAGTTAGCCGCGCTTAAAGCTAAAATCAATAAAGACGAATAATATTCAACACGCAAGGCGCAGTGATTTCATTGCGCCAGTGCGCTAGGCTAAATAACCATAAATAAGGAAATGTGATGGGCTACGTTTTACTGTCTCTCGTATTAATCATTTTTGTCATTTTTGTTCTGCCGATTTGGTTGTGGCTCCATTATAGTAAGAAAAATAATGGGCAGGGAAGTCAGCTTACTGAAAATGAAGTGCAACGTTTGATGCAATTGGCAGAGCAGTCATCGCGTATGCAGCAGCGCATCAAAACGCTGGAAGATATTTTAGATGCCGAGCACCCAAATTGGAGGCAAAAATAATGACTAATCTACGCAACCGCAAGTTATATCGCTTAACGGATAAACGTGTTTTTGGTGGTGTTTGTTCCGGTCTCGCTGAATATTTAGAGTTACCGGTTGCTTTGGTCAGAGCATTAGCTGTACTTGCCCTGTTTATGAGTTTTGGATTGACCTTGATTGTCTATGTGGTGATGTGTTTCTTTGTGGAAGCTGCGCCAAGCGGTTACCGAAGCGAACAGGATATTGGACCAGAAGTGACAACACTATTAAACCAAATTGATGCTCAGCTACAAGCTGGGGAAATGAAACTGCGCCAAATGGAGCGCTATGTCACTTCGGACACTTATGCCGTGAACAGCAAGTTTCGTCATCTATAACAACTGATTTGCACCATCACATAAATGGGAATAGAGTTTAATGACTGTATTCCCTTTATATTTTTATTGGGAGAGCGAGAACTAGGAGCATTATGAAACGGCTACAAAATGAATTAACTGACTTAATGAACCGTAGCGTTGACCGCCATGTAAGGCTTGCTGTCACTGGATTAAGTCGCAGTGGAAAAACCGCATTCATCACCTCTCTCGTTAACCAACTTCTTAACACCACCACGGGGGCGCGCCTTCCGCTATTTTCAGCGGCGAGAGATAAACGGATCCTAGGGGTAAAACGCATTCCACAGCGCGATATGTCAATTCCGCGTTTCGCTTATGATGAAGGACTTGCATCGCTTTATGGCGACCCGCCGCAATGGCCGACGCCTACCCGTGGAGTGAGCGAAATTCGCTTGAAAATTCATTACCGTTCAAATGATTCGTTTGTTCGCCATTTTGTCGATAACTCCTCCCTGTACTTAGAAATTGTCGATTACCCGGGGGAGTGGCTACTGGACTTACCGATGCTAGATCTGAATTATTTAACATGGTCTAGCCAAATGAAAGTGCTACTTAAAGGTAAGCGTGGGGAGCTCGCGAATGAATGGCTACAACTTTGCCAAAAATGTGATCCATTAGCTCCTGTCGATGAAAATCTCTTAGCTGAAATTTCCAATGCTTACACCGCATATCTGCATGAATGTAAGCAACAAGGACAGCACTTTATTCAACCTGGTAGATTTGTTTTACCTGGAGAGTTAGCTGGAGCGCCTGCATTACAATTCTTTCCATGGCCAAACATCGAAAAATATGGTGAAAAACAGTTAACGCAAGCGGATAAAAACACCAATATCGGCGCATTACAGCGTCGCTATCAATACTACTGTGACCATGTGGTGAAAGGGTTTTATAAGGATCATTTCCAGCGTTTTGACCGACAAATTGTGCTGGTGGATTGTTTGCAGCCTTTAAATAGTGGCGCAGACGCCTTCAATGATATGCGAATGGCGCTAACGCAGTTAATGCGCAGCTTTCATTATGGAAAACGCACATTGCTCAGACGCATGTTTTCTCCATGTATTGATAAGCTACTTTTTGCCGCCAGTAAATCGGATCACGTCACACCCGATCAACATGCAAACTTAGTCTCATTATTGCAGCAGTTAGTCCAAGATGCTTGGCAAAATGCAGCATTTGAAGGGATCAGCATGGACTGTGTAGGGCTGGCGTCTATTCAAGCGACGGAAAGCGGTATTGTGGACTATAAGGGTGAAAAATTACCTGCTTTAAAAGGTGAGCGACTCAGCGATGGGCAACCCTTAACGTTCTACCCAGGGGATGTCCCTAAGCGTTTACCTAATGAACAGTTTTGGCAACAGCAAGGCTTTCAATTTGAAAATTTCCGCCCTCGGCCAACACCGTTAGATCAACCGTTGCCACATATTCGCATGGACAGTGCTTTGGAATTTTTGTTAGGAGATAAACTGAAATGAGTGAACCTCTAAAACAGCGCGTAGACTTTGCCGTTAAAGCCGATAAGCCAGCCATGGAGCCATTAAAACAAGCGCAAACCTTTGATGAGAAAGCGTTTGAAAAATTTGTGCCGGTTGATATACAAGAAGAACAAGATAGCCAAGATGGCGAAGTTGAAAGTCTTATCAACGAGGCCTTAAAACCTAAACGCAGTTTCTGGCGCAAGCTAGTTGGTGCTGCCGCAGGCATTTTTGGGGTGAGCGTTGTCGCTCAATTAGGGCTTTGGATCCATCAATCATGGATAACCCAAGACTGGACAGCGTTAGGCACCGCAGCAGCGGGGGGATTAATTGTGGTCGCTGGTGTGGGTTCGGTCATCGGCGAATGGCGTCGCTTGTATCGGCTCAGAGAACGTGCAGAGGAGCGTGATTTTGCACGTGAATTGCTTCATAGCCACGGCATGGGGCAGGGTAAAGCATTCTGTGAAAAGCTCGCCAAACAGTCTGCATTACCGATGCAACATCCTGCGATACAAAGCTGGCAAGCCACGGTTCATGATTCGCATAATGACCGCGAGGTTATTGAACTGTATAGTAAATTAGTTCAACCGATCCTGGATGAGCAAGCGCGTAAAGAGATCAGCCGTTCATCAGCAGAATCTGCCTTGATGATAGCGGTCAGCCCATTGGCGATTGTTGACATGGCATTTATCGCGTGGCGCAACATTCGTTTAATCAACCGCATTGCAGCCATTTATGGCATCGAACTGGGCTACTATAGTCGGATCCGCTTATTCCGTATGGTGCTGATTAATATTGCATTTGCTGGCGCTTCTGAACTTATTCGTGAAGTCGGGATGGATTGGTTATCTCAGGATATTACCGCACGGTTGTCGACACGCGCGGCACAAGGAATCGGCGCTGGGCTTCTGACCGCTCGATTAGGCATTAAGGCGATGGAGCTATGCCGTCCATTACCTTGGATAGAAGACAAACCGAAATTGGGTGATTTTCGCCGTCAATTAATTGGCCAGCTGAAAAATGCCATTCCCTCAAAAAAAGAGAATCCATAAGCTGTAAATTTGACTGGCAGGATGAGTTGACAGTTTTAATCATTCTGCCAGTCATGTCTAAAAGGGTAATACCCTGCCGAATTAATCAACAATCCTCATATTAAAGAAAGAAATGTTGCTGATATTTATTAGAAACTAGACGAGTGTCAACAATATGTGACACGGCTCTGTATTACTGTCCTGTTTAACGCTAAAATATGAGTAATTATGTTCTCTACAAAAGGTTTCATCATGCGCCTCGAAGTGACCTGCCAAGACCGTATCGGTTTAACGCGTGAATTACTTGATCTTTTAGTTCTACAAAACATTGACTTAAAAGGCATTGAAATTTCAGCTCAACGTCGAATTTACCTGAACTTTGCACCTGTAGACTTTCAGGTTTTCAGTACGCTAATGGCAGAGATCCGCCGCATAAACGGGGTAATTGATGTTCGTCGTATCTACTTTATGCCATCCGAACGTGAGCATAAAGCAGTGTGGGCTTTACTGAATTCGTTCCCTGAGCCAGTTTTATCCATTGATAATAAACTGAATATTGAGCTGGTTAACCCAATGAGCTTGCAACTTTTTGGGGTTGATGAAACTAAAATCAAACAGAAATCCTTCTCCCAGTTAATCCCTAACCATGGTTTACACCGCTGGTTTGAACGTGAGTCACCAGAACCTTACACCGAACGCATTTCGGTCAAAGGCAGCGATTATTTAATGCAGGTCACACCAATTATTCTCGCCGATGAAGATGGGAAATCTCACTGTACAGGTGCGGTGATCTTACTCAAATCCGTGGCAATTCTTGAAAATCAACGTAAGCAAGTGGCTGAAGTTGATATTGAAAACCGTGGATTTAGCCAGATTGTGGCGGTCAGTCCTGCGATGATCCAAGTCGTTGAGCGAGCTAAACGTGTTGCTATGCTGGATGAACCGTTGCTGCTTGTCGGGGAAACTGGAACGGGTAAAGACATTCTGGCAAAAGCCTGCCATTTACACAGTGCTCGTGGTAATGCGCCATTTTTAGGATTGAACTGCGCTTCAATGCCTGATGATGTCGTTGAAAGTGAGTTATTTGGTTATGCAGCAGGGGCTTATCCAAATGCGGTTGAAGGGAAAAAAGGCTTTTTCGAGCAAGCTAATGGCGGTACCGTCTTGCTGGATGAAATTGCTGAAATGTCCCCTCAAATGCAAATTAAACTATTACGTTTTCTGAACGATGGAACTTTCAGACGTGTTGGCGAAGAGCATGAAGTCAAAGTCAATGTGCGTGTGATTTGTGCGACACAGAAAAATTTACCTGAGTTAGTGGAACAGAAAAAATTCCGTGAAGATCTCTATTACCGTTTGAATGTTATAACTCTCACGATCCCACCATTAAGAGAACGAAGCGAAGATATTAAACCGCTCACGAAAGTCTTTGTGTCTAATTTTGCCAAAGAATTGAACATTGATGAGCCAAAAATTTCACCGGCATTAATTGAATCACTCAATTCTTATTATTGGCCGGGTAATGTTAGACAATTACGCAATGCGTTATATCAGGGGCTGTCGCAATTTAGTGGCAATATTCTGGATGTTGATGATATTCAACTTCCTGATGCAGTTAACGCGCCTGCGATTGCTTTAGATACATTAAATGGGTCACTGGATGAAATAACCAAACGCTATGAAGCCTCGGTGTTGGCGAGATTATATCGTGATTATCCGAGTACGCGTAAATTGGCTAAACGTTTAGATATTTCTCATACCGCTATTGCGAACAAATTGCGAGAATACGGGCTCAGTGCCAAGAAAGAGCAAGATTAACATGATGAAAAAGCTGTTTAAATTGGGTCTACTTAGCGTATTAATGAGTGTGAGTATTAGTGCTGTTGCACAAGAAAAGCCGAATAATAAGTTGATTGATAAACTCTGTAAAAATGCAGAGCAATCCATGGAAGATGTGTATGAAAATGGCGCATTAACTCAGTGTCATTTCCCTAATAGCTCGCTACTAAGTGCTTATCAAGAATATCGTAATCTGCTTGGTGATGATAAAAAGTTTTTAGAAGCTAAGTTAGAACCAAACAAAAACAAAGAAGTGATTTGCTCGGATGATAACTGTCCGTCTATTATTTATCGATGGAGTGGGGACAAAAAACTAGAAATTGAGCAAAGTTTTCCAGGGGGAGAAACGTACCTCCAATTTATTCAAAATAATAAAGGCACTTCGCTCGAAATAAGATATTTTCCTGACTAACGCCCATTCAGTTAGTTCCAATGAAACATGCCAGATAAATAAGCTCACTCATTCAAAATCAGTTAAAAGAATGGAGTGAGCTTACTCGATTAAACTAAATTTACATATTTTTCATCGTAAAACGACGTCCTGATCATTGCGGATTGGTTGTTTTTTCTGCTATAAAAATGGTGAGCAAAGCTTCAATTTTTAAATTAACGATAAAAAAATGCTTAAGTTGTGCATTGATTATTAATATTAGCAACGCGGGTTTTATACCTTTAAGGAGTTGCAATGGAACAATTTACGATTAATTTTATTGTCAATTTCAAGCTACGTGAATATATGTCTAAATGTCACTACCAAGGTGATATGTTTGAATCCGCGAATACCGCCGCAGAACTTTATTTAATGAATAAGGCAGCTGCGAATTATTTAGCGAAAAAAAATCGTTTTACGTGGGATGTATTAGTCAAAAATGGCGTTAAACCAAGGGATTTGATTATTGATATTCTCACGTCTTGTTGCCCTGTGACCCAAGAGCAGGCTCAACGGATATTAAGCACGTTGTCGCATTCGTTAGTGAGTATGATGAAAGGAAATATGATTTTTACAAATGTGGTCAATGCGAAAAATCATAAACCACTATTTTGGGCTTATGTTGATTAAAAGCATGATTGATAACCCCTCAACCCCTATCAAATGAAGCCACAATCACCGAAAGCATCGGTGATTGTGGTTCTTCATAATATACGATTATTTCAGGCTATTTAGCGCATTGTCATAATCAGGTTCTTCAGTAATTTCAGGCACTAATTGGCTGTAAATCACTTTGTCATTCTCATCTAATACAACGACGGAACGAGCCGTTAAACCTTTTAATGGACCGGTGGTCATTTCAACGCCGTAATCTTGGGCAAAATCACTACGGAATGAAGATAATGTCACCACATTGTCTAAGCCTTCTGCACCACAAAAACGAGCTTGAGCAAAAGGTAAGTCAGCAGAGATACATAACACAACAGTGTTGTCTAAACCGTTGGCTAATTGATTGAATTTACGCACAGAAGCGGCGCAAACACCGGTATCTACGCTAGGGAAAATATTCAGAACTTTGCGTTTGCCTTGGAATGTTTCTAAGGTTGCTTCACTTAAATCTTTAGCAACTAAAGTGAAAGGTTTAGCTTGTGAGCCAGCTTGTAAAAAAGTACCTGCAAGTGAAATGCTATTGCCTTTGAGTTTTACTGTCTGTGACATGTGTTTTTCTCCCGTTTATAGGTTGAGTTACAGAAGATGAAAATATTAAATGATTTTTAAAATCAAATTATTACCAGTTTCACATTCTGAGATTTCTGTTTTTAAATCCTATTATTGACCGAATTGCATTGTTGCCTTCTCGGCATGATAAGTAAGAAGGTTACGCTGCATTATACAAGTAATAAGCCCTATTAAGAGTTTATGTTTTTTATTATGTATCATCCTAAAATACCATATTCAACACGATAAAAAGAGCGCTTTGTGCCGTGTTTTACTTGTTATATGATGAAGTGAAAGCTAATTTTAAACTGACAATCAAGTCAATGAGTTATTCGCCTATCACGGCTAATGCCTTGGCATGTCAAATATCAATTTAGCAGTTTGTAATGGGTTAATTCATCAAAGCTTAGCGAATAACGCTGAGCGATCCTCTTTTTGATTAATAGATAGAAATAATAATATGCATAAACGTTCATTGACCTCTTTAGCTGTATTCATTTCATCACTTTTCCTTTCTACACCGGTTATCAGTGCGACGGTTCCTGCTGGTACTGTTTTAGCTGAAAATCAAGAAGTTGTACGCCATCTGAAAGATGAGCCAGCATCATTAGATCCGATAAAATCTGTTGGGTTGACTGAAGCTCAAGTGATGCGTGATTTGTTTGAAGGCCTAGTTAATCAAGATAATCATGGAAAGCCGATACCGGGTGTCGCACTAAATTGGCACACTGATGACAATCGAACTTGGATTTTTCAGTTACGCCCTGAAGCGGCATGGTCGAATGGTGAGCCTGTTACCGCTGACGATTTCGTTTATAGTTGGCGTCGTTTAGTCACGCCAGCCAATACTTCGCCATTTGCTTGGTTTGCAGCATTAGCGGGAATTAATAATGCGCAGGATATTATCGATGGTAAGTTGCCACCAGAACAGTTAGGGGTGGAAGCTGTCGATAAACACACGCTGAAAATTGTGTTAAATAAGCCAGTTCCTTATTTCCCGTCATTAACCGCAAACTTCAGCTTATTTCCTGTTCATCGCGGAACCGTTGAACAATATGGCACAGACTGGATTAAAGTCGGTAATTTAGTTGGAAATGGTGCATTTGAACTTAATGACCGTGTTGTTAATGAGAAAATCGTATTAACACCAAATCCGCACTATTGGGATCATAAAAATACGGTGATCACCAAAGTGACTTTTGTCCCTATCAACCAAGAATCTCACGCGACTAATCGTTATTTGGCTGGGGATTTAGATATCACGGAATCCTTTCCTAAGCAGCGCTATCAAAAATTATTACAAGATATTCCTAACGAAGTTTTTACGCCGGATCAACTCGGTACCTATTACTACGCATTTAATACCCAGCGCGCGCCGACCAATGATGTCAGGGTTCGACAGGCATTATCAATGGCAATTGACCGCCAATTGATTGCTAGCAAAGTCTTAGGGACAGGGGAAAAACCCGCTAATTATTTTACACCTGATGTGACGGCAGGTTTTAAGCCGGAAAAAGGGCTGTATCAGACTCATAAACAAAAAGAGTTAGACCAACAAGCCAAAACGTTATTAAAGCAGGCTGGGTACAGTGAAGCGCATCCTTTGGAATTAACGTTGCTGTATAACAGCTCGGAAAACCATCAAAAAATTGCTATTGCGATTGCTTCCATGTGGAAGAAAAAACTCGGGGTGCAAGTTAAGTTAGTTAACCAAGAGTGGAAAACATATATTGATAGCCGTAACACCGGAAATTTTGATGTAATCCGTGCTTCTTGGATTGGTGATTTTAATGAACCATCTACATTCTTATCACTGCTAACTTCTCAACACAGTGGCAATATTCCTAAGTTTAATAATCCGCAATATGACGCACTAATGACTTCAGCTAGCATTGAAACGAATGATGCGCAGCGTAATGTGTATTACAACCAAGCGGAAGCCATTATTGCAAAAGAAGCACCAATTGCACCAATCTATCAATATACGAATGCGCGTTTGATTAAACCGTGGTTAAAAGGTTATCCGATTGAAAATCCAGAGGATGTGGCATACAGCCATAGCTTCTATATGATTAAGCATTAAGAATGAAATTTAGCCAGTGCAGGTGTGCTGGCTAAATTTTGGGAGACCCAAAATAAAAAAAACTCCTTCCACTGGAGAGTCAGAAGGAGGACCAAAAAGGAATAAACACTACAGCGCTAATAATAGGAAAAAACTTTGCGGTTTTATTGCTAATTTGTGTCAATCAAATGGGATCTCTCTAGCAAAAATTGAGAAATTTCATTGGGCTATAAATCTTGCATAACATCTTATTTTTATGCTTTTATTTTCCTTTGCTTAACACCTACTTAAACTTTGTATTTTGATTTTGTTATTGAAATCATTGCAATATTCCCTTTAATCAACTAAAAATACCTTACTTTTCAATTTAAGGAGATAATTGCATGGCGTCGACCTATGGATCGCAATTTCAACACTCTAACCCCGTTCATGCCTTTCAGTTAGATGGAGATGGCGGTGTTCTTCCTATCGATTTAAATGCCACTGCAACACAGCAATCTCCATTTTGGCTGCATTACGATTATAAAAATAAAGAGACGTCTAGCTGGATCCAACAGACTGATTTGTTTAATGACCAAGTGAAGTCATCATTGACGGGTAAAATGAATCGTATGCGGATGGTGCGTATTGGTGATGGCGTTCTGCTGACACTACAAACCCTGAATAACACCGCAGGGCAGCGCCCAGAGCAATTGGTGGCATTTCGTATCTTTATGAATAGCCGTTTGATTGTTTCATGCCGTCACCGACGTGTTCACTCATTAGATTCTGTTATTGATGATCTTAAACAAGGCGTCGGTGCGCAGAGTACCGGTGAATGGCTTGCCGATGTCACGGATGCAATGACCGATGAAATTAGTGATTTCACCGACTCTCTTCACGAACGTCTTATTGAAATGGAAGATTTGATATTACATGGCGAAATTCCTGAGCGTGGGGAATTAGCCTTACTGCGTAAACAAATTATTGTCGTGCGCCGTTATATGGCACCGCAGCGGGATATGTTTTCTCGATTAACCGCTGAAAAATTATTATGGCTAGATGATAATGACAGACGTCGTTTACAAGAAATATCAGATAGATTAGGGCGCTGTATTGAAGATTTAGATGGTTTTATTGCACGTACCGCCATTATGTCTGATGAAATTACGAATATGATGACGGAAATGATGAATCGTCGAATCTATACCATGTCATTAATGGCGATGATATTTTTACCAACCACATTTTTAACCGGTTTATTTGGTGTGAACTTAGGGGGTATCCCTGGAAATGAATTCAAGTTTGCCTTTAGTGCGTTCTGTTTATTACTCGCCTGCTTAATTGCTACGGTATTTTGGTGGTTAAAAAGAAGTCGATGGCTATAAGAAAGGTGAATTGTTCTGGATAATGGGTGCTAGTTTGAGATAAATCAATAAAGGGTATAGGGTTTTAAGGCAATATTACTCCCGCAGGTGAATGCAACGTTGAGCGATGAACGTTGTGCTCCATAATTGTAGTTTTTCTCATATTGAGTTCTTATACAGAATAATTGACCACTGTAATGCCGATGTATTTTACATCGGCTTTTTTTTGCATAAAATCTGATGCCACCCCTGAGTTTGCCCAGAGGTAGCGGACCAATTTTTATTATCTTACTTAACTTCAATCACATCTAAGCGGTCAGCACTGTAGTCTGGTTGATCATCTTCATCAATCATTGGCTGAGCAGGCAATTCTTCACGGTCAAAAGCCATATCACCACCATTGATCACGGCATCACCATGTGAAATATTTTTAAAATCAAATAGTTCAGTATCACATAGGTGAGATGATACAACGTTCTGAGTCGCTCTAAACATAGTTTCAATGCGCCCTGGGTAACGTTTATCCCAATCGCGTAGCATCTCTTTAATGACTTGGCGCTGTAAATTCGGCTGGGATCCACATAAGTTACAAGGGATGATAGGGAATCCTTTTGCTTCAGCAAAACGCTCAATATCTTTTTCGCGGCAATAGGCGAGAGGGCGGATAACAATGTGTTTGCCATCGTCACTCATCAATTTTGGTGGCATACCTTTTAATTTACCGCCGTAGAACATGTTTAAAAATAGGGTCTGTAAAATATCATCACGGTGATGACCGAGCGCTATTTTGGTCGCACCTAACTCTGTCGCCGTGCGATATAAGATGCCGCGACGTAAACGAGAGCACAGGGAACAGGTGGTTTTTCCTTCAGGAATTTTTTCTTTTACGATGCCATAGGTGTTTTCTTCAACAATTTTATACTCAACACCGAGTTCGTCTAAGTAAGCTGGCAAGATGTGTTCAGGGAAGCCTGGTTGTTTTTGGTCTAAGTTAACAGCGACCAAAGAGAATGAAATTGGGGCACTTTTTTGCAGGCTTTGCAAAATAGACAGCAGAGTATAGCTATCTTTCCCCCCAGACAGGCAGACCATGATACGGTCGCCTTCTTCGATCATATTAAAATCGGCGATGGCTTGCCCAACATCACGGCGGATTCTTTTTTGGAGTTTGTTTAAGTTGTATTGTTCTTTATTAGTCGTCATTCTCGGTTGTTCTTTCTTGTTTCTGATTGCTATTTAAATTTTTGAAATATATATGCTTTTTTGTTTTTTGTCGTTCTCGTTTTTTCTGAATTAACCCAGTCTTATACTGACTCGTGTATAAGACTTTGTATAAGATTCTAGACATTGGATAAGACTGATATGTCAGAAATTAATAAACTCACAGACAAAAAGCTAAAAAACATTCATGGTAAAGAAATCTCTAAGCCGGTAATGATAGCAGATGGTAGGGGGCTTTCGATACTAGTAAGCAAAAAAGGTTCTATCTAATGGTCATACTCTTACCGATTTGAAGGTAAGTTAAGTAGGATGATAATAGGGCAATATCCTGATTTATCAATGAAACAGCCGCAAGACAAGGCTTCGAGCAATTTTGGTTTCAGGGCATGACCCAAATACCAAAAGCGGTAACTGTTCTGTTAGTGCTATACAAGGTGCGAATCTAACTTAATCTGCGTTATTCTTTCTTTCATATCCATATAAATTAATCCTACCAGACAAATACTCACCTAAATATACTTCACTGATTTTATTAAAACCTTGTTTCGAAATATTGTCTTCTAACCACTCAATGTCTTTGCCGATGATTTCGAGTAAGTCATGGTTAGCTAAGCCATCGACGATAATTGGATAACGTATATTCTCATCGCCACTTTGGATAATAGTCAATTGCCCATTTTGTTCGAGAACAACGCGTTTTAGTTGCTCTATTTCGTATATGCCATTTGATCTTAGTTTAAACATCAAATCATTAGCGGAAACACCGTTTTTTAGACATTCTTTAACGTTAACGCTGCCATTATGTACCAAGGTTATAGGTTTGCCGTCAATAATTCGTTTAATAAAGGGATTATTCTCTTTTAAAAATTTAAGGGCAAAAACAAGTAAAGTCCATATGATTAACACGAGTATAAATTGCAGTACTGTTATTGATTCATTGTAAATGACACCACCAATAATACCGCCTAGAACATAGTTTTGAACTTGATCCATTGCGGATGAAGGGGCTAAATTTCCTTTGCCCATGAGGTTTATTTGAACAATCAGGCATAGGATCCCTAATCCAAGCTTTATAATAATAGGTGTATAAATAATCATTTTATGCCTTATTTTTTTATGATTTTAATTTCGGGATTTGTTAACCAAACTTTTTCTAAGCTGTAAGTTTGTTGATCTACGCTTAAATGAATACGGTAATAACGGTCATCAATTTTAATGATGATGCCATCGGATAATTGTACCGAGTTAGAAAATATAGAATTTATATCAACCCCTTTTTCTTTTGATAATAACCTTACGAAATTAACCATTTGGGATGATTTTGAGTGTATATTTTGACTATCGGTATAATCTTGATACTGAATGCCTGAAATGAAGAGTAAAAATAAGAAGGCGATAATCGTTAAATCCCGATATTTAGTTTGTAGGCGGTGACGCATATATAGGATGAAAAAAACGATTAAAGCAAATAAAGTGCCAAAAATAATAATATATTTAAAATAATCATTTATATTAGACTGCGCTTGCAAGTAATCTATCCCATAAAAATTCATATAAAAATCATTCCTGATTGTTCACTATATCTATCTTTATTATAGTGACTTATTCGCATTTTAGCTCTGATATTAAAATCTAATTTTGAGTTGTCAGTCATTACCCAAGAGCTGTCATTGATTTTTATGTTGAAGTTAAAAATTGTCGATGGTTTCAGTATTTATCAAAGGAAGCATTTTGAAAACCTGCTTGTGGGATTAATTCAAGATAGTTTTTTAGATAACAAAAATATTAATGGAGATTTTATTCAAATATCGTAATGAAAATAATAATGTCGCTTCCCTTCAATAAATAAGTCATTTGAAGAGAAGCGATGAGCGATTACTGAGCCGCCTTTTTCAGTTTTTCAACTTGTTCGGCAGTGACAGGTTTACCTTGCCCCCCCCATTCGGCGCGCGCCCATGATATTAAATCTGCCATTTCTTGTGGCGTTAAATCATCGGCAAAGCTTGGCATAGCATACATACGCTGCCCATTAGGGAAAGTGGTGGTTGGAATACCCGTTAACACTACACTGATAAAGGTTTCGGGGCTGTCCATAGCTAAGATGGCATTACCTTTTAACGCTGGAATGCCATTAGGGACTCCTTCTCCGGTGATCCCGTGGCAACCTGCGCAGGTAGACATATACATTAACCGACCCGTTTCCATGATTTGACTTACATTACCCACGTCTGGTGAGTTTGCCTCAGGCAATGGAGCTGGCGGAGTGTCGGCTCCAAGTATTTTTCCTTGTTTATCCGTCATTAAATAAATTGCCATGTCATTAACATCGCTTTTATTCATCTGGCTAGTAGAAAAATGAGTCACTGTACTCATATCTGCAAATGCAGAGCCTTGCGGGGCATTCCCTGTAAGCAGGAATTGGCGCAAAGAGGCGGTATCGTACCCATGTTTGGAAAGCGCTTCGGCTGTAATATCAGGGATGGCTAAACCGGCTTCTTCACCCCCTTGAAGTGACCGTGAAAACTCGACACCCATCATTAAATTACGTGGTGAGTGACAAGCGCCACAGTGTGCTAGACCTTCAACAATATAAGCTCCTCGGTTCCACTCGGCAGAGCGTTGTGGGTCATGAGGCGCATTTTGTTTAGGGAAATTAAGTAAAGTCCAGAAGTTCATAAATGGGCGAACGGGTAGGACAAATACACCTGTATTTTCTTTGTTTGGCACATTGATTGGCGGAAGTGACATCACATAAGCATACAGGGCATCAATATCATCCGATGTCGTCATATGGGTAAATACAAACGGCATGGCAGGGTAGAGATTGCCTCTTTCTTTACCAATTCCGTCTTTCAAAGCACGATGGAAATCAGCACGGGTATAGTTACCGATACCAAATTGCTTATCAGGCGTGATATTTGTGGAATAAATGGTACCAAAAGGGGTTCCGATGGCACGCCCACCCGCAGCCAATGGCCCTTCAGGTAATGAGTGGCAACCAAAGCAATCACCAGCAGTTGCCAACTCTTGCCCTCTTGGCAGCAATTTGGCGACTTCTTCTGAGGTCAGCGGTTTATCTAAATCAGGACCGATACTGGAGGTACGAAAAGCACCAAATAGGATCGCAAGCATTAATATGATGAATAATAAGATAATAATATAAATGCTTTTACGTAGAGAGCTGGATTTAGCCATGAGGTTTCTCCCTAGTCGATCACGCAGCCAGGAGTGTCTAGAGCGACTTTCCTCACTGCTTCATAATAGCGAACATAGCCTGTACAACGGCAAATATGCTCATTGAGGGCTTCTTCAATCGCATGTTCGAGTTGGTCTCGTTTCACTGGGTTTTTCTTCAGTTTATCAAGAAATACCGTCGCACCCGTGACGAAACCGGGGGCACAATAGCCACACTGGAACGAAAAGTTTTCGATAAAAGCTTGTTGAATTGGCGTTAATTCAACAACTTTGCCTTGTTCATCCAGTTTGGCTTGCCCTTCGATGGTAACAATATTTTTATTGTTGAAATAATGGGCACCAAAGATACAGGTACGGCTTTCAACCGTTGAGCCATCGGGCTGAATTTCCATAATGGTGCAAGCATGGCAGATCCCTTGCCCGCAACCAAAGTGGGTGCCTGTGAGGTCAAGGTATTCATGTAAAAACTCAATCATTGGCATCCCAACAGGGACATCAATAGGACCAATTTTCTGGCCGTTAATGGTCAGTGTTAGTGGCTTGCGCTCAATAATCGGAACGGCATGGTTGATTTTCATGAGAGTGCCTTTTTAATTTTATCTACCGTGATAGGGAATTCATAGAAACGCTTACCTGTCGCATGGGTTAATGCGTTACTCGTCGCAGGTAAGATAGGGATCATTCCCAGTTCTGCCATGCCTTTTGGTGGCGAAGTTTCTGATAGGGGAGGTAAGTAATCAATGGTTTGTTGCCAAACCGCAACATCTTTTGCGCGTGGCAGAACATAGCGATTAAAGTTCCATGTTCCATTACCTGGCCCATCTTCATACAGTGGCAATTCTTCCATCAATGCGTGACCAATACCCATCGCGGTACCTCCTTGAATTTGGCCTGAAACCAATTCAGGGACAATCATTGTACCGGGATCCATAATCATATGGTGGCGCATGATATCGACCTCACCCGTCATAGTATTGACGTTGAGCTCGACGAGGCAGGAAGCTGGTGTGACCGTAGTTGGGTCAGCTTTTGCGCGTTGTGTTGGTGGGTAATAGGCAATTTTACGTTTAATAAAATGGTAACCGCCAGTTGTCATCTGCTTTTTCAGTTCTTGTGGAGCACCCTCGCCATAACGAACGGATATTGCATCGAGAGGGAGATTTTTCAATCCTACAGTTGGAATATCGAACTCTGCGCGAGCCCACTGCCAGCTTGAATAGCCGTGAACAGCAACTCCGGTGATTAGCCCCATCTCATGGGCTCTTTTGGCTAAAATGTCAAAAGGAATGGGCTTCATCCCACCACCGCCAATACCATCAGATCCGACACGAATATCTGCAAATTCAACATTTAAGCCATTGAATGCTCCTCCGCCTGGACCTTCACTCCAAATGCTTTTGGCCGCAGGCCATAGGGTATTTTCTAATAAAAAATGACCCGCTTGGCGTGTACCAAATCCAATGTAATAAACACCGCTCGATGAACTCATGTCAGGGATCAGCGCAGGTGTCCAATAGGGATCAGTTTTTGACAGTTCATCTTGTTTTTTCTGATCTGCCCAACTGGTTTTGAGTGGTAGTTCTGCAAATTCAGTTACCCCAAATTCAACCACATCAGGGGCTTTGCTGAGTGCTTGCCATACCATAACTTGTTGTGCGGTTGTACCACCGGTACCAATCTCTTGCATACAATGGCGCATTGTTAGCTTGCCATTCGCATCAAATTCAAGAGAAAGAATCGTTGGAACACCGCTAGAACCATAAACTTGCTGCACTTGCGCAAAGCCAACGCCGTATAACTTACCGGGGTTTTTTGCTTCATAATCGACTTTATTTTTTTCACGATCGACCCAAATCGGGTGTTTTTCCGCAAGATTTAACATTTCGACATTGCGAGGGTCACCAGCTATTACACCACCTTGTGTATTCGGATAACCTTCTAATATGGCATTACGGCGGCGCAGTTCAATTGGGTCAATATTGAGGTTATGAGCGATTTCATCGACCATCAATTCAGTGACTGCCATCGACTGTAAGGAACCAAAGCCACGCATTGAGCCTGCTTCGACAGCCGGGGTGGCCATGGCGAGAGCGGTGAGGTCAGATTTTGGGAAATAATAAATAGATTGGGCACCACGTACCGCAACGTGTGATACGGCAACCGAGAGGTTTTCACGACCTCCACCATTACAGTTATAAGTACCTTTTAATACATCAAATTTGCCCGTTTTTTTATCACCGATAATGGTGACATCCATCTCAATAGAGTGGCGTTTCATTCCCATTTGGAATTGTTCATAGCGGTCATTTGCCATACGAACAGGTAAGCCATCAGCATAGAAACTGGCGACCATCGAATAGAAAGGAAAAACCGAATAGTCTTTTGAGCCATAACCGACGGTAGAACCTGTTAATAACACAATGTTCTCGACAGAAAAATGTTTGTTGTGCTTCGATAACTCAGCAGCGGCGTTGACGACTCCTGCAGGAGACTGTGTCGCGGTTAAAATATGCAGTGTTTTGGTTTGTGCGTCATACCAAGTATTACAGTTATCAGGCTCCATTGCGCAAGGGTCAATGGATTGTGAAAAACCATGGCGCTCAATCACAAATTTATCGGGATTCTGGCGAGCTGCAGCGATTTCTTGTTCAATTTGCCGTGCGTAATCCATTGCTTTTTCTTGTTTATCAGGGCTTTTTTCTGCCTGATGAAGGGCTTGAATAAAACCACCACCACGATCTTTACGGATCACTGGTGGAATAGAAATGGCATGTTTGGGGTCATATGGAGGCCAAACAGGTGTATTGCCATCGAACCCACCTTTAATACCTGAATCTTGATAAGGGGAAAAGATAGAAGGTGAAAGTGGTGTATCACCACCGATACGTACATATCGCGCTGCACCATAGTTAGCGGGCGGTTTTGGTCCAGTCACCATTCCATATTTTACGGTGTTTGTCGCAAAACGTAACATACGCTGTGCTGCGCTGTATTTATCGAAATCATGATAAATCAAGATGGCAACAGGGTGGCCAATAATCGGTGGAGTGTCCCCTAGAGGCACTAAAATATTGGTGCCATAGAAGCCTTTTCCCATACTGGTGTCTTGAGGAATATTTAAGCCATCACGGATAAGGTCTTCTTGTAAAACAACTTTATCAGGCTGTAAATTTGGACCTAACATTGAAATATCAATGCCTTCAAAGGTTTTATCTGCTTCTGTTGCTTTTAACATAAAGGCATAGCTTTGTTTTTTAGGCCAACCAGGAATGTCTTTAGCGCGGTAATCACGAGCAAAATTTTTACGGCCGGTGACCTTTTCAACACCATCCCAACGAAAGCGTGCTTTACCATTTTGACCTATCCAATCGGTTGATGGAGAGTCAGAATCTAGCTCCATTGCTATCGCAAAAGGGAGCTTACCCACCATCACTGCAATGCCTGCAATAGTGCCTAGTTTGATGAAGTTACGTCTAGAAATATGACCCGACATAGTGTGCTCCCTGATTATATTTTTAGGGTTTTTATTATGAGCAATGGAAGTCAATAATATTTTTTAGCCACGCATTATAAGATTGTTTTATTTCGATTTAATTTGTTCGCAATTTGATGGCTAATATCAGATAGCTCAGTAAGTTACATAAATAGTATGGGTATCTGTATTGATATATCAAGAACGAGTAAAGGGATCTAGACAAGAAAGTGAATAATACTGTTGTGGTCATCTTAATATGACAGTATTGAATAAAATAACTGAGTTTTATTAGAATGTAATTTATTTAAATGATAGTAATTCTTATTAATGAATAATTAAATCAATATGTATTTTATTATATAAAGCATATGATTATGTCGATATTGTGATAAGAGTGACTACAACGTCGGTAGCTTAAAAACCTCACATTTGTGAGATTTTTTGTTTATTTTATTAGAGTATAGAGTCGTGGTTTATAAAGCTAGTAAATAAAGTGCAATGTTACTAATATGAATTCCAATTATTACTATAAATCAATTTTGTATATAAGTGATTTTATATAAGGTGCAATGATGGTTAATATTCTTACCTCTAGCGATAAGAGCAATACATCAGGTAAAAAAATCACAGTAGGTATTAGCTCATGCTTATTGGGTGATAGCGTTAGATTTGATGGTGGTCATAAGCGCTTTCATTTTGCTGTAGATGAGTTATCAGATTATTTCGAATACCAACAAGCATGCCCGGAAATGGCGATTGGTTTACCAACACCTAGACCCGCATTGAGGCTAGTTAAATCTGACGAAAATAGCGTTAGGCTCAAATTCAGCGATGGTCGTGAAGGGGATTTAACTGAAGAGATGATTCAGTTTTCGACCACTTATTTGAGTGGGCTTTTAAATTTAAGTGGTTATATTGTATGCAAAAACTCACCTAGTTGTGGCTTGGAAAGGGTTCGAGTATATGATTCTGTTGGCAATGGTAATAAAAAGTCTGGAATGGGGCTTTTTACTGAACAATTACTCAAAGCAATGCCTTGGTTGCCTGTTGAGGAAGATGGCAGGTTAAGCGATCCTCATATTCGAGAAAATTTTATTATACGGGTATTTGCTCTTCATGAGCTAAATGAATTAAAGAAAAATGCATTTAATCGTCATTCATTAATCGACTTTCATACTCGATATAAGCTCCTTTTATTAGCGCATTCACAGCCTCTTTATCGAGAACTTGGTCGTTTTGTTGCTAGTAACAATGAATGGGATTCAATCGATTCTTATTTTGATGAGTATCGAAATAAGTTTATGAATTTATTACAACACCAAGCGACTAGGCGCAATCACACTAATGTGCTTATGCATATCCAAGGTTATTTTAAACGCTATCTGACATCAAACCAAAGACAAGCATTGAGCGCGTTAATCCTCGAATACCGCCAAGGAACACAGCCTTTATTGGCTCCATTAACATTAATTACGCACTATTTATCTGAATATCCTGATAACTATTTGAATAATCAAAAATACTTTCATCCTTATCCTCAGTCATTAAGATTGAGATATGGGTTATGATATTAAAATACTACTTCAGTATTTTAAAGTTGCTGATATGATTGGTTCTTCCAATCATATGAATATTGAATCTAAAGACCATGTTGGCTATCTATATGAGTTATTTGAAAAAATTATTGCTAATGAATGGATGGCACACTAAGCAAAATCCCCCCTTTTGCCGTGAAATTGAAAATTAAATTTGCTATCCCAGTGTTTGTGTGGCTTAATACTTCCACTGGTTTGGAAGTACAGACCTATTTATGAAAGCAAGTTTTGAAAAGTTCCCCCGTTTAGCGTTATCCCACAGATACCCATTCGTAGTGAATTCCTTCTAATTAGTTCCATAAGTATCAAGAAAAATCAAACCTATATGCCATGTGGCAACAATTAAAAATTCAAAGGAATTCAATATGTCTAATACAATGACTGGTTTAGTAAAATGGTTTAACGAATCTAAAGGCTTTGGCTTTATTTCTCCTGAAGATGGAAGCAAAGATGTGTTTGTTCACTTTTCTGCAATCCAAAGTGATAGCTTTAAAACTCTTAATGAAGGGCAAAAAGTCAGCTTCTCGGTAGAAAATGGTGCAAAAGGTCCAGCTGCTGTAAATGTAGTGGCTCTTTAAGATCGATCTCTTTATGAGATGTCCTTGAAATAAAGGTTCTCTATATAGACTCTATCATTTTGAAGCAACCAAAAGTAACCCTTCCGGTGTTAAATGCACTTTTGCAAAAGTACCATTGAAAGCTCAGACATGTTAGTCACCAGATTGGATATTTTTAAAAACCTCGCTATGGCGGGGTTTTTTTATGCTTGCTTACATTTAATGTAAAGAATTGTAAGTGTTGAATTGAAATTTTCATTAGCGACACTATATAAGTTATGCACCAAGATAAAGAGTTAATCCATACGGGCGAATGGCTAATGGTGCTTATGTAATAGGTAGTTAGTTTGATATTGAAGGAGAAATTATGTCTAACATTAGATCTTTTTCACTACTTCCAACATTATCTGATAACCTACTTTCTAGCAGGTTTGACCAAATGGATCGTTTATTCAGCCAATTAACTGGTAACCGACCATTAACCTCAGAGCATCCTTATAATTTAAAGCAAATAAATGAATCAAATTATCAATTAATTGTCAGTGTTCCTGGTTATAAAGAGGATGACTTAAGCGTATCCTTAAAAGGTGGGAAGCTCTATGTACAAGGTGAGCAATCAACTGAATTAGTTAATGATTCAGAGAAATGGATCCATAAAGGTATAACACAAAATAAATTTTCTCTTGAATTTAATCTCGGTAAGAATGTAAAAATTGAAAGCGCAGAATTATCAAGCGGTTTGTTAACATTAAATATTGAATATGAAATTCCGGAAGAAGAGAAACCTCAGATCATAGCTATTGAAAATAAAGATACAAAATAATTTTTCTGTATTTTTAACCCGTCAGCAATGGCGGGTTTTTTTGCCTAATACATGTTAGTGCAGGGAACATGAAAGCCAGCTGTAAAAAATCGTAATTGTTACTGCCACTGGCTTGGATGATGTAATCACTGCTCGACCTACTGACTCCGCTACCCGAAATTATTGGTTATTCAGACAACGAATCGCGGAGTCCAAGCAAACGTTAATACCAATCAGTGAACGCTCTTGCGAAAAAAATTAAATTTATGAAAGCCAGAGTGCTTAACAAGTAGATAGAGAATTTTAAAAAAAGTGTCATTATATCTGGTTGTTTTTTATCTTGAGCAATAATGAATAGGATGCAGGCAAGGGCAGGGATAAATACGAGTAAGAGAGCCATAGGGTTAGTATACATATATATCGATACCGCTCCCTTATGTAATGAAAATTTTATTCAATAGTAAAGTATATTTTTAACAGGAAAGCAATATGGAAAATTGAGCAGTAACGAATTTAACAATAGAGTGGTCAACAAATCCAATTGTTTAAATTGTTAATATATTAACAATTAATATAAAAATTTCACCAATACACAGATATCACTTCATAGCGGATCGAGTGATTTAACTTAAAGGGAGAGGGAACCTTGGCTACAATCGCGATCGTGGCAGTGAACTTTACAAATTCAACCAACATAAATCAATTTGTGGTTGGTGACCATTTGCAGGAAGATGATTGCGTTTTATTAAGTTGGTAATGAGAAATGAAAGGGCTTTGCAACAAGCCCTTTTGGGGAGAATTATTTTTTTGTATAAATAATTTTTTGTGTTTCATTAGAACAATTACCTACAACAGTACCTTGTTGTGAGGCTGCTTCTTCATTTGAAACGACGGTAATGGTAAAGCTCTCTTCAGGAACGCCATTGTTAATAATTTTTTGCGTAATTTCTTCAACAACGCTTTCGCATGACGCACTCGCAATCGCTGGAATAAATAATGTTATTAATGTAGCAATAATTATTCTTCTTTTCATATGCAATATTCCTTATAAGCTGGAGTCATTTAATAGAAATTCTTTTAAAAAGCTTAATAAGTATACTTAAATGAAATATTTAAAGCTATCCGTTGATAGTAGTAAAACACTAGAAGGTATCTTCATCTCTAACCCGCTAGTGTTTTATTAATCTGTTAAATGTAGGTTTTTACTGGGCTACTCTCTGTATTGCCTTACCTCCAGCCTCTATGTCTTCACCAACACCTTTAGTGGTGTTACAGGCAGTTAATGTGAAAACAACAGCTAATGAGCAAATAAGAAAACTGATTTTTTTCAACATATTTTCTTCCTTTTAGGTGTGAAGTTATAAGTTACAAAAGATCATTTTTAATTATAGCAGAACAACTTGATTGATATTTTCACTTGCATAGAGCTGTCATATTTTTAGTGTTAATACTTTAAGTATTAACACTTATTATACTGTCAATCAACATTAGCAATGAAGGGTACATTCTATGAAATTAGAAGAGATATTTATCCGTATGCTTAATGTTTTTCAATGCTTGTTAGTCGGTATTCTTTTAATATTATTATCAATCGCTTTACCACTCTGGCTATGGCAATCAAAAACCATTTAAGAACGGCGATGAGCTTATGAAAACATTAGACACAATAAATAATAGTGGCCTAGGTAAAGTCTGGTTTGCTGCGAAAGGAAGCGATAGTGGATATCAGATGAAGCACGAAATGTCGTCACCAGTATACACGACAAATTTTGATGAGTTGCCTGTGGCGAGCGCTTGAAAAGGTCATGCCTTGGGTCATGGGATTTAACTAGACGGTTTTTTACTCATCATCTAAATGGAATTTGTGTAACATTCGATGAGCAATAGGTGCAAATATCAATCCTAGAGTGGTCATAAAAACCAGACTGGTGAATACACCATAAAAAGCGAAAAAAATCTTTCCTGAAATGTTTTGCGGAACAATGTATGGACCAATTCCATTAGCTATAAAGGCACTGTTGAATGTGGCATCATGCCAACTTATGCTCGAATCAAAAGCTATATGCCCGACAATGCCAATGAGTAAAGTGGTAACGATAAGTGCAAAAGCGTAACCAAAATGTAATAGCATTCGCTTTAAAAAAGCGCGGAAAGAAATTAATGGCATATTTTTAGATTCAAACATAATTTTTCCTAAAAAGTAATTTAGTGAGGTAATTACATAATAAACTTATGTAAGATTACCTAAAATTTTTATTTTGACAATAGTGTCATAAGTTAGGCTAAATTCGCGTATTTTTTCGTTTGTTGCAATTTATATTCTCGCTAAGTTAGCATAACTGAAACTTATCAGTGGGATGGTGAGATGAACAAAAATGAACTTATGGAATATATCCAGAGTAATTATGGTGCTGTCGCTGAGTACCCATGGGCTAAGTTTCCTAGTTACATTATTTATAGACATAAAAATAACGCAAAGTGGTTTGCTGTCATTCTGACGATTTCTTCAAAGAGATTATACGAAAGCGAGAGTGATGAGATGGTTAATATTATAAACCTCAAATCTCCTCCTGAATTAGTTGGTTCATTGAGGTTAAAGGAAGGGGTATATCCAGCATATCATATGAATAAAGAGCACTGGATTACTATAAAGTTGGACAGTGGATTTCCTGAAGATGAGCTTAAAGCGTTGATTGACGAGAGTTACAAATTGACTGCATAAGCTTAATCATTGATAGTGCAACACTAAATCGATAGATGAATCTTATTTAAACTGGTTATATATACTCATTGCAATATAACTTGGAGTGAATATGAACAGAGCATCATTATCTAAAAGTTCTCCTGATGCGTATAACAAATTGATTGAGATTAGCAATTATATTGATGAGCAAGCAGTATCATTAGGATTGGAAGAAGGATTTATCCACCTGCTTAAATTGAGAGTTTCCCAAATTAACGGCTGTGCTTTTTGCGTGAGACTTCATACCCAAGACGCTCAAAAATGCAATGTGAGTATTGATAAAATCGCATTGGTTACTGTATGGGAAGAAGCAGATTATTTTTCAGAAAAAGAGAAAGCTGCATTCTTATTGGCTGAATCAGTCAATATGGTTCATGTGGGGCATATACCTAATGATGTTTATGAAAAAGCCGCGGAGCACTGGAGCGATGAGCAACTAGTATTAATTGAATGGGTATCTATCATCATAGGTTCTTTTAATCGCATTGCTATCGCGAGCCGCTATAAAGTGAAGCCGTAATTATAGCAGTCTTATTCGCTAGTCGAATTATAGGTTAATATTAGTGATACTTGTCCTATATTTACAATAAGTAAAGTGACTTCATTTTTAATCTACGTGACACTGGATCGTGCGTATTAATCAGCTAATGGAGTAATTACTTATGTTCCCAGAGTATCGTGATTTAATCTCGCAACTTCGTCAGTCAGATCCTGATTTTAGAGCCTTATTTAATAGGCATAATCAACTCGATCATGAAATAGCTAGACTGGAGCATCCAGACAGAAGTGGGTATGGCACTGATGTTATCGAGTTAAAAAAAGAAAAACTTCGTCTCAAAGAAGAGATACATCAAATACTTAAAAACCCGCCAGAATTGAGTTAAATCGATAAATTACGACAATTCATAGCCTCGCCAAGTGTGGGGCTTTTTATTGATTTTATTAGAAGTAATTTGCACTTAATCCTATATGCGGAACTACTTAGCTAAGATAGTGTGTCCGAAAAGGAGAATATATATGCCTGTATTTAACCCAATAGAAATGATCGCAGAAGTGATGATGAGCTCTATCAGTATGATTGCAACGCCTGTGGAATACCTACTTTATAGTGGAAAAATAACAGAAATATTCATGATGAATGTATTTTATATTCAACCCTAAGGGCGCTCTCAAATACATCAATAAACGAGACTTAGCATAAAGTGAAAGCTAAAGGCTTTATGCTAAGAGGAGAGTTTAAATATTATGATTCTGGATTTAAATAAGCGTCGAGCAGTGTGTGAAGTTCAACATTTAATACTGAGCTTAGTGCAATAAGATGTGCAACATATATAGATGAGGAGCCGTCTTCATATTGGGAGTATGTGCGCTCTGAAACTGAAATGGCTTTGGCTATCTCGGTGACAGTTATTTGACGAGCGAGACGCTGTTCTTTGATGAATTGACCTAAAGAGAGGTTGTTAAGTTTTCTTTCGTTCATCTGTACAGCCCTAAAATTAGTGGTGGACAATAAATAACATAGATATGTTAAACGTTAATAGGGAAGTATCTGCATTTTGGTGATGATAGGATAATTTTATGATAATTATCCTAATGTATGGTAATTCGCTCTTACTGGTTTTTTAGTGCGTATTGAACTGCACTTTGCGCATGAATTGCCGTGGTATCAAAGACGGGCACGGAAGTATCATCTCCATTTACCAGCAATGTAATTTCAGTACATCCAAGAATAATACCCTCAGCACCTTGTTCAACGAGTGATTTCATAATGCGTTGATACTCGGTTCGTGAAGCCTCAGAGATAACGCCTAAACACAGCTCATTGTAGATAATATCGTGAACGATTTTTCTGTCTGTCTCATTCGGTGTGATAACGCTTAAATTAAATTTATCAATCAGACGATCTTTATAAAAAGCTTGCTCCATGGTAAATGCAGTACCTAACAACCCAATAGTTTTAATGCCTGATTGTATTATTTTTTCGCCTGTTGCATCTGCAATGTGAAGGAGAGGAAGGTTTGATTTTTCTTCGATTTGGGAAGCAACTTTGTGCATCGTATTTGTACACAAAACTAAAAAATCAGCGCCAGCAGCTTGTAAACTCATCCCTGCTTTTGCTAAATGGTCAGCAGCAAGATCCCATTGACCGTGAGATTGAAAATGCTCCACTTCAGCAAAATCAACACTGTATAAAACAATCTTAGCGGAATGCAACCCTCCTAGTTTTTGCTTAACACCTTCATTTATTTGCTGATAATAGAGTTGGGTTGATTCCCAGCTCATTCCCCCGATAAGTCCTATAGTCTTCATTGCTAAGTACCTTATATGTGTTTTTTTCTTACTATACTGAGCGTATTTATGGGGAGTCAATCCGTTAATATCATTTTTTATCAATAATATAAATAAAGCTGAGATTATTTTTAACTGATAACTATCTTACTAGTTTTAATATTGGAGTTATCTTTCTATAATTAATCGTATATTAGAGATTAACTTCATTTTTATTTTTTGAAAGATTAATTGATAACGCACTGGGACTGTCCAGTAAATCTTTATTAAATAATATTTTATTGCTGCTATACTACTAAAGTTACTTATTTTATTTTTTAGATAAATAGTAAGTAAAATAAACCTAGTGACCTACACTGACTATTTTTTTGATGTTCAGTTTATGAATTTAAATTTTTAGTTAAGGAGTTTATGATGGTAAGTAATAATCAGGCTCGTCGTTTATTAGGGATGCCGTTTAAATTAAGTCGTTCTAAGCGTAATATTCAAGTTTCTGTGATTGCAAAGGAAAATGCTACGACTTTACCTGAAAACCTGAAAGATAAGCAATTTGTTGCGGTACAGAAAAATAAAGCAACCGAGAAGAAAACCTATCATTCCGTCAGCGTATTTTATCCAGAATATATCTAATTTAATTTTAGGGTAAGATGTGACCCTCTAGATTGACTAGAGGGTTTCTGTTCCTAAATAATAAATTCCTATCATATATCCATGTCTTTTTTTGAATTATCTGATGGTATTTTATCATTGGAATGGTTCATGATCCTTCAGTAATTTTTTGTGATCGCGACTAAGTTTCTATCTATTAAAAAAAATAAAATAGTGTGATAGTCATATTCTGTCGATAAAATCGGGAGCGAGAATAATGATAAATACAACTAAAATGGATATGTGTAGATGAAATTATGCCAATGGATGCTATTTTTTTGTTTTCTATTTATAAATGGTTGTTCAACACAATTTAAAACTGAAGATGAATCAAATAAGCTGAAGTTTAGTATTCAGCACGCTAACACGATCCCGATTAAGGATTCAGTTGAAACATTGACAGTGGCGGATATGCTGCCCGGAGATATCCTTTTGTCTTCAGCAACGGGGGTGAACTCGTGGGGGATCCGCTTATTTAGTGTGAGTGGGGTGAGTCACGCTTCTATTTATTTAGGATTTGGTCAGGTGGCAGAATCGGTTGGAAGTGGAGTCAGAATTATTCCTCTCGACCAAGCAATCACGGATTCTAATAATATGGTTGTATTACGGCATAACTTATTAACGTCATTTCATGCAGAAAAACTGCGTGAGTTTTCTACTGCTAATGACGGAGGCAAATACAACATGAAAGGGATCATCATGATTGCGCCGTGGATGCTGACAAAACGCGTGTGCGAATTACCACTAATTGGACAGACTATCCGTAATTTTTGCCTTAAAACACTGGCTACAGTGCAATTAGGGGATGATATTGAACAAGCCAACGGTTTCTTTTGTTCGCAGTTTGTCCTAGATGCGTATAAATATGCCGGTGTACCACTGTTTGAAGGGAACTCATCATGGATTACGCCTGCTGATATTTTGCACATGCGTTCAGGGGATGTACCAACCTTTATGCCGACAGAACGTTTAACCTATGTTGGACATTTGAAAAATTGGAGCTTTGGGGGCGCGATCCTCAATAAGTGATGAGGTATTGCAGGCGAAGTTTTGATGAAATACTGTTTGCCATAGAATAAAAAAAAGGCCAACTCAAACGAGTTGGCCAGCTAAACTGGAAGCAATGTGAGCAATGTCGTTGTGAAAAGACCGAGTAATTTACTCAACTATTCACGAGATAAAAGATAACTATTCTCATTTAAGAAATCAACCCCTTTTTTCATATAACTATTATAATTTTTTATCCCATCATAAATCCCAAAAATGCTTAAAAAACAAATTGATCAATAGTTTTATTGGTTTGTTTTAATGGAATCTCAGTTAATTCCTACGAAAAATATTTAACATTTTTTGCTTTTTCTCTGAGTGATGAAGTGAATTTTAGTGCTGATAAAGAAATAATGTTGTTAATTTGTAGCCGGAGATCTCATTTATCTTTTGAGATAAGAGACATTTACGTACAGTTGATTATAATTTTATTGTTAATGTTTATTCGATAATTTATCAGGAGGGCTTATGTACAAAACAATTTTGGTCCCTATCGATCTCACTGAAGAAGAGTTGACCAGTAAAGCGGTTCGTCATGCGGTAAATTTAGCGAAACAATCTGGCGCAAAAATTCACCTGATCCACGTATTGCCTATCTCTTCGGCAATTATCAATGCATATGCGCTGGGTTATATGGAAATTAAAGACCGCGCGACAGTGAAAGCAGAAGAAGACATGAAAATGCTGATGGATTCGATTGATCTTCCTCATGATGATGTCAGTTACACTATTACGTTTGGTTCACCTCGTGATGAAGTGATTAACACCGCAAAAGATATTAATGCCGATATTATTGTGATTGGCTCTCGCCGTCCAAATATTACGACTCACTTGTTAGGTTCTACTGCGGCAGGAATTGTTCGTTACGCAGAAACATCCGTACTGGTTGTTCGTTAATTTATTCTTTTTTAAAACCTATGCAATGAAGTTCTTGTAATGTTGCATAGGTTTTTTTATGTCGTTTGCAAGGTCATTGTTGAATTGGCATATCGGCATGGACTGAGTAGGATTTTTATGGAGAAATTCACTAAAGAATTAATGCGCATGGAACATTTTGTTTTACGAGTTCTGCGTTTTTATTTTTTAGCGTTATTAGTGTTTTTCATTGGCTTACTGCCTGGGATTATTGGTTTTTATTTTATTGAAGGGCATTCGATAATGGAATCTATGCTGAATGCATTATCAATGCTGAGCGGCCAAGCGATTGAGCCGGCACCAATCACCCAAACAGGCCGTTTCTTTATCGCTATTTACGGTTTATTTTTACAAAGTGTATTCATTATTAGTATTGGCTTAATCGTCACGCCGTTTATTCATCGCATATTACATAAGTGGCACTTAGAAGAGGATTAGATTGAATAAAGTGCCAAATGTTGTGGTTATTTTACTGAATTGATTTTCAGATTAGTAAACCAGTTCACGACATTTTGATTTTATTCAGACTATACTTTTGTTGGCAAAAAATAACCATTAAACCGCTATCTCATCTATTCAAAAAACGAATAAATTGAATGAGAGATACATCCTTGAGAGGGGCTTATATGAATAAAACTATTTTGGTTCCCGTTGATATTTCTGAAGATGCATTGACTGATAAAGCGTTAAAGCAAGCTATTCATTTAGCAAAAATGGATAACGCTAACATCCATCTATTTCACTCAGTACCGGATGTTTCAAGATTTTCGATGAGTTATAGCTATCATTATGATTTGCTTGCATCATTTACAAAAAAGGCAATAGAACGTTCGGAAGAACAGCTTGTTGAACTGGTTAATCATATTGTGAAAGATATGGATTTCCCAGCAGATAGGATCTCTTATAAAGTGGAGTTTGGCTCTCCAAGAGAAAAAGTGTTAGATGAAGCTGAGAAAGTTCATGCCGACCTTATTGTGGTTGGCTCGCGTAACCCAAGTATTTCAACACACTTATTAGGTTCGAATGCTTCAGGGATCGTCTCTTATGCGAAAATATCCGTTTTAGTCGTAAGATAATTTTATTGTTTAATATACAGATTGGATTCATAGAAAAGACCTGAGTTATCAGGTCTTTTTTTAGGGTAATTAAGATTTATTGACCGTTTCTTTAGCGTGCTCAATAGCTGTTAATGCTTGGCTACATGCTTGCTCTTGTGTATCTTCAGGATAACTTGCGAGGGTTTTTCTCGCGTCTTCTAATTGTGATTTCATTAATGCGATTTGTTCATTCGCATTAGGCTCATTTTTATATTGTTCTTCAGCTTGTTGAACTAGCGCATTCATTTCTTTGAAATATTTGTCACAAACTTGTCCTGCATTAGCATTCAATGCAGTCAGCGAAACAAATAGACCCAATGCAATTGGCAGAATATTTTTCATCATATTTTCACTTTCAAAAGTCATATTTCGGTCAGCATAGCATCCCATTTTTTAAAAAGACATCGACCAATGATGAATATTTCAGTGAGTTTTAATTTTTATCAAATTAATCATGCCAATATTAAAGCAAGTGGCTATAGCATAAATTGCAAACTATAAATGATAATCATTATTGACTGCGTGTAATAATAAAGTGTACATTTCAGTACATTTTATTGAGTTAACAACCCAACGTAAGGAATGATAATGAATAACAGTATTATGATTAATACTCAGAACTGGCCTGTCTGTGCTATGAATACGTTTCCAACGTCAATGATGGAAACTCAGTCATGGTTATCGGAACTTGAGCAATTATTAGCGAAAAAGACGCCATTTGTTTTAATTTATCCGCCAATGGAACCGAAAGGAAAACCAACAGCAGAAGACATGGAGTGTATGAAATTTGTACGTCGTTGGTTGAAAGAAGGAAGAGGGGCGATGGCAGAATATTGTCGAGCTATGGTGATCACATTACAGCCAGATGGGAGAGATAAAGATGAAATGGAGCGTACAGCACCGGTTATTTCATCTCTGTATGGACCTGAAGTTTTTTTAGTGGGGAGCTCCCAAGCTGCGCAACAGCAAGCCACTGAAATTTTAAATGGGCTATGATTTACTGGCACTAATTTTACGAATATAGCTAGCGATGATATCCACAGAAAGCCCAATTTGTTGATGGATAAATTCATCGCTAGGTTTAAAGTTTTCGACACAGAAAGTTTTGATAAAAACATCCGCTTTTAGCATCTCTAAATAACGGGATGAAATGCTTAACAGTGTGTCGTTATCGACTTTGACAGTCGGAATTTGTGCAAGCTTTTCGGCAAGGCGCTGATAGCTTTGTACGGGACCTTGTTCGAAAAAGAGTTGGCTAATCTCAGGGAAGCGATTGTATTCCCCTAGTATTAAGCGGTATAGCCCGATAGATTGGGGTTTAATCACATTGACTAAAAAACGCGAACCATAAAACGATAATACCGCTTCAATGCTGTCTAAAGGCGGCTCTTTATGGTCTGGTTCAGTAAAAATATCGTCTATCATATATGCCACAACTGCGGCAAATAAACCTTCTTTATCCCCAAAGTTTTTATATAACGTCGAACGGGAACCGCCCGCGCGTTCGATGATCATATCTAATGTCGTGCCTTCAAAACCATATTGCAGAAAAATATCCGCCGCAGCCGTAATAAGTGCTTGGTGGCGACGCTGTCCTTTTGGTGTTTTGGCGGAACTTGTCTGGTTCATGAAATCAATTTCCTAACAAAATGGCGGCACGAGGCTAAATTATCTGAAAGAGGTCATAATTCAGTTTGTTATTTTCCTCTATGATGTATATGAATATTATCATGTTTAAATCAATATCTGAATTTTTGTCAAATCCTTGGGGGAGAGAATGAAGGATTGCACGATTGATGAAAAAACGCAGAGAGAAGAAGAAGTTGTTGATACACAGAGAGAAATTACAAAGCTGTGTATTGAATGCGGTTTGCTGCTATTACAGCATGGGGCTGAGAGTATGCTGGTTGAGCAATTAACAACACGCTTAGGTATCGCTTTGGGCGCTAACCAGGTAGATAGTGCGATTTCATCTAACTCACTCGTATTAACCACAATCATCGATGGGCGCTGTTTAACATCGACTCGGCGGATTATTGACCGTGGCATTAATATGCATGTAGTGACTGAAGTTCAGCATGCGGTGATCCTCGTTGAGCATCATTTACTTGACCGTAAACAACTACAAAAAAAATTAGCAGGTATCAAACCATTACGTTATCCCCGCTGGTTAATGGTGGTGATGGTGGCGCTTTCTTGTGCTTGCTTCAGTTCCCTTAACGGTGGTGGTTGGGAAAGTGCGTTGATCACCTTTATGGCGAGTGGCTGTGCGATGTATATCCGGCAAGTGTTAACATCTCGCCAGATTAACCCATTGATTAACTTCTGTATTACAGCATTTGTCGCGACATCCGTTTCGGGGTTATTACTCAAAGTACCTTATTTAAATGTGACTGAAACCATTGCAATGGCGGCAAGTGTGCTGCTACTAGTCCCAGGATTTCCATTAATTAATGCGGTGGCGGATATGTTTAAAGGCCATGTGAATACAGGGATCGCTCGTTGGATGATGGCGAGCTTATTAACGCTGGCAACTTGTATCGGCGTGGTACTGGCAATGATCATTTGGAATCTAAGGGAGTGGGCCTAATGTTTTTCATTGAGCTAATTGAGAAAATGGTCTTAGCGGCTGTCCCCGCCGTCGGCTTTGCAATGGTATTTAATGTGCCTGTGAGGGCGCTGAAATATTGTGGGCTATTAGGCGCGATTGGTTATGGTTCACGAATGATTTTAATGTCGCTGGGTTTGCAAATTGAATGGGCGAGTTTTCTTGCTGCGATTTTAATTGGCATGATTGGCATCCAGTGGTCGCGTTGGTGGCTGGCTCATCCAAAAGTTTTTACCGTTGCAGCGGTTATTCCTATGTTTCCGGGGATCAGCGCTTATATCGCAATGATTTCTGTGGTGAAAATTTCTCAATATGGCTATACCCCAGAGTTAATGGAAACGCTGGTTACTTACTTTTTAAGGGCATCTTTTATTGTCGGTGCGCTCTCTATCGGCATTTCATTACCGGGATTATGGCTATATCGCAAAAAACCAAGTGTTTGATGCTCAAGAATATTTCATTGTTTGAAGTCATTAAGCAGTAAACCACGTCATAGCAAAAGCGTTAATTGATAGTGATTAACGCTTTTTGTTAATAAAGTTTGTTATCTATTCTTTGTATATTATTGCACAAATTCCGATATTGCTTTTGGTGTAATAAAATTGAGTATCAATTGATATCAAAAAGACTTATATTTCATTCAACTAGCGAGTATACATAGCGTATTCAGCAATTTTTGCATGAATAACTTGCGTGTTGTATTTAATAAATTGCTTTTTTTCCTATCAATGGTGTTATTTTGAAACAGATTTTTTATTTTTCGCGCATGATCATTGCGTTAGTATGTTTTTCCTCGTTATTTATCTCTTCCGTTTATGCTGCACCGAACAACTTCACTGAAGCGAAAACGTCCAGTAAAAGCCTCGTTTATGGTGATCAAAATCATCAAGGACAAGGAACGCTATACTGTGGCTGTGAGTGGGAATGGACAGGTAAAAGTGGTGGACAAGTTGATTTAGCCTCCTGTGGCTACCAAGTGCGCAAGCAGCAGAGCCGTGCGGAGCGTATTGAGTGGGAACATATCGTTCCTGCTTGGGTGTTTGGTCATCAAAGACAGTGCTGGCAAAATGGCGGTCGTAAAAATTGCGTCTCAACTGACCCAGTGTTTTCTCGAATGGAGGCTGATATGCATAACCTCGCACCTTCAATTGGGGAAGTGAACGGTGACCGCAGTAATTGGAGTTATGGTCAGTTACCTGCTAATGCGCCTTATTCTTACGGTGCATGTCGTAGTCGTATTGATTTTAAACAGAGAATCTTTGAGCCACGCGACGAGGTAAAAGGGCAGGTTGCACGGGTCTACTTCTATATGCATGACCGTTATAACTTATCCATGTCACGCCAACAGCAGCAGTTATTTATGGCGTGGGATAAACAGTACCCAGTGGATGAATGGGAACAAAAACGTGACCAGCGTATTGCTAAAATGATGGGGCACCATAACCCATTTGTGACGGGCGAAAGAACATGGAGTTTAGGACACAAAAATAGCGGCGATGGCTTAAACATGAGTGATAAGCCCAGTGAAATAGTTCCTCTGCCAGCACCTCAATCTACCCCAAACAAGGAAAATGAGATGCAGGTAAAAGGTAACCGTAATTCAAAGAAATATCATTTATCCCACTGTTCTGGCTTTAAAACCTTATCGGATAAAAATGCAGAATTCTTTGCTAATGAAGCGGATGCTCAAGCAAAAGGTTATCAGCTTGCGGGTAATTGTAAACCACGTTAATCAAATTTAAGCTGTAATAATGCAATGTATTGATGGGTTATTGCAGCTTTTATATGATATTTCTCACATTTTATCTGATGGGTAGGTGAATTTACACATTTCCTGTTAATTTAATGTTGCAATTCAAAAAAAACACGCGCTATATTTAATATAAGGAAACGTTGTAGGTTGATGATATTAGGGTCAATGTAATATTTATAGTGCGAGTGAATTATTTTTTATATTGTCATAATATTGTCATGCAGATTCTTTAGTTTACGAGTATCGCCTGTATAGGAGAAACTAATGAGAACTAGGTGTTTGTTAATCAATGTGCGAGACCGGTTACCACTCCATCATGAAACTGACATGATGAGATTGCTAACCGGTTTTTTTATACCTAAATTATCAACCTAAGTTACACAAGAGCTTGAAGGGAGCTCCTCTCTGTTTTGAATAGTTCGTCATCTGAAATTGACATCATCGATACCTGGAAGGGTTAATACTATGAGTAGACAGAAAGCTGCAACAAAAGCACGTCGTGAAATGAAACGTACATCACGCAAAGATCGTTCAGGGAGGTATGATATGAACAACGTTACCTCCTTCGCTGAATTTACGGGCATTGAGCCGATAGGTATGGCGAAAGAACGTCGCGATGAAACTCCGATAACACCACGTAATGAAGCCCAAAAGCTCTATATTAATTCCATCAAACACAAACAACTGATTTTTGCTAATGGTGAGGCAGGGTGCGGTAAAACCTATATTAGTACTGCGTTAGCCGCAGATGCCTTGATTAACAAGGAAATCAGTAAAATCATTGTGACCAGACCGGTATTGCAAGCGGAGGAAGATCTTGGGTTCTTGCCGGGAGATATGTCTGAAAAGTTTGCGCCTTATTTCCGACCCGTTTATGACGTATTAATGAAGCGATTAGGCGCTTCGTTCCTGCAATATTGTTTACGCCCTGAGATTGCTAAAGTCGAAATAGCACCATTTGCTTATATGCGCGGTCGCACATTCGAAAATGCTATTGTTATTCTCGATGAAGCGCAGAACGTCACAGTCACTCAAATGAAGATGTTTTTAACCCGTTTGGGTGAGAACGTAACGGTAATTGTGAACGGTGACGTAACCCAATGTGATTTACCAAGCGGCGTTCAGTCAGGTTTGGGGGATGCGTTACAGCGTTTTAGTAGCGATGAAATGGTCTCGATGGTCAACTTCACGATTGATGACTGTGTAAGATCTCAGCTGTGTCACAAAGCGCTGATGGCTTACAATGACTAATAACTAGTTTAATCCACTACACAGGCTAATTAATGTATGAAACTGCCCCAGATTAGGGGCAGTTTTTTTAATTAGTCGTCGGGGTTATCCATGACGGCATGACGTTCATGATGATAACCCTCCTCATCATAGCCATATCGCCAGTAAGGAATCGCGTAGATATCATCGCGACCAAAACCTTTTTCACGTCGAATAAAGCGGCGTAATTCACGGATAATTTGGTCTTCACCAGCAATCCAGAAGCCCACATCGGATTCTGGAATATCCCACGATTTAAAGGTATTAATCAGATTAGTAGTCTGGCTAATATCTCCACAAATCCAATCAATTTCGATACCAGCCGGTTTGGTTAACTCGCGAATATCCGTTTGATGGTCAAGGCGTAAAACGACGCGTCCCGTTGCTGTGTCAGGCATTTTTTCCAGTAGCGCTGCTATTGCGGGTAAAGAGCTTGAATCACCCGCCATAAAGTAATGTGCGCGGATAGGCAGTAGTGGATCTGGCCCTCCAGGGTTGGTGATCCCCAGCCAATAACCCGGTTTTGCATCACGAGCAAACAGATAAGCCGGCCCCGTCACCCCTTCGTGCATGGCAAATTCAATATCGATTTCGTTGAGCTCAGGGCGAATAGCGCGAACGGTGTAAGTGCGCACAAAAGGGCGCGGCTTATCTTCTGGCCAGCTACGTCCTTTTTCAGTGAGAAAAGGAAGCGCGGGTTGGCTTTGATGGTCAGGAGCAATAAAAATTTTGAGATGACCACCTTCACACTTCGTTGGATAATTGGCTAACTTTTCACCCGTAAATGTGATGCTGCGAATAGAAGGGCTGATATCGACAATGGATTTAACTTGAATGAGCTGTGGGGGCGCTGGGCGGTAGATATTTTTTTCAACAGTCTGTTCACTAGCCACTAACCGTCTCCTTTCTTAATGATAATATTATTATATGTTAATTATTATCATTATCATATCATGAATGTTTATAGGAAAACTATCCAAAAGATGCAGGATTATTGAGCGTCTAATTATAAATATGCCGCAGCATTTTAATGCTGCGGCAACGAGTTTACTTCACTTTCATGCCGGCGGCAGTCATCAACAATCTAAATAAGGAAGAAAAGGCGAATAGTGCCAATACGCTTCCTAACCAAATTGCCGCCATCCAGCCGAGCTTCTTCCACCAAGGTGAGCGAAGAGTTGTATCAGTGATAGCCTTGGTCTGGGGTAATTTTTCCTCTGAAGACATAGTAACTCCAATAGGTGTAAACCAAAATAACAGGGATGATGAACAGGGCGCCAACTAGCATAAAGCCTAAGCTTTCTGAAGGACCTGCCGCATCGCGGAATGTAATTGCTGGCGGAATTAAACTTGGCCAAACGCTGATGCCTAATCCTGTAAATCCTAAGAAAATCAGCATTAATGCAGCAAGAAATGGCACGCTATCGTAACGTTGGCGTTTGGCACTTTTTAAAATCAACCATACACAACCGAGCACTAATAGAGGAACGGGTAAAAAGAAAAACAAGTTTGGCAAGCTAAACCAGCGTTCATAAACGGCGTCATTTAACATTGGCGTCCATAAACTGATAACGCCAATCACTGCTAACATGACCAGTGTTAATGGGGTTAACACGCGATACATGGTTTTGCGCAGATGTCCTTCCGCTTTCATGATCAACCAGCCACATGCCAGTAAAGCATAAGCGATGACTAAACCGAATCCACAGAACAGCGGGAAAGGTGCGAACCAGTCAAAATAGCCGCCCATATACACGCGGTTTTCAACGTGGAAGCCTTGAATAAACGCGCCAATCACAATCCCTTGGGAGAATGTAGTAAGAATTGAGCCCCAAATAAAGGCGTGATCCCAGCGGCGGCGATGAGATTCATCGGCGCGGAAGCGAAACTCGAAGGCGACCCCGCGAAAAATCAATGCCAGTAACATAAAGGTTAGTGGAATAGATAGCGCATCTAAAACAATGGCATAGGCTAATGGGAATGCTCCAAATAGCGCCGCACCACCAAGCACTAACCACGTTTCATTACCATCCCAAACAGGTGCCACACTGTTCATCATCAAATCTCGGTCTTGGCTCTCTTTTAAGGCTGGGTACAAAATACCAATACCTAAGTCAAAACCGTCCATCACGATATACATCAACATACTGAAGACGATGATGACAAACCAAATTAGTGGTAAATCAATGCCCATGAGTTGCCTCCTCGGAGATACCTTTACGAATTAATTTCATCATGTACATGTAGCCAATCCCAAATACGCCGCCGTACACCACAAAGAAGGCTAGCAAGCTCACGCTCATGTGCATTTCACCATGGGCGCTCACGGCATCTGCGGTACGTTGTAACCCGTAGACAACCCAAGGCTGACGACCGATTTCGGTGGTAAACCAACCGGCTAAGATGGCGATTAAACCTGATGGCGCCATGACGAACATAAAACGCAGGAACAGTTTGGATTCATACAGTTTTTTACGCGAACGCAGCCATAATCCCCAAACACCAGCAGCAATCATTAACATGCCTAAGCCCACCATCACGCGGAATGACCAGAACACCATAAACACATTTGGTCTATCTTCAGGTGGAAACTCTTTTAGTGCTGGAACCTGTTTGGTGGTGCTGTGTGTCAAAATCAGGCTCGCCATGTAGGGAATTTCAATGGCATATTCGGTTTTTTCTTTTTCCATATTTGGAATACCGAAGAGGATCAGCGGGGTGGCTTCGCCGGGTTTATTTTCCCAGTGACCTTCCATTGCTGCGACTTTAACAGGCTGATGTTTTAGGGTATTTAACCCGTGAGCATCGCCGATAAAAGCTTGGACTGGCGCTAAAATCAGGATCAACCACAAGGACATGGAGAACATTTTCTTCATGGCGGAGGATTTATTGCCTTTGAGTAAATGCCATGCGCCGGATGCACCAATAAAAAATGCCGCTGCCAAGAATGCCGCAGTGGTCATATGGAGTAAGCGGTATGGGAATGATGGGTTAAAGATCACCGCTAACCAATCGACAGGGACAATTCGCCCATCGATAATTTCAAAACCTTGAGGCGTTTGCATAAAGCTATTGGATGCAAGGATCCAGAAGGTTGAAATGATGGTACCGAGTGCAACCATGCACGTCGCAAAGTAGTGAAGCTTTTCGCCCACGCGATTCATACCAAATAGCATGACACCGAGGAAGCCAGCTTCTAAGAAGAAGGCGGTGAGCACTTCATAGGTTAAGAGTGGGCCGGTGATGCCACCTGCAAAATCCGAGAAGAAACTCCAGTTAGTTCCAAATTGGTATGCCATCACCAATCCAGAAACGACCCCCATACCGAAATTGACAGCAAACACTTTTGACCAAAAATGGAACAGCTTTATATAGTCAGTATCGCGGGTTTTGAGCCATAAACCTTCGAGTACCGCCAAAAAACTGGCAAGTCCGATGGTGATGGCAGGGAAGATAATATGGAACGATACCGTAAACGCGAATTGAATACGGGCAAGCTCCAGCGCAGTTAGTCCAAACATATTGACCCCTGAATGGAATTGATTTCGACACGCCACATTTCCAGCCATTGCGAAGCAATTTTGGGCTGTTCCTTAGCAATAAATAATTGATTTCGCTGGATTGTTAACACTCATAAATCCAACTAAAAATGTTTTGTGGTTATAGTTAAAAAAAGTCAGGTGAATGTGTGGATAAGTAGAACATGAGACGATAAACTATAATAGTAACAATTTTTAGCAAATCACCTATAACAGTGAGGCGGGAATGACGAGATACGAACAGCTAGCAGCACAAATTCGTCAACAGATTGAAGATAATATTTGGCAAGTAGGTGACAGGCTACCTTCACTGAGAGAGAGCGTTAAGCAATCGGGTTTAAGCTTAATGACGGTGGTACAAGCTTATCAATTACTGGAAAGTCAGGGGTGGGTCGCTGCGCGCCCGCAATCTGGCTATTATGTTGCAAATCGCAATAATGCATTTGCCGCCGCAAAAGGGGGAAAAGGGCTCCATCTAAATGAAAATGTGGAGATTAACGCCTCTATTTTCGGTGTACTGCAAGCATGCAAAGACCCAGATATTATCCCATTTGGCTCTGCTTTCCCAGAGCCCGCTTTACTGGATGATCCAAAACTAGCCAAGTCTCTCGCTTCGGTGGCGCGTCGTTTATCGAAAACCAATACCACCACCAACTTACCTCCGGGGAATGAACAGCTACGTCGCAATATTGCCCAGCGCTATGCAACGCAAGGGATCCACGTCGCCCCTGATGAAATTGTGATCACGGCAGGCGCGATGGAATCATTGGTGTTGAGCTTACAAGCGGTTACTCAACCGGGTGATTGGGTAGTGATTGAATCCCCTGCATTTTATGGTTCCTTGCAGGCGATAGAACGCTTAAAACTTAAAGCGATAGCCATCAAAACTGACCCACTATTTGGAATTGATCTTGATGCGTTAGAGGACATTGCGGATAAATACCCGATCAAAGCTTGTTGGTTGATGACACACTACCAAAACCCGTTAGGCGGCACGATGCCTCCAGCTAATAAAAAGCGGTTAGTGAATATTTTGAACAGTCATAAAATTGTGTTGATCGAAGATGATGTGTATGGCGAGCTTTATTTTGGTACCCAGCAACCTATTCCTGCAAAATCACTTGATTCACAAGGAAACTTTTTCCACTGTTCATCATTTTCGAAATGTTTAGCGCCGGGATACCGTGTCGGGTGGGTAGCAGCAGGTCATCACGCGAGCAAAATTCAGCATTTGCAGATGATGAGCACCGTTTCGGCCAGTGTGCCAACCCAACTGGCGATCGCGGAATACTTATCTCAAGGGGGGTATGATAGTCATCTGCGTAAGCTTCGCCAAACGATGGAACAGCGGCAACATTTAATGCTGAGCGCAATCGCTAAATATATGCCGTCCACGGTTAAAGTGAATACCCCAAAAGGGGGCTATTTTTTATGGTTGGAATTTGAACCACCATTTAACGCCATCCAGCTGTATCAATTAGCATTAAAGGAAGGGATTAGCATAGCACCGGGGAGCATGTTCTCAACCAGCGACCAATTCAATCATGCATTTCGCTTAAATGCATCATTTGCATGGAATGACAGGCTTGAACAGGCGATGCAAGTTTTAGGGCGTTTATGCTATCGATTAACGGGGCTAAAATAGGGAAAATAGGGTGAGCGTGGCGGTCGCGCTTACCCTTAAGAGTTGCTTAGCTGCTTGCAAGTCCGATAGCTGCAAAGGTTAACATTCCACCAGCAACACCTTCGGTAATGCGACGTTTTTTATCGTTATATTGTTGGCGATTATGCATTGATGCGAATATCATGCCGATGGCACCGTAAATAATGATGCATGATGTGATGAAAGTCGCTGATAAGATTAAAGATTGTATTGCAACACTTTCGGAAACATGGATAAAATTAGGTAAAATTGCGAAATAAACTAGTAACCCCTTAGGGTTAAGGAAGCTAGTGAGGAACGCTTTGCCAATCACAGCTTGCGTGGAAACGGCATTAATCCGAATCTTTCTCGATTTCATGGCCGATAACAGCATACGGACAGCTAAGTAAGCAACATAGGCAACTCCTACCCATTTGATGGTTTGGAAGATAATTGGTGAAGTTGCAACAATAGCCGCAAGCCCAAGAGCGGCTAAAATGGCATGGGTCACATAGCCGAGAATAATACCCAAATTGGCTTTCCATGCAGCAGAGATTCCGCCTGATAACCCTTGTGATGAGATAAATAAAATATCGGGACCTGGTGTGCAAATCAAAGGAATGACAGTTGCACTAAACAGCAATAACGTTTGTAGATCCATCCAAACACCTCTAATTTATTATTATTTTCTTATGAAGAGAACAAAGTTTGGTTATTATAGCTATTTCCCGTTGAAATTTGGTTGTTTTGTTGCTTGTCATGGATGCTTATTTGACATTTAATATCAAAAAATAAAATCAAAAGAGGTTCGAATGCCAAAGAATACTGGCTCGCATTATGCAGAAAAGCATGAGCTGGAACATAGCAGCTCATCCGCCATCAAATTAGATGCGATTGATAAACATATTTTGCAGGTGCTACAACGAGATGGAAAAATCCAAAATGTTGAACTGGCAAAAGAAGTTGGTTTATCCCCGTCACCTTGCTTAAGACGCGTTAAGTTGCTGGAAGATGCTGGCGTAATCAAACGTTATGTTGCGGTGTTGGATGGTACAAAGATTGGCGCGGGCTTGTCCCTGTTCGCACGTATTTGGTTTAAAACTCAAGATGCGCAAACCATTAATCAATTTGTAGCCGATATTCAGCAAATGCCAGAAGTGGTGGAGTGCCATTTAATGGCGGGTGAATGTGATGCGCTGATCCGTATTGTGACGGAAGATATGGCATCTTATCGTCGTTTTCACGCTGACTATTTGACGCAAATAAGCAGTGTGCAGAGTATCAAAACAGAAGTGCCTATGGAGACCGTCAAAGTCACGTATGCACTTCCTTTATAAGCTTACGAAACCCATCTATTTACCACGCTATACTGCTCAATAATCTCCATTAATATTATTGAGCAGCTTGCTGATTTGTATTGATTACCCTACAAAAGCAGTAATATCGTCGTAAAAATATCTCCGAGAATATTAATAAGGGCGCTCAGGCAGATCGTAAATATGTTCACTGAGATTATCGACAATGGTGTTCGGTAAACAATCGATTGAAGCAATCGATTTACCTTTATTGTAAACATCAACCCCACCCGCGCGTTTTGTTCCTAGATAGTCAGAGTGAACGGTATATACATATGTCCCATTTTTAAAATCTAGCTCCATAATTTGGGCGTGACCTGTATCCGTATCGGCGGCTTGTGTTTTTAATAAATTTTGAGTTAGTTGTTGTGGTGAGCGAACAATTTCAATATCGGGAATATCATCTATTTTTCCAAAAGCATATCGATACTGACCATCAACGTATGTCACGCGAACTTGCTTGTTATTTTTGTTTACACACTGAAAAACAGTGACAGTATAGGCGTCAGCCAGTGCTGGGGCAGACATGAGTACAGGTAATGCTAGAGCAAGTAGTGTACGGCGAAGTTTCATGGGATCCCTACTAAAAAAGAGTTATCAATATTGATATTATCGGCATCGTATTCGGATGCTCTAGAGAGAGTTTAGCATTTAAAATTAAGCTAAATGTATTGATGACTAAAAAGCAGATTATTCCACACGGTATGTTGTCAATATTAGACAAAGTGCACGAATGTAGCAGGTAAATGGCAAAATTTTCTCAGACTTTCGGCAAGAATTAGATTATTGCAATGACGTTTGTTAAATTAGGGAAGTAGTTTTAAAGCACGAGGGTGCTAATCGAATAATGATAATACAAGGTGAAATATGCGTGATGGAACTCGTGCTATGCAGGTGAAAAATCGTCATTTACCGAATTGGCAAACATTAAAATTAATATTGAGTTCTTTAATTGTCTTTAATTTTTATTTAAATGTTAATCCAACCGTGAAATCCGATTATTCAATATTGATTGAAATATTTGATTGGGTATTAATCCCGATGTTTGTTTTTATCGCTGCATATTTAAGCAAAGGAATTTTATGGCAAGGTTGGCGTGCCCATTTAATCCCACCTTTAATTATCTATTTCACGTTTCAAACGATAGATGCGATCCCGCTTTATTTTACAAATCGATTAAGTATCGAGGAATATTTACTGTTCCCTCAAAACGGTGTTTGGTTTTTTTTAGCGGTACCGATATGGCAAGCCGTTTTTTTATTACTGCCTTCATTTATAAAGAATAATGTCGGGGGAGTGACTGTCACCTTGCTGTTATCCATCATCATTGCGTTTTTCTCCAAGATACACTTATCGGATCTTACTGGTTTTTCGGCGATTATTCAGTATTTTCCATTCTTTGTTATGGCATACTTTTGTGATGACAAGAAAATAGTTTGGCTCAGACAAAATGTATTTTTTGTCGTATCCGCAGTAATCGCCTTAGTTGTGATTTATATTTATACCCCAGTAGATATTGAATCTGAGCTAATAAAGATTTTAGGGGAAAACCAACTTACTTATCATTTCTTTGAGTATATTTTTGCATTTCTAATGGGCGTGTTAATTTCAATTGCAGTGATGTGTATTGCATTATCGACTGAGCGATTTGTGAAAATAGCAAATAACGCATTGGGAGTGTATTTAATTCATCCGATCATCTGTTTCTTACTATTAACTGGGTTAAGTTCATTCCATATTGAAGCGGGTTTACCGCTTTTAATTTTGCTCACTCTCTTCACCATTACGTTAGCGTTATTTCTAGCCAAAAATTCGACCATTCATTGGTTTTTAAACCCTGAATTAAAGTCGAGAAAATAATAGAGAATAGTAAGATTAGAAACGGAAAGGGTCTATAAAATAAGGCTTACCGAATAATCTCGGTAAGCCTTTATTAAGAGTAAAATAACTTATTTACGCAGGGCTTTAACTTGCTCAGGGGTCACATCACCGGCTTGTCCACCCCATTGAACACGCAGGAAGTTGACCAAATTGGCAATTTGCTGGTCGCTAAGCTTGTCGGCGAAACCTGGCATGCTTTGCATGTTTTGGTTATTTGGGAACGCTTGCTCCGGCAAACCATCCAATACGGCATTAATAAGATTGGTACTGTCCACATCACGCAGGGTCGAATTACCTTTCATCGCCACTGCCACATTAGGTTTACCGCTTCCATCATAGGAGTGGCAACCAGAGCAACTTTCCAGATAAACCTGTTTACCTATTGCGTTGCCATCACCCATCTTGAGCGGTAATGTGGCTGGTGGGTTATCACCCATTAGGTAGGTCGCAATGGCCTTGTTATCTTCCGGGGTCAAATGCTGCGTGCTGAGGTAAATAACCGGATGCATATCGCTGTAGGCTGAACCTTGCGGCGCTAATCCTGTCATGAAGAACTGTTGGAGATCTTCTTTTGTCCAACCACGGGCGGCGAGGGCGTCAGGGGTAATGTCAGGGGCAGTGAAACGACCCAATGCACCACCTTTCATATACTTATCTAACTCCATTTCGCCGAGCGCTCCTCTTGGTGTATGACATTCAGAGCAGTGTTCAAGTACATTGACTAAATATTTTCCTCGCTCCCATTCAGGAGAACTGCCTTGAGAGCTATTTGGCAATGGTTTGTCATTGAAAAATAATAGGTTCCAGCCAATCATCGCCATACGCTGGTTTAACGGGAAAGGCAGCGAATTTTCTGGTGGTGCGACATCTACCGCTGGGCGGCTCATTAAATAACTGTAGATAGCATCAGAATCACTGCGAGTTATTCCTTTATAGGAGGTATATGGCATCGCAGGGTAGAGGTTTTTGCTTGGTGGCGAAACACCTTCAGTTAATGCTTTATGGAACTCTTCTTTTGTCCAGCGGCCAATCCCATAATCAGCAGAAGGTGTTAAGTTACTGCTATAAATAGTACCAAAGGGGGTATCGAGAGGAAAACCACCCGCTAGAGGTGCGCCATTTGTGCTGGTATGGCATGCCGCACAGTCACCGGCAAGTGTTAAGTAACGACCACGCTCAATCTCCTCGGCGCTCGCGGTGACTTTTTGCACTGGACCGTCAGGTTTGCGACTCTCATACCAATACAGAATCGCCCAGACGACAATAGCTATCGCTATCAACCATAAAATAATACGTTTGATCATTTTATCGTCTCCTTGATTAGTCCCGGAGTACTCATCACCACATCTCGTACTGCTTCATAATAACGAACATAACCCGTACAGCGGCAAATGTGATTATTTAAAGCTGTTTTGATGGCTTCTTCTAGCTCTTCTTCGGCAATCGGGTTGCGTTGCAATTCCTCAACGAAAATCGTTGCCGCATTGACAAAACCTGGGGTGCAGTAACCACATTGGAAACTAAAATGGTCGATAAATGCTTCTTGTACAGGAGATAATTTAACGTCACCATTTTCTTCTTTGGTGGCAGCCCCTTCAATGGTACGAATGCTTTTGTTGTTGAAAAAGTGTGCGCCTGTAATGCAGGTGCGAACTTCTTCACTTGTGCCTGATGGATTATCCAAAATCACCACACATGCGTGGCAAATACCTTGACCACAGCCAAGTCGTGAACCCGTAAGGTCAACATACTCATGAAGAAAATCAATCATCATGAGACCTTCAGGTACATCCATCGGTCCATATTGTTGACCGTTAATGTTGATGGTAAGTGGCAGAAAATTTAGGCTCATGATAATACCTCTAGAATATCGTTAGGGCGAACAGGCAGACTCAAGAAATGGTGCCCTGTTGCATCAGCAATCGCATTGACGATGGAAGAAACGACAGGGATCATAACAACTTCAGCGACCCCTTTTGGTGGATCGGTATCGGATAACCCTGGCAGGATTTCGCTAGTTTGTTTCCAAACTGCAACATCATTTGCGAGGGGTAAATGATAACGGTTAAAGTTCCATGTTCCATTTCCGGGTCCATCTTCGTAGAGAGGTAAATATTCATGGAGCGCATGACCAATACCCATCGCTAATCCACCTTGGATTTGCCCTGAAACCAATTGAGGAACAATTAAGTTTCCGCATTCAACGACGGTATGGTGGTCGAGTAATTCGACATGACCGGTGGCCTTATCAATGGCAAGTTCAGATAAGGTAGCGACGGCGCTGTAATAGGTAACGCCAGCATTGTTTCGTTGAGTATCAGGGTAATACGCTTTTTCGCGATGCCATACTTGATAATCTTTGTCTGCAAATCGTAGGGAAAGACCATCAACAGGAAGGCGGCGGGTTTCATCATTAATTTTGAAATCAGCTTCAGCCCATTCCCAGCGGTTAAAGACATGGCAAACTGCGCCAGTTAAACCACCCATCTCAAATGTACGGTCGATTAAGCGTTGTAAGCTGAGCACTTCTAGCCCATCAGCGGTGAGACCATTGGCAACCCAACGGGCATCCTCACGACGAACCACGAGCGGCGCTGCTTGCCCACCACCAATACCCTCTTGCCAAATTGACATTGCCGCTGGCCACAGACCATATTCAAAGACTAATCGAGCGGCTTCTTCAGTACTGTGGGTGAAATAATAAGCGGAGTTACTGGCGCTAGCTGGGGAGCAGTAATTCGGTGTCCAAAGCGGGTTAGTGGCGAGGCGTTCTTGTTCATCTTGCGCCATGGCAAATGGGTTTCCTGTCGAAATCATCGGCAGAACTGACCAATCCACAACCGAAAAATGGGCTTCTTCCGCAGGTTTGCCTAACCACTTGGCACAGACTACGGCTTGGGATGTGGACATCCCCGTACCAATCTCCGCACCACTATGATAAATAGCTATTTTCCCTTCAGGTGTGAGTTCAACGCGCGCAAAGGAGGATTCAGCACCTGTACCGAAGTCTTTTTGAACGCAAGAAATGCCGGTACCAAATAATTTGCCTGCATTTTTAGCTTCAAACTCGGCTTTACGTTTTGCTCTTTCTTTCCACATTGGGTGCTCAGCGCAACGGCTCAGCACTTCATCCGCACGAATTGCGCCGCCTGGGATAGCCCCTTGGGTATTTTTCATTCCTGATTTGATGATGTTTTTCAGGCGAAACTCAATAGGATCGGCTTTGAGTAATTTTGCGGCTTCTTCCATGATCATGTCAGTGGCAGCCATGGCCTGTAACGTACCATAACCACGAGCAGATCCCGCATCGACCGCGCGAGAAGCGATACCCACAGCCGATAAATCACTGCGAGGAATATAGTAGATGGCTTGGGCGCCAGTGGCTGCAACCATCACAACGGAAGGCGTAAAGTTACATCGACCGCCGCCATCCCCAATAAATGAGGCGGAAAGTGCTTCAATTTTATGGGTTTTCTTATTGACGGCGAGGGTGTAATCCATGTCAAACGCATGGCGTTTGATGGTGGATTGGAACTGTTCATAACGGTCGTTGGCTAGGCGGATCGGAACGCCATCACCATACAGAGTTGCCATCGCACCATAATAAGGGAATGGGGTGTGATCTTTCGAGCCATAACCCACCGTAAAGCAAGGGTGTAAGAATATTTGCTTAATTGGGAATTTAGATTTTGCGAGCATTTCAGGCAGTGATGCGGCAACTTCTTGCGGGGACTGTGTTGGGATCACTAAATGGAAAGATTGTGTTTTGGCATCATACCAGCCATTGGCATTATCGGGTTCGAGCGCTGAGGTATCAATAGATTGCGAAAAGTATTTACGCTTGATAACCAGCCAATCTTCCGGCGGATTTTCTAACTGTTTTGCAAGTTCATCCGCATAATACATGCCTTCTTGATCAAGCTTTCCACCTTCACGACCTTCAGGCCAGATTGGGAGATGCTTTTTCATACCAATCGGGGAAATAGGCATATCTTTCATGCTGGAGTATGTATCAGGTGAGAATGGTGTTTCTCCGCCGATACGAACCCCACGATAAGTTCCCCAAGGATCTCGCTGTAATGGTCCCGTATAAGCACCATATTGGATGACATCATCGTGGAATTTGAGTGTCTCTTTAGCGAAGTTAAATTTGGCAAAATCATGATAAATTAGTAACGCGACGGCTTGCCCTAAGTAAGCAGGGGTTTTTCCTGTCGGTAATAGTAAATCTTCACCATAGAACTCAGGGAAGGCGACGCCATCTTTTTCTAAATCACTGGCGGTAACAATACGGTCAGGCATTAAGCCATCATTAAGTCGTTCGAGATTAAAACCTTCGTAGATTTTATCGGCTTGGGTGACGCGTAGAAGAAAGGCGTGTCCTTGTTGTTTGGGCCAGTGAGGGATATCGCGGGCTCGAATATCTCTTGCAAAGACTTTTTCACCTTGCACTTTGGCATAGCCATCAATTCGGAATTTGATTTTTTTATCGACAGGGTTCCAGTCGGGAGCCTGAAGAATTTTTTCCTCGAATAGCACATCAAAAGCTCGGCTATACAAAGGGGCGATATAACAAGAGATCCCCGCAACAACAGCACATTTGATAAAGTGTCTGCGGGATAGTCCGACATGGTTATTGCTCATAATATACCCTTACACTTATTTTCATTGCTTCAATTATTATTTTTTATTTCATTGCTAGTTTCGTGATATAAATATTTATATATCCAATGGTTCTATATCGAAATATGAGTAGAATTGGATGGATAATAAAAATGATGACGATTAGCATAATCTGCATATTATTATTTATAATATAAACAATAAAATTAATTATGTATAATGTAAACCATGAATATAGGTATATTAATATTAGCGGCAGGAAAAAGTGAGCGTTTTCAACGTGCTGGTGGTGGAGGAAGTAAATTAAATTATCGAATTGACCAACAAACGGTGTTCGAAAAAACGCTTGTAAATTCAATGAATAGTGAATTGCCTATTCATGTAGTCACTCGCGCTGATAATTTGGGTGTCATTAACAATTGTTTACATTTTAATATTCCATTTTCCGTATTAAATAGCCATGGACTAGGGGAATCGATTGCGTTAGGCGTAAAAAATACCTCTAATTGGAGTGGCTGGTTAATTCAGTTGGGTGATATGCCCTATATTTCTCACGAAATATTTATTCGAGTTGCGAACGAATTAAAAAATTATTCATTAGTGCGACCTGTATATAAAAACATACCGGGGCACCCTGTCGGAATATCAGAAAAGTATCGACAAAATTTGCTTAATTTATCGGGAGATAATGGCGCAAAATCAATATTACGTCATCAATTGGTTTACGAAATGCAGATAAATGATGAGAATGTCATTAAAGATATTGATTATCTTCCAAATAAAAACTAAGAATAAAAATCAATAGGGACTGAATATGCTACGTGAAGATGTGTCCGTGATTTCTCAAGCAATAAAGTGGGCAATGGATGAACCAGTCTGGTTATGCACTGTGCTGAATACTTATGGTTCATCGCCGCGAAGCCCCGGCTCTTTATTGGTCGCTAAAGGAGATGGGATGTATGTAGGTTCTCTCTCTGGAGGCTGTATTGAAGAGGATTTTCTGCAACGAATTCAGCAAGGTCATTATTTAAAAGATAGCCAAGTTGTTCGCTATGGTCAGGGCGGGGTGGAAGCCAAAGTCAATTTACCTTGTGAAGGGAGTTTAGATGTTCTTATCGAATATTTACCCTGTAACCCGCATTCTCATCAATACCTTTCACAAATTCAAACAGCACTACTCGGTTATACCGCCATCATCAAAAAACTGACACTCCCCCTGCGAAGTGAAATTTCGACGGTACCAAACTCACAACATCCCACGCATATTGAGCGCAATGGCGATGAGATCCAATTTTATATCATGGCGCCACCCAAGCTAATCGTTGCGGGTATTTCTAATGTCGGTGTTTACTGCGCTAATTTTGCGGTCACATTAGGGTTTGAAGTGATTATTTGTGAGCATCGTGATGACGAATTGTTACGCTTTGCTGGGCAAATTGCAGAACAAGTTGAGATTAAAAAAATATTCCCTGCCCGCTTTTTAGAAGAGAATCCAAGCGCATCTAATACCGCTATTGTGTCTTTGACTCATGACCCTCGCATTGATGATTTAACATTAATGGAAGCAGTGAATACATCTGCATTTTATATTGGTGCAATGGGCTCGACCCGAACGAGCGCTAAGCGCCGAGAGCGTTTGTTAAATTCAGGGGGATTAACGCTTGAGATGTTAGAGCAGATTCATGCGCCTATCGGTATTCCCATTGGCAGTAAAACCCCACCAGAGATTGCGTTAGCGATTATGGCCGACATAGTGGCACATAAGAATGGGCGGGGTTAAGCTAGTTTTGCCCATTTCGAATCGGGAAAATAAATAGTGGGAAATGTATGGCTATTTTAAAACATGGAAGGATTCATAATGCGTTCTAAACTCATTCATCAATGGAAGTTCAAAAGGAGAGCTAGGCTCTCTTTCTTAGGCGCAGAGATCCTTTGGTCGGTAGTTTTAGGCATCATTCAGGCATTAGTCTATCAATGGTATTTGAGCGCTCATCCAGAGGATGCAAGTTTAGTTTTTCAAAGTAATTTTTATCATCAATTCTCTTTTAGCCAGTTTGGGTTGATGGAAGTTCTGTTTGCGATTATCCAAATCTATATATTTACACTGCTTCTTACACAACGAGTTAGGGATATGGGTATTAAATATCCATTTATAATTTCGCTTGTTTTTACATCAGCATCATTGTTTTTAGCACCATTAAGTATGTTTAACTCATCGACTTTTTCAGTTGTATTTATGTTTATTTTGTTGATTGGGGCATTGATTGCTTTATTTGCACCATCAGCGCCGGAAACAAATGTGAATATAAAAAATGATGTGGTGAATTGAAAGATAGGGGGAGATAATTGATGTGGGCTGAAATGTAGATTAGATAAACAGCATAACGATCTTATGCTGTTTATCTTAGATAATACTTTTTACGATGTAAGTATTGGCTTACACATTAAACAAGAAGTTCAACACATCGCCATCTTTAACGATGTAATCTTTACCTTCTGCACGCATTTTACCGGCTTCTTTCGCACCTTGTTCACCACGGAATTTGATGAAATCTTCGAATGCGATAGTTTGTGCGCGGATAAAGCCTTTTTCGAAGTCAGTATGGATTTTACCCGCCGCTTGTGGAGCTGTGGCACCAACAGGGATAGTCCATGCACGCACTTCTTTCACGCCAGCGGTGAAGTAAGTTTGCAGGTTTAATAATTCGTAACCTGCACGAATCACACGGTTAAGACCTGGCTCTTCAATGCCTAAATCAGCCATAAACTCATCGCGCTCTTCATCGTCTAGCTCGGCGATATCAGATTCGATAGCGGCGCAAACAGGCACAACTACAGAACCTTCGGCTTTAGCGATTTCGTAGACTTTGTCTAAGTATGGGTTATTTTCAAAACCATCTTCATTGACGTTAGCAATGTACATGGTTGGCTTCAGGGTCAAGAAGCTTAAATAACGGATTGCGGCTTTATCTTCAGCGGTTAAATCTAATGAACGCAGCATGCCAGCTTGTTCTAAGTGTGGCAGGCATTTTTCTAGAGCTTCTAATTCCGCTTTTGCGTCTTTATCGCCGCCTTTTGCGCGTTTTTGTACGCGGTGAATAGCACGCTCACAAGTATCTAAGTCAGACAGCGCTAATTCAGTGTTGATCACTTCAATATCGGCTGCTGGGTCAACTTGGCCAGCAACGTGGATGATATTGTCATTTTCGAAACAACGAACGACGTGACCAATCGCTTCCGTTTCACGGATGTTAGTCAGGAATTGGTTACCAAGACCTTCACCTTTCGATGCGCCTTTTACCAGACCCGCGATATCAACGAATTCCATCGTGGTTGGCAGGATGCGCTGAGGCTTCACAATTTCAGCTAATTGATCAAGACGTGGGTCTGGCATTGGCACAACACCCGTGTTTGGTTCAATTGTACAGAAAGGGAAGTTGGCTGCTTCGATGCCGGCTTTGGTCAATGCATTAAACAGAGTGGATTTACCCACGTTAGGCAGACCAACGATACCGCATTTAAAACCCATATGTTTCTCACCTTAATAGCGGGGGCAGGCGAGTGCTGCCCCTAATGTTTAGAAAATTGGCGCTGATTATACACAAAAACTCGTGTTTGATGAAATCAACTCTTAGGCTGTGGCTTTAAAACCATGTAAGCGATTGATAGCTTTATCCATTCCATCTGATAACAGGATGTCCGTGCAGCGCACAGATTCATCAATCGCATCATCAATAAGCTTCTGTTCTGACAGCGGAGGCTTGCCTAAAACGAACCCAACAACTTTGTTTTTATCGCCTGGATGCCCAATACCAATGCGTAAGCGGTAAAAGTTAGGGTTATTGGCAAATTTACTTTGAATATCTTTTAAGCCGTTATGTCCGCCGTTACTGCCACCGAGTTTCATTTTGGCAACACCCGGTGGTAAATCGAGCTCATCATGAGCCACTAAAATTTCATCCGGATTAATGCGATAAAAATTAGCGACCGCGGCGACGGATTTACCGCTCAAGTTCATAAAGGTGGTTGGAACCAGCAAGCGAATATCATTGCCATTAAGATTGATGCGAGCTGTATAACCAAAAAATTTAGGCTCTTCCTTTAACGATTGGTTATGGCGTTGTGCCAGTAAATCAACATACCACGCACCAGCGTTATGGCGGGTTTGCGCATATTCAGCGCCCGGATTGGCTAATCCAACAATTAATTTTATTTTACTCACGGGGACTTTTTCACTGTCAATGTATAGAAATTGGTGACTAGTTTACCTCGTGTCGGGGGGGATGTACAAAATTGTCATTGATAAGGTTGTGCTAGTGATAATTAGTTTGTGAATTATTCGTCAATACCATCATCAGTTGTTAAATTGATTAAAAGCACTTTTTGAGTAGATATCCTTAAACTCTTCTATACATGTGAAGCTTATCGCAAATAATTTTACTTAAAGAGCTATACTCTTTACATAAATATAAAGTTTTATCGAACTTTTCTTTAATGCTTGCGTATCAGTTTACTGATATTGGAGGTAGATATGAAACGGAAAATGGTTACTCTTATTGGTAATGGCTTGATGGGTTTGGGTATGGTGGTGATGGGGGGAAGCATCGGTTTAAACCTGTTTTCTCATATTGTTGATTTAGGGTTGTCCGATGACATCATCAATGGCTCACTGTTCGGGATCTTTATCGGTGCATTGGTTTGGTTAGTGGGCGCAAGAATGGGCGGTAAAGAGAAAGTGGAAGACCGTTACTGTTTGCTGAAACGCCAATTTCATTCCCGTAACGATAACCACCGTTACCCATAGTGAGTTGGGCTGAAGCTCATCAATGGATATCCTCAATGAACAAAAATGTGTCATTGAAAAATAGGTAAAATCTAAATAAGAGTGAAATTCGATATCAATGATTTCACTCTTATTTTTTGTCTAAAGCCACGATAAATGAAACCGTTCAAAAAAATAAAGCCCCTACGGTTGATGAACAACAGTAGGGGCGCTACTTATAAATTTTTGTATCGTGACCACAATGAATGTGGTGCGATAAAGCACATTTCTCGCCTCAATAATTTAATGAAAAACTACTGAAACCAGCATGTTAAAACGGGGTCATTAAGACCCCGCTTTAGAATTAGTGCTCGAACATCGCAGAAATTGACTCTTCATTGCTGATACGGCGAATAGCTTCGGCCAGCATGCCTGAAAGGGTCAGGGTGCGAACTTTGTTCAGCGCCTTGATTTCAGGAGAAAGAGGAATTGTGTCACAAACAATGACTTCATCAATTACAGAGTTTTTGATGTTGTCTACAGCATTACCTGAGAAGATTGGGTGAGTTGCATAAGCGAATACACGCTTAGCACCACGTTCTTTCAGCGCTTCAGCTGCTTTACACAGTGTGCCACCAGTATCAATCATATCGTCAACTAAGATACAGTCACGACCAGAAACGTCACCGATGATATGCATCACTTGAGAAACGTTTGCGCGTGGGCGACGTTTGTCAATGATTGCCATATCAGTATCGTTCAGTAATTTCGCGATTGCTCTAGCACGAACGACGCCGCCGATGTCTGGAGAAACAACGATTGGGTTTTCTAAATCTTTCTGCAGCATATCTTCCAGAAGGATTGGGCTACCAAATACGTTATCTACAGGAACATCAAAGAAGCCCTGGATCTGCTCTGCGTGTAAGTCAACAGTAAGAACACGGTCAACACCCACACTTGACAGAAAATCGGCAACAACTTTAGCGGTGATTGGTACACGGGCAGAACGTACGCGACGATCCTGTCTTGCATAACCGAAGTAAGGGATAACAGCGGTAATACGACCAGCAGATGCACGGCGCAGGGCATCGACCATAACAACGAGTTCCATCAGGTTGTCATTGGTTGGTGCGCAAGTTGACTGGATGATAAAAATATCACCACCGCGAACATTTTCATTAATTTGAACACTGACTTCGCCGTCGCTAAAACGACCAACAGCCGCGTCTCCAAGATTAGTGTAAAGGCGGTTAGCAACACGTTGTGCTAGTTCCGGTGTAGCGTTACCAGCAAAAAGCTTCATATCGGGCACGAGAAAAACCTCAGGCTTGCGTCCAGAGAGATATTGTTGACCAACAGCAATGATGGATAAGTCATCACTATCGGTGCAATACACGGGTTATCCCAGCGCGGAATTTGTGCACAGGAGAAACATTCGCTCCTTGAGCGACGAATCCTTGCACCCACGATGGGGATTTATTTAACACCTTCAGGGCATCCGCTTGGGTTTCAAATTCAGAAAACACACAAGCGCCTGTTCCTGTTAGGCGAGACGGAGCATATTCTAACAGCCAAGAAACGAGCTGTTCAACCTCACGAAAACGTTTTCTTGCGATCGGTTCACAGTCATTTGCATACGGAGCCAGTAATAATGCGGCTAAAGAGCGTTTTGGAGAATTTCTATTTAATTCTGGATCTGTGAAGATCATCGGGGTTGAGATTTCAATTCCGGGGTGTGCGACTAAATACCAACGCTCTTTTGGTTCTGCGGGTGTTAAAATTTCGCCAATGCCTTCAGCAAAGGCGGCATGACCGCGAACAAAAACGGGAACATCAGCACCAAGGTGTTTACCTAATTCGGCTAAAACCTCATCAGAAACGTGAGTTCCCCAATGCTCATTAAGCGCAATCAGCGTTGTCGCGGCATTTGACGATCCGCCACCAATACCACCGCCCATCGGCAGCACTTTGTTGATGTGAATATCTGCACCTAACGCCCCTTGATGATTGAGGGTTTCGCGACAATAGGTTTGCAAGCTTTTTGCTGCACGAATAATTAAGTTTTTTTCGGTATCCACACCCGGCATCGGGGTGAGCAAATTAATCTGATCATCCGAACGAGTGCTAAAGGTGATTTCATCACCATAATCTAAAAATTGAAACAGAGTCTGTAGCTCATGATAACCATCAGCTCGCTGCCCAGTAATGTATAAAAAAAGATTCAATTTTGCCGGTGATGGCCACGTTAAGGTCATTTTTTCAGTGTCCAACTATCCATTTTTAATTTGATGATTTTATCCCCTTGCTTCAACTCCATGTGGTTCGGCAGCATCGGCGAGGTTTTGGTATCGTAAGAGAGATAATCCAATTTCCATGTTTCGCCATTGATTTTAAACGTCACGGATTTGAGCAGGTGGTTGCTATCGAGAGTATATTCAGTGGCACGCCCTGGAGAACCGACCAACCAAGCGGTGAGATCATCAATGGGGATATCCATACCAGTTAACTGATAAATTAATTCACTTGGCACATCACTCATGTGAGTTTGCCCATCTTTCGTGGTTAATTTGGTTAAATCAGGTTCCACACTAAGTTCCAGTTCACGCGTACCTAATGGGTTAGTCAGCAATAAACGGTATTTTTCGGGGGTATATTGCTGCCAGAAAAACTTCGCGTAAGTTTTGGTTTCTGTTCCGGTACCTTGACCGCCAATGTACACAAAGGAGCCGCGAGTTTGGTAATCACGCAGTTCAACCACTTGTGATTGGTGGGCTTTCCACTGCGCATCCGTTGAAGATGAAGTGCCTTTCGTAGTGTCTTGAGATGTGGTCACACAGGCAGTCAGCAGCAGGCAGGAAAGGGGCATTAATCGCCAAAAGTTTCTGGCTGGGCGCATAAACGACAGAGCTGAAGAAAGTTGCATATCGGTTCTCAAAAGGTAATTTTCAGGAATATTGCGCTAATCTGCAGTGGTTATCAATGAAAACATACTAAAAAATAGGGAATTTGCTTTCTGTGCCAAATAGCGGCATCCTTGATGCATCTTATTGATATTGATATCAGACAGTCCGATAATCAACGTAAATTTTGGTGTGCATCATCTTTCTGATTGTTGATGATAGGCTACCCGTAGAAACAGACGCGTTAATCATCTACAATATACGCATATAAATCGCAGTAATGAGCTAGGTCACTAGTATCATGCTGACAAATAAATTAGCAATGTGAGCAATGTGAGTAAGTCGTAAGCACAATGACCCTATTAGCCTTAGGCATTAATCATAAAACAGCACCAGTGGCTTTGCGTGAGCAAGTCGCTTTTGGTCCTGAAAAAATCGACCACGCACTTGAGGAGTTACTGAAACAGCCTCAAGTGAGTGGCGGCGTTGTGCTGTCTACCTGTAACCGAACTGAACTGTATCTTAGCCTTGAATCCCAAGAAAAAGCGCAGGAGCAGTTAACTAAATGGTTATGTGATTTTCACGGGATCACCGCCAAAGATCTACAACCTAGCCTTTATTGGCACCAAGATGCGCGCGCAGTTAGCCATCTTATGCGTGTGGCAAGTGGGCTAGATTCGTTGGTTCTTGGTGAGCCTCAAATTCTCGGTCAAGTGAAAAAGGCGTTTGCGCTTTCGCAAGATAATCATTCTCTATCTAGCGAATTAGAGCGCTTATTCCAAAAATCGTTTTCCGTGGCTAAACGTGTACGAACTGAAACTGATATCGGTGCGAATGCGGTCTCTGTCGCTTTTGCGGCTTGTACACTGGCGAGACAGATTTTCGAATCACTCAAACATTTGAATATTTTGTTAGTCGGTGCAGGGGAAACCATCGAATTAGTCGCTCGTCATTTGCGTGAGCATGGCGTGCAAAAAATGATGATAGCTAACCGAACGCTAGAACGTGCAGAACTTCTAGCCAAAGAAGTGAACGCGCAAGTTATCTCATTAGCCGATATCGATAATCGTTTAGCTGAAGCGGATATTGTGATTAGTTCAACGGCTAGCCCGCTGCCAATTATTGGTAAAGGGATGGTCGAGCGTGCGATGAAAGCACGCCGTAGTAAACCTATGTTATTGATTGATATCGCAGTTCCTCGTGATATCGAGCAGGATGTAGAAAAACTTAGAGATGTTTATCTCTACACTGTTGATGATCTGGAATCCATCATTGCCCAAAACTTGGCGCAACGTAAAGCCGCCGCGGTTGAAGCGGAATTTATTGTTGAGCAAGAAAGCGGTCATTTTATGGATTGGTTGCGCTCACAAGCCGGAGTCTCTACAATTCGCGAATACAGAGAGCAGGCGGAAGCAATTCGGGCAAGTATGACCGAAAAAGCACTTGCAGCCATTGCCCAAGGTGCCAACCCTGAGCAAGTGATTATGCAGCTATCACAACAGTTAACCAACCGCCTGATCCACGCTCCGACTAAATCTTTGCAGCAAGCTGCGGGAAATGGGGATGTTGAGCGTCTAAATCTACTTAGGGACAGCTTAGGGCTGGACCATCAATAACCACTTTTTAATCATAGGTCTGATATAACGAATGAAGCCTTCTATTGTCGCAAAACTAGAAGCATTACAAGAACGCTACGAAGAAATTGAAGCGCACCTTGCTGATGCGGGTGTGATTGCTGATCAAGACCGTTTTCGTGCTTTATCAAAAGAATATGCTCAGTTAACGGATGTCGCGAAGTGTTTTACTGCGTGGCGCACCGTTCAGGATGATATCGAAACAGCACAAATGCTGTTAGATGACCCTGAAATGAAAGAGATGGCTCAAGAAGAGTTAAAAGAAGCCAAAGAGCGCAATGAAGAGCTAGAGCAACAATTGCAATTGTTGTTACTTCCAAAAGATCCTGATGATGAATATAACTGCTTTGTGGAAATCCGCGCGGGCGCGGGTGGCGATGAAGCGGCAATTTTTGCGGGTGATTTATTCCGTATGTACAGCCGTTATGCGGAAAGTAACCGCTGGCGCGTTGAACTGATGAGCACCAGTGATGGTGAGCACGGTGGATACAAAGAAGTTATCGCAAAAATTTCGGGTGATAGCGTATATGGTCGCTTGAAGTTTGAATCCGGTGGTCACCGCGTACAACGTGTTCCTGAGACGGAATCACAAGGCCGTATTCATACCTCCGCATGTACTATTGCTATTTTACCTGAACTGCCAGAAGCGGAATTACCGGAAATTAGCCCAGCGGACTTACGTATTGATACATTCCGTTCATCGGGCGCGGGTGGTCAGCACGTTAACACCACCGATTCGGCAATTCGTATTACCCACTTACCAACGGGGATTGTGGTTGAATGTCAGGATGAACGTTCACAACACAAAAACAAAGCGAAAGCGATGTCTGTGTTGGGTGCACGTATTCGCCAAGCTGAAATGGATAAACGCCATGCAGCGGAAGCCTCTGAACGCCGTAACTTATTAGGTTCCGGTGACCGTTCTGACCGTATTCGTACTTATAATTTTCCACAAGGTCGAGTCACTGATCACCGTATCAACCTCACGCTGTACCGTTTGGATGAAGTGATGGAAGGAAAACTGGATGCATTAATTCAGCCTATCATCAACGAATATCAAGCTGATCAGCTTTCTGCTTTATCTGAGCAGGACTAATGCGTTATAGCGAATGGTTACAGCAGGCAGTCGTCAGACTGTCTGCCAGTGATAGCGCTAAACGAGATGCGCAGATCCTGTTGCAGCATATGACAGGGCGCAGTCGTACTTACATCCTCGCTTTCGATGAAACCGAACTAACTCCCCACGAACAGCAACAATTAGAAGCGCTATTAGCCCGTCGTGAACAAGGAGAGCCGATTGCCTACATTGTGGGTGAACGCGAGTTCTGGTCACTGCCGCTATATGTATCCCCCGCAACCTTGATCCCGCGTCCAGATACCGAATGCCTTGTTGAGCAAGCGTTAGCACGCCTTCCTCAAGACGCGTGTCGTATTTTGGATCTTGGCACAGGAACGGGGGCTATTGGGTTAGCCTTGGCGTCAGAGTTACCCAATAGTCGCGTAACGGGCGTGGATTTTAACCCCGATGCGGTGGCGTTAGCGCAACGAAATCAACAACGTTTAGCCATTACAAATATTCAGTTCTCACAAAGTGATTGGTTTACTTCACTACCAAATGAACTATTTGATATGATTGTGAGTAATCCACCTTATATTGATGAGAGTGATATTCACTTGAGTCAAGGTGATGTGCGTTTTGAACCATCAACGGCGTTGATTGCTGATGAGGATGGTTTTTCAGATTTAGCACACATTATTGCCACATCAAAACAATACCTAAAACAACAAGGGTGGCTGCTGCTTGAGCATGGTTGGCAGCAAGGTTTAACAGTGCGAGAGCTGTTTAATGAAAATGGGTACACCAATGTCGAGACCTGTCTGGATTATGGTGGTAAAGAGCGAATTTCCCTTGGCCAATGGAATGGTTAAGCGGGCAATTGCAGTGGAATTGTAATGAAAACAATAGCAAATATTGAGTTTAATCAGCTACCGTTAAGTGAAGGCATTATGATGGTTTCTAACATCATTCGCGCCGATTTTCCCTTTATGCAGGTACAAACGCAATTAGATGATTTAGTCACTAAAGCGCGTGCAGCGATAGATTTGACGGCGGATAACCAGTCAAAGATAGAACAGCTGATTGCACTGTTTTATAGTGAGTGGAAATTTGGTGCGGCGCACGGTGTTTACGCGCTATCTGATATGCTGTGGCTGGATAAGGTTTTAGCCTCTAAGCAAGGTACTCCAGTCTCTCTTGGCTCAATTTTCTTATTTATTGCTGAACAGCTCGATTTAGAGATTGAAGCTGCAATTTTCCCGACTCAATTACTTTTTGTCTCGACAAAACGAGATGGTTCTCAGTGGTTTATTAACCCTGTTAGCGGTGAAACCTTATCCCAACACACACTAACTATGTGGCTAAAAGGAACTGTTGACCCATACTCGGAATTCATCTTTGATGAATTGGACGTGGCTGAACATAGCGTTATTGTTCGCAAAATTTTCGACACGCTAAAAGCGGCGCTGATGGAAGAGAAAAAAATGGAGATGGCATTAAAAGTCTGTGAGACATTGCTGATCCTCGATCCTGAAGACCCTTATGAAATCCGCGACCGAGGGCTTATCCTCGCGCATTTAGATTGTAACCATGTGGCGCTGAGTGACCTTAACTATTTTGTTGAGCATTGCCCAGAAGACCCTGTGTCGGAAATGATTAAAATTCAAATTTATTCGCTGGATAACCTTCCAGTTGTACTGCATTGATTAACGTATAGACAGTTTTTGTCTTCCTATAAAGGGTAAGAGTATGCAACAGAAAGTAGTCAGTATCGGTGATATTAAGGTCGCAAACGATCTGCCATTTGTTCTGTTTGGTGGCATGAACGTACTTGAATCTCGCGATATGGCGATGAAAGTGTGTGAGCATTATGTCACTGTGACACAAAAATTAGGCATTCCGTATGTATTTAAAGCCTCTTTTGATAAAGCTAACCGATCATCTATTCACTCTTATCGTGGACCGGGCTTGGAAGAGGGGCTGAAAATCTTCCAAGAAATCAAACAGACTTTTGGTGTGAAAATCATTACCGATGTTCATACTCCAGAGCAAGCTCAGCCAGCTGCTGAAGTGGTGGATGTTATCCAACTGCCAGCATTCTTAGCGCGTCAAACTGACTTAGTTGCGGCAATGGCGAAAACTGATGCGGTTATTAACATCAAAAAACCTCAGTTCATCAGCCCGGGACAAATCGGCAACATCGTTGAGAAATTTATCGAAGGTGGTAACGATAAAATTATCCTGTGTGACCGCGGTGCAAACTTTGGCTATGACAACCTAGTGGTTGATATGCTTGGTTTTAATGTCATGATGCAAGCCTCTAACGGCTGCCCAGTTATTTTTGACGTAACACACTCACTGCAATGCCGTGACCCATTTGGCGCTGCATCAGGTGGTCGTCGTGGACAAGTTGCTGAACTGGCAAGAGCGGGAATGGCGGTAGGGTTAGCAGGTCTGTTCCTTGAAGCTCACCCAGATCCAGATAACGCACGTTGTGATGGTCCTTCTGCATTACCATTAAATAAATTAGAGCCATTCTTACAACAAGTTAAAGCCATTGACGAAGTTGTAAAAAGCTTCCCTGCGTTGGACACCAACAGCTAATTATCGCTTCAAATGCAATTAAATGATGTTGTTTCCATGTTCGGCGCTGATCTCCAGCGCCGATATGGTGAAAAAATTCATAAAGTCACCTTACATGGTGGCTTTAGCTGCCCAAACCGTGATGGCACGTTGGGGCGAGGTGGCTGCACCTTTTGTAATGTGTCATCCTTCAGTGATGAAAAACAGTCTGAACAACCCATTACCCTTCAAATCCAGCAACAAATTTCCCGAATCTCTCGAGCCAATCGCTATTTGGCGTATTTCCAAGCCTATACCAGTACATACGACGAAGTATATCGTTTAAAACAGCTGTATGAAGAAGCGCTGCAACAGGCCGATATGGTTGGCTTATGCGTAGGCACTCGCCCTGATTGTGTGCCTGACGCGGTGTTATCTTTACTGGCGGATTATCGCCAGCAAGGTTATGAGATTTGGCTAGAACTTGGCTTACAAACTGCTCACGACAAAACATTGCACCGTATTAATCGCGGTCATGATTTTGCTGCCTATCAAGCGACCACCCAAAAAGCCCGTGCGCTGGGAATCAAGGTTTGTACTCATTTGATTTGCGGCCTGCCAAATGAAAATGCGGCAATGAATATGCAGACGTTAGAGGCGGTTTTGGCGTGTGGTACAGACGGTATAAAACTGCATCCACTGCATATTGTTGAGGGCAGCATTATGGCAAAAAGTTGGCGAGTGGGTCGCATAGACACCCTATCTTTAGAAGAATATACCGCAACTGCGGGGGAGATGATCCGCCATACGCCAACGGATATTCTGTACCATCGTATCAGTGCCAGTGCGAGAAAACCGACTCTATTAGCCCCACAATGGTGTGAAAATCGTTGGGTAGGCATGAACAGTTTGTACCAGTATTTGCTCGCTAATGGTGGGCAAGGCTCTGCGTTATAGCGTTTCAAGAACCGTTTTAAAAATATCATTTATTCATACGAATTCACTTTTATAAATAATAATAAGGCATCTATGTACCCAATCCTCTCTGTTATTAAAAATACCAGCCGCCAATTTTGCTTAGGTGCGGTGGGTTTAATGTTCTCACTACATTCAATGGCGCAATACGATATTACGCCTGAAGATAAGAAAATATTTGAACAGACCAAAACAGCGGCTCAAAACAATGACGCTAAAGCGCAATATGAATTAGCTGGAATGTATTTGTCGGGAATTGGTGTATTACAAAACCAAAACAATGCCAAGTTATGGGCAGAAAAATCAGCACAAGCAGGCAATGCAGATGCGTATTCATTATTGGCGGATATTACGTTAATTAGTGGGGACAGAACGTTTACTGAGGAATTTGTCAAAGCCCGTGAATATGCGACTAAAGCCGTTGCTGGTGGGAGTATTCGAGGGAAGATAAGTTTAGCAGAAACGTTGATTACACCTGAGTCAGGTGATGTTGATTACCCGCGCGCCATTACGCTACTTGAGGAAGTCAGTGCGTTAAATGATAAAGATTATTTTAATGCGCCTTTATGGTTAGGCATCATTTATTATGATGGTAATGGGGTGCCACAAGATGAGAAAAAAGCCTTGGAATGGTTTGCGAAAGCCGATGCATTAACCTTCGCTGGCTTTGCAGAAGGTATGGCTTCATTTCAATTTAATGATGGTAACAATGGTGCAGTCAGAGATGACGAGCAGAAAGCGACAAAACTCCGTGCGATGGCTTGTGAATTAGGTAAAACCGAAGGTAATGAAATGTACTGTTACTGATTTTTAGCGTACATGATGGAATTAAAAATGCCGCCCTTGTTAAGTCAGTGCGGCATTTTTATTGTCAGCGTTAAGTTAATAACACGGTAGCACTGTTATGACTGAAGCTGCTTTTTATTTTCCTGGATCTGATGAACTTCTTCTAATGCACTTTTCAGTGAATTTTGGAAGCTCAGCACGCCATCAATCGGACGAACATTGGCACGCGCTAATGTTTTCAGTGGTTGGAATGGAATATCGCACACAATAATGTGGGTGTCTTTACGAACGATATCAATAAATTTATGGAAAGCTTCTAGCCCCCCTGCATCAAATACAGGTACGGCATCCCACTGCATCACAATTGTTTCATAACCGTGACTTTTTATCCGTAGTTCATCAAAAATACGCTCTGCGGCAGCAAAGAATAGAGGACCATTCACTCGCACAACCAGCAGGCTTTTATCTTCTTGAGTCTCTGGTAGTTGGGTTACTCGTGTCATATTGGCAATTCGGCGCATAAACAGCAGTGATGCGATAACAATTCCGACAGTGATAGCAATAACCATGTCAAATAGGACAGTCAATGACATACACAGCAGTAAAACAATAATGTCATCTTTTGGCGCGCGGCGGATCAACGTAAACACTTTGCCAGCGGCACTCATATTCCACGCCACAATTAGTAGCAGTGAGGACATAGCAGCGAGCGGTAAATAGGAGAGCAATGGTGCAAGAATAAGCAAGGTCAGCAATACTAAAATAGAGTGCACAATAGCCGATATAGGGGATGTTGCACCAGCGCGGACGTTTGCAGCCGAACGGGCAATCGCCGCGGTTGCGGTGATCCCTCCAAAGAATGGGGCGGCAATATTCCCTAATCCCTGACCAATAAGCTCACTATTGGAATGGTGTTTTTTCCCCGTCATGTTGTCGAGCACGACGGCACACAATAGGGATTCAATTGCACCAAGAACAGCCATTGACAAAGCGGCAGGCATCAATGCGGTGATCATCGACCAACTGATGGGCGCACTACCCGGTAACTCCCAAGGCAACATAAACTGCGGCAGAATAGGCGGAATACCGTTACCTTGAGTTCCATCCGGTAATAAATAGCTAAATTTAGAACCGATAGTTTCTACCTGAATATCAAACAGGGTTAGCACCCACATGATCAGGGTGCCGACAATAATTGCAGGCAAGTGTCCCGGTAGGCGAACTTTGAGTTTAGGCCAGAAAACCAGCACTAATAAAGTCGCAAGCCCAATCAAGGTGTCACTGTATTGTAGGGTTGGAAATGCTTTAGACAGCGCAATCACTTTATCGACATAGTTTTCAGGAACATGCTCCATGTGCAGACCAAAAAAATCTTTGATTTGCATGGTCGCAATCGTAATCGCAATCCCCGACGTGAAGCCAAGCGTGACGGATACAGGAATATATTCGATAAATTTACCGAAGCGAGCAAAACCCATCGCCAGCAAGATAATCCCTGACATCAATGTCGCGACTAATAAGCCACTAAGCCCGTATTGTTGGGATACGGGGTATAAGATAACCACAAAGGCCGCAGTTGGACCAGAAACGCTGTAACGGGAACCACCCGAAATTGCAATGACAATCCCCGCAATGGCAGCGGTGTAAAGACCATATTGAGGTGGAACACCACTGGCTATAGCGAGTGCCATAGCCAGTGGAATTGCAATAATCCCAACGGTAATACCCGCAATTAAATCCTTCATAAATCGGGCTGCGGTGTATTTCTCTTTCCAACAGGAATCAATCAATGCGCTAAAAGGACGCAATCTATTAATATTTTTTGTACTCATTAAAACCCTACCAAAATAACAGGGTGAAAAATAAACGAAATGAAGGTATGAGGATACGCCTAACTGAATCAAAAAAATGTGTTATTTATCAATGAAACTACAATTATCATAACGTTTTCAGTATCAAAAGTAAAAAAGCGTTATTTACTCCGTTAAATATCATTAAACGTATTTAAAATAATTATTAACTATCGATTTGCTATTTTAAACAGCAATTTAAAAGGTGTGATAATTAATTAATAGTCAATTTACCGTTTATTTAAATACCACCCAAAACAAACTAAAAAATAAGCGAAAATAATAACCATCCCCACAAGAGAACCACGCAATAACTGGTACGCTGAAATAATTTGCGAGTGCCTTCCCAGCGACTTTCCATGCTTCGGTTTTCCCTATTTGGGTTTCTAGAGGATTGAGGAAATAAGAGTCCGAGAGCATTATCAAAGGCTTGGGTATCTCCCTGACGATAAATCAGCGTGAAGAAATGGTGGTCGAGCCATAGGCGGAAAATAAAGTATTGGCTAGCAAAAAACAGCCCGACACTCACCGCGAGGCTAAAATGTGAGATTGAATCATGAAGCAGTAAAGCGAATTGACCCAATAACGCGAGGATGGCACCTACGGCAAAATAGCGCCAACTTGCGGTGAATACCACAATCACATCTCCACGGTTTTTATCCATCAATGAACTCATTGCTGTGTTCTCCGTATATGAAATTGCTGATACCAGTGATGTAACTGTTCAACAGTCGCTGAATTTAAAATCACCTGAGGGCGAACTTGTTCCACATGAGCGATTGCCTCATCGATATTTTCCGCCATATTTTGATGTACCATCCAAGCCACTACAACCGTCGCACTACGGGAATAGCCTAACTTACAGTGAACATACACCGAACCACTTTGGGCGAGTCTATCCATGGTCATAACGGCTTTCTCAATATCCTCGGGGCTTAGAGGTAACAAATCAATCTGTGGCTGACTACAATAATTTTTACCTTGGCTGTAGTTATTGCGAGGCCACTCGCAAGTCATATCGAGAACGGCTTGAGTTTGCAGTGGATATAACGGGCGTCCTCCCAAAACTATTTTTTCGTTCACAATACTAGGTTGCTGGCAGCGCTTGGCATAGTAATGATAGGTACCCCAAGCGATCAGGCGATAAGGAAGTAAAACTAATGTGGCAGAAGGAGAAACCTGCCCAGAGGCTGTTTTCTGGAATATCGAAGCACCAGCACCTAAATAGCCTAGTGTGACGAAAGTTAAGGCGATTGCAGGCCATAGGAGCCACCATGTTGCACCTTGCACGAGAAAGGCGAGAGCATAGCAGGCGATAGCGCCGACTCCATAGTTTGTTGCTATTTTCAGGCTACGAGGGCTACCGGTATAGCGCCATTGCCAGCGAGTGTTAATGGGTAACAAGTAGCTGATGATGACACCAACGGCGAAGCCAGTGATCACATCGATAAAGTGATGCTGCCATGTGGTGAGAACGGAGATCAAAATAAGGATTGACCAACTGTGCAGTAACCAGCGCCATTGAGTTGGAGTATGTGCTCGGAAGCGTAACCATAGTAACCACAGTAAAATAATATGCAGTGAAGGGGCTTGGTTATAAGGTAAGTCAAACAGCTCTAAGCTATCGAACATCCAGCCGAATGCCCCATTGGTTTCAGGGCGAGGAAAGCTGAACTTAAGTGGAAAAAGTAAAAAGCCAGCACAGGCGATGAGGGAGGCTGCAACTAAACGCAAACCATGGATGCATTGCTCACGGCGGGTAACACAGACAAACAAGGAAAGCCCATAGAACAGGTCGATGCTCCAATAGGGGATAATGGTCCATGGCAAAAATGGAATGTGTGTTTCCCATCCGTATACATAAGAAGGCACATTAGGCAGTGTCGCGGTGTAATTATTGACTTGCCCATAGGTTAAAAAGAAAAAAGGGGCTAAAAATAGCAACCAAACTAACCCATAGAGCCAAATCTGGCGTCGTGATGTCGGGCGCGTATCTTGGGCTAAATGGAGCATGGGTTCGGTTCCTATCCTTATTAATCGCCTCTCGATGCACTGAAGGTACATCAATCAGTCATCTGCAAGCCAAGTGAGCTATTTGCAGGTTAAATGAGAGCTGAGCAGATAAAAATACAGGTTATTGATAATGATACCAATAACCTGTTGGTTAAAAAGATAAATTATTAACGACGCCTTGCAAGGGAAACACTAAAAATGCCCCAGTTATCGATGGACTGCGTGATTTTTTCGAAGCCAGCTTCTTCGACTAAAGCATCCATTTCGCCTTGGCTGCGGCAGCGCATTACCCACGCTTGTCCACCTTGGTGACTTGGCAGTACTCGGGCGATCATTTCAACTTGTGGGTGCCACGGCTGGCAGGTATAGACGAGTAGACCACCAGATGGAATGGCACGAGAAAGCCCATCAAGGGAAGCGCGGATCAGCTCATTGCTTGGGAAAAGCTCATATAGACCGCTGACAATCCCCAACGTCGGCGCAGGAGAAACTGCCGCGAGGTCGTCTGCATCAAATGCGTTACCTTCTTCAAAGCGAACTTTATCTTCCAAGTAACGCTCTTTGATATGTAAACGCCCTTGCTCAACGTTAATTGGGCTGTAGTCGCGCAGTAGAACGGAATCGACTTTTCCGTAGTCATTAATGGCATCAAAAATGTAGCGACCTTGACCCGCGGCAATATCCATAATACGAACAGGCTTCCCGTTATTAGTCAGTTCACGAATAGCTTGGCGAATAATGTTTTCAATATTGACTTTACGCTGGCGGATCCCTTGCCAGCCAATACTGTTGAGGTACTGCCTATCGATAATACGGCCAAATAGACCGGAACCTTGCGCCTCGTTGCGATAGACATAATCGAGGGTAGAGCCGGAATCAAAACCCTTATCGTAGCCGATACGTACACCTTCAGATGCTTTGCCTAATGTGCTCATCGATTTGCTCATGATTTTATAAGCAAGGTTTTTCGGGCAGTATTTAGGTAGCGGTACACTCAATGAGCGGAATGCGTCGGCACTGGTGCTCCAGGTATCTTCGAACTGATAATCATGTTGATACAGAGGAAGTGCAAATAATTTATCAACAAATTGACGGATCATTTCGATAGGAATATGGCGTTCTTTTTCACCTAATGTGTCGTGATAAAAACCAGGAAGAATATGCTTCTCTTTAATTGAGGTATTTAGACGCTCATAAAATTGATGTTGTGGTTTATGGTGTACCACATAGTCACTACCAGAAATAAACAACTGAGTTGGCAAAGTGATGGCCGCGGCATCCGCTACCACCCGGTCTGCGGTGGTATACAGTTCCAAAAGAATATTCACGGCAATTGGGCGCGTGATCAGTGGGTCATTGTTAAACGAGTGGATACGCTGCTCATCGTGGGTTAAAAACTTGGCTTTTACATAAGAATTCACGTAGAACAAACCGCGAATTTTTTGCATTAACCCTAAGCCTGTACGGGCAAATGGGACGTACAGTTTGACCTTAAATGCAGGTGAGGCTAACACCATACCTCGGATTTTAGGCGTATAGTCATGCACCCACGTAGAGACCAAAACGGCGCCGACACTTTGACCAATAACAATAATGTTTTCGAATGGGATCTGATATTGCTCTGATACGTAATGGACAAATTCATCCACATCGCGGATGGAAGTACCTAGCGATGGGCTGTAGCCACGCGGACCCTCATTACGACCGTGTCCACGAGCATCCCATGCAAACATAGCAAAATCAGGGAGGTTCAACTCATCCACTAAATGCGCAACACGACCAGAGTGCTCATGACCACGGTGAAACAGAATAATGGCTTTATCGGTGATTTGTTCAGTTGGCCAATAACGATAAAACAAATTGGTATGATCACTGGTGGTAAATTGAGATTCGACAACAGGACGCTGAGTCGAATAGTCAGTTTGAGCGTTCATAATTATTCCTTAATTATTTTCCGATACTGCACTTAATTCAGTCAGTGCGCGGCGAATACGGTTATAGCAGGTATAGGACAACAGCAAGGCAAAGATGACAAACAGGATATTGATCCAACTTGCGGTCATCAGTTGCGGAAAAATACAGACAAACAACCCGAGCGCGCCAAAAACAAAAGCACGATCGCTTTTGCCTACGGGACCATCATAACGCCGAGATGCGCCAATCGCTTGAGCAATGACGCCGATAAATTCAGTCAAAACGCTGAGGAATAGGATCAGTAAAATCCACCAAAATGCATGCGGGAAAATCAGCACGAAAGGCAGGTATAAGGCAACATCAGAAATGACGTCGCCTAACTCATTTAGCATTGCTCCAAGGTGACTTTTTTGGTTATGTTCACGTGCCAGCATGCCATCAATAGCATTGAGCGCCATGCGAATGAAAAGGACAAACGGCAGCAGGATAAACAAATAAGGGCTAGGGAAAATGGCTAATAGAGCACCAACGATAATGGATAACCCTAATGCTGCGAGGGTGACTTGGTTGGCTGTAATTCCCGCCTCAAAGAGCTGACGAACGATAGGGCGTAACAGATTCTGAAACTTCGGTTTCAGATCATAAATGGTCATTCACTCATCCTTAAAATATGCCGCATAGTGTGCAGTTTAGTGCTATATCAATACGCGATTATGTTTTAGCTGCAATAAGAGCTGTCCTAAGTTCACTGTTACAACTATTTATCGTGATAACTATTCACCGTGACAGCAATTTATCGTTACAGTGATTCATAGTGACAACAAAAAGAGACTCAACGATTACTTCCTAAAAGAGCAACTGAGAATTTAGAGGGAATGGATAGAAAAAAGTTCGCGTGTTTCAAAAAAGAAAAGACGCGCAGCCTTTAAAGAAAATGCGCGTTTTCTGAGGGTTAAATAGAATAAGCCATATCCAATTCATGAGTGGCTTTATTATTGCACTTATGATTAAGAGTAGAACGCATGCGTTTAAATTGGCTTGGGGTCATATTAGTGAGTTCTTTAAATTTACGGCAGAATGCGCTGTGGTCGGCGTAGGCACATTTAATGGAAATATCCGTAATCGAATAGTCTTCTTCTAATAATTCAATCGCGTGTTCAAGGCGTTTCTTTTGAATATATTGTTGGGGAGTAATATGAAATACCGTTTTAAATTGACGATTGAGTTGTGATAATGACAACCCTGAAATCTCAGCCAGAGTCGTTATTTTAATGGCAGTATCAAAATGCTGACTAATATAGTGTTCAACGCGTCCCAATTGACCATTTAATTTTGGACTCACTGATTTTTCATCCTGCAAATCTACCGAAATTCCCGCAACACCGATAACCTGATTTTTAGTATCAAAAATCGGCACCTTGGTTGTTAAACACCAGCCTAATAACCCTGCCTTATAGAGATGTAATTCTAGTTTATTGATAACACTGATTTTTTTCTGCATAACCAAATAATCTTGAGAGCTATAACTTTGGCCTAAATCTGCATGGAAGATATCTTCTGCAGTTTTTCCTATTACGCCATTTGGTTGATCAACTTTACACCGTTTAGCCAAGTTTTCATTGGCAAGTAAGTATTTGGCATTACGGTCTTTAACGAAAAAAGTCACATTAGGAAGCGTATTAATCAGTGGCATCACTAGCCCAAGATGATTTAACAAATTATTAATATTATCTACGGGAAAAAGCATGTTTTCCTGACTAATCAACAACAGTTTATTTAAATCAATCATATTGCGCTCCAATGCATTCAACTAATTTTAATAGTTATCTGAAATGTTTTTAAATTGTGCAGAAATACGCATGGGTTGATTCGAAAGATATCAAGAGTTGTTTACATAAATCAAGCATTCTATTAACAAATGATATTAATAAGGATGAACTGATGCAGAGTAAATATAAGAAAATTGAAGTCATTGACTCTCATACCGCAGGAGAACCGACACGTTTAGTAATTGAGGGTTTTCCTGATTTAGGGAATGCAGACATGGCGTCGCGCCTGCAAAAATTACGTACGGAATATGATCATTGGCGCTGCACAACGATTTTAGAACCACGTGGAAATGACATTTTAGTGGGCGCATTACTTTGCAAACCAGTGAATCCGAAAGCTGCCGCCGGGGTGATTTTCTTTAATAACGAAGGCTACTTAGGTATGTGTGGTCACGGCACCATTGGTTTGGTCGCATCATTGCATTACTTAGGGCGCATAGGTTACGGGGAGCATTTAATTGAAACCCCTGTCGGGGATGTGACCGCTAAATTACATGAAGATGGTAGCGTGAGCATTCAAAACGTCTACGCATACCGCTATCGCAAAGCCGTCCAAGTCAACGTGCCGGAGGTTGGGCTAGTGACTGGGGATATTGCATGGGGAGGAAACTGGTTTTTCCTCGTCGAAAATTCACCACTCGCTATCCAGTATAGGAACGCGAAGGCGCTGACTGAAATCTGTTTGAAAATCAAACAAGCCCTTGTTGACCAAGGTATTTTTGGTAAAGATAACCAAGAAATCGACCACATCGAACTATTTGGTCATTGCGAAGATGCGGATAGCCAAAGTTTTGTTTTATGCCCAGGCGGTGCCTATGACCGTTCTCCTTGTGGCACGGGAACAAGTGCCAAGCTGGCGTGTCTTGCGGCAGACAACAAGCTCGCAGAAGGCAAAATTTGGCGTCAGGCAAGTGTCATCGGTAGCCAATTCCAAGCTAGCTATCAGATTGCAGATGCTAATGGCATCATCCCGACTATTCGCGGAAATGCCTATATCAGTGGCGAAAATACCTTATTGATCGATGAAAACGACCCGTTCCGCTTTGGGATCACGGTGGAGTGAGGTAAGCCAATGGATAACAAATATTCTGTGATTGTGGTGGGTGGTGGCATTGTCGGGCTCAGTATTGCGTTATCTGTCCAGAATCAAGGCACGGGCGTTTTATTGGTCGACAAAAACCAAATTGGATCTGGTGCTTCATTTGGCAATGCAGGGCATATCGCCACGGAGCAGGTTTTTCCTGTGGTTGACCCCTCCGTTTTGAAATCAATTCCTAGCATGTTGCTCGACCCGTTAGGCGCATTGCGTATTGATTGGCGTTATATATTGCCGCTCACACCATGGTTACTGAAATTGTTGGGCAATATGCGCCACAAACCGTTTATGCATATTCACCACGTTCTCTCCATGCTCAATGGGGCATCATTGGCTTCTTGGCAGGCATTTTCTAAGCAGTGGCAGTTAGAGGATTTAGTCAAAATCCAAGGTTCTTTGCTGGTGGCTGAGAAACAGTCGACCCTCGAAAAACTGCGTCGCCACGGTGAGTATTTAAATAGCATGGGGGTGCATAACCAATTCTGGGATCAATCCCAACTGTTGGCACAGCAACCTGAACTTGCCAATAACCAAATCGGTGGATTGTTCTATCCCGAGACTGGACATGTGGTGGATCTCGCCTTAATGCATGAGCGATTAACTCAAGCATTCATACAGTTAGGGGGAAAAGTCCTGACTGAGTGTGAAGTCACGGCGATTGATTCGTCATCGGCGAGCCAAGCTCATTTAACCACATCACAAGGCACATTTATCGCTGATAAAGTGGTGATTGCGGGTGGTGCATTTTCGAAATCGTTAGTGAAGATGGTGAGCCGCATTAATGTGCCGTTAGAAACGGAGCGCGGTTATCACTTGATGCTGCCAAATGAAAAAGGGCGTTTATCAATTCCCATTTCCAGTATGGATCGCCGCTTTATTATGACGCCGATGAACGGTGGGTTGCGTCTTGCGGGTACGGTGGAATATGCGGGACTAAAACGCCCACCGAATATGCAGCGCGCTCGTCACTTTTTACCGTTAGCTAACCCGATGCTAAAAATGCCATTGGATAGCCAGAATACCAGTGAATGGATGGGTTTTCGTCCCACTATCTCAGATTCCTTACCGGTCATAGACCAAAAAGGCCCGTATGTTTTTGCTTTTGGGCATCAACACTTAGGGCTAACACAAGCGGCAATTACCGCAGATATCGTTAATAACATGATCCACGGGCAACCGACACCGCTCGATTGCTCGCCTTTTTCGATAAAGCGCTTTCTTTAATTCAGGAGAATTATAATGAATTTTCATGGCATCCTTGTTCCGTTAGTCACTCCGTTTCATGATGATCTTTCATTGAATATCACGGCGTTAGCAGAGTTAACCGAAAAACTGATCGCCAGTGGTGTGACTGGGTTAGTTGTCTGCGGCACCACGGGTGAGTATTACGCATTAAATGAAGATGAACGTAAAACCGTATTAACCACGGTCAGTAAAATTGCCAAAGGGCGTGTGACACTGATCGCAGGGATTAATGACTTATCTACCGAGGGCGCAATTAAACGCGCAGCACAAGCGAAAGAACTGGGCTACGAAGGGTTGATGCTGTCGCCGCCTCCGTACAGCCTGCCGGATCAAAACGGCGTTTATGCTCACTACGAAAAGGTGGCGAAATCCACCTCGCTACCAATCATTATGTATAACTTCCCAGCCCGTATTGGTATCGAAATTGAGTTAGATACCGTGGTGAGATTGGCTGAAATCGACAATATCGTCGCTATCAAAGAGAGCAGTGGCAGCTTTAGCCGCGCTCTGCATCTGTTACAAACGCCATTTAAAAACTTTGAAGTGATTTGTGGCTGTGATGACCAACCTGTGGACTTTTTCTTCTGGGGCTCGAAAAGCTGGATCGCCGGTGCAGGTAATGTTTTCCCTGCCGAGCAAGTGGCGATTTTTAACGCATCGCAAAAAGGGGATTGGGCGAAGGCGAAGCAGATCATGCAAGAGATTTACCCAGCCATTTATTCCATGGAGTCAGGTAATTATAACCAAAAAGCCAAAGCGGGTTGCTTAAAAGGCACCTTTAACGTGGGGCCAGTTCGTTTGCCTCTGTCAAATATTAGCCAGCAAGAACGTCATGAGTTTCTTGCGCTGATCAAACCATAGCGAGGTTGCATATGTTGATCACCAAAGAGCAGATATTTGAGCGAGCAAAACAGAGCCAACTGTGGGCGGGGAATTTAATTGCGGGCTACCAAAGTGGTAGCGCCAAACTCAAAAATTATACGCCTATTGATAATAGCGCGATTGGTTATATTGCGGATGGCAGCGCGCAAGATGTTCATGCAGCCGTAAATATTGCTCGAGAAACCTTTGAAGAAGGGTGCTGGAGTGGGTTATCTCCCCAAGAACGTAAGCAAGTGATGCTGCGCTGGGCGCAGTTAATTGAAAAGCACAGTGAAGAGCTGGCGGCCTTAGACTGCGTGGATGCGGGGAAACCCATCACGGAATGTTTGCACACAGACTTACCCGCAACGGTGGAAACCTTCTATTGGTATGCGGAAGCTATCGATAAATTGTTCGGAAAAATTGCGCCAACGGGTCGCCAAGAAATGGGGCTGATTGTTCATGAGCCGATTGGGGTTGTGGGCGCAGTTCTACCTTGGAACTTCCCTGCTCAAATGTTTGCATGGAAAGTGGCACCGGCGTTGGCGGTCGGGAATTCGGTGATTGTTAAACCCGCAGAATTAACTTCCTTGAGTGCCTACCGCATGGTGGAACTGGCTTATGAAGCTGGCGTCCCTAAAGGTGCGTTAAGTTTAGTGTGTGGACTAGGTGAGAAAGTCGGGGAAGCCTTAGGACGCCATCCTGATGTGGATGTGGTGTCGTTTACTGGTTCAACTGAAGTGGGGCGTTTATTTCTGAAATACTCCGCGGAAAGTAACCTAAAAGAGATTGTCTTGGAATGCGGCGGGAAAAGCCCGCAAGTGGTGTTTGAGGATGCGGACTTAGATGCGGCTATTCCACATATTATGGCGGCAGCGTTCTGGAATATGAGCGAAAACTGTAGCTGTGGCTCTCGCTTAATTGTGCATGAAAATGTCAAAAAAACCTTACTCGAAAAGTTAACTGCGGCGACATCAACATGGCAAGTGGGAGACCCTCGCGAGGCAGGGGTTTCTATTGGCCCAATGATTGAACAGGCGCATTTTGAAAAAGTGAAATCGTTTTTAGATACCACCGTTAAAGAAGGTGGAAAATTGGTAACAGGAGGAAAAATACATAGTGACCTCGGCTCAGGATGGTATATAGAACCAACTATCTTTGATGCCGTTACGCCAGAAATGTCTCTCTTTCGACATGAAGTTTTTGGTCCCATTTTAGCCGTCACATCGTTTAAAACCGATGACGAGGCGGTCAATTTAGCCAATGACACTCACTACGGATTGGCTGCATCGTTTTATAGCCAAAATGTCCATCGAGTGATGAATATTGCACGTCGTATCAATGCGGGGACGGTGTCCGTCAACGGATTTAGCGAAGGTAATATCACCACGCCATTTGGTGGTTTCCGTCAGTCAGGTTTTGGTGGAAAAGACAACGGCTTAGAAGCCTTTGAGCAATACACCCAAACGAAAGTTATCTGGTTTATCAATCAGTAAAATGACATTGACCTGAACCTTGCGGGGTTCAGGTTTCGACCCTTGCAAATACACAAATACAATTACAATAGTCGAGGAGTACATATGGAAGCCATCGTTAATACCATCGTTGGTTACATCTGGGGTAATGCTCTCGTATTCTTATCTCTGGGTGTCGGTCTCTATTTCACATTAGCAACACGCGGTGTTCAGTTTCGTTACATCGTCAAAATGGTCTGTTTATTAAAAGAAAATAAAGCATCAAAAGACGGGATTTCCTCATTCCAAGCCTTCTGTTTAGCATTATCGGGGCGTGTTGGGGTCGGTAACATTGCAGGGGTAGCAACAGCGATTGCGGCAGGTGGTCCCGGCGCAATTTTCTGGATGGTCGTCATGGGCTTACTTGGAGGCGCGAGCGCCTTTATTGAGTCTACACTGGCGCAAATTTATAAGCAGCGCTCAGATGATCAATATCGTGGTGGTTCACCGTACTATATTGAAAAAGGATTGAAATTAAAGCCTTTTGCTATCTTTGTTGCGGCAGTGATCTGTTTATCTTACGGTGTGTTGGTACCGGGTATTCAAGCCAATACCATCGCGGATTCGTTCCAAACGGCATTTAATATTCCACCAATGGCAACAGGTGCATTAGTGACGGTATTAATGGCGTGGTTAATTTTTGGTGGCGTGAAACGTATTGCGAGCGCAGCCGATAAAATTGTTCCTATCATGGCATTAGCTTATATCGTGATGATGGTGATTATTCTGGGCAGCCATTGGGATAGCGTGCCTGGCATGTTCAGCTTAATTTTCCGCAGTGCGATGGGAATGGATGCGGTATTCGGTGGGATCGTGGGAACCGCGGTGTCTTGGGGCGTGCGTCGTGCCGTGTTTTCAAACGTGGCAGGAGCCGGTGAAGCGACGTTCAGTTCCGCGGCGGCAGAAGTTAGCCATCCGGTCAAACAGGGGCTTATCCAAGCATTCTCTATCTATATCGACACCGTGGTTGTGTGTACAGCATCGGGACTGATGATTTTAGTCACCAATATGTACAACGTTTTCCCTGATGGTTCAGCGACTGCCCTTGTGGAGTATGTGCCAGGTGTGGCAGCAGGAACTGCATGGACTCAAATGGCAGTTTCTACGGTATTTACATCGGCGGGTGCGGGGTTTGTCTCTATCGCGGTATTCTTGTTCGCCTTCACAACGCTTATGGCTTACTACTATATTGCAGAAACCACCATTGTTTATCTTGACCGTAAGCTTAAATACCCTGTGTTGAAGCTGATTTTGAAATTTGTCTTCCTAGTGATTGTCTTTATGGGCAGCGTGCAATCAGTCAGTATTATGTGGGGACTGGGTGATATCGGCTTCGGCAGTATGAGCTACTTAAACTTGATTGCGATTGTCTTTTTATCGAAACCCGCTTTAAGAGCGTTACGTGATTTTGAAAGACAAACTAAATTAGGGGTTGATCCGGTGTTTGATCCGAAAGCCGCAGGTGTAGAAAACGCAGAGTTATGGGAAGAAATCAGTCGTGAATATCATGCGCAAGGCGTTGGGATTGATAAAATCGATGGTTCTGGGAAGATAAACGAGAAATTACTTAAGGAAGAATAACTTAGATTAGAAATGGCGGTGAGGGAGGGATTCGAACCCTCGATACGTTGCCGTATACACACTTTCCAGGCGTGCTCCTTCAGCCTCTCGGACACCTCACCGTTTTTCTAAATTGTGGTTGTAGAATTTGTTATAAATAACTTGTCCTTCAACGGGGCGCTACTATAGGGAAAAGAGCGCCTTCCGTCAACTCCCAATTAAATAAAAATCCACTTTTTTCTATCGTTTAGCTAAATAAAAATCAATTTGGTTACTCTCTAATCTTAATAAATTACGGTTGATTAGAAATTGATAATAAATTGTTTATTTAAACTTCAAGTAATTAATCCAGATTCCGTTAACTCCTTAACAAAATCCTCATCTTATGGATATAAATATGGGGTATTGACTTGAAAATAAACATCATTACGCACACTCTGGTGGAAACCTATAAGGAGTTGCCATGAATATTTTATTTTACCATCCATTTTTTGATGCCAATCAGTGGATTGATGGCATGCGTGCTCGATTGCCTCAAGCCAATATTCGCCAATGGAAGCCGGGAGATACCCAACAGGCAGATTATGCCATGGTATGGCTTCCTCCTTATGAGTGCCTTGCGGGTCGCCAAGACTTAAAAGGAATCTTCGCATTAGGCGCGGGGGTGGATGCGATTCTAAAGCAAGAGCAAGATAACCCGGGAACATTACCGGCAGGCGTTCCACTGATGCGCTTAGAAGACACGGGTATGGCCATTCAAATGGAAGAATATGCCGCTGCAAAAGTCTTGTATTACTTCCGTCGTATGGATGAGTACCGTCAGTTACAATCCCAGCGTCAATGGAAACAACTGCCAGCTTACACCCATGACCAGTTTGTGGTGGGCGTGATGGGCGCAGGGGCGTTAGGTCAAGCCGTGGCAAAACGCTTAGCCAGTTTTGGTCTTAAAGTCAGAACGTGGAGTCGCTCAGAAAAGCAGATCCCAAATGTGAAAAGTTACTATGGGCAAGACCAGTTAGCGGATTTCTTATCAGGAACCCGCGCGATTGTGAACCTGCTACCAAGCACGCCAGAAACGGTGGGTATTTTGAATCATCAATTATTCAGCCAGCTGGAACAGAACGCCTATATTATTAACCTCGCCCGAGGTGCGCACTTAATTGAGCAAGACTTGCTGGAAGCATTAGAAAAAGGGCAAGTTGCAGGGGCGTCTCTCGATGTTTTTGCCACTGAGCCACTACCACATATGCACCCATTCTGGACACATCCACGTATCGCCATTACGCCACACGTTGCCGCGTTTACGTTGCCGAATGAAGCGATGGATATGATTGCGAGTAATATTCAGCGGATTGAAAGGGGTGAGCAGCCAGAGGGGATAGTTAATTTAGCCCAAGGCTACTAAATCCTCTTCATACTTCACGCTGTGGCGTTGTTGTCTGCTCTCGGTCACTCGGGTCACATACTTTTGTATGCTCCCCGAGATAACCTCGTTTGACGCCTAGCCACAGCGCGAATTATTTTGAGGATGCTTCAGTTATCAGATATCTGATTTTTTAAGAAATAGTCACTATTCATCATTGATGTCTTATCTCGATTTCTCAAAGCGTGGGTTTTCTGTTTTTTCAGGTATACTGCATCGCATCATGATCACGAAAAAGTGATTGCAGGAAAATCGCCACAGGAAGAAACCCATGAATGAATTCTCAATCGTCTGCCGTATTTTAGGTACCTTATTTCAACGCTCTCCGGACGATGCGCTTGTGAAGCCTCTTATCGATATGATTGCTCAAGATAAGCTCAAAGCCTCATGGCCCTTGGAGCAAGATGAGCTGTGGGTAAGAATGGCTAAGGCAGTGGATCACAAGGCTATCACGGCGGATTATCAATCAATGTTTGGTAGTGAGCCAACGGTTCCACCTTTTGCTCACCGCTATGATGAAGAAATCACTGAAGCGGAAATTCGCGAATTTCTTGTGACTCGTGGAATGACCTTAACCGATGCCCCAACGGATGCATTTGGTGCGCTACTGTTAGCCGCATCATGGCTAGAAGACCAAGCTGCTGAAGACGAAACCGCCGCGCAGGAAGAGCTATTCGACAGCTATATCTTGAGCTGGTATGGCGCATTTCTGGGGAAAGTTGAAGCTCACGCGACAACGCCGTTTTACCGTACATTAGCGCAAATTACCCGCGATGCCGTCATTGCACTGCGTGATGAGTTAGAATCTGACTCAGAGAGTGGTGATGAATAAGTGACACTGTCACTTAAAGACTGATGATTGAGAGAAGATAGGTGTGGAACCGTCTTCTCTCATCATAGGTTAAAAGGATAGACACAATGACCTCGACAAAACTTCACGGCTTAATGTTGCTCTTTATTTCACCGTTAGCACTGGCACAAGTGGATAATGATCTGCCTAGCTATAATAAACGCATGGTTAATTACAGCACGGAATTTCAATTTGACCCGCTTTACGGAAAAGTAAAAGAATTAACGCAAATCATGAACGATGAGAAAGGGCTCAGCAAAAGAGTGACTGTGTCTTTTAATCTCCATGGCTGTCTCAATAATTTAAGTTATTACAATAGAGACAGTGAAACAGCATTTGTGATTGTCAGAAAATTTAAGCAACTTTATTACTTAGTCGATAAACAAAAATTCAAAGGTTATGGCATCGATAAGATGTGCAATTTACAAACCGGAGAACTGCAAGATTGGAAATATTATTATCGTGATGGTCTTGTTAATAAGATCACTCAAGGGAAGAAAGAGATAGCGACGTTTGTTTATGGTGAACATTTTTTACCGATAGAAACGACATATTTCGATGAAAATGAAGTTATTAATACAAAAAATGAATACTTTTTCACTAATGGCTTAGTCACTAAAATTCTGTTTCATACGACGAAAAATCAGAAACCGTTTGTCGAAACAACTCAAAAATGCACCCATTATGATGATCATAAAAACCCAACAGTATGTACCAGTGTGGTGACATACAGTGATGGACGGGTAGAAAAATTCGATTTTGAATACAAAACGAGTTATTACGAGTGACTTTTTAGTATTAAAGATAAATGGCATTCCAATAAAAAAGCAACCTATCAGAAAGGTTGCTTTTTTCATTTTTAGATTATCAATTTATCAATCAAAAATATTTATGGTCAATTAATCAACCATTGGAATAACTAATTTACCCGGCTTGATTTCTAAACCTTTAGCGAGTTTTTTCGCAGTCGCTTCTGCGGCGCTGTTATCCGGGTTGAGCACATAGACAGGCTGAGTCGCGAAGAAGGTCTCAAGGGAGCTATTTAAATACGGGATCACCACTGAAATGGCGGTTTCCATATTTTCTGGTGTAATTTTATATTGGGTAATTTTCAGTTCTTTCAAATAGATAGAGCCTGTTTGTGCATCAAAAACAGGGCGTGCGGTTAAGGTCAGTGCAATATCGGCCGCCGCAGCACCAAGCAGTGAATTCATTGTGACAGTGGCTTCGCCTTTTAATGCAATAATGCCTGGCTCGCTACGACCAATTTCTGATTGCAAGTTATGCAAGGTGATATCCGCATCTGCAAACCCAGTAATGCCGATATTATTTTCGTACTTAACCTTGGTCGCAAGGTAACTGTTAATTTGTGATTCACTGATAGTAAATTCGGTTAATTTGTCACAACCCGTGAGAATAAATAGCAATCCAAAGATAGATGCCAAGAAAATGTTTTTCATAATCACTCCTTTATACAGTAATAACCCAAGTGTAACGTATTACTGCCCGCTCAACATGACGGTTTCAATTTTTTTACGGTTAAATTGGCGATGAAGCGCCCACAAGGTGATAAAACCAATAGTGCCGAGCAAGAACCAAGGAAGCTGAGGGATATTCCATTGGTGCCCAATATCGTACATCCAACCGCCACCGGTATAGCCAACGGCACCGCCTAGCGCAAGACCGAGTCGACTAAAGCCCATATAACTACCACGAGCGCGAGGGTCGGCAAGGGATGCACTCAGGGTCTCACGAGCAGGGTCGGCGGTGATAGTCCCCAAATAGAAAATACCAATCAACACAAACAGAATATTGACCGATGTGGTCATACCGATAGGGAACATGCTCAGGCTCATTAAAAATAACCCTGCCATCAAACGTTGCTCTAAGCGGAAATGTTTTTCGCTCCAACGGGCAATCGGATAAAGCAGTGTCAGGGAAATTGCCGCTTCAATGGCGTACATCCATTTCACTGCCGTTGGAGTTCCTGCCAATTCGTTAACGGCGATGGGAAACATCAGCATCACTTGTACTGACAGCATAAAGTAGCCAGAAAGCGTGATCACATAAGTCACAAAGCGGGTGTCTTTCAAGACTCGACGCATCCCATCACGAATAGGGGCTTTGATGGTGGAAATGCGATAAGCAGGAAGTAGCCAAGCATTAAGTAGAGCCGCAATCACAAACACTGCCGCGCCAGCCCAGCAAACATAGTGGAAGTCATACTGTAAAAGCCAGCTACCAATTAATGCCCCAATCACCGCGCCAGCACTGTCCTGCATAAACAATAATGAATAAAAACGCCCACGCTCATAAGGGCGGGTCAATTTAATCACTAAAGCGGTACGAGGAGGGTCAAACAAGGTGCCGCCAAGGGCAGACAATATACAAGAAAGCCATAACACCCAAGGATCATAAGCCAAAGCCATCAACACAAAGCCTGCGGCACGCAACAGCATCCCGATAATAATTAACGGTTTTGCACCAAATCGGTCGGCAATCGCGCCCCCAAAAATCCCAAATCCTTGCTGCACAAACTGGCGAAGTCCAAGGGCAAACCCAACCACCACAGCTGCCCAGCCAAGCTGCTCAACAAAGCGAATTGAAATTAAAGGGAAAACCACGAAAAAGCCAAGAACAACCAGCATATTATCGAGTAAAAGGAAATATTTGCCGAGGCTTCTTGCCCGTGATACCTGCGCCATGAAACACCATAAAAAAATAGTAACGGAAGGAATGATTCTTATTAATAGTATCAGGAGTTTGGCGGGAATGATGGTATATGCACCATGATATTTTTTTATCGATAAATCCGTCATATTTCCCATTATAGGGGTGTTGGCTACGTTCGTTCGCCCTCGTCACATACTTGTGTATGCTCCAAGGGATTCACTCACTTGCCGCCTACCTCTAATGTGAACTATTTTAAAGCGAAATATAATAGGGACATCGGAGGTTCCTGAAGTATTATTAGTTTATGTATTTCTAATGCTCTAGCTTAAGATGAAAAGCACGAAATAGGAGTATCTAGGGTTTATCTGTAAACATCAATCGTGAGTTTTTTACGGACACATGAAATAAAACAAAACCAACTGCTCAAAAAATGACTTAATTATAGAGAGAATTGAATTAGTTAAGTGATAAATTTAAGTTATAATTCAAACATCGAAAGTAAGACTGGTAACACTACTAATTAAGGGCTAACGATGTTTGGTTATCGTTCAAATGAACCCAAAGTGCGTCTAATGACAGACAGAATGATTATCCGTTTAGCCTACGAACGAGATAATTACCGACTTGCGGACTATTACAGCTTAAACAAAGAGTTCCTAACCCCATGGGAACCTACCCGTGACAACTCTCATTTTAACCCTTCAGGTTGGAACAACCGCCTACATGCCATGAGCGAAATGCATCGCCAAGGCAGCGCGTTTCATTTCCTTTTATTGGATAAAGATGAAAACGAAGTGATTGGCGTCGCGAATTTTAGCAATATTTTACGCGGCTCCTTCCATGCGTGTTATCTGGGCTATTCGCTGGGTGAAAAATGGCAGGGACAGGGGCTGATGTACGAAGCTTTAACCCAAATTATTCGTTACATGCAAAAACACCAAGGCATGCACCGCATCATGGCGAATTACATGCCCCATAATATGCGCAGCGGTAACTTGCTCACTCGCCTAGGTTTTGAACGTGAAGGTTATGCAAAGCAGTATCTCGAAATTAATGGAGAATGGCGCGACCACGTCTTAACGGCATTAACCGACAATGAATGGAAGTCGACTAAAGCCTAAACATTTACTCTACAATCGTAGTCAGTTTTGCCATCCGCTGTTAAACTGCTGCGATTGTCTTCTTTTAGTCTAGCAATCATGAATTTATTAAAATCTTTAGCGGCAGTCAGCTCGATGACGATGATGTCACGGGTTTTAGGCTTCATTCGTGACGCCATTATTGCCCGTGTATTTGGTGCGGGAGCGGCTTCTGATGCCTTCTTTGTCGCCTTTAAACTCCCTAACTTATTACGTCGAATTTTTGCTGAAGGGGCGTTTTCTCAAGCATTTGTTCCCATTCTTGCCGAATATAAAAACCAGCAGGGCGAAGAGGCCACGCGCACGTTTGTAGCCTATATTTCGGGGATGCTTACATTAGCATTGGCGATCGTGACGGTTGTCGGCATGTTTGCTGCGCCGTGGATCATTTATGTGACGGCGCCGGGTTTTACCACGAATGCCGATAAATTTGCGCTAACGACAGATTTATTGCGTGTGACGTTCCCTTATATTTTCTTGATCTCATTGGCATCTTTAGCGGGTGCGATCCTTAATACGTGGAACCGCTTTTCGGTACCCGCGTTTGCACCGACGCTATTAAACGTCAGCATGATTTTCTTTGCAGCGTTCGCTGCGCCGTATTTTGACCCGCCGATTATGTCTCTGGCTTGGGCTGTTCTTGTTGGTGGTGTGCTGCAATTGGGTTACCAATTACCGCATTTAAAGAAAATCGGTATGTTGGTATTGCCACGTTTATCGTTCCACGATAGTGGCGTTTGGCGAGTAATGAAGATGATGGGACCGGCGATTATCGGGGTTTCTGTCGCGCAAATTTCATTAATTATTAACACGATCTTCGCCTCATTCCTGCAATCAGGTTCGGTATCATGGATGTATTATGCCGACCGCTTAATGGAGTTACCTTCAGGGGTGCTTGGTGTTGCACTGGGTACCATCCTATTGCCATCGCTCTCTAAAAGTTTTACTAGCGGAAATCACCAAGAATATCGCCATTTAATGGATTGGGGATTACGTTTATGTTTATTACTGGCACTACCGTGTGCGGTAGGGCTAGCGATACTATCTGAAGCGTTAACGGTTTCGCTTTTCCAATATGACAAATTTACCGCTCACGACTCCTTGATGACCCAGTATGCATTAATGGCGTATTGTGTGGGCTTAACGGGGATGATCTTAGTGAAAATCTTGGCGCCAGGTTTCTATTCACGCCAAAATATTCGTACTCCTGTAAGAATTGCGATAGTCACTTTGATTCTGACTCAGTTAATGAACTTAGCCTTTATTGGGCCTCTGCAACATGCAGGTCTAGCCCTGTCTATTGGGCTGGCGGCGTGTTTTAACGCCGGTGTTTTGTATTGGCAGTTACGCAAGCAAGATATTTTCCAACCGCTAGCAGGCTGGCGTGGTTTCTTAGTTAAATTGTTTGTTGCCTTGGCGGTGATGGTTGTGGTGCTATTTGGCGTACTACACTTTATGCCACCGTGGCAAGACGGCAATATGCTGATGCGCATGTTACGTTTGATGGGGGTAGTGATTATTGGAGCAGGGAGCTATTTTGTGGCGCTGTATCTATTAGGCTTCCGCCCGCGTGACTTTATGAAGCGCAGTATTGCGTAGTTCTTAATTCGCATATGTATTAGCTTTACATCGAACAAACTCCCCCCTCAATCGAGGGGGAGTAGACAATTACGGATGATAAGCACGCTCGCCATGAGTGGTAAGATCCAACCCATCGCACTCTTCCTCTGGGGAAACCCGCAGACCAACTAACTTATCAGCTAGTTTAAAGGCGATAAATGCCACTACACCCGACCATACAATGGTAACCACAATACTTTCAATCTGAACAAATACTTGATGGGATAACGTGACGTTGTCACGATAACCAAGTCCCCCAAACAGCGTCGAGGTAAATACGCCTGTGAGTATGCAACCAATAATACCGCAGGTGCCATGGATACCAAAAACATCGCACACATCATCGGCTTTTAACCAACGTTTTAAGACGACAACGCCCCAAAGCCCAATAATTCCCCCGACAACACCAATAACAAGTGCACCAATAGGACCAACAGTACCGGCCGCAGGTGTGATAGCGACTAATCCAGAGATACAACCGGAGCAGCTTCCAAGCATGGAGGGTTTTCCTCTCAATAACCACTCAGTAAATGTCCATGAAAGGATAGCGCCAGCCGTGGCAATCACTGTGTTAATAAACGCCAGTGCGGCAATATTATTGGCACTGCCTGCGGAGCCTGCGTTAAAGCCAAACCACCCAATATATAGTACAGCGGTACCCATAAAGACCATCGGTAAGTTATGGGGCTTTAGCACCACTTGGCTGTAGTCACTACGTTTACCCAGCAAATAGGCACCGACCAATGCAGCGACAGCGGCGTTAATGTGCACCACGGTTCCGCCTGCAAAATCGAGAGCGCCATCATCCGCCAGCCATCCACCTTCAGCCCACACCATATGCGCGATAGGTACATAAGAGAACGTAAACCAAATCACGGTAAAAATAAGAAGTGCAGAGAAACGCACGCGTTCTCCCAGTGCTCCGACAATTAATGCGAGGGTAATAACCGCAAATGAGCCTTGGAAGGCAACATGGATATATCGATTAATGGAACCCGATAAATCGTCGATGGACATCGCGCTTAGAAACGTTAAAGAGCCATCCCCAAAGATTTTATTTCCTGCGGTGAAAGCGAGGCTATAGCCGAATACAAACCAAAGAATAATCACCACACTAAAAATCAGCATTACTTGGGTGATCAGCGATAACACGTTTTTGCTGCGTAATAATCCGCCATAAAACAGTGCAATGCCGGGGATGGTCATAAAAAATACCAACGCTGTGCAGATCAACATAAAGGCGTTATCGGCTTTATCAACGGCATTCACTTCCGACGCATAGGCGGGAAGTGCGAAATAACTTAAGGCGAAGAGTGCGGCAGGTAACCATAATCGTCTCATTATTTATCTCCCTTAGAGTGCGTCATCGCCGGATTCGCTGGTACGAATGCGAACAGCTTGTAGAAGTTCAAAAACAAACAGCTTTCCATCCCCCACTTTCCCCGTATCTGCGGTACGAATGATCGCATCGAGAGCGGGTTCCAGTAGGTCATCGCTGATAGCGATTTCCATTTTGGTTTTGGGTAGAAAACTCACTTCATATTCCGCACCACGGTAAAGCTCCGCGTGACCTTTCTGTCTGCCATATCCTTTGACTTCACAGATGGTCATCCCTTGTATTCCTAATTCAGTGAGTGCTTCACGAACATCTTCTAATTTGAACGGTTTAATAATTGCGATGATGTACTTCATAAATCCCCCTGTCTTTTTGAAAAGGCAAAAGAGATAAAGCAAGCATCGTGCCAAATGTTAAATTTCTGTTTTTTAGGGTGTAATGGATTGAAATGGGGAGAAATAATGAGAGGTTGCTCACCAATTAAGTGCAAGCTGTCTATTGATTACAAAAAATTGCTCAAAAATAGTGCAAAAAAGAGAGGGGAAAGGGGGGCGTGAGAAGTGAAAAGTAAAAAGCCCACCGAAGTGGGCTTTAAACAAAAGAATAAAACTTACATTCTTTCGACGGTTTCGATACCTAACGTATCCAGACCCGCTTTTAGGGTTTTTTGCGTTAATAAAGCCAGTTTTAAACGGCTTTGACGCTGTGCATCGGTATCTGCGGACAAAATAGGGCAATGTTCATAGAAACTAGAGAACAGACCCGCTAAGTCATACAGATAAGCACACATAACGTGTGGCGTACCTTCACGTGCAACCGTTAAGATTGTCTCTTCAAACTGCATTAAACGTGTTGCTAATGCCATTTCGTGTGGCGCTTCTAATACGATTGGCAGGGTTAAATCTGCTTCGGTAATGTCTGCTTTTTTGAAGATAGAGGCAACGCGGGTATAGGCATATTGCATATATGGCGCGGTGTTACCTTCAAAGGCTAACATATTGTCCCAATCGAAAATGTAGTCAGTGGTACGGTTTTTAGACAGGTCAGCATATTTAACCGCGCCGATACCCACGACATTTGCAAGATTCAGTAATTCTTCTTCCGCCATATCCGGGTTTTTCTCACGGATCAGCGTTTGGGCGCGTTCAACGGCTTCATCTAACAGGTCGGACAGACGAACAGTACCGCCTGAACGGGTTTTGAATGGCTTACCGTCTTTTCCTAGCATCATTCCGAACATATGGTGCTCAAGCGCCATGGATTCTGGAATATAGCCCGCTTTACGGACGATAGTCCAAGCTTGCATTAAATGTTGATGCTGGCGGGAGTCGATGTAATACAAAGAGCGATCCGCATGCAAGGTTTCATAACGGTATTTTGCACAGGCGATGTCGGTGGTGGTGTACAGGAAACCGCCATCTTTCTTCTGGACGATAACGCCCATCGGTTCGCCTTCCTTGTTTTTGAATTCATCAAGGAAAACGACGGTTGCACCTTCGCTTTCTACGGCTAAACCTTTGGCTTTTAAGTCAGCAACGATGCCTGGTAGCATGCTGTTATACAGGCTTTCACCCATCACATCATCTTCCGTTAACGTGACGTTTAAACGGCGATAAGTTTCTTGGTTCTGTTGCATGGTGATATCAACCAGTTTACGCCACATTTTACGGCAGTATTCATCACCAGATTGTAGTTTCACCACGTAACCACGGGCACGAACGGCAAAGTCTTCATCTTCGTCGTAATGTTTTTTCGCTTCGCGATAGAATTCTTCGAGGTCTGAAAGCGCCATATCGCTGGCATCTTCATTTTGCACTTTTTCTAAGTAAGCAATCAGCATCCCAAATTGTGTGCCCCAGTCACCCACGTGGTTAGCGCGGATTACTTTGTGACCGATAAACTCTTGGGTACGTGCTGCAGCATCACCAATAATCGTGGAGCGCAAATGACCAACGTGCATCTGTTTTGCAACGTTAGGCGCGGAGTAGTCAATCACGATGGTTTCGGCTTTAACTGGTGCTAGGCCTAAACGGTCGCTGGTCAGCGCGTTTTCTGCGTGAGTGGCAATCCATGTTGGGTCGATAAAAATGTTGATGAAACCGGGACCGGCGATTTCAATTTTAGATGCGATACCTTCGAGATCTAATTGGCTGACAATTTGCTCGGCCAGTTGTCGGGGAGGCAGACCCATTTTTTTCGCAGCTCCCATCACGCCGTTAGCCTGATAGTCACCAAATTGCGCTTTAGCTGATTGACGAACAAGGGCGTCACAGCCTTCTGGAGCTCCCGCTGCTAGCATTGCAGCACTGATTTTATCTGAAAGAATAGCCTGAATATTCACCGGATTACCTTAAATAACGAACATAGTTACCGCATTGTGCCATTTCATGGGCGTAACTAAAAGGTGGAAGAGAAAAAACGGCAGGTTTTATACCATATTTTGGGGGAGTCGTGCTACAGTCTGGCACTTGTTTCACTTTTTATTATCTTTGTTTTTTATCAATAGAGTTATGTGAATGTTAGATTTCGATAAAATCCCTCAGTTAAATGATTTGTGGTGTGACCTACCTTATTTTGAAAAAAAAGTGACGGCAATGGCGCACGCACTCGGCTTATCTTTGACAGATTATGTGATTGACCATATTTCTGTACGTTGCCATCATCAGGAAACCGCAGAGCGTTGGCATGATGGGCTATTGCAATGCGCCGAGTTACTTTCAGATAACTTGATTAACGGTCGCCCAATTCGTCTTTATGACCTGAAAAAGCCCATTCAAGTTGCTGGGCAGGATGTTTATATTATCGAGCTGCCTTTTCCAAAAGATAAAATCTATCCTCAAGAGAGCTGGGAACATATTGAAATGGTCATTGATGTCGCGCCAGAATTATTGGAAGAGACAGCGCGTCGTTTATTACCGGACACACTACCGGAGGGCTACTCCTATAAAGTGAGCCAACCTAAAGGTCAGCAAGAAAGACTGCCAAATCCGACTTTGGCCGTGACAAACGGCTTAGTTACCCTCAAATATCACCCATTTTCCCTTAGAAACATCGTTGAAAGCGAAAAATAAGTGATGCAATTAACGTTATTGATCATTATTTAGAGCCAACTCTAAATGGTGTGATATCACGCAGATAACATTTAACAAAAAGTGGCATAGTTAGTTGAATGCCTAATAAAAAGCACGTTTTGGCCCTCAATTTTCAGCTCATATTCTACTGAGCTTATGACCATTTTGGAGATCTTCATGGCGAAACTGGAAATTTGCTGTTTTGGTATAGAATGCGCCGAAGTCGCGCAAGAATATGGTGCAAATCGCATTGAGCTCTGTTCGGGGGCAGCAGATGGGGGGCTAACACCAAGCTACGGCTATTTAAAACTGGCGAGAGAGAAACTTCATATACCTGTTCATCCCATTATTCGTCCTCGTGGTGGCGATTTCTGCTATAACGTGAGTGAATTTGATGTGATCCGTGAAGATTTACAGATGATCAAGGAGATGGGGTTTCCCGGCGCAGTGGTGGGGATCTTAGATACAGAAGGGCGCATTGATATCGAACGGATGCAGACCTTAATGGAAATTGCGAATGGAATGGAGATTACTTTCCATCGTGCTTTTGATATGTGTATCAATCCGTTACTGGCATTAGAGCAACTTAAAAACCTTGGGGTGGCACGTATTTTAACATCCGGTCAGCAACAAAGTGCTGAGTTAGGTTTGCCGCTACTGAAAGAGTTGCACGAAAAAAGCCGTGAAATTAATGGTCCAATCATTATGGCTGGTGCGGGGGTTCGGTTGGCAAATATGACCAAGTTTATGGAAATTGGTCTAACGGAAGTGCACAGCTCCGCAGGGAAAACTGTCCCTTCCAGTATGAATTACCGCAAAGCTGGTGTAACTATGGCATCGAACAGTGAAACCGATGAGTTCACACACTACTGTGTGGATGGACCAACGGTGGAAGCGATGATGGACTTTATTTCTATAACGGAAAAAGTTCCGGCGTAAATCATAAATTCGGAATAGGACTGACTGAATTTGTGATAGGGAGAGTTAAGATAGGGAGGCTAATAACCTCCCTGAGGTTGATGACAAAGAGGGGTAAAAGCGTGGTTTTTCCCTCTTTGTGTTATCAGGCGAAAATCAATGAATTGATTTTCCTTGTTAATTTTACAACCCCAAAAGAGCCATTTCCAAACCTGATGGGTTTGTCAATGGTCTAAGGGAGGTTAAATACCTCCCTTTGTTTTTAGATTTTTGAACTGAGTAAAAACTAAAAACCGCTGAATGAATTTTAAGGAAAAAATCATGCTGAAAAAAATTGTATTAACTTCATCACTTTTGTTTATCACAACCTCCTCGTTTGCATTTTCATTAGCTGAAAAAGAGAAGCACCAAAAATATGAAACGGAAATTTCCTCTCAAGTTACGACATTAAATAAAACCTGTGGGTCAGACATTAAAGCGAACTTTGACTGGGCAACGTTTTCAAAAGAGCAGCTCGAAACCATTGGTATCGATGGTTATAGCAAAGAGATGCTCAAGGGAATAGCCAATGTCTGTGAACACTCTGAACTGGCAAAACAGTCAGTCAGTGAGAAAATCAAAAATATTAACTATTCCTATACCAAGCCTAGGGCGATTGAATTAAAAGATGGCACGCTATCGTTAGGAATGGATTTTGATTCGGCGAATGACGCAAAAGCAGTTGAAGAGTATTTAATGAATAACTTATAGCCGTTATTTTTTGTGGCGCATAATAAAAACCCCCGTGAGTTTTCGATGAACTTTTGGGGGTTTTGTCATGTAGGGCCGGTGAGAATTGCCGTCTTACAATATTACGGTTTTTTCGCCACTAAAATCGCACGTAGAGGGGCAGGATACCCTTCGATGGTTTTGGATTGATCATTAGGGTCTAAAAATTCCGCTAACGAATCCGTTTGCATCCACTCAGTACGGCGCTGTTCGTCTAACGAAGTCACCGCTTGGTCAACAATGCGTACATCGACAAAACCGCATTTCTCTAACCACACTTTGAGCATTTTGGCGGAAGGAATAAAGTAAACGTTGCGCATTTGTGCATAGCGATCGCCAGGGATCAGGCATTGGAATTCATCACCTTCAATCACCAAACTTTCCAACACTAACTCACCTTCACTGACGAGTTGGTCTTTTAGTTGCCATAAATGGTCGAGTGGGGAGCGACGATGATACAGAACGCCCATCGAAAATACGGTATCAAAGGCTTTTAATGCAGGCAGTTGTTCAATACCTAATGGTAATAAATGTGCGCGTTGGTCATCACCTAACAGTTTTCTAACCGCTTCAAATTGGCATAAAAACAGTTCAGTAGGATCGATGCCGACAACAAACTCCGCTTCTTCGCCCAGCATACGCCACATGTGATAACCACTTCCGCAGCCCACATCTAACACATGACGACCTTTTAATGGGGAAATATGGGGCAGAACGCGCTCCCATTTCCAATCTGAACGCCATTCGGTATCGATATTGACGCCATAGAGAGAAAATGGACCTTTACGCCATGGTTTCAACTGCCCCAAAATATTGTTTAAACGGCGAGTTTCCCCTTCAGTTAATTCCGGATCGCGCGTTGCAGTGACACTATTTTTAATATCCAAATGGGTTGGTGTCATGACAGGCAGGTTATCTAACATTTTCTCCCATGAAGAGAACCCACCGTGTAGGCCTTCTTTCTTCCATGCCGCCAGTTGAGCTGGCAGGGTTTCTAACCAATGGCTAAGAGGGCCAACGGCAATTTGTTGATAAAAACGACCGAAATCGATCATTACTGCCCCTCTTTTAATGCTAATAATGAACCGAAGTTAAAACATTGGAACCAGACTTCACAATGGGTGAATCCCACGCGTTTTAAGCGGGCTTTATGCGCTTCAACAGAGTCGGTGAGCATGACATTTTCGAGCATGCTGCGTTTTTGGCTGATTTCGAGTTCGCTATACCCGTTGGCGCGTTTGAAATCATGGTGCATGTTGAAAAGCAATTCACCAATTTGCTTATCTTCAAAATTGAATTTCTCAGATAACACTAAAATGCCACCAGGCAATAACCCTTGATAAATTTTAGTGAGTAATTTTTCGCGGTCATCGGGATTTAAAAACTGCAATGTGAAGTTAAGGATAACCATGGACGCATTTTCAATATGAATGTCGCGAATATCTCCTTCGATAACCTCGACAGGGGTTTGGGCTTTATACGCATCAATATGACGGCGGCAGCGTTCGACCATAGCGGGTGAATTATCGACAGAAATGATTTTGCAGTTTTCCACTGAAATATTTCGACGTACAGACAGGGTGGCGGCACCAAGGGAACAACCCAGATCATAGACTTGGCTATTTGGTGTCACAAAGCGACCCGCTAGCATCCCAATCATGGTGATGATATTGGAGTAACCCGGTACGGAACGTTGGATCATATCGGGGAAAACTTCAGCTACTTTTTCATCGAACTTCCAGTCACCTAAATTGGCGATCGGCGCGGAGAAAAGGCTGTCTTTATGGTTTGGATCCTGACTTGACATAGATTTGTATTAATTAGCAGAACAAAAGTAGTGGCGGATTGTAGCAGAAAGCCATATAACCTGAAAACCAATCCGCATAAAAGTAAGGAAAACTAAAAAGAGAACGACACCATTTGTACCCAAGGTAGATAATAGGCATTGGCGATGATCATCAAGGCGAGAGCCAGATAAGTCCCCATCATTCCCATTCGACGCTGTGAATAGTCATGGTTTTTTAAACCGTAAGAGTGGAGCATGCGGCTTGCAATTAGCAGAATGCCGCAAACATGGATCATCCATACTTTGGCGCCATTCATCTCCATTAACAGTAATAAAATTAATGAAATTGGAATGTATTCGATGGCATTGCCATGCACACGGATAGCGGTTTGCAATTCAGAAAACCCACCATCGCCAACAGACACACGGTACTGATTTCTTAGCTTTACGACATTGAGTGATAGTCTCAGTATCAATAAAGCCCCTAGTACAGCGTATAAAGAACTGACCATTTTTTACTCTACCTCTATGGAGATAAATTAAATTTTCTAAATTTTAAAACCTAATAGGTAAATCTACAAATAGAAATATATCGATTTTGATAATTCATTTTTGAATTATTGAATAAGGTTATCCGCTTTAAGTTGCGCCAAGACAGCTATCGCGGTGATAGAGCAGCGGTCAGTATCATTGGAATCTAGCCACACTAGTTCAGCAATTTCAGCCGCGGGTTGAGGGATGCCGTCGTAATCGGCGTGGTAGCAACGAATACAAACCTGTGTGCCATCCTGTTTGCCATCAGCTAACCCTGTGAATTCTCCGTAGAATCGGATGGATTCAGGGTGCAAGGTTAATGTGAGTTCCTCATCGATTTCGCGAGCAAGCGCCTGTTGGTCAGTTTCACCGTGCTCACGTTTCCCGCCAGGAATATAAAATAGGGTTTTATTATGGGAACGAACCATGGCAACTTTGCCATTCTGAATGGTAATTAAACCTAATTTATCAATGATTTTAGTGCTCATCTTTTGCCTTAACCTGTTGTAGCTTGCGGCCAATCATAGAAAAGAGCAGGTGGTTTTACACCTGCGTCGACATTATTTTTTCTCGATAACTTTGACTAACTCATAACGAATGCTTGGGGCATCAGCGGGTGGGTTAGGCACATCAAATTGTTGAACCTCTAGTATGTAGTTATAGCCAGGCTCATAGCTGAATCCTTGAATGGATGAGTAAAAATATTGCCAATCATCCGTTGGTTTTTCTTTAACTTTCATGCATTTCATAGGTGCAACGCCGACACAGTCAGCCAGAGAGGAGTCGATATAAAAGATTTTATTGTTGCTATTGGTGGGCTTCATCGTATTGGTATTATTTCCGTTTTGGCATCCTGCAAGCAGAACAAGAAGGGATGATGCGAGTAGAATTTTTTTCATAAAGGTTCCTCTAGTTTCAGGCAAAAGTGTCTGAATATGAGTAATTATAGCAAAATGAGACGGGTAATTATTCCCAAAAAAATTATGATCTAACAAACAATCAAATTTTAATTCTCAATTGGGTGTGTGATTTTTTTAGATTCGTTGGGATCGTTTTAATAGATAAGAACCATTTTTATTGATTAGAGATGGTTTTTTTGTATCAATTTCGCAGTTAAGCTGTATAGCAAACTGTTTGTCTAACAGAATTTCCTATATAATGTCTGCCTTTTTTGACATTCTGAATTTTCAGCTAAATGCCAAATTCCCGCAGCAAGCAAAAGCACAACAAGCTGAGTAAAAGGATAGAGTATGCGTACTAATTATTGTGGGCAATTAAATATCGCTCATGAAGGCCAGAAGGTCACTCTTTGTGGATGGGTAAACCGCCGTCGTGACTTAGGTGGTTTGATTTTTATCGATATGCGTGATCGTGAAGGTATCGTTCAAGTTTTCTTCGATCCAGAGCGTAAAGACATATTTGAAAAAGCGTCAGAACTGCGTAACGAGTTCTGCATCCAAATCACAGGTACAGTACGTGCGCGCCCAGATAGCCAGAAAAACAAAGACATGGCTACGGGTGAAATTGAAATCTTTGCTGAAGGCTTGGAAGTCTTCAACAAATCTGAACCTCTGCCATTAGACAGCAACCAAACCAACACAGAAGAGCGTCGTTTAAAATACCGCTATTTAGATTTACGCCGTCCGGAGATGTCAGATCGTCTGCGTACTCGTGCGAAAATCACCAGCTTTGTTCGTAACTTTATGGACAAAGAAGGCTTTATGGACGTTGAAACGCCAATGCTAACCAAAGCGACGCCAGAAGGGGCGCGTGACTACTTAGTACCAAGCCGTGTTCATAAAGGCAAATTCTACGCATTGCCACAATCCCCTCAGCTGTTCAAACAGCTGCTGATGATGTCTGGCTTCGATCGTTACTATCAAATCGTAAAATGCTTCCGTGATGAAGATTTACGTGCTGACCGTCAACCTGAATTTACCCAAATCGATGTGGAAACCTCGTTCATGAGCGCGGAGCAAGTTCGCGAAGTGATGGAGCGTATGATCCGCAACCTGTGGCTTGATGTGAAAGGCGTTGATTTAGGCGATTTCCCAATCATGACCTTCGCAGAAGCGATGCGTCGCTACGGTTCAGATAAACCAGACCTGCGTAACCCAATGGAACTGGTTGATGTTGCTGATATCGTTAAAGATGTTGAATTCGCAGTATTTGCAGGTCCAGCAAATGACCCTAAAGGCCGTGTTGCAGCCCTGAAAGTGCCAGGTGGCGCAGCAATGACCCGTAAACAAATTGACGAATACGGCAATTTCGTGGGCATTTATGGTGCGAAAGGCTTAGCGTGGATGAAAATCAACGAACGCGCGAAAGGCTTAGAAGGCATTCAAAGCCCAGTTGCGAAGTTCCTAAGCTTAGAAATTATCGAGCAAATTATTGAACGTACTGGCGCTGCCGATGGCGACATTATCCTGTTTGGTGCGGGTGCGAAAAATGTGGTGACTGACTCCATGGGCGCATTACGCCTGAAAGTGGGTCGTGACTTCGAGCTGACTAACTTAAATAGCTGGCAGCCACTGTGGGTTATCGACTTCCCTATGTTTGAAGAAAATGGCGAAGGCGGCTTAACCGCGATGCACCACCCATTCACTTCACCAAAAGATTTTACTCCGGAAGATCTGGCGAAAAACCCTGAAGATGCCGTTGCGAATGCCTACGATATGGTTATCAATGGTTACGAAGTGGGTGGCGGTTCTGTCCGTATTCACCGCAGCGAAATGCAACAAACCGTGTTCGGTATTTTAGGTATCAATGAAGAAGAACAACGTGAAAAGTTCGGCTTCCTGTTAGATGCACTGAAATACGGTACGCCACCACATGCAGGTTTGGCATTTGGTTTAGACCGCTTAGTGATGCTGTTAACTGGAACTGATAACATCCGTGATGTTATTGCCTTCCCGAAAACGACCGCAGCGGCGTGTTTAATGACCAATGCGCCAAGTCATGCAAACCCTGATTCGCTGACTGAGTTAGCGATTGCAGTTGTGGCGAAAGAAGAAGAGTAATGAAAAGTTATAAGCGCCCAGAATCGGTATTAGTCATTATGGTGGCTGAAAACACGGGCAGGGTGCTTATGATGCGGCGTAAAGATGATCCAGACTTCTGGCAATCAGTGACCGGAAGTTTGGAACTTCATGAAAACAGTGCTGCGGATGCAGCGCTTCGCGAAATCAAAGAAGAGACGGGGTTTAACCCGCAACCAAGTCAGTTACATGATTTGTCGAAAAGTATCATCTTTGAAATTTTCCCGCATTTCAGGCATCGTTATGCACCGGATGTAACCCACTGTAAAGAACATTGGTTTAAATTGGTGCTAAGTGATGAACAAACGCCATTACTGACTGAACACACAGAATTTTGTTGGCTTGAACCGCAACAGGCGGCAAAGCTGACAAAATCGTGGAGCAACAGCCAGGCTATTTTAGAATTTGCTGTTTAATTATTTTATTGACGTTTTTGGAGATATTTCATGGCAGGTCATAGTAAATGGGCCAACACCAAACACCGTAAAGCGGCGCAAGACGCAAAACGCGGTAAGATTTTCACTAAAATTATTCGTGAGCTGGTCACTGCAGCGCGTTTAGGCGGCGGCGATGTCGCAACTAACCCACGTTTGCGTGCTGCTGTGGATAAAGCATTATCAAACAACATGACTCGCGACACATTAAACCGTGCGATTGCACGTGGTGTGGGTAATGATGATAACGATAATATGGAAACCATCATTTATGAAGGTTACGGTCCTGGCGGCACAGCGGTTATGGTTGAATGTCTAAGTGACAACCGTAACCGTACCGTCTCTGAAGTTCGCCACGCGTTTACGAAAACGGGCGGTAACTTAGGGACTGATGGTTCTGTATCTTATCTGTTCACCAAACGTGGCGTGATCACTTACGCACCGGGCGTGGACGAAGATGCTCTGATGGAAGCTGCATTGGAAGCGGGTGCCGACGACGTTGAAACTTACGATGATGGCGCGATTGACGTTTACACTACACCAGAAACGTTTGGTGAAGTGAAAGATGCGCTGGATGCCGCTGGTTTTACTAGCGAAAACGCTGAAGTTTCTATGGTTCCATCCACTAAAGCCGAACTTGATGTTGAAACTGCCCCTAAATTACTGCGTCTGATTGATATGTTAGAAGATTCAGACGACGTACAGGAAGTTTATCATAACGGTGATATCTCTGATGAAGTTGCTGAGCAACTGTAATTAAGACGATGTCTGCGTAGAGAAAGCGGGCTGTGTCCAGCCTGTTTTCTCTAACGCCTCTCCCATCTTCACCTTCTCTTTTATTTGCTATATTTATGATGGTAGGAATGCTACTTACACTGAAATTCCGGTGGAAACGGTGATATTTCCTTGTTGCCATTGTGGCTGTCATTAGATGGGAATAAGATGATATGAAAATTAATAAAGGGCAACTATAGGTTTTATATGGCGATTATTCTAGGTATCGACCCTGGCTCACGGATCACAGGATACGGTGTTATTCGCCAACAAGGTAGGCAACTACTCTATCTTGGAAGTGGGTGTATTCGTACTCAAGTTGATGATTTACCAAGCCGTCTGCAGCGTATTTATGCGGGAGTCTCGGAAATTATCACCCAGTACCAACCTGATGTTTTATCTATCGAACAAGTGTTTATGGCGAAGAATGCGGACTCGGCTCTGAAACTGGGGCAAGCGCGTGGTGTGGCGATTGTCGCGGCAGCAAACCAAAATATTCCCGTTTTTGAATATGCGGCTCGCCAAGTCAAGCAAACTGTTGTGGGAACGGGAGCTGCAGAAAAAAGCCAAGTTCAACATATGGTGAAATCTATCCTAAAATTATCGGCTAGCCCCCAAGCGGATGCTGCGGATGCGCTGGCGATTGCCATCACACATTGCCATTTTAATCAAAACCTGCTGAAAGTCGGCGATCCGCGTTTAGTGTTGACCCGTGGAAGATTAAGATGAAGACTGGATATGCATCCAGCATTTTTTGTGGTATAAACAGCAGAGTCAAAATTTAAAACGCTAATCAAATTTAAGGGGTTCAGTGTGATAGGTCGTTTACGTGGCATCGTATTAGAAAAGCAACCACCCATTGTGTTACTTGAGCTACAAGGTGTTGGCTATGAAGTTCATATGCCAATGACTTGTTTCTATGAATTACCTGAAATTGGTCAAGAAGCGATTGTTTTCACCCACTTTGTTGTGCGAGAAGACGCTCAATTACTGTATGGTTTCAATGACAAACAAGAGCGTGCTCTATTTAAAGAGCTGATTAAAGTCAATGGCGTGGGTCCTAAACTGGCACTCGCAATTTTATCTGGCATGTCGGCTCAACAATTTGTGTCTGCCATCGAGCAAGAAGCGATTTCCTCTTTGGTGAAATTGCCAGGTATTGGTAAGAAAACTGCCGAGCGTTTAGTGGTCGAAATGAAAGACCGTTTCAAAGGCTTGAATGGGGATCTTTTCAACCCAGTGAGCGATATTAATTTACCAAGCGTGAAGAGCCAAGGACCAAGCCAAGCAGATATCGAAGCCGAAGCTGCTGCTGCCTTGATTGCTTTGGGATATAAGCCGCAAGAAGCCAGCCGTATGGTGAGTAAAGTCGCGAAACCTGATAGCGATTCTGAAACCCTGATCCGTGATGCCTTACGCGCAGCACTTTAATTGAGAGATTATTACGATGATTGAAGCTGATCGCCTAATTACCGCTGAAGTGCTGCATTCTGAAGAAGAAGCCATTGATCGCGCGATCCGCCCTAAATTACTGGATGAGTATATTGGGCAACCGCAAGTTAAGCATCAAATGGAAATATTTATTCAGGCAGCCAAAATGCGGGGGGATGCGCTTGATCATCTGTTAATTTTTGGACCACCAGGGTTAGGAAAAACCACATTAGCGGGTATTGTCGCCAACGAACTTGGGGTTAATTTACGGACAACCTCAGGGCCTGTCCTAGAAAAGGCAGGGGATTTGGCAGCGATGCTGACTAACCTTGAGCCTCATGATGTCCTGTTTATTGATGAAATCCATCGCCTTTCACCCGTAGTCGAAGAGATTTTGTATCCTGCCATGGAAGACTATCAATTAGATATTATGATTGGTGAAGGTCCTGCGGCACGTTCCATCAAAATCGATTTACCGCCATTCACGTTAATTGGCGCCACTACGCGGGCTGGCTCTTTAACGTCGCCACTGCGTGACCGCTTTGGGATCGTACAGCGCTTAGAATTTTACCAAGTTGATGATTTGCAACATATCGTGAAGCGTAGCGCTCAGTATATGGGGCTGGATATCACCGAAGAAGGGGCATTGCAGGTCGCGATGCGTTCACGAGGAACACCACGGATCACTAACCGTTTATTACGCCGTGTGCGTGACTTTGCCCAAGTAAAAGGCAATGGCAGTATTGATGAGTTGATTGCGAGCCAAGCGCTGGATATGTTGAATGTGGATGCGGCGGGTTTTGACTATCTTGACCGTAAACTGCTGGTGGCAATCATCGATAAGTTTATGGGCGGACCAGTGGGGGTTGATAACCTTGCCGCTGCGATTGGAGAAGAGCGCGAGACCATCGAAGATGTGCTCGAACCTTATCTTATCCAGCAAGGGTTTATTCAGCGAACACCAAGAGGGCGTATGGCAACAGCCCATGCTTATTCTCATTTCGGGTTAACGCCGAAAGAAGTCTAGATTTTAAACGCTTGATTGATATATAGATACGTATGATTTAAATAATATCATACGTATTTCAAATGAAATGAACCCAGTAATTTAGCCACAATTACTGGGTTTTTTTGTATCTATATTTTACTAAATTGAGAAATTATCATTATTTAGTCCACGAAATGGTATTGAGAATATATGCAGTGAGTTTTAAAAATACAGACATTGATAATGATTTTTATTATCATATGGTGTCTTTTCGACTATTAGGATAGTCCCACATGAATAAAGCTTCTTGCACATTTGCGCTCACAGTACTTTTATTTGCAACTGTTGTTTCTGGTTGCACAAAAAACACCAAAGCTATCACCAATAAGGAAACTATTGAAAGTTGTTCTCGGTATTTACCTGAAGGATCAACATATTGGGTGAGTATCGAGGGTGAAATTGACTTAAATAAGAAATTTCATGGGGATTTAAACGTGAATGTTCCAAAAGATAAATTAAATGATCCAAAATACTCAGATGAAGGATTTAAACTAAAAGTTAATCAATTTATGGATTGTGTCGGTGGATTTATAAACGATAGTGTCGGTGATGTAGAAATCCCCGTGAATAACGATAAAAAGAATGCTGAATAATTCGTATTATTGAATTTTATTAGAACCCGCATAAAGCGGGTTTTCTATAGGTTTTTTATCCAGATACGGTTTTATTCAGGCATTCTTTTTATACAACTAGTTTTTCGTTTTTACGCACAAACTTAGAATAAATAAAATGGCAGAAGTTAGTACCACGGACGGGCCAGCCGGAGTGTCATAAAATGCGGATAGGGTTAATCCGCCAGTCACGGAAACCATGCCAATACCAATGGCGGTGAGCGCCATTTGTTCTGGCGTTTTTGCAAAACGTCGAGCGGTAGCAGCGGGGATGATCAGTAAAGAGGTAATGATTAGCGCACCAACAAATTTCATTGCGATCCCGATGGTTAACGCCGTGACCATCATCAACAATAAGCGAGAGCGTTGGAGATTAATTCCATCCACAAAAGCCAGCTCTGAGCTAACTGTCATCGATAAAAGCGCCCGCCATCGATAAAAAAGCAACCCGCAAACGACAACTACACCGATTAGAATCGTTATAATGTCTTCATATGTTACGGATAACAAATCACCAAATAGATAAGCCATCAGATCGACGCGGACACTCGCCATTAGGCTGACGACAACAAGGCCTAAAGATAGAGAGCTGTGAGCCATAATGCCGAGTAATGTATCGACGGCGAGTTGAGGACGTTTTTCCAGCCACACAAGGATCAGAGCCAATAATAACGTCACGGCGATCACGGCGTAAAAGGGATTAATGTTTAACAGCAAACCGAAGGCAACACCTAGCAAAGATGCGTGGGCGAGGGTGTCCCCAAAATAGGACATGCGGCGCCAAACCACAAAGGAACCTAAGGGACCGGCAGCAATCGCGAGTAACATACCTGCAATCCAACCAGGTAACAGTAACTCAATCATGATGGCAATCCTTGCTGTGTTGGTGGGATGTAATCACATTACCTTCTAAATCATGTTGGTGATTATGTTGATGACGGTAAACCCCCAGTTGCTGTGCGCCCCGATAGCCAAACATAGCAACAAATTCAGGGTGATTAGAGACAACATCAGGGGTACCAGAGCAACAAATATGCCCGTTAATACATAAAACTTGGTCTGTTTTTGCCATAACTAAATGCAGGTCATGAGAGACCATGAGAACCGCGCAACCGAGTTCAGTTCTTAATTGATTGATTAGGTCATATAACGCAACTTGACCATTAATATCGACGCCTTGGGCGGGCTCATCGAGAACCAACAAATCAGGTTTATTGAGTAATGCACGCGCAAGCAGAACGCGCTGGGTTTCACCACCCGAGAGTTTCTGCATTGGCTGGTCAATAAGATGCGTGGCTTTTACTCGCTCGAGAGCGGGTAATAAATGCGCCGTGCGGACACCTTGCTTTAACATCATAAACCGCTTTACGGTTAGCGGTAGGGTGGTATCTAAATGCAGTTTTTGTGGGACATAACCAATAGAGAGTGACGAGGCTCGATTGATAGTGCCTGATGTGGGCGCTAATAGCCCCAATACCACGCGAACAATCGTGGATTTACCTGCACCATTCGGCCCCAATAACGTCACGATATCACCTTTGTTAAGTGCAAAAGTGACATCCTTTAATACGGGTTTATCGCCAAATGAGACAGAGATTTTATTTAAAGATAATAGTGGTTGCATATGAAAACATCTTGCAGAAATCAAGTTGTGTTATATTATAACATTTCAATTTTAAGATCACGGAAAAATGTTCATGATACACAAATCGAAACTTATTACCCGTAAATTCATCTGCAAAGCTACGTTAGCTTCAGTTTTAACTGCATCGATGTTGCCACTAGCCAACGCCGATGTCGTCACATCGATTCGACCTTTAGCTTTCATTGCTGCGGGGATCGCTGATGGTGTCACTGATACACAAGTTTTACTTCCTGATGGCGCTTCGCCACATGATTATGCACTGAAACCTTCGGATTTAAAAAAGATAAAACAGGCTGATTTATTTGTTTGGGTTGGTCCTGAATTAGAAATGTTTTTAGAGAAGCCAATCAATGTATTAGACCAGAATAAACGTCTGGCATTGGCTGAGCAGAAAAATATTCATGACTTATTAATGGCTGAAAACCATGAGGAGGACGATAGCCATCAACATGCCGATGAACCTAACCATGATGCGGATCACGAACATCATCACCATGGTGAGTATAATATGCACATCTGGTTGTCTCCAGATATTGCAAATTTGGCTGCCGATGACATTTACGCGCGTTTAGTAGAGCTTTATCCTGCTCAGAAAGATAAGCTGGACGTAAACCTTCGTAAATTCAAAGAAAACATGGCGCAAAACGATAAGAAAATTGCTAGTATTTTAAAACCGGCTCAAAATAAAGGGTATTTTGTTTTTCACGATGCTTATGGCTACTTTGAAAAACACTATCAGCTCGCTCCGTTAGGGCATTTTACGATAAACCCTGAGATTCAGCCCGGTGCGCAAAAATTGCATCAAATACGAACACAACTGGTTGAGCATAAAGCGCAATGCGTTTTTGCTGAGCCACAATTCAGACCTGCGGTTATTGAAAGCGTAGCGAAAAATACGGGAGTCAAAATGGGTACTCTCGACCCACTCGGTAGTGGGCTGGCAATTGGACCAGATAGCTACATGAAGTTTCTGACTCAACTATCAGAACAATACGCAAGCTGCCTGAATTAAGCATAGAGGAATAGTTTAAAGTGCAGCAAATGGCAAGTGGTATTGTGCAGGCATTTAACGGCTTGTCCAAGACCCATAAAATTGTGTTGAGCACGCTCACTGTCGCCACCATGGCCGTCGCGATTTGGCGGCCTGTACATATCCCTACCACGCATGAAAGTGACAGTTCTCCTGATACGGTCATTCCTTTTGCTCAATCAGCGATTGAAGCAGAAGGCGATGATTTAATTCAAGATAGTAGTGAGCAGTTACCCGATGAAGGCGTTGCAGACAGCGACACTGACGCATCAGATGCAGATGGTACACCTCTCGCACATGAATATGTTGTCTCAAGTGGCGATAATTTATCGTCTATTTTGACCCAGTTTGGTATTGAAGCTGGTGATGTTGCGACACTTTCAAATCAACATAAATCATTACGTAATTTAAAAATCGGTCAAACCCTTAGCTGGACACTGAATGCTGATGGCGAATTAGAATCCTTAACGTGGGATGTTTCTCGTCGTGAAACGCGTATCTTCAAACGTGTTGGGGCAACCAACAAATTTGAAGAAGTGAAAGAGATCCGCAAAGGTGATTGGACAAACAGCGTGATGACCGGTTCTATCGAAGGCACGTTTGCTCAAAGCACCAAGAAAGCCGGTTTGACTCGTACCGAAGGTCGTGAAGTTACCAAAGCATTACAGTGGCAGGTGGACTTTAACAAGCTGAAAAAAGGCGATAAGTTTACTGTTTTAATGGGGCGCGAGATGCTCAATGGGACTCATGAACAGAGCCAACTAGTTGGCGTACGTTTACAGTCTGGCGGTAAAAATTACTACGCTTTCCGTGCTGAAGACGGACGCTACTATGACAGTGAAGGTAATGGTTTAGAACGCGGTTTCTTGCGTTTTCCAACGGTTAAGCAGTTCAGAGTTTCATCACACTTTAACCCGCGTCGTGTTAACCCGGTAACGGGGCGAGTTGCACCACATAAAGGGGTCGACTTCTCAATGCCAGTGGGTACCCCTGTATTAGCGGTTGGTGATGGTGAAGTGATTGTGGCGAAGTACAGTGGTGCGGCAGGAAACTTTATTGCTATTCGCCATGGTCGCCAATATACGACGCGTTATATGCATTTACGTCAATTGCTGGTGAAACCAGGACAAAAAGTGAAGCGTGGTGATCGCATTGCGTTATCAGGTAATACTGGACGTTCTACAGGGCCACATCTCCATTTTGAAATGTGGGTTAACCAACAAGCCGTCAACCCGCTAACTGCGAAATTACCAAGCTCAGGTGGTTTAACAGGTAAAGAACGTAAAGAATATTTAGAGCTGGTCAAAGAAACTAAACCTCAGCTTAAACTGAAATAACCATTTCAGCTTCTTCATCCAATAACTGGCAGATACTTGTGTCTGCCAGTTTTTTTTGTAATGCTCTTACACATTCATTTTTGGTTATCAAAATAGCCGTGATTTCTTGGGTATAACATGAATAAAGAACAAGATACCGACAGCAAAAAGGGCTATGTGCCAACGTTTCATAAATCCTATTTATTACCTAAATATTGGGGCGTGTGGTTAGGTGCAGGGCTCTTTGTTGCGCTTGCCTATATCCCTGTTAAAGTTCGTGACCCTATGCTGGCAAAAATAGGTAAATGGGTTGGACGATTAGCGAAGAGCGCCCGTCGCCGAGCTAAAATTAACTTACTCTATTGCTTTCCTGATATGGAAGAGCAACAAAGAGAAGAGTTGGTTGACCGGATGTTTGAAACTGCACCGCAGTCTTTTGTCATGTTGGCTGAATTGTGTGTACGTGGTGCAGAGCGAACATTAGCGCGCACCCAGTGGCATAACAAACAGATTATCGACCAATTGCAGGAACAGCAAAGCAATGTGATTTTTATGGTTCCTCACGGCTGGGCTGTCGATGCTCCTGCAATGTTATTAGCTGCGATGGGGCAGAATATGGCGGCGATGTTCCATCACCAGAAAAATCCCGTTGCAGATTATTTGTGGAACAAGGCGCGTTACCATTTTGGTGGACGCCTTCATTCCCGCGAAGCAGGAATTAAACCTTTTATTGCATCGGTCAGACAAGGTTACTGGGGTTTTTATCTACCCGATCAAGATCATGGGGAAGAACACAGTGAATTTGTTGATTTCTTTGGCACATACAAAGCGACTTTACCCGCTATTGGTCGATTGATGAAAGTGTGTAAAGCGAAAATTGTTCCGTTATTTCCGGTGTACGATCACGTTAATCATCAATTACATATCTATGTTCGTGAACCAATGGATGATATTGATGGGCAAGATGATAACTATATTGCACGTCGAATGAATGAGGAGTTAGAGTTTTTAGTTGAGCCTAATCCAGAGCAATATACGTGGATCCTCAAACTCTTGAAAACGCGCAAGGAAGGTGAAATAGAGCCTTATCAGCGAAAGGATTTATATCGCTAGATATCTTTTTAGTATAGTAAAAAGCCACGGTAATCATTATCCGTGGCTTTTGTTTTTTAAGAGCGGTAGATATTTATTATATATAATTATGGAATAAATTTAATTTAAAAGATGGCTTTAAAATAATGCTAAAAACACTAAAGTGTAGGAGTGATATTCTAAATACATTGTTATATTCTTCCTGAGATGAAGGTGAGGGAAGATTATGGGCTGGAAACATTATGAATAAAACGAAAACAACATTAGATCAATGGATAACTTTGCAAGCTGTTGTCGATTATGGCGGGTTCGCTCAAGCAGCTGAAGTGTTACATAAAACACAATCTTCAATTAGTTATACTATTAGTAAGCTAGAACAAATATTAGATATTGAAATTTTTGTAGTGGAAAAACGCCGAGCTGTATTAACTTCACAAGGTGAAGCACTATTAGCATTATCACGAGAAGTGACCAATAAAGCGATTGCATTAGAAATAGCTGCGAAATTAATAAATAAAAAGATAAATAATAAAATAAAGATAGTAATAGATTCATTATATAGCAGTGATGACCTATTAAATAAGATTGGAAGCCTAATCAAAAGTAGAAAAGATTATGATATTGAATTAACCAAAACACTACTGAATCGGGAAGATATCTTATCATATAAAGAGTTTGATTTATTAATATCTCATCATTATATCGGTTCATTAAATCCCATCTTTTTGGGAGAGATTGACGCGGTTCTTGTTACAGCGCCTAATCATTATTTGCAGCAATGTACCAAAGATAAGATTAGACATAAACTCGAAAAAACACCGCATATTGTTTTGTCTACGATTTTTCAAGATAAGATGCGAAGCCACCAAACTGTTAAGGTTGCAAATACTGAAACAGCGATTAAATTAACTAAAAATTCAGTCGGTTACTCTTGGTTTCCAAGGAATATTATTCATGAATTGATAGAGGAAAACATCTTAAAAGAAATTGAGAATGACATTTGCAATTCTAAATACCAATTTTATATGTATAAAAATAAGAATCCCATAATAAATGATATGATCATAAATTACCTATTTAATGATTTCTAAACTAATTAATTTTTGTTTTAAATTTATTCTGTAAAGTGTATGAGTATTTTTGATTTGAATTTAAAAAAATCAATATAACCATTCATTAACTTAATTGAAGGGGGATGCTATATTTCTGGCGAAAAGTAAATATATAAAATATTTACTTTTTGAAATGTAAATTTTAAAACATACATTCTATTTATAGGAAATATCATGAATATTCTAAATAAAACTCTAAATTTATTGGGAGTGAGCTTGGCTATCACGATCGCACCGGCAGTGTTTGCTTCTGGTGTGATTAATTTTACGGGAGAAATAACGGAGCAAGCTTGTACCGTAGATAGTCAATCACGTAATTTAAATGTTGATCTTGGCCGAATATCAACCAAAAGTTTATCTTCTGCTGGAGAAATGGCAGGGTTAACGAATTTCACAATTAAACTTGTAGATTGCCCTCTTGATACTAAAGTGACGGTTAATTTCGCAGGAAATCGCGATGCGGTGGACCAAGATATTCTCGCTTTACATCATGGCAATGGCGCAGCAAAAAACGTAGGTATTGCATTGTATGAAAAAAATGCAGTTTCTCAGATAAAATTATACGAAGATACTAAAGAGGTTGTTTTAGCAGGAAACTCGGGAGAGTTGGAGTATGTTGCAGCGTTTAAAGCAACCGGTGCTGCAACAGCAGGGCAAGCAAATAGTAGCGCAATTTACAGTATTCAATATCAATAATATGCTGGGTGACGCTTGTCACCCATATTTACGTTATGTTGGCATGTCTATGAAGATAATTTATTCAGCTATTTTATTTTTTTTCTGTTTTGTATCTTTAGCATCAGCTAGTGGGATTAGCGTAGGTGGAACTCGTTTTGTTTATATGGATAATAAACGAGAAATTTCAATTCCAATTTTTAATAGTAATGAAAAAAAACCTTTCTTAATCCAAAGTTGGGTGACCGGATTCAATGAGGATATTAAAGCGCCATTTATTGCAACTCCAGCTTTATTCCGTGTTGAGCCGAGTAGTTATGGGGCAGCAAGAATTGCGTATTTAGGCGAGCCACTTGCATCTAACCAAGAAAAAATATTTTTATTAAATATAAAATCAATACCTCCTAAAGATGAGAGTATTGAAAATGAATTGCAAATTATTATTAATTCTCAGTTTAAACTTTTCCTACGCTCAAACGATATTGAGCCATTAAATTTTGATAACATAATATTAACAAAAGAGCATAATGGAATAAAAATAAAAAATAAAACTCCATATCATTTATCAATTAAAAGCATTTTAATTAATGGGGAGTCCATAAAAGGAATGAAAATGATTTACCCTTGGGTAGATGATTATATTTTTAAAGATAAGATAGATAAGGGGCATGTAGTTACTGTTGAATTTATTAATGACTATGGTGCTATTGTGGAAAAGAAAATAACCAAGAGCTAGTGTATGGAAACACACCACTTAATCAAAAATTGGTTTTATAGTAAAAAAAAGAAATTCATTAATATTACATTTTTTTCATCAGTTGGATTTGCATCAATTTCTAGTGCAAGTGAGATGTTTGACATCAATGCAATTAATACAGGGATTGAGAATAAGCTATCTGACTCTTCATTATTAAGTTATCTTTCTAAAACAGAAGGGCAACTCCCTGGTCGTTATCAGGTCAATATTTATGTGAATGGAAACAAAGTTGCAGATGAGTTTCTTGAATTTATTTACGATAATGAAGAAAAAAAACTGAAACCTAAGATAACAAAAGAACAGTTAATGAGTTGGGGTGTTAAGCCCTCAATGTTATTACAAAAAAATGAAATCTCTTCAACCGATAAATTCTTAGATATTAAGCGCTCAATTGATGGTAGTGACATTCATCATGATTTCTTTTCAAATCGATTAGATATTAGCATTCCTCAAATTGCAATGGAAATGGCGAGCCGAGGCTATATTGACGTCACTGAATGGGACGATGGAATTAACGGGATGTTTATTAACTATTCAGCACGGTTTAACCGAGCGTGGGGAAACTCAAACAGCCAGCGAAATATTTATGTAGGTCTACGAAATGGGATTAATTGGGGGGCTTGGCGGTTACGTAATCACAGTTATTACAATGACACGAGTGAAAAGGCTATTTTGCATAGTTTGCAAACTTTCTTAGAGCGGGATATTCGTGATTTGAAAAGCCATTTAATTATTGGAGAAACAGCGTCTGATAACGGGATTATGGGTGCTTTTCAATATCACGGTATAAAGCTTATGTCGGAAGAAAGCATGTTACCGCAAAGTCGCCGTGGATTTGCTCCTGTAGTTAGTGGGGTTGCAAATACTAATGCAGTGGTCACTGTTCGTCAAAATGGTCAGATTATTTATCAAACATCAGTACCTGCTGGGGAATTTCTATTGAATGATCTTTATCCTACGTCGTTCAATGGGGATTTACAGGTTATGGTCACTGAAGCAAATGGATCAATAAGAACATTTACCCAACCTTTTTCTAATGCCCCCATCATGCAAAGGGAGGGGTCATTAAAATACAGCATCGAACTTGGAAAATATAGGGAAGAGAAAAGGATAGAACGACCTTATTTTATTCAATTCTCTGGGATCTATGGTCTGCCAATCAATTTAGAGAATTATGGCAATCTATCATTATTAGGTGGCGCTTTTATCTCAGAAGATAAACAAGTCTATGTTTTAGGATCAGGGGTGAGTTTAGGTTACCTAGGGGGTATTTCATTGGATATGACATACTCACAAGAACAATGGCAGCAATATGCAAAGATGACGGATCAAACCTACCGTCTTCAATATACCAAATATATTCAAAATACAGCGACGGGACTGAATTTATCAGCTCAATACGCGTTAGAGCCAGATATAAGCCATACTTTTTTTCACGCCATAGACATCGATCGAATATCAAAAAAGCAACGGTTACAGATTGCTTTGAGTCAAGCGCTAGGGAAATGGGGATCTTTAAACATTAATGGGTATCAACAAAAATATTGGGGACAGTCAGGATCAGATAATAACCTGACAGTCAGTTTTGGCTCTCAATATCAATCTATTAATTACAGCTTTTCCTATTCCCATTCTGAGCAAAATAATCCTCGTCGGGTCGATAGATTATTTTCCTTTAATTGCAGTATGCCATTTCGTTGGAAAGAAAAGGCTTATTGGGGTGTTTATAGCTACAACTCGAGCGGCAATGCCGGGGGAATAAGTACATTTAGCTTGAATGGCTCAGCTTTCAATTCCAATCAATTGCAATATGACATTACTCAGCAATATCATCATAAAAATCAACAATTCAGTCATGGTATTCGTGGTAATTACGTAACCTCTTACGGTGAATTTGGTGCTGGTTGGGATTATGCTTCTGAATATCAAGCTACCCATGCTGAGGTGACTGGAGCGCTTTTATTTCATCAAGATGGAATGACCGCTTCACGCGCGTTTTCTGATGCTATTGGACTGGTTAAAACTCAAAATATTAATAATTTGAAAGTGAATAACGTGCCTTCACTGCGTACTAATGGGCAAGGGTATGCCGTGGTGCCTATGTTAACGCGCTATGAACGTAATAAAGTGAGTGTAGATACCTCGACGTTAAAGGGTAATGATGATGTGGAATTGAGCTCAGCGACCGTTGTTCCCACAAGCGGTGCGATTATTTTGGTGGATCTTAAAGCGAAGCGTGGTGGGCGAGTGGTATTAAAACTCAAGAAAAATAATCGGTTACTCGGGTTTGGTACCCAAGTTAATATTCTCGCACAGCAGCATATCGTCTCATCGGGCATTGTAGCGAATGATGGAGAAGTCTATTTGAGTGGGGTTCCTGCACAGAGTATTGTTCAAATTAAATGGGGAGAAGCGTATACACAGCAGTGTCAATTACCTCTTAAGATTGATGTGAGCAATCAAAATATTCAATTTATTGACGGGGTTTGCCAATAAGGGGGGGGTTATGAAACAGTTTGCTATCTCCAGCGTTATCTACGCCATCATGTTGTTGTTCTCACCAAGACTTTTCGCAGACTACCGAGCAGAATTTGCATCTTACACGGTACCGATATCTCAAACGCTGTATGTCCCTAAAAGTGCACCCATCAACTCACATATTGCAACGATAGAGCTGGGAACCTATACGCCATGGGTGTGGTGGAATGAATCAGGGACAACGCGAGTGGGAATTAATTTGCCTGGTATATTTGATGAGCACTATCAGATAGCAGGGGTTGGCGCCATTAAGGAAATTGGCCTATCAGGTATCGGCTTTGCATTGCACGGCTCAGTTAATAGCCCGTGTTCAGCGAGGGGATATGTGAATGGTAAAAATAATCGCGATGGAAATCCGGCGAATCGTTTATTGTGCCCGAGTAGCGAATCAAGAGGCAATTACAATGTTACCTTGAAAGCCGCATTTTATAAAATTCGCCCTCGAGTCAATACTCAATTATTACAATCGACCAGCGCTGCAATGCTTATTGTGTTTAATAATAAGTTTATTATTCAAGATTCGTTTGGAAATGTTGAGCCAAAAATTTGGTTGTCACCGATTAATGTGATTGCAAATGGATGTGAAGTGAAAAATCGGGTGATCAATGTTGTGTTTGGTCAAGTGGAAAAGTCAGGTGCAAATGGGGTGGGTGTGACGCTTGTGAATAGTCGTAAGCGGTTCAAAATTGAGCTTGAGTGCGATGAATCTTCACCCGTAAAGATCCACTTTATGGGAACGGCTGACGAAAGTGGGATAGGTGGAACGATTGCACTCAACAATCCGAATCATCAAGAAACGGCGAAAGGCTTTGGTATTCAAATTAAGCACAAAGGGAAGCCGATTAAACTCAACCAAATGGTACAAATTTCCCGTTTAAATCAAGCGCAACACTATGTTATTCCGTTAGAAGCGGCCTATATTCAAACAGCAGAGAAAACACGCGGAGGAAAGGCGGATGGAACGCTGCAATTTAATTTGCAATATCATTGAGATGAAAAAATAAAAGGGAGCCTAAGCTCCCTCGATGAATTGAACGCTTACATTACCATTAACGATAAAATTATTATTCAACCACTAAAATACGGCAGGTATTGGTGCTGCCGATGGTGCCCATTTGGTCACCTTGAGTCACGATAACCGTATCACCTACCATCAAGTAGCCATTATCACGTAAACGTGCGATGGCTTCGCTTGCTGCCGCAATACCATCAGTATGCGTGCTGCAAAACACAGGGGTGACACCCCGGTACAGTGAACATTGATTCAATGTTTTTTCATGGCGAGACATCGCGAAAATTGGCAAGCCAGAGCTAATGCGCGACATAATACGTGCGGTACGACCTGATTCAGTCATCGCGATGATCGCTTTAACGCCTTTTAGGTGGTTGGCGGCGTACATGGTTGACATCGCAATTGCATCTTCGGAACTTTCGAATTCAGCATCTAAACGGTGTTTCGAAATATTCAGACCCGGCATTTTCTCCGCACCAAAACAGACTTGTGCCATGGCGGCGACAGTTTCTGCTGGGTATTGTCCTGCGGCGGTTTCTGCGGATAGCATCACCGCATCAGTTCCGTCTAAGACCGCGTTTGCCACGTCCATGACTTCTGCACGGGTTGGCATTGGGTTGGTGATCATGGATTCCATCATTTGAGTTGCCGTGATCACCACGCGGTTCAATTGACGGGAACGACGAATTAATTTCTTCTGTACTGCAACCAGTTCAGGGTCACCAATTTCAACTCCTAAGTCACCACGGGCAACCATCACCACATCAGATGCAAGGATCACTTCGTCCATGATGTCGTCAGTTGCGACTGCTTCTGCACGTTCAACTTTGGCGACGATTTGGCATTCACAGCCTGCATCTCGAGCTAAACGGCGAGCATAATCCAGATCTTCACCTGAACGCGGGAAAGAGACAGCCAAGAAATCCACATTGATTTTAGCAGCGGTAATAATGTCGGCTTTGTCTTTTTCTGTCAGCGCTTCTGCGGACAAACCACCACCGAGTTTATTAATGCCTTTATTGTTGGAAAGTTGTCCGCCGACAGTCACTTCGGTGAAGACTTGCAAACCTTGAACTTCACGAACTTTTAACTGCACGCGACCATCATCCAGTAGGAGAATATCGCCCGGTACCACGTCAGCAGGCAGACCTTTATAGTCGATACCCACTTTATGCTGGTCGCCTTCACCTTTACCTAATGAGGCATCCAGCGTGAATTTATCACCAACATTGAGGAAAACTTTACCGTCTTTAAAAGTAGAAACACGAATTTTCGGACCTTGTAGATCCCCAAGAATAGCGACGTGACGCCCTAATCGAGCCGCAATCTCACGCACTTTATTTGCGCGCGCCATGTGGTCTTCAGGAGTTCCGTGAGAGAAGTTAAGGCGAACAACGTTAGCCCCAGCATTGATAATTTTTTCTAGATTATTATCACGATCGGTTGCTGGACCAAGGGTTGTAACAATTTTAGTTCTTCTAAGCCGTCTAGACATGTATTACTCCGTGACCTGTAATGGTACAAATATAAGTGAAACCATTTCACTCCATTTCGAAACCTATTTACTGCAAATAGGGGTGCTGACACGAGCACAGCTATTATATACAGCAAATTTCTTAAAGCCATCGGGAGAATAAAAACTCTTTGAGCCCGGTAGACTTAAGAAACCTCTTTTAACATTGTCATTTCCATCTTTCAGACATTATCAAACCGCGAATCGCGTAACGCTTCTTTGACCCGTTTCAAGTTATCTCTAAATTTTTCGCCTCGACGCAAAGTAAATCCGGTGGTTAATACATCAATGACGGCAAGCTGCGCCATTCTGGAGACCATTGGCATGTACATGTCCGTATCTTCAGGGACATCAATAATAATTGATAAGCTGGCTTCTTTGGCGAGAGGAGAACCTTCGGAGGTAATTGCGATGACCGTCGCATCATTCTGGCGAGCGAGTTGCGCCATATCGACTAAGGCTTTTGTGCGTCCAGTGTGAGAAATCAACACAATCACATCCCCCTCGCTACTATTGATGCAACTCATGCGTTGCATGACAATATCATCAAAGTATATGACTGGAATATTAAAACGGAAAAATTTATTCATCGCATCGTGGGCTACCGCCGCAGAAGCTCCAAACCCAAAAAAACTGATTTTCCGAGCTTGGGTGAGTAAATCAACAGCGCGATTAATGGCATGCGTATCGAGGGTATGTTTGACATTGTCTAACCCTGCCATCGCCGACTCGAAAATCTTATGGGTATAGGTATTGACGGTGTCAGTCTCTTCGATATGGCGATTAACGTATGGCGTGCCATTGGCAAGATTTTGAGCCAGTTTTAATTTAAAGTCAGGAAACCCTTTGGTTTCCATTTTTCGGCAAAATCGGTTGACGGTAGGCTCGCTGACGTCAGCCAGTTGGGCTAACGCCGCTATACTAAGATGAATAGCACTTTGGGGCATTCCTAAAATGACCTCAGCCACTTTTTTTTCTGATTTGCTCAAAAAATCGAGGCTAGTTTTCATTTGTTCTAAAATATTCATATAGCAAAAGTGCCTATTTCAGCAAAAGGAGAAATATTTCTGCCATCAGAGTATGGTGGCATTAACATCTGGATATGACTGAAAATATACTACGTGTTGGTTGTAAGCTATCTATGCACTGAGCGTAACTTATGGCTTTTTTTACGAAAATATGACCCGTATCTAATTTTCAACTTAGTAAACTCACTACATAAACCGTGATTTTCCAACAAAGCTGGAAGCATTCAGTGATAAAAAATTTTATTGATGTCTGGGTATGCTGTATTTTTCAGCATAAAAACTGTGACCAGCGTCATCAATATTTACTGGGCAGTAGCAAACGGGTACATTAGCAGGCAACCGATTGTATTTTTATAAAAACGACATTCAGAACCTATCTCATTAGAGTGAAGTATTCCCTTATTTTCTTTGGGCTCTAATCAGATAGTTTCTAAATTCCGCAGATTGAGGAGAACCAACATGGCGGTACATAATGCTGCTCAAGCTTGTGACCTGATTATTTTCGGCACTAAAGGTGACCTAGCACGTCGCAAGTTACTTCCATCACTGTATCAATTGGAAAAAGCAGGTTATATCCATCCAGATACTCGTATTATCGGCGTTGGTCGTGCCCAATGGGAACGGAACGATTATGTAGAATTTGTGCATAAAGCATTAAATGATTTTTTGAAAGAAGAGCTAGATTCGGCGTTGTGGGAGCGTTTAAGCGCACGCTTAGATTTCTGCAATTTAGATGTCAGTGAAACGGATAACTTCGTTCGTTTAGCCGATATGCTTAAGCAAGATACACAACCCGCTATCCACTATTTTGCAATGCCACCAAGCACATTTGGTGAAATGTGTCATGGGCTGGGTCACGCAGGGTTGAACAAACAACCTAACCGCGTGGTCATGGAAAAACCATTAGGTACAGATTTAGCTTCATCTCAGCAGATCAACAATGAAGTGGCTAAGTATTTCGATGAAAGTCAAGTTTACCGAATTGACCACTATTTAGGTAAAGAAACGGTTTTAAACCTTCTGGCACTGCGTTTTGCGAATTCACTATTTATTAATAACTGGGACAATCGCACTATTGACCATGTGCAGATCACCGTTGCGGAAGAAGTCGGTATCGAAGGTCGTTGGGGTTACTTTGACCAAGCAGGTCAGATGCGTGATATGGTGCAAAACCATTTGCTGCAGATCTTAACGATGATCGCCATGTCACCACCGGCAGACTTAACCACTGACCGTATTCGTGATGAAAAAGTGAAAGTGCTGCGTTCTTTACGCCGCATTGACCACACAAACGTTCGTGAGAAAGCCGTACGCGGTCAATATACTGCGGGCTTTGTACAAGGCAAAAAAGTACCAGGCTACTTAGAAGAAGAAGGCGCGAATAAGCAGAGCCAGACCGAGTCTTTTGTGGCTTTACGTGTAGATATTGATGATTGGCGTTGGGCAGGCGTTCCATTCTACCTGCGCACTGGTAAGCGTTTACCTGCAAAATGTTCAGAAGTTGTGGTCTATTTTAAAAAGCCGGCACTGAATATTTTCTCTGAAAGCTATCAAGATTTACCACAAAACAAATTGACCATTCGTCTACAGCCAGATGAAGGGATCGATATTGAAATTATGAACAAGGCGCCAGGCTTGGATCATAAACACCGTTTACAGACCACTAAACTGGACTTGAGTTTCTCCGAAACCTTCAACCAAACGCATCTTGCGGATGCTTACGAGCGTTTATTATTAGAAGCTATGCGTGGTATTCAGGCATTGTTTGTACGTCGTGATGAAGTGGAAGAAGCGTGGAAGTGGGTCGATTCCATTATGGAAGCGTGGGCCATGGATAACGACGCGCCTAAGCCGTATCAAGCAGGAACATGGGGTCCTATCGCTTCAGTGGCAATGATTGCTCGCGATGGTCGCTCGTGGAATGAGTTTGAGTAATATTTTATCTTTATAAAATAGAACCATGAAATGGCGGGGAGGCTGAATCCCCGCCATTTTTTTAGCTAATATTTGCTTCTTTATCTTTTTTTATTCTTTCCGCGATCGAAATTTCTGTTAACCACTTCATCTCATGTTGGTTGAATACTAACGTTTTTCCATTCTGTTTTAATTCAAATGAAAGAGGTGAGTTTCTTATGTTAAGCATCGGAAAATTTTTTAATTCATCTATGTTTTTTGGGTCGGTGAGTTTAATGGTTGAATGAGATATGACGGGGTAATGTTTCGCAGGTTTTGATCTTGAAAAGAAAGCGCAGATTGGCATTGTTAATCCTTTAATGATGCATTTATTGAATGTGGAGTGTGCCATGAGTCATTACGCTTCTCTTTAATAATTTGATGGTTACCAAGATGCTGACTCAAGGCAACCATTCAATTTTGGCTATCTTAAAGCACTAATTCACTACGACCCGTAGCGGCCATATGAATGATACCTTGCTCGATACGCAAACACGCCATTTTGGCAGCATCAGGAACCGATAATCCGGCTAATAATTGAGCGGTAAGCTCAGCGCCGAATAGGTCTCCAGTGCCCTTTGGTGTGACAGGGTAACGTTTATGGCGAATAACGGCGACATCCTGTTTAGTCACACAAACCACTTCAATGCTTTCCTCATCAGGTTGGAAAGCGCTCGTAATGATGACCCACTGCGTGTGACCTTTGAGTAACGAACGCGCTGCACGGGTGGCATCGTCTAGATTGTTTATCTCTTGCCCGCTGAGTGTGGAAAGTTCAAATTTGTTCGGGATAATCCCTGTCGCGAGTGGAATGACTTCATGACGATAAACATCAGCTATCGCTGGAGGAATATAAAAGCCACTATCTTCATCTCCCATGACAGGGTCGACAATGACAGGCATTTTAGGGTGTTGCTCGCGCACAGAGCCAAGCCAATTTGCAAGGTCGTGAGCTTTATCTGGGGAACCTAAATAACCCGTCAAAATGGCTTTAATGCTGTTTAAACTGCCACGTTCAACAAAGCCTTGTAAATAGCCACGAAACCATTCACCGGGTAATTCTCCACCATAACAACTGGCATAGTGGGGCGTGTTGCTTAGAATAACGGTGGGAACTGCAGCAACGCGTAATCCTTGTTTGGTCAATGCGGGGACAGCGATGCTATTACCCACACTGCCATAGACAACTTGTGATTGAATGGAGACAACATCATAAGGAAGCGGGGTGGCATCGGCGGCGTTTTGAAAGCTATTTGACGTTAGCGTAAAGGTATCCATGACTCTCTCTTATTTGGTGTTCGTTATTGCTATTTTCTAACGGATAACACGATAAGAAGCGTGTTGGCGTTAATTGTCAATCGTAACCGAAAAAATTCATATTGAATGGGATGTTAGCAGCATAAAAAAGGGTAAAAAAATTTTTTTTTGCTCAGATCCTCTAAAAATAAATGCGAGGGAAATAACGAAATTATTCGCAAAATAGACGCTGGCACTGTATTGCTTAGCATATTAATGAATATTTATGCATAAATATGACGGATTCAAAAAGCGTTTGCATTCATTGACTTAATAATTTTGGCGTGGTAGAAATAGCTTGAAACTAACAATTATATGAGGGTTCGGAGTAACTTGGATGGATGTCCATCCGATGAAATGAATGAGATATCATGCTTAGCGTGACTAGCATAAAGATCAGTAAGTCCCAAAGAAGATCAACACACAAGCTTTTCCTTTCCGCTATTCTTTCCAGTGAGTATCACTGGTGTGGCGCATTATAGCGTCCTTCTAGATTATTCAATTCGCTGAATAAAATCAGCACTCTTTTATTTTTATTTGAATTTTAAACAGCTTAAAGCTTAGCCATTAAGCTAATTGCCTTTCTGTCTTGTTCAAAAAACAGGCTATGGCGAAGCTGTATCTAGAGGGATACTATAATGATTTATTGGATATTTTTAGCATTAGCTATCGTGACTGAGGTCATTGGTACGTTATCAATGAAACATGCCAGTGTAAGCGGTGATTTCACTGGTATGGCTGTGATGTATGTGATGATTGCGACTTCCTATATTTTACTGGCGGTTGCGGTAAAAAAAGTGGCACTGGGTGTTGCTTACGCTATGTGGGAAGGTGTTGGTGTTCTGCTAATTACGACGTTCAGCGTATTGTGGTTTGGAGAATCACTGTCACCAATGAAAGTTGGTGGATTAGTTTTCCTGATCACAGGTATTGCATTGATCAAATCAGGCACCAAAAAAGCGACTGTTAGCCAATCAGCTCAGAAAGTAAAACAAGCTGCAAAAAATGCGGTTGATTCCGCCAAAGCCCGAGCTTTAGTGACAAAGACTGCTAAATCGGAGGTGTAGTATGGCCAGTCAATTTGAATGGTGGCATGCGGCATTTTTGATCCTCGCAGTGGTACTGGAAATTCTTGCCAACGTATTTTTAAAAATGTCAGATGGTTTTAGACGTTATTGGTTAGGAATTTTGTCTCTCATCGCCGTATTAGGGGCATTTAGTGCACTGGCGCAGGCAGTGAAGGGAATTGAACTGTCAGTCGCTTATGCATTATGGGGAGCATTCGGTTTAATCGCCACAGTTGCTGCTGGCTGGATCCTGTTTAATCAACGCCTAAACTATAAAGGCTGGGGTGGGTTAGTCCTCTTACTTATCGGTATGGTGCTGATTAAAATGTCGTAACGGACAATACAATTCTTAAAGCTATTAGTGTTTATTCTACAATATAGTACTAATAGCTTTTCAATATATAATTACATCTAAAATTAATACTTTCAGTGAAGTAATATATTTAAAATATTGAACTAATTTTCATAGAATAATATATGGTTATTCATTCGTTAATGAAAATAATTTTATCTCTATTTATTTTTTGAATGGCCGCCATTAGGCAGCCTATGGGCAAGGTAACGCAACAATTAAAGGTTACCAAGGGCGTTTAAGTGTGGATTATAGCATCTCAATAGCTCAGTCTACTCAACTTTCTGATATATCTATTAATTATAAAGACACTAGCTGTAGTGGCTATTTTACAATTCAATCACGACGTCATTTCCAAAAATGAATTTACTACAGTATTCACTAGTTTTTGAGAAAAATTAGACTCTCTTTATTGTATTAATTCATTTTTATGAAAAAAAGCATAAAATCCTTCAGAGTAGAAAATTTATTTATATCTATCATATTTTAGATGGAATGACTGAAAAGGTATGTTTATTTTTAAAAGTCAGCAATAAAGATAATGTTTACATTTTTATAATGAAGGTTGTTATATTTTATATATTACATGAGATTGGTTTTTATTTTATTTAATAAATATATTCATTTTTATGCCTCATAGAAAGGAAATATCATGAATGATGTAATGATAGTAACTCCACACAGTAGTTTCCGCGATAGATTGATTTATGATGAAATGGCTTCTACAGAATATGGTAATATTTCATTAAGTGATGCAGTGAATATATACTGCATGAAGAAAGATATGATTTGCCCTGTGTGTGGTGAGGTTAATTGTGTCTATTTCAAAAGGCTGTGCGATGATTTACTAAAAAAGCCTAATGATAAAGAGCTTAAAAAAATAATGGTTAAAAGCCAAACGATAGGAGTTCCATTTACAAAGGTTTTTGATGAGTATCGTAATAAAGTTGAAAATCAACTCGCTGGTGCTCTTAAAAGAAATGGCATTGTTCCAACACTAAAGATTAGGCGAGAAATGTTTTCAAAGTATATGAATTTATTTGATATGCTGAATAGAAAGGTGGTAAATGGAAAGGAAATATACATTGATAAACATATTAAGAGTTCAATTTTTAGTAAGATTAATTCTAAAACATCTGCAGTCTTAACATATTTAAATACTTTAGATGCTACTAGAAATATTAAAAACTACCCTGAAATGATAGATGCTTTGAGAAAAAATGATTTCAATAGAGCTTCTAAAAGCTTTTACAAAATGATGCCTAAAGATTTAGAAAGTTATTTAGCATTAGATACTATTATTGATGAAGCAATAGCCAAAAAGCAAGTTGATGAGGAATTGAAGAAAATACAAGGTAAAGCCAAAGAGGAGATAATGAAATTACAAATAAATGAAGCTATTAAGACAGCATCAGAAATAATTTCAGATATTGGTGATAAAGCATCTAAAATCATTGGGGATAAATACAAGGTTGCATCTGATAAAATAATTAATGAATTAAATGATTTTAAAGGCAAAAAAATTAAAAATTCAAGTGATGCGCTAAAAATATTAGAAAAAACAATAAATAATCCATATCTTAAAGTTCATAAGAAAGATCTTCCTGCCATTTCTCAGGCTATAAAATTTATAGATGGAAAAAAGCTATCGGAGAATTTATATAAGCTAGGTAGCTCTTTTAAGCTTGCGGATAAATTTTAAAAAATTGGAAAAATAAAAAATAAGGTTGAAGAGGGGTTTGAAACGGGAAATTGGAGACCTTTAGTTTTAGAAATTGAAGCTATGGTATTAGCAGGAGTTGCATCTCCTATTGTATTAGCATTTACATCAGCAAGCCTAAGCTTATTATTACCGATTACTATTTCAGCTACACTTTTATCTGTATCTGCTATCATATTAACTGCTGTGATTACATCTTATATTGATGCTGATTTCGCTGATGCAATAAATAAAGAAATCATTCCGTAAGTATATTTTTAAATTTATAATTATGAATTGATTTATGTTTTATTTTTTATACTTAATAGGTAGAAATATAAATGCATTTACTGCAGCGCAAGTAATGGTAAAGATTGATATAAAGATGGCGTAATAATAGAGAAATGAAGTAAATTCAAAAGCGGAAATTGTTCGCAAATTTCTGTTTCCGTTTGATATGTTATAGTTTAAGAAGTAATTAATATAGGTGAACATAGAAATGATTAAAATTATACTAAAATAACCAAATATAGTTGTAATTATCCCTTTGTTATATAATTTAAAGTGTTCTTTTTTTATTTTTATAGAATTCCATATAACCAAATAGTATGGAATCGAAAATACAGGTGCGATTTTACAGTATAAAGCGGATAGATAGCTTTCATTTCGATAATAATCTGAATAAATCACAGGTATCTCATCTATCCAATTGCTAATACTGATTATTACTATGTTGGGTATCATGTGTAACCATATAGCAGAGAGAGGAACAGCTCCCAGTAATATGGTAATAATAAAAGCTAAACTTGAATTGATCTTAAAAGACATTTTAGAATTCCTACTTCACATGGTGTGATAATAATATTCATTCCTATTGTCATGTAAAGATTTATTATTTCCTACTGTGTAGAGGAATACAAATTTCATTTGAGATGAAAAAAGAAGATGGGCAAACAGTAAGGCACTAAATAATACATTTTTTTACTTTCAATAAATAAATCAAATAGATCTGTAAAATAGGAGCCAAAAATTAGCTACTATCGTCATGCTATGGTATGTAGTGAGACAGAAAAGAAGTAAGAGAAGTGAGAAAATAAAAGGTCAAAACATCACGTTAAAAAATAATGCCGCTCAATTCAAGTGACGGCATTAAGCTGATGTTCTTTTTCAAGTATCAATCAAGACTAATCAATCGCCGCAACGATTTTGATCTCAACTTTATATTCAGGCTTCATCAGAGCCGCTTGAACAGTGCAACGAACAGGTGCGCTACCCGCAACAACCCATGCATCCCACGCTTGGTTCATGCCAGCAAAATCCGCTTTATCTGCAAGGAAGATAGTCGCATCTAAAATTTTGCTTTTATCTGAACCCACTCGGCCTAACATGACATCAATAGCGGCTAAGGTATCTGCGGTTTGAATAATAATGTCGCCATCCAGTTTTTCTGGGACGCTAGTGTAATAGACCACGTTGTTGTGGATAACAGCTTCAGACCAACGGGTATCTGGGTCAATGCGTTCAATAGTCATAATTGTTCCTTATTATCAATGCTAACAAAGGATATCAGTTTGCTACTATGATGAAAATCAGTTCATTGATGAAACGATAATTAGCTCAGCAGCCATCTTGAACTCATGGTAAAGTGTGCTCATCAACAGTAAGCAATATAGGTTCGTAGTGTCTAACGACTTTTCAGCAGATGGCTTTCTAGCAAAAACAATTCCCGGTTTCCAACCTCGAGCTGCGCAGGTCACCATGTCTGACGCGGTTACTCAATCTATTGAGCAGCAGCATGTGCTGGTGGCTGAAGCGGGTACAGGAACAGGGAAAACCTACGCTTATCTCGTCCCTGCATTACGAAGTGGCAAAAAAGTGATTGTCTCTACAGGGTCGAAAGCACTACAAGACCAGCTTTATCACCGAGATCTACCTACGATTATCGATGCGATGAACTACACGGGTAAAACGGCGCTTCTAAAAGGGCGTTCAAATTATCTGTGTCTTGAAAGGTTAGATCAGCAATCCCTCGGTGGAGGTAGCCTTGAACCCGAGATCCTCGCAGCGGTTGTCAGATTACGCAGTTGGTCCATCGAATCAGAACTGGGGGATACCAGTACTTGCCATGATATTGCTGAAGATAGCCCCGTTTGGCCGTTAGTCACGAGTACCAACGATAACTGTTTAGGCAGTGATTGCCCCCGCTACCAAGAGTGCTTTGTACTCAAAGCGCGTCGTAAAGCCCTTGATGCAGATGTGGTGGTCGTTAACCACCATCTTTTTATGGCTGACAGAGTGGTGAAAGATACAGGTTTTGGGGAGTTGATCCCCCAAGCGGATGTGATGATTTTCGATGAAGCCCATCAAATCCCTGATATTGCAAGCCAATATTTTGGTCAGCAACTCAGTAGCCGGCAACTGTTAGATTTAGCTCGCGATATGATAATGACGTATCGTACAGAACTAAAAGACCAAGCTCAATTGCAAAAAAGTGCCGATCGACTGACGCAAAGCACACTGGATTTTCGCCTTAACTTAGGGGAAAACAGCTTTAGAGGGAATTTACGGGAATTACTGAAGTTATCCGAAGTTCAGCGAGCGTTAACGCTACTGGATGATGCACTGGAACTCTGTTATGAAGTCATCAAAACGTCATTAGGGCGTTCCCAAAGTTTGGATTCTATTTTTGAGCGCGTGACGATTTACCGCAACCGTCTTAACCGCTTAAAGGATGTCACCATACCGGGTTATAGTTACTGGTTTGAGAGCTACGGACGTCACTTTTTATTAGCCTTAACACCACTCACTGTCGCGGATAAATTCAGTGAAATGATTGCTAGTACGCCGGCTAGTTGGGTGTTCACGTCAGCAACCCTTTCTGTTAACGAAAAACTGAGCCACTTTACTGACCGCTTAGGTCTCAGCTCTGCGAAAACATTATTGCTCGCAAGCCCGTTTGATTATGAAAGCCAAACTTTACTGTGTGTGCCTCGCTTTTTACCGGAACCTAATCAACGGGGTAGCGCTCAAAAGCTTGCCAATATGTTGCGCCCGTTAATTGAAAAAAACCGAGGTCGATGCTTCTTTTTATGTACCTCTCATTTAATGATGAGGGAATTAGCTGAAGAGTTTAAAGCGTCGCTGACATTGCCTGTGCTTATGCAGGGGGAAAGCAGTAAAAATAAATTGCTGGCACAGTTTATTGCGGCAGGAAATGCCGTTTTGGTCGCTACGAGCAGTTTCTGGGAAGGCGTTGATGTTCGGGGCGATGAACTGACCTCCGTGATCATCGATAAACTCCCGTTTACCGCGCCGGATGACCCGTTATTGCGTGCTCGTATTGAAGACTGTGAACTTCGAGGGGGAGACCCATTTACCGATGTTCAACTGCCCGATGCCGTCATCACATTAAAGCAAGGGGTGGGACGCTTGATCCGTGATACTAAAGATTACGGCGTGATTGTGATTTGTGACAATCGGCTCGTGACTCGCCCTTATGGAGAGGTGTTTTTGCGAAGTTTACCACCTTCGCCTCGTACGCGAGATCTGAATAAAGCGATTGAATTTTTGGCAACTAAGCGCGCGGAAGCGATTGAGAAACACTAATTTTATGCAATCCTGTGGGCGGTTTATGTTAAGATACCGCCCATCTTTCAGGTTGCCGTCATAAGGCGACAACAAAAAACCTAATATTTGCCGGAGTTTAGGCATGTCGAGTCGTATTCTAGCTGTTGATACAGCCACTGAAGCTTGTTCTGTTGCATTACTGTGCGACGGTGAAATTATTTCGCGTTTTGCAATCTCTCCTCGCGAACATACTCAAAAAGTATTACCGATGGTAGAAGAAGTATTAGCGCAAGCAGGCATTAAACTTAATCAATTAGATGCATTAGCATTTGGGCGTGGACCGGGTAGTTTTACTGGGGTTCGAATTGGTGTGGGCATTGCTCAAGGCTTAGCTCTGGGCGCCGATTTACCCATGATCGGTGTTTCCTCGCTGATGACGCTGGCACAAGGTGTATATCGAACAACGAATAGTTCCCGTGTGTTGGTGGCGATTGATGCTCGAATGTCCGAAATATATTGTGCGCAATATCAACGCGATGAGCAGGGTTTTTGGGTAGGTGAAGAAACTGAAGCTGTGATGCTTCCTGCTGATTTCAAATTAAAATTCACTGAATTAGAAGGGCAATGGAGTCATGCAGGAACGGGCTGGGCTGCTTATCCTGAATTATTAGAAGGCTTGTCCTTAAGTGACAGCCTAATCACGTTACCTGCAGCGCAAGATATACTGCCAATTGCTGAGCAGCTGTGGTTAGCAGGTAAAGTGACTGCGGTTGAGAATGTCGAACCGACTTATTTGCGTAATGAAGTGACTTGGAAAAAATTACCGGGTCGCGAATAAATAGAATCAGCATGATTTTTGTCGAATGAAAAAATAGCTATCAGGGTAAAACCAATAGCTATTTTTTTAATCTAAGATATAGAATCGGTGTTTAATTGAGCTATTATTGAATAAATAAGCGTTAATAAAAATTGGATTGCACATATAATGTGATAAGGAATACCAGCAGTTTTAATACGTACTATCTCACTTTATAATGACTGCTAATTGGAGGTGGTAAATGAAAATTCAATTTAGCTACCGCTCGGCAATGAAAACTCTATTACTTGCGGGCATATTAGCGCTGGCAGGTTGTGTATCTATCCCTCAGTCTATTAAGGGATCAGTACCTAATCCTGCAGATAATCTTAAGTCGGTGCAAAATGCGCCGGAGATGTATATTGGTCAAGAAGCGCGTTTTGGCGGTAAAGTGTTATCTGTCTTTAATGAGCCGAAAAGAACGCGGATTGAGATAGCCGTCATGACGTTAAATAAATATGACGCTGCGCCTGAATTAAACTCCGCATCGCTTGGTCGAATCTATGCTTATATTAACGGGTTTGTTGAGCCAAACGATTTTAAAAACCGCTATGTCACTGTTGTGGGTAACATAACTGGAGAACAAGCAGGGAAAATCGGAGAGGTACCTTATCAATATGTGACAATGAATGTCACAGGCTTCCAACGTTGGAGCATTGCACAAAGCGTGATGATGCCACCGCCTGCGGGTCCATGGGGGTACGGGTATTATGGCTCCCCATATTACTATAATCATCCTTGGGGATGGGGCTATGGGTATCCAGTGGGGCCGGCTCAAGTACAGACGTATTTAACGGAAGATTAAGCAATAGTATTATTCTGCTAAAAATCCTAGTTAAGCTAGGATTTTTTTTATAAAAAAACTGAGCGTGAGTGGACTATTAATCGCTTAATTCTCCAAAAATTCCTGCCAGCAGTGTATAATTACAGGTTATAAGCAGACTAAAGTTCTGGTGAATTAATCATAAGTTGATAGGGCGGTATTGACCGCCTTATTTTTATCTCGAAGGAATGAAATTTATTTAGTGATATAGCTCTCAACCTTAACATTGTCTAATTTTCAAACTGGTACAATGAGTTAATAATTTGTTAAAGGGTTGTGTAAAATAATAACTCACTAAATTCAGGAGTAACATTTTGGAAAAAATCTGGCTAAAAAACTATCCTGCTGATGTACCTGAAGAAATAAGTCCTGATGACTTCGCGTCATTAGCAGAGTTACTTGAAAACGCCGTTTCTCAATATGCGGATCAGCCAGCGTTCATTAATATGGGCGCAGTGATGACCTACCGTAAACTTGAAGAGAGAAGCCGCGCATTTGCCGCATACCTACAAAATGGATTGGGTCTTAAAAAAGGTGACCGAGTTGCTTTAATGATGCCAAACTTGTTGCAGTATCCTATTGCACTGTTTGGGATCCTACGTGCGGGTATGGTAGCGGTTAATGTTAACCCACTGTATACCCCGCGAGAGTTAGAGCATCAGTTAAATGATAGCGGGGCGACAGCGATTGTCATCGTTTCTAACTTTGCACATACATTAGAAAAAATCGTTTTTAATACCAAAGTTAAACACGTTATTTTAACCCGCTTAGGGGATCAGCTACCGCGCCCGAAAGCCACAATTGTGGATTTTGTGGTGAAATATGTAAAACGGTTGGTTCCAAAATACAATTTGCCGGATGCCATTTCGTTTCGTCGCGCTATGCATCAAGGCTATCGAATGCAATATATCAAGCCGAATATTATTGGCGAAGATTTAGCATTCTTACAATATACCGGTGGTACGACTGGGGTAGCCAAAGGTGCGATGTTAACGCATCGTAATATGCTTGCGAATATCGCCCAAGCTAAAGCTGCGTATGGTCCTGTTTTACATTTTGGTCATGAATATGTGGTAACGGCACTGCCGCTTTATCACGTCTTTGCGCTGACCGTAAACTGCTTATTGTTTATCAGTGTGGGCGGCGTGAATCTGCTTATCACCAACCCGCGAGATGTGCCAGATACGGTGAAACAATTATCCCGCTATCCCTTTACCTCGATCACGGGTGTTAACACGCTCTTTAATGCATGGTTGCAAAACCCTGAGTTTCAGAAGCTTGATTTTTCCCGTTTAAGGCTGTCTGTTGGAGGCGGAATGCCTGTCCATAAAGCGGTTGCTCAGAAGTGGCAAGCGCTGACGGGGCGGCATTTACTCGAAGGTTATGGCTTAACGGAATGTTCGCCATTAGTTTCTGGTAACCCATATAATTTAACCGCTTATAGTGGTAGTATCGGGATACCTGTTCCATCAACCGATGTGAAGTTTTTAGATGATGATGGGCATGAAGTTCCTCATGGTACTCCTGGGGAAATGTGGGTAAAAGGCCCGCAGGTGATGAAAGGATATTGGAATCGCCCTGATTCGACCAGTGAAGTGCTTATCGATGGTTGGTTAGCGACTGGCGATATCGCAGAAATAGATGACGAAGGCTATATTCGTATTGTTGATCGCAAAAAAGATATGATTATTGTCTCTGGTTTTAATGTCTATCCAAATGAAATCGAAGATGTTATTTCCATGCATCCTGATGTTATCGAATGTGCTGCAATTGGGGTGCCAAGCGAAAGTACTGGGGAAGCGGTGAAGGTTTTTGTGGTTACCAAAAATTCAGCGCTGACCGCAGCAGATCTAAAAACATTCTGCCGCCGTTCGCTAACGGCGTATAAAGTCCCGAAAATTTTTGAGTTTCGTGATGAGTTGCCGAAATCTAACGTAGGAAAAATTCTACGAAAAGAATTACGAGCCGAAGAGCAGCAAGAACGAGAAAAATCACCGTCATAGCCAACTAGCTGGTGAATTAACAAAAGCAATGTGTGTAACGCCGGTTTTTACCGGCGTTACTGTGTCAGTCAGATACACTTAACCAAATTATAATAAAGAGAAACTTGTTTTGAATTACCGTTTAGTCACAACAGATAGCGAATTAGCCCAAGTCTGCCAAGAGGCCAGTGATGCGCCGTGGTTAGCATTAGATACTGAGTTTGTTCGCACTAGAACCTATTACCCACAGCTGGGCTTATTGCAGTTGTATGATGGAAAACAGGTTTCACTGATTGATCCGCTATTAATGACGGATTTTAGCCCATTTAAGGCGCTGTTAACCAATCCAAACCAATTGAAATTTTTACATGCAGGCAGTGAAGACTTAGAAGTGTTTATGCATGATTTTGGTTGTGTGCCAGAGCCGATGATAGATACCCAAATCGTAGCGGCATTTTTGGGTTATCCCATTTCTTGCGGCTTCGCTACGTTAGTGGCGGAACATTTGGGAGTTGAGTTAGATAAAAGTGAATCTCGAACAGACTGGCTCGCGCGTCCTTTAAGTTCGAAGCAGTGTGATTATGCAATGGCGGATGTACTTTATTTACTGCCGCTGGCTAAAATTTTGATGGAAAAAGTGACGGAAGCTGGCTATTTGGCCGATGCCCAAGACGAGTGTCAGCGTGTGGTTGCTCGCCGTCAAAAAACAGTTAAGCCTGAAAAAGCCTACTTAAATATCACGAATGCATGGCAATTACGCGATGAACAACTTGCTTGCTTACAGTTGCTGGCGGCATGGCGTTTGGAGCAAGCCAAAGCGCGGGATATGGCGATCAATTTCGTGATTAAAGAAGAAAATCTGTGGAAAGTCGCACGTTATTTACCGAGCTCTTTAGGTGAGTTGGATGCCCTTGGTTTATCTGGGCAAGAAATTCGCTGTCATGGTCGCCGCTTGTTAAGTATTGTCGAAGACGCGAAGAAACTGGATGCCAGCCAGTATCCGGCGCCTGTTGCTAATATTACTGAACAGAGCCAATACAAAAGCATTTTTAAAGAGATCAAAGGGGTGGTGAAAGAAATCGCCGAGAATGAAAAATTCAACCCAGAGTTATTAGCATCTCGTCGACAAATTAACCAGTTATTAGCGGTACATTGGGGGCTAAAAGAGAAATCATGTCAGCCTGAACTGCTTGCTGGTTGGCGAGGTCGGTTACTGGAAGCGCCATTAACCCAATTACTTAGCCAAGCATAATTATGATAAAGGCACAAAATAGCGATGATTTTGTGCCTTTATCCCATTTTTAAAGTACTTTTTTCTTCGGTAATTTGTTACTCATATCAATAAGTTTTATTCTCATTCTGCCAATATTCAATATTTATTATTCTTTAAATAATGAAGATTATTATTTATCGCCAATCTAAAAATAATGTTTCTTTCTAATATTAATGCCTCACTTTAATGCATTTCAATTCTGTAATTACTCTTAAAAAATAGCCAATATAAATAAAAATCGAACTTAAAATAACCCATTACAGCGATGATTAACATTTGTATGGGGAGGGTTATTTTATAGTTTATTGAAAAATAAAAAGAAAAAATCATTCTAATACAATGATTTTTAATTGAATTATAAAATCTCCATTTGTAAATAAAACTCATTCTCATAAAATCATTTCCAGTTTGTGGGCTCGCAAATACGTCCAAGATCACAGAGCAAAAAGCATCATCTCCTTTTAATTTTTTATTTTCAAAATAAGGAAATTGAATATGAATAAAAGCACTAAATTTACATTAATTGCTATGTTGGTGGGGGTTTCTACTTGTGCGAGTGCGGTAACGGAATCTGCACAAAGCCAAACGTATGAAACAGAAAGGTCGGATGTAACAATTGGGGGAACACAAGGCGCTCATGGGCCATATGGTGGTTCTATAGGTGCTCCGGGTATTGGTCATCGTGATAAAGCTAATGGGAAAAAAATATCATTCTCGAGTTTAGCGAGAATTGTGATGCTCCCTAAAGAAGGTAATGTTTATATTGTCCCTGGAACTCCACAGCATGAAGTCGATATGGGAAAATTCCAATTTTCTAAAATCGCGGATGCAGAAGTTTATTATGGGGATTGGTCACAAACTGGAACGGAAGACGATGCTAAGCATACCGCTTTCTTCTCTGGCCAAGATGCAACAACAGCGGTACCAACCGAAGGTAAAGCCACTTACACCATTGCAGGAATTAACCAATATGATGGTGAGAAAAAGCTTCCAGGTAGTTTTGAGGCGAACTTTGGGGATAAAGATTATACTGGGTCATTACAAGGAACTGCACATAGTTATGATTTTAAAGGAAAAATAATGGATGGAGGTTCGTTTTCTGGGGATGCCATTGTTAAAAATCTCGAAAACACTCAGCAGAATACAGGTTTGAGTTATGGGCGCTTCTTTGGTGAGAATGCGGAACATGTTGGTGGTGTGTTGGTATTTAATGATAATCACAAACATGATACTGCCTTTGGTGGTAGCCAAACCGAAGAGTAATTTCTTTATTTAACACTCTTTGTTTAGCAATATGATTGTTATCAGGTAGGCAAAAGTTATTTTGCCTACCTGTATTTTTATGGGAAAAAAAAGGAAAACGGATGAAAAAAACAATCAGCAAGATTGAGGTATTAATTCTATTATTGTTTTCTGTAAATTCATTTTCTGAGCAAAGCTATGGCGGTCAACAATATGGGCAACAACAATATGAACAAATAATCGGATTTTTAACTGAAATAAATAACACAAGAAATAATTCGTCAAATATAATTCCACTTAAAATAAACAAAAATGTCGACGACCTTGGTTTTATTCTTTATGATTTAACCAATCGGCAGCAGTTTCAAAAAATCGATGAACTATTACCTGATTATCTAAATGATAAAAATCACGATAAAGGTATGGTGGATTATATTTCAGCAGAAAGGGCTTATTTTAATGGTGATTACCCATTGTCACTTAAGTTTTATTTAAAAATAGTTAATGAAAACCCTAACTCAGTGTTTTCTAAAATGAAACTGGCTCATATCTATATAAAGAATAGTTATTATCGTGAAGCATTAGTTTTATACGGAAAAATAAAGAATAAATATCGAGTAGGTTTACCTGAAGAGCGAATAAAACAGATAGACAGTGAAATTACAGCATTAGAAAATCGAGCTAATTGGCAGGGAAATTTCAATGCGGATTTAAAGTATGACACAAACTATACCGAGGCTCACGGTAACAAGGAACAGCAATGTAATTCGATGTGGTGCATGCAAGGTAGCGAAATCAAATCCGGTTTGGTGTATGGCTTTTCAGGAAATGCCAATAAAGTCCTTTGGCAGAATCGAGGACATTCACTGTTGGCCAGCCTTGGTGGATACGTATGGGAATACCCACATCGCTCAGTAAAAAGGCGTTTTTCAAGTTATTCATCAGTAAGCTATCAGTATCTTTATGGGAATAAAAAGATCGCTTTTTCACCGATTGTAGATATTAATTGGCGAGGGCATTTGTTTGACCATTACAGTGTCGGCGCGAGCATTACAGGGGCATACTCCCCTAGTAATAAGCTTTATTTGCTATCCAATCTAACGTATAAAAATCAAGCTTTCTTTGGGAAACGAGTATCGCGATCAGGTTATGATATTAATTATAGTATAACGGCAATTTATTCGGTCAATCCACAATGGAGCTTATTTTCAAATTTATATGGTGGTAAAAACATTGAGCAATATAAAAGTGACAGTTATCAAGTGTCAGGGTTAACTGTGGGCTCAATCAATGTATTTAGCTCGAATAAGTTAGTCAATAAATTAACAAGTAGTAATCATAAGTTTTTTGATTTTGACAGTGCACTTAATACAAAGCGACACGATGAATCATGGGAGTTAAATAGCCAAATAACCCTATTAGGCCACACATTTTTATCATTAACACCAACACTGTATGTTAATTATAAATTCAATGATAGCAGTGCAAAAATAAGCTATTCCTATAATAAAAGCGAAGTGGGTTTAAATTTAAGTAAAACGTTTTAGTTCGTATTGAGATTTAATATGAAAGTAACAGCAGTGGTAGCAATGAAAATTGCCACAGGGTTAACGATGGGTGTCATTTCACTTTCGTCTTATGCCAGCTCAAGGGAACAGGTGGGCAATATACAAGTAAAAGACCAGACTGATACGATTAAAATACGGGATCAAAAGGGTGCTGATGACCAATATGATAAAGACGAATCAAATATCTATATCAGCAAAGAAGCGGTCGAGCGTTATAAAGGCACTAACCCCGCCGATATTTTGAATCATGGCATTGGTGTTTATAGCGGTGATGCACGTAATAGTGGGGCGTTAGACCCAAATATTCGAGGCATTCAAGGTCAAGGGCGTGTACCTGTTACGGTGGATGGTACGGAGCAAGCCATCACCGTGTGGCGTGGCTACAACGGGGCCAATAACCGAAACTATGTAGACCCCAATATGATCAGCAGTATCACCGTAGTAAAAAGCCCGATGTTAGATCGTGATATTCGTACCTCTATTGGTGGTGGCGTGGCAGTAAAAACCCTCAGCATTGATGATATTGTCCCATCAGATGAACGTTTTTCTGTCGATCTTAAACTTGAAACACGAACTAATTCAACAAAGCCTCGAATCAATCAATTACATCTTGGAAGCGATTATAGAGATAACCCTATGCTCATGGATAGTTTGCTTAATCACTATGATGACTCTCTGTCGTTAGTGAGGTTCCGAGACCCAGAGACAACGGTAGAGCCAGACCAACCAGGAAGTTCCAATTTCTTTAATTTAAAAGACAGTGCAATGCGAGTAGCACTGGGGTTACGGCAAGACAAATTTGACTTGTTATTTGCATATAGCCACCGAAACCAAGGTAACTATTTTGCGGGGCGTCATGGCGCAAACTATTTCCGAGAACCAATTATTCCTCGAGACAATAAATACTCAGAAAAAACGTTAGATCCTAATATCCCTTTTGTTGCCAATGTTTACTTGCCAACTAAAGAAGTAGGTAATACTTCCAGTAATATCGAAACTTTTCTGCAAAAAATGAATGTGCAGCTCTCTGAATCCCAGAGTGTCTCCTTCGGCTATGTGCATACCAAAAGCCATTATGGGGAAATTATGCCCTCGCAAATTCGCTTTCATGATTTGGCAGGGGAAATTCCCCAATGGCCGTTGGCAAATCTTAGTTTAGGCTCTCTCTATGTTAACTATGGATTTAAACCCAGCGACCAGCCGTTTTTTGATTTTCAGTTAAGTTATTGGCTAACAAAAATGGATTTAAATTCTAATACGGCGGGTGACTTGCCTAGGCAAGCGATGGAGTATGACTGGTATGTAAATGGTAATCGTAGAAATCCACATGTTAACGGGAAATTAGTAGATGGAATAAAACTGAGTCAACTCAATGATAGGCAAGGTATTTCCTTATCTAATAAGACCCAATTACTGCCTAGCTTTGATGTGACTTTCATTGGTAACTTTACAAATGAGAAAATTCACAGTCATGATGATATTTATGACCCTAACGCAGAAATACCTAAATACAGCTCATTTCGGGCTATCCCTCGTGAAGGAAAGCGCCAAGAGTACAGTGGAGCAATTAGATTGGATTGGCGACCAACGGATTGGCTAAATGTCAATGCAGGTATTCAGTATCAAAATTATTGGTCGCGAGATTTATTAAGAGAACGCCGATTAAAAGTAAAAGATGAGTGCTTTGCTATGCATCAAATTGAGACAGCTATGAACTTTGAATACTCTCGGCCGTTAACGGAAGAGGAAGCGCGTAAAGTGAGAGAGTATGTGGATAACAAAGGACGTACTTTTGATGGTTACAATAAGACAGGGCTCTGGCCGGATAGTACCATTGGTGTTTCTAAAATTGAGTGGTTTGTCGCAGAAGCATTATCACTTCCTAAGTATTCCCTAAAAAAAGCCGAGCACTATTCTACAATCCATGAAGAGTATGAGGGATTTCGTATTACCGGATTCGACTATATCAAATGGCGGGTGGATGAAGATGGCAAACTCACTACAGAGAAAAACCCATTCTATAATGGGAAAATTGACCTATCAGAAGAAGTGATTGACCCGATTAGCCAGAAAAAAGTGAAAGCAATTATAGCCTATCGTGCTCCAAATAAAGAATGGGACTATATTTTAGTCAGTGAGAATGAAAAGTATAAAAAACCGGGTAAACGTATTAACTCAGCGTGGAGCCCATCACTGGGAGGTTCAATTTACCTTTCAGAAAATGATCGCGTTTTTGCTCGTTATGCTGAAACCGTTAGAATGCCAAGTATTTTTGAAGATACCATCGGTTTTTCTGGCGGAGGTAAAGTCACTATAGGGCATCACCCCTTTAAGCCAGAACGTAGCCATACTTTTGAAATCGGTTATGTACGTAATTTGCAAAGTTGGTTGAAAGCAGAAAATGCCGCCGATTTTAGAATCAATTACTACCATAATATTATCGATAATGCGTTTGATCGTGATGGTAATTTGGTTTTTGCGCAAATGGATCAGCACCGAACCGCCGGTTTAGAAGTGTTAGCCCGCTATGATAATGGGCGTTTCTTTGGCGATTTAGGGGTAGATTTCCGACTGAAAAATGAAGTTTGTGATGATGCTTCGATGGTTCTCTTAGACCCGTTGAACAAGTTCAAAGGGTCAATTTGTACTGAAGGTGGCTTTCCACTCGGTTATCTCCGAACCCAGTTGCAACCTAAATACAGTATCCATACTAATCTTGGTATGCGCTTCTTTAATGAAAGTTTGGAAGTTGGCGGGCGGGTGCGATATCACGCCAAAACAGAAAATAAAGATGAAGCACAGATGGCGAGCAAGTTTGGCCCTTCCTATTCACCTTTAAACAATAACCCGATGAGTGGGAATGCGGTATTTGTCACCGATGCCTATGTCACTTATCAAGTGAATAAGAACCTGTTAGTGGAATTGTTGGCCTCTAACGTATTAAACGAATATTACATTGACCCGCTGACACGTAGCATGATGCCAGCACCGGGGAGATCCCTTCGTTTAAGTGTGACCAGTCACTTCTAAGGCTCAGCCCCAGCAAAGCACATTTGCTGGGGCTGATTAGGAATATCGCCATGAATTATTTTCGAATTTATTATGGATTACCGCTTTCTGGCTTATTACACGGCACCATTATTTATTTCTGTTTTTTTGCATTCAATTCATTGTCATTCAAAATGACAGCACCGTTAATTTCGCCAGTAGTGACCGTCGCGTTAACCCAGTTTTTAGTTGAGCAACAAGTGAGCATCCCCCAAGAAAGCCAATCGGTAACTGGCGGTGAACTCAATGTTATTGAGGAGCTTGAGTACGCCAATATCAAGGTCAGAAAGCAGCGTAACCAGCAAGATAATACCTCAAATACCGTCGCTGAAAGAACACCCAAAGAAGTGAAATCTGAAAAACGTAGTTCTATAAAAAATAAGGCTAAGCCGGAAGAAAAAACCAAGAAAGAAAGCCTTCGAGATGATTTGCAAACCCAAAGAGCTAAAGAAGGAGAAAACACAGCAAATTCTTTAGCAGCAGGGCAGCAAGGTGATCTCGCTCATTTTTCTGATGGTGAAAATAGCATCAATGCCAAACAGCGCTATTTAGACCAGATCAAACGGGAAATTGATAGACATAAACAGTACCCGCGACGAGCACGCAAAATGCGTATACAAGGGGGTATTCAAGTTCAGTTTGATGTCACAGAGAAAGGTGAGTTGGTCAATGCGAAAGTGGTGGATTCAGAAAAGAGCCAATTTTTTGAACAGGCGATATTGGATGCGATTAAGCGTTGCAAGCCACTCGGTAAGCCGCCTGAAAATATGAACAGAAAAATGATATTAAAAATTAACTTCAAGTTAGACTAATACTGAAATCGCTAACAAAATCAAGCCGCTATGGCGTTATATAAATATAGCGATATAGCGGCATTGTACAATATTACTGTTCTGCTGGTTTTGCTTCTTTAACGTCTTTACCTTCTTCCGCTTCAGGAAGGGTGACGTTTAATTCGAGAACAGAAATATCATCATCTTTTTGTTCAAATTGTACGGATAACATTTCTGGGTCAACTTGAACATACTTGCAAATAACTTGCAAAATATCTCGCTTCATATCAGCAAGATAAGCTGGCTCACTATCACCGCGACGACGTTCAGCAACGATGATCTGCAGTCGCTCTTTTGCGATATTTGCTGTCGTCTTTTTTCTCGACAGAAAGAAATCCAATAAAGCCATTATTTATCCCCCAAATAGACGCTTTAAGAAGCCTTTTTTCTCTTCTTCAATGAAACGCATAGGGCGATCTTCACCTAAAATACGTTCTACACAGTCGCTATATGCTTGTCCTGCTTCAGAGTCAGAGTCCAGAATGACAGGTTCACCTTGGTTAGATGAACGTAAAACAGACTGATCTTCTGGGATCACACCCACTAATGGAATGCACAGAATTTCTAAAACGTCTTCCATACTCAGCATATCACCACGAGTCACTCGACCTGGGTTGTAGCGAGTTAATAATAAACGCTCTTTAATTGGGTCTTGACCTTGTTCTGCGCGACGAGATTTAGAGGATAAGATCCCTAAAATACGGTCTGAGTCACGAACAGAAGAGACTTCTGGGTTAGTTGTGATAATGGCTTCATCAGCAAAATAAAGCGCCATTAATGCGCCACTTTCAATACCGGCAGGAGAGTCACAGATAATAAAGTCAAACGCCATTTCGTTGCTGAGTTCATCAAGAATTTTTTCAACACCTTCACGAGTCAGCGCGTCTTTATCACGAGTTTGTGATGCAGGAAGAATATAAAGGTTTTCAGTACGTTTATCTTTGATTAACGCCTGATTAAGAGTTGCATCACCTTGGATAACGTTAACGAAGTCATAGACTACTCGACGTTCACACCCCATGATTAGGTCAAGGTTACGCAGACCGATATCGAAATCGATAACTACGGTTTTCTTCCCTTTTTGAGCTAGGCCGGTAGCTATGGCCGCGCTTGAAGTGGTTTTACCAACGCCACCTTTACCAGAAGTAACAACAATTATGCGTGCCATGAATAATTCCTTGTAAATAAGGTCTAATTTAAGTATTCAATATTAAGTTTGTTATCAACTAAACAAAGTTTAGCTGCTTTGGCGAGAAATTCAGTAGGTATCTGATCACTCAACCAATACTCGCCTGCAATGGACACTAGCTCTGCTTGCAAATGAGTACAATAAATCTGGCTTTCCATATCACCTGAGGCACCAGCAAGGGCACGACCTCTCATAACGCCATAGATATGAATATTACCATCTGCTAATAATTCTGCACCTGCACTAACATTACTTGTGACGATGAGATCACTATTTGGCGCATAAATACGCTGACCTGAACGAACAGGAGTATTGATAATACGGGTTTTGCGATAAGCAGATTCAATTGGAGCAGGTTGTGGGGCAATATCCGATTTCGCAAAAGTAACGTCATCCGTTGATGGTTCTGGCGCTTTTTTGCTTTTACCTTCAATAAGCACTGGTAAGCCCGCTTCATTGATCTTTTGTCTTAACAGTGGATCAGTACAGCCGCTGACACCCACAATTCGAAGACCTGCAGAGACAATCGCTTTGTGGATACTGTACATATCCGCATGGTGAGTTAATTCCGCAACATTAATAACAACTGGGGCATTTTTAAGAAAATCAGGAGCCTGATTGACCTTGTCTTGCAGCGCTTTTTTGATGAGTTTAGGCTCTTCACTGTGTAAGTGAATGACTGAAAGAGTAAAACTGCTGCCTTTAAGTTCTATTGGCGATTGTGGCATCTATCTAGACTCAGCAAATTAAAATTTCCGAAACAATCCTCGGGTGAAGATACTCAGTAAAACAATAGCATGTTATAGTTACTGCATACTTCAAGCAAGCTTACGAACTAAGAAAAAGAGTTAAATATAATGATTTGTGCAATTTATAGAAGCCCGAACCGTGATCAAACTTATTTATATGTCGAAAAGAAAGATGACTTTTCACGCGTACCAGAAGAACTCCTGAAGCAATTTGGCAAACCACAGTTTTCAATGTTAATTTCATTGGATAAACGTGAAAAGCTAGCAAATGCGGACATTGAGCGAGTTCGAGCTGACCTTCAAGACGTTGGCTACTACTTGCAATTTCCACCTCCGGTTGAAAATTTACTTTCTGAATATCGCGAATTAAACGACTAAGACAATTTAGGATGATCCTTAAAAAGCCATTATCGTCAGGAGGATAAAAATGAAGCCAACGTTATTATATACCTTAGTCGCTGGTGTACTTTTAGCAAGTTGCAGTGCTCCGCAAACCCAAAAAGCTGCAACTCAAGCAAACGAAACTCGAATTCTGACAACGGCACAAGAAGCTGCGATTGAGAAAGAAGTTATCGCACTAGATAAAGCTTTTCCAATTGAACAACGTGAGCCTTCACAATTTCCTGCCTATGTGGAATTGCTGAAACAACATGCTGCGGCTCAAGGTATCAAACAGTCTACGATTGATCGTGGCTTTGCTAACATTTATTTCCTTGAACGTGTCGTAAAAGCGGATAAAGGGCAACCTGAAAAACGCGCAACAGTGACGTTAGCCAGCTATTTAAAAAATGTCTTACCACAATCTCGCATTAATGCGGGTGTTGAAAAGTACTATGAAAACCAAGCGGTATTGAACGCAATTAGCCAGAAATATGGTGTACCGCCACAGTACATTGTCTCTTTATGGGGACTCGAAAGTGGTTTTGGTCGTTCACAGGGTAAAGAAGATGTAATTTCAGCGCTTGCCACACTCTCTTTTGAAGGGCGTCGTGAAGCACTGTTTAGTAAGCAATTATTAGCAGCCTTGGAAATCATGGATAAAGGTTATATTCCTGAAGATCAGCAACTGAAAGGTTCATGGGCTGGGGCGATGGGGCAGAGCCAATTTATGCCAACGTCTTATTTATCCTATGCCGCAGATGGCGATGGTGACGGCAAAATGGACATTTGGAATAACAAAGCCGATGTCTTTGCTTCAGTTGCCAACTATTTATCCACGGAAGGATGGCAATCTGCATTACCATGGGGCTATCAAGTTTCACTACCAGCTGATTTTAACCGTAGCTTAGAAGGGGTTAAAACGGAACAAGGAAAAACCGTTCAGGAGTGGGAAAAATTAGGGGTTAAATTACCTGCATTTTCTCGACTATCGCCAGATTTAAAAACATGGGTGGTTATTCCTGATGACCCTGAAGGTCGAACGTTCTTAGTGACCCAAAACTTCCGCACGATTATGCATTGGAATCGTTCATATTATTTCGCATTAAGTGTTTGTATGATGGCGGATGGTATCGCTGCAAAAATACAATAACGATAATAGGAGTTACCGATATGTATCAACATCGCGACTGGCAAGGTGCTTTATTAGATTTCCCTGCCAATAAAGTAGTTTGTGTGGGCAGTAACTATGCCAAACATATTAAAGAAATGGGTTCAGCATTACCTGAGGAACCTGTCTTATTTATTAAACCGGAAACTGCCCTGTGTGATGTGAACCAGCCAATTGTTATTCCTAAAGAATTAGGCTCGGTTCACCATGAAGTTGAGATGGCGATTTTGATCGGTATGCCTCTTAAAAATGCGGATGAAGATAGGGTTGCTCGTGCAATTGCCGGTTATGCAGTCGCACTTGATTTAACCCTAAGGGATTTACAGGCGAAATTTAAGAAAGCAGGGCAGCCATGGGAAAAAAGCAAAGCTTTTGATGGTTCATGTCCAATTTCAGGATTTATTCCCGTTAGTGGTACCAGTGACCTGCAAAATATGTCACTGAGTTTAGAAATCAACGGCGAGATTCGTCAGTCTGGCTCGACCCGTGATATGATCACGCCAGTTTTACCGCTCATTAGCTATATGTCCCGTTTCTTTACCCTACGTCCTGGAGACGTTATCTTAACCGGCACACCGGAAGGTGTGGGGCCATTGGCTTCTGGGGATATGTTAAAGCTAACGATTAATGATAATTCACTGACCACTAGAGTCATTTAAGTATAGGATTTTGCAGTATTATGTCTCAGTTTTTCTGGCAGGTTAAAACCTTAGATGAAATGACCGATGAAGAGTGGGAATCTCTCTGTGATGGATGTGGGCAATGCTGCTTGCATAAATTAATGGATGAAGACACCGATGAGATCTATTTCACTAATGTGGCTTGCAACCAGTTAAATATTAAAACCTGTCAGTGCAGACATTATGCAGATCGTTTCAAATATGAAGCGGATTGCATAAAACTGACTCGGGATAATCTGGAAACATTCGCTTGGTTACCAAGTACCTGTGCATACCGTTTGTTAATGGAAGGAAAGCCGCTTCCTGCATGGCATCCATTGAAAACTGGTTCAAAAGCTGCAATGCATAATGAAGGTATTTCAGTTCGCCATATCGCAGTACGAGAAATTGATGTGGTAGAGTGGGAAGATCATATTATGAACCGACCAAACGACAGATAATGCATCACTAATCGACTCTTCTAAAAACCCGCTTCATTTACACTGAGCGGGTTTTTTATCCTTACGCCCTCATTAGATCCAACGCCATCAATTCGATTAAAAATGACAAATCGAACAAAAAACAATCACTATTAATCACCTGTCAAGATTTTTTATTACAAAGAAGATATTTGTACTTTGTGGAACCTATTGAAATAGATTACTTATAAATGAGAACAAACTTGGTTTATATTTAGTAATGTTCAAATGTTAAATATTCTTTAATAAAAAGTAGAGTGATATTTAAATAATATTCAGTCAGCCTAATTCACACACATGGTGATTTTAAGTGATATTTCATAGCATATTGAAATAATATACTTTTTCTGTCTTATTTCACTCAAATATCATATTGTCATTCAAGAGCTAATTTAATGAGTCAATGTTATCTAAATAGAACTATTATTAACGTTATTGTCACGTTAGTTCACTGAAAAGATGGGTAGAATAGGTAGTGTTAAAATCGATTAGCACTTAGCTTTAAATGCTTTTTTGTTCAAAATGAAGACATAAGACAAATCAAAAACTCACAAAATGCGTTTTTAGGAATATTCCTAATATGCATTTTTTAGGCAATTTTTATAAATTTGGTCGAACTGTTATTATTGGCAAATAACCTTATATATCACTGAATTACGCAAATTCGCCAAATTTTGATACAGATCAAGTTTTTGGTTAAAAAGTACCACTTATTTAGTATTGTTAGATCAGAAATGATTATTTCCGCTTACATAGCCTCACACCCTGATACTCTTAATAAGATTAAATTGTCAAAGTCTTATTATATGACAGGAGCATTATCTTGCGGTATTTATGATTTTTTATCATAAATATTCTCCCTGCTTCTTTACTGTGTTTTTTCTATTCCCTCTACGATAGTGGTAGTCACTGAAAAATTGTTGTTATATAACTTTTTACTTTGCCCTAATGCGCAATAAAGTTATAGATAATTCTTTTACTCTCAATGAGGGTTAATTTGTGGGTTGGAATAATAATTCGATATTTAATTTTATTTATTGGCAAATGTTTCAATATGAACATGGGTTATTTTAATAAGAAAAATTTATCAATTACGTATTTTTAACACGTATAGCGTGACTCTATTTTGTAATCAAAAGACTAGAAAAAGTGTCTAAATGTAAATAAAAATACAAAATTTAACTTATATCTCAAATTTAAAATATTCACAAAAATCTTTTATATCTTATAAAATCGAAATTAAATTTTATAAATTTAAATATTTATTTTTGAATATGCTTATTCAGCCTCTAAATATGACTTATTAAGTGTAATTAATATATTGACCATTTCGATTAATAGATCATTTGCAATAGTCTACGCCTATCAAAATGTTAATAAGCTAAGGTAAAAACGATTTAATGACACATAAGTTTTTATGTATTCTTTGCTTCGAATTAGATGGTCATACAAGTTGTTGGTCAAAAACAGAATGCACTGAGCTACTTTTGATTTGTGCATTACAGGGATCTGTTAGAAGCTTTAAATATGCTGACTTCTGGCTGTATTTTAATACGGTCGAGCTCTGTTTTTGCTGTTACCCAAGACTGAATAAAAGACCTCTTAATAATTTGTATAAGCAATAAATAAAAAACTCATCTTAGGAATTGAAAATGAAAAAAGTTTTACTGACTGCTATCGCAGCAACAGTTCTTGGTTTCACAACAGCAAATGCAGCAACTTCAGTTGGCGGTGGCCAAGTTAACTTTAACGGTAAAGTTATGGATGTTTCTTGTAACGTTTCTGTTGATGGTCAAGGCAGCGATGCAACTGTGTATTTAGCACCTGTTTCTTTACAAGAAGTTAAAAACGGTGGCGCTAATACTATTCTAAAACCAAAAACTTTCGCTATCGAAATCAGTGATTGTGCACAAAGCGGCAAACCTGTTACTGATACTGCAGCCTTAGGCGTGCGTTGGACTGGTGGTAACTTAGCTGCTAATACTAACGGTAGCTTAGCTAACACTGTTGTTAATGGCGCTAAAAACATCCAATTAGCACTGTCTACTGACGGCGAAAAAACCACTAAAATTTTCCCAGGTCAAGCAAGCCAACCAAAAGCAGTTGGTGAGAAAAACGGTAGCAATACTCGTTTCACTTACTATGTTGGTTACTCAACAGCAACTCCTGACACTGTAAGCGCGGGTGAAATCCAAAGCTACGCGACTTACGAAATTACTTATAACTAATTTTTCAGTCAGTTTTTATCGACATTTTCGATAAAAGCATGAGTTAGTAAGCGGTGGGCTAACTGCCGCTTTTTGCTTTGAGGCCTACATGAAAGCCATTCTATTTAGCCTTTGCTTACTGTCGAGTATGACAGCATTTGCAAATAACATCATCGTTAACGGTACTCGTTTTGTTTATCCTAGCGATGAGAAAGAAATCACTATCCAATTAAATAATACGGCTGACCGCCCGGCTATGGCCCAGGCATGGCTTGATACAGGTGATGCATCTGAAACACCTGATACGATTAAAACGCCATTTCAACTCACGCCACCGATTTCCCGAATTGAAGCAAAAGGTGGACAAACTATCCGCATTAAGCTGATGGATAAATCCGCCTTACCACAAGACAGAGAATCCTTATGGTGGCTGAATTTGTTAGACATTCCACCAATGGTCAAAAATAAAGCAGAAGAAAATCAAAATGTGCTGCAATTGGCTATCCGTTCTCGTTTTAAATTTTTCTATCGCCCATCAGGCCTAGGTAGCCGAGAGCTTGCTCCTGAGCAACTCGTTGTTAAAGCAGATGGCAGCAAACTTAATATCGGCAACCCGTCGCCATACTTTATTACTATTACAAAAATTTCTACTGATGGTTCTAACGGATTGAATAATGAAACAATTTTTTTAGAGCCTAAAAGCCAGTCGACAGTGACACTCAAGCGAGCACTGACGTCAGGAACTAAAATTATTATTAACAATATCAACGATTACGGCTCAGATGTAGCGGTAAAAACTACCGTTAAATAGGATTTAGAATGAAGCAGAGAGAGTTAAAAAATAAATATACAAACTTACTCTCAGTGACAGGTTTAGTCACAGTCTGTGCTTTACCGTCGTTTTATGCTTGGAGTGAAGAAGATACCACGTATGAATTTAACAGTGGTTTCATTATAGGTAGCCAAGAAAACGTTGATTTTGACAGATTTAATACAACAGGGATTGGCCCAGGAAAATATTCCGTTGATGTATATACCAATGGGAGTTGGAAAGGGCGATACGACCTTGATTTCGTCGCAAAAGAAAATGGACAGTTAGGAACCTGCTATACCCCAGCCCTGTTATCTGACTTGGGTATTAATGTCGAAAAGTTTGCCCCGACGGCGAAACCCGATAGCAAAGAGTGTCTCTTTTTAACTCAGTGGAATAGTGATCCTGATGTTAGTGACACATTTCACTCATCAACATTACGAGTTGATATTTCTGTTCCTCAAATTTATGAGCAGAAATCATCTCGTGGCTATGTCTCTGAACAATTTTGGGAAACTGGAGTCCCTGCGTTGAATCTGGGGTATATGAGTAACTATTATGATAGTCGCTCAAATGGTAACAATAATGCGAGTGCTTATCTCGGATTAAATGCAGGATTAAGCTATGACGGTTGGTTATTAAAGCATATTGGAAATTTAAATTGGCAACGTAAAGAGGGTGCTAATTGGCATAGTAACCAAACCTATTTACAACGTCCTATTGTTGGATTGAAATCTAAAGCAACCGCAGGTCAGTTTTATACTGACGGGGATATGTTCGACAGTATCAGTTTATTAGGGGCTAAAATTGCCACTGACGATACAATGTATCCTGATAGCATGAGTTCTTTTGTACCTGAAATTCGAGGTGTTGCACAAAGTAATGCCCTTGTTACCGTCAAACAAAATGACGTCGTTATTTATCAAACCTCGGTTTCCCCTGGGCCATTTAACCTCAATGATGTGTACCCATCTGGTTATGGTAATGACCTTGTTGTGACTATCAAAGAGGCAGATGGAAGTGAATCTTCTTTTAGTGTGCCTTACACGTCTATGGCACAGTTACTACGTCCCGGTTATACCCGTTATCAACTGTCAGGTGGTAAATCAGATGCTAAAGGCATCAGTAACCAACCGTTCATTATGCAAGGTACTTTGCAGCACGGTTTAAATAACACGTTCACACTGTATGGTGGAATCACGGCATTTGATGACTATCAGGCTTATTTGCTAGGTGCGGGTGTGAATACGGTTATTGGTGCGGTTGCCGTCGATGTTACCCAATCAAGAACGGTATTCAATCAAAAAACGGATATGGGGCAGAGTTATCGGTTTACTTTTAATAAGTTATTTTCTGATACTGACACAAACCTTGTATTAGCGGCATACCGTTATTCAACAGAAGATTATTACAGTCTTTCTAATGCGATTTACACGATTGATGCGGATAAGAAAGGAATAGATAGTTCATTAGGGCGTGAGAAAAACGGTTTTAGCTACACAATTAACCAAAATTTACCGTACGACTTAGGTAGTTTCTATTTCACTGGACGTATTTCAAGTTATTGGAACCGTAGCGGTATCGAAAAACAGTACCAATTAAATTACAACAACCAATTTGAACGCTTTTCGTATGGCATCTCATTTATGCGAGTCTATTCAGATAATACGCAAAGAACGCAAGATGACCGTGTGAGTTTAAATGTGAACTTCCCTCTCTATTTCGGGGATCGCAATTACGCTGCCATTACCTCAAACACCATCTTTAATAATGATAAATTTGGTTCTTCACAAGTGGGAGTTAATGGGGCAATTGATACAGATAATAATTGGACTTATGGTTTAAATACGTCGTTTGAAGAACATGGTAATAGTAATTTTGCACTGAATACGGGATATCAAACTTCGGTTGTGAATACGAATGCTAACTACAGCCAAGGTAATGGTTATCGTCAATATGGTGCTTCTGCTAATGGATCAATGGTGGTGCATGAGGGTGGAGTCACATTCTCGCCGAATACCTCTTCAACGATTGCATTAATAGAAGCGAAGGGGGCCGAAGGAGCTTCTGTCATGGGGTCACAGAACACCAAAATTGATAGCCATGGGTATGCGTTAGCGCCTTATGTTCGCCCTTATCGTATTAATAATGTCGACATTGACCCGAAAGGTAGCCCTGAAGATATCGTGTTTAACAGTACCACAGCGCAAGTTGTACCGTATGAAGGTAGCGTTGTAAAAGTTGTTTTTGATACGAAAGTTGAGAAAAACGCAGTGTATAGCGTCGTTCGACCGAACAGTAAAGCGCTGCCATTCGGTGCCAATGTGTTGGATCCTCAAGGGAATTACATTGGTGTTGTAGGGCAAGGTGGGACAGTCTTTATCAGTAATAATGAATCTAAACTTGCGACAGTGAAGTGGGAAGGCGGAGAGTGTTCGTTCCCATTAACGACGGAAAATAGTCAGGAGAGTCTATGTCAATGATCAAAAAATGGCGCTGGCTAATTGGTGCTGGTGTTCTCCTTACTACTCAGTATGCATTAGCTTTCGGGTATGCAGATGTTTGTTATCGCAAGAATGTAAGACCCATAGATCTCAATATGACCTTAGGCAATGTTGTTGTTGATCCAAACCTTCCTGTTGGAGGGGTTATTATGAGAAAACAATGGCCTATGCGTACTAATGGCTATCAATCGTATTTAACATGTTATGGAACGAATACGCTTCAAGCTGAAGTGGTGATGGGGGGTCTGCGTCATTTAGGTGATGGCGTTTATCAATCCAGTATTCCAGGAATAGGTATGAAATTTGAACGAGGTGGAAACCAAGTCAATATTCTCTATCCCGGTACTCATACGATTTATGGCGGACGAAATGGCGTAAGCGTATACCTTGAAAACTCAACGTTCACATTAACGTTGATAAAAACCGCAAGAAAAACAGGTTCTGGCACAATTGCCAATGGGCAGTACACCGAATATGGTTATAAACATAATACGGATCCATTAATTCGAACGTATCTACAAGGAAATGCGATCACGATTGTATCGCCATCTTGCTTAATCAATGGTGGACGAGAACAGAATGTGACACTCGCGCCGATAAAGCGTAATCAATTGACCGCTTATCAAGCGCCTGTAGGAGAGATTGATTTTGATATTACCATGGAGTGTAACGGTGGAATTACCTCTTCAGGATTAACTACATTTAATATTGATTTTCGTGGAAATGCGTCGGCGAGTGATGTTAATGGCGTACTAAGAAATGAAGAAGCTGGAACTAATGGTGCAAAGGGTGTTGGTATTCAAGTAATAGAAAGAAGTAGTAAAGCACCATTAAGTTTTACTCGTAGTTATAAAGTCGGTACGGTAGTGAATAATCAGGATGACTTATTGATTTTTCCTTTAACCGCTCGATATTTTCCTTATGAGAGAGCCATTTCGGCAGGTGATGTTCGGTCACACTTAGTTTTCAATGTCACTTACGATTAAAAATCATATTCAACTTCAATAGGAAATCGCATATTTTTAATAAAACATATGCGATTTTTTTGTTTTTAAATTAATGCTGGTCAGTGGTGTGAGGTCGGATGTTTTATTATATATATAATATGCAGCTTTAATTTTTTAAAAGAAATAAAAAAATACCCAGAAAGCTAATTTTAATCGATGAAGATTAATGGTCTACATTAGCGTTAACTGGGTATTTTTAGATAATCGAAAAAAGATTATTATGCGTGATGTTTAGATGGAATAATTACACTTTCTGCTGCGTATTGTAATTCTCTATTCGGAATGTCGAATGAATGGTCATCGTTATTATTAATTTCACTTTTATAACCGTTAAAGAACCATTCAATAGGACACATTAAAATTTCAGCAATATCAAGCAGATGGTCAATTGGGATCTTGTTAACACCATTTTCATACCGCGATATTTGCTGCTGACTTAAATGTAACTTATTTGCTAGATTTGCACCTGACAAGCCTAGCTCTTTTCTCCGGTTTTTTATTCTAAGACCAATGACACTATGAATGTCCATATGACATACTCAACTTATTATTAAGGTTATTATCAGTCGTTTTCACTATATATTATATTAAATTACAAGCTGGTTTAAAAGCTAATAATTAAAATTAACGTCAAATTAAAGTATTTAACTTTCAATGATGGTCTTTCATTTTGTGATAGTCACATTCAAAAATTCGACGTTTGTTTCTGTAGTGCCATTTTGAATATTCCGAATTAAAATAACAATAAGAATATCCCGCTAGAATTACGCGGTTAAACCTGTCTGTTTAATAAAATCAACATTTATCTTGTTTGTTAGTTAATTGTTTAATATGTTAATTAGATTAGTTTAACCGTTTCATTATGAAACGTTGGGGTTGATTTTGGATGGTTTTCATTTTTGTTATCCTATAATTTATTCATTTTAATTCTAAATTAAAATATAAAATCAGGAATTTAAAATGCAATGTGTTACTTTTTTTGTGAATTAAATTTCAATTAATTTTATTTATTTTTGTTTTTATAATTAAATATAACTAGATTTATTATATTAAATAATAAAAAAGAAATTTCTTTAGCACTACACTAAGTATAAATATCAAGTATACTTAAGTTAACTTAATTCGCTTTATCACTGAGTGTGTGAGGGTAATATGAAACTGTATATCTATGATCATTGTCCATTTTGTGTTCGCGCCAGAATGATTTTTGGCTTAAAAAAAGTTGCGGTAGAAGAAATGATTTTGTTGGATAACGATATCGAAACCCCAACACGTATGATAGGGCGTAAAATGGTACCTATTCTAGAGAAAGAAGATGGTAGCTATTTACCTGAGAGTTTAGATATTGTGCGCTATATTGACCAATTAAGTGAGCCTCGTTTAGCCGCAGGGGAAATTAGCCCTGAAATTGATAGTTGGTATAAAGCAGTTTCGTCGACGGTATCTAAATTAGTGACACCACGTTTTACTGAATCTGAGTTTCCTGAAATAGCGACGGAAGCGGCTAAAACCGCGTATATCCAGCGTGTTAGCAAGTTTCATGGAGATGATTTATCTGTACTGCGTAAAGAAACGCACACGCTGTTGATTGAGTTAGAGCCGCATATGGATCTATTAGATGTATGGCTAGAAAAGCGTAACAAAGCACTTGTAGATATTAATGATTTTATTATCTTCCCTGTGTTGCGTAGCTTAAGTATTGTGAAAGAAATAGGTTTTAGCACCACAATTCATGACTATATGGACCGCACATCAAAAGCGACAGGAATTAATTTGTTATTCAGCCAAGCCAAATAATATTTAAGCAATACTAATATAGGAAGATAAAAAAACCGCCAAATTAAGAATGGCGGTTTTTTATTTTGCAATAAAAGCAGGATTACTGCATATAATCACTCAAGATATAAACAAGTTTATAATGGCCTTGTGTCAACGTTAAATGATCTTTGGTTAATGTTACTGTTGCACCATTTGTCAGCATACGGTTAATTAAGGTATCCCATCGTGAAAGATCTTCATCTACGCACTCTAATTCTGTTTTACTTAATGTTTTAACTTTTAGTGTTGCATTATTAATTGCACCCATTCCGTTAAAGTCATTACACATAGAGGCAGAGACAAACATTTTTTCACCGAATGAAATGGACGGTGCGGTCTGTTTTTTGGCAATGCGCTGACCATCCACTTCAGTTAAGACAAAATTATGATGCATCAGCTGCTGCTCAAGGGATTGCTGACTACTACCTGCCTTTACCTGATGGGTTTGGCAAGCTGCAAGTAACAACCCAAAGAGCGTTAGAGGGATCAATCTTTTCATGATGCGAGATCCTGCTAAGGCTTCACAACGTTCGGGCAATTTTCGCCACGACTGATTTGTTGAATATTACTCAGTGTTGTTAAGCTGATACTTGTTAAGGCTTCTTCGGTTAAAAATGCCTGATGGCCGGTAAATAATACGTTATGACAAGAAGATAATCGGCGGAAGATATCATCTTGAATTACATCATTAGATTTATCTTCAAAGAATAGATCTCTTTCATTCTCATACACATCCATACCTAATGCGCCAATTTTTTGGGATTTGAGCGCATTAATCGCGGCAGCCGAATCGACTAAAGCTCCACGGCTGGTATTGATGATCATTACGCCTGATTTCATGCGATTAAACGCGTTTTCATCCAGCAAATGGTGGTTTTCCGGTGTTAAAGGACAGTGCAGAGAGATAACATCGGATTCTCGATACAAGGTGTCTAAATCGACATATTCGGCACCCAGATCAAGGACGGCTTGGCTTGGGTATGGGTCATGAGCCAGTAGGCGCATTCCAAACCCTTTTAAAATTCGTAACGTGGCTTGACCAATTTTACCTGTACCAATAATGCCCGCAGTGCGGTTATGCATGTTAAAGCCAGTTAGGCCTTCGAGAGAAAAGTTAGCATCTCGAGTACGTTGATACGCGCGATGAATACGGCGATTCAAGCATAGCATCATGCCAACAGCATGTTCTGCAACAGCTTCAGGAGAATAAGCAGGAACGCGAACGACTTGAATTCCCAACTCATGGGCTGCATCTAAATCAACATTATTAAAGCCAGCGCAGCGTAACGCGAGAATATGCACATCGAGAGCCGCGAGCTCTTCCAGCACAGCACGGTTTGCTTCATCATTAACGAAAATGCAAACTGCGTCAGCACCGACGGCATTTTTAGCTGTCTGAACCGTTAATGGAAAATCAAAGTATTCAATATTAAAATTAAACTCTGATTGTTGGTTGACCTGTTCCATATGTTTGCGATCATACTGTTTGGTGCTATAGGAAACAATTTTCATCAGAGGAACTCCATAATTTATAGGAACCAATAAATGACAAAGTGTAGGTAAAATAAACAAACCTACAAAAATATGCGTTCAGAATAAGACAATTAGTGATGTAAATCACCTCTAAATTAAGAAAATATCTTACTGTTTACGTTTGATTTTCGTTTGCTCACTATCTTTAACAAAGACGGTCATTTTTAGTGTTAAAATAATGCCATTGTTAAGTTTTATTTTTCTTCTTTTACAGAATAGATTGGTTTTAAAGAACAAAGAACGTTAAGGAGCAGCGTGAAAATTTGCATTATTGGTATATCAGGAGCAGGGAAAACAACGCTCGCTCAAAAGTTATCGGAAGAATTTAATCTCCCTGCATATGGCTACGATGACATTTATTGGAATAAAACCCAAATGGAGTACGTTAAAAATACGCCGGAAACCATGAACTCACTGATTTCGGAGATAAAATCTAAAGAAAGCTGGATAATGGAAGGCTCTTATGACAAGCGTTTAGCGCCTTTTTTTGTCGATTGCTCATTAATCATTCGGCTCAACATTCCTTATCGAGTTTGCGCTTTTCGGATCATTAAACGCTTTTTAATATCGCAATTAAAGGGCATGCGACCAAAAGAAACCTTGATGAATACGTTAGAACTGCTGCGTTTTGCTAAACACTTTGATCAGCGATTGGATGAGTTTTTTGCAGCTAATCCGATATTTGCCGAGAAAGTGAAATTTGCACATGATACACCATCATGTTTTCGTGAAATTGCCAACTATACAGCATCACATATTCACTAAGAACTGACTGAAAATAATGAAGTAACGGAGTGAACACATAGGGTTAAGTTGTTCATTTCTGCTTTAAAAGATTAGAATATATTTATCTGAATGGAGATAGTTATTATGGAAATGACCTACATCGCAATGCAAGTCGTTGAACTGCTCGTTCCAATGCATCCTTTCGCTTTATTTTCATCCATATCATCAATGATATTTATCGCTGCTTCATGAAGATGATGCTCAGAGAATATTCATGAAACGGGCAATAAAAATACTGTTTTTCTTATTAGGGGTGAGTGTTGTGCTCCTAATCATATTATGGTCAACATTAACCCGTTGGGCGCCCATTGTTGCGAGTCATTTTTTACCGCCGCCAGTGACGCTGTCACTTTCTGAGCCACAACTTGTTAATCATCAAATTAGATTCCCGAGTGTGGGATTAAGTGCAAATAATTGTTCTCTTGTCACAGTAACGGATGCCAGAATCTCTTTTTTCCCGATTAGAGCCAAAATTGATGGGCTTGATGTTAATGCGGAATGTTTGGATAGCATCAAAACGAGTGAGGAGTCACCAAGTTCTCCTATCAATATCACCGAGATACTGGATGCACTCCCTCAATTTTCACTCGTCATTGATAAAATCACACTGCATTCTTGGGAACAATATCAAGGGAGTTTATGGTTACGCAGTACCGCTGATTCTCCACTTATGTTGGATTATCAGGGGGAAAATGTACGGGTTTCTTCTTTTGTTAATTCACAAAATCAACTGATTGTGCAGCAATTTTCGGCAACATTACCTCAGAGCACATTAGCGTTAGAAGAGTTGCAAACACTGGATCAACGTAAGCCACAAGAAGAGCCACAACATATTGAATTAACCGCGCAATTGGCTTTACCTCTGACGACGGCTCAACTGCCCGAAACGGGAGATATCGAAGCGCAATTTAAGCTTATTGAGTTAAATAAACGCTTAAATACAAAATTGCATTGGCAGCGCGACCAAGGATTGCTGACTGTGACGGATCTTGAGCAGCAACAAGAATTATTCCATCTTCCATGGCAGGTTTCATCATCACAAGTGATCGTAACGGATGGCCAATGGCGCTGGGATGATGCACAAGTTCCACTTCATGGTGGAATTGCATTTCAAATTGATAACTGGAATCAAGCCCTGAGTGAGTTTGTGGTTTCAGGACGTTTGAATATGTTGACTGATGCAAAAAAAGGAAAAGCTAACTTAGTTCTTACCCTTGAACCTAGCCGTATCAATCTCCTCGATGCAAATATTGATTTTAGACTCAACGGTCAAGTGAAATACGATGACATGGTGCTGGATATCAATTTGCCAGCAAAAATTGCAGGTCAGTTGGTTTCACCCACCGTTGCATTTATGCCCGGCTCATTAATGAGAGCCTATGGGCAGGTTTCACCGACAATTCTGTTACGGGAAATACGCTTACCTTTGGCGGGTACGCGTTTAAATGCCGACGGAATTTCGGGGCGCTTACAAGCGATTTTAAAAGTAAAAGAACAGTACTGGGGGGATTTTGATATTCACCTCGATGGTAGCGCGAATAAGTTTAATATTGATAAAGGTAAATGGTTCTGGAATTACTGGGGAAATGCTCAGCTACCCGCGTTAGCCGCTCGTTGGGATGTGAAAGGTAACGGTAATTGGCAAGATACACGATTAACGCTCAATAGTTTAAATACGGGATTTGACCAAATTAAATATGGTTTACTCTCCATGTCTGCTCCACGCCTTAAATTGACATCGCCACTGGTTTGGCAGAGAGACCCAGCAAAAGCTGATTTTTATGGCGCATTGCAATTAACTAGTAATCGAATGTTATTTGGTGCTGACAGCTATTTACCTAAAATTACGGCGAATGCAGAACTTAAAGGTACATCCCCAGCCAGTTTTCAGTTAAAAGGGGATTTAAGTACTAGGCAAGTAGGACCTATCGTGATATTTGGGCGCTGGGACGGTGAACGTCTGCGTGGTGAAGCACGTTGGCCAGAGCAGTCAGTGAAAGCATTTCAAACATTAATTCCGAAAGACCTAAATATTGAATTACGGGAGGGTAAACTATTTTCTCAAGCCGCTTTTTCCATGACTCCAGAAAATGGTTTTATTGCTGGTGGGCATTGGCGAGTGCAAAATACGAGCTTATGGATGAAGGATGGTGAGCTTAATGGTTTGGATTTTGTCTTGCCGTGGAAATTACATAATAGTACGTGGACATTAGGTGAAAAATCGCCCGTTAAATTACGAATAAAACATGTCTCGAACTTATTCGAATTCACCGATATCAAAGCGGATTTATCGGGAACATATCCTCCAACGGAAACGCATCCGATCCAACTGAGTAATGTTGGATTTAAAATGTTAGGTGGTGAAATTAATCTCGATTTACTTCGTTGGCCACAAAATAAACCCGCGACGATAAGTGTCCACCAAGTGGAACTTAGCGAATTATTCACAAAACTAAAAGTCTCACAATTTGCTGTTTCTGGTCGAGTAAATGGCGAGTTGCCATTTTACCTGAATAACCCTGATTGGATTATTAAAGGGGGATGGATGGAAAATAGTGGGCCTTTGACATTACGCTTAGATACCAATTTTGTGGAGTCTATCGCCAAAGATAATATTTCAGCGGGATCGGCAATTGGTTGGCTACAATATCTTGAAATTCAACGCAGTCGTACGGATGTGAATGTTACCAACTTGGGATTACTCACCATGTCGACTATTCTTGAAGGATATAACACCAAAGAAGCCAAGAAACGTGAAGTTCACTTAAATTATCACCATGAAGAGAATATTTTTCAGTTATGGCGTAGCTTACGTTTTGGCACTGGCTTAGAAGAATGGCTTGAAAAGAATATATAGAAGAGAAAAGGACTAACGTGAAAACATTAAAATTGATCATGATGATGGCAATGGCATCGCTATTAACGGCATGTTTACGCGTAGAAGTCGCTACGCCAGATAAGCCAATTAACATCAATATGAATGTTAAGATTGAACATGAAATCCAAATTAAAGCTGACCGACAAGTCGAAGAGTTATTGAAAGAAAACAGCGATCTATTCGGTGAGGTACCTGCAAAATGATGAACTGGTTTAAAGTCGTCACGTTATGTTCCACATTAAGCATATTTTCTGCATTTGCTCTGACTGTGGAAGAAGGTAAAACTCACGGTCTGGTAGGGGAAACCTTATCAGGATATTTGGCGGTAATTGACCAAAGTAGTGCAGATGCAAAGCAATTGGTTGAACATATTAATACTGAAAGAAAAAACCGATATACAGAAATTGCAGATAAAAATGGGCTTAAAACCAACGATGTCGCAAGAATGGCAGGGCAAAAATTGGTTGAACGTGCACCCGCGGGAGAATATGTACGCGGTATTAATGGGCAATGGATGCTGAAAAAATAAAAATGCGCACTATTTTTAATTTTAGATGAAATAAGTGCGCATTATTTTCGATGCTAAATTAAGAACCAGCAGTAAAGCGTTATTTAACGAGGCATACTGTTAAGCAATCAGTGAATCAATATGGTTTTTCGCATGTGATTGCGCTTTCTCTGCTGATTCAGCGCCTAACGAGGTGCCTTCCGCGAAAACAAATTCAATGTTTTTAATGCCAATGAAATTCAAAAATAGGGTGATGTAAGGCACCATGATATCCGTTGGTGTATCTTTATAAATCCCGCCTCGGCTAGTCAGAACATATGCACGCTTATTGGTTAATAGCCCCACAGCACCTTGTTCGGTATATTTAAAGGTATGACCAGATCGGGCGATAAAATCAAAGTAATGTTTCAGCTGAGAAGGCACTGAAAAATTGTACATCGGTGCGGTGATCACTAAAACATCGCTTTGTTTAATCTCATCAATGAGTTGATTTGATAGGTTTAAATGTGCTTGTTGCTGCTCAGTTTTAGTGTCAGTAGGTGCAAAAGCTGCTAAAATTTCGCCATCAATCGCAGGGATCGGCTGGTTAACTAAATCTCGAACTATAAATTCATCATCGGGATTTTTTTCTTGCCACTGTTGTACAAAATAATCAGCCATTTTATTGCTGTGTGAATAATCTGCCAAAATGCTTGATTTCAATAGTAGTACTTTACTCATTATTTTCCTCGAAACTCATGTGTCTATCTCATCAGATAATGATGATACTCGGTATGTGGCAGATTAATAGGAAGAAATTTAGAAGTCATACTTCAAAAAAACTGATGGTATTTGTATGAAATAACTAAAATCATAAAATAAACCTAAATATTATCTTTAGCCACCACATGATTATAGGTTGATGAGTGGCGTTATAATGAATTGAAAAATAAGGATTTAAGAATGGATTCCATTCTATCAGCATTACATGCTGACATTGAACAAACATCACTGCGTGATCAATGGCAACTGAAGAAACGCCTTCACGGCATCTCAAAAATACAAGATCAAAAATCTCGTATGGCAGTTATCGAAGTCATCAAAGGGGATATTGAAAAGGCAAAACAGAAGGTTGAGAAAAAACGTCTGAATATGCCGAAAATTGTTTATCCTGAAAACTTACCAGTTAGCCAAAGAAAACAAGCTATTTTTGATGCGATTAATCAGCATCAAGTGGTGATCATTGCTGGTGAAACGGGGTCAGGTAAAACCACGCAGATCCCTAAAATTTGCTTAGAGCTGGGCCGTGGCGTGAAGGGCTTTATTGGTCATACTCAGCCAAGAAGATTAGCGGCTCGCTCAGTGGCTTCGCGACTTGCACAAGAGTTAGAGTGTGAGCTAGGTACAAATGTCGGTTATAAAGTCCGCTTTAGTGACCAAGTGAGCGATACCACCCAAGTTAAATTAATGACGGATGGTATTTTACTGGCGGAATTGCAGAATGATAAATTGCTATTGCAATATGACACAATTATTATCGATGAAGCCCATGAGCGCAGTTTAAATATTGATTTTATTTTAGGTTATTTACGTCAATTATTGCCTAAGCGCCCTGATTTAAAAGTCATTATTACATCAGCGACGATTGATCCAGAGCGATTCTCTCGACACTTCGGTCATGCGCCAATTGTTGAAGTTTCAGGGCGAACATACCCAGTTGAAGTGCGTTATCGCCCAATTATGGGGGACGACAATGACAGCGAACGCGACCAAATTGACGGTATTATCGATGCTGTTAATGAGCTAGGGCGTGAAAGTGCCGGCGATATTCTGATTTTTATGAGTGGTGAGCGAGAAATTCGTGACACCGCTGATGCACTATCCAAACTACAGCTGCGCCATACGGAAGTCTTACCGCTATTTGCACGGTTATCTAACAGTGAGCAAAACCGAATTTTCCATCCTCATGGTGGTCGCCGAATTATTCTCGCAACGAACGTGGCAGAAACCTCACTGACGGTTCCGGGGATCAAGTATGTGATTGATACGGGTTATGCACGTATCAGCCGTTATAGTTATCGCACCAAGGTACAACGCTTACCGGTCGAAGCGATTTCACAAGCCTCTGCCAATCAGCGTAAAGGGCGATGTGGCCGTGTTTCGGACGGTATCTGTATCCGCTTGTATTCTGAAGAGGATTTCTTATCTCGACCGGAGTTCACCGATCCTGAAATCCTAAGAACCAACCTGGCGTCGGTCATTTTACAGATGACCTCAATCGGACTTGGGGATATTGCGGCATTTCCATTCGTTGAAGCACCGGATAAGCGTAATATTCAAGATGGTGTCAAATTACTGGAAGAGCTTGGTGGGATCCAACCTCACAAAGATGCAGATAAAGGTTATCGATTAACCGATATCGGACGCCAGCTAGCACAGCTCCCCGTTGACCCGCGTTTAGCGCGAATGGTGATTGAAGCCAGAAAGTATGGCGCGGTACGCGAAACAATGGTGATCGTTTCGGCATTATCGATTCAAGATCCCCGCGAAAGACCACTTGATAAACAGCAAGCTTCTGATGAAAAACACCGACGTTTCCATGATAAGCAATCGGATTTTCTGGCATTTTTAAATCTGTGGGATTATTTAAAACAGCAGCAAGAAGAATTATCTAACGCACAATTTAGAAAAATGTGCCGTCAGGATTTCCTTAATTATTTGCGAATTCGCGAGTGGCAAGATCTCTACACGCAGTTGCGTCAAGTCGTGAAAGAACAAGGGTTTGCTATCAACAGTGCTCCAGCAGATTTTCGCAGTATTCATGTCTCGCTATTGGCAGGGTTGCTCTCACATATCGGCCAGAAAGATGCTGAAAAACACGAGTTTACGGGAGCGCGAAATGCGCGATTTACTATTTTCCCAGGTTCTGGTTTATTCAAAAAACCACCGAAGTGGACGATGGTTGCTGAACTGGTTGAAACATCAAAGTTGTGGGGGCGGATTGCGGCTTCGATTGATCCTGAATGGATTGAACCTCTAGCTGAGCATTTAGTGAAACACCACTATAGCGAACCCCATTGGTCAAAATCAGAAGGTGCTGTCACAGCATCGGAAAAAGTGACTTTATACGGGTTACCGATTATTGCTTCACGCCAAGTCAATTATGGCTCTATTGATCCATTATTATGCCGCGAACTCTTTATTCGTCATGCACTGGTGGAAGGTGACTGGAATACCCGTCACGCGTTCTTTAGAGCTAACCTAAAACTGTTATCAGAAGTAGAAGATCTGGAACACAAATCACGTCGCCGTGACATTTTAGTGGATGACGAAACGCTATTTGCATTTTATGACCAGCGTATCCCGAATGATGTGATTTCCTCTCGCCATTTTGATAAATGGTGGAAGGCTGTATCAAAACAGCAACCGGATTTGCTCAGTTTTGAAAAAAATATGCTGATCAAAGAAGATGCAGGAAATGTATCGGCGCTTGATTACCCGAATTATTGGCATCAAGGCGATCTTAAATTCCGTTTAAGCTACCAGTTTGAACCAGGCACTGATGCCGATGGAGTCACCGTTCATATCCCATTAGCTATTTTGAATCAGGTGCAAAATGTGGGCTTTGACTGGCAAGTACCGGGTCTGCGCCATGAATTAATCGTTGCGTTAATCAAATCATTGCCTAAACCTATCCGTCGTAATTTTGTGCCTGCACCAAACTATGCATCTGCATTTTTGGAGCGAGTTCCGACCCCAGAAGGCAGCGTGTTAGATAAACTAGAACGTGAACTGCGCCGAATGACGGGGGTTACGGTCGAGCGTGAAGCTTGGCAGTTAGACCAACTTCCAGTACATTTAAAAATGACCTACCGAGTGGTGAATGACAAAAATAAAACTGTCGCGGAAGGGCAAGATCTGGATGTCTTAAAAGATAGCCTTAAGGAAAAAGTGCAAGAAACACTGTCCGAGGTTGTGGATGATGGTATTGAACAAAGTGGCTTGCATATTTGGAGTTTCGGAGAGTTGCCACAACGTTATGAACAAAAACGCGGAGGATATTCAGTTAAAGCCTATCCAGCGTTAGTGGATGAAAAGAACAGTGTGGGGATCCGTGTTTTTGAAACCGAATTTGAACAACAGCAAGCAATGTGGGGCGGAATTCGGCGATTATTACTCTTGAATATTCCATCGCCAATCAAATATTTGCATGAAAAGCTGCCGAATAAATCCAAATTGGGGCTCTATTTTAACCCTTACGGTAAAGTGCTTGAGTTAATTGATGACTGTATCGCGTGTGGTATTGATCAGCTGATTGCAACTTATGGCGGCGCGGTATGGACTGAAGAGCAGTTCGAATCATTGAAAGAGTATGCGAGAGCGGAATTGAACGATGTGGTTGTGAATATCGCCAAACAAGTTGAGCAAATCTTAACGGCTGTATTTGCTATCAATAAACGGTTGAAAGGCCGCGTTGATTTTTCGATGGCGCTCGCATTGTCTGATCTCAAAGCTCAAATGTCAGGATTGGTATTTAAAGGGTTTGTGACAGAGCAGGGCTGGAAGCGATTACCGGATATTTTGCGTTACTTAAACGGAATTGAACGCCGATTGGAAAAGTTAGCTATCGATCCAAATCGTGACCGTGCTCAGATGAGCAAAGTTGAACACGTACAAACCATGTGGCAGCAGTGGATGAGTAAACTAACGCCACTACAAAAGCAGTTACCGGAAGTACAGGAAGTTCGCTGGATGATTGAAGAGTTACGAGTGAGTTTATTCGCTCAACAGCTTGGAACGCCATACCCGATATCGGATAAACGGATCATTCAAACCATGGAAAGTTTAACGCAGCAACTATAGCTAGGGGTCAATGATAGCGTTAGGCTGGGGATAATTTATTGTTTAATAAGATAAAAATGCGTGATGTGGTAACGGTACCGCTCGCGCATTTTTTATTGTGAAATTATTAATTACGGATAAGCTTTACTACCCAATCTCATTTTAGTTACAACATACTAATGGTTTTTACCATGCCTACATTAACAACTGAGTTGTCTGCAATATATTTGCCTTGCTAGCGTGGTTTGGGGCTTATCGTTTTTTGAATTTCTGTATTGGTGAATAGTCATTCAAAAACTACATCACCAAAAGGATGATAATTGTAAAAAGCGAGGAGGTTGGTCAGGGGAAAAGAAGATAATACAAAGCGAGCTAAATTCAATACGTTAAATTTAGCTCGCGACTAAAGAGCGGGATTAAGCTAATAGGGAATATAACGCTGGCACTGAGGCTATTGCAATTCCAAATGCTAAGATTTTCTCTATTAACTTCAGTGGGGCTTTTGCTGTTTGCTGTGAACGGGCATACAGAAAAATAATGATCCCCGGCGCATACAGCACTACAGAGAGCATTAAGTTAATCAATCCAGATGCGTACAACAGCCATAATCCATAGACAGCAGCAACAAAACCAACCGCGAGCAGGGCTTTGCTATGACGTTGATAAGCAACTTTGACTAAAAAGGCACCGACTAAAAAGTAAGGAACCAAAATCATCTCTGAAGCGATAGTCAGCAGAGTATTGTAGTTACTGCCACTTAACCAAATTAGCACTAATGATAGTTGAACTGCACCGTTGGTGAACCATAACGAGGAAGATGGTGCATCATTCTTATTTAATTTATTGAAAATTTTAGGGAATGATTGGTATTGTGCGGCAATATACGGAACTTCAGCGGCCATAATTGTCCAGCTCAAATACGCGCCACAAACAGAGATAATCAAACCTGCGGCAATAATGATGTCACCGCTAGAGCCAATTAAAGAGACCATTAAAGTCGCCATCGACGGGTTTTTAATCTCAGCCAGATCGGCACGAGGCATGATCCCAAGAGATAGTAGGGTGACAAGAATATAGATAATTAATGCGGAGCTTACCGCAAAAATGGTAGCTAGACCGACATCTCGGCGGTTTTTCGCCCGAGCGGAGACGACGACTGCCCCTTCAATACCAATAAAGACCCACAGAGTGATCAGCATGGTGTCTTTTACTTGTTCCCAAACGGGAATGCCAAGGTCAATACCGCTAAAATCGGCATCAAAAATATCGAGCTTGAAGGCAAAGAATGCGAGTACGATAAATAACCCAAGAGGGACTAATTTCGCCATCGTGGCGAGTTTGTTGATCCCCGCCGCAGTTTGCACACCGCGAAGAACTAAGTAATGCACAACCCACAGTAAGATAGATTCACCGATTAGAGCTTGCCAAGTATTACCATCGCCAAACACAATGTTATCCGGTGTATCGGTGAAGAAGCTGATCGCGGCAAAGACAATCACTAAATAGGAAACGTTGGCGACAACAGCACACAACCAATAGCCCCATGCAGAACAAAAGCCAATAAACTCACCAAATCCTACTTTTGCATAAGTAAATATTCCGCCATCCAGGTCAGGACGAATTCTGGAAAGGAGTAAAAGAGAGAATGCAAGAAATAAGATCCCTACGCCCGTGATGGACCAGCCGATGATTAATGCTAATGGGCTTGCCACTTCAGCCATATTTTGAGGAAGGCTAAATACACCAGCACCAACCATTGAGCTAAGAACTAGCGCGGTGAGTGCAGTAAGGCTTAATGTATTTTTCAATGTATATCCTGGTTGTTGTGCAATCAAAAGTTAAAATCACGTTAAGATAGCAATGCTATAAATGGATTCACTGTCACAGCTTTTAAATCCAGTTGGATCACCTGCTAAATTAGAGTGTGGATTCTACGAATGAAATGCGCCAGATGCAATGGGAAAATATGCACAGAACAAGATGTTTTATTCACTTTCGCTATTTATGGTAAATAGGCTCACATTTTATAAAGTGCTAATTTGAGCTGTTCAGGAATAGGTATCAGGAAGTAGGGCAATGCAAACAAAAAAAGCCAGCTTAATATTTAAGCTGGCTTTCATAATAAAGTAGAGCTATCGACTATTTGAACAGGTCTGCACTGATGGTGACGCTGCCACCATTCGACTGCCATTCACGAGTGATATGGTAGTATTTTGCACCTTTAGCTTCTGCACGTTTGGCGATTTGATAACGAACTTCTGGGGTATTAGTGTAATAACCGGAGAAAGTAATGGAATCAAATGGAACCATCATGGCTGCTGCTGTTTTGTTCACTTCTTCAATGACATAACCACTTGGTAATGTCACGCTAGTACGACCCGGTTGGCTTGAGGACGTTTCGAAGAAACGACCAACAGCTTCGGTTGGTTCTTCTGAGCTTGCAACGCCAGGGATCAGAACTTTATCAGCAGCTTCACCACCCTGCGCTAATAACGCACGACCCGCCTCTGAATCAGCAGGAACAACTGCTTCTTCTTTTTGAATTTGGCGCTTAGGTGCATCTTTCTTATAGATATATGCGGTTGCTAAAGTGTTACCACCGTCATTCATGGCTACGTTGCGAACCACATAAAATGAGGCTGCATCTTTTTCTTTGGCTTTTTTCGCGATTGCTTCGTATAAGTCCGGTTCAGATGGGTAGAAACCACTTACAGTGACGGCATCAAAAGGCTGATACACTTTTGCGTCCGCTTTAGACATTTCTTCAACACCACCGAAAACTCGGCGAGCAGATTCTTCACGTTTTGATGCATCTTTTGCGTACACATCAGCAACAACACGCATGTTGCCACTGTCACCTATATCATCAAGGCTTTGAATGTAAAAGGCATAAGCCCCCATCTTATCAGCCCTACGGGAAACTGCATCGGATGCTTCATAGATAGCATTAAAACGCCCAGTGACGGTTATACGCTCATAAGGTTGTAATTCGGTAGCCTGTTTTGGCGTTAATTCAACAGCCGCCTGTGTAGCGGTTATACTAGTTAATGATAGCACCGCGGCTGCGATGACCGTAGTTTTCAGCTTCATACAAAATCCTTCCGCCTTGCGCAATTTATTATAAACATGCTGAATAATAGTTGTAACACATGGCGGTGATTATTACACGTAACTGCCCATGTTGTCGCACTATTTTATTTTTATAAGACACAAATAATGATTGACTAGTCAAATTTACCAGTTTTTTTAAAGTATCCAGTATTTTATTGACCTAAAACTAAGATTTCCACGGTGAATTCCATTTACTGTCTTAGAATCGTGATCAATTATGGATCAATAAGGCTAATTTCAGTAGGTTATTAGAACATTTTACATCTGTTCAACGACAAAATAGGACTTTTCCTTTTGATAAGGCAGTCATTTTTTTGGCGAATAACCTACAACATAGATTACTTCGAGCTTTAAAAAGGGAATATTATGCGAATTGGTATACCAAGAGAACGACTTGCCAATGAAGCGCGTGTTGCCGCTACACCATCAACAGTCACCCAATTGTTAAAATTGGGTTTTTCGGTGTGTGTTGAGCAAAATGCGGGACATTTAGCAAGTTTTGATGATGCAGCTTATGAGCAAGCTGGTGCAGAAATTGTCTCTCGTGAGAGCGCATTTTCTGCGGATATTGTGTTTAAAGTGAATGCACCATTGTCGGACGAAATTCCTTTATTAAAAGAAGGGGCGACTTTAGTCAGCTTTATTTGGCCGGCGCAGAACCCTGAGTTAATGGAGGCATTAAAAGCCCGTAATATCAACGTAATGGCAATGGATGCAGTGCCGCGTATCTCTAGGGCGCAATCGCTTGATGCATTGAGCTCAATGGCAAATATCGCTGGTTACCGCGCGATTGTGGAAGCAGCTCATGAGTTTGGACGCTTCTTCACCGGACAAATTACTGCTGCTGGTAAAGTACCGCCAGCAAAAGTGATGATCATCGGTGCGGGTGTGGCGGGCCTGGCTGCGATAGGTGCAGCAGGTAGCTTAGGCGCAATTGTTCGCGCATTTGATACTCGCCCTGAAGTGAAAGAGCAAGTTCAAAGTATGGGTGCTGAGTTCCTCGAATTAGATTTTAAAGAGGATGCGGGGAGTGGAGATGGTTACGCGAAAGTGATGTCTGAAGCCTTTATTAAGGCAGAAATGGCGCTATTTGCTGCACAAGCAAAAGACGTGGATATCATTGTAACGACAGCGCTTATTCCGGGTAAACCTGCGCCAAAATTGATCACCAAAGAGATGGTTGAATCAATGAAGCCAGGAAGTGTGGTGGTTGATCTTGCTGCACAAACGGGCGGTAACTGTGAGCTGACTCAAGCGGATAAATTGGTTGTCACCGATAATGGTGTCAAAATCATCGGTTACACCGATTTACCAAGCCGTTTACCAACGCAATCATCTCAGCTATATGGTACTAACCTTGTTAACTTGATGAAGTTGTTATGCAAAGAAAAAGATGGCGAAATCACGATTGATTTTGATGATTTAGTCATTCGCGGCGTTACGGTTATCAAGCAAGGCGAAATCACCTGGCCAGCACCGCCAATTCAAGTTTCAGCTCAGCCACAAGCGAAGCCGAAAGCCGTTGAAAAGGTGAAAGCGCCAGAGAAAAAGATGTCACCGGTAACCAAAATGGCGCTGATGGCACTGGCTATCATCTTGTTTGGATGGTTCGCCAACTCAGCTCCAGCCGAGTTTTTATCGCACTTTACCGTCTTTGCGTTGGCTTGTGTGGTGGGATACTACGTGGTGTGGAACGTCACCCATGCGCTGCATACCCCGTTGATGTCGGTCACTAACGCCATCTCAGGGATTATTGTTGTTGGTGCATTGCTGCAAATTGGCAGCGGTGGCTGGGTAAGTTTCTTATCCTTTATTGCGATCTTGATCGCAAGCATCAATATTTTCGGTGGGTTCACAGTAACTCAACGTATGTTAAAAATGTTTCGTAAGGGATAAGGAGTAACTTATGTTGTCAAGTGGAGTTGTGACAGCAGCCTACATCGTTGCTGCTATCCTATTTATTTTCAGCCTTGCGGGGCTATCTCGCCATGAAAGTTCTCAACGAGGGAACACATACGGCATTATCGGTATGGGGATTGCCCTGATTGCAACCATCTTAGGACCTCATAGCGCGAATGTGGGTTGGATGATTGTGGCAATGGTGATCGGTGCCGTAATTGGTATTCGTTTAGCCAAAAAAGTTGAAATGACCGAAATGCCTGAGCTGGTTGCTATTTTGCACAGCTTTGTGGGTTTGGCAGCGGTACTTGTGGGCTTCAACAGCTTTATTGCAAGTGAAGGTCATGCCAGTAGCGTGATGGAAAATATTCATTTAACGGAAGTTTTCTTGGGCATTTTCATCGGTGCGGTCACGTTTACAGGCTCAATTGTGGCTTATGGCAAACTGTCAGGAAAAATGTCATCGAAGCCGATGATGCTACCAAATCGCCATAAGCTTAACCTTGCAGCCTTAGTCGTTTCATTTATTTTGCTGGTTATTTTCGTTAAAACTGACAGCGTTGGCTTACAAGTGTTTGTCATGTTGATCATGACCGCGATTGCATTAGCCTTCGGTTGGCATTTAGTTGCCTCTATCGGTGGTGCAGATATGCCAGTGGTTGTTTCCATGCTGAACTCATATTCAGGATGGGCAGCGGCAGCGGCAGGTTTCATGCTCAGTAATGACTTACTTATCGTGACAGGGGCCTTAGTTGGTTCATCGGGTGCTATCCTTTCTTATATCATGTGTAAAGCAATGAACCGTTCGTTTATCAGTGTTATTGCTGGCGGGTTTGGTACTGATGGTTCATCAACAGGTTCTGAAGAAGAGATGGGCGAATACCGCGAAACGACAGCGGAAGAAGTGGCTGAAATGTTGAAAAACTCCACTTCAGTGATCATCACTCCGGGCTATGGTCTGGCGGTAGCTCAGGCGCAGTATCCGGTGCATGATATTACGGCAAAACTGCGTGAACGTGGTATCAATGTTCGTTTCGGTATTCACCCAGTTGCAGGGCGCTTACCGGGGCACATGAACGTACTGTTAGCGGAAGCGAAAGTTCCTTATGACATCGTATTAGAAATGGATGAAATCAATGATGATTTCGCCGAAACAGATACGGTGCTGGTTATCGGCGCGAATGATACCGTGAACCCAGCGGCACAAGAGGATCCAAACAGCCCAATTGCGGGTATGCCTGTGTTAGAAGTTTGGAAAGCAAATAATGTCGTTGTGTTTAAGCGCTCAATGAATACAGGGTATGCAGGGGTACAAAACCCACTGTTCTTTAAAGAAAATACTCAAATGTTATTTGGTGATGCGAAAGCCAGCGTGGATGCAATTTTAAAAGCGCTGTAATTGCTTATCATTGACAATATAAAATAAAACGCCCTGAATTCAGGGCGTTTTTATATCTGAATATTTTGTTTTTTATTATTAATCGAATCATGAGTAATTAAGAATGGTCATTAGAAAGATAATAGCACAACCACCAGACTGGATGCGACGAACAACTCTTTTTTCTGGGATCATATTAAATGCTCAATCAGGTTAAAATTATTGATATGAGTCAATTTTAGCATAAGATAATTGATCAGGTAAGGGCTATATAAGACAGAAACGAGTTATTAAATAAAAAAGCAAAGAATGCTAAATTTACCAATCTAATAGATTCAGCAGATCATGCTAATTTACGGGATATTCGCAATTTCATGATTTGACATATATTAAATACATAAATTTAATATATAAAAAGAGGGACAAAAAACTTAATAAAAACACGTTTTATTTTACGTCATTTATTAGCATTAAATTAACACAAGAATAAACAGAAAAATATCATTTTTTCCTATTAACTTATAAAAAGAGGTCATAATGAATAACAATTTGATGTCGTTGCCCCCATTAATGACAGCTGTCGACATTATTGATCCAAGCGTTTCGGATGAACTGCAGCTAATAGAAATTCCGCTCCCTAAACTCCTTCCTGGTCATTTAATCGTTAAAGTGGAAGCCTCAGGTGTTAACCGTCCTGACATTTTCCAACGCAAAGGCTCATACCCACCACCGCCAGATGCTTCACCAATCATGGGACTTGAGGTATCAGGTACAGTTGTGGCTAAAGCTGATGATGTAACAACGTGGGCGATAGGCGACCGAATTTGTGCACTTGTAGCAGGTGGTGGTTACGCAGAGTACTGCTTAGTGCATCAGGATATTGCTTTGCCATTAGGAAATTTATCCTTTGAAGAAGGGGCTGCTATCCCAGAAAACTTTTTTACTGTTTGGGCGAATATGTTCCAGATTGGGCAGTTGAAAAAAGGGGAAACAGTACTTATTCATGGTGGTACCTCGGGTATTGGTAGTGTCGCCATCATGTTAGCAAAAGCCTTTGGTGCCACGGTGATAACGACGGTTGGCTCAGAAGATAAAGCGATAGCGGCGAAATCACTTGGTGCGGATTGTGTGATTAATTACCGAACAGACGATTTTGTTAAAGTGACTCAGGAGTATACAAATCATCATGGTGTGAATATGGTCGTCGATATTATTGGTGGAGACTATGTCAGTAAAAATTACGTAGTAGCCGCAAAATTTGGACGGATTATCCAAATTGGCATGATGAAAGGAAACCCAACTCAGCTGAACATGATGCCAATGATGGTAAAACGTTTAACTCACACTGGATCGACAATGCGCTCTCGAAGTAATGAAGAGAAAGCGCAAATCGCAAAAGAGCTGCATCAGCAAGTTTGGGGAATGTTACAGAATGGTAAGATAAAACCAATAATTAACAAAATATATACATTGTGTCAGGTGGAACGTGCACATCACCATATGGAGTCAGGGGATTTGATTGGTAAAATTATTTTAGTAAACAGGTAGCTACGACCTAACTATTTTTTAATCTTTATATAATTAGATAATAATTACGTAGGGTATTATTTGTTATTTATAACAAATAATTTACATTATCAAGTCTTTTGAGCGTAAATATCTCTTTACAGATGATTAATTTTTGAATTTTTGTGCCTGTCCACAAATCCGAACAAAATTAAGATGAGTTTGTTAATGTTTTAATGAAGATGGATTATATCTATAGACAAGTTGGCTCATTAACGGCTTGTCTACTACTGAATATAGGTTAAGGATATAAGTCTAGTCATATCATTAACAAGTTGTCATTCGACACAGACATCCCCCCGTTATTGCACTTTCCAATGATAATGAGTTGAGTAACTTAATGCAGCTGGTGCCAGCCAGCTGTAGTTTGAAGGTGTAGTGATAATGAATAATTTTAAAAATAAAAGCATGAACGTAGATGCATTGTTCCTCGGACCTAAATCTGAAAATGCGGTATTTTTCAGAGAAATGATGGAATATGCAGTGACTGAGCATATGCATTGGCGTTCTGGTTATCATCCTGAAGATCCCGATTTAATTACTACCGTCGATAGATATGCACCGGAATATCGGGATACGTTATATCGCACTGAAGGTATCCTTAATCAGCTTTCCTCAAAGTTAAAAACTACGTCAGTGCCTTGGTTTTCACCGCGTTACATGGGGCATATGAACGCGGATACTTTGATGATCTCCAATCTCGCGTATGTCATGGCTATGATGTACAACCCAAATAACTGCGCACAAGAATCTTCACCGACAACGACGGTATTAGAAATCGAAGCGGGGTTAGATTTATGCGGTATGTTTGGGTATGACGTGCAAAAATCTTGGGGGCACATTACCTCGGGTGGCACAGTAGCTAACTACGAAGGGTTATGGGTCGCGAGAAACATTAAAACCTTACCTTTAGCCATGGCATCCCACCCTCAAGCCAAACAACTCTTAACGGATGTTTCAGAAAACGCGTTACTGAATATGCGTACCAGTGATGTATTGGATCTGATTGATGAGTTGAAAAAGCAAGGGTTGTTTGAAGAAATTCGCAATCTGACCTGCCGAGGCACCGGTGTTGAACAAGGTAAACTCGGTAAATTGTTAGTGCCGCAATCCAAGCATTATTCGTGGATGAAAGCGATGGATATCTTAGGGTTAGGGCAGCAAAACATTGTTCAACTTCCCGTTGATAAACGTTATCGCACGGATGTTTCGCAAATGCGTGACATTGTTTTCTCATTGATTGAAAAAGGCGAGCCTATTCTTGCAGTGGTCGCTGTTGTAGGTACCACTGAAACAGGTGCTATTGATAACGTCGCTGAAGTCATTAAATTACGCGAGGAATGTGAGCAACGCTTTGGCGTTTCATTCTATGTGCATATTGATGCGGCGTATGCAGGTTATGCCTGTGCAATGTTCCGTGATGAAAACAACCAATTCCTTGAATATGATGCGCTTATTGCTCGTTACCATGACGAAGGTGTTTTCCCGCCAGATATCGTTTGGCCAAAGCCTGATGTTTATCAGAGTTTCCGAGCTTTAAACCAAGCTGACTCCATCACAGTCGATCCGCATAAAGTCGGTTTTATCCCTTATGCTGCTGGGGCGATTTGTATGAAGGACAAACGCATTGTCGATTTGATTTCCTATCATGCTGCCTATGTGTTTGAAGAAGTGAAAGAAAGTAGTCGTAAAACCGATAAACAACAGAATGTATTACTGGGTTCATCGATTATGGAAGGCTCAAAAGCTGGTGCGACGGCAGCGGCGGTATGGGCTGCACATCGGTTAGTTCCGCTGAACTTATTGGGGTATGGCAAAGTCATTGCGGCTGGGGTAACAACCGCCAATTGGATGATTGAAAAAATCAATGCCAGCGAGCCGTTTGTGATTGATGGGCGTGAGTTTACATTGGCAGCGATGCCTGCACCAGATTTCCACATGATCAACTTTATGTTCAGGGAAACGGGAAACACCTCACTAGAGAAACAAAACCAGTTAAATAAACGTTTGTATGAACTCTGCTCTTATGCAGCAGGACGCACTTATGCAAATGATTTTTTAACGTCGTCAACATCACTAACCCATGAAGAGTACGGTGATAATCCTCAGAATCTGTGTCTAGAGGCGAATTTCAAGGAAGAGGAATGGCACAAAGTCCATTCAATTTATGTATTAAGGGCCGCAATTATGACCCATTGCCTGCGTGATAAACAGCACTTCGATAACTACTGGAATGAATTAAGAAACATCTTTGAAGACAAACTACAACAGCTCATTGATGAAGAAAATAAACGTAATCATTCCATTCAAAAAGTTAGTGTTTAATTAATTTTGTTAGGATCTCAATATGAAAAATCGCACACTTGGTAGTGTTTTTATTGTTGCAGGTACTACGATCGGCGCTGGAATGTTGGCAATGCCAATTGCAGCGGGAAGTAATGGGTTTTCAGTTAGTTTGGTGATGTTGTTTGGTCTGTGGGCGCTAATGTGCTACACCGCATTATTGCTGGTAGAAGTTTACCAGCATGAATCCCATGAAACAGGGATAGGTAGCGTTGCTCAGCGCTATTTAGGCTCGAGTGGGAAGTTCATCACGGGTTTTAGTATGATGTTTTTAATGTATGCCTTAACCGCCGCCTATGTGACGGGAGCAGGGCAAATCATTACCTCCAATCTGAAAGGTAGTTTTGCCATTGAAATGGCAGACTGGATGGGCATTGTCGTCTTTACCATCATTGGTGGTGGGGTTGTTTGCTTTGGTACCTCATCCGTCGATTTTATTAACCGCATCTTGTTTACCGCGAAAATCGTCTTTTTAGTGATCATTCTGGCAATGATGTTCCCGCATGTGGAACAGTTAAATTTACTATCAGCACCAACCGATAAAATTTTGATCCTCGCGGCTATCCCAGTCTTCTTTACCTCATTTGGTTTCCACGGAAGTGTGCCAAGTGTTGTGAAATATATGGGCGGTGATGTCAAAAAACTGCGAATTATCTTTGTGTTAGGAAGTGCGATTCCGCTAGTTGCTTACATTTTATGGCAAATCGCTACACTGGGCAGTATTAGCACGAATACCTTTGTGGGTATTTTAGCTGAGAATTCTGGGTTAAATGGACTATTGGAAGCCATTAAAACAGTTGCGCAGTCAGGTAAAACTGAATTCGTCGCGCAAATGTTTATGAGCCTTGCATTAGCCACATCATTCCTTGGGGTTGCGTTAGGCTTGTTTGACTTCTTAGCTGACTTGTTTAAGCGCCAAGATAATGCATCTGGGCGTATCCAAACCGGGCTGATTACCTTTTTACCTCCGCTTGTTTTCGCATTGTTTTACCCGAAAGGTTTCGTGATGGCGTTGGGTTATGCGGCAATCGCGCTGTCTATCTTAGCGTTATTACTGCCAAGTGCGATGGCTCTGAAATCTCGCCATGTTAACCCTCGCAAATACCAAGTACTTGGTGGTAAGCCAGCATTAGTGATTGTGTTCCTGTGTGGTATCGCAGTTATCGGCATCCAGCTCGGTATTGTCTTCAAAGTTCTGCCGGATATTGGCTAACACTAACGAGTTATTGTTTTGATTTAGAAAGCCAGTTCTCTCGCAGAACTGGCTTTTTTCATTTACTTGGATCACTAAAAACACTTTTTGTACTCTAAGACGCTAATTTTCTCGCTATCATAATGATAATAGTTATCATTAGCACGTAATGATAAAAACAGATATATCTAATTCTGGCATTATTCAGAAAACCGATTATGATATTAGATATATCGGTTTTTATTTTTTGCACATTTACTGAGAGACCAAATGGACAATCCAAAAACCCTCGATACATGTCTATGTGGGGGTAAAAGTGTTCGGCGCATGTTTAATCCAAAACAGCTGCGTATTTATATTTTGCATTTACTCGTAGATGGCGCGAATTATGGTTATGAACTGATAAAAAAAATCAGTGAGGAAACAGCTGGATTTTATTGCCCAAGCCCTGGCGTGATTTATCCGACACTGACATTACTGGAAGAACTGAATTTTATTTCAACCAGTAAAGAAACGGGTAAAGGGCGTAAATGCTTTGCTATCACGCCGGAAGGCCGCTGCTTTTTACTTTTGAAAGCGGACATTCTGGCTGAAGTTAAAATGAAGCTAAATTATGCGCAAGAGCTGAAAGCGGGTAACCAATTTGCCAATGAAATTGAGTTAGCGGTAGATAAATTCAAATCATTACTCCGGCATAAAATTGTATTACAGCAGTTATCAAAGCAAGAATCGGCTCAAGTGGTGGATATTATCAACCAAGCCGTAAAACGAATTGAGCAAGTGAATGAGGCGCTATTAGTTTCTGAAAATAACGTAGTCTCGGAAAATAACGCCGTTTTAGAGAAGAACGCAGTAGAAGGAAAATAACATGGCAAAAACCCGTCATATTATCCAAGTTAAAGAGCAAATTCATATGAAAGAGACCATGCAGCCAGAACAAGTGATGCAGCCGGAAGAAAATAAGCAAACTGAGCCAAAAGAAGAACAGGCAGATTCCGTGCCGAAGAGTAAGGTTAAATTTAAAGAGGTAGTTTGTCCTAGTGTGCCAATGTCATACTTTAAGCGAGCAAAAAAACAGAAATATTAAGTTAGATGTAACACAGGTGGCAAAACAGTTATTCATAAAATGAGAGTAAATAGGGTGATTGACCCCATTTCACCGATAAGGATTTGCGTTACTTTATTAATAATTATTTTGTCACGGTATTATTTTATCACGGTATTGTTTTGTTATTGAAGCAATGAAAAGCCCCTAGTGCACGTTGGCATCTAGGGGCTTTATTATTTTAGATCTCTAGCAAAGTTTGAATTCGCTTCATTTCCTCAATCCACTGTTGCTGAAGAAGAGGCTTCTGATGCGCAACTTTACGTTGTTTATCTGCTGCTAACTTTTCTTCCAGCTCCAACAGCTGCTCAAGTAGGTCATCTTCATGAGAATGAGGCATGACCCCTTGTGTATTTTCAGAAATTAAACGGGTTTGGCTCTCTTCCAACTCGTTCTCTGAGAAGGCGGATTGTTTCTCTATCTTCTGGTAAATTTCTTCCAGATCCAGATACTCTTCCAAGCGATTATTATGAATATACCAATAACGCTGGCAACTATTTTCAATTAACCATTTATCATGACTAACGACTAACAGCGCCCCTTCGAATTGGGAAATTTGCTCACTCAGCGCTTCCTTACCTTCAAGATCAAGGTGGTTTGTCGGTTCATCCAGCAAAATTAGCGCATATTGCGCCAAACTTAGCCCAATAAATAACAAACGCGCTCGTTCACCACCACTTAGCGTTGCCACTTTTTGCTGATGGCGAGAATAGGCAAATCCTGCACTGATCAGCGCCATTTTTCGCTGTTCATCGGTGATAGGGGCAAAATGCCGCAATGCATCGATTAAACTATCATGGTCATTCAACTGAGTTAATTGCTGATCGTAATAACCTACTGAAATCGTTGGATGGAACTTTAACTGTGTTTCATAACGCAGGTCAGCAAGGTATTGCTGCCAAATCAAACGCAGTAGCGTGGACTTTCCGCAGCCATTGGCACCCATAATGGCAATTCGGTCACCGCTTTTCACTTGCGAAAAGGGGACTGAAAACAGAAATTGTCCATCCGGCGTGGTGACTTGTGTATTATCTAACTCAAGTACTCGATCCGCAGGTATCGCTTTTCCATTCAGTAACAATTGCCATTGATAGCCTTCAGTGAGGTCTGTTTGATCCTCTTTTAAACGATCTATCTGTTTTTCCATTTGCTTCGCTTTTCGAGCAAGCCCTTCATTGTCATAAACTTTGCCCCAAATCGCTAACCGCTTGGCACTTGAAGCAATACGGTCAATTTCCTTTTGCTCGGCGTTAAAGCGATGCTCATCGGCGCGGTCGGTTTCTGCTAATGCTGGGCGTGCTTGGCTGCATGGAAGCCGATAAAAATGCAGAGTTTTATCTCGCAAAATCCACGTACTGTTTGTCACCTTATCCAACAAAGATTGGTCATGAGAAACCAACACAAAGCTACCTTTCCAACTTTGAAGGAAATTCCCTAACCAAATAAGGGTAGGTAAATCCAAATGGTTACTCGGTTCATCTAACAGCAATAAATCAGGCTGGCTGATTAACGCACGCCCTAACAGTAAACGCGTATGTTGACCGCCACTAATGGCATTTGCCGATTGCTCCCACTGATGAGGTGCAAACCCTAATTCCGTTAATAACACTTCTGCTCGCCAACGTTCAGAAACATGTTCTTGCGTGGGCAGTTTTTGCAGTAGCGCATCTATCAAGGTTAATGGGGCGACTTCCGCAGGAAGATGCTGCTCGATATACGCAGTCACACAATGATTGGAATAGGTAATTTGCCCGCTATTTGGCGATAACTGAGAGGTCAAAAGCTTCAATAAGGTACTTTTGCCGCTACCATTGTGACCAATCAAACCAATACGGTCACCTTGAAGTAAAGTGAAGCTGATATCAGACAGTAATGAGGTGGTGGAGGTATCGTAGTTTAATGATTTTACAGATAATAATGTGCTCATAGCTTACTCAATTTCTAGGCGTAAAAACGCCGGGTATCGTCGATACGACAACCCAGTAAGCTGAGAAAAGACTCTTTAGCTGCTTTGCTCAGGCAGGGTTATCGCAGTGTAACACTGTGAAAGCCTGAGCTCTGGCGATTACCAAAGAAGTGTGAGTATTCAATAAGATCACACAACAGCATAAGATTAGCCTCCTTTTTTATTTTCAATATTTCGGTTGAACAATGGGGTGGATGATAGCAAAGAAGGGGATTTTAGAGCAATAGACCCATTCATTCTGTTTATCTGTTGTTGCGAATTATTGGTATAAATCATTCTTATAATGGCGTTGCTTTGATGAATAAAACTGCTGAGCGTTAGGGTTTAGCGCCATCGATGGTTAAAATTGAGCCTCAAACAACAAGAGAGATAATAATGGATATACAAATTAGAACGGCAACCCGTGAAGATGCCCCGCTGATTTTAGACATGATTATTGAGTTAGCCGTCTATGAAAAAGCGCGTCATGAAGTAAAAGCCAGTGTTGCTGATATTGAAAACTCATTGTTCGCACCAGACTCCAAAACCGAAGCGTTACTGTGTTACGTTGACGGTAAACCGGCGGGTTATGCCGTATTTTTTACCAGTTATTCAACATGGTTAGGCAATAATGGGATTTATTTAGAAGATTTGTACGTTTCACCCGAGTGCCGTGGCGCGGGGGCAGGAAAAAAACTCCTCAAGCACATTGCTCAATTGGCTTTTGAACGCCAGTGCCAGCGCTTAGAGTGGAGCGTATTAGATTGGAATCAGCCAGCCATTGATTTTTACCAAAGCATCGGTGCACAACCACAAGACGAATGGGTTCGATATCGCATGGATGCTGAAACAATTGCGAAGTTTGCCAATTAATTTGCTAGTAAAGCAATATTAACTGCTAAAAAAACATTAACGCTTAAATAATATTTTCATCACCATGTCAAAGCCAGCAAATAACGTTGCTGGCTTTATTGTTACTTTTTTATATTCCTATCTACACTTGAAACAATCTCTTTTTTCGAGAGGGTGACTTTTTTGTGATACATAACGATTTAACCTAAGCTAAATTCTGATAAAGTTATAATAAATAATAAGATAGCATCGCAAAATGGCTGTTATATAGACTTTGTCCGTTATAAAAATAATAAAACAATAAAATGTAGATGATATTTATTTCAAGAGAAAACAGTTTTGTAATGTGACTAATTAATTTAATTATCGACCAAAAACAACTGTGGTTCACTAATTTATTCAATGAATAGAGAAGGGATGGTATGAAAATAAATAAGCGCAAAGTATCGTTTTATCTTATTTTGGTTCTGGCAATTATAGCGGCCGGATATTATTACTGGAGCCAAAACTCGAGTAGTCTTCCAGAGGGTTTTGCACAAAGTAATGGCAGAATTGAAGCCACCGAGATAGATATAGCGACTAAAACAGCGGGGCGAATCGATACCATCCTTGTCAAAGAAGGGGACTTTGTCCAACAAGGGCAAGAACTCGCCCGTATGGATACCCGTGCCCTACAGGAACAACTCCATGAAGTACAAGCTCAGTTACGCCAAGCCATTAGTGCGGTTGCCACGGCAGAGTCAGGGTTAGTACAGCGCAAAAGTGAAAAGCTGGCGGCTCAGGCAGTTGTTCGTCAACGTGAAGCGGAGCTAGATGCTGCACAAAAACGGTTAAATCGTTCTCGCGTCCTAGTGAAAACTAAAGCCGTTTCTCAACAGCAAGTGGATGACGACACAGCACAAATGCAAGGTGCAAAGGCTGCGCTTGAAGCTTCAAAGGCTCAAGTTGCTGCATCCACCGCCGCCATTGACTCTGCACAAGCGGGTATCGTCCAAGCGAAAAACCGCGTAGAAGCTGCAACGGCAACAGAAAGACGCATCACGGCTGATTTAGAAGACAGTATTCTAAAAGCACCACGTAATGGACGCATTCAATATCGAGTGGCGGAGCCAGGTGAAGTCCTTGGTGCGGGTGGTCGCGTGCTGAACATGGTGGATTTAAGTGACGTGTATATGACCTTTTTCTTGCCAACAGAACAAGCTGGCAAGGTTGCTCTTGGAAGTGAAGTTCATATTATTCTCGATGCAGCCCCAAATATTGTGATCCCAGCCAAAACCTCATTCGTTGCCAGTGTTGCACAATTTACGCCTAAAACAGTGGAAACCCAAAATGAACGCTTGAAACTAATGTTCCGCGTTCGTGCACGTATTTCTCCTGAATTGCTGGAAAAACACCTTGAATATGTCAAAACAGGTTTGCCCGGAAAAGCATACGTTCGCTTAGATGCACAAGCCGCATGGCCAACTGATCTTGAGGTGAGATTACCACAATGATCGCTAACACAATGATCCATAAAACAAAGACCGATAAATTGATGGATGATGTGATTGTTGATTTACAGCATGTCAGCCAACATTACGGTGATAACTGTGCGTTGGATGACATCACTCTCGCAATTCCTGCTCGAAAAATGGTGGGGCTGATTGGTCCCGATGGCGTGGGCAAATCAAGCTTAATGTCACTGATTGCAGGCGCCCGTGTGATCCAGCAGGGGCAAGTCAATGTACTCAATGGGGACATGCATAACAGAGACCATCGTCGCAACGTTTGCCCTAAAATTGCTTACATGCCTCAAGGGTTAGGAAAAAACCTCTACCATACGCTTTCCGTGTACGAGAACGTGGATTTTTTCGGCAGATTATTTGGGCAATCCAATGAAGAGCGAGCGTATCGCATTCAGGATCTTCTTGAAAGTACAGGGCTAGCTCCCTTTAAAGACCGACCCGCAGGAAAGTTATCGGGAGGAATGAAGCAAAAGCTAGGGTTATGCTGTGCGTTAATTCATGACCCAGATTTATTAATTCTTGATGAACCGACAACGGGAGTTGACCCCTTATCTCGGGCACAGTTTTGGGATCTTATCGACCGCATTCGAGAACGCCAAACCAATATGAGCGTGCTGGTGGCAACGGCCTATATGGAAGAAGCGGAGCGATTTGATTGGTTGGTGGCGATGGATGATGGCAAGGTGATGGCAACTGGGCATGCTTCTGAATTAAAAGCCCAAACGGGTTGTAATGACCTCGAAGCGGCCTTTATCGCGTTATTACCCGAAGAAAAACGTGCTGGTCACCAAAAAGTGGTTATTCCTCCTCGAGATACACGAGGTGATGACGTTATCGCTATCGAAGCTCAGGATTTAACGATGCGTTTCGGTAACTTTGTGGCGGTGGATCATGTGAATTTTAAAATTCCGAAAGGGGAGATATTCGGCTTTTTAGGTTCCAACGGGTGTGGTAAATCCACCACCATGAAAATGTTAACAGGCTTATTGCAAGCCAGTGAAGGGCAAGCATGGCTCTTCGGGCAAGAGATTGATCCAAAAGATATTGAAACCCGCAAACGCGTGGGATACATGTCCCAAGCTTTCTCCTTGTACAGCGAATTAAGTGTTCAGCAAAACCTTGAATTACATGCCAAACTATTCCACATTCCCGAAGATAAAATTAACCAGCGCATTGATGAAATGTGCCAGCGTTTTGACTTGGAGGATGTGCGTGAAACGCTGCCTGATGACTTACCCCTAGGGATACGCCAACGCCTCTCTTTGGCTGTGGCGGTTATCCATCAGCCGGAAATGCTGATCCTTGATGAACCGACTTCTGGGGTTGACCCTGTCGCGCGGGATATGTTCTGGAACTTAATGGTCGATCTTTCAAGACGTGACGGTGTCACTATTTTTATCTCCACCCACTTTATGAATGAAGCGGAACGCTGCGACCGTATTTCATTGATGCATGCGGGCAAAGTACTGGATTGCGATACGCCAGAAAACCTGATCGAAAAGCGTGGATTAGATACCTTAGAAGCCACGTTTATTGCCTATTTGCAGGATGCGGTGGGCGATAAAGATACGGGCAAAGAGACCGCCCCTGAATTTCATGTGGATGCAAAACTGAAAGAGCAAGCAGCGGAAGCACTCAAAAAACGCTTCAGTTTACGACGCTTATTTAGCTATAGCATTCGTGAAGGTATGGAGTTACGGCGGGATCCTGTACGTTCCACATTAGCGTTATTAGGGACGGTGATCCTGATGTTTATCATGGGATATGGGATCAGCATGGACGTGGAAAACCTACGTTTTGCTGTGCTCGACCGAGACCAAACGGGCTTAAGCCAAGGTTATACGCTGAACTTAGCAGGTTCTCGCTATTTTATTGAGCAGCCTCCATTGCAAGATTATGAGCAGCTCGAATCAGGTATGCGCAGCGGAAAAATCACTGTGGCGATTGAAATTCCACCTAATTTTGCTCGTGATATTGCCAAAGGAAATAACGTTAAACTGGGCGTATGGATAGACGGTGCGATGCCAAACCGAGCGGAAACGGTGCGTGGTTATGTGCAAGCGATGCATTTAGCGTGGTTAAGCACGATGGCGGCGCGTCAGCCGGCAGGTGTTGCAGGAATTCCGGCTATTGATATTGAAACACGCTATCGTTATAACCCGGATGTTCGTAGCTTACCGGCGATTGTTCCCGCCGTTATTCCTCTATTATTAATGATGATCCCTGCAATGCTCAGCGCGCTCAGTGTGGTGCGTGAAAAAGAGTTGGGCTCAATTATTAACCTTTATGTCACCCCGATCACCAAATTAGAATTCCTGCTCGGTAAACAACTTCCTTATATTGTTTTAGGGATGTTCAACTTTGTTTTACTTTGCATTTTATCCGTCTATGTTTTTGGTGTGGAATTTAAAGGTAGTTTCTTGTCATTGAGTTTAGCGGCATTTTTGTATATCACCATTGCAACGGGAATGGGGCTGCTGATTTCCTGTTTTATGAAAAGCCAAATCGCGGCCATTTTTGGGACCTCGATTATTACCTTGATCCCCGCGACACAATTTTCCGGCATGATAGACCCAGTTTCTTCCTTGGAAGGGATTGGTCGCTGGGTAGGGCAGATTTACCCAACATCCCACTTTTTGACGATCACACGGGGAACCTTCTCTAAAGGGCTTAATTTCTTTGATTTACAAGCTTCATTTATCCCGCTAGCCATCACGATCCCGATTGTGATTGGCTTGAGTGTTTATTTCCTGAAAAAGCAGGAGGCATAGGGATGTTTCGTAAAATACAGAATATTTTTAACTTAGGCGTGAAAGAATTACGAAGCTTAGGGCGTGATAAAGCGATGCTGGCGCTGATTGTGTTTGCGTTTACTGTCTCGATTTATTCATCTGCAACGGTAACGCCGGGTTCACTGCATAATGCTCCGATAGCCATTGCAGATCAGGATAAATCCCAGCTTTCAAACCGTATTATTAATAGCTTCTATGAACCGTATTTCTTACCGCCAGCGGATATTGTACCGAATGAAATAGATGGCTTACTGGATAGAGGTGCCTATACGTTTGCAATTGATATTCCACCTAACTTTCAACGGGATGTACTTGCAGGGCGCCATCCTCAATTGCAAGTTAATATCGATGCAACACGTATGAGTCAGGCTTTTTTAGGGAATAGCTACATTCAGAATATTACCTTAGGAGAAGTGAACGAATTTTTGGCGAAATACCGCAGCCAAGGGCGTTTACCGGTTGATCTTGAAGTGCGTATGCGGTTTAACCCAAACTTAACGCAATCTTGGTTTGGTTCGGTGATGGCTATCATTAACAACATTACAATGTTATCGATTGTTCTAACTGGCGCTGCACTGATCCGAGAACGTGAACATGGTACCGTCGAGCATTTAATGGTGATGCCGTTAACGCCTTTCGAAATCATGATGTCAAAGATTTGGTCGATGGGATTAGTGGTACTGATTGCCTCGGCAGTCTCCCTGTTGCTGGTGGTGAAAACCTTGCTGCAAGTACCGATTGAAGGGTCGATATTGCTGTTTATGTGTGGGGTGGCGCTCAGCCTGTTTGCCACCACATCGATTGGGATTTTTATGGGGACGATTGCACGCTCAATGCCACAATTTGGTCTATTGATGATCTTAGTGTTGTTACCATTAAACATGCTTTCTGGGGGGATGACTGCCCGTGAAAGTATGCCGCAACTGGTGCAAGACATCATGCTAACCATGCCGACAACCCACTTTGTTAGCCTAGCGCAAGCCATTTTATATCGTGGTGCGGGATTCGAAATTGTGTGGCCGCAGTTTGTTATTTTAGTGGTCATTGGTAGCGTATTCTTCAGCTTTGCATTAATGCGCTTTCGCAAAACCATTGCCACAATGGCATAGTTTTTATTGCATCAGCTCCCATTAAATTACCTCGAATTACTTCTCACAAAACGCTTGCAGATTTTATCGGCAAGCGTTCTAATGCTGCACCATATAAAATACTATGCCTATCAATTTTTAATTAATGATTAGATTTTGCCTATCAAATCGATAGCAACGACTGATTGGATTAAGTCTCTGCGAAACAGTAACTTAATAGTCAACCAAACAGGAGGACATCAAATGTCATTAATTAATACTCAAATCAAACCTTTTTCTAATCAAGCTTTTAAAGACGGTAAATTTATCGAAGTAACAGAGAAAGATGTTGCGGGTAAATGGAGCGTTTTCTTCTTCTATCCAGCGGACTTCACTTTCGTTTGCCCAACTGAATTAGGCGACATTGCTGACCATTACGCTGAATTCCAAAAAATGGGCGTAGATATCTATTCTGTATCGACTGACACCCACTTTACTCACAAAGCATGGCACGAAAGCTCTGAAACCATCGGTAAAATCAAATATGCGATGATCGGCGACCCAACAGGTGCTCTGACTCGTAACTTCGAAAACATGCGTGAAAACGAAGGTCTGGCTGACCGTGGTACATTTGTTGTTGACCCACAAGGTATCATCCAAGCTATCGAAATCACTGCGGAAGGCATTGGTCGTGACGCTGCTGACTTACTGCGTAAAGTTAAAGCTGCTCAATACGTTGCAAGCCACCCAGGTGAAGTTTGCCCAGCTAAATGGAAAGAAGGTGAAGCAACACTGTCTCCATCTTTAGATTTAGTCGGCAAAATCTAATCGATAACCCTCGATAAGAATATTGCAAAATAAGCCACGTTGCAGGCGCTAAACACAATTAAGTAAAAGCCTGCAACGGGCTATTCGACGGGTATATGTACCCGATTTTATGACCAAGGGGATTACATGCTCGATAATAATTTACAGGCTCAATTAAAAGCCTATCTGGAAAGATTAACTAAACCCGTAGAGTTAGTTTCGAATTTAGATGACAGCGCAAAATCAATTGAAATAAAACAATTACTTGAACAAATTGCGTCGCTGTCTGACAAGGTGACTGTGCGTGAAGAGCACGATGTTGCACAAAGAACACCTTCATTTTTAATCACCAACCCAGGGACTAATATTGGCGTGCGTTTTGCGGGCTCACCATTAGGCCATGAATTTACCTCTTTAGTGCTTGCTCTCCTGCAAGTGGGTGGTCATCCATCTAAAGAAGCACAAGAATTGTTGGATCAAGTGAAAGGGCTGGAAGGCGACTTTAACTTTGAAACTTACTATTCATTATCTTGCCATAACTGCCCTGACGTCGTGCAGGCGCTGAACTTAATGGCGGTATTGAATCCGAACATCAGCCATACGGCGATTGATGGTGCGCTGTTCCAAAACGAAATTGATGAACGCAACATCATGGGTGTTCCTGCTGTTTTCTTAAACGGCAAAGAATTTGGTCAAGGTCGCATGACATTAAGCGAAATCGTGAGCAAGTTGGATACCAATGCTGACGCGCGTGCGGCAAAAGCGATTAGCGAACGTGACCCATTTGAAGTTCTGATCATCGGTAGTGGTCCAGCGGGTGCATCCGCTGCGGTTTATACTGCGCGTAAAGGCATTCGTACCGGTGTTATCGGTGAGCGTTTCGGTGGGCAAGTCATGGATACCGTTGATATCGAAAACTATATCTCGGTATTAAAAACTGAAGGTGCAATTTTAGCTGGCGCCCTGAAAAATCATGTGGATAGCTACAATGTGGATGTGATTGATGGTCAATCCGTCACTAAGCTTATTCCTGCTGAACAAATTGGCGGATATCACCAAATCGAAACTGCATCAGGCGGTGTGATGAAGGCGCGCAGTATTATTATTGCTACTGGCGCACGCTGGAGAAATATGGGGGTTCCGGGCGAACAAGAGTACCGCACAAAAGGAGTGACATTCTGTCCTCACTGTGATGGTCCATTGTTTAAAGGCAAACGCGTCGCGGTAATCGGTGGTGGTAACTCCGGTATCGAAGCAGCTATCGATTTAGCGGGTATCGTTGAGCATGTGACGGTATTGGAATTCGCGTCAGAATTGAAAGCGGACTCCGTGCTGCAAGCCAAAGCCCGCAGCCTGAGCAATATCGATATTATTTTGAATGCTCAAACGCTTGAAGTTAAAGGCGATGGCAGCAAGATGACTAGCTTAGAGTACAAAGACCGCACGGATGAAAGCGTGCACTCTTTGGAAGTAGCCGGTGCGTTTGTTCAAATCGGTTTATTACCAAATACCAATTGGTTAGGTGATACTGTTGCTCGCAATCGTATGGGCGAAATCGAAGTCGATGCACGTAATGAAACGAGTGTGAAGGGCGTATTCGCCGCTGGTGACTGTACAACAGTGCCTTATAAACAGATTATCATTTCCGCCGGAGAGGGTGCCAAAGCCGCATTGAGCGCATTTGATTACCTGATCCGCACAAGTACCAGAACCGCTGAATAGCTCATAGTTTAGCGGGTTGTAGCCAAAAGGCACTCGGGGGCGAGTGCCTTTTTTTTGTGGTTCTAATAATCAAGATAAGTAAGGCAATTTCATTAATATAATTGCTAATCACTTTACCCACACATCCACAACTCTAGCCACCACTGGTAGTAATTGAGTCAATATCACACTACCCACAAACCATAAAATGATTTTATTGGCGCTGGCGGCTAAAGCTTCTTTGGTGGAATAGTTGGATTTAATTATGGCGATATTGGTTTTGACTTCATGCAGATCATTTTTCATTTTATCGATCTCTTTTTCTAAGCTATTTAACTTTGAATCCATATTATTTCCCCCATGAGATGCTCTTGGATGATGTTGTTTAAATGAATTATCGCTGTAAGAAACAAATAACATTAAAGGGACTTGTTTTTCTCGGAATTGATTCGCCATTGCGTTTCTCCTCAATCCTTTTACTGAACGTGCTCATCCATTAATTGCGTTTTGAACAAACGAACGGGCATAAAAATCGGTGTATGGGGTAGGAGGGTATTTTGATGAGGAAATAGAGTCAAAAAATAGCGTGAAGATAGTGCTGAAGTTACTCCTAAAAACGTTGAGTTGCTAGCTAAAGCCCTGTGGTTCAGGGCTCTTTATCTGTGTAGTCAGAGTCAATCAATCAGTTGTTAAATGCAGGGATTAATGAATATCTTCGTGACTACGGTACACCAAAGAAAGCTCTGGATGATGCCATAAGCTAGCAGGGGTGACGGTCGTGCGCTCCCAAGGAATGGAACCAATAAACCACAGCTTCCAGAATTTTAATTTGGCATTCGGATTTTTTGTTAATAATTCTTGGAAAGTTTCGATTTCACCAATACGAATAGATAGGGCAGATTGGTAAATGTCGAATACAAATTTGGAACAAAACTGGCGTGATGAATCGTATTTAAACCCTGTATGGTAAAACTTATTTAATCGTGGAAAAACTTGTGTCACTAACGCTTGTTTTTGTGCCTCGGTTAAATGTGTGGATAAGCGGCGCACACTGTAACGATGCTCAGATGAGCGGGCAATAAAACGGGATAATGTGGTGGTAGTCGATAAAGGAATGCGGCTTTCAGCCACTAAATAATCGTCACCATCATGACCGATGATCATGCCCACATGGTTACTCCAACACTTTGATGCAGAAGCGATTTGGCGAAAAACTTCAGTGCCGATACTGGTGAAAACAATGTCACCGATTTCCAGTTCATATGGGTAGCTTATTTTTGTCATAGACACCTCAATAGAGTGAAAAGTTACATTGAGGTCATCTTATAAGCCGTCCAATACTAGCGGCAATCGGAATTGCGGCGAATATCATTTCTGTTTAACTTGGGTATATTTTCAACAATGCTTCACTTAATAACTGAATATTCTGGATGATTTTTTGTTCAGTGTGGGCGGCATATCCAAATAGAATGGCATCATTATTTTGGCTGTTAATACAATAACGAGATAATGGTTGTGCACCAAAACCAAGGTTACGACACTGTTCTAGGATAATCTCTAAGTTATAGCCTTTTCTTACCCAACAGACGGTATGAATTCCTGAATCATTCATTTGGGCATCAAAAATATGCGGGAGATATTGATTGATGGATTGGCAAAAAGCAGTTTGGCGTTCATAACAAATTTTGCGGATCTTACGAATATGTCTCGCGTAATGACCTTCTTGAATAAACTGCGCTAAAGCGGCTTGTTCTAAATAACTACAATGACTGTCACTGTAATATTTCATCATCGTAAAAGCTTCACTCAGACTTTCTGGCACAATTAAAAATCCAAGGCGAAAACCGGGATACATCATTTTAGAAAATGTACCGGCATATATAACACGTTGATGATTATCAAGCCCTTGTAAGGCTTGAATCGGTTTGGATAGAAAACGAAATTCGCTGTTGTAATCGTCCTCAAATATCCAAGCATTGTTCTGTTGCGCCCAATCTAATAGTGCAAGACGGCGGGGTAAACTTAAAGTTGTTCCAAGTGGAAATTGATGTGATGGTGTGGTGTAAATCAGTTTGGCATCACCATGATGTGCAGCCGCGTATTCAATATTCATTCCTTCATTATCGGAAGGGATCGGTGAAATATTGGCGCCAGCGGCGGTTAAAATTGCACGAGCACTATCATAACCAGGGTCATCGAGCCAAACAGTATCGCTTTGTTTTAATAAGACTTTAGCTACTAAATTTATTGCCTGCTGGGTTCCGTTGACGATAATAATTTGCTTGTCATTGCAATGAACACCTCGGGTTGAACGCACATAATCAGCTAATAATTTTTTGAGTGGTATATAGCCATCAGGATGATTATAGTGCGTGATATCATGCTTGGATTTTCGCCAAACTCTTCCTAATAACCGCCCCCAAAGGTCATGGGGAAACTGATCAACACAACCAACGCCAATATTAAATATTGAGCGCTTATTGGTATTTGGACGTGATTGTTCCCAAAGTGGCTGAAGGTTATTCAATATGGGGTTCAGATAAAGTGCAGGATTCTCTTGTTGGGAAGCCGCCTGTTTGGTGCTGATTGGACGAACTAGCTCATCAGGAATTTGTGCAGAAACATAGGTTCCAGAGCCTTGCTTTGAATATAAATAACCTTCATCGATTAAGCGTTCAAACCCTGCAATTACCGAGTTACGAGAAATTGACATCATCTCAGCTAGAGCCCGAGTCGAAGGTAATTTTAGGCCAGCAGCAATTCGTCCATCCAATATTGCATTACGGATCGTATGGTAAACTCCTTCATTAATTCGACCCTGTTCAATTAATAACAGTGGGAACTGAGCTTGCTGCTTTCGTCTCATAAGTGGATCCTAAATAAATAACAAAAGTGTATCTTATACAGTACCAGATAGCTCTGTACTATAACCTCATTCAGTTATATGTCTACAAATGGAAGGGTTATTATGAATAATGCAGAACTACCGGTATCTATTGAGTTTGTTTCCCCTGAACACTACCCAGAATGGTTAGTTTATTGGCTGGAATATCAAAAATTTTATCAAGTGGATTTAAGCGAAGAAATTACATTAAAAGCATGGGCTCGTTTCTTCGACGAAAAAGAACCAATGCACTGTGCTGTCGCATTAGAAGGGAGTAAAGTAGTTGGTTTTGTGAACTATCTTTACCACCGTTCCACTTGGGCAGAAAATGATTTTTGTTATTTAGAAGATCTTTATGTGACCCCTGAAGTTCGTGGCCGCCATGTAGGGAAGCAATTAATTGAGTTTGTTCAGCAACAAGCGCAGCAGAAACAGTGTGGACGTTTATATTGGCATACCCAGGAAACCAATTTACGTGGACAAAAGTTATACAATTGGGTAGCAGAAAAACCGGGTGTTATTGAATATAGAATGCCACTATAAATGAGTATTCAATAAAATGCAGACCCGCTGTTTGATAACAGCGGGATATTTGTGCTAAAAATCTTAATTGGCTAATTGTGTCCGTACTTCCATTAATGCAAAGCCCAATAAATTTAAGCCTTTCCACGTAAGCGGATTTTCAATATTCTCCGTATCTTCCGCTAAACCAATTCCCCATATTTTATCGACAGGGCTCGCTTCCACAAGGACACGCTCATTGGTTGCCAATAAGAACTGCTTTAGCGCGTCATTTTGAGAAAACTTGGCTAAATTAGCTTTTACAACAATATCAAATCGGTTTGCATCCCAAATATCTTGTTTAAAGCCACGAACTTCTCGTCCAAAGGCTTTGGCTGCTCCAGGATTCGGAGCATGGATAATTTTTTGCAGAATTTCACTATCACCAAATAAACGCGCTTTTTCTGCCATCATAAAATGTTCAGCACTGGCGAAACGGTTACCATCAACGATAAAAGGGGCGGGATACCATTGGCTAAAACAGCTTTTTGTAATTTGCTGTTGTTTGGATTGATGCCCCCAGAAAAAGACATACTTAAATTTCTTACCAGTTCGGTAGAGCTTACAAAGGTTTTTTATATCCATAGGACTAACTTGAAAAATAATAATTAGATTTAATGAGAGTAACGATAAATAAATGTGTTGGCTATCGGAAAAAGCTGCACTGTATTTTTGAATAAAGCTCACACTCTGGAAAGGTATCTATATGTATCGCTTTTTTTAACTAACGTCTCATTGATTTTAACGATATAGTCACATTTATCAATTCATAATGGTTTGAAAAAAAAGAATTTCTTAATCATGGAAAAGATCTTACTCGTGTTGTGGCCGTTGTTTGCTCTCATCGCAATGGGTTTTGTTTTACGTAGAACAGCACTATTTTCTGCCGATTTTTGGCCTAGCGCAGAAAAACTCAATTACTTTATTTTATTTCCTGCATTATTAATAAACAGTTTGGCGAGTGCGCCACTCAATAATCCCAAATTACCCTATCTTGCCTGTGCCATTTTTTTCATCCTTGCTGTAAGTTCACTGCTTGTCGTGATAAATAAATATTTATTTAGAATACCAATCCCACGATTTGGAGCTCACATTCAAGGAATCATTCGTTTTAATACTTATTTAGGATTGGCGATTGTTGCGGATCTTTTTGGATCAGAAGGGATTGCGATTTCAGCGGTGATTATGGCGATTTTAGTTCCCAGCTGTAATGTTATTGCGGTACTGTCGTTAAGTGCAGGAAAAAAAGTTTCATTAAAGCAGTTAGCCATGCCTATTGTGAAAAACCCATTGATTATTTCTTGTGTCGTAGGAATATTATTAAATTTATTACCGATAGGTTTACCATTTGGGTCTGATCAATTTTTAAAATTATTGGCAGCAGCCAGCTTACCTTTGGGGCTAATTTGCATTGGTGGGGCATTACAAACAGCAACGCTCAGAAAAGAGTTTAAGCCTATTATGGTTTCAACATTGTTTCGCTTGCTTGCTATGCCTATTCTAGCCTCATTTACGGCTTATTTATTTGAATTACCTACATTAGAAAGTGTGCTTTTAGTTATCTTTTTCTCCATACCTACTGCACCAACATCCTATATTTTAACTAAGCAACTTAATGGAGATAGTCAATTAATGGCGGGGATCATTACTTTCCAAACTATTTTTGCCGTTATTACATTACCGCTAGTTTTAACATTAATTACCCAATAAGATTATTTTTATATAAAAAAGCAGCATCATAATTATTGCTATGCTGCTTTTTACGATTACGTGTAGTTAGATATGCAATTATTTAACCAGTTTACAATCACGACCTTTATCGTCAGAAATACGGTTATTAACAGCATCATCTTCAGAAATAGTGGCTAAGTTTAACCCTGCTTTGCTGCTCCATAGTTGGAAGTTTTCACCAACATAGCGAGCGCCACTCGCGGCTTCTTTGCTTTTCAGTAAAATCAGTTCATCGCTGTAAAGCATCACTGCTGTATCTTGATTAGGGAAAGAAACTTTAATTTTTTGTCCATCACAGTTATAAGTCTGTGTTTTCGCTGCAAATGCAGATGAAGAAGCAGCCAAAATTGATAATGCAGCGATAGAAGAAACTAAAAGTGTTTTTTTCATTGGATTTCCTTAATACCTTTTAAGTATTTATACCAGCGTTCATAAACATTGAAACCATAAGCTACAGCGACATAGTATTACTTTTAAATATACATTGTATAAACATTTATTCACTATTTGATGAAATTTAATAATATTCTTAATTTCGGGTCTATTCCTTTATTAAATAATATTACAAATATCGTAGAGGATGTTTTTTCTGAAGGTTAATAATTCATTTAAGGTTTAAAATAATCTATAAGCACTATCTTAAAGTTGATTTAAATACTTTTTTTCTAATTTTAATTAATCTTGAAATTGGTGATAGGTAAAAATAGCTAAATAACAAATAGGATAAACGAAAATTTTAACTTATTAAATTTTCAAGGATTAAATGCAATTTCTTGTGAGTGTTCGATGAATAACATACACTGAAGGCGTAAATTTTACGTCATTTGATAAGGAGTTAAGCGTGTCTTTGGAACAATGCCGAAAATATGAAAATCTTTCTATAGAAGAGACAATCGAAACACTCTCATTACTCTATTCAAATGCCATTGAAGCCTTGAGAAATGCCATTGCAACCTATGTTGATAAAGGGACATTACCGGATGTTAACGCACGAGAAAATGGGTTGTTTGCCTACCCTGAGTTGTGTGTAACTTGGGAAGGAAAGGTTGATCATTGTGAAAAAACGCGAGCTTATGCCCGTTTTGTGAAACGGGGAGATTACAGTATTACTGTGACCCAACCTGACTTGTTTCGAGCTTACCTCGTTGAGCAATTGACCATTTTTCAACAAGATTATGACGTATCTTTTGCAGTTCGTCCGTCTAAGACTGAAATTCCATATCCATTTGTGATTGATGGTTCAGATTTAATTCTTGATAGAAGTATGAGTAGCAGTTTAGCTGCTCATTTTCCTATTACAGATCTCTCTCATATCAGTGATGATATTACGGATGGCTTATATCATGTGACGGACGATATGCCATTATCCCACTTTGATGCACTCCGCGTAGATTTCTCTTTAGCGCGACTAAAACATTATACGGGAACACCACCTGAGCATGTTCAGCCTTACATTTTGTTTACCAACTATAACCGCTATGTTGATGAGTTTGTGAATTGGGCCTGTGAGCAAATTCGTGATCCAGAAAGCCGCTATATCGCGTTATCTTGTGTAGGGCATAATTATTTAACCGCTGAAAATGCCGATCCTCAATTTGCTACATCCGATTTAACATGGAAAAAATTCCAAATGCCTGCATATCATCTGATTGCACGTGATGGCGGAGGAATTACATTAGTGAATATTGGCGTTGGTCCAGCAAACGCGAAAAACATTTGCGACCATTTAGCAGTATTGCGTCCTCACACGTGGCTAATGATAGGTCACTGTGGTGGGCTGCGTGAAAGCCAAAAAATAGGTGACTATGTTCTAGCTCACGCCTATTTACGTGATGACCATATTTTAGATGATGTATTACCACCAGATATTCCTATTCCAAGTATTGCTGAAGTTCAGCGGGCGCTTTATGACGCCACTAAACAGGTAAGTAATATGCCTGGTGAACTAGTTAAACAGCGTTTACGTACGGGAACTGTGGTTACAACCGATGACCGTAACTGGGAATTAAGATTTTTTGCAACCGCACGCAGATTTAGCCTTAGTCGAGCCGTTGCTGTGGATATGGAAAGTGCCACCATTGCCGCACAAGGTTACCGTTTCCGTGTCCCATATGGCACATTACTTTGCGTTTCGGACAAGCCGATTCACGGGGAAATCAAACTGCCGGGACAAGCAAATAGTTTTTATGAAGGCGCAATATCGGAGCATCTACAAATTGGGATCCGTGCCATCGATCTGCTACGACAAGAAGGTGATAAGCTACACTCCCGAAAATTAAGAACATTCGACGAGCCGCCATTTAGATAATCTAGAGGAGGGAAATTCGTGATCCCTAAACTTGAAACAGATAGGTTAGTTTTAGCAAAACATGAGGTTAGTGATTTTTCAGCACTTTCGCAGTTATGGGGACAACGTTCAATGGTTCAGCATATTGGCGGTGTTCCCTCAACGGAGCGCGAATCATGGATGCGTATGCTCGCGTATGGCGGACTTTGGCCTTTACTCGGGTTTGGTTATTGGGCGGTGAGAGAAAAAGCGACAGGAAATTATGTGGGAGACCTTGGGTTTGCCGATTTTCATCGCATTGTTGAACCCCACGTTAAAGGTATTCCAGAAGCGGGATGGGTGATTGCGCCTGAATATCAAGGCAAAGGTTACGCGACGGAGGCGATGCAAGCTGCATTATCTTGGTTAATCGCGGAGCAGAAACACCAAGAAAGTATCTGCTTTATAGGACCACAAAATATACCGTCACTGCGTGTTGCTGAAAAGTTAGGGTATATACAAGATAAAGAAGTGTTCATGAACGGCAGTATCTCGGTATTGTTGCGTAAAAATCTTATCTAGCCTTAATTATCCCATTTTTGATAACTATCAATCCTATTCTTATTTATAGAATAGGATTGATCCTCTCAGTAGACTCTTAAAATTACTTGGTTGATTTTAAGGTCACTATGTCTAGCCACTTTCTTGCATTCGAAAAACCTATTATTGAGCTTCATGAAAAAATTGAAGCATTAAATGCCTTTAAGCAAAAGGGTCATCCATCAGAACTAAAACTTGATGAAGAGATCCAATTATTAGAAAAAAAATGCCAATCACTCACTGAGAATATTTTCTCTTCTTTAGGTGCATGGGAAATAGTGCAATTAGCACGTCATCCAATGCGTCCTTACATGCTTGATTATATTTCTCTTATATTTACTGAGTTTCAGGAATTAGCGGGGGATAGAGCATTTGCTGACGACAAAGCTTTAGTTGGTGGATTAGCACGTTTAGACGGTCGCCCAGTTATGGTAATGGGGCAACAGAAAGGGCGGGATACGAAGGAAAAAGTAAAACGTAATTTTGGAATGCCATCCCCTGAAGGTTATCGAAAAGCGCTTAGATTAATGAAAATGGCGGAGCGATTTAAACTGCCAGTTATTACCTTCATTGATTCAGCAGGGGCTTATCCTGGTGTTGGCGCTGAAGAACGTGGGCAAGCTGAAGCAATTGCGCGCAATATTCAGGAAATGTCTTGCCTAACAACGCCGATTATTTGTGTGATCACCGGAGAAGGTTGTTCCGGAGGCGCGCTCGGGATTGGTGTGGGGGACAGAATTAATATGTTGGAATACAGTACATACGCAGCAATCTCTCCGGAAGGCTGCGCTTCTATTTTATGGAAAGATTCCCAAAAAGCGCAAGTTGCGGCTGAGGTGATGGGAATGACCGCGCCTAGACTAAAAGCGCTGGGAATTATCGACACAATTATTCCTGAACCGTTAGGCGGAGCGCATCGAAATTACGCATTGGCTGCACAATATCTGAAGCAGCAACTTATCTACGATTTAAACCAACTTAGTGCATTAGATAAGGATACGTTATTGGATCTACGCTACCAAAAAATAATGGAAATTGGCTATTGCTAATGTTATTAGTGGGGCATTAATGAACACTAAAATTAGGTTGTATTATGCCTGTTGATCTTAATTTACTAAAGGTATTTGTTGCAGTGGCCACTCAGGGAAGTTTTGCTAATGCAGCAAAACATCTCTCAATGCCAACATCAAATGTGAGTCGGCAAATTAAGCAGCTTGAAACTCAACTTAATTGCCGATTGATTGAACGGACTACACGGCAAATGCGTTTAACTGAACAAGGTACTTTATTATTAAATAAAAGCCAAAAATTGTATTTAGAATTAGATGAAACCTTGCAACAAATTAGCACCTCAAAAATATTAAGTGGCACTTTGCGGTTAACTATTCCAAGTGAATTTGGCAGTGTATTATTTGCAGATTTACTGGCTCAATTTGCGCTTACTCATCCTGACCTTGCCATCCACTGTGACACGCAGCTAGCCCCTCTGGATGTTATTGGTGATGACGTGGATTTATTACTGACTTTTCATCGTGGAGCATTGATTGATAGTAGTTATCACTCAAAATTGGTTAAGTCATGGGAAAGTGTTGTCGTTGCTGCTCCTAAATTAATTGAAAAACAAGGGATACCCAGCACCGTGGATGAACTCAGCATGATGCCCTGTATCACGAGTTTCAGTGCGTTGCAGGGGCAGCCATGGATTTTTAGCACACATGATGGTCAGTTAAAAAAAGTCAGTATAAACAGTCAGTACCGTGTTAATAGCGGTATTCTTGCCAGTGCGGCAGCACTCAATGGGTTGGGATTTGCTATTTTATCAAAAGAGGGGTGCCAAAGTGCAATTCAGGCGGGAACGTTGGTGGAAGTTAGCTTTGATGATATGTATCCAGCGCCGATTGAGCTACGTGCTGTTTATGCTTCAAAACGTTCACTTTCGCCGAAAGTTGATACCATTTTGAGTTATTTGCTGAAAAATATCTAGGCCGATATTACTATCAGCCTATTGCCATAATGCCAATAAACATTATGGTGATCCGAGTTATTTATTTCCGCGTAGGCGTAGTGTTAAGCCTTTTAATAGGTAACGTAATAGTTGGTCGCCACATTCACGATAATTTTTATGTTCTGGATTACGGAAAATAGCACTTAATTCTGGTTTTGAAACTCGGAAATCAACAGATTGGTAGATTTCCAGTAAATCAACATCTTTCAGTTCAAAGGCAACACGTAATTTCTTGAAAATAATATTGTTATTGATTCTATCTTCAACTTCAGGCGCTGGACGACTTTCATCTTTACCACGGCGATGGTAAATCAATCCGTTAAGAAAGTGACCGAGCACAAGGTCGCTACATTCAACGTAGTCTGGATCGGTATCTTTCTTTAGCCAGAGGCTCATTTCTTCTTTTGTGACTGAAAAGTCTGCAAGTTTTACGATTTCAACCATCTGAGCATCGCTCAAATCCAACATATAACGAACACTTCGTAAAACGTAATTATTTAGCATGGGGTTAATTATCCAACGGATCGATTAAAAAACAGGCTTATATTAGCCATGAAACGTTATTATAAAGCAAAGGCGGCTACCGATGCTTTATAAATTATTGGTTAGCCCATAAAGTAAATCAGTCCATAGAAAAAGACTAAAGTTAATCCGACGGTTACTAACATATTTTTCAGTAAGGATGCAGCCACAACGCAAAATAGCGCTCCCCAAAGATAAGGATTATCAGGAAAACTACGCAATTCATGGTTTTCTAATAAGATTACAGGAGCACAAATTGCGGTAAGCAAACAGGGGGCAGAATAACTGAGCGCTTGGCGTACAATTAATGGTAACCGTATGGGTAATTGAGGGATCAGAAAAATATAACGGAGAGAGAAAACAACAGCCGTTAAACTGATAATTAAAATCCAGATCATTTTTCTTCCCTTAATAAACGGGAGACACCAACAGAAACAAACATTCCACCAACACCGGCAATCACAATTGCACTACTGAACGAATGCATTGATAAGGTAATTGCTGTAATTAATGAAAATAAAACACCACAGGCGGTACTTATTTTTTTAGTGAGTGGAACGACAATGGCCAATAGTGTCGCGACGACTGAGAAATCTAAATGTAATTTACTTAAATCACCCACCAAATTTGCCATCACAATGCCGCATAAGCTGGTGACTAACCACACAAGATAAAAACTAAATCCGGCACCAAATAAATAGGAAAAACTGAGGGCTTGACGCTTGGCTGCACTAATGGCGAATAGCTCATCAGTTAATAGAAAGCCAATGCTTAAACGTTGTGGTGTCGTAAAATTCTTTACGTGAGGGCGCATGGTTAGCCCATATAAAAGATGTTGTGATGTAATAAAGAAGACAGAAATCACAATTGTAATATAGCCTGCCCCAGAGTTGAGTAAACCTAGGGTGACTAACTGAGCTGCGCCTGCAAAAACCATTGCAGACATTGCGATGCTTTGCCAAAAAGAAAGCCCTGTTTCAATGGCCATGGAACCTGCAAGAACCCCCCACGGAATAACTGCAAGATTTAAGGGTAATGTATGGACAGCTCCATCCATCATTGCGCGTTGCCATGGCTTTGGTTGTTGAGACGACATCGATGTGCACCTGTATGTTGAAATGTCATTCATTGAATAAAAGTCTAAACAAAGACAATGTTGATTTAACTACAGGTATTTAGAGTAAAAATTATTATTCAATACGCTGTAGGTATCCATTGTTATATCGTGAAATGTGGAACAAATCACTATCTCTACCTACAGACTTTAAATGGTATTAAAAACTAACTTTTTATTAGTTTATGAAGTTTTATATTGATTAAAATTTTTTTTTGGCTTGATGCTGATTAAGTGATTTTGATTGGAGTTTAATTCCAATTTCAACTGTCAATATCTATATCAATGACTAGATTATAATTAAATTGCTAGATTTATATTCTGTATATTAACATATTTCTGGTGGTATCTTTTATTAAAAATAAAAAATGTGTATCATAGTACCCATTAAGCAAGAATGTGAATTAATTGTTATAACTTTTATTGAGTTAGCGGGTTTATTATGCTTGAAAACTTCGGTATTACAAACTTATGGACTTATCTTATCGGTGTAATTTTTATTACATTGGTACCAGGCCCTAATTCTCTATTTGTTTTAACGAGTAGCGCAAAATATGGTGTAAAAAATGGTTACAAAGCAGCACTTGGTGTATTTACTGGTGATGCATTGCTCATTTTTTTATCATTCTTAGGTGTCGCGTCTTTAGTCAAAACGTCTCCTATATTTTTTAGCGTGATCAAGTATGCGGGTGCTACCTACTTATTTTACTTAGGTATTAAAACGTTGTATGCAGTATTACATAAAAAAGAATCTGCAACAGATGTCGATGGGATCATATTAGAAACAAAAGGCACTTATAAGAAAGCCGTCTTTCTAAGTTTACTAAATCCAAAAATGATCATTTTTTATGTTTCATTCTTTATTCAATTTATTGACCCAGCGTACCCAAGTGCAGGGGTACCATTCTTCGTGCTCGGCGTGATATTAGAAGCATGCAGCATGTTTTATCTATCAATGCTGATATTTGGTGCTGTTGCAGTGACCAACATGGTAAAACACAATAAAAAATTATCTAAATTTTCAAATAGCTGTATTGGTGCCGTCTTTTTAATGTTCGGTGCAAAATTAGCATTAACAGCCTAATTTATTGATTTATAAATTTTTACTAAAGGATAGCTGGCAAATGTGCCAGCTATTTTTTTGTTTTTAATTTATCTTTTCAGGTTTTTTCCTGTTTGCCTTCAGAGTGATGCCTGTCATCATGATGCTAATTTAGTCACGACTAAGTAAGCCGCTGTACAAGGAAGTATGAGTACGGCTATATACAAAACCATCGAATTGATATTAACTGAGGTTGTTATGCACATTCTGGGATTATTAATCTATTTTATTCCTGCAATTTATTTCGCTGTCCATTCAATAAAAAGTAATCAAAACTCTTATTGGTTGTTCATTTTATTTGTTTTCCCAATTTTGGGCTCGGTTGTTTATGCGCTGGTCATTTGGATGCCGACTATGCGTTATTCCCGCCATGGGTATAAGTTAGAAAGAGCGATTAAAAAACAATTAGCCCCAAATAAAAGCATCAATCAAGCTCTAAAAGAGTATGAATTAAATCCGACTACGAATAGTTGTGTAACACTAGCAGATGCATATACCGATAAAGGTGACTATCAAAATGCGATTAAATACTATCAGGAATCACTGCAAGGAATTAATCAGTATTCACCGGATATTATGTTGAAATATGCGGATGCACTGTATGAAGCGGGGGAGTACGCGCGTTGTAAAGAGACGTTAGACCTATTGTGTGAAAAAAATTCAACGTTCAACTCGAATGCAGGTCATTTTTTATATGCTCGTTCTTTAGTACGCTTAGGTTTGGTTACAGACGCTGATAATGAGTTTCGTGCCTTATTAAGTCATCGTGATCATATTGAATACAAGGTTGCTTACGCTGAGTTTTTATTTGAACAAAAACGTGTGATTGAAGCGATGCCATTAATTGATGAAGTGATTAAAACCTATTCACTTTTACCCAAAGCGGCACAAAATTATAATAAGCACTGGTATCAAACGGCTGTGAAATTAAAAAATAGTAAGTTAATAGAATAAGTTAGCTTTCAAATACAATCATTAAAAACATCTCGTTATTGGCTCTCCATCGTTGGTATGGAGAGCCAAATTATTGCAATTATTCCTACCAGCGTTTTATATCTCTATCAGATTGAGTGACAGATGTACATTTCGCTAATAGCGGCAATGTTTTCTTTTTCAAATCATCCATCAAGCTATAAATAACGGGAACAAATAGTAAGCTGAGAACGGTTGAACTCATCAAGCCGCCGATAACAGCAACTGCCATTGGTGCTCTAAATCCCGCATCAGCTCCAGTTGTGAGTACGAGGGGGATCATCCCTGCAATCATGGCAAAGGTGGTCATAATAATAGGACGGATTCGTTCCTGACCCGCTTCGATAATAGCTTGTTGTCGATTTAAACCAGCTCGTTCTTTTTCAAGAATAAACTCCACCAAAAGTATCGAATTTTTGGTGACTATTCCCATTAACATTAAAATACCAATAATGACAGGAAGATCTATCATTGCACCATATAACACTAAGGCGATAATGGCTCCCCCGATAGAGAATGGTAGTGCCACTAAAATCGTTATAGGTTGCATAAAATCTTTAAACAAAATAATGAGTATGGCGAATACCAGTAGTACACTGAAAAGCATTGTTGTACTAAAACGTTCAAACATATCGAGCATGAACTCCATATCACCATACTCTAATGGCTCAATACTTTTTGGTAGTGATTGATATTCAGGAAGTTCGACAACGCGTTCCAATGCTTCGCCAAGTGATAACCCATCTAAATTACCTTCAATAGACATTTTCCTAGCTCGATTTATGCGGTCAATCTGTGATGGTCCATCGCTAAAATTAATGTTAGCAACGGATTTAAGTGGCACAGTTAAATCGTTACCGCTACGAATATAGAGATTACGCAACGCGCTTACGTCATTTTTTTGATTGTCAGGTAAAACAACCTGTAACGTTAATTGTCTATCCGGTAAATTAAACTTAGCGCTGCGAGAGTTCGATTCTCCCATTGTTGCCACTCTTAATGTATTGGCGATTTCTTCTACATTAACTGCAGTTCTTCCTAAATCTTGCAGGTCAGGGGAAATAATCAGCTCTTTACGTAAAAGTGGTTTAATAACACGCACATTATTAATGCCATTTACGTTGGCAACTGCATCGCGAAGCTTATGCATTTGAATTTCTAGCTCTTTGGGATCAGCTCCTGTAAAGGTCAATGAAAATTCTTTATTTCCTTCGCTATTACTGAAGGTATAGCGTGCATCTGGAGTTTGTTGTAATAGGTGAGAAATTGAGTTTTCAAACTGTTTTTGTGACATTTCACGTTCATTTGGTTCTGTTAATGTCAGAATTATTTGGCCTTTATGCTGAGCTATTCCATCGGCGTCATCACTGATCCCCGCAATGGTATAAATTGACTTTATTTCAGTACGTGACTTCAATTGTTCAGTCATATTCCTAACCGCTTTTTGCGTTTCTTCGACAGGGGTTCCCGGCGGTAATTCCACTTCAATCTGGCTAACACTAATATCGCCTTCAGGCATAAAGCCAATAGGCAGATAAGTAATACTGGAGATTGAACCAATCAAAAATATAAATACGAATGAAAGGGCGAGTTTGCGATGTTTCAATGTCATTACTAACAATTGAGAATATCGATTGATCCAGTTAGGTACAGAATGTTCGGTCACTTTCTTTTTTGCAGGTAATAAAACATAGGCCGCCATTAATGGCGTAACTAATCGGGCTACTAGTAACGAAGATAAAACAGCCGCGGAAACGGTAATACCAAAAGGCACAAAGTATTTACCAACAAAACCGCCAATAAAACTGACGGGTAAGAATACCGCAACAATAGTGAGTGTGATGGCGACAATGGCAAAACCTATCGCGTCTGAGGCTTTTAAAGCGGCTAAATAAGGGCGTTCGCCTCGCTCTATGTATTTTTGAATATTCTCAATTTCGACAATTGCATCATCGACCAAAATACCGATGACTAATGTCAAAGCAAGCAGTGTCATACTATTAAGTGAATAACCAAATATTGCCAATACCAAAAAGGTGGGAAGGATAGATAAAGGCAATGCAACAGCCGCGACCAAGGTAGCTCGCCAACTTTTTAAAAAGAAGAAGACAATGATAACGGTTAAAAATGCACCTTCTAATAAAGTTTGGATTGTTAAATGGTAGCTTGACTCCGTATATTTCACAGTTGATGAAACAAGCTGAATAGAAATATCAGGATGTTTCAGTTTTAATTGTGCAAGTTCATGTTCAACATTATTTGCTACCTCGGTATCACTGGAACCTTTTGCACGAAATACGGCGAAACCAACTACATCTTTACCATTTAATTGCGAAATAGTTTTGGCTGTTTTTTGACCCTGATAAATTGCAGCAATATCCCCGAGTTTAATCCACTGTTGATTACCAATAGGTAACTGAATATCGTTAATTTCATCAACGTTCTTTTTTTCACCTAAAATCCGAATAGTATGTTGTAGGTCATTATATTTAGACGAGCCACCAGCGGAATTTTGATGCACGCTTCTGAGTAATTCATTAATGCTCAGAATAGACAATTGTAATGCTGCAAGTTTATCGGTATCAGGCTCAATACGAATAACGCTATCAGCACCACCAAGGCGGCTAACTTTTTGTACTCCGTGAGCCGTAATTAACTGCTTACTGACTGTATCATCAATAAACCAAGATAAATCGGCAAGGGATTGGCTATCTGATGAAACGGCGTAACGTAATATTGCACCGCCTTCGATATCAATACGGTTAATTAATGGTTCATCAATTGTTTGCGGTAAATCACTGCGGATTTGTGCGATTTGTTCCCGAATATCATTGGTTGCAATATAGGCATCCACAGTTAAATCAAATTCAACCGTGGTGGTGGAAATGCCTTCAGTGATGGTTGATGTGATATGACGGATCCCTGGAATACCAGAAACTGCCCGTTCAACTGGTTTCGTGATAGCGTTTTCCATTTCGGTCGGGGATGAGCCATCTTGCGTAATGGTCACTGTGACTATTGGAAAATTAACTACCGGGTTTGCAGTAACAGGCAATTGATTAAAAGAAAATATACCCGCAATTGTGAGTGCTAAGAACATAACTATAGTAGGAATAGGGCGCGTGATTGCCCATGAAGATAGTTGGAGTTTCATTGACTATCCTTGACTGGGGTCACTGTATCATTTTCAGTTAAAAAGGCTTGGGCATTGGTGACAACAACGGTATCACTCGAAATAGGGGATAAAATCTCGATACGACCATCATGAATTTTTCCGGTGGCTATTTTTTGCTGCTTCACTTTATTATCAACAACAGTGAAAATAACTCGTTCACCATTATCTAATGTTCGAATGGCACTGTATGGGAGCGTAGTTTGCAGTTTTTCTGGATTGGAAATAATCGCGGTACCTGATTCTCCAGCTTGTAGATTATCTCCATTTTCGGCGAGAGAAATACGAATCTTTCCTTGTTGTGAAATAGGATCTACTTTCGGTGCTAAGTAACGTAATTTTCCTGCTATTTGATGATTGTTAGGCGCTTTTAATTGAATAAACGTCAGATTTGATAAACGTTTTAATTCTGAAATATGCGCTAACGCATCAAATTCAATTTCACCATCTTCAATGATTTTAAACAGTAACTGATTATCCGTTAACATTCCGCGAATAGCATGACGCTCACTGATCACGCCTGAAATAGGCGCAATGATCCGTGACTTATCTTGTTGGCTTTTTTCTTTCGCGAGCTGAGCTTGTAATTGACGCAGTTCTGCTTTATTAGCATCTAAAAGTGCATTAGCCGCTAAAGATTCTGATTTTGCTTTTTCAAAGTCGTTGGCAGAAATAACCCCAGTTTTAGCCAGCGGAGCTAGACGAGAAAGTTCTTTTTGCGCTTGTTCTGCCACTGCTTTTTGCTGCTTAATATAGGCTGTGGCTTTTTCAGTTTCAGCTTGTAACTGGCTTACAGATGCATTTTGGAGTGGAGATTCTAATATGGCGAGTAGTTGGTTTTTCTCAACCCATTGACCTTCTTCAACCAGTACATCAATCACCATTTGTTGTTGCAAAGGTGAGCCAATCGCAATTTCATTTTTTGCAACAAATGTTCCCGGTAAGGACAAGGTTTCCGTATAGGGTATTTGCTTAGGCGAAGTCACACTTAATCGCATGGTTTCAGAAAATGAGACCGGCGATATAAACAGCATACAAAACAGTAGGGAGGTAATACTAAAACGTTTCATAAACCCATAAATCCTAATCGTGATATTGAGGGTAAATTAATGAAATCGCCTCAGCATTACCATAAACCAAAGTTAAACCTTAATTTTCCGTTAAGGTTAGTTATTTCAATATTTAACGTGAAAAACGTTTTGAACCAGCGACACACAGAATGACTCCGAGCGTAGACATGATCATGACGCTATTAACTGTTTCATTAAGTAGCCAAGCGGAAAGTACTAATCCAATAAACGGTTGTAATAGTTGCAATTGACTGACGCCCGAAATTCCGCCTTCAGCCAGCCCTCGGTACCAAAAAAAGAAACCAATTAGCATACTAAATAGAGAGACATAACCTAGGCCCATCCATGCTTCAAATGGCACAGTAGAAAACGTGGGTGGTAAGCGCAAAATACTGAATATCACCATGATGGGTAACGCTAAAACCAACGCCCAGCAAATCACCTGCCAACTCCCTAATGATTTTGAAAGTACAGCACCTTCTGCGTAGCCCAATCCACAGACAATCACAGCAATGACCATATATAAGTCACCTTGCCATGCGTGAGTGGCTCCTTGAAGAATTGCGAAGCCGATTACAAATAAACTTCCCATGACTGAAAACAACCAAAACAATTTGCGAGGGCGCTCGCCTGCCCGTAAAACGCCGAATAAAGCGGTAGACAAAGGAAGCATCCCTAAATATACAATGGAGTGAGATGAGCTAATGTACTGTAATGCAACAGCAGTTAAGAATGGAAAGCCAAGCACCACACCAAATGTCACGATAAGAAGAGGAATCAACTTTTGTCTTGCTGGGATTTTTTGGCGTAAAGCTATCAAAACAATCAGAGCCAAAATTCCAGCGATGGTAGCCCGTAGAATGGTCAAATAATCGGGCGAAAACCCACTGATAGCCAGTTTGGTTGCGGGAAGTGAGCCACTAAAAATAGCAACACCAATAAATCCACTGATCCAACCGCGAGTGGTATGAGAGGGATCCGTTATGGAAACGCTGCTCGATGTTAATAATTTACTTTGATTCATAATTGACCGTTATTATTAGTAATTGAGTTTTACTAAGCTAATCGACATAATCATGACAATCAAAAAATTGTCATAGGTACAATTTCATGACTCAGAATCGTTATAAGCAGTATGTTGACTTGCTTTCAGCGCAAATCATGAGTGGCGAATTGAAAGCGGGGGAGCGTTTGCCTACGCATCGCCATTTTGCGGAAAAATCGGGTATTTCCTTAGTGACAGCTTCTCGGGTATATCGAGAACTGATTGAACGGGGCTTGATCATCGGGGAAACCGGGCGAGGCACCTTTGTCCGAGATATCAATCTATTGCCCAAGTTAAGTATTGAGCAAGATGTCGCTAAAAACGCGTTAGACCTGAATTTCAGTTATCCGATTGCGAAAGAACAAACCAAACTATTACGGGAATCGTTACGGGAAATAGCGGTTGGTGGTGATCTAGAAGGGATTCTTTATTATCAACAACATACAGGGCGGGAACATGAAAGAAAAACCGTCGCTAAATACTTAAAACAGCGTGGGTTAACTCATGCAACGGCAGATACAGTGGCTTTAGTGAGTGGTGGGCAACATGGTTTAGCTACCATCATTTTAGGTATGTTCAGTCCTGGGGATATTATTGCCGTCGATGCCTTAACTTACCCGGGGTTTAAGGCTCTTGCAAAAATTTACCATTTAGAACTGACATCTGTGCCTACGGCAGAAAATGGTCCAAACTTACAAGCGTTGGATAAGCTATGCCAACAGAGAAAAATTCGAGCTTACTATGCGATGCCGACTTTGCATAATCCACTAGGCTGGGTGATGAGTTTATCGGAGCGTAAAAAGTTGGTGGATATAGCTAAACGGCACCAATTTTTCTTAATTGAAGATGGATCTTATGCCTTTTTGCAGCGACCAGCAGTTGTTCCATTAGCAACGCTGGCACCTGAAATTACATTTTATACAACAGGTTTTTCGAAGAATATTGCAACGGGATTACGTGTCGGCGCGGTACTGGCACCGCAACAATATATTGAAAACATCGAGCGTATTATCCGAATTACAACATGGAATACACCGGCAATAACCACGGCTATCCTCTGTGATTGGATTGAAAAAGGTGAGGTAGATAGCATTGAAAGGGATAAGCTACGGGATGCAAAAATACGGCAAGCAATAGTCCAGAAAATTTTTACGGATATACCCTATATTGCGCATCCTGCTAGCTATTTTGTTTGGTTACCATTACCTGATGGCGTACGCGCAGATGCAGTCGTCAGTGAATTAAAAAAGCAAAATATAGCCATTAGCAGCGCAGAGTCTTACAGCACATCAAACTCAGTACCGCAGGCGTTAAGAATAGCAATTAGTACCTTATCCCATGAAGAACTGGCGGTGGCAATAGCGGCGATTAGGGGCGTTGTATTGTACTTAATTGATTTATAAAGATGATAGGTATAAAGGAAGAAAAATAGTGGAACATATCAAACATTTTACGGCGACGGCGATGATCTGTAATTCCCGAGGGGAATTTCTATTACATGAGCACCCTAAGCTAGGTATCTGGCTACCTCCTGGAGGTCACGTTGATCCAAATGAAGAACCACAAGATACCGTTGTTCGTGAAGTGTTTGAAGAAACAGGCTTACGGTGCCGAGTGATTGATTGCCGCTATCCGTTACACTCAAAGGTAAATGATTCAAGAAATACTCTCTCTTTACCAATTCCTTTAGCTATTTTAAAAGAATTCATCGCAGATAAGCGCCAAGGAGATCATTGGCATATCGATATGGTTTATCTCTGTGAGCTCATAGACGAAGAAATCCAATGCAATGCAGATTTTCATTGGATTTCTCTGAGTAAAATGAATGACTTAAACCTTCCTAAAGATGTGGTGGAGCTTGCCATTATGGTGAATGAACATTTTCAAAATGGTTCGGTTCATTCGAAATGAATTCAGTCATGATGAAATACTAAAAAAGAGCAAAGAGATACCCAGAATAATTAATAAGGCGCCGATAACTCTATCCATAATGAATTGATATTTTAAGATTTTATTTCTAATCAATGGTGCTGCAAAAAATAGAGCAATTAAACTAAACCAAACCCAATGTGCAAAAGAAATAAATAATCCGTAGCTGAAGTTTAGCCATTGAGAATTACCAGCTTGGATCACTTGGGTGTAGACCGAAACAACGAAAAACATCGTTTTAGGGTTGAGTGCATTGGTTAAAAAACCCATTTTAAATGCGGAAAATGAAGAGGGTGCTGATGTTGGGTTAAGGTTATCGCTGGCGTTAATGGCTGTTTTGTTTGTTAGGGATTTAAAGCCGATATACACCAAGTAAGCGACGCCAAGGAGTTTGACTGCCATAAATAATGTAGGGGAACTCATAATGATCAGAGTCACGCCAAAAATGGTATACAACACATGAATTTGCACTCCAGCAGCAATACCAAGGGCACTGAGTAAACCCGTTTTGGTGCCATAGGAGTAGCTATTTCTGGTGACCATAGCGAAGTCGGGACCAGGGCTAATAACCGCCAAAATAGTGATGGTGGCAACAGCGATAATTTCATTCATAGTGAGATCCTAATGGTAATAAAAACTGACTTAATTTTGGGGTGGAAAATAGATTTGATTAATTAGATATATTGATTATCAATAGATTGTAGTTAGATAAAAAGCGATTTATTCTCAATGAAATCTGTCAGTTTTCGTTACCTATTTAATTGTGAAACTACTCATTTTATAAGCCCCTTAATTTTATGAAGACATTAATTTTATGAAACTGCCTCCATTAACATCGTTACGGTTTTTTGATGTTGCTGCACGCTATGAAAGTATTATTAAAGCCGCGCAAGAGCTGCATGTTACGCACAGTGCAATTAGCCGCCAGATAAAATTACTTGAGGAGCATCTCGGTGTTTTACTGTTTGAACGGCGTAATCGAGCTATCTTTTTGACAGAAGAAGGTAAATTGTTATTTCAAACAACAACTCACTTATTCCAGCAACTTTCTGATACCGTCGAAAAAATTACGCAGCGCTCTCATAACCAAGTTGTTAGCTTGTCATGTGAACCGACCATCGCAATGAAATGGCTGATCCCTCGTTTAACCAATTTTTATCAGCAACACCCTGAAATGACGGTGCATTTGATTGCCGCGGGTGGTCCTATTGATTTTAATAAGGCGGGGGTCGATCTTGCTCTTCGCCGTAATGACTTCACTTGGGATGACAATATTTATGCGAAGAAAATATGTGCAGAATGGATGGGTATTATCAAGAAAAATGATAGCCAACCCTATCATGAGATGAACTTACTTGTGCCAGCCTCTCGGCCAAATGTTTGGCGTACATGGCAAGCCCGTAGTGGCACCAATTTACAACATAATAAACAAGTTAATTTCGAACATTTCTACTTGTGTTTGCAGGCTGCATTAGCAGGACAGGGCGTTGCTATTGCATCGTTCCTAATGGTTGCTGATGAAATTAATACACAACAATTAATGGCCCCAGAAGGTTTCATTGAAGATGGTTCGGCATATTATTTACTTTCACCCAAAGAAATAAAAGCAGATACCCCAGCGGCCATTTTTATGGAATGGTTGGAAACAAACGTGAATCAAAGCCTGTTGTTAACTCAGCAATCGGCATAAAATTTGTATACTTTTAAGGGTTTGGTCATTTAATCACCGAACCTACTTGCGTAGTGAAGTTTTTATGCCCTAACTATTTCGCTGCGTGCTATATTTCCCAGAATCGTTTTTGATGTCTTTATGTTGGAGTAAATAATGAGCAAAATTCGGGTTGGTGTCATTTTTGGTGGTAAATCCACTGAGCATGAAGTTTCGTTGCAATCAGCTAAAAATATTATTAATGGATTAGATCGTAGTAAGTTTGATGTTTGCCTTATCGGTATTAATAAAGAAGGGCAATGGCATGAGTATGATGAAGCGAACTTCCTGTTACATGGCGATGATCCTGCTCATATCGCGTTAAATACTCCAAAGCGTAGCATTGCAATCGTTCCAGGCAAACAAAGTGAACAATTCATTTCTCTAGAAGATACTAAACCTCTCCCACAAATTGATGTGATTTTCCCAATTGTCCACGGTAACTTAGGTGAAGATGGTTCTTTGCAAGGTTTACTGCGTATGGCGAATCTGCCATTTGTTGGACCGGGTGTTCTAGGCTCATCAGCTTGCATGGATAAAGATGTCACCAAACGCCTTTTAAGGGATGCAGGGTTGCACATTGCACCGTTTATTACGCTATTGAAAAGCGGTCGTGGTGAAATTAGCTATGCTGCAACGGTTGAGAAACTGGGCTTACCATTATTTATTAAACCAGCTAACCAAGGTTCATCGGTTGGGATCAGTAAAGTTAATAATGAAAGCGAGTTTAACACGGCATTAGATTTTGCATTCTTATTCGATGTAAAAGTGCTGATTGAAAGCGCTGTAAAAGGGCGTGAAATCGAGTGTGCGGTGCTTGGAAATGAACACCCACTAGCTAGCCCATGTGGCGAAATCGTGCTGCATGACAGTTTCTATGCTTATCATACTAAATATATTGATGAAAATGGTGCGTCTGTTGTTGCTCCGGCGGATTTAGAGCAAGATGTGAGTGAAAAGATCCGTGCAATTGCACTTGAAGCTTATCAAGCCTTAAACTGTAGCGGTATGTCCCGCGTTGATGTATTTTTAACTGAAACGAATGATGTTGTGATTAATGAAATCAATACATTACCGGGTTTCACTAATATCAGTATGTATCCGAAACTGTGGCAACAAGGCGGTATGACTTATCAAGAATTGATCAGTCGTTTAATTGAACTTGGGATTGAAAAATTCCAGCAAACAGCTGCATTAAAAACAGCCTGCGATGAAATTTAATCTCTGATATTTTCCGCAATTTTTGCCGATAGCGGCCTGCTATCGGCAATATCACTATAAAGTTATCTCATTAATTCACTGTGTTTTTGTTGCACCAAACATAATTGATGTAACGGAATAACGGCTCAAATCCAAATTTTTTATATAAATCAAATCCTGCTTCTGAAGCATCTAAGAAGCAATGTTCGACTCGTTGTTGACGACAAAATGCGAGAGCATAATCAATAAGCTGAGAAGCATAGCCTTTACCCTGAAACTTAGGTTCAGTACCGATATCGTCGAAACGTGCTAATTCGCCTTCAATGGTGACCGTCATGGATGTTGCGGGCTCTCCATTGACCAATAAGACTAAATGGAATTGCGGTGCACCTTGTTGCAGGGCATCTTCGTGGTAGCGAACATACTCTTGGATCACGGTATCATGCTCTTCGGAAAGGTAGAACGCAGAAACCAATGGTTTAGCCCAAAGGGATAAATCATGGTTTGCGAGCACGATATCTACCTGATTATCAGGCAAATCAACTTCTTTTTGCTGTGACAATGTTAGTGCCATTGCAGTTGTGACGCTGTCACGTTTATAGTTAAGTGCTTCAATATCTTTGACGACTTTTGGCAACATCTCTTCAGGGATCACCAAAGTGTGATTCTTTTTCTGCGATACGAACAGGTTGTATGCTTGCATAAAAGCATGATGAGTAGAGTCGGGTTGCAGATAAATAAAATTGAACGCTGGGGAGTTTAATGGCGTTAAATAACAAATTGTATGTTGTGCAATCTGGATACTGTGCTCACAAATCGAAGTCCAAAACGTCTTTTCGATCGATTGGTAATGTCGTAAATAGTAGAGCGGTATGTTCATTAGTCAGTTACCTGATACAAAATGTGTTAGTCAAAATGGAGCAAATAATAAATCTGGCCCCATGTAAAATTTTGTTAACTTATTGGCAGTAAAGCCTTTGTGATCTATCTATTGATAATAACTAAACCTTTAAAATCAGCAACCGTTGAGGCAGTTGTCATCTTATCTTTAGCCTTAGATCCCACTCTTGTGCAACGTTTTCAGTGTCATTAATCAATATCTATAAAGTAAATTTGAAGATAAATTAAGGCGTTTCGTGCGATATGCAGATAGATTGTTATTTAATGCTATCTTACATTGCTCATTTACTCTATAAAATGTCATGTAAATTTATAAAAAGCTTTGGAACTCAATGAGATTATCTTACTAATTCATCCATTATGATAGTGGAAATAAAGAGATCGTACCTGCATAAATATGCTAAATAGAGTGACGTAAATAAGATAAATAGAGTTGTAAATGTTATATGCTTCAATGTATTGTTTTTGAAAAATAAAAGATGACTGGGGTTACGTTAAGGTAATGCAAAAATTTATATTGGTTGCCCTGTATTTAGTGGGTTATTCAGTGTTTGTAGAATCTGCTGAAAATCCTTTTGATAGGCAAATACTGAAACACGATGATAAAGAAATCCATTATTACCTACTTAAAAGTGACTCTAATCCCTCTAAAGAATTATTGGTATTAATCCAAGGCTCCGACTGTAAAAGTGTCGTTAATAACCAAAACCTGATTAAGAATTTTAGGGGAGTATTACCTAATAGTGATGTGCTTTTAGTGGAAAAAACAGGCTTAACACCAGATGTAGGGTTACATGATCCAAATTCCTTAGAAGAGAACTGCCCTGTGGAATATATGAGAAATGATTCTTATTTTGAGAGAGTGGATAACTATATTGCTGTGCTGAACCAGTTGAAAAATCAGTATCAGCATATTGTTGTATTAGGTGGTAGTGAAGGGGCGGTAGTCACGAATATTATTGCGTCTAGAGTTAATTTTATTGATGCGGCTATTTCACTAAATGGTGGCGGACAATTTTTTATTAATGATGTGATTTACAGCATTAATAAAAGTCTACCCGCTGAAGAAGCGCAAGGTGCAATAGAAGGATTTAACCAGTTTGCAGATGCAGTTTTGCATGATCATTTAGACGATGACCAGTTTCCCAGTAATCACGGACAAAATTGGTGGTATGAAGCCTTAACGATAGATAATAAAAAACTACTTCAAGGTGTTAGTAAACCCCATTTAGTGATCCAAACGCTCACCGATATTAATGTGGATGTGGAAGGCTCACAGAAAATGATGAATGAGATTAATAACCCCAATATTACCTATAAAACTTATTCCACATTAGACCACTATTTTAAAGACAGTCAGGACAATAATCAGACAGCAGTCGTTATCGCTGATATTCAGGATTGGTATACAAAATTAAATATCAAAAAATAGGTTGGGTAAATACCCAGCTAAAGAATTCTTAGTTGGGTATTTAGGGATTCTATTCTGAAATGTAGCTGTGATATTTAAAAATCGGTTTAAAACCTAGTTTTTGATAAACCGACAAACCATCGCTAGACGCTTCCAAATAACACTGCTTGATTTTATGTTGAAGACAAACCTGTAAGGCATGTTTAATCAATGCCGTGGCACATCCTTGTCTCTGGAATTCAATATCTGTACCAATATCATCTAAGCGCGCAATGTCATTGTGTAACGTGAGTGTCAGTGATGATACAGGGGTCTGCTGATTAAATAAGACAAAATGCATGATATTGGTTTGCTTGTCCAACGCACGCTGGTGATAGCGAATATATTCATCAATGATGGATTCATCATTATCACAATCAAGTTCATTGACTACAGGAAACGCAGTAATAAGCGGTTTCGACCAGTCAGAGATATTATGATTGCTAAGCTTTATATGATAGTCGTCTGGTAACTGATTTTCCGTTTTGAGTTCATTTCCCGTAAATTCAAAGACCATCGCTGTTGATTCACCATCATCAATAAGATCATGCTGTTGTATACAATTTGAGAACTTGGGTAATTCATCGGTGTGAACAACTAAAATATAGGGTTTTGACTGTTGTTGAAATAATGTATTTGCCGCTTCAAAGCCAGCAATAGTTGCTCCTGAATGTAAGTAAATATAATTAAAAGCGGGAGTTTTTAGCTCAGTAAAATAGGCAAACGTATTTGGCTCTACATGATGCGTCTTTAGGCAAATAGCAGACCAAAAAATATTTTCTAATGAGTAAAAACACGCTTCGTTGTGAGTCATTTCATTGTGTCCTAATAAATTAACTGAACGTTCCTAGTCTATTGAGCAAATTGAGATTGCTGTCACTATGGTACATGGGATAGCATTTATTTAATTAAGAGAAAATTAAGGAATATCTGTGAACAATATCCCCGAAACCATTACGTTCTTTGAGCGTTTATTACCACTGGTTGTTTCCGGTGAAAAAGTGATCACCATTCGTGATGAAAGTGAGAGTCATTATGTACCAGGCTCCGTTGTCAAAGTCCACGCGTTAGAAACTGGCGAGTACTATACCGACATTGAAATACTTTCTGTTGAGCCACTAAACTACGATGATATTTCAGAGTATCACGCGACTCAAGAAGCGATGACATTAGAAACGTTGAAGGCTTTAATTCGTGAAATATATCCAACAGAAAATTGCCTGTATGTTATTCATTACCGATTAACAACGAAAAACACTTAATCACGATAACGGCTGTTTACTAGTTTAATGAATGCTTTTGTGGCTGGAGACGCATCACTGTAATTATTAACAGCAAAGGCAATATCCCGAGTCACGCGGGGAATTAATGGTTTTACGACGATGTTGTTAATATTTTCGGGGATTGCGAGTTGAGCCACAATCGATACGGCTTCATTTCGTGCAACTAATGAAAACGTACTGAGAAGCTGGCGGGTCCTAAATTGAATTTTAGGTGTCAGCTTTTGTGCAGAAAATAGTCCCATCACAATTTTACCTGAACCGGCTTGAGTTAAGTTGAAGGGGTACTCACACAATTGTTTTAGTGTAACTCCGTCGTACTGAGTCAAAGGGTGGTTTAGCGGTAAAATTGCCACATATTGGTCGTGTTTTATGGGAAAAGTATCAAAGCGTTCGTCTGGCAAGACCACAACACCAATATCTATGCGCTTTTCTTGCAACCATTGAGCCACGCTCTCATCGTCTCCTTCATCAACAATAATTTCAATGCTTGGATATTGCTGACGAAAGACCTTTAATAATGGGGGCAAAATACCCGTTGAAGAGCCGGGACCGAAAGATCCTATCCGTAAAACACCTTTCTTTAATCCATTGGATGCTAGTGCTTCTTGCCGCATTGCTTCTTGAAGGCTCAGTATATGTTGGGCGCGATTTAGCAGTGTGTTACCAATTTCGGTCAGAGTGACTTGGTTTTGTTCTCGCGTAAATAGACTGACATTGAAATCTTTTTCAAGGGATTTAATGGCATGTGAAACCGCAGATTGGGAAATATTCAAAGACATTGCCGCCAAGGTAAAACTTTTTAGCTCAGCAACACGGGTAAATATTTCCAGTTGGCTTAGTGTCATGAGTAAATACTCATTTGATTATGATCTTGGATAACAAATACCTTATCCGTATCGAATGACTGAGTCAATAAAGTACACAATATCTGATATGGATGGGGAAACATCGCGATGGAATTAAAAATAACCAAAAGGCAGGTTCAACAAAAGTCAGTCAATATTGTTGTTCTAAAAATGATCTGTGTCTCGATATTATGGGGAGGAACATTCATTGCTGGTAGGATGTTACAAACCGATATATCACCATTATTTTCAGCGACGCTTCGCTTTATTTTTGCGAGTGTTGCATTGCTTATTTTGCTGAGCTGCACTCGTATTGGTTGGGTAAAAGTGAATTCGCGTCAGTTTTTTCAAATTCTCTTGTTGGGATGTAGCGGTGTATTTATCTACCAAGTCTTTTTTTTCTATGGGCTACAGCTTATTCCTGCGTCTCGAGCGGCACTGTTGGTGGCAATTAATCCTGCGATGATTGCTTTAATTTCCTATTTATTATGGCGAGAAAAAATCACGAAAATTAAAGGTGTGGGTATTGGTTGTTGTGTATTAGGGGCAACAATATTGTTATCAGCAAAAACGTCAGATGTGAGTGGGTTTTTAACAAACCAAGGTGATCTTGCCATATTAGGTTGTGTAGTGAGTTGGGGGATTTATACCGTTGCAGGTAAAAATGTTATCCGCGAAATTGGCGCTATACATACGGTTGCATATGCCGTGCTATTAGGAACTGCACTATTGGTTATCGCGTCAAGTATCATGGGGCAATTAACACTTAGCGCGATTATACACTTAACAAATACCGATGTTATGAGCCTGTTATACCTTGGAATATTAGGCTCAGCACTGGCTTATATTTGGTATTACCAAGGTGTTGATCAGTTAGGTGCCGCGGGAGCCGGGTCATTCATTGCACTTAATCCGTTGACGGCGGTAATAATAGGAACGCTGTTTTTAAATGAGGAAATTACATTCTCTGCATTATTGGGGGGGATAGTGATTATCTTCGGGTTATGGGTAACGAATAAATCGCGAGTATAAAATAGGCGCTCTATGGAAATAACTGACTCCATAGAGCGATATTTATTATTTAATGGTTTTGTTAATTTCTGAATAGGCGAAAAGGGCTTGAGCACCGCCAGTATGGACAAATAATACAGGTGTTTTTTCAGAGGAATTGTCTAAATAATCAATCAAACCCGCCATGGCTTTTCCTGTATAAACTGGGTCAAGAAGGATCCCTTCTTTTTGAGCTAATAGCGCTATTGCATCTAAACCACCGCGGTTTGGCATGCCATACATTGGTGCGAAGAAATCATCCCAAAGTGTAATGTCTGGTGTTTTTTTAATTTGCAGTAATTCTGCTAATTCAGTTTGCAGTTTTTCAACTTTTGGTGCCTGATCTTGCTGTTTACGAGAAACGGTGACACCAATGAGTTGTGAAGTAGGGAGTAATTCTTGTAAGCCAATCGCTAAGCCAGCGTGAGTTCCGGCACTGCCAGAAGCCACAATCACTTTATCAAATTCAATATTGGTCGGTTTTTGTTGAGCAATTTCAATCGCACATTGAACATAACCTAATGCGCCCAGACCGTTGGAACCACCAACAGGGACGATATAAGCATCTTGCAAGTCTAATGATTTAATTAACTCTGCCATTTGTGCTTGTGGATCGGTTAATTCGTCACACATGACGCATTGAGTACCAAATAAATCGGTCAGGAGCTTATTGCCATTATGCAGGAAATTGCTGTCTTCACTTTGAATAGGATTTTCTAATAAAGCGACACATTTCAGTCCGTACATTGCCGCTACCGCAGCAGTTTGACGAACATGGTTTGATTGAATCGCACCTGCTGTCACAATAATCTTTGCATTTTGGGCTAAGGCATCCGCCATTAAAAACTCAAGTTTACGCAGCTTATTTCCGCCCATTGCTAACGGCGTCATATCATCGCGTTTAATGTAGATTTCTCGACCATATAAACGCGATAAATTATCGAGTTGATTCAATGGGGTCGATGCTTTAAGCAAGTCAACTTTTGCGAACTGAGTTAATTTTTGTTGAAGAGACATCTAAATTCCCCTGTATTAATTGGTAAATCCTAAATAGAGATAAATGGCAAGTACGAAGCTTGCTGTTACTAATGCATAAGGCATTTGAGTGCGAATATGTTCAATATGATCACAATCAGTAGCCATAGAGGCAACAATGGCATCCGCAGAAATAGGTGAGGTCATGTCGCCGAAAATAGACCCTGATATGGCTGCGCCAATCATATATTCAATTGGCATACCGACGGATAACCCTAATTGAACACCAATCGGGATCATAATGGCAAAGGTTCCCCATGAGGTACCCGTAGCCAGCGACATAATAGCGCTAATGATAAAGATAAAGCCGATAGAGAATCCAGGTGCCATAATGCCTTGAGTGACTTCAGCAATATAAGCGCCCGTATTCAGTTCAGAAGATACATTTCCCATCAAGAAAGCTAAAATCATGATGGAGCTGATTTTTAACATGCTGGCATAGCCAATAAATAGCTCTTTAAAGAAGCTATCAATATTTAATAGCCTTCTTCCGATAAACCAACAAAAAGAAACTGCGGTACCGAACATAACGCCCCAATAAACGGACGTTGAGCCGCTCCCTTTACTGAAATCCCCATCACCTGTGATATATAAGGCCACTGGAACCATTAATACAGTAGAAAGAATAGGGATGAAAAAGTTCAAGGCTGAATGGGCATTCGGATGTTCAATAATCTCTTCCTCTTCATTTGTAAGTGAAGATTCGGCTAATTTTCCTGTCATGAAATTTTCTTGATACTTCATTTCGGCTTTTTTCATTGGTCCCCATGAAACATTGGTGAACACATAGAATAAAATGGTGACCAATGATAGCCATGCCATTAAGTTGTAGCCGATAGATTTAATTAAAATATCGAAGGGTTCACCGGAAATAAGACCTTGGGAAATTTGTACACCAATGAGTCCCATAATCACTGCCCCCCAACCATTTATAATAGCTGATGAACAAACAGAAACGCAGGCGGTTTGAATAAGATATGACATTTTTTCTGGGGCAACGCCATATTGTCTGGCTAAATTCTTAGTGGATGCCCCCGCGACTAACTGGTTGATGGAACTCTCAATAAAAATTAAGGCAGTAATGACTATGGCGAGTAATTGTGTTGCCGTTCTATTCTTAATTAATTTTGTTTTATTTGTCAGTAGCTGAACTAATGCACGAACACCGCCTGTGACGACGACTAGGCGCATAATCCCACCAATCATGACCATAAAGACGATGGTACGAGTGTTGCCGGCGGAAGAAAATGTATCGATGATGCCATCCACAGTTCCGCGAATGCCGAGTAATACATTGTGGTCATTAATGACGGTAAAACCGACTAAAATACCGAGCATTAATGAAAGCATCACCTGTCGAGTGAGAATAGCTAAAAGGATAGTGACAATTGGCGTGATAATTGTCCAAATACCATAGTCGTGCATGTGTTTACCTTGGATATTTTTATTGTATGACGTGTAGTTTATAAATATCAGGAAATCATAGCATTGATGGAAGTAGGCTGTCGGATATTTTCATTATATTGCCGTAGATTGTTACAAAATCCATGCTGAAAGTCAGATAAACTGCAAGATTATGGTATTGAAGGGTACGCTATCTTTTTGGGATAGCGTAGTAAGGGTTATTAAGCTTGTGATTGCCACTGCTGATAAGTGATGCGACTAATTTCTTCAGTCTTTGTCTCGCCAATAAGCTCAATAAATTGTGGGGCTAATGTTGTGTAATATTGGAAACCACATTTTTCTTGAGCAATTTTAGATTGTTGATTACCTTGGAAATAACCGCACCATAGATTATCCAGTTTGAGATTTTTAAATCCATGTCGCATGATTTCTCGGATAGCTTCAGGAATGAGCCCTTTTCCCCAAAATGGTACGCCTATCCAATAACTCACTTCCGCATCGTTATCCCCAATTGGAAAATTACTCTCTTTTCCGATAGATAAACCAATCAAGCCAATGGCTTTGTTATCTTCTTTTAGCGCAACGGCAAACACACCATCGCGCATAAAAATGGATTGAATAATTTTCGCACTTTCTTCGACGCTCTGGTGAGGTGGCCAGCCTGCAATAGGGCCGATACGTTCATCTTTTGCATAATGATAAAGGTCTGCCGCATCAGTAATATGCCAAGGGCGTAAAATCAGCCTTTGTGTATATAAAATCATGTTATTTTCTCTTTATTGCATTGATATTATGCCACCTATTTTAGGTATTTATTTGCTTTTTTTAATAGTTTAACCTCGGTATTTTGGGTACTTATGAAAACTGACATTTTAAAGAAACTAGGTAGAATAGGTTAATAAAGCTAATGGCATGAATGAAATGTGAGTGTGTTGAACATGAAAGAGTTGCAGCAGCATCAATCTGTATGGGAAGGGGTAGTCAGCATCGGCTCGACGACACTGGAAGAATTGCAAAATACAGTATTGTCTCCAGACTATGTGACGCTATGTATTTGTAGGCAAGGAGCTGGGATTTTCAATATTAATTTTAAGCGCTATGCCTTACGCAAAAATGAGCTCTTTGTTTTGTATAATGACACTTTTGTTACGTTACAGAAGCGTTCTCGGAATTTTATTGTAGATTACATCCATATTGATAAGACGTTTGCCACAGATATTGCATTTGTTTTACCTAATTCATTGTTTGCCTATTTTAATTTTCAACCACGTTTATCAATGTCATCGGCACAATCCACACTATTTTCACATTGGTATCAGCTATTTTTATATTACCACCAAGAACGCGCAGAGTATGGGAAATTACAATTACGGCAACATTTACAAAATCTATTTTTAGAAATTGCTAATCAGGTCAATCATGCACAATCCCATTTTTCAGATGAACGTAGCCGTAAATCACAATTATGTTGGCAATTTTGGACATTAATAACCCAGCATTGTAAACAGCAAAGAGAGGTTAAGTTCTATGCGAATCAACTTTCGATTACACCGTTTTATTTATCGCAAATTGTGAAGGACTTCTTCAACGATCCGCCCAAGGCACTGATTGATAGACAAGTGGTTTTAGAGATTAAAGCTCTGTTAGAGAGAGGAACGTTCACCATTCAGGGTATTGCGGATGAATTAAATTTTGAAGACACCTCGTATTTATGCCGCTATTTTAAGCGGCATACTGGTGCAACATTAAGTGAGTTTAGAAAAAGAGTGAATAAGAATTAACTCGGGTCGATTTTTGTCGAATGTTTTTTAATAAAATCAATAAAGCAGCGTAGCCTTGGAGAAACAGCTTGGTTGCGATAATAGACAGCATTAATCGGCTGTTTCATTGTTATCGTTTTTTGTTCTAGCACCTTCACGAGTCCGCCATTGGCAAAGGCATCTAAGCTTACAAAGTCGGAAGAAGAGAGAATGCCAGTTCCTTGCAGCGCTAAATGATGTAGCACTTCGCCACTGGCGCAGGCGATATGGGGGGTAATTTTGAGTAAGCTGCCATCGGCGTTTTCGAGTGGCCAATAATTTAATGACTCTGGCGTTGTGAAACCGAGCAAACAATGCTTATGGAGATCCTCTATCGTTTCCGGTATTCCATATTTTTCTAAGTAAGCGGGGCTAGCAACTAGCCTTTTCTGGGTATAACCCAATAGTGTTGCACTGAGTGAAGAATCCTTTAACGTGCCAATTCTAAACGCGACATCCGTTTTTTTCTCTAATAGGTTTGTCACACCTTCATAGTTATTTATTTCTAACTCAACTTGGGGATATCGTTCATAAAATAGAGGGATCAACGGAGCAATTACATGGGTTAAAAACGGGGTAGAAGCATCAATGCGTAGCTTACCTGATGGAATCGATTGGCGAGCGGATAGCAAATCTTCGGCTTCTTGAGCTAGTCGGACTATTTCTCGCGCTTTTTGCAAAAATGCAGCACCTTCATCACTAAGTTTGATGGCGCGAGTGGTTCGGTAAAGTAGCGTGGTTTTGACTTTCTCTTCTAAACGCAATAATGCACGACTCACGGTGGATATCGTCATGCATTGCTGGTCGGCTGCTGCTGTAATAGAGCCGTAATCGACTACGCTGATAAATGTTTGGAGCTCTTCTAATGTGATTTTCATTATTGCATTTCCCGCAAAAGTTATTCTCACCATAATGGGTTTTTCAACCGCTTTCAATATGGAAGAATTGCCGCCGGTCAATTGATATTGGTTTATAAGGCATAAAAATGAGAATAAACACAGCATTGCTCGCGTTATCTGTTGGAGCATTCGCCATTGGTATTACCGAGTTTTCTCCGATGGGAATGCTTCCCTATATCGCTGAAAACCTGAATGAAAGCATTCCTTCTGTCGGTGCGATTGTGGTGATTTATGCGCTGGGAGTGATGATTGGAGCGCCAATCATGACGCTATTATTAGTGAGTAAGCGCCCAAAAGTTGCGTTGGTTTTTTTAATGGCTATTTTCACGGTGGGGAATTTATTATCGGGTTTAGCGCCTAACTTGGTGACGCTGTCACTTTCAAGGTTAATTACTAGCCTAAATCACGGGGCATTTTTTGGTTTAGGTGCCATTGTTGCGGCCAGTGTGGTTCCTGCTGGTAAACAAGCGAGTGCGATTGCGGCAATGTTTATGGGGCTGACCATTGCGGGTATTGGTGGCGTTCCATTAGTCACTAAAATAACGCAATTAATCGGCTGGCGTGAGGCATTCTATTTAATTTCGGGTATTGGATTGCTCACGATCGCCAGTTTAATTTTTGCGATTCCTGCACGTTTACAAGGTAGCCAGGTTAACGTTAAAAATGAATTGCGTATTTTAAAGCGCCCATTAGTGATGTTAGGTATGTTATCGACGGTACTCGGAGCAAGTGCAATGTTTACCTTGTATACGTTTATAACACCAATGTTAATGAATTTTATTCAGGCTTCAGATCAGACAATTACAATGATGTTAATGGTCATTGGCCTTGGTTTTAGTATCGGTAATTATCTTGGTGGTTATTTTGCGGATAAAAACTTATATCCAACTTTATTAACCTTGTTTGTATTATCTGCAATAAGCATGGTGATGTTTCCAATAATTGCGACAAATATCGCTGGAGCTACCGTTGGTTTATTATTCTGGAGTATTGTTAGCTTTGCACTCGTCCCACCCATTCAAATTTTAGTGATGAATGCGGCTGTTGGCGCGCAAGCGCTAGCATCCTCCGTGAATATTGGTGCATTTAATTTGGGAAATGCCATTGGAGCGGCTGTCGGTGCGGCGATTTTATCCCATGGCTACAGCTACACGACGATGAGTTTTATGGGCGCATTATTGGCGATAGTCGGGTTTATAGTGATTTTGCTGATTGTACGCCGGAAAAATAGCGAAACACAAACGCAGGACGTAATGTGTAGCGCGAATTAAAAAGCAAGGTTTGGAGTGTTCGACATATAATAACCAGAGATACTGATCACGGTGAAATCAGTAAAGGGCTAAATATATGTCGACGAAAAATCAATGGGCCACAGATGAGCAGCGCTGGAATGCACTGAAACTACGCGATAAAGCTGCAGATGGTTATTTTGTGTATGGTGTGAAAACATCGAAACTTTATAACCATCCATCCGCTGCGGGGCGATTACCGAAGAGAGATAATGTGCTGTTTTTTGATAATGAGCAGCAAGCGATAGCGCAGGGTTTTCAGTCGGGAAAACGTCGTCGTCACGAAATGTCACAGCAAGCTCAGTTTTATCAAGAAAAAATTGAGCTTGCTTGTCGGTATATTGAGCAAAATACCCAGAAATATACATTGGCTGAGTTAGCTGATTATGTCGGAATAAGCCCGTTTCATTTTCATCGATTATTTAAATTACAAACTGGATTAACGCCTAAAGCCTATCGCGATGCTTATCTTCATCAGAAAGTACAAGCACAATTACAGGAAAATGAACGGATCACTGACGCTATTTATAATGCGGGTTTTCATTCGAACAGTCGTTTTTATGAAACAGCAAATTCGCGATTGGGCATGACGCCGACAGCGTGGAAATTAGGTGGTGAAGGAAGCAAAATCTATTTTGCTCTGGCCGTTTGCTCGCTAGGAAATGTACTGGTTGCACAAAGTCCGATAGGCATTTGTGCAATTTTATTCGGAGATGACCCTGAACAATTGCTAAATAACTTACAGGATAAATTTCCCCATGCTCAGTTGATTGGTGGAAATAAAGCATTCGACCAAGTGGTTTCTAAAGTTATTGGGTTTATTGAAGCCCCAGAAATAGGTTTTGATCTTCCTTTGGATATTCGAGGAACTGCATTTCAGCAACGAGTGTGGCAAGTGTTAAGGAATATTCCTGTTGGGAAAACGGTGAGTTATCGTGAAATCGCAGAAAAGATGGGAACACCTAAATCGTTTAGAGCAGTGGCGAATGCATGTGGTGCAAACATGCTAGCTGTAGTGATTCCATGCCATCGAGTAGTGAGAACGGATGGTGGATTATCGGGATATCGCTGGGGGATCGACCGAAAGCGGGCATTATTACTAAAAGAATCTGCAAAAAAATAATAAGATCTATTTTGAAATAGAATAAGGCTGCGCCAATATCTCTATTGCCGCAGCAATTTTCAATATAAATATCATATATATTCTCTAATTAGATAGTTTTGAATTTACAATTATCGTTTTCTATTTATTATAGTGCGCGGTTTCTGTTTTATATCCTTCGAAAATTAATTTAATTAAGGTCGATTTAATTTTTTTAAATAAACTCTTAGATTTTTTGATTTTTATATTTCTCATATTTTTTCCTTGTAAATAATGAGATTACCCATCGAAAGATGAATGTAATTGGTTGTGTTAATATAAATTTTGGGTATGGTTTGCCCTTTATATTTTTTTCATATTCCATAAATAAAATCCTATTGCTGTATTTTGTTTATTTAGCTTCGCATGAGAAATTGACTTAAAAAAGTGACAGATTGGCTTTTTTGTAAAATACAGATCATCTCAGCGAAATCTGTATTACATTACAGATACGGGATTCGATTTTAAGGAAATGAGTGCGATGCTCTATAAACAAATAGCCCAAATGCTGCAGAGCAAAATCCATCGAGGAGAGTTTCTTGGTGGGGAGAAAATGCCGTCGGTACGTGATATTAGTCGCTGCCATGATGTGAGCATTACCACGGCTCAACTGGCTTATCGTGAACTGGAACGGTGTCAGCTCATTTATGCAGTACCGAAATCGGGTTATTTTGTGATCCCTGAAAAGGCCACAGCACCATTGCCTAAAGTGGCTAACTATATTCAAAAGCCTGTTCATATTGATAAATGGAACCCGACGATGGACTTCCTGCGTGTTGAAGAGCGTGCAGGAGTCACATCATTATCGTGTGCGGTACCTAATATTGCAGATAAAACCTTAGAGCCATTATGGCAAGAAATGAATATGGTGGCGCGGCGTCGTAATCCGTTAACACTTGAGTATGATAGCTTGCAAGGGTTAGCCGCGCTCAGAGAGCAAATCTATCATGTATCTGATTATCGTCAGTCATTTACCCCTGATGATATCGTGACGACCACCAGCGCCCATCAGTCGATTTCTATTGCAATTCAAGCATGTACCCAAGCCAATGATGTGGTTGCTGTTGAATCACCGACGTTTCCCGGATTATTGCAAACGCTTTATGGGCTGGGCCGTAAAATCATCGAAATTCCCGTTGATCCCCAAACAGGGATTAACTTGGAGAGGTTAGAAGAAGCTTTCCAATGTTGGCAGGTCAAAGCGGTGGTGGTCACGCCGACATGCAATAACCCGATGGGCAGTATTATGCCGGAAAAAAATAAACAAAGGTTGCTTGAGATGACTAATCGATATCAAGGTACGATTATCGAGAATGATTGTTTAGCGCCTCTTGCATATGCTTATCCGCGTCCGTCAACGATCCAATCTCTGGATACCGAAGGTCATGTGATTCTGTGCAGTTCATTTTCTAAAACCGTTGCACCGGGAACACGGACGGGGTGGATAATCCCCGGTAAATACAAAGAGAAAGTTATGCATTTAAAATACTTATCGCATTGTTCTGGCGAAGTTTTTATGCAGCAAGTGATGAGTAATTTCTTAAAAGAAGGGCACTATTTTTTGCATTTACGCCGAATGCGTCAGCAATATCGTGAATTACAATGTCAATATCGGGAATTAGTTGAAACGCATTTTCCTGCTAATACTCGAATTTCAAGGCCTCAAGGTGGATTTTCATTATGGGTCGAGCATCCGGCAGCAGATACTGCGAAATTGATGGAGATTTTACATCGCAATAAAGTGACGGTATTGACGGGAACCCACTTTGCTACAGGCGATTGCTACCCAAACCACCTGCGTATTAATTATGCTTTAGAGTTGATCCCAAGACGGCGTAACGCGATAAAAATTCTCGGAGAAACCTTAAAAATGAGTCTGTTGAAATAGGGCATTGAAACAGAAAAAAGAAACCCGCTAATAATAGCTATTAGCGGGTAATTAAACATAAGGAACATTATTTATACAGCAAACTACGTTTACCGCAGTTTATATTGCTAATGCGAGGGTTTGTTTATTTTTAATTCGCATGCCATTAAGCATACTTAACCATGCCAGCACTGTCACTACCATTAAGATAATAAAGATAAAATACGGAGGAAGTTCAGTCAGAACGAACCCCGTCATCATAGGGTTAAATGCCCCGCCAAGTAGCCCCAGCGCTTGAGCAGAAAAATAGCTGGATTTCATGCCTTCAGGGGCAATGCTATCAATTAGCATATATTCCCCTGGTGCGTAAATAAGTTCGCCCAATGTGAAGATAAATGAACCTAACGCCCATAAATAGAGATTATCCCCAGATCCCATAAATACCGCTAATCCCCCTAGAAAGAATACGCTACCAATGGTCATTAAGCGTCTTAAGTTATCCGGCGTAATACGTTTACCTACCGTGTATTGCAAAGTGACAACGACGACGGCGTTGACAGGTAAAATCACACCAATTACTGCTTGTGCAAAATCACTGTTAGCAACGGTGATTACATATTGGGAGATCCACGTGGTAAAAGAGCCGAAAACGAGTGAGCCGAGAAAAGTGGAGAGAATAAACCAAGCCAATGCACGGTCGTGGAGCATTGCTTTAGGGTTCCACACTCGCGGTTGACCATCAACATGGCTAGCAGGTTTGGTGCTTTGAACAAATCGCTGAATAAAAAAGATAGGGGCGGCTGCGGAGACTGCCGCTAGCCAAAATGGTAAATTAATGCTGTACATTAATAACCATGTGCCCATTGGGGGCCCGACCGTCCAACCGATATTGATAAAGGTGTAGTTGAGGGAAAATACTTTAGTTTTTAAGGATAATGACAAAGTATCTGCAAAATAGCCTTTTAATACAGTCGAAAAAACAGAATAAGAGCAGTTAATTAGTGAGAAAAATATAATCACCAATAGTGCATTGTTCATCAGCGGAATTGCAATAAATCCACAAATAAACGCTATCACCGCAATAAGCATGCAGCGTTTTTTATCGACTTTATCCGCCAGCATGCCAAATCCCATACTGAATAGCACGCCGACCGTTAAGGCAATAGTCATAGCAACACCGACGATATCGATCGCCATATGGTATTGGCGTGTCAGATAAATCGCCATAAATGGTAATGTGGCGCCGCGCCCGATGGTTAATAGCAGCGAAGACGCGAGCAGGGCAGTATTCGAGATATTGGATTTAGAAAACATGGCTCACGACCTAGGAGTACATTGTTGTTATAAAAATGGTTGTTATAAAAACGATTGTTACAAAAATGTTTTATATAATTTTATTATATAAAATACATAAAATTGCGGCACCAAGAAACGGGTTATTAGGGCGGGAAATCAAAACAATATTTTGATCATGCTATTGTGCCATTGCCAACCAATTATCTGGCTAAAGATAGCGGCGACGCAGATAGTAGAGTTATCTGCTATCAGCTTAACTGCATAAAAAATCAATTAATTATTGATTCATCATCCTATTTAATCGGCATATAAATTAAGAGTCGGTTGCCTTTCTCAATATCAAAAGTCATCGTTTTTGGTGCGCGGCGTTATTGTTGAAATGGTTGGTCGCGGAAGTGAACTTAAAACCCTGTTCGAGTCATTAAAAAAGAGCGCAAGGGAATGCGCTCTTTTGATAATACACGGTCATTATAATGAAGCGAGATAAATTCGACGGCTCACTTCAGGGGTAATATCACGGTGTTCCCCGAGTGTCACCATGCTATGCGCCACGAGGCTCTCAACTAAAGGCTCTACGATATCTTGGTTGAGCTGATAATCTTTAAAGCGTGTTTTTACTTGCATTGCTTCGAAAAAGTTTCTTGTTAATTCAATGGCTTTGAGTGCTTTTTCTTTTTCGCTGCCATCACGGATATCCCAGACGCGTTCTGCATACTGCGCCATTTTCGCTTGTTTCTGAGGCAGTTTTTCTTCCATTAAGGAAGGCAGGATAATGGCTAAGGTTTGGGCATGATCTAAACCGTAGAGAACGGTGATTTCATGACCTAACATGTGGGTTGCCCAGTCTTGCGGTACGCCAACACCAATTAAACCATTTAACGCTAACGTTGCGGTCCACATTAAATTGGCGCGCACATCGTAATTGGTTGGATTTGCTAAGGCTTTCGGACCAATATCGATCAAGGTTCTCAGTAGACCTTCAGCAAATGCGTCTTGAACATTGGCATTTACAGGGTAGGTGAGGTACTGCTCGATAACGTGTACGAACGCATCCACAACCCCATTGCTGATTTGACGAGGTGGTAATGAGTAGGTTTTAACCGGGTCTAAAATAGAAAATTGAGGGAAAACTTTGTCACTCATAAAGGCTAATTTGGCGTGTAATTCTTCACGCGTGATCACAGAGCCTTTGTTCATTTCAGAGCCAGTAGCAGGGAGGGTTAACACCGTACCAAAAGGTAATGCGTGTTCAATAGTGGCACCGCCGCTGGTCACCACTTCCCATTTATCTCCTGCGTAATTGACTGCCGCCGCGATAAATTTAGTACCATCAATGACGGAGCCACCGCCAACAGCCAGTAAAAAATCATAACCTTCGTGTTCAATTTGCGCGACAGCTTTGATTAAGGTTTCATAGCGAGGGTTGGCTTCAATCCCACCAAAATAGCCAATCTGGCGATTTTTCAATGCACTCGCAACTTCATCGAGGGTGCCATTCTTGCGAGCACTTTCACCGCCAAATAGCACGAGGACTTTTGCATTCGCGGGAACCAATCGGTCCAATTCACTTATTTTACCTTCACCAAAAACAATGCGCGTTGGGTTGTAAAACTCAAAATTATTCATATACAAACCTTTGGTTGGGAATGGTAGGGGATGTCATTTGGCATCGGTTAGGGTTAAAAATGTTGAGATTACTCTAGTATACACTCGAAACTATTCAAAGGATGATCAAAATGTTTGGTTGGAGCGTTGTTTATTTATCGCTGAATTTTCAATTCATTATCCGTTTTTGGGGCAAGTAATTTCCAAGTGATAGCACTTAATGCTTATGATTGATTTGACTTCAGTATCATTGCGATCAATATTTAATTCATTCAAATGAATTAAATATAATATAAACGAGGAAATTATGATGAATTCAATGATACCAGCTTCATTTACCCTTAAAGAGCGTGATAGACGATGGGGTTTGGCTCGTAAAATTATGAAGGAGCATGATTTGGAAGTTTTGATGGTGTATGGCGATAGGGAGTCCGCCGCACCTGCACCATTTTGTATCGATCATTATTTTACCAATGACAGACTAGGATCTGTGGTGCTGTTCCATCAAGATAAAGCACCAATAGTGGTAACATTTGCGCCGATGATGGTGGCTGACCATATGCAGGCGTCTATACGCAATGATATGCAATGGATTTCACCTGAGCAGATTATGGTGGGAAAAACAGGGCGCAATATCGGCAATATTTTGATTCAGTTAGGGGTATCACCGAATGCTCAGATAGGCGTCATTGGGCTTGAACCATATCCGCCGTTCTATTTTGATGGTGCGATGCCGTTTAATACGCTGTCAGGTATTAAAGAGCAATTACCGAATGTAAATTTTGTGCCTGTTTATAAAGCCTTTTTCCAATTAGCCTCGGTCAAAAGTGATGAGGAAATCGCGCACATCAAACATGCAGCCATGATTGGTGAAGCCATGAGTGAGGCGATGCGCAAAACAGCTATTCCCGGAAATACCGAAGCGGATATTGCTGCGGCAGTGACTTCAACGTGTTTATCGATGGGTGGGTTTACCGCAGAAATTTTGATGGGGTCAGGTCCTGAATATATTGGTTGGGGACAACCAGCATGGCAGTACCGTTCGCAAAAACCGAGGAAAATACAATATGGAGATATTGTATTAACTGAAATTTTTGCACTGTATGGGATGTATGAAACTCAGCATCAAGCTGCGGTAGCGGTGGGGAAAATACATCCGAATATTGAGCGAGCTGCGCAAGTTTCGCGAGAATGTTATGAGATAGGTGTAGAGAATCTCAAAGAAGGCATTACCTTTGGGGAGTTGGTGGACAAAATGGAACAACCATTATTAAAGGCAAAAGGTTGGCATGTTCATCCGCTTATTCATAGCATTAATCCTTATGGTCCAATTGGTTTTGGTACGGCTCCCGGAATCGAAATATTACCGTTAGCTCAAAAATATGGACATATAAGCCGACTGCCTAATCCTGGGCGTGAATTAATCTTAAAAGCAGGAATGACATTTGCGTTTGAACCCAATTGTGCCTTTGATTATCATTTATGTAATTTAGGCGGTACCGTTATTGTGGGAAAAGATAAGGGGATAGAATTAAATAATAATTCGACGCATTTAATGCGTGCCGACGTATAATGTTACTCATTTAATGTAATTAGGGTTTCAGCTGCATATGACAGAAATAAACAAAAACACACTCTCTTCGGAGCTGACGAAAGAAAAATTAATCAATGAAGGCATCAAACAGTTTGCTCTTTATGGTATTAATGGCGTGAGAACTCGTCAACTGGCTGAAAGTGCTGGAGTTAACCAATCTGCCATCCCTTATCATATGGGAGGAAAGATGGGGGTCTATGCAGCTGTTATCCATAAAATTGCGGCAGATCTTGCCCAAATGAGCAATGTGAGCATATTTGATGTGCAGTTTGAGCAATTAAAATCACGGGCAAGTCATGAGGTAATAGAGGTTGAATCATTACTCCGACTATTAATAAAAGGGCTAGGGTTGGCGTTGCTGTCACCGGAACATGAGTATTATTCAATATTAATCTTAAGAGAGCAGTTAGAACCTACAGAAAATGCAGATATTATCTTTAAAGAGTTTATCGAACCTTTTCATTCTCGCTTAACTTCACTTGTCCAATTTATTACGGATAAAGATCAAGCAACGGCGATTATTTCAGCACATGCTTTAATTGGGCAAGTTTTGGGATTTGTGATTGCGAAAAAATCACTATTAAAACGCTTGAATCAAAAAAATCTTGATAAAGATTTATTGGACAAAATCCTAGAGCAAGTGAGTGTCTTTGCGTGTAATGCCGTCATATCTCGTTAATTTTTAATTTATGTCATGTTAATTTTAAGCCGTTGCATTAAGATGATAGAAAGTTATTAAGCTTAATCATCAAAGGTAAACGAATAGATTATGCGGCGGTTCATTCAGTTAGATCTTCCTCCAGAACCTGTTATTAATGAAAAGTGTGTCCATAAGCGCTTGAAAAATAGTGTTTGTGACAACTGTGCGAGCAGCTGTCCTGTGGGTGCGATTTCTTTTGGTTTTATGGATGCGAAAATTGATAATGAACTGTGTTATCAATGCGGTAACTGCCTGTTTACCTGTCCAGTCGATGCCATTGAAAATATTCAACCTCATGAACGAACCTACCAAAATGGCTTTTTGGTTATCAGCCATGATGAGCCACTTGCTAGCCCTGAAGAACTGATTGTTTGGCATCGTCAATATGCCATTCGAGGTATGCAAATTCCCGAACCGTTGGTGGACAAATGGTTGCCAGCCTTAGCCGCATTAAATTTAAAACTGGAAGCATTACAAGAGCCTATTTGGAGTTTGACTATCACCAAACCTGCGGAAGTGGATAGTGGGCGGCGTAGAATGCTTTTTCGTCAAAAATTAGATAGTCAGCCATTAGATAGTGGCAAGGTTAAAACGGGATTAAATGCCAGAAAACAGTTTTATCCTGAAGATAGCTGGTTCCATATTGCATTAGATACGGCGAGTTGCATTTTATGTGGCGCATGCGCGAAAGTGTGTGATGAGCAGGCGATAGAGCTAGAAGATCATCAATTTAGTTTAGACGATAAGCGTTGTACCGGTTGTATGAGTTGCCAAGTGGTTTGTTTCCCAAAATCAATTCAAGTTCACCCTCACGTAGCAAAAAATAGCGAACCACAGCATTTCCATTATTTTGATGGGATATGCCAAAAATGCCAATTACCTTTTTCGGCATGGACTTCGGAAGAAACTCTGTGCCCAATTTGCGCACAACATAAACAGCAAGGCTGGCTATAAATAAACGCCTTTATTCAGGCGCTTATTTACAAACTTAACTTTATTAATTAACTTCACTATCTCGCATATTCTCAATAATCATTTCAGCAATTTGAGGGTTTAATGCGGCTGGCGTATCGTGCCCCATACCTTCAATCACTTCTAATTTTGCCGTTTCAATATTATCAAAAATATCCTGACCTGAAGTGACGGGGAATAATGGGTCAACAGAGCCGTGAATTACCAGCGTTGGGGCAGTGATGGCACCGAGGAGAGGTCTTAAATCACCCGTTACTGCAACGGCAGCTAGCTGACGTTTAGTACCTTCAGGAGAGTAGTTACGCTGGAATGCTTGCGTAATATAGTCACGGCAATTTTCTTCATCAAACGGTACGCATGTTGAGCTAATACGGCGGTAAAATGCGAGTTGCCCAGCAATGTAGCCTTCAAAATCCTGTTTAGGATCTACGCTAGGAGACATGAGCATTTTCATGACATCCGGCTCGCTTTGCGGTAATTGCGGATTGCCAGTTGATGACATAATTGGACAAAGTGAAAGAGTGCGGTTCGCAACTTTTGATGCTACTACTTGCGCTATCATTCCGCCCATTGAACGCCCTACAATATGGGCTTTTTCGATGGATAAGGCATCTAACAAGGCGATAATATCATTGGCCATTTCAAATAAGGTGTAGGGAACATCGACATGCTCGCCGTTTTGTAATCGCTCAGCCATTTCTCCGATATTCAGTGGCGGGTAATTATCTAAATGTGGCGATAAGCCCGCATCACGGTTATCGGGACGGATAATATAAAAGCCTGCATCTGCAATTTGTTGGCAAAATTCTGATGTCCAACTAATGTTATGTCCACCTAACCCTGCAATAAGTACGACAGCAGGATGTTCTGACTGACCAAAGGTATCGTAATACAGTGTTAATGGTGCTGTTTTTGTCATTTTATTTCCCTATTTTTGGTGATAGCTATTTATGCAATAACTCAGCAAGAAAGGCTAGCGCTAAAAAAAACAATCGTTACTAATTTAAACGCCATTTACTTTAGTTATTAATAATAAATCGACTTTGTTAGAGAATTTAGCGAGCTTTTTTCTGGTAATCATTGATCCCTAACAGCGCAAGCGCAGCTACAAATGACAATACCGCGACATGTAAATTGCCAATTAACCCATACAGTGAGACGAAAGCACCACCAAGCGCAGAGCCTAAGGCGATTCCGCTATTAAAAAAGGCAATATACAGGGAGCTTGTGGCTTCAATATTATGGGCGCTGTAACGCATCATCCAAGTCATTAAAGTGACAGATACGCCACCATAAGCAATTCCCCAAAGTACCATGATGGATAATGCCATCCATACACTCATTGGAAAGAATATATATGCTCCTAAACTTAAGATAAGACCGCTGGCTATCATCACGACCGTAAAATTTAGGTGTTTGTTGGCGGTGAGCCCAAATAGGAAGTTACCTACGATACCTGCCAACCCGTAAATCAGTAATAAACCCCCTAAAAGGTCGACTGAAATCAAATCATTATTGGATAGCAGCGCACGAATATAGGTAAATGCCATAAAATGCCCGGATACAATAAGCAGCGTTATTAGCAGCCCATTGATAATGATGGGACGCTTAATTTCAGTGATAAACGTTTTGAATGTGGGAGACGTCATCGCGGGAAGAGAAGGTAATTGCGTGAGTAAAGAGAGGAAAAGTAGCAATGAAATAAAGGACATTGAAGCAAATGCGACACGCCAGCCTAGCCATTCGCCCATTAAAACGCCGAAAGGTACGCCCAATACAGACGCTGCTGCCACGCCACCAAAAACTAACGACGTTGCTAGCGCGACAGAGGGGGCTACCACTAAGCGAGGCACTAACCCGCCTGCTAATGCCCAAATAATGCCAATACAAACGCCAACAAAAAGACGACTGATCAAGAGTAGCCAATAATACGGTGTTAAAGCCGCCACTAAGTTACAAAGGGTTAGTAAAAGCGCCCCAATCAATAACAGTGTTTTGCGGTCAACAGAACGCGTAAATAACACAATCAGCGGTGAGCTGATGGCGGCGCTGATAGCAGGAAGTGTCATTAAGAAACCGGTGGTTGCTAAAGAAACAGAAAAATCTTCCACAATCGGCGTTAATAGCCCTACAGGGATCATCTCGGTTGTCACCACACTGAAGGTCGCCAACATGAGCGTCAGGATGGCTCCCCATCGCTGTTGAACAGTTGCATTGGCTTCAATCGTTATTGTATTCATCATATAAAGTTCCAAATAATTACGGTCAGTAAATAGTTTCAAGCGTGAATTGATCTTATCTGGGACATTATTGATAATAAATATCACTGCTGTGGCTTCATTGGGGATAAATCGTGTCTAATTCAGCATCATTACTGATGGATAACTTGTTCGACTTGAAAGTCTTTGTGGATGTGGTTGAAACAGGAAGCTTCACGCATTCTGCGGAAAGACTGGGTATTTCGCGTTCAGCCGTCGGGAAATGTGTCGCGCGATTAGAAAACCGAATACAAATTCGCTTATTGCATCGCACAACGCGAAGTCTTCGCTTAAGTGATGAAGGGCAAACGGTGTATGAAGGGGCGCTCAAAATTTTACACGAAGTCGCCAATATCGAAAATGAACTGAGTCAGGGACAACAACAACCGAAAGGGTTATTGCGCATTACGGCTCCGGTCATATTTGGACGTTTGTACATCATGCCTATTGTCAAAGAATATGTACGGCGATGGCCTAATGTGGAGGTAGATGTTCATTTCTCGGATGACTATAGCGATATTGTCGGGGAAGGGTTTGACCTCGCCATTCGTATTGGGGGAAATGATGATAACCGGCTGATCCGTAAAGTCTTAGCGCCACATCGCATGGTCACTTGTGCATCTCCTGCCTATTTACAACGATATGGTACTCCGCAGAGCATTTCAGAGTTAGTAAAGCACCAAAAGTTGGCGTTTAAACATCGGGGCAGTGTGGTTTCGTGGCAATTTCATACCCCTCAGGGAAAGCAACTATTACCCGTATCAGGGCGCCTGACGTTGAATGACACTCAGGCAATTCTAGATGCCAGCATTGAAGGTGAAGGAATTTGCCAGTTAGGGGTTTTCTTAGTGGGAACTGCTATTCAGCAAGGGCGACTACTACCGATATTGAGTGAATTTTCTCGCCAAGAATCATCGATTTGCGCTTTATATCCGACAAAACGTTATTTGCCGCTCAAAGTGAGCTACTTCCTAACGTTGATCGATGAATGCTGGCAAGGAAAAGCAATTTGGGATTTTTAACTGTCTTTTTTGGCATATAAATAGACCGAAGCTCGAGAAACCCCAAGGTGTTGCGCGATGGTATCCATGGATTTTTTAATATCAAGAAGACCTTCTTTGCGTAAAATCTCGATTAAGGCAACTCGGTCATCCGCCTTCAAGGTACGTGGAGTGGCGGCGATAGAAGCGGCGTATTGATCGATGCGAGTACGAATAGCTTCGCTGCCGTTGGGTTCTAGATGCTCTTTGACGGGGCTGCATCCCACCTCTGTAAATTGTGACAGCATACTTTGCATACTGCGAAACTGGGTCATATCTAAATTGAGGCACAATGCAGCAACGTATTGCCCAGTTTCATCTTTGATACCGATTGATGTGCTCTTGGCTGGGCGTCCATCTGGAAATTGATTGGCATAATTGGCGATGATATTGGGGAAATCGGCGGATTCAATACGGGCGAGACCCAATTCAGTTGTCGGTTGACCTTCTTTGCGCCCAGAGAGGTTGTTATGAATCGAAATAATCGAATGTTCGGGGTTTTTCAGATCATGAACCACTACTTCACAGAAAGGGGCGAAGGTCTCACTTAACCCTTGTGCTATGGCTTCAATTTGTGCCAATAAACTGTTTTCTTGTGGCTTTGCCATAACTCTACCCCTTCATCTATTTTGGATATCTCTTTAAATATTAAACTATTTTTTTCAATTCTAATAGAGAAGGGGCATAAATTGCTTAAGCTAACATTAATTCTGCGAAGCGTTTAATGTCCACATTTCCGCCGCTAATAATAATCCCAATACGTTTGCCGCGCAGCTGTTCTTTCATTTTCAAGGCGGCAGCGAAAGAAAGGCAACCTGTCGGCTCCACAATTATTTTCATACGCTCAGCATAGAACTTCATGCGATCAACTAATTGCGCATCGGTCACAGTTAAAATGTCATCCACATTTTGTTTGATTAGCTCAAAAGTGTAGTTCCCCACATGTTGAGTTTGTGCACCATCCGCAATAGTTTTTGGCGTATCAATGTGCACAATTTTTCCACTACGGAAAGATTGCTGCGCATCATTACCGGCTTCAGGTTCAACGCCATACACTTTGCAATTCGGCGATAATGCGCGCGCTGCGAGTGCACATCCAGAGAGCAACCCACCACCACCTAAGCAAACAAAGAGGGCATCCAGCTCGCCAACTTCCTCAAACAGCTCTTTAGCCGCAGTACCTTGACCCGCAATAATATCCACATGGTCGTAAGGTGGGATGATGGTCAATCCCTCTTTTTCGGCAAGATCGCGACAAAGTTGCTCTCTATCTTGGGTATAGCGGTCAAATCTAATCACTTTAGCGCCATAGCCTTGAGTGGCGGCAACTTTGACTTCTGGAGAATCAATCGGCATCAAAATGGTGGCTGGAATATTCAACATTTGTGCCGCCAGCGCGATACCTTGAGCATGGTTTCCTGATGAAAATGCGATTACTCCTGCTTTTTTTTGCGCTGGAGTAAGTTGTGAAAGAGCATTTAACGCGCCGCGAAATTTAAATGCCCCCATACGTTGGAAATTTTCACATTTAAAGAATAACTCAGCGCCAAACTCTTTGTTGACTGTCGTGGACGTCATCACTGGGGTTTTGTGAGCAATACCTGCAATGCGCTGTGCTGCGGCTTCGACATCTTGATAGGTCGGTAATGTTAATTCAGACATGATATACCCCATTATTAAATGGCTCATTGGTAATAACTTGATTTTTATAACAACGCGTTCGCCGCGACAGCGGTTGCTTCAATTTCGATCCCTGCACCAAAATGCAGTTCACTAACACCCGCAACGGCGCGAGCAGGACGAAACTCGCCAATCCAATTGGCATAAATTTGATTAAAAACCGGCCAATTGTCCATATCCGAGATATAAACCCGAACCTGAACTAATTGTTGCCGACCGACACCACTGGCAGATAAGCAAGCCTCTAAATTTGCTAATACCTGTTCTGCTTGCTGAGTAAAGGGTGCGTCCGCATGAACATTTCCTTGGCTATCTGTGGGTAATTGCCCCGATACAAACACGAAACCATTCGCTGTGACTGTGTGTGAATAGTGCCCTCTTGGTGGAACCAGCTGGGAAGCATTAGTGTATACGATATCTGTGTAAGCGGTATTTTGGCTCATTGATTTTCCTCATTCGGAAATTTAACTTATACAATAAGTCTAATATTAGATTATATGTTTAGTCAATGGCTTTTTTGCTGTTTAAATGAACTAAAAATTTTCGTCAACTTGCCGATGATATCTGGGCAGATCAAGCTAAAAATGAGAAAGATTGTTATAGACAGCATTTTGCTCACAACGTCATACATTACTGATCAATCTTCCATAAACAGGCGGTATTTGAAGCAAGTGTTGGGAAAATAGCGGGGGAATAATTAAATTATTGGTATTTAATTCCAGATGAATAATTAAGCAATAAAGTTAAATAATCAGGAATAAGAATAATCAAATTGAGATGAACAACTAAAAATGATAAGAAGTTGTTATATAACTACATTTAGGAAATTAACATGGCTAAAATTACCTTTGACCTTCTGGCTATTTATGGCGAAAAAGGGGAAACCGCAGGATTACAATATTTACAAGAATCCCTGCTTCCTTTTGCCGCATTTGAAGAAAGCTTACCCAAATCGCTCTTTGATTATGTCATTGAGGGTAAATCCCCTGAAATTCTCATGAAGCTGGGGCAGTTGGACAAAGAAAAAGCCACAATTTTGTTAGACAAACCGGGAACGGTTGATTGGTGGTGGGGAAGCCACAGTTTTGATGCCGGCTCGTATAGCAAAGTGATCCGTCAAGGTAAAAATGCTCGCCATAAACTGTATTCTAAAGTGGGTGATGATATTACGCCCGCGCAGATCGCGCGTTTTGCTAAAGTACTCGCGTCCGCCTGCCAAGAGGTGAATATCAAAATTCTGACGCCAGAATTGCCTTCTTGGATGCTGTATTTACTGTGTGATGCATTTGTAACCACCTTTGAAAATTCACGCCATGCTAAATATGAACATCGTAAACATTGGAATTACGAGCTGCTCAGTCAGTTAGTGGAGAATGAAGCCGAACAACCGGGTAACACCGTGCTATACGGCATTTTTGATAGACAAAATCTGTCGGATTATCACTACGAAAATATGGCGTTATTATTCGCTATCCCAGGTTTAAAAGAATATTTAATTGCTGAGCAAGATTTTATTCGCCAAAGCCTACTGAGCAATTTATCCGCTTGTGGTCAGATCCAATTGATCGACACGCTGAGAAAAGACGAAGCGCTGTATAGCGTGTTTGCCGATATTTTAGTGCTATTGGCAACCAGTTCACTGAAAACCGTGCGTTCAGCAGCTGAGCCAGTGATGTCTATTCTGCCGGAAGAAGCGGTTAAAACCCACTTAACCAAAGTGCTGCTTGAAGGAACGCCAAAACAACGTACGCAAGCGGCGGATCTGTTCGCCCGTATTGGTAAAGATCGAGATATTCTTGAAGCAGCGTTGAAAGTGGAGACCAACAAAACCGTCCTCAAGAGCATTGAAAGTGCGATTTCTCGCTTTGATGTGATGGATTGTGCGAGTGAAGTGGAAGAGGTCGAAATTCCAGAGATTATCCCGATGGAAGATACGCCACTACCAGAAAGCGCAGTCGATGTTTTGGTATCTAACTTCCGTGAAATGCTGCAAAAAGCCAAAGAAAATGCTGAGCGCGAACTGGAAGAAAACAAACAAGAAAAGCATAAATACACGTGGTCACAACGCCATTACAAAGAGTTCAGTCAACACAGTGAAGACGAATGTGCTGGCTTATTAGCTAAACTAAACTCGGGTGTCGGAGTGATTACCGATCATGAATACAATGTCATTAAGCACAAAGAGCGCATTAATAATTTACCGGAATTCACGCTATTCCACGCGTTGCGTTTGCTGAGTCATAACCGCTCTGATGTTGAGCATTTTTCTCACTATCAACTCACTCGTGAAGTTCCCGTTCGCATCTTATCGCAACTCGATTTACGTCAATTAGAAAAAGGGCTTGAGCAGTGCCATTTTAAAAATGCGAGTCGCTTAATTGCTGACTTATGCCTGCGTTCATACAGTGATGGATTAGGGCTATTTAGAGCGCCGGAACAAATTTGGCCGTTCTTTATGCAGTACCCCGATTTCTTAAGTGAAGCGCTGGGGCTTATCCCGCAGCACCAAGGGCATCGTTATTACCAAGAGTATGATGCGTCTAATGCGGTAACCATTTTAGGTAAATACCCGACCATTCCGGCACGATTCATTCCTCGTATTATGGAGTTGGCGCTGGGTGAAAACAAAACTCACCGTTTAAGTGCTCAAAAATTGCTGGAAACCTTACCAAGCATTCACGTTAATGCGGCAGAAGGCCTTGATTCTGGTAAACAAGAGATCCGCGTTACTGCTATCGAATGGTTAGCTCGCTTAAAACATCCAGATTCACTAAAACCGCTGTACGCGTTGCTGAAAAAAGAGAAACGTGAAGTGGTAAGAGCCGCATTATTAACGGCATTAGAGCAATTTGGCGAAGATATTTCCGGTTACTTGGCACCGAAAGTTTTGTTGGCGGAAGCGCAAAAAGGCTTAAAAGCCAAAGCACCCGCGAGCATGGCATGGTTTGATTTGGACGCCATTCCAGCCATGACCTGGCAAGATAATAAAAAGGTGGATGCGGATATCATCCGCTGGTGGATCATTCTGGCGGTGAAATTAAAAATGCCGGCGGGTAATGGGCTATTACAGCGCTATATCAGCTTATTATCATTAGACAGCCAGCGTAAGTTAGGTAGCTTTATTCTCAACAGCTTTATTAGCCAAGATGTGGCGGGACCATCACTGGAAGCGGCGATGGCGGAAGCACAAAGAGATGCGCCATCACGCTTGAAAAACTACCAAGATTGGCTAAAACGCTGGCCTGAATACTATGCCAAGTATGAAAACTTCACCCTTGAGCAGACCATCAACGAGATCAAAAACGAAGTATTAGGTCGTTATTTGGGCTCGGCTATCAGTGAAAAAGGGATGCTTGCGCTGATTTGTGGTGTGGAGGGACATGTTGCCGTAACCATGCTGCGTAACTATATGCGTGACCATTACCAGCGCCGTGCCCAAATTGAAGCGATGATTGACGCGATTGCCGTCAGTAACGATCCGCTGATCATTCAGCTTTTATTATCATTATCGCGCCGTTATCGCACCGCATCAGTCCAAGAAAAAGCCCGCGGACTGGTGGCTGATATCGCGCAACGTAACGGTTGGAGCGCGGATGAACTGGCAGACAGAACTATTCCAACTGCGGGTATGGATGAAACGGGGACTTTAGTACTGGAATATGGGGATCGCACGTTTACTGCCAAGCTCGATGCTCAGCAAAAACTGGTGCTATTTAACCCTGAAGGTAAAGAGATCAAAGCGCTGCCGGCGGCACGTAAAACCGACAACGAAGAGCTGATTAAAGAGTCGAAAAAACTCCTAACATCCAGCAAAAAAGAGCTTAAGCAAGTTATTGAATTACAGACTGCGCGTTTGTATGAAGCGATGTGTGCAGAACGTTTGTGGAGCACGGCGGATTGGCAGGAATACATTCAAAATCACCCAGTGATGCGTGGTCTGATTGAACGACTGGTTTGGTTAGAAGTGAAAGATGACCAAGTGATCAACCAATTCCGTCCATCCGATGATGGTTGCTTGTTGAACCTTGATGACGATGAAGTCGAATTGAGCGCAGATTCCAGCATCAAGCTCGCTCATGCGGCGTTATTATCAGACGCTGATCGTAAAGCGTGGATTGCTCATTTTAAAGATTACAAAGTCAAATTCCTATTCTCGCAGATGGATCACACCATTCCAGATCTGGCGTTAACGCTCACGGAAATCGAAGATAGAAAAGGCTGGCTAACGGATACCTTCACCCTACGTGGCGTGTTAACCAAAATGGGTTATCAGCGCGGCCAAGCGGAAGACGGCGGAAGCTTCTGTCATTACTTCAAATATTTCTCCAGCCTAGATTGCTATGTGTATATGGAATTCAGTGGTAGCTATGTCCCAGAAGAAAATATCCCTGCGGTGTTGTACTCCTTGAGTTTTGACCAAGCACAAAAAAGCTCGTGGGATAGAGGCTATGTGGAACTGAAAAACGTGCCGCCGATCCTGTTAGCCGAAAGCTATGCTGACTACCTGAAAGTCGCGGATGCCTGTAGCGGTTTTGACCCTGAATGGGAAAAGAAAACCCCGTGGTAATCATTGATTAATCGACGCATAAATTTAGGAAACCAACATGGCTAAGGCGAAACAAGTAACAGAAGGCGTTCTGCGTGAAAGCGCAGAAGTGCGCTTTGCGGATGAATTAGAACGATTAACCCAAGCGGATAAAGGCAACCCTAAACCACAAGGTTGGCTACGTTCCCCGCGGGCGGTACGTCAATTTATTCTTGGGGATGAGGCACTGCAAATTACCCCTAAATTTTTTGGTGACGATGCGCTGGTTGATCGCGCCATTGTGACCTTACTGGGTAAACAAGGGTTAATGCTGGTGGGGGAGCCTGGTACGGCGAAATCCATGCTGTCCGAGTTATTAGCGGCGGCGATTAGTGGTGACTCAGGTTTAACCATTCAAGGCACGGCGGGTACCACAGAAGACCATATTAAATATTCGTGGAACTACGCGCTGCTACTGGCGGAAGGTCCTACAGAAAAAGCCTTAGTGAGTTCACCGCTCTACCAAGGAATGCAACAAGGTAAAATTGTGCGCTTTGAAGAGATCACTCGCTGCCCACCTGAAATTCAGGATGTGCTGGTTAGCATGATGTCAGAAAAGCAAATGATGATCCCTGAGATGAAAGATAATGCACGGATCAGCGCCAAGTCAGGCTTTAACTTGATTGGTACTGCCAACTTACGTGACCGCGGTGTGCATGAAATGTCATCGGCACTTAAGCGTCGATTTAATTTCGAAACCGTCAAACCCATTCAAGATCCGGCATTTGAAATTGAACTGATCAACAAACAACTGACTGTTGAGCTTGGCGAGCTGGATGGCAAAGTGACTGTCCCAACGGACGTGATCGAATTATTAGTCACGACTTTTCAAGAATTACGTTCAGGCAATACCAAAGATGGCGGGAGCATCAAAACCCCAGATGCGGTGATGTCTACGGCAGAAGCAGTTAACATCGCCTATGCCTGTGCATTGGAAGCTCACTATTTGGGGAATGGAACACTGAACGCAGGCGCTGTCGCGCGTCAGCTGATTGGTGTGGTACTCAAAGATAATGCGGATGATATCAAACGGATGCGTTATTACATTGATAATGTTGCCCGCGAACGTGCGAAACAGAGCGAAGCATGGAAAGCCTTTTTCGATGCATCCCGTGAATTCTGGCAATAATATCCGTCGTCGCAGTGTGGTGGTAAATACATCGCCACACTGTCCCTATGAGAGACATCATCGGTGAGTTTATCAACGATCACATTGCAACACATCACATTGCCGGAACGGCTACAAAATGCCCTTGAACAGTGGCAAAGGCTAGGAGAGCATCAGCTCTATTTTGCGCCTGTTCGTCATCATAGCCCCGCCTGTGCTTATAGCGTATTGAGCTTAATTGAGCAGGTTAAGCCTGACTATGTGCTGATAGAAGGTCCTGACAGTTTTAACCCATTAATCGCGGGTTTATTGGATGGCGATACACGTCCGCCCGTGGCGATTATGGGGCAGACTACCTTGAAAAGTGCGCCTACTGAATCAGATGAAAGTGACGCTGTCACGCGATCGGCGTATTTCCCATTTTGTGAATATTCCCCTGAGTGGCAAGCGTTACGCGTAGGGCAGCAGCATCAAGCTCAACTGCGTTTTATTGATTTGCCGTGGACAGCACAGGTGGAACTTGATCTGGAAGGCGAAAGCCAGCATCAAAGCCTGCAACGGGAACGCTACCTTGCCCATAGCTTATTTATTGCTCAGTTAGCGAAAAAGTGTGGGTGCCGTGATCATGATGAACTGTGGGAACATTTGTTTGAGTTGCGCCCATTAACGTCGGTTGCCAATTGGGCTGATTTCTTCCGCGATACCTTTATTTGGTGTGCCTTGGCGCGTTTAGATTACGAGCCAGAAGTACTGGCTTCGGAGGGTTCAACTCAGCGTGAAGCCCATATGCAAGCGCACATTCAAACCATTAAAGCGGCAGAGCCAAACGCGAAAATTGTGGTCGTGACGGGCGGGTTTCATACCTTGGCACTGCTTGAAGGGCTTGGTAAAGCGGCGTCGCAGCAATTTAAACTCTCTTCCGAGCAACAAAAGCAATTTATGGCTCAGCAAAAGTTGGCAGACCGTGACAGCGCTTGGCTTATCCGTTATAGCTTTGACCGGCTTGATGCGTTAAATGGTTATGCCTCCGGCATGCCTTCGCCAGCCTTTTATCAAAAAGTGTGGGAAGGGTTGCTGGCACAACGCACTGATCAAGCTCAGCAAAAAATGACTGCTACCGCGGCTTATCGAAATCAGCTTGGTATTCAATTTTTGGCTTACGTGGCTGAAGTGTTACGGGAAAAGCAATTTGATGCAGCGCCAGGGTTTTTATCTGTTAAGCTCGCCGCAGAGCAAAGTCTGAGACTTGCCGTATTTCGTGGGCACACGGGCGCGGGTCGCTATGATCTATTGGATGGGCTGCAAAGTGCGTTTATCAAAGGCAGCTTAGATGAAAGCCAAGATGAACTGTGGCAGCAAATCAAAACCTGTTTTTCTGGTTTTACCTTGGGGCAGATTCCTAAAGGAACCATCACACCGCCATTGGTTTCTGAAACCTATTCATTGGCGAAAGGCTTTCGCTTCAAATTGGACGATACTTTAGCCAAAGTCAGCCGCTTAGATGTATACCGTAATAAGCAGCACCGTTTACGCAGCCGTTTTCTGCATCTTTTGAGTTTTTTAGAAATCCACTTCGCCAAACCGCTTTCTGGTCCCAATTTTCTTTCGGGCAACCAGCTGGATTTACTGTTTGAAGAGTGGCAATACGCGTGGACGCCAAATGTGGAAGGGGAGCTGATCGCGCTTTCTGAAAAAGGCACGCAATTAAAAGCCATTGCACTGAATAAAATTTTGGCGATGGAAAAGCAACTTGAAGAGCAAGGTGTCAGCCGTTCCAGCCAAAGCGCGGTGACATTGCTAATGCAAGCGGCATTGATTGGGCTTCATCAGCGTATTCCAACGTTATTTACGTTATTAGATAGCTATATTCAGCAAGATAGTCAGTTTGAATCATTGGTGACCTGTGGTCATAAACTGGTACACCTATGGCGCGGGCGTAGTTTCTTTGACCTCGAAGATGAAACGGGCATCAAACAGCGGATTGATAAAGTACTCTCCCAGGCCTTTTTCTGCTTAGATCAGGTGGCTCAAGGGGATGAACAGCAACAAGAACACTATTTTAATGCGTTACTGTCTTGCCGTGAATTAATCACCTTTATGCCTGAAATTAGCTGCGATATGGATTATTCCGCAGAATTTTATGCACAATTGAGCCGGTTGGATGGGCGTCTTAATCACGCACCGCTAATTAAAGGGGCGGTGGATGCTATTCGTTATCTTGGTGGTCAAATTGATGAATCGGTACTGACCGAGGAAATTCAGCGAACGTTCAGTTTAGGTAGCGACCCGGAACTGGCTATCGGTTATTTCATTGGCATTATGCGTACCGCACCGGAATTGGTTGTGCGTTTACCCCTATTAATTGAGTTACTCAATGAACTGTTGAGTGAGTGGGATGATGGACGTTTCTTGCAAGTATTGCCGGATCTGCGCTTTGCGTTTAGCCAATTAACCCCGAAACAGAATGCGCAAATGGCGCGGGTGGTCGCGCAAAAATTATCGATGGATATCCAAGATTTAACTCTCCATCAGACACAATTCAATCAGCAACAATTACTCCAAGCCATGGAACTCGAACAAAAAATTCAGCTTCAGCTTGAAAACCAAGGGTTAACTGAGTGGTTTTCGTTGCAAAATGAGGGGCTATCTCATGGATAAGCAGCCAGAAGATGCGCAATTAACCGAAGAACAACTTCAATTAGCAAAACGCTGGCGCCTTATTTTAGGCCAATATGCGGATGGCGCTCTGGGGCAAGCGGCGCTAAATGGCGATGAGCTCAAAATCGAACGGTCATTGGATTTTTTATATCGACGTGAATATCAACGTCGCGGTTTACGCCAAGAAGGCGGACGTCATGGCTCGCTAGATGCGTCCCAATTGACGGCGGTTAACTGGCTGAACCAAGCCCGTAAATTGTTCCCGAACAGCACCTTTGAGCGAATGCAGTCGCAGGCATTAGAGCGTTATGAAATTAGTAGTTTATTAAAAAGCCCGCAAGCCTTGAATGCAATGGAGCCCACCAAAGCCTTAGCTAAATCGTTATTAAGTTTACGCGGTAAAATGAGCGAAGATACGCGGGATGCGGTGAAGAATATTATTCGCAAAGTGGTGGATGATATTTTAAGCCAGATGCGAAACCAATTTCGCCAAGCGTTAACAGGGCGTCGTAACCGCTTTAAGCGATCGCTACTCCCTAATAGCCGTAATTTTGATTGGCGAGCTACTATTGCTGCGAATTTAAAGAATTATGATCAACAAAATCAGCGCCTAGTGATTAAAACCCCGTATTTTAACTCCCGCCAGCAACAGCACTTGCCGTGGGATGTGATTTTGTGCGTCGACCAAAGTGGCTCGATGGCGAGTTCGATTATGTATGCGGCGGTGTGCGCCAGTATTTTAGCGGCATTACCGACAGTACGTGTCTCTTTGGTGGTGTTTGATACCCAAGTGGTGGATCTCAGTCATTTAGCCCACGATCCGGTGGAAGTATTAATGACCGTGCAGCTCGGCGGGGGAACCGATATCGCGAAAGCGATGCATTATTGTGAAAGCTTGATCCGCAACCCGAAACGCACGGTGATTTCGTTGATCAGCGACTTTGAAGAAGGCGGGGCATTGAATAATCTGCTCAATTGCACCGAGCGCTTGAATAGCCAGCAAGTGAAATTGTTGGGATTAGCCGCTTTAGATGATGATGCATTGCCGGTTTATGATACGGAAATTGCCCAGAAGCTGGCGGATCGCGGTATGAGTGTGGCGGCGTTAACCCCAGAGCATTTTGCTCACTGGCTGGCTGAGGTGATGCAATGAGTTGGAAAACCGTTTATTTACATTATGATGACGACGCATTGGCCGTATTTGCCAACATCGGGTTGCTGCGCCGCGCCCGTAAGGATCTGGAAAGTGGTAAAGTTTCTCCGGTTTGTTTAGCGAATGGAACTTTTACCAGCGATGGTCAGCAAGTCACGTTAGATCCTCAAGGGGTGCAAAAAGCCAGCTGCGATTGTTCGGCCTCGGGTTGCTGCAAACATATTCTGGCCGCGGTGCTTTGGGTACAAACAAACAGCGATGAACAATCGATTGATTCTACAGAAGATAGTTCAGAATCTGTCGATATTGAACCACTATTACCCGAGTTGCTGGCATTCGATGTTCCCGCATTAATCAAGCAAAACAGTAAGCCAGATTGCCGCTTGGCAGTGAAGATCTTACAGGATTGGCAAGATCATGCAGTGATCTTGGATGACCAATCGAATCAGCTGAAAATCACGATCCCCAATTATGATGAGCCAATTATCTATATTCGGGGGAATGGCTTTCAAGGGATGCTGTCGTCATTACCGGAGAAGCAGCAAAAAGCCCTCCATTTGGCAGCGGTCGCTAAGGTATTTCTTCAGCATAACCAGTCGTGGAGTTGGCCTGATGATCTGATGCCTAACCGCGAGGTCACGCTAGCATTGAGCGACGATGAGCAAACGGTGATTGCGACTATCCAGCGTTTTATTCACGATATGCTGCGTCAGGGGCTTTCTCATATAAGCCAAAGCAGTGCTGCGCAATTACATTTATTGAATATGTCGGCGCGTGCGGAAGGTTTACCTCGCTTAGCCAATTATTTAAAGCGTTTAAGCTATCAAGTGAAATTATTAGCCCAGCGCCATTTCACGATAGATGAAGGGCAAGTATTGCGGTTTATCGCGCAGATCAGAGGCTATCTTTACCAATTAACTCACGCCAGCGACGATAAAATTGCGCAATTGCGCGCTTTTGGTCGTCGTCAATATGACAGTAAAACGGACATTCTCTCTTTGATCCCAATCCATGCCGAGTGGTGGCAAACTCAAAGTGGCGCCATTGGGGGAACGTTTAGTTTTTGGGATAACCAAGAGAAAAAAGTGGTGCAGTGTAGCCAAGCACGCGCCAATACCCTCGACTCGAATTTCACCCGTCACAGTGTCTGGCAAACGCTAGCCATTTGGAAACAAACGGCAGATAACCTGATGCGCAGTGGTTTTGAATTGCACAATCCACGCTTATCCGATGAGGGCAAACTTGCTGCTAGCGGCGATAGTTATGCAATCAGTCGCAGTGCAGTTAGCCAAGCGCCGCACATTTCATTCGATGATTACCAAGCATTGAAAAGTGAGCTGGGATTTGAGGATTGGAAAGCGGCAACGACCTATTTCAATGCGCTCACCGATGATGCTCAGTTTGAGCCTGCTGTGCTACATATCGATAGCTACGAACCGCTACATTGGAATGAAATCGAGCAGTGTGTCAGTTGGACTGTGCTGGATGGAAACCGGAATCGGGCATTTTTGCGATTAAATTGGCAAGGCACAGAAAATCACAAAATTGAAGAACTGCGTTTTATCACTCAGAAAGGTTGGGAAATTAGTGCGGTATCCGTTCAAGTAAGCGTCTCTCAGCAACAATTACAACTAACTCCGAAAACACTCTGGTTGAAAAAAGAGCAGGGTATTGAGCTGTTTTACCTCGATTTTGAATCAGTACCTCGTAAAAAACAGTCTTCCAAGTTTATGACGTCGATTGCTGAATATATGGCGAAAAAGCAGCAAGACCGCACAGCATTTGCGCCAGTGCCAACACTGGCACAGCAGATTACCCGTCCAATCTTGGCGGTATTGGAAACGCAAAGCTGTACAGGGCGCGCACAGTTATCCGCGAGTCAAATTGACGAGTTAAACTTTGTGGTCAGGACATTGCACGACTTGGGGATGTTATGGTTTGCTAAGCAACTGGTGCATTACGTAAAAAAGGAAAATCAAACCGCCGAAAATTTACTGCGCTTGGTGTATCTTTGCGACCAATTTGAGCGTTCGCAAAAATTGATGCCTTTTGAGTTGAATAGCTAATTTAGCTCGTAAAAATAGAGAGGGGAAAGGAATTCCCCTCTCTACATTTTATGATTCTAAATGGTTTAGAAACGTCCGTAGTAGCTGATTCAGCGCTTGTTGCTCTTCATTTGACAGTGATGCCACTAAACGAGATTGTTTTTCGGTATGGGCTGTCACTACGCGATTGATCAAATCCAACCCTTCAGTTGTTAAGCTCACCAAAAAACCGCGCCCATCATCAGGATTGACATGACGCGCCACATAACCGGCTTTCTCTAGCTGATCGATGCGATTGGTCATGGTACCGGATGTCACCATCAAGGTAGCAAGCATATCGCTGGGTGACAGTGTATAAGGGGAACCCGCACGGCGCAAAGTGGCGAGTACGTCAAAACTTGATCGGTTTAGACCAAATTTGGCAAATACCTTTTCCATTTCACGGGTCAGGTGATGGGCAACGTTACCTAAGCGACCAATCAGCCCCATGGCGCTGATATCAAGATCGGGGCGTTCACGTTCCCATTGTTGAGTGATTTTATCTATTCTATCCATAGGCAAATCATACAATAATCTATCTTGACGTCAAGGTAGTTTGAATTTATCTTGACCTCAAGATAAATCAACGTGAGCGTATTCATGAATAGATATTGGGTTCTATTTTTAACGGCATTAGCACCGATAGTTTGGGGAAGTACCTACTTGGTGACGACGGAAATGTTACCTGCGGGTATGCCGTTGACGTTAGCCATGCTCCGTGCCTTACCCGCAGGATTGCTACTTTTACTATTTTTACGCAAATTGCCTCAGGGGATTTGGTGGGGACGAGTATTGATTCTCGGCATTTTAAATTTTTCGCTATTTTGGTGGCTGTTGTTTATCTCCGCATACCGTTTACCGGGAGGTGTGGCGGCAACGGTGGGGGCGATTCAACCGCTGATTGTGTTATTCCTTAGCCGTTGGCTATTAAGCAGTTCGCTATCGAGTATTTCGATATTTGCCGCACTGAGCGGTATTTTCGGGGTAGCTATTTTATTATTGACGCCAAGTGCCGCGTTAGATTTAACCGGGATTATTGCGGGCTTAGCCGGGGCGTTCTCTATGGCGGCAGGAACGGTATTAAGCCGTCGTTGGCAGCCTCCAGTCTCAGCATTAACCTTTACCTCGTGGCAATTAACCGCAGGCGGGTTAGTCTTACTGCCGTTTGCGCTGTTACTTGAACCTGCGTTACCTTCTTTGAGTTTATTAAATATCGCAGGTCTGAGTTATTTAACTTTGATCGGTGGCGCACTGACTTATGCATTATGGTTTCGTGGCCTCGCTATCTTAGGACCCAGTTCAGTAGCATCGCTGGGATTCTTAAGCCCGATGAGCGCCGTTATCCTAGGATGGCTGTGGCTTGATCAACAACTCAGCCCATTACAGTTACTCGGCATGTTGGTGATTTTACTCAGCGTCTGGGGTAGCCAAAAAGCAGAGCGTAAATTAGCATTGAAAAGGCAGCAACAAGTCGCTTAAATGGTCAGGGTGTCTTATATAGGTAGACACCCATTTTACTGAGTGGTGACTATGTTATTTCCTGATGAAGAGAATATGATTGAGATTGCGCCAGACGCTTATCTCCTTAAAGGTTTTTTGCTTGGGCAAGGGGAGCCGTTATTAGCTGCATTGCATGAAGTGATTGCTCAAGCACCTTTGCGTCATATGGAAACCCCTGGCGGATACGCTATGTCTGTGGCAATGACCAATTGCGGTGATTGGGGCTGGGTTACGGATAATAAAGGCTACCGATATTCCTCTGTCGATCCGATGACTCTGCAGCCATGGCCCATGATGCCCGCATTATTTAAACAGTTGGCGATAAATGCCGCTGAAAAAGCTGGCTTTTCTCATTTTGATCCTGATGCCTGCTTAATTAACCGCTATGGTGTGGGGGCTAAAATGTCGCTGCATCAAGATAAAGATGAAGCGGATTTCTCCCAGCCGATCGTCTCCTTTTCACTAGGATTGCCCACTATCTTTGATTTTGGCGGAGATACGCGAGAACATCCGCGTCAAGCTATCCCATTAGAGCATGGGGACGTCTTGGTCTGGGGCGGACGTTCACGGCTCAATTACCATGGGGTACGACAAATCAAATCAGGCGTTCATCCTCAACTTGGGGCTTACCGTTTTAATCTGACATTTCGTCGCTCACAGCTTATGAAGTGACTCGTTTCTGCAAGCCAAAAAATATCATTGAATATTGAATAATATCCGCATATAACTGTTGGCTTGTTTTTAACTTAACGGTAGGTTGCCAATGTACAGCTTTATTAATGATTATAATGAAATAGCGCACCCAGCAGTGATGGAAGAACTCAATAGCTTAGCGGGTAAGCGTTTTGAAGGATATGGTACCGATACGTTATGTGCCAGTGTGGCTGAGCAAGTGAAACAGCGCATTGGACGCCCAGATGCAGATATCCATTTCTTTAATGGTGGTACGATCACCAATTTAACGACCATCTCTCATATATTAAGACCTCATCAGGCTGCTATTGCGGTAGATTCAGGGCATATCGCGGTGCATGAGACGGGGGCAATTGAAGCCACAGGGCATAAAGTTTTCACTGTTCCTTCAGCATCGGGTAAATTAACGCCAGCGCTGATTGAGCAAGTTTTGGCGCATCATACCGATGAACACTGTGTGCAGCCAAAATTGGTGTATATCAGTAACTCGACAGAGATTGGTACGGTATACCGTAAAGATGAGCTGGTTGCGCTGCGTAAAGTGTGTGATGAGCATGGTTTATGGCTGTTTATGGATGGTGCACGTTTAGCCTCTGGCTTAATGTCCCATGCGAGCGACGTAACGATTGAAGATATCGCTCAGTTGACGGATGTTTTTTATATCGGTGGCACTAAGATTGGTGCATTGACCGGTGAAATCCTGGTAATTTTAAACCCAAGCTTGAAATCTGATTTCCGCTTTAGCATCAAGCAAAAAGGGGGATTGCAGGCGAAAGGTTGGTTATTAGCGGCACAATTTAACGCACTGTTTAAAGATGACCTTTATTTCAAATTGGGTAAGCATCTCAATGATATGGCGATGCATTTAGCGGCATTCTTTACGCGACAAGGTTTTGAGTTCTTAGCGCCAGTTGAATCAAACCAAGTGTTTGTGGTGCTACCGGATGATTTAGCGAAGAAATTGTTGGAACATTACGTTTTAAGCAGTATGCCAGCGCCTGAAGCGGGTAAAACTTGTGTGCGTCTGTGTACTTCATGGTCCACAAGCGAACAAGATGTTGAAAAATTTATAAGCGTATTTAAGTCACTGCGTTAATTGCGTCATGAGTAAGCCCACTATATGGGCTTACTGTTATCAGCGATTATTTAGCAGGAAGTTTTAGTCCATTCAGTAGCATATCAATGCTAGCAATACTCTGTTTTAGCCGAATTTCACTCTTATCTTGCGCTATCCAGTAGGCCGCTTCGGATAAGCCTCCATTCAGTAACGCGGCGAGGGCGCGAGGCTCTACGTTGGCAATAACATTATCTTCTACCAGCTTGGCGATGATTTTTTCAATAGCGTCCGCACATTGTAAGTTAGATTTTGCAATGGCTTCTCCTAATACCGCTTTAGCATCTCGCAAAATAATTTGCTGATATTCAGGCTCTAGCGCCATTTCTAAATAGGCATGACAGCGTTGTTGAAAGCTTGACCACAGGTCATCGCCGTTGTCCGTAATTGTTTGTAAACGTTGGTTCATTTCAGCATCTATTTGTTCGACAACAGCTAAGAATAATCCTTGTTTGTCCCCAAAATGGTGATATAGCGCGCCGCGAGTCAATTCAACACTGGCAGTTAAATCATCCATTGATGTGTCTGCATAGCCTAAACGGCAGAAAAAATCCCGTGCCGTCGCCAGTAATAGGGCGCGAGTTTGTTCCATTTGGGCTTGTGTTCGTCTTGCCATAAAACCTCTTACATACATTGCGTATGATTATTTACATTCATCTCGTATCAATATATCATTTTTATACATACACACCGTATATATATTGAATTTTTATCATGGAGATACTGCATGCTGAGTCGATACCAACAACTTTTTCACGCTTCAGGAAGCATCCAATTCGCCTTAGCAGGGCTTTTGGCTCGCTTAGCGTTACCCATGATGGGGATTGGGATTATTACCATGCTGTCAATGTTGCAAGGAAGTTATGCACTGGCAGGTGGCGTTTCAGCCACTTTTGTGCTGACTTATGCCTTATTATCGCCGCAGATTTCTCGCCAAGTGGATAGCCATGGTCAGTTTCGCGTATTGCCGTTAGTGACTTTTATTAGTGTTCTGGGCATGGGGCTAATCGTGGCGTCTACGTGGTTAGGGCTCTCTTATATTTGGTTATTTTTAGGAGCATTTCTGTCGGGCTTTATGCCGAGTATGTCGGCGATGATCCGCGCGAGATGGTCGCAGATCTACAAAGGGGATCCGCTACTGCAAACGGCGTACTCGTTGGAAACTGTATTCGATGATTTGACATTTATTGCGGGACCTCCCTTATCCGTCGGGCTGACAGTGGTTCTGTTCCCACAAGCGGGAATTATGATTGCGGGTATTTTATTGCTGGTGGGAGTCTTGCTCTTAGTTTCTCAACGTAAAACAGAACCTGCCTTAGTCGATAAGCACCAGATGATGAGCGCGAAGGCGTCTATTTTGCGCCTGCCAAGTTTACAACTGTTGATTATTCTCATGATTTCGCTGGGCGTGATTGTGGGGACAGTGGATATTTTGAGTGTGACGCTGGCACAGATACAAGGGCAGCCGGCGATGGCGAGTTTAGTGTTATCACTGTATGCCATTGGTTCTTGTGTGATGGGGGTGGTATTTGGAGGGATGCGTTTATCAATGCCTTTGCCGCGTATGTTGCTAATCAGCGGGGTTCTGACATTGCTGTCGATTATTCCGTTGCTGTGGGTCGGGGGAATTTGGTCGCTGTCGATGGTGATGTTTATATCTGGGCTATTTTTTGCACCAACGATGATTATCGGTATGTCGCTGGTGGAAAATATTGTTCCCGATCACCGTTTAACGGAAGGAATGACATGGCTACTTGCGGGACTCAATATTGGCGTGGCATTTGGGGCGATGCTCTCAGGTAAAATGGTGGATGAGCTTGGAATTTATGCAGGATATTGGGTTGCTATTGCTGGCGGTATTTTGGTGGTGGTGTGCTCACTCATGAGTTACGGGCTATTGATGCGACAAGAAACGGCAGTTTGTTCCTCTTAAAAGACCGCGTCATGCTATTATGCTCACCATTAATTTTTAAAAGATGAAATAGATAGGTTATATGTCAATGATGGTGATTTGGGTGGATGCGGATGCATGCCCTAAAGTGATTAAAGAAGTGTTATATCGCGCGGCTGATAGAGAAAAAGTGCAAATTACATTTGTGGCGAACCAGCGTTTATCGGTTCCGCCTTCGATGTTTTTAAAAACTCTGCAAGTTCCCGCTGGGTTTGATGTTGCAGATAATGAGATTGTTTTACGCGCACAAGCCGGCGATTTAGTGATTACTGCTGATATTCCGTTGGCAGCGGAAGTCATGGAAAAGGGCGCGGTGGCGTTGAACCCTCGAGGTGAACGTTACAGTGAAGCCACCATTCGTGAAAGACTGACAATTAGAGACTTTATGGACACGATGCGAGCTAGCGGCGTGCAAACTGGGGGGCCTGCTAGCTTAAACCAACGTGATCGCCAACAATTTGCAAATGAGTTAGATAAGTGGCTGCTGCAACGTCGAAAATCGTTGGGATAGTGTTTTTAGTTCATTCGCATACGGTGGATTTTCAATAACCTGACGTAGGTTGCACCTCGATGGGTTATCCCTGTCTATAATAAAAAATCCTCCGCTAATGTGAGACACCATGATGGATCCACTACACAGCATTCTGATTACCTTGTTTTTGTTTGTTTTGACCTTTTTTAACCCTGGTGCCAACTTATTTACGGTGGTTCAGACAACGTTAAGTTCAGGAAAAAAAGCCGGATTAATTTGTGGTTATGGGGTTGTTCTGGGGGATGCGATTTATTCAGGGTTAGGGCTATTTGGGCTGGTGGCATTAATGACACAGTTTGAGTCGTTATTTTCCCTGATTAAGATTTTGGGTGGATTATATTTATTTTATTACGCGATCAGTGTCTTTCGAAATAAAACGCAACTGTCTCTTGCCACCGAAAAAAATACAGAAAATTTTCCAACAGGCGTTTATTTTCGTCGAGGGTTAATTGCTGACTTATCTAACCCACAAACTGTTCTATTTTTCATGAGTATTTTCTCTACTACGATTTCACCCTCAACACCGCTGTGGACTAAGCTTGTGATTTGGCTAGGAATTGTGGTGGCTTCTCTAATTTGGCGTATTATATTATGCCAGACATTTTCATTATCTTCTGTAAGACGAACATATTCCCGTATCCATAAAGTGATAGGCAAAGTGGTCGGATTGATTTTAGGCGGGTTAGCTTCTAAATTAATTTACCAAGGTATTACTGAGATTGCCTTTAAAAAATAAGCCTCACTGAAAGGACCATAAATGGGAATAACTGCATTGTATTTGGCGGCTGTGCTGACATGGATTGTTGCACTATTGCATTTTGCGTGTCTGGTTTGGGGGGCAGCTGGATTTAAGTGGCTCGGAGCAGGGGAACGGATCGTTAAACAGGCTCAAGAAGGGCATTGGTATCCACCATTTACGGCGATTTTTGTCGGCACGGTATTAACCATTTGGGGATTGTACGCATTCAGTGCAGCTCAAGGTTCTTTTTCTTTACCCTTTACTCAATCCATTCTAATTGCCATTGCTGCTGTATTTTTAATTAGAGCGGCGATATTTCCACTGATCAAAAGCCGCTTTAAAGGCAATAGCGACCTATTTTGGTATGTCAGTTCCGGGTGCAGCTTGATATTGGGGGCACTATTTTTAGTGGGTGCACTGTTACGCTAAACAGGAAGTACGTTAAACAGGCTTGGAAATGGTCAATAAGGTGACAGCGTCACCTTATTTTAATATTGAAGGATACGTGTAACATTATTGAGCGGTGGATTTTACCCACTCAGTGACTTCCTCAAATGTTCCTTTGAAAACAATTCGATCCTGTTTCTTGCTTAACTGATAGCGGTACATCGGATCATAATATTCATGAAGAAGTGGTGTAAGCCATGAGAAATGAACGTCTGTTTTTTCCGTTTTACGTTGAGCAATCAGCGCATCATCAAGGAGTTTAGTTAGTTCAATCGCTCGCTGGGAACCTAAACGTTTACGAATAGCATGTAGACCATGATGTAGATATTCGCTGTAGGCATTCCAACCTTGTTCTTCACCAAATGCGGCAAGAAAATCGTGGGTCATTCGGTCAAAATATTCCTCTTTTAACCTTTCCATACGGCGCTCAATGGGGTCTTCAACCACCGCAATTGTTGCTGTTTCCATTGCTTGGCGTAGTGAATCTGGAAGGCTGTTCACGCCAATGGCTCGACCTTCATCTTCAAGCACCCACCGGTTGTGATTAGGAGCTTTTTTTAACATAGAAACCGCTAAATGGTTTTCAAACGTCGCCTGTGAAAATTGGGCTTCTAAAGTACGCCCAAAGGAAGAGCCTCGATGATGGGCAATACCTTCTAGATCAATACTATCTTCAAGGCTTTGAACTAATAGTGTTTTGCCATTTCCAGTGCAACCGCCAATCAATATTACTGGGCGTTGAGCGAGTTCGTTAATTGCATCGATGGCAGTTTGGCGTAAATTTTTATAACCCCCATTAATAAGCGGATATTCAATGCCCGCTTCTTTTAACCATTGTTGAGCAATATGGGAGCGCATTCCGCCGCGAGCGCAGCAAAGATAGCCTTCTGGGTTTTGTTGACACGCAGTTTTCCACGCATTAATTCGATTTTCACGTAATTCACCCGAGACTAATTGATGCCCTAACTCGACCGCTTTGTCGGAGCCTTTTTGTTTATAACAGATCCCGACGGTGGTACGTTCATCGTCATTCATTAAGGGTAAATTGAGTGCCGATGGCATAGCGCCTTGTTGAAATTCAACGGGGGCACGAACATCAATGATTGGGGTGTCAGAAGCGAGGATCTGGCGAATTTCAGGTGTGGAGAGCGCTAATTCCATAATAAATAAAATGATTCATATCAATTCGGATTTCGATAAGGGCTACTATACTCCTAAATAGGGATGATGGCACCTTATCTGGGACGAAAAGAGAACGGAGTGCTATATTGGAAGTCGTCTTTCAACTTTCGAAGGAGTAATGACATGAAAACCCTAACACTGCAAGAGATGACTGAAACGCAAAGAATGCGGGTGAGGCAACGGCTGGCTCAAGAACGTAAAAGTTTAGGGCGCGAGTTGACCAATTCAGAAGAAAGCAAAGTCAAAAAATTGATCATTACCGAAATCTCGGCTGAAGTTGAAAAAGAAGCCAAAGCCTTAAGAACCCAAAAGAAAAAAGAGCGCGTAACAGGGAGCAATGCGACCTACAACTGGTCATCTAACAACCATACTCGCGGTTATCGCTAACAAAATTTTCTCATTAAATTCAAGATCAACACCAAAAAGCACCTATTAATAGGTGCTTTTTTTATGCCATGAAAAAACGCAGTGTTTTGACTATTACAAGCGTATACTGATTATTAGCATTCATATAATTGCAATTTAAATAATATCAGTGAGCTGTAATAGGAGTCTGATCATGACAGAAGAACATGAACCGTTTGGCACTTTACTTGGCTACGCCCCCGGTGGTGTTGCAATTTACTCTTCCAATTACAGTTCCATTCCCGATTTAGGTGAACGGGATGATATCTCTTTTCGCAGTTATATCAATAATGAATACATGGGATATAAATGGCAATGCGTTGAATTTGCTCGTCGTTTTCTTTATCTCAATTATGGCGTGGTGTTTACCGATGTCAGCATGGCGTATGAAATTTTCGCATTACGTTTTTTGCGCCATGTAGTGGATGACGGCATTTTGCCATTGCGCGCGTATCAAAATGGCAGCCAAATGAAACCCACCGCAGGAAGCTTACTGATTTGGGCGGAGGGGGGGGAATTTGAGCATACTGGGCATGTTGCGATTATTACCCAAGTTTTTGATAACAAAGTTCGAGTTGTTGAGCAAAATGTTCTACACCATAAACTCCCTGCGGGTCAGCAGTGGACTCGAGAGCTACCGCTAAACACTGATAATGGAAGTTATACGTTGTCTGATACATTCACCGATACCTCGATCCTCGGTTGGATGATACAAACGGATAATAACCAGTATGCCTATAAAGAACCTGAAATTAATCCGCAATTGATGGAACTGCACGCGGCTCAGTTAGATAGCCAAGTTAACTTCAATCAACGCTGGTTAGATGAATCTAACCCGATTGAATTAGCCTATGTGAAGGCTAACCATGGGCATAAATTGAGTGCCAACCCCCACGAATATTTCACGATTTCCAGTACTGCCGAAAATCAGCTAATGCAGGCAACAAATGAAGTTCATTTGATGTATTTGCATGCGACTGAAAAAGTCCTCAAAGATGACAACTTACTGAAACTTTTCAATATCCCCGAAATTCTCTGGCCGCGTTTACGTTTATCATGGCAAAACCGCCGTCATGATATGGTGACGGGTCGCCTTGATTTTTGTATGGACCATCGTGGATTGAAAGTTTATGAATATAATGCGGATTCAGCTTCTTGCCATACTGAAACAGGGTTAATTATTGATAAATGGTCAAAAGTAGGCGGCATCAACGCGGGCTGGAATCCTGGTGAACGACTGCAAGAGTTACTTACGGATACATGGAAACACACCACTGCAAAACCGTTTATTCACATTATGCAAGATAGAGATAGTGAGGAGGATTATCACGCTCTGTTTATGGCTCAATCCATTAAAGCGGCGGGATTTGAATGTAAAATTATCCATGGTTTGGATGAGTTAGTCTGGAATGAAACGGGTCAAGTGGTGGATGGTGAAGGGCAGGTGCTTCAATGTGTATGGAAAACATGGGCATGGGAAACTGCTCTGGAGCAGTTACGCCAAGAGAGTGAAAGTGACCTTTCTGGTTTACCTATCCGAACCGGTCATCCACATCATAATGATGTCCGGCTGATTGATGTGCTGTTGCGTCCAGAAATTCGTGTTTTTGAACCGTTATGGACAGTGATCCCTGGGAATAAATCAATTCTGCCGATTCTATGGTCACTGTTCCCGCATCATCCATATTTATTGGATACTGATTTTGAGATTAACGATGAGCTACGCCAAACGGGGTATGCCGTGAAGCCTATCGCGGGGCGCTGTGGTAATAATATTGGGCTAGTTGATCATCAAGACGATATTCTGGATGAAACTTGTGGACAATTTGCCCATCAAGAGAATGTTTATCAGCAATTATGGTGTTTACCGAAAGTGGCAGAACGTTATATTCAGGTCTGTACATTTACGGTAGGTGGGCATTATGGTGGTGCATGTTTACGTTCTGACCCTTCTTTAGTCATTAAGAAGGATAGCGATATAGAACCGCTTTGGGTGCTTGACGACGATGACTACCTGAAGCAAAATCAGTAAAAATAAGAGTAAAATCAAAGAAATGGCGCTATCTTTAATACTGAAAGATAGCGCCACTTTCGAGATCTAGATTAGAACTGGTACACTAAGCCCAGACCTAAGACATTATCCGTATTGATGTTGTGATCACGAGTAAACTCATTTTTATTCAATAAGTTAATTTTGTAATCAACGACAGCGGACATGTTGTTGTTGAACTCATAAGCTGCGCCAACAGCTACATATTTAACTAAATCTTTGCTGCCATATTCGCCGAGATCTTTCCCTTTAGATTGGTTGTAGCCAATTGAAGGGGTTAAGCCGAAATCTAAGGTATAAGTCGCAACAACTTCTAAGTTTTCTGTTTTATTGGCAACAGCTTCAGCATCATCTTCGCCATAGCGAGTTGCATTCAGTGCTTGGCCATACATCGCTGCGATGTAAAGGTCTTCCCACTCAAATTTACCCCCGACGTTCCACACTTGCGCGCGTTCACCTTTTGCTCCAATAGCGCCGTCACGCTGGCTTGGTGTACGACTTGAGTTTGCATAGCTGCCCCCTAAGGTGACGCCGTAACCTAATTCATAAGCGGTGGATAAACCATAACCATCACCGTTATTTTTTAGTGCATCTTCACCAGAGGATTTATTTTGATCGCCATTCTTGCCTTGGTATTGCAGGGCGAAGCTTAAGCCATCAACATAGCCGAACATATTATTATTGCGATAAGTTAATAAGTTACGGTTACGTCCCATCATGAAATTATCTTCTTGATCCATGGTGTCCGCGCCCCAAAGTGGGAGAACATCAGTCCATGCATTGATATCGTAGTTCACACCATAATTACGACCGTAATCCAAAGAACCAAAATCAGCGAATTTTAAACCGGCATAAGCTAAACGGTTTTGGTTTTCATGATCACTTTCAGATTTATTGGTTGGAGTTTCCCATTCAAAACGACCATAACCTGTGAGTTGATCGTTGATTTGCGTATCACCACGGAATCCTAAACGAACGCGTGAATCATCACCATCTTCACCACTTTTTGAATCGGCAATATAGTGGCGAACATCAATTTGTCCATAGACATCAAATTTGTTGCCATCTTTGTTATAAACTTCTGCCGCGTTAGCTGCGCCTGCGAATGCCAGAGTTGTGATAAGTATTGCTAATTTATTGTATTTCATATAAAAATCCTTTAAATCACGTGTAAAACAGTTGATTTTGTTCATGGATGGGAAATAAACCGCGTATATTATCAACGTAAGGTATCAATTCAGGCAATATATAATTAAATGAGAATCATTCAATGAGTGGATTGCACTGAACTAAATATAATTACTCGCAAATTATTTCGTAAAATCGCTATTTGGGAAGTGCGAATGGAAGGCGGGGGTTTCAGGATAATCGTATAGTGAACTGGAACGGCAACATTTAGAATGTGATGCATACCAAATGATCATAGAAGGATAATAATTGATGCCATGGACGTTTTCTCATCCTGCGGTTGTGTTTCCTATTAAGCATTCTTTCTTGGGAAAATGGCTAAGTTTGCCTGCGATGATCCTTGGGAGTTTGAGCCCAGACTTATTATATTCGTTTGGATTGTATCGATTAGCATCAGAAGCCCATTGTATTGTGGGATGGCTATCTATTGGATTACCTCTTTGCTTTATTATTTATGTCATTATTCTGAAGCTGGCTTCGCCATTATCAACCGTTATACCTTTTGCGATTAAAAAAACGCAGGGTTGGTCTATCCGAAATATTTGTATTCTCGCTATATCTTTCTTTATTGGCGCATTAACGCACATTGTTTGGGATTCTTTTACGCATGATACAGGCACGATGGTGCGGTCATGGTCATTTTTACAGTTCAACCTCACCATGACGGATAAACAAGAAATTGCTATTTATAAAATTTTGCAGCATTCCGGATCATTATTAGGTTTGCTCTATTTAAGTTATCAATATTGGCGATATCATCGAAAACAGCCAAAAATACAGCAGCACATTGATAACCAAAAACTCAAAAAAATAATGGGGATAGGTGTTGTTTCCGCGCTATTCGCGCTACCTATTGCCTATTATCTCACACCGAAATTACCCAATTTTCACTTTAACCGCTTCGTTTATTTAGAACTTACCATGATGGTGCCATTTTTCTTTGGTGGTTTAGTTACTTATGGGATTTGGACATTTTACCGTCAATGCCGCTTACGTTAAAATATTCAAGATTTTTGCAATTTCAACATTTCAGCACATTGCAGCCTCTTGTAACTTTTGTGCAATTGGACAGCATAACTGGAGATGTTGGGGGTTAAAACCACGCTGAAATAACCAGACCCATTCGCCATGACTATCGAGAATTAAACCTGCATCTCGATAACCGACTTGGTAAAAAAAGGGCAGATATTTGGCTAGCATGGCATTGATAGGGACCTGAATATAAATACGCCGCTCATAGGGTAGATGCGCGAGTTCATTGATGACCCCACCTGTTATTTGATGCAGTGTTACGTTTATGCGCTCCCCGCTATCACACACCTCAATGGGAAAAATGTGAAGGTTTGGCATAGCAAATGGCGGTTTATTACCGAATGGCGCGCTCAGTAATGCCAGTGTATTTGGCTGAGTTCTCATCGAACTGAGTGTTGGTACGGGTTTTGGCTGCAAAGTTTGTACGCCCACAACAACACTTTCAAATGACCCTGATTCAAAGGGGGAGCCGACATAATCCCGCAATAATGCGGTGGTATGAAACCCTAAATTTTTTGCCAATAGCTGTGAACCTAAATGGCTGCATACCATTTTAATGGTCAGTGTTGTTAATTGCTGCCGGCGAGCCTCTTCATAAAGGTACATACCAAGCTGGAATGCCACGCCACGATGCCGGGCAGCAGGATGGGTAACAATCATCGCCAATTCTGCATTAGTGGTAACGCTAGCGTCTCGTTTTAAGGCTGCATGACCGATGATTTTGTTATTTTTTATAGCCACAGCACTGCACCAAATGCGTTGTTTATTGCGCCGAGTGATCATCGCGGGGATATAAAGCTCGGGATAAACGTAGCGGTCTGCGTATACATCACGAAAAAGCGCGCTGATATCATTAGCATCTGTTGCGTAAAAATTTCGGATATTCATTATTTATTTTTCTTCTAAACGTATGTTCGGTTATCGATAATTCGCTGTAATTTACCTGTTCGAATATTGCAAATAAGCTCATCCTGTTGACACCATTCAATAACCCAATGTAGTTGGTCACTTTCGAGTTGCTTCACGGCATGGCTATATTTTTTTTGGATTGTATGACCAAGAGTTTTGGCGTGATTATCATCGCCCAAAAAAGCAATACGTAGTGTTAATTGGTCATAATAACCATGATGTTCTACTAGCATTTGCCACTGTTGCTCGCCAAGTAGTTCGCTAATTAAAGCGTCAATCTCATCAGGGTAAATCGTGGAGTGGCCAACACGAATACGATGCCCAAAGCTACTTCGTCCATGTAAAAAGAACCGACGAGCTGGCTGTCCCTTTGGTTCAGACCAAGCAGCAGTATCGCCAGTTGGATAGCGGATCAACGGCATAAGCTGACGGGTTAAGTTTGTGATAACTAGCATGCCGGTGCGGCCTTCATCCTCAATTTGTTCGCCAGTGACCTCATCAATAATTTCAACGATAGTTTCAGGTTCAAAAACTCGATGCTCTCCAATTTGACATTGAGCGTCACTCTGACCTATTAGTCCCGAATCAACCCCCGCACAGCCGATAGAGGCAATACGGGCACAAGGAAATGCGCGTTGAAGTAACAATGATTGTTCGGCAAATAGGCTTTCTCCTCCAAATAGAAGCAGGGAAATCTCCAATAAGGGTTGGTGTTGTTGGGTAGCTTTTGCTGCCAGTTGCAATAACGTTGCAGGAACTCCCGCGAGAACATTGATTTTATGTTGGCGAATTTGAGTAAATAAGCCTTGAGGATCGATTGTGCCGCTAAATGGATATTCACATAGGGGAATATCTGCATGGAATAGGGCTTGATGGATAAATAAGAAACTTGAATAAAGATCCCCAGCGAAAAATAGATTTCCAACCCGATCGCCAGATTGTAATTGGTTTGACAGGCTACGGCTAAAGCGGGTCACAAAGGCATACCATTCGTTATGGGTATAAAGCGATAATTTACAGGCTCCAGTGGTGCCGCCTGTTTTAAATACCAAACCATGAGTAAATGGAGCCGTTAAGACAGGCCAACTGGCCAGGTCATGGTTCCCAGCCCAATATCCAGCAGAATTGACGAGGGGTAAATCACAAAGTTGCCAGCCATGTTTGGGGATCTTTCGGTAATGCTTCGCATAGTAAGGTGAGTGCTGACGAGCAAATTCAATTAGCTGTTCAAGCGATAAGATAGTGGCGTCATTGATGTATGTTTTCATTTGTCGACCCCAATCCTGTATTTATGAGAACTATATTCATGAGTGCTATGTTTCTGAACGCTTAACATTTATCGTTTATCAATGACTAATAGCGTTTTACCACTTTGAGGATTGCACTCAAATGTGTTTGATGGGCAACGGATGACTTCAAATTCAAGTAACGCTGCATCAAGTATCATGAGTAACACCGGGTCACTCTTAAGCCGATTTTGTACTTCTATAGTGTCACCATCAGCGAAAACACGCATCCGGTCTAATTGGCTAAGGGGGCTATGATCTAAGATGAACTGTATTGGAACGTCTGCCAGTTGAGCTAGTTGCTGTATTGGGATAAATGCACTGCCTATGCGGATCAGGTTGTCATGACGGTCTAGAAGTTCAAAGCGAGGCGTGAGTGCGCCACAAGGGCAGGCGCCTTTCACCCAACGCCCAAGATCACCAATGTCGTAGCGAGTGACCCGATGTCCATCTCGGTTGCGAGAAGTAAAAAGTAAACGACCGACTTCTCCTGATTTAACGGGAATATCACTGGTCATTTCGACTATCTCTAACCACTGAATATCAGCCATTAAATGAAATACACCGTCTTTGCTTGCCTTACAGGCATGGCCTAATGTACCAGCATCGGTGGAACCATAGAGCGCAGAGCGAATAGTTTGGATACGGAAGCTATGCCAAAAATCACGTTGGGCAGGGCTTATTGGCTCACCACCGGTCAATATTTTTTGAATGCCGCCATAGCGGCGCAATGGTACCGCTTGTTGCGTAAATAGCTGAGAAAGCGTGCTTGGCATGCCGATAAGTGTATTAACTTGCTGACTCACGATCATTTCGGCAATTTCGCCATAGTCATCATTTTGGGGACCTCCCATTGGAAGATGGGTCACGTTAGCTTTATCGAGGATGGTGAAAAAACTGAGTAAACCACCGTATAAATTTCCTGAGTAGAGTAAATTCAGTACGTTATCATTGGCGGGGTCAAGACCTGCGGCGAAGATACCATCTGCAGCAGCTTGCATTTGAAGGTGATAGTCACGATAAGTAAAGCCGGATAACTTAGGAGTGCCAGTGCTACCACCACTGCGGAAAAATAATTTAGCGCTAGGCTGTATCGTGTTTTCAGTGAATGATAATTTGTCCATAATGGGTTGTTCTGTACGTAAATTAGGTTCATCGAGTGGGAGGTCAAGGGTGGCTAAACCGGATAAACTATTATCATCGAGGGTTACACTAACTCGCCGAGTGAGTCGATTTAATGCAAACACTCCATCATGGGGCTCCCCGTTATAACCTGAATGAATGCACCCAGGTGTGGTGATGCGATTAACCCCAGCAGCCAGCAATTGCTGACTCAGGTTCGCTGTATCATTTGTCGTTGAAATCAGAGCACAGGTTTGCAAGTAAGTACGCCATGGGCGTAAGGTTTCAATCAGTTTATGGCGAGGCAAGGGGCGTAATAAGAGCGTTCTATATAGTGGTGATGGCTCAAATTCAATGGTATTTTTTAACCAAATACGCCAATTATCCCCACTCCAGCAGAGGTTTTGTGCATCTGCAAATACGTTGTCTAATTCGCTAAAGGCGTTTGCAGTGGTAATATCCGCCGCGGATGTGATGTCTGGTTGTTGAAATGGCCAGTAATGACAACGTCGATGCATTGCCTGTGCTAGATTATTTCCCACGTCGATGAGTGTTGGTAAGGATTCAGTATCGACGAAGATACTCTGTGGACTCGAACATGATAGCTGATTAAATCGACAAACTTCATCCGCAAGTTGATCCAAATTTTTGTCAGTAATGCCATTTGGGATTAACCAAGAAAAACTGATTTTATGACCCCAAGGGAGCCAACGGCAATTCGGCGAAAGTTGTTCTTTTATACTTGTTAGTGTTTTATCCGCCCCCCATGCAGAAACGCCATCAACCTGCTTTATTAATTGGGGAAGGTTTTCTATTGCCACAGGTAAGATGGCGACATAGTTCTTCAATACATGGGTTTCGTCACACGCCAGAAATGCGTGTAATAATTCGAAAGTTATCCCTTGTTGACGGGAGCTTGTACGCAACCAGTTAATATTACCCACTAACAAACTTTCGATTATGGCTAAAAAAGGAAGAGATGTGGCATTTGCGGGTGTGATATGCAATACGACTCCCAACGGTCGCCAACTTTCAAAATGAGGTTGAGATAAATGGGGACGGCGTAAAGAGAATGGTGAACGCCCTAATTCATGTTCGAGTTTAAAACGTAATGCGGTGGGATGACAAAATTGTTTGATTTCGTTTCTTAGTACCTCATCAATTTTAGGTAAAAAATTAGGGTCTTTTAATCGGGTGATAAAACGTTCCGCACAGGTCAATAGGGCTTCGAGAGGTAAAGGTTGCCCCAATGTGCTTGGCAGCATTTCAGTGAGTAAACTCAAGGACTGATTGGGATTGAAATCGGGGTAATGTTTTCCATAAATGAGGAACATATTATTTTCCTTGGTGTAGTTCTGAGGCGGCTAATGCGCAACTCCGTGTTTTATGTTGAGTTGCACGACCAAGCAGTTGAAACCAGTCAGTTCCTAGACCACATCCACATTCAGCACCCCGATGTAGGATCGCTAAATCGCTCATCAAAATGCTATGGGCTGGGCAGGAGGTTATATAGGGGGAAACCAATTGTAAGAAACCGCTTTTGCCATACCCTTTTATTTCAAAAGAGTAGGTATCTCGCACCCACGCTTTAGCATAGACAGGAAGGTGAAAATGGTGATGAATACATTCGATATAGGGAACACCATGCTCAATGGCACCATAACCATCTCGGCAACGTTCGTTGATGATCCCTAATTGTTTGGTCAGTCTTTGGTAGAGCGTAGTTTTAGGGATTTTTTGTTCTGCATATGTTTTCCAACCGCCGCCAAAAAGTGTTAATGAGTCGGGAGGTAATGTTAGCGGAGGCAATTGCATATCTTGCATCATTTCAAGTACAAACCAGATAAAAGCAGGGAAACCAAGTATACGTACAGGGGCATCATCAAGGGAAAAACGCTGTAATGCTTGGATCACGCCTAGCGGGTCAAATTGATGACCTTTTCCCGTATGTCGTAAGGCATAAACAACCTGTTTAATTGGCGCATATTTGCATAAATATTGATCAGTATACGTTGTGCCTAGGGTAATTGAATCGACGGGCTCATAACTGAGTAATAGGTAGTTACACGGTGTTTTCGGTGTAACCCAGTCATAATATTGGAATATATGATCAACCATGTTCAGCAAGGCGTTAATACTACGTTCATCAAAACGCATCCGGCTTTTTTGCCCCATAGTACCCGACGATGTTAGCTCTAACGCATCATTGCCTGTGTGGCTAACCAAAAGATTATGTTTGAAATAGTTGGCAAAGATTGGCGGTAAGTCTCCCCATGAATTGATTTGTGGGTTTTCCGGGGAAATATGATGTTTAATCAGCCATTGGGCATATTTGGGGGTGTTTTTTATATGGAAAAAAACGAGTTCCTGCATAGCGTGATGGAATAATAATTCGCTTGCCGCCGTACAATTATAAGGTTGATTTAGTTTGCATAATTCATCGACAGTAGGGACAGATATCATAAGATATTCCTTTAGCCCAAGGAGTAATTGAATAAGAAAAAGGTGTTAAAAAAGTCTAGATTGCAACAGCAATCTAATATTACGAGTGATAATAAACAGATGGAAAAAAAACAAAATTATTAAGATTGTTACACCGTAATAGTAAAATAGAAGTCTTGTGCGGGAGGTTAGAGTACAGCTTCAAGGTTAACGTTTTTGATGGGTACTAAAGGAAATGGCAGTAATAAAACGCGTATTACTGCCAGTAATTCATGTGGTTAGTTGGCGGTTTGGTTATTGAGGCTATCTCGCAGTAATATCATCGCGATAATAATGCCAATTCCTACCGCTAATCCCATAATATTAACTGAATTCCAACCCATAAAGTAAAAAGCGAAGCCTGCACTTAAGCTTCCTAAGGCACCAAAACTGAAAATGAGAAAATCTGTAGCGCCTTGAATTTTGGCTCTTTCATGTTCATGGTAAGTTCTTGGAAGTAGCTGTGTGGTGCTAATTAAAATAAAGTTCCACGCTAATCCGACTAATGTCATGGTGATTAAAAAGTGTGTGTAGCTCGAGCCAGTGAAACCAATAATGTTGGCTATAGCTAAACATATTGCCCCCATCCAAACGAATATTTTCACCCCAAAACGGCTAATCAGATGCCCAGTAAAGAATGAAGGGGCGAACATGCCTAATATGTGACATTGAAAGACAAAAGTGATGGCTGCAAAATCAAATCCTTGAGCTTTCATCGCTAATGGGAATGTCCCCACCATATAAACGACAAGGGCATAACCGATAGCACTGACAATGGCAATCAGCATTAATAATGGCTGAGAATAGAGCCGTAAATAAGAGCGACTTACCCATGAATTAGCGGTTTTGGCTTGAATTTGATGCGGTTTTAATGGCAAAAAGAGTAACAGAATAAATGCAAGAATATAGATAATCGTCAGAGCACCAAAGGTTCCAATAAATGGATAGTTTTCAATTAAGGTTCGAGTTGAAACAGCAAGTGTTGGACCAATCAATACGGCAATAATACCGCCACTCATGGTTAATCCAATGGCTTTTGAACGTAATGCAACCGGCGTTTCTTCTAATGCAGCAAATCGGTACTGTTGTGCCGTACCAATAGCAATACCCGTAAAGAAAGTGCCAATAGAGAAAAGTAATAAATTCTGGCTATAAATACCGATTATGGCAAATAGTGCGCCAGCTAATCCGCCAACGTTTCCAAGAATGAACCCAGCACGACGGCCAAACCGCATCATAAAATGCGCCATCGGAACAGAAGTCAGAATTAATCCAATATATTGAGCAAGAAGAGGGATTGTCGAATAGGCAGGATCGGCAGAAAGCTGAGATCCGACTAAAACGGCAACCGACAATACAAGTGCATTACCGGTTGTAAATAGGGCTAATGCGGCGGCAAGCCAAAAAACTGAACGAGGCATAATCATTCCTTATTGCTCATAAAAATCAACAATAGTAGAGGGAGAAAACGAATATGCCGGATGATAAAACTTCAAGTTGACTTTAAGTCAAGCGATGTTTTTGGTCAGTTTTGCGATATTTTGTTTTAAGCTTACAGATAAAATTTTCTGAAATTTAGGGCATTGCAAGTGATTTTCCGACGGACATTGTTCAATATGTTGTAACCCTTGCTTAAGTTTCTGCAACTCTTGGATTTTTTGGTCAATCTCATCTATTTTTTCCCGCAAAATAGGGCGTTCAATTCCTTTTTCTGGCATACGATTTAGCATGTTTGCTATTTCATCCAGTGAAAACTGAGCTTGTTTAGCAAGAATAATGAGTGAAAGATGAGTGAGAACTTCAGGGGCATATAGCCGAGTTAAACCTTTTCGGCCAATAGGTTGAATCAACCCTTTGATTTCATAGAAACGAATAGTTGCAGAGGTAAGACCCGTAAGTTCGGATACTTGGCTGATAGAGAGTGTTTTCATAATAATTTTGCGCTCTATATAAATAACGTTTATCCGCTAACTTATCACCTAACTATTCTGAATTGAATTATGGTTGATGACTTAGATACGTTTCGAGGGTTTAATTCTGCTCCTATTTATCGCATCACAGAAGAGGGTACATTACGATCTCTAGGTCAGTTAATTCCGGTTTATCCAGATGGATTCGTTATGGAGCAAGTTGACGGAGTATGCCTTCATAGTGATGGTTTACCATGGTGGCTATTTGATATACGCCCACAAGGATACCTTGGTCGAGCTTATGCATCCGCCTATTCAACGCAACTTGGAATATCACCAAATCCAGATCGCTGGTCAGACTCCGATATTATAAGAGCCTTGCTCGCTCACGGGCATGATGCAGTAGGAAACTTATTAATTGGGGAGCAGGCAAGAAACCAATTTCTGAACATGCAGGCACCGACTCCTGTTGATCGAGCTACTGTGTATCCAACATTAGCGCGAGCGGTTAGCTCGGGAGAGGCTCCAGGATCATCCGCAGGCGGTGAGCAACCTAAGTTTTGTACCTACACTGAACGAGGTCATGTCATTGTAAAATTTACGGCGCAAGATGATAACCCAATCAGTGAACGTTGGCGTGATTTGTTACAAGCGGAGCACCTTGCTTTAAAGGCACTAGGAGTAGAAACAGAGGTATTTGATTTTGAAGGACAACGCTTCCTTGAAATTCCTCGATTCGATCGTGTTGGTTTACTCGGTCGTCGAGGGCTTTTTTCTTTACAAGCTCTGGATGCAGAATTTGTAGGGCGGGCAAGGGAGCCTTGGCCTGTATTGGTCAATGAATTAGTGAAGCAAAAACATGTACATCCCGATGCTATTACCAGTACAGCACGGCTTTGGGCATTTGGTATGCTCATCGGCAATACCGATATGCATCATGGTAATTTATCGTTTATTAGTAGTCATGGCCGCCCATACCATCTTGCACCAGCTTACGATATCTTACCGATGGGATTTGCGCCTAAGTCGGGTGGTGAAATCGTTAATACTCTTAGGCCAGTTACATTACTTGAAGGGATCCGTGGAGAAACTTGGCGGGAAGCGTTGGAATTAGCTGAGACGTTTTTTACTTTAGCCAATGATTGCCAATGTTTTTCTGAAAACTTTGCTTTATGCTTACAAACGTTACGCGGTCACATCGATGAGGCCAGTTCCCGGATATCGCGCCTTGCTGATGAGTTTTGATGCTAAAACTTAGTCTAAGCATAGGGCATAAACATTTTCGGAGCGATTATGCGTTTTGATATGGTTGATTTACGTTTATTTGTAAATACCCACAAGGCCGGGAGTATTACAGCAGGGGCCAATTTATCTAATTTAAGTTTGCAATCAGCCAGTGAACGTATTCGGGGCATGGAAAGTGAACTTGGTGTTTTATTATTGACGCGCTCTTCGTCGGGAATAAAGCTGACAAATGCCGGATTGGCATTATTGAATCACGCGAATCAAGTGCTCTTGCAAATCGACCATATGCGTAGTGAATTGCGTCAATACAGCCAAGGTTTACGGGGGTATATTGACCTGTTATGCAACTCTTCGGCACAAGCTGGTTTTCTTCCCCAAAAATTAGCGGACTATCTACAGAAATATCCTAAGATTAGCGTTGGGATCCGTGAAATGCCGAGTGAGAAAATCATCAATAGCCTTAATAATCAAATGGCAAATTTAGGCATTGTTGCAAATCCATCGTCATTATATGACTTAGAATTTAAATTTTTATGTGATGACCATTTAGTTATTTTCGCACCACCATCCAATGGTTTTAATGATCACGGCATTTCTTCATTAAACCAAATTGGAAACCGTGATTTTATTGGGCTTTCTCAAGGTAATGCATTACAGGATTATATTGACCATCATGCACTAAGCGAAGGAGTTTCATTTAATTACCGAATGCGTTTAGCAACAATGGACGCAGTGATGCAATTGGTGAGTGAAGGGCTTGGCTATGCCATTTTACCGAGACAAGTCATATCACGCTTTATCGGAATATATCCAGGAAATATCACTCCTTTATCTGATGAATGGGCAAAGCGCAAATTATACATTTGCGCCCGAAGGTTTGATGAATTACCGAGTTATATGGATGAGTTTGTTAAGTTCTTACTTGAATAACATGTAAATGCCTAAAGCGATCAATCCTAAGAAGAAACAACGCCTGAATATTTTTTCACTGATCAAATTTCTACAATATTGCCCCACATACATGCCAATAATCGCCGGAATAAGTACAATTGACGATGTGTAATAATCTATAGTTTCACTATTATTCTCTCTGATTAATAATATGGCCAACGCAATTGTTGACGCGGTAAACGCGAGTCCTAAAGTTTGTATTAATTCATTTTTATTAAGATTTAGCGATTGTAAGTAAGGAACGGCAGGGATCACAAAAACCCCCGTGGCTGCGGTAATAACGCCAGTAATATAGCCAATCAGTGGGGATAACCATCGTTCATTTTTACCCGATGTTGACGATTTAGGGAGGAACATGGCCACTAAGCCATAGATGATTAATATCAGACCTAATGCAGGAAATACCCACTCTGATGCTGAGCTCAATTTTGGTAATGGGCTATAAACAGTGCCAATAAAAATAGCGATAATAAATAAGTAAAATCGTCGAATTAAGTTTAAAAACTTACCACCGATCATAAGCTGCCATATATTAGTGACGAAAGATGGAATAATTAGAATGCTTGCTGCAACAGCAGGTTCCATGACCGTTGTTAACAAACCCATAGATAATGTTGGCAAGCCTAGCCCAATGACTCCTTTAACAAATCCTGCTAAAAAGAAGATCAATAAAATTAATGCCATATTGGATTTACCTTTGAATTGATAAGTATTGCTTAAAGGATAATCAATTAAATAAAAACAACCTATATGGATTATCTTCAGGAGGGCTTCGGAAAATACAGAGCAGGGTTTTCAGCAAGTTACAGCGATTATAGCCATCAATACACCATTTAAATCAAGCTATAAGTTTTTCTATAGGCTACTAAAAATTATCATCATTTGTGAACCATAGAGAAGAAAATATAATCATGATTAAAAATAAGACCCTACATAAATTAAATTTCAACTTATGCTGAAATAAACTCATTATATAAATATTGACCATCAAAGGTTTACTATGACTTTACGATTTAAAACATTTGCCGCATTCATTTTAAGCATGCCTCTTGTATCCTCTGCATTTGCTTTGACTTTACAGGATCAAGTTAAGCAATACGAAAAAGAGGGTTGGAAGGTTGGTTTGTCAATTATATTCCCAGATGATAAAACGATTTCTATAAATGGAAATCAACGTTTTCCTTTAGATAGTACAGTTAAATCAATTGCTTGTGCCAATGTTCTGGCAAAGGTTGATGCAAAGAAACTTTCATTAAATCATTCGATGATAGTGACTGAAAAAAATATTGTGACATATTCACCAGTTGCTAAAGATTATATGAATAAGCCATTTACGCTTGAACAAGCTTGCAAAGCGGCCAATGAATACAGTGATAATACTGCCGCTAATTTTGCTATTTTTTCGGGTGGGGGACCAGAAGCTCTGACGGCATTTATGAGAGCAATAGGAGATACGGTTACTCGTTCTGACCGATATGAGCCAGAATTGACAGTCAATCCTGAGGGTGATTTGCGAGACACAACGACTCCTGATGCAATGAGCAAGAGTATTAAGAAAATTTTGACTGGCGAAGTTCTTAGTCATTCATCAAAAGAACAATTGAAAGAATGGATGGTCAATAATAAAGTCGCTGATAATATGCTTAGAGCTTCACTTCCTAAAGGATGGAAAATCGCAGATAGATCAGGTGCAAGTGACTATGGTGTCAGAGGGATAACGTCGATGGTCTGGTCAAATAATCATGATCCTGTTTTCATCAGCATCTATGTAAGAAAAGCGGATACTTCTTTGGATGAACGCTCAGAAGTGATTCGTATTTTAGGTTCTCATATATTTGACGAATACCTTAGTCACTAAAAAGTAGTAAAAGGTTGGGGTTCTATGGAAGAACCCCGATAAGTAGTAGAGAGGTAGTTATAAGGCTATTATCTGTCCATACATTCTATTTAACATAATATGCATTATGCGAACTTAAGTATGAAATAAAGAAATCCAGCATTCTGGCTGGTTAATCGTGTTGGTTTGTTTATCGCTGAAACTGTCTTTTATCTACGACCAATTAAGCTCTTCAGTAGTTGCTTCATGTCTTCCCGCTAAAGTTCTGTGAGATTTAATTTAACTTTGACGATTGTTTGGTTCTTGAATTCTGATTCCCCCAAAGTTATCGACCTACGTTTGACGCCAAACAAAAATATAAGGGCATATTACTTCTATAATGACTGGCTTATTTACTTATATAGATGTGGTCACATGGCTAACAAACTGAATCTTAACTGGCCTGAATTTCTAGAAAAATACTGGCAGAAAAAACCCGTTGTATTGAAAAATGCATTTCCTGGTTTTGTCGACCCTATCACTCCAGATGAACTGGCCGGTTTGGCGATGGAACCGGAAGTTGACAGTCGCCTAGTCAGCTTCATTGATGACAAATGGGAAGCGAGCCACGGTCCGTTTGAAGACTATAGCGAATTAGGCGAAAAAGGATGGTCACTGCTAGTACAAGCCGTCAACCATTGGCATATGCCTGCCGCTGAACTGGTAAAACCGTTCCGCGTGCTGCCTGAATGGCGTCTTGATGACTTGATGATCTCCTATTCAGTGCCTGGTGGTGGTGTTGGGCCACATATTGATAACTATGATGTTTTTATCATCCAAGGAATGGGACGCCGCCGCTGGCGAGTGGGTGACGCCCTTTCCATGCGTCAGTTTTGCGCACATCCGGCATTATTACATGTTGACCCATTTGAGCCGATTATTGATGTAGAAATGGCAGCGGGCGATATTCTGTATATTCCGCCGGGATTCCCTCACGACGGCTTCACCTTCGAAGATACCATGAACTATTCTGTCGGCTTCCGTGGTCCTACTGGGCGCGATTTGCTGAGCAGTTTTGCTGACTATGCACTGGAACAGGATTTGGGTGGAATAAACTATGGCGATCCTGACCTGAAAGTCAGTAAAAATGCGGGAACCATGGAGCCTCATGAGGTTGAACGCTTACGCGCTATGATGATTGAAATGATCAATAAGCCCGGTGATTTTGAACAGTGGTTAGGTCGTTTTGCAACCACTCCACGCCATGAGTTGGATATTGCCCCTGCTGAACCGCCATATCAGCCGGAAGAAGTACTGAGTGCTTTGAATGCAGGTGAAAAATTGATACGACTAAGCGGGCTACGAGTCATGCGCATCGGCGATCATTTCTTTGTTAATTCAGATGGTTGGAATACCACAGAAATAAAAGGTGCGGACGCATTGTGCCAGCTTACGGAAATTGGAATAAATGAACTCGATGAAGCACTGGATAACCCAATTTTTGTCGCTGAGTTGACCGAATTTATCAATCAGGGATATTGGTATTTCGAAGAATAAGTTACTTTAGCCTAATAAGATAAAACACCTGGTGATGGGTGTTTTATCTCATTTTCCATTACTCGTCATAAACTCAATAAACTTTTTTGTTTTCAACGGAATATAACGGGCATATGGATAAATTAAGATAAACGGACGAGTTGTTCCCGCATACTCTTGCAGAACTTCTACTAGCTCACCGCGTTGTAATTCTTGCTCGACAGTAAATCGATATACCTGCATAAGACCAGCCCCATTTTTCACTAATGTCAGCGTGGCCAAAAAATCCTGCTGGCATAACAAACGCCCTGTCGTCTCTATTTTTACAACATTCCCTTGTGAACGAAATGTCCACGGTATTTTTCTACCACTACTGGGTAAGGAATATTGAATACATTCATGATGCATAAGGTCAGAAAGAGCATGAGGTGTGGAATGCTGCTGCAAATATGAAGGTGCAGCCACAATGATGAGTTCAGCATCCTCAAGGCGACGGGCAATTAATCCTGAATCATGTAACTCGCTTCCTCTGATAGCAACATCATAGTTATCCTCTGAAAAATCAATATTTTCATTGCTGACTTCCAGATTTATTTTCAATTGCGGATACCGAGAACAGAACTGATTTAATCGAGGGAGTAATCGGTAATGCGCATAGAGTGTTGGAACACTAATACGGAGTATCCCAACTGGTATCTGATGTTCCCCAGAGATTTTGCTTTCGGCCTCAATGAGTTGATTTAACGCATTTCTACAATCCAAGTAATATTGCTGCCCCGTGTCGGTTGTTCGCATACTGCGTGTCGTTCTAACAAATAATCGGGCTTGCAATCTTTTTTCAAGTCGGCCAACAGAACGACTGACTGCAGCTGGAGTAACGCCAGCTGCATTAGCCGCCGCTGTAAAACTACCGGTTTCTACGGTAAGACAGAATAATTCGATACTGCCCATTTGCATATCATCAAAATAGCGTTGCATAGCCACCTGAAAGATTAGTTACATAATGTATAAACTATAATAACACTGCGATTATTTTTCAATTTTAAGTAATGAATTATTGTTATAGGCAACATCAATACAACAACGCCAACTTCTGTAATCAGTCGATGGCACGACAGAGAACAATAAAATGCCCTATATCAATATCAAAGTGACAGATGAAGGTGTCACCAACGATCAAAAAAAACGCTTAATTGAAGGTGCGACCACCCTGCTCAATCAGGTACTTGGAAAACCGAAGTCGTCTGTTTTTGTCGTAATTGATGAAGTCAAAACCGACAACTGGGGAGTTGGCGGGGAGATCGTAACCGATCTTAGAAAAAACGAAAATTCACGATAAGTTGGAGATAAAAGCATGAAAGCTGCAGTCATTCATCAATTTGGTGGCCCTGAAGAAATAAAATATGAAGATCTGAATATGCCTCTAGCGGGTCTAGGTGAAGTCCTCGTTAAAACACTGGCAATTGGCACTAACCGACTTGACCACTATGTTCGTTTAGGTGAAATTTCACCCGATATCACCTTTCCCCATGTTTTAGGTTCCGATGCGGTAGGTCAGGTTATAAATTGGGGCGAAGACGTCACTGGATTTAATGTCGGTGACCGCGTGATCTCAATGCCAGGTTATCCATTGGATCCGTCAGAAGCACATATTCGCCCAGTGACAGTTGCCAGTAGTTACGCTATTCCCGGGGTTCACACTCAGGGAACCTATGCTGAATATATTGTCGTACCTGCGCAGTGGCTATTGATTGATAATACGGACTTACCCGTTGAGCAAATCGCTGCACTTCCGGTGCCACTACTTATTGCTATTCGTTCTGTGGAAATTGTTGGTGAAGTTAAAGCCGGAGATACCGTTCTGGTGCAGGCGGGTGCGTCAAGTACAGGGTTGATGAGCATTCAGGTGGCGAAAGCGCTTGGGGCGCGCGTGGTCACAACGGTACAGAATTCAAACTCGGTTGAAACAGTCAAAGAATTTGGCGCCGATTTTATTATTAACACCTCTGAACAGGATTTTGTTTCTGCCATCCAAAAATGGACTGAAGGAAAAGGTGTTGACGTTGCAATTGATAACTTAGGTGGCGACATTCTTCAAAAAACAATCAACGTAGTGCGCCCAGAAGGCATTATTGTCTCAATGGGTTTTATGGCAGGTACGCAAGCGACAATCGATGTTCGTAATTTTTTCTTCACTCAAAAACAGCTACGAGGAACATTGGTTGGCGATATAGAAGATTTTTCAAGATGGCTTCCTGCTATTAAAAAAGGGCTAATCAGACCATTGATTGACAGTACGTTGCCGTTATCTCAGGCAGCTTATGCTCATGAGCGAATTGCAAACAACCAGGCACGTGGCGCAATTATACTTATTCCTTAATATTATTCGCTCTCAGCCACCGACCGCTATAAAAAAGTCGGTGGTTCAATTCTTATCTATCCTCAGAAATCAAAACCTCTTTTTTTAAAAGATAATCAAAACATCAGCCAACCATTCTGATTGCTCTTTATAAATAGAATCTTACTTTAAGCTTATTCTGTTATCTCAACGGATTAAATTCCAATATGATTAAAAACTATCAACAAAACTAATTTATCCAGCTAATGGAGTATCAATATGTTTGTCACTCGCAAATTCACCAAAGGAATTTTATTTGTATCGGCGTTAGCGTCATGGCAAGCATTTGCTGAATCAGCGCCGCTTTTGCACCCTCTTAAACTCAATCAAGCCACGATTTTTTTACGCGGTGCCGAGTTAACGAATAGCGCCACTGTTAATTTACCGCAAGGCGAAAGTAAACTGGTTTTTACCAATGTTGCTAACCACCTTGATCAAAAAAGCCTTTCTATTAGCTTAGATAATGAAGATGTTTTGATTCGCTCAATTGATGTGCAAACCATTGCAGTGGAACCTGTCTACACAGGTGAAGTGGCAAATTTAAAAACGCAAATAGACGCGATAACTAAGCAAATTTCAGAACTTAATATCAAAATAAAAGTGGGTGATGACCAACTTGCTTTACTGAAAGACCAGCGCTTTTTTGGTGAAACGACGACATTATCCCTTGAGCAGTCCGCATCCAAATTGGAATTTATTCGCAAGCAAATGTCTGCGATATTGAGTGAAAACTTAGCGTATCAGCAGCAGATTGATGAATTGACAGAGAAACAAGCATTATTGCAGACAAAATTTGAAGGCATTCTTCCCGATAATATTGGTGAACAGACGCAAATTGTGTTGACGGTTGATGCTCCCAAAAATTTGAGTACTAACATGCAAATCTCGTATGTCACTCCCGATGCCGGTTGGTCTCCAAGTTATGATATTCGCGCTAAAGATATTGATAAACCAGTCAGTATTACCTACAAAGCTGATGTTATTCAAAATACCGGCATGGACTGGGACAAAGTTAAACTTACCCTTTCCTCTGCCAATCCAACGCGTAATATCACCCCGCCATTTTTAACGCCATGGTTATTGTCTGTTTATGACCAATATAATCAAGGCTATATGAGCGGAAAAATGTCCGCAACCATGGATATGGAGGTAGCAGCACCTGCGCCAGTAGCGGAACTCTCAGCAGTAAAAAAACGCAGCCCTGGAATGGCAAACTATGTGTCGACCAATACCAATGGCGTGAATCTCAGTTATAACATCGACTTGCCTTTTAGCTTAGCCTCTACCCCTAAAGCAAAATCCATTACCATTAAGCAAGCGGATGTTAATGCTAAATATCGTTATACATCAACGCCAAAAATGGCTGAAGAAGTCTATTTGCAAGCACAAATTGATGACTGGGATACACTGAACTTACTGAATGGTCCTGCAAATATTTACTTTATGAACAGCTATGTGGGTGATTTTTATGTGAATTCAGGGCAATTAACTGAGACTCTCGATATTCCATTCGGGGTGGATGATAACATTCAAATTTCTCGTGTGAATAATGCAGGTATGCGTAAAAAACCGACCTTTATGGGCTCCTCGGTTGAGCAAAAAGAAAGCTTCTTAATTAAAGTACGTAATACGCGGAAAAATGACATTAAACTGTCTGTTTATGACCAACTCCCGACGAGCCGAGATGCCGATATTAAAGTGCTCAACCCTGAATTTAAAGGCGGAAAATTAGATGAAACAGAGAATAAAATTGAATGGGATTTAACGCTTAAACCTCAAGAGACCGTCGAGTTACCGCTAAGTTATACGCTGAAATACCCTAAAAATAAGCAAATTAATGGATTATAACTCACTAAATAAGTTAATTATTTTACTGGTGTAAAAGAACTAAATAAGGGGCTTGGAAGCCCCTTAATAATAAGGTTAGAATGATTCAAAACAAACAACGATAACAACCAGAGGTACCTAATGATTATTCTAGTAACCGGCGCAACATCAGGATTTGGTGAAGCTATTGCTCGCAAATTTATTCAGCATAACTTCACTGTGATTGGAACAGGACGTAGAACTGAAAGATTAAATGCATTACACCAAGAATTGGGTGACAAATTTTATCCATTAACTCTGGATGTACAAGACCGAAAAGCCATTCAACACGCTGTAGCTAATTTGCCCTCCCACTTAAAAAATATCGACCTTTTAGTGAATAATGCGGGGCTTGCTTTAGGTTTAGAGCCTGCATTTAATGCTAATCCGGATGACTGGGAAACCATGATCAACACAAATACCAAAGGCTTAGTCAATATGACTTATGAAGTGCTGCAAGGTATGGTGGAAAAAAATCACGGGCACATTATCAATATTGGCTCTACCGCGGCATCTTGGCCATATAAAGGTGGCAACGTTTACGGTGCAACCAAGGCATTTGTAAAACAATTTTCCTTAGGATTACGTGCAGATTTAGTGGGCAAAAAAATCCGTGTGACCGATATTGAGCCAGGGTTAGTCGGTGGAACTGAGTTTTCAAATGTCCGCTTTAAAGGTGATGATGAAAAAGTCACGAACACCTATAAAGGCGCGGATGCCCTCACTGCTGAAGATATTGCGGAAACTGTTTACTGGGTGGCAACACTTCCGGCTCATATGAACGTTAATACACTGGAATTAATGCCGGTGTGCCAAACATTTGCTGGCTTAACCGTACATAAACAATAATAAATTTTCGTACTATTCTATAAAGACGGCATTATTGTTTATTAGCTATACTCTGGTTATAGAGCGAGTATTGAAACGAAAGGAAATTACATGAGCACGTCACAAAAATTTATCAAAAATGGTCTGGCTGCAATCTGCTTCTGCCTCCCTTTGATGTGGGTTAATGCGGCGCAAGCAGCTAATACATCATGCGCTGCGGGTAGCACTTGTGTTTCTGTCGGCAATGGTAGTAATGATCCGTTGAATAAGGAACAGGCGCGACAAGATAAAGAACAGTGGGATGAGACTAAAATGCTGCGTTCTAAAGTTAACCGTCGCACTGAAAAAGAGTTTGATAAAATTGACGCCGCATTTGATGCTAAAGATAAATGTGAGAAAAGTTTGAATCTTAATGCGTATTGGGAGCCAAATACTCAACGTTGTCTTGATGTTAACTCAGGTCGTCCAATTATCAATCCATAGTTGAAAATAGACTATATCGATAAAACAAAGGGCGCTATTTGCGCCCTTTTGCTTAGATAATAAATTAAAATCTCTATAAAGATTAAAATGCAGGAACCGAAACAAATTCTTGCAGTTTTTCACCATCTAAATAATGTCCCAACTCTTTTTCTTCAGGACGCAATAAATAAGGAATTTCACCCAATAATGGCGCATTAATATGTTGTTGCATGCGCTGGATAATTTGAGCGTAATGTGCCAAGCCTGGGTTGATTCTATTGGCTAACCAACCGACTAACGGTAAACCATCCGCTCGAATAGCTTCAGCTGTCAATAATGCATGATTGACACACCCATGCTGAATGCCGACGACTAAGATCACGCCAACAGATTGTTTTTTCAACCAATCAGCATAAAAAGTATTATCATCGAGAAGATAACGCCATCCACCATTACCTTCGATAACAACTATGTCACTTTGCTCGTGAAGGTGATCTAATCCTTTATTGATTTTATTAAAATCAATACTGTTTTCATGGCTGTAATTATCACCAAGTCGGACAGGGTTAACTTCATCATACGAGACTAGATCTTGCGAAACACGATGAATAAGAAGTGCATCCTTATTGCGCTTCCCTTCAGGTGTATCGATACATTGATCTGCAATAGGTTTGTACCCTACTGCTTTAATACCTTGATTATTAAGTGCTTGTAATATTGCTAGTGTCGATACCGTCTTCCCGACATCTGTATCTGTCCCGGTAATAAATAGATTGTTCATGGTTGTTCTATCCTGAAGTGACAGACTAAAGTCAGCAAAATGCTATAAAAATGATATGAATTCAGTTTATGGGAATGGGGAAATGATAAGTTTGCGTTAGCTCAATTTTGTGTAAGATAATGAGAAGTTTATCAAATTGTATTAGCCTTGCAGTAATTGCAACAACAGTGAGCCATCATAAAGTGCATTTTGAATTAATGCCGTTTCACTTTCGTTAATTGAAATTGTTGATTTCTCAAACATTAATTTATTACTGTAAAGTGGATTCCCATATAATGAGATAAAATATTGTAGGCGAGTAAACCAATAATTTTGCTCATCAGTTAAAGGCGAATTAATTAAAATTAATTCGGTTCCAAATAAATTAATCATCATAGCTAATGGATAAGCGAGTCGTTTGGCTGTTATATCGAGTAATAAAATACATAATGGATCATTTTCTATTGCACCTCGACTAATTGTATCAATATCGACGCTTTCTTTATGCAAAATAGATTCAGGATAATCTGCAAGTAATTCGCTTGCTTGCTGAATAATTGAAGGAATGGATACCTTAGTTTCTAAGCAGCTCTTTCCTCCACAATAGCAAGATTGTGGTCTTTCTGAATCAGTTGGAGTATGTGCAAATAATATAGGCTGACGTGTTATTGAATCCAGCGAATAGCCGTGATTCAGCACTGCGATATTAACCACTTCTTGAATCTGTAAATAAATAATATTTTTTTGTGCTCGAGATTCTGAATGTTTGAGGTGGTCGCCGATAGCTAGAGCATTAACTGGCGGGTGAAGATAGACGGGTAGCCCTGTTTTTTCTGTGAGCATTTCGCCGATAGCCAGTTGGTGGACATGGTAGTCAGGCAACCTATAAATAACTCCAGAATAAGAGTCTAAGAGACCATCTAATAAGATACTGATCGCCGTAACTCTTTCTAAGTAAGACGCGGTTTCTTCGAAAAATAGACTAATCAGTTCCGATAACCGATCACTAAATTTTTGATTACCTTTTACATCAAAAGGATAGCATTGCTCCGTGAGGGTTTTAGCATTAATTTCTTTTAACGAAATAATAGCGTGTTGCTGTTCAATTCGAATGGCTAAAAATTGCCAACCTTCACTTTCAATGACTAACCCAACGGCTGGGCGCCCTCTTAACCCTAATACTGGAAATTCACGTTCTTGTATCAAGTGAGCATCCATCAATTCACGGGTAATTTTGGTGATACTCGCCGGAGCCAATTGAGACTGTTTTGATAACGCAATACGGGAAATAGGACCATGCTGTGCAATAATTCGGTACACAAGCCCTGTATTTAATTGCTTTATTTGGTCGGTATTCCCCGTTTGGTTTATCATCTTAACACTCAGAAATCGTTATAAATTATGATAGATTATGCCTGATATAAATGAAAACTCGGCTACATTTACATATAAAACGTGATGCAAATCTCGTTAATCATTTCAAATCTTACGCTTTATATGCTCACAATACTTATATACCCACAATATTGTGCAGCAGTAATTCAGTCAGTTTTTTAGCCGCAGCAGGTGGCGTTCGTCGAGTATTGTAGACCAACCAGACTTCTGAAGTAGCTTGAATATTCGCGAGTTTTAGATACCTCACACCGTCAATCTTCATTCGTGTAAAGGATTCAGTGATGATGGATATTCCCATTCCAGCAGATACCAAACCTAGAATGGTCATAGCTTCTCCTGCTTCTTGGGAAATTGTAGGAACCACTCCTTCGGAAGCTAATAATTGGTTAATCTCATCATACAGTGCCGTCCCTACTTCCCGCTCAAAGAAAACTAACGGATAAGCGGCTAGTTGCTTAATGTCGACACCACTTTCTTCAAAAGCCAGTAAAGGATGCCCTTCATAAACCGCAACCATAAAAGGCTCTCTAAACAATAATTGATAGTCCAATTGTTCAGGCAATATTGTATTGCGCATGATGCCAATGTCTATGCGCCCGGTCACTAAAGGCGGGATTTGCTGCTTCGTATTCATTTGATGCATATGAATAGAAACATCAGGATATGCTTCTCGGTATTGGCGTAGGCTCATGGTGACTTTGTGCATGAATGGCGTTGTTGACGTAAAACCAATAGATAATTCGCCCAGTTCCCCTTTTTCCATCCGAGCCGCTTTGGTCGCAGCGGCATCGACCTGCCCTAAAATTTGGTAGGCTTCCTTGAGAAACATGGCGCCAGCTGGGGTTAAGGCGACATTGCGGTTATTTCGCTCTAATAATTTGGCATTCACCATTTCTTCAAGCGCCTGTATTTGCTGGCTTAGTGGCGGTTGAGACATGTGCAAGCGCTCAGCTGCACGTCCAAAATGTAGCTCTTCGGCAACCGCAATAAAATAACGTAGGTGGCGTAATTCTATGTTCATTAGATTGATATTTTAAATGTATCATTGTGTATTATTAATATATTAGACAAAAAAATAGAAAGTTTCTATTCTTTGATCGAAATCAAGTCCGTTTAGTCGTCAAGGAATTTACATGGAACAGCAGTCAAATAGCCTCTCAACGAGCCAATCTCTCCAAGGAAAACAAACCAAAACCTTGACCAATACAGAGCCGAAAAAACATTATATTCAACGGGACGATGCTCTGTACCTGCGTGTCACTCTGTCATTTTTTACTGTAGGTTTTGCAACATTTGCGTTGCTGTACTTTGTACAACCTATTTTGCCAATGCTGTCAGCGGATTTTAATATTTCCCCAGCGACGGCCAGTTTATCACTCTCTTTAAGTACAGGATTAATGGCATTGGGATTGCTGATCACTGGTCCTATTTCCGATGCAATTGGTCGTAAAAATGTGATGGTCATTTCCCTGACTTGTGCGGCACTTTTTACATTAATGAGCTCGATAATGGAGAGTTGGCAAGGGATTTTGATCGCTCGTGCATTAGTGGGATTATCACTTAGCGGTGTCGCCGCTGTCGCCATGACCTATTTGAGCGAAGAAATTCACCCGAGCTATGTTGCACTGTCGATGGGCTTATATATCAGTGGTAACTCAATTGGGGGAATGAGTGGGCGTTTAATGACTGGGGTTATAGCCGACTATTATTCATGGCGCGTTGCGGTGGTTATTTTAGGCTCATTGGCGTTGTTGGCCGCGATTGGATTCTGGCGCTTATTACCACCATCCCAACACTTTCGCGCGAGTTCTCTGAAACCTAGAAACCTTTGGGTTAACTTACACTTACATCTACGCGATACGGGATTACCTTGGTTATTTATTGAGGGCTTTATCTTGATGGGTGGTTTCGTCACCATGTATAACTACATTGGATACCGCTTACTTGAATCGCCTTATAATTTTAGTCAGTCTGTCGTAGGATTCTTATCTATTATTTATTTAACAGGAACTTATAGCGCGACTAAAACAGGAAGTTTGACCCAGAAACATGGTTTTGGGCGAATTTTAATTGCTGCCATTGCGATGATGTTAATTGGCGTAATTTTGACGTTACACAGTAATATCTGGGTCATTTTATTAGGCATGACAGTATTGACCACTGGATTCTTTGCCGGGCATTCCGTTGCAAGTAGCTGGGTTGGACGTCGCGCTAAACGGGCAAGAGGACAAGCATCTTCCCTCTATTTGTTTAGCTATTATGCGGGTTCCAGTATTGCCGGTACATTGGGTGGCTTTTTCTGGTCGGCATATGGTTGGAATGGCGTGGCATTATTTATTGCGGCTCTTCTACTGGCCGGTGTAGGTATCGCTTATAAGTTAAAAACAAAATGTTAGTGGCTTATAAATTACCGAATAATCCAATAAGTTAACTGCTACCAAAGGTTAGAATTCACATCCTCATCATAGTTAATAGAAAATATATAAATTAATCAATGATGAGGATCTTCAATGAAAAAATTATTATTATTTCCTTTATTACTCTGCTATAGCTACTTTGCCCTGCCTCATGGCTATATCGAGTATCCTGCAAGCCGAGCTTACCTGTGTAAATTACAAACCAATAAAAACTGTGGCGCTATTCAGTACGAACCTCAATCTGTTGAAGGATTGAAAGGATTCCCTCAAAAAGGACCGGTTGATGGTAAAATTGCCAGTGCGGGTGTTGCGGCTTTTTCATCTATCGATGTTCAGAATCCTTTTCGCTGGACGCGCATGTTAATAGAAACACCTGATTTTGATTTTTTCTGGCGATTAACGGCGATCCACAAAACGACGAAATGGGAATATTTTATTACACGAAAAGATTGGAACCCAAGTGAACCATTAACCCGATCCCAGTTTGAATTAACGCCATTCTGTAAATACGAAAAAGTAGAGACGCCGCCGAGTTTAGTGCAGCACAATTGCAAGCTCCCTCAAAATTACCAAGGCTACCATATTGTTTTGGGGGTTTGGACCATTAATGATACGGGCAATGCATTTTATCAAGTGATTGACATAGAGATAGATTATAAGCAATAACAGCAAGAAAAAACCATGATGGGATAGTACAATACCCTACTGCGCTATCCCTTAATTTCCTGATTAAGCCTGTTGATAAACTGAGATGTTAATGTTAGTTTTGTTTTATAATCACAAAGAATGTTGTAACTAAATATAAGGTTGAATACATCAAATGTCCAAACAACAGTTAATTAGCTCATTCAATCTATTAGAGTCGAATATTAATCTGCTATGCCAATTGCTTCAGGCGCAAAAAGGTGTCAATGCGGCTGTATTTAGTTTACCGGAAACCCTTAAAGGGGACGAAAACAATGAAGTCAATTCTATCTTTGTGGATAAACATACGGGAAACGATGCAATAGCCCAAACAATAGAGCTATTTAAGCTTTTGTTTATTCATAAAAAATCAGAATTAGTTAGCAACAAAACAGCGATACGTTTACCAGGAGCGATTTGTTTAGCACCCTCTTACGCTGAATATAAACAATTTCAGCAGTTAATTTCCGATATCAACCAGTTAAAAATAGACATTAAGCAAATAGTGACCAATGTCGATGAGGCTCATCGGTTTGAATTTATAAGAGAAAGTTTGCATGGGCTACTTACGCTGAATACCTATCGAACATTCACCGCTGTTGTCGATCCTGATACTATTCGTTTTGGGTGGGCAAATAAGAAAGTGATCAACAAAGTGACTCAAGAAGAGATGCTCAACCGTTTACAAGCCAGTCTAGAAAGCGGAAGAACACCGGCTCATTTACAGCGCGAACATTGGCAGCTGCAGTTAGAAACTGAGATCCAGTTAATTCGCTCCCTTCCCCATGATTGCATTCTAAAAACACAGCGTCCGGTTAAAGTTCAACCTATCGCCCGAGTTTGGGACAAAGAAACTCAAAAGCAAACACAATATCCTTGTGCGACGCCGATATTGGTTTTTGCTGTCGATAAAACATTGAGTGACATAAAGTTGGGTGAGCTGGCGGATTATCATCAAGACAGTATCGCATTGCGTAATCGCCCTAAAGCAAAGCCTGTTGAATTACTGATACCACGCTTAAATCTGTATATAGAGCGATAAAAAAAGCCCCTGCTCTATTTCTAGTACAGGGGCTGAAAACCTTATCTTAGATAAAGATAATTACGACTTCATGCTACCAACCATATCTTCTGGACGAACCCACTCATCAAATTGCGCTTCAGTTAAGTAGTTCAATTTCAGAGCTGATTCTTTCAAAGTCAGGCCTTCTTTGTGCGCTTTTTTCGCAATTTCAGCTGCTTTGTCGTAGCCGATATGGGTATTTAGCGCAGTCACTAGCATCAGAGATTCGTGCAGTAATTTCTCGATACGCTCACGGTTTGGTTCGATACCTTCCGCACAGTGTTCGTTGAAGCTACGCATACCATCAGCTAATAAGCGGATAGATTGTAAGAAATTATCGATAACCATTGGACGGAACACGTTCAATTCAAAGTTACCAGAAGCTCCACCAATGTTCACTGCAACATCGTTACCCATCACTTGAGCGCATAACATAGTTAATGCTTCGCACTGAGTTGGGTTCACTTTGCCTGGCATGATTGAGCTGCCTGGTTCATTTTCAGGAATCGAAATTTCGCCGATACCACAACGAGGACCCGATGCTAACCATCTAACATCGTTAGCAATCTTCATTAAAGAAGCAGCTAAGCCTTTTAATGCACCGTGTGCGTGAACTAATGCATCACATGTTGCTAATGCTTCAAATTTGTTCGGTGAAGTCACAAACGGTTGACCCGTTAATTCTGCAATTTTCTTCGCAACACGAACCGCATATTCAGGGTGAGTATTTAAGCCTGTACCGACCGCAGTACCACCTAACGCAAGCTCGCAAACATGTGGCACTGCGTTTTCAATATGTTTTTCATTATGGGCTAACATAGCGGCCCAACCTGAAATTTCCTGACCCAATGTTAATGGTGTTGCATCTTGTAAATGCGTACGACCGATCTTAACAATGTCTTTGAATTCTTTTGCTTTCGCATCGAGGGTTTTATGCAGAACTTTCAGTTCTGGCAGCAAATGTTCACGCATCGCGACAACGGCCGCCACGTGCATTGCTGTTGGGAAGACGTCGTTAGAGCTTTGGCTCTTGTTAACATCGTCATTTGGGTGGATCAGACGGTCGTTACCGCGCTGTCCCCCGAGGATTTCGCTACCGCGGTTAGCAAGTACCTCATTCATGTTCATGTTACTTTGAGTACCAGAACCAGTTTGCCAGATAGCGAGGGGAAATTCTGTTGGATGCTTGCCAGCAAGGACTTCGTCTGCCGCAGCGATAATCGCATCACCGCGATCTTTTGGCAGTAAACCTAAATCCATGTTCACGCTTGCAGCCGCTTTTTTAGTGACAGCTAATGCGTGGATCAGAGCAACAGGCATTTTCTCTACAGAGATACGGAAATGTTCTAAAGAACGCTGCGTTTGCGCGCCCCACAAGTGGTCAGCAGGTACTTCAATTGGTCCCATTGAGTCTTTTTCAATGCGAGTGGCTGCCATTACTAGCTCCTTAGGTACATATTCAGAATAATTAATTTTAGAATCATCTGCTTGCAGGTAAGCAAATAACCGAGCAGTATAATGCCACAAATTGAATTTCAATTATGAGACTTGGTCGAGCTTATTGTGCTGTAGTAAAAAGGAAATTAGTTGATTTTTGCAAAAAGAGAGTTTTGATATGCTAAAAATGATAAACCAAATCCAACACTATGATTGGGGAAGTAAAACTGCCCTCAATGAGCTGTATGGCTATCCTAATCCGGATAATTTACCTATGGCTGAACTTTGGATGGGCGCTCACCCCAAAGCCAGTTCTGAGGTCATATCCCCTTTAACACATCAGAAAATCTCGTTAAATAGCTTCATTAAAGAAAATCCAGAGAAAATACTGAGCAAACATATCGCCGAGCGCTTTGGCCGATTGCCTTATTTATTTAAAGTATTGTGTGCTGCTCGGCCTCTCTCTGTTCAAGTTCATCCAAATAAGCATGATGCAGAAATAGGATTTGCTAAAGAAAATGTGCAAGGGATCCCTTTAGATTCTCCTATACGTAATTATAAAGATGATAATCATAAACCAGAGCTGATTTATGCATTAACGCCTTTTAAAGCAATGAATGCATTTCGTCCTATAGATGAAATTGTCGAATTATTTAGCTTTATTGCAGCCGCTCACCCTGAAATTCAACTTTTCGTTCAAGCACCAAGTGAAGAACGACTTAAAAAATTATTTGCACAGATTCTTAATCTGACAGGCGAACAAAAAGATCTTGCTATAGGGGTATTAAAAGCTGCATTAAATAGCAAACAAGGTGAGCCTTGGAATTCAATTAAACAAATGGTGAACTTATATCCAGAAGATAATGGTTTATTTACACCTTTAATGCTAAATATCGTTGAATTACAACCAGGTGACGCCATGTTCTTAGCCGCTAGAACCCCTCACGCCTATTTAGAAGGTGTCGGGTTAGAAGTGATGGCTAATTCAGATAACGTTTTACGGGCTGGATTGACCAGTAAACATATCGATGTTAAAGAACTGGTTGATAATATTGATTTTAAATCAATTAAAGCTGAAGATTTGTTCAACATTCCCGAAAAATCTGGAAATGTCTGGAAATATAAGATCCCAGTAGAAGATTTTTCATTTAATATATATTCTATTGACTGCTCTGGGTTATCCATAACTAACCATGTTGCTTCAATTTTGTTTTGTATTGAAGGTAAGTTAGTATTGCGATCAGGTAATCAAGAAATAAACATGAATTCTGGTGAATCTGTTTTCTTACCTGCTTATGAGGATAACATTTCTATTAAAGGAAATGGTCAATTAGCCCGAGTATTTAATTTTTAGGTCGTATTCTGTATTTAGCCGTTGGTACACACAGCCAAACGGGTAATAAAACTTATATTATTTTTACATAAGTACGTTTTGTACGTACTGAAAGGATGGATGTTGATAATGAAAAAGTCATTAGTTGCGGTAGGTGTTATCGTTGCTCTGGGCGCAGTATGGACTGGCGCATCATGGTACACAGGTTCAAAAGTTGAAGCTGAACTGAATAAAGTGATTACGAATTCCAATGCGTTTATCACCGCTAACAATCCAAGTGCTGATGTTGTCTTCAAATTAGAGAACTACAAACGTGGTGTTTTCTCTTCTCAAGCTGACATCGTCATTACTTCAACCACTTCTGCTGACGAAAACATCGTCTTTAAAGCGGATATCTCGCACGGTCCACTGCCATTATCTCAAGTGGCTAAATTCAACCTGATGCCAAAATTGGGCGCAGTGAATGTTGAATTAGCGAACACTAAAGCGACTAAAGAGCTGTTTGAAGCGACTAAAGGCAAGCCATTCATGCATGGTTCTGCGGTTATCGGCTACAGCAAAAATGTGGATTCTAGCATTGAGCTGATCCCACTTGAGTACACTAAAGATGATGGTAAGTTCTCTTTCAGTGGCGCTAAATTTGATATCGCAACCGGTTCTGACTTAAGCACCGTTGATGCATCTTTAGTGACTGATAGCTTAGTCATTAGCAGCACCAAGGAAGAAGGCTCTATCACCATGAAAGGCCTGAAGCTGGTTTCTAACGTCACGAAATCTCAGCACGGCTTCTATACTGGTACTCAATCTTTCGTGATCGCAGATACCGATGTTAGCATCCCTGAAACTAAGTTCTCGTTCAAAAACTTAGACGTTTCAAGTGATACATCTATCAACGGTGATGATGTTAAAGGTAATATTTCTTACAAAATCAGCGATGTAAAAGCGTTAGAGCAAAACTTAGGCTCTGGTGAGCTGACGGTTGCTATCGAGAAATTAGATGCGAAAGCATTAGGCAAGTTTGTGGAGCAATACAACCAAGCATTGGCTGATGGCTTAGCAACAGGCAACCCTGGTGAAGTTAGCGAAAAAATCGCAATGCAGATGATGACCACGACTCTGCCAGAGCTGATGAAAAGCAAGCCTGTATTCACAATGAGCCCGTTCTACTGGAAAAACGACGCTGGTCAAAGTTCTATCGACCTGAGCATCACATTCAACAAGTGGAATCAAGACGAAATCACTGCGTTAGCAATGCAAAACAAAGTGGATGAAGCGTTTAAACAACTGATCACTTCTTTCGACTTCAGCATGAAACTGAACAAGCCAATGATCATTGAGTCAATGACTCAAGCGATGATCTTAGATGGTGGCGTAGCAGTATCAGCAGAAGACAAGAAAGCGGTTCAAGAACAAGTTTCTGAAGAGTTCGCAGGCGTTCAACAAATGCTGACTGCGGATATGTTCTCTAACCCGTTCGAAGAAATGTTCATGACGGATGAACAACGTGCAGAAAAAGCGAAAGAGAAAAAACACCCTTGGATGATCGACAGCGAAAACGATTTAACTATGACTGTTAAATTCTCTGGTAACGATCTGACCTTCAACGACGACAAATATACCTTAGCTGAATTCTTAACTAAGATGAAAATGATGCCGGGCGCAGAAGATGAAATGGGTTACGAAGAAGAAGCTCAACCAGCTGATGGTGCAGAAGTTGCAGAACCTGCAATTGAAGCAGAACAACCAGCAGAAGCGCCAGCTGCACAGTAATTGATTCTTAAGATAATTTTCCCTTAAGATAAATCAAGTAAACGCCAGTCACACAGACTGGCGTTTTTCTTTTTATCACCCTCTTTTTCATTGATTTTTACTCAATTACAGACAAAATGGAGGCAATATATCTATAAGGATCATTTATTGTGATAAACAAACAACTCCCACTCACGGATTTACACCGCCACCTTGATGGCAATATTCGCCCAGAAACCATCCTTTCTCTTGCACAACAACATCATATTCAGCTTCCCGCCGATGAAATTGAAGCATTACGCCCTCACGTTCAAATTATGGGACAAGAAGCTGATTTAGTCGGCTTTTTGACTAAACTGGATTGGGGTGTTGCTGTCCTCGCGAATTTAGATGCTTGTAAGCGCGTCGCATTTGAAAACGTGGAAGATGCGTTCAACGCCGGTATCGACTATGCAGAGTTGCGTTTCTCCCCTTACTATATGGCCATGAAGCACCAGCTTCCTGTTGAGGGTGTTGTTGGCGCAGTTATTGATGGTATTGCCGCTGGTTGTCGCCAATATGATATTCAAGTGAACCTGATTGGTATTTTAAGCCGTACATTTGGGCAACAAGCTTGTGCCATAGAATTAGACGGTCTTCTTGCTCATCGAGATAAACTATGTGCTCTCGATTTAGCTGGCGATGAGCTAGGATTCCCTGGCGTCCTATTTGAAGAACATTTTACCAAGGCGCGTAATACTGGACTCAATATCACTGTTCATGCGGGTGAGGCAGCAGGCGCAGCTAGTATTTGGCATGCGATCAAGCATTTAGGTGCTCAGCGTATTGGCCATGGCGTAAAAGCCATTGAAGATCCTGAACTGATTGAATTTTTAGCAAAAAATAACATTGGTATTGAAAGCTGTTTAACTTCAAATATTCAAACCAGCACCGTCCCTTCACTGGCTCATCACCCATTGAAAACGTTTTTATCCCACGGTGTATTAGCATCCATTAATACCGATGACCCTGCTGTTCAAGGTATCGAGCTACCTTACGAATATAATGTTGCTGCATCGCAAGCCGGCCTAACACAAGCTGAAATTGAGCAAGCACAACGTAATGGCTTAACTATGGCTTTCCTTTCCGACAGCGAAAAAGCCGCGTTAATGCGTAAAGCGGCCAGCCGATAATCCCGTTATAACCCCCTCCGTTATAACTACCAATAGGGCAGATCCCGTTTCTGCCCTATTTGACCTTTCGATATTTCAAGTTATCTCTGTTGCTAATCTATTTTATAGTATTAAACCCTCTAGCATGTTGTAACTAAATCGACGTATTGATAAAGGCAGCCATCGCTGCCTTATCGTGTTAATTACTTTTTTTCTAATCGTTTGGCATATTTCTGGGCTATCACTGCACACACCATTAATTGAATTTGATGGAAAATCATTAATGGCAGCAAAATAATCCCCACTGTTGCCGCTGGAAATAAAACGTTCGCCATCGGCACGCCGTTCGCTAAACTCTTTTTCGAACCACAGAACAGGATGGTAATTTCATCTTCCTTGCTAAATCCAAGAAGGCGCGCTGACATCACGTTAATCACCATCACCACCACTAACACGACGCAAGAAACTAATGTAATGATAAACAATGAATAAGCATCGATAGTTTGCCAGATGCCCTCCACTACAGCTTCACTGAACGCCACGTAAACTACCAGGAGAATCGATGAGCGGTCAGTGGTATTAACCAATCTTTTATGGCGATTAATCCAGTTAGCAATTAACGGGCGGCACAAATGCCCAACAATAAACGGCACCATTAATTGCAACATAATTGAGCCAATCGCGTTCAGAGTGTCCATGGCTTGGCTGCCGTCGGTATCCATTAGTACCCCCACCAAAACAGGTGAGAGGAAAACCCCTAAAATACTGGATGCCGAAGCGCTACAAATCGCGGCAGCAACGTTGCCCCCTGCTACTGAGGTAAATGCAATCGCTGACTGCACGGTTGCTGGCAATGCACATAAATAGAGAAAACCCATATACACCGTCGGTGACATCCAATGAGGCACCATGAAACGTAACGCAATACCAATAATGGGAAAGAGAATAAAAGTGCTAGCAAATACCAGTAAATGAAGCCGCCAGTGCCCCATCCCTGCAACAATAGATTCTCTGGATAGCTTAGCTCCATGCATAAAGAACAGTAGCGCAATTGCCGCTGTAGTTAAGTGCTGAAAAACGGTTTTGACTTCCCCTTCACAAGGAAAAATACTGGCGATAACCACTACGCCAATCATAATCAACAGAAAAGAGTCTATTTTAAGTTTTGCTAATAAATTCATTCGATTTTCCACAAATAAAAAGCCAGGTTTCACACTGGCAATATGTTGCTGACAAAGAGGGATAAAAGCGTGGTTTTTCCCTCTTTGTGTTATCAGGCGAAAATCAATGAATTGATTTTCCTCGTTAATTATTGCAACCAAAAATAGCCATTTTCAAACCAATTAGGTCTGAAAATCGTCTAAAGCCAGGTTTCACACTGGCTTTATCTTCAACGTTGAACCTTAGAAAATATTTTCGATGGTACGTTTTTCTTTTGCTGATTGGATACCGGCTTCAATCAGTTTCATAATATCGATGGCTTCACTTGGTGTTACTGGATTTGGCTTACCGAGACGGATAGCGTCATGAATAGCTTCATAATAGCCGCCATAGTTGCCTTTTTCATTGTTCCACGGCTTCGTCACCATTTCATCACCTTGTGACAGGGTCACAACTCCATGATTCGGATCTTCCCCCCAATGCTCTCCTTGCGGAATCGCGCCGCTTTTTAACGCATCTTCTTGAGTATCCAGACCATATTTCACGTAACTGCCCTTCATTCCGTGAATGGTATAGATTGGCATTGGCGCAGCGGCAAGCGTCGTTGAATGAAGAATCACTTTTTTATCTGCGTAATCCAGCATTGCATGGAAATAATCCACCGCTTCCGCGCCTGGTCGAATAATACCAAGATCCACCGTAATCGCTTTTGGTTTGCCAAAATATTGCAGGACTTGGTCAATAACATGCGGTCCTAAATCGTACCAAATACCTGCTCCCGGAATATTGGCTTCACGCCAGCGTTGTCTAACCACAGGACGAAAACGGTCAAAATGAGATTCATAATATTTAATCTCACCTAAACAACCATCTTGTAGGATTTTTTTCACGGTGCGATAACCTGAATCCCAGCGACGATTATGATAAACCGACAACAATTTACCTGCTTTTTCAGCGCGTTGTTGTAAATCTTCGGCTTCTTTAACGTCGAGCGTAAAGGGTTTATCGACCACCACATGCTTACCCGCCGCTAGCGCTTTACAGGCTAATGGATAGTGAGTGTCATTCGGGGTTGGAATCACCACCAGTTCAATTTCATCATCCGCGAACAGTTCTTCCGGTGTCCCCACCACCTTAACATTAGGATGGTCGGCATGAACTTTGCTCGCATCGCTACTGGAGATTGTGGTTAATTCAAACTCCTCTAACATGGCTAAAAATGGGGCATGGAAAGTTTTGCTGGCATAACCGTACCCGACAATCCCAACTTTAATTGGCTTGGACATGTTGACCTCACATTAGTGGCATATTTTGCTATTTTAAAAAAGTACCATCAGAATGAATCAATTAGCAAATAAATCTATGATAGGATTATTATTTATCTGTATTATTTAATGATAAGGGATCCCTTATTTATGACTTCTGTTTATAACGCAGACCGCATTACTGGCTGGCTATTAGTCCCTGCAAGCTATTTACTGCTGACATTATTTGCTGCTTGCAGCATGACCGTGATGTACTGCATTAAGTTTTATGAGATAGTGACCACCGTTGAAAGCTGGAGTAGTTTCATTACTCCTCAGTGGTATTTATCATTTGCTATTAGCCTCGCTATGTCACTGTTTAGCGTGCATATGGCGCAATTGATGTTTAAACGTTCTCGCCACTTTCCCCGTCGTTTTACTATCTGGTTATTAGCATTAATGTTAATCGGGCTAAAAACCTTCGCTTTTTCCCCGATTGATGACCAGGCAGCCTTACAAATCCTCGCGTGGCCACTCTTAGGAGCTGCTTTTTTCGTCCCGTATATGAAAGTTTCTAAACGCGTGAAAATGACTTTCACACAAGATCGATAAGCATCACAAAAATAGCTTTGATATCATAGCCTCCGTTAAACTGACTGCGGTCAGTTTTTGGGCTTTTTTCTCTCTTCAGGCTATGACATGACCGACTATCTTCTACTTTTTATTGGGACAGTGTTAGTCAACAACTTTGTCCTCGTTAAATTCTTGGGATTATGCCCATTTATGGGTGTATCAAAAAAACTAGAAACTGCCATTGGGATGGGGTTTGCGACAACGTTCGTTATGACTCTCGCCTCTATTTCTTCGTGGCTAATCGATACGTTAATCTTAATCCCACTGGATCTAGTCTATCTGCGCACACTGAGCTTTATCCTTGTGATTGCTGTCGTGGTGCAATTTACCGAAATGGTTGTGAGAAAAACCAGCCCAACGTTATACCGCTTATTGGGGATCTTTTTACCGCTGATCACCACTAACTGCGCGGTTCTTGGGGTGGCCTTATTAAATATCAACCAATCCCATAATTTCTTGCAATCTGCGGTCTATGGCTTTAGCGCCGCCGTCGGATTCTCTTTTGTGATGGTACTTTTCGCGGCTATTCGCGAGCGTTTGGCTGTCGCAAATGTCCCAGCACCTTTTAAAGGTTCGTCAATTGGCCTGATCACGGCAGGGTTAATGTCCCTCGCATTTATGGGCTTTAGTGGTTTGGTGAAATTCTAATGATGTCTTTGTGGATTGCGATTGGCATATTAGCCGTTTTCGGGCTGATCTTTGGTCTGATCTTAGGTTATGCCTCATTACGTTTTAAAGTTGAAGAAGACCCTATTGTTGAAAAACTGGATGCGATTTTACCGCAAAGCCAGTGTGGTCAATGCAGTTATCCGGGGTGCCGCCCCTATGCAGAAGCCGTCGCCAATAACGGTGAGATGATTAACAAATGCGCCCCTGGTGGCGAGCAAGTGATGCTCAAAATAGCCGAGTTAATGAACGTAGATCCTCAGCCGATTGATGGCGATGAAGAGGCACAAAATCCCGTTCGTAAAGTGGCGGTCATCGATGAAGAAAACTGTATTGGTTGCACCAAATGTATTCAAGCTTGCCCTGTGGATGCCATTGTGGGCGCCACTCGCGCTATGCATACCGTGATTGAAGATTTGTGTACAGGCTGTGACCTGTGTGTAGCCCCTTGCCCTACGGATTGTATTGAAATGGTACCGGTTAAAACCACAACCGCTAACTGGAAATGGGATTTAAACACCATTCCTGTTAAAAACATTACGGATGTACCTCTTTCTTCAGTTAAAGAGGGTTCCCATGCTTAATTTATTTAAGTGGTTGAAAAAAGATAATGTTTGGGACTTCGATGGTGGCATTCACCCGCCAGAGATGAAACTGCAATCCAGCCAAACGCCTATGCGAGTGGCTTCCGTCCCTGACGAATTGATTATTCCGCTACAACAGCATTTAGGACCTGAGGGTGAACTGATTGTTAAGGTTGGTGACACCGTCCTTAAAGGGCAGCCGCTTACCAAAGGCTCCGGTCGTACCGTACCTGTCCACGCCTCAACATCAGGAACCATTGTTGCCATTGAGCCAATGGTGACTGCGCACCCTTCAGGGTTAAAAGAGCTGTGTGTCAAAATTAAATCGGATGGTTTAGATACTTGGGCACCTTTGCAGCCCGAGCCTAATTTCCAACAACTTTCACGTGCCGATTTACTCAATAAGATTGAACAAGCGGGTATTGCCGGTCTTGGTGGTGCAGGCTTCCCGACAGCATCCAAGCTAGCGGGCGGTAAAGATGCCATTAAAACATTGATTATCAATGCTGCTGAGTGCGAGCCATACATCACCGCAGATGACCGCTTAATGCAAGAACATGCCCAAGAAGTCATTGAAGGTTGCCGCGTTTTACAACATTTACTCAATCCAGACCAAGTACTTATTGGTATTGAAGATAATAAACCCGAAGCTATCAAGGCATTAAAACGTGCGCTGACGCCTATAGATTCACAGATTTTTGTACGCGTGATCCCAACCAAATACCCATCAGGTGGCGCGAAACAGCTCACAAAAATCTTAACCGGAAAGGAAGTCCCTTCTGGCGCACGTTCTTCCCAAATTGGCGTGTTAATGCAGAACGTCGGTACCGCTGTTGCCATTAAACGCGCGGTGATTGATGGTCAACCACTGATTGAACGTGTCGTAACAGTGACAGGCGAAGCGATTAAACAGCCTGGTAACTTCTGGGCGCGTTTAGGCACTCCCGTTAAGCATCTGCTTCAACAATCTGGTTTTGAACCTGAAAGTGAACAAATGGTGATTATGGGAGGCCCATTAATGGGCTTTACGCTGCCGGATCTGAATGTGCCAGTGGTGAAAATCTGTAACTGTTTATTGGTTCCTACCCAAGAAGAAATGGGTGAAAAGCCAGTCGAAGAAGCCTGCATTCGTTGCGGTTTATGTGTTGATGCCTGCCCTGCGGGATTACTGCCCCAGCAATTATATTGGTTCAGTAAAGGCAACGAACACGAAAAAGCGCAAAAGCATAATCTGTTTGACTGCATTGAGTGTGGCGCTTGCGCTTATGTTTGCCCAAGTAATATTCCGTTGGTGCAATATTATCGCCAAGAAAAAGCTGAAATTCGCGAGATAGACCAAGAGGAACGTCGTTCCGCAGAAGCAAAACTGCGCTTTGAAGCCAAACAACAGCGAATGGAACGCGAAAAACTTGCCCGTGAAGAGCGCCATAAAAAAGCGGCTGTTCAAGTGGATACTGCGGATAAAGATGCAGTTAATGCGGCGCTGGCTCGTGTTAAAGCGAAGAAAGCCTCAACCTCTGAACCAATAAAAATTATTTCGGGCGAATTGCCGGATAATAGTGCCGTTATTGCAGCAAGAGAAGCGCGTAAAGCCCAAGCTCGAGCTAAGCAAGCGCAAAAAGTCGCGGAACAAACTCAATCTGATAACTTAGTTATTGCAGACGGCGCTGAGGGTGATGACCCACGCAAAGCTGCAGTCGCTGCTGCCATTGCTCGTGCAAAAGCGAAAAAAGCGGCGGCGCAACAGACTTCAGAGCCTGTTGTTGAAGCGCCTGTTGAAGCCACTGAGGAAGTCGACCCACGCAAAGCTGCCGTCGCTGCCGCAATTGCTCGTGCAAAAGCGAAAAAAGCGGCTGCGCAACAGACTTCAGAGCCCGTTGTTGAAGCTTCAGCTGAAGCCGCTGAGGAAGTCGATCCGCGTAAAGCTGCCGTCGCTGCTGCCATCGCTCGTGCAAAAGCCAAAAAAGCGGCTGCGCAACAGACTTCAGAGCCTGTTGTTGAAGCGCCAGTTGAAGCCGTAGAGGAAGTCGATCCGCGCAAAGCTGCCGTTGCTGCCGCGATTGCTCGTGCAAAAGCCAAAAAAGCGGCTGCACAACAGACTTCAGAGCCTGTTGTTGAAGCGCCAGCTGAAGCCGCTGAGGAAGTCGATCCGCGCAAAGCTGCCGTTGCTGCCGCGATTGCTCGTGCAAAAGCCAAAAAAGCGGCTGCACAACAGACTTCAGAGCCCGTTGTTGAAGCTTCAGCTGAAGCCGCTGAGGAAGTCGATCCGCGTAAAGCTGCCGTCGCTGCTGCCATTGCTCGAGCGAAAGCGAAAAAAGCGGCTGTACAACAGACTTCAGAGCCTGTTGTTGAAGCGCCAGCTGAAGCCGCTGAGGAAGTCGACCCGCGCAAAGCTGCCGTTGCCGCTGCGATTGCCCGAGTTAAGGCAAAGAAAGCCGCTGCTCAGCGATCTACAGAACCTCAATCAAACGAACAAACCACCACAGAGTAAGTGATAAACAGATGAAATTTAGACCGCTTGATAGCAAAGCACGCCGTTTAAAAATTGCTAGCGCCCCATTTACTCATGATAACCAAAGCACCAGCCAGGTCATGTTTTGGGTTCTGCTTGCCGCTATCCCCGGCATTGCAGTGCAAACCTATTTTTTTGGTGTTGGAACCTTATACCAAATCGCCATTGCGATGGTCACCGCCGCAGTAACGGAAGCCATATCCATCCGCTTACGCCAGCAGCCAGTGTTACCTGTTTTGAAAGATAATTCCGCGATTGTTACCGCGTTATTACTCGGTGTGAGCTTACCGCCATTATCACCTTGGTGGCTGATTGTATTGGGCACTGTATTTGCCATTATTATTGCTAAGCAATGCTACGGCGGCTTGGGGCAAAATCCATTTAACCCTGCGATGGTCGGTTATGTGGTATTGCTGATTTCATTCCCAGTGCAAATGACCAACTGGTTGCCGCCTCAAGAATTGCAACAGCTGCATATTTCAGGCTTTGATAGCTTGATGGTGATCTTTAGTGGGCATACCTCGACGGGAATAACGTTGGATCAATTACGTACCGGCATTGATGGTATGAGCCAAGCGACTCCGTTAGATAGCTTTAAAACGGGCTTACTCACCCATTCTATTTCCGATGTACTACAGCAACCAATCCTGCAAGGCTCTTTAGCCGGTATCGGTTGGCAGTGGGTGAACCTTGCCTATCTGGCAGGCGGATTAATTATGCTAAGCCGTCGCATTATTAGCTGGCATATTCCCGTGGCATTTATTGGAACACTCGCCCTGCTCGCTGTGGTTAGTTGGTTAATTGATGATAGCCGCTACTCCCCGCCATTAATTCAATTATTGTCAGGGGCAACTATGTTGGGTGCATTCTTTATTGCGACTGACCCAGTTACTGCTTCAACTACACCAAAAGGACGGATTATTTTTGGTGTATTAATTGGCTTTTTAGTATGGGTGATCCGCGTTTACGGTGGGTATCCTGATGCCATCGCCTTTGCTGTCTTACTTGCCAATATCACCGTACCGTTAATCGACCACTATACGCAGCCTCGCGCGTATGGACATAAGTAAGGAGCCAGCATGTTAAATACAATGCGCCGTCATGGCACAATCTTGGCTCTGTTCGCGGCGGGTACAACTGCACTGAGCGCCGCTGTATATACGCTAACGAAAGATATCATTGCGGAACAAGCCGCTATCGTGCAGAAGAAATTACTCGACCAAGTAGTGCCTGAATCCTTATATGACAATGAGCTCGCCAAAGAGTGCTATCTAGTCACCAATGAAGCTATACTGGGAAATAAACTCCCTCGACATCTGTATATTGCCCGTAAGGATGGTCAGCCTGTTGCTGCGGCTTTAGAAAGCACGGCTCCCGATGGATATTCCGGTGCGATCCACTTGTTAGTTGGTGCAGATTTTAAAGGCAATGTTTTGGGTGTACGCGTCACAGAACACCATGAAACACCAGGGCTTGGGGATAAAATTGAAACCCGCATTTCTGATTGGATCACCCATTTTACGGGCAAAAAGTTAGAGTCTGCGCAAGACCCTCATTGGGCAGTGAAAAAAGATGGTGGTGATTTTGATCAATTTACAGGCGCCACAATCACGCCTCGTGCAGTTGTCAATGCCACAAAACGTACCGCGGCATTTATCCAAACGGTACCTGAAGAATTAGCGAATTACCCAATTTGTGGGGATGAATAATGAGTAGCGAAACTAAAGAATTATTTGCACAAGGGTTATGGAAGAATAACTCTGCATTAGTACAACTACTGGGTTTATGCCCATTATTAGCGGTATCATCAACAGCGACTAACGCATTAGGTTTGGGGCTAGCAACAACCCTCGTTCTCGTCTGCACTAACGTAGCAGTATCCGCATTTCGTCGCTGGGTTCCTGCTGAAATCCGTATTCCTATTTATGTGATGATTATCGCCTCCGTGGTGAGCGCCGTACAAATGCTGATCAACGCGTATGCGTTTGGTTTGTATGAATCGCTGGGGATCTTTATTCCGCTGATTGTCACAAACTGTATCGTCATTGGACGCGCTGAAGCTTATGCTTCTCGCAACACAGTGCCTTTATCTGCCGTCGATGGTCTGGCGATGGGATTAGGAGCAACAGCCGCACTGTTTGTACTGGGTGCTATACGTGAAATTCTTGGTAACGGCACCTTGTTCGATGGCGCTGATCTACTGCTAGGTTCATGGGCAAAATCGTTACGGATAGAAGTCTTACACCTTGACTCACCCTTTTTACTCGCTATGCTGCCACCGGGCGCGTTTATTGGCTTAGCCTTAATGCTAGCTGGTAAATACCTTATTGATGAAAAAATGAAAAAGCGCGCGGCGCTAAAATCAGGTCAACAACCTGCTCGTGAATACCAAAAAGAACAAGGTTGTGGCACTCATATTTCTTAAATTTGAAGCTTTGTGAGCAATGAATAAAACTAAACGAATCGAAATTCTCACTCGCCTGCGCGATAACAATCCTCATCCGACAACGGAGCTAGAATTTAGCTCCCCTTTTGAATTACTGATTTCAGTGCTGCTGTCTGCGCAAGCCACCGATGTCAGCGTCAACAAAGCGACGGCAAAACTTTATCCGGTCGCCAATACGCCAGAGCAAATGGTCGCTCTCGGCGTTGATGGCATCAAAGAGTATATTAAAACCATTGGGTTATTTAATACCAAAGCCGAAAGCGTCTATAAAACCTGCCAGATCCTGATTGAAAAACATCATAGCCAAGTCCCTGAAAACCGCGAGGCATTAGAAGCCTTGCCAGGTGTTGGGCGTAAAACGGCAAACGTTGTCCTCAATACCGCCTTTGGCTGGCCAACCATTGCCGTTGATACCCATATCTTCCGCGTGTGTAATCGCACCAAGTTTGCTCCCGGCAAAGATGTTGTGGAAGTCGAGGAAAAACTATTAAAAGTGGTTCCTGCTGAATTTAAAGTCGACTGCCACCACTGGTTTATTCTCCATGGTCGTTATACCTGTATCGCCCGCAAACCTCGCTGCGGATCTTGTATCATTGAAGATCTTTGCGAGTTTAAAGATAAAATTTACCCTGAAAATTAATCAACTTAGCCCAAGATGCGAATTTCCACACAGTTATAAAGTCATTCGCATTTTTTTCTTGCTCTAAGACTTTGTCTTACGCAACAATAGAGCCAAACTCAACATCAAATAAACGGTAAGTATGTTTCAAGACAACCCATTATTAGCGCAACTCAAACAAACGTTGCATGCCAAAACACCTCGCGTCGAAGGTCTGGTAAAAAGCACTGAAAAAGGCTTTGGCTTTTTAGAAGTCGATGGACAAAAAAGCTATTTCATTCCACCGCCGCAAATGAAAAAAGTGATGCACGGAGATAGAATTTCTGCCGCTGTTCATACGGATAAAGACCGTGAATTTGCCGAGCCTGAAGAGCTTATCGAGCCATTCCTTAACCGTTTTGTTGGTAAAATTCAGAAGAAAGATAACGACAATCGCCTGTTCGTTATTCCTGATCACCCACTGCTAAAAGATGCTATCTCCTGTCGCCCAATCAATGGTATCACTCATGAATTTAAGCAAGGTGACTGGGTTGTCGCAGAAATGCGTCGCCATCCATTAAAAGGCGACAAAGGTTTCTACGCAGAAATTACAGAATATATTACCTTCGGTGATGACCATTTCGCACCGTGGTGGGTTACGTTACGCCGTCACCAATTAGATCGCGCTGAGCCTGCAATGGTGGAAAGTGAGCGTGATGATGAAGGCTTAGAACGTGTTGATTTAACTGACCTTCACTTTGTCACCATCGACAGTGCAAGCACTGAAGATATGGATGATGCGCTGTATATCGAAAAAACCGCTGAAGGCAACCTGAAACTGTATATCGCGATTGCCGACCCAACCAGTTATATCAAAGAAGGTAGTGAGTTGGATAAACTGGCATTAGCCCGTTCATTCACTAACTACCTGCCAGGCTTCAACATTCCAATGTTGCCTCGCCAACTGTCTGATGATTTATGTTCACTGCGTCCTAATGCTCGTCGCCCTGCTCTGGTTTGCGTTACGCAGATCCTGCAAGACGGTGCCATTGATAGCAATATTGAGTTCTTCAGTGCGTGGGTTGAATCGAAAACTAAGTTAGTTTATGACGAAGTTTCTGATTGGTTAGAAGAAGCTGGTTCTTGGAAACCACAGTCTGACGCTGATACTCAGCAAATCCTGCTATTAAAAGAGATGGCTGATAAGCGCTTACAGTGGCGCCATAATAATGCCTTAGTCTTCAAAGATAGACCGGATTACCGTTTTGTTTTAGACGAAAATGGCAACGTGGTGGATATCGTCTCAGAAAGCCGTCGTACTGCAAATCGCATTGTTGAAGAAGCGATGATCACCGCTAACTTATGTGCGGCTAACGTGCTGAAAAACAAATTAGGTTTCGGTGTATTTAACGTCCATATGGGCTTTGAACCTCTGCAAATCGAACAAGTGGTTCAGACCTTGAAAGATAATGGCATCGAAGCAAAAGGTGAAGAACTATTAACCCTTGAAGGCTTCCGTCAATTACGCCGCCTCTTGGATTCACAGCCGACTCAATTCTTAGACAGTCGTATTCGTCGCTTCCAAACCTTTGCGGAGGTGAAAGCGGATCCGGGTCCTCACTTTGGTTTAGGTTTTGATGCGTATGCCACATGGACATCGCCAATTCGTAAATACACCGATATCGTCAACCACCGTTTGCTGAAATCGATTATTGCAGGCGCACCAACACCAGAAAAACCAACTGAAGAGTTATCCCTTAAGCTGGCAGAACGCCGCCGTGCTAACCGTATGGCTGAGCGTGATGTGGGTGATTGGTTATATTCCCGCTATCTGAAACCGTTTGAAGGCACTGATACTAAGTTCCCTGCGGAAATTATCGATATTACTCGCGGTGGTGTGCGTGTGCGTTTAGTGGATAACGGCGCCGTTGCCTTTATTCCTGCGCCATTCCTGCACAGTGTTCGTGATGAAATTCAGTGCAGCCAAGAGACTGGCAGTGTGTTGATCAAAGGCGAAAAAGCCTATCAATTAAACGATATTATTGATGTCAATATCGCCGAAGTGCGTATGGAAACCCGTAATATCGTGGCTCGCCCAGCCGCGTAGTCATTCTCCATTTCGTATCAAAAAGGCCATCACCTTAAGTGATGGTCTTTTTTCGTTTGGTCAAAATACATTCAATATGAATAGGTTAGCATTTAATGTTAAACATCTAACGTTTCTTGACATTTCTTTCTGATTATTCCGATCCGCCTATCCTTTTTTCATGATATTTTATTTTGGCTATATGCTGATACGTAATTATCATTATAAAAAATAAGTTGGAGTAAACATCATGAAACGCATCCTCTCTTTTGTCATTATCGCAACGGTGGCACTGGGTCTCAGTGCTTGTTCAAATATGTCAAAACAGAATAAAAACACAGCGATTGGAGCGACTGTCGGTGCTGTTGGAGGCGCAATATTAACGGATGGAAGCGCACTGGGCACAGTAGGCGGCGCGGCTATCGGCGGGATTATTGGACATCAAGTGAAGAAGTAAATTTAACACACACTTTAATGACAAATGGGGGAATAATTTCCCCCATTTTTATTAGGATGGTTATTTTTTAAATATTGCTAATCAACCACCGGCCAATTTAACTTGGTAGCCTTTAGCTTCAAGTAATTGTTTCAGCAAGTCACGCTTATCACCTTGGATTTCGATATCACCATCTTTTACTGCACCGCCGCAACCGCATTTTTTCTTCAATTCAGCGGCCAGCTTTGTCAATTCCGCATCATCCAGATCTAAGCCCGTCACAACGCAAACCCCCTTGCCTTTACGACCGGATGTTTCACGGCGAATACGCACGATACCATCGCCTTTTGGACGCTCGGCTTTCGGTTTTTCTTCCTCAATGCGTCCTATATCTGTGCTATAGACGAGACGGCTGTTAGCGTCACTCATGCGATATCCTTAATGGATTGGTTAATTTGTTGTAGGGTCAGCGCTGGGTCTTCACTACGGGTGATCGGACGCCCAATTACCATATAATCGACACCTACTTCAATCGCTTGTTGTGGGGTCATAATACGACGCTGGTCACCCACTTCGCTGCCTACAGGACGAATACCTGGCGTGACTAACTTGAATTCTTGCCCGCATACTGCTTTTAGCGCTTTTGCTTCGTGTGCTGAGCACACGACACCATCAAGACCACACTGCTTAGTTAACAGCGCTAAACGCTCAGCATGCTCTGCCGGCGTTAAATTAATACCAACACCCGCTAAATCCGATGCATCCATACTGGTTAATACGGTCACAGCCGTTAATAAAGGAGCATCTTTACCGTAACTTTCAAGAGCTTGGCGTGCCGCCTCCATCATTCGTGCGCCGCCGCTAGCGTGAACATTCACCATCCAAACGCCCATTTCTGCCGCTGCGGAAACTGCACGAGCAACCGTATTCGGAATATCATGGAATTTAAGATCCAGAAAAACATCAAAACCACGGTCATGGAGTGACTTAACAAATTGAGGACCATTAAATGTGAACATTTCTTTGCCCACTTTCAAGCGACAGTCGCGCGGGTCAATCCTATCAACAAATGCGAGTGCGGCATCTGCAGTTTCATAGTCTAGAGCCACAATGATAGGCGAGTCAGTGTTTACGCGAACGAGGTTCTCAGTTGAGGAGATCATTTCATAGCCTTTATTGAGTATTGTCAGAAATTAAAAGTGACGCTGTCACTGACCATCCAGCCCGCGAATTGGCTTGATGGTGTCCCAAGAGCGACAAGATGGACAGTGCCAATAGAGCGAACGGGAGGTAAAACCACATTTGTGGCAACGGTAATCCGGTTTAGTACGAATTTGCTCACCCACCATTTTACGCAGCAAAATCAAGCTCTCTTTGGCTCGACCTTCTTCCGCTTCCGCCAGATGGTAATCCATCAAACGGTAGAATAAGCGCATGGTTGGATGACGTTGAATTTGGTCATTGATATAGCTAGCAGCCGCTTCATGATTCTGCTTTTCAACAATAATATCGGCGAGATAAAGCTCGGCAATTGCCCCTGTATTTCCATCAACACATTGACGCAAATAGGTTTCCCAGCCTTCCGCCAGCCCAGTGTGTCGATAGCATTCGTACAGCATTGGCAGCGTTTCAGAAACCAGTTCTCTATCTTGATGATAAACCTGCACTAAGGAAGAAATCGCTTTATCATAATTGCCTTGCTCGATAAAAATACGCCCTTTCATAATCGAAACGCGTGCGCAGTTTTTGTCAGCTTGCTCGCCTTTATTTAATAGGCTTAAGGCTTCGTCGATATCATCACTCGCCAATTCTTGAGTCGCCAACTCACAGTAGAAATGGGCGATTTGTTCCCGTAACTCTTCAGAGCCTAATTTCACCAGCTTGGTTGCCGTTTCAATCGCTTTACCCCAGTCACTGGTTAACTGATAAATCGATAACAAAGATTGCAGCGCACTCTGTTTAAAATCCACTTCATCGGTTAATTGCTGGAACATGTTTTCGGCACGGTCATACACACCCGCGGCCATATAATCACGACCAAGCTGTTGAGTGGCTAATAAACGTTGTTCAAAAGAAAGCGCGGCACTTTCCACCAGCGACTGGTGAATACGAATCGCGCGTTCAACTTCGCCACGAGAACGGAATAAGTTACCGAGAGTTAAGTGAGCTTCAAAGGCGGAGCTATCTTCCGTTTTGAGCATTTCGAGGAATAAATCAACGGCTTTATCTTGTTGATTAGATAATAGGAAGTTCACGCCTGTCACGTAGTCACGGGACAAGCGATTTGCATGCTGCTGCTTATCTTGCTGAGCACTTCTGCGCCCCATGTACCAGCCATATGCAGCGGCAACAGGTAGCAACAGAAAAAGCAACTCGAACATTGAGGATTATTCCTTGTTCTGAGCTGTCACTAATTCGGTTGAGTCAGAAATAGTTTTCTCTCCAGCACCTAATTGTGATTCTAAACGTCTAATTTTACGACGTGCATTCTTAAGGCTAACAATGGTACGCAAATAGAACACCGCACACACCAGCCACCCCAGCACAAAACCGACACCAAACAAGGTTGCAAGTAAGGAAGATAAAGAAAAATCCCCTTTTGCAATCAGGTAGTTAAATGTAATAACCTGATCATTGCTTGAACCTAGCGTAATCGACACAATAAAAACGGCGACCGCTAGTAATAAAATCAGAAAATATTTCACATTTTTTCCCGTTATCAGTTCTTATCGCTCCAAAACATATCTCTGATAAGGTAGCATTTTCAGCGCATTCAGACAAAGTAAATTATTCGCCTGCCAAGAGTATTCGCTCTAAAAACCGCCCTTTTTCATCATGATAATCCGATTAGCGTTAAATTCATTTCTCTAAGAATCGAGATTGATATATCCAGTAACCTAACAACGCGAAAAGCGCACTCATCAACGTGGAGGCAATAATATCAAGGGGCCAATGCATTCCTAGTAGCATACGGCTTAATCCGATGCCCTGCGCCCAGCATAATATGATGATTCCCAATGCATATTGACGTTGTTGCCAAAACAGCGCAATTAATAGCAATGCCCATCCCGCAGCAAAAAACATATGACCTGAAGGAAATGAGTAGCCCGTTTCTGCCTGCCAATGTTTACGCTGCCATTTAGGAATAAGCGTATTCGACTTCACGGTATTTTTAATTAAATCCGCTCGCGCCCCACGTTTTAAATCATAAAATTCCTGATGGGGAATTTGATAGGTTTTCTCCAGCCACACCACATAGGGACGCGGTTCTTGGAAGGTGCTTTTCATTAAGGATTTCACCCCTTGCGCACCGAGAATACATAATGCGATAACCACCAGCAACTTTAGCCATTGATTCCGCTTATGACGAAAGACGATTAACGTTAAAAGAGTTAAAAATACAAACGTCACATAGCTATAAGGTAATCCCGCGCTATCCGTCAACCAAAGTAGCCATTTCATCGATGGCTGATGCTCAGGAGTCCACTGCCAGCCTGTGGCTATCATAACTATCGGCGGTAACAGCAAAAAAATGACACTTATTGCGATAAGGTAGGCACTCTTTCTCATCTAGAATATTCCTTACGTTTTAATTATTTCCTAATTAACAAATTTTACATAGCCTGCAAATATCTCTGTTATAGTAGTATAGCGTCGGCTGTGTGCAAAGAATGCCGGACTCTATATGCAAACGTCATATAGCATCGATATATTTAACTTTAGTGACCATATTGCTTTAGTACCATATCGATTTACGTGTTTAATTCAGCAAGAGTTACTTTAACTAATGAAAGAAAATATGCAGCTAAAACGTATTGCCGAAGCCAAACTACCTACCCCTTTCGGTGAATTCCTAATGGTAGGGTTTGAAGAAATCGCAACAGGTCGTGACCACGTCGCGCTTATTTTTGGTGATATTACAGGCGCAACGCCAGTACTCAGTCGAATTCATTCCGAATGCTTAACTGGCGATGCATTATTTAGTTTACGTTGTGACTGTGGTTTTCAATTAGAAGCTGCGCTCAAGCAAATTAGTGAAGAAGGCCGTGGGGTACTGCTGTATCACCGCCAAGAAGGTCGTAATATTGGGTTACTGAACAAAATCCGTGCTTATGCATTGCAAGACCAAGGATTAGATACCGTTGAAGCTAACCTAAAATTAGGATTTAAAGCCGACGAACGTGATTTTACCCTGTGTTCTGATATGTATAAATTATTAGGCATTAATGAAGTTCGCTTACTGACTAATAACCCGAAAAAAATTGATATTATGCGTGAAGCGGGTATCAACGTCGTTGAACGTGTGCCATTAATTGTTGGACGAAATCCTAGCAATGAACATTATTTAGATGTGAAAGCACAAAAAATGGGTCATATGTTATTTAAGCACCAATAATTATCCTTCTCAATCAGGAAGAGTGTCCCTTGCTCTTCCTATTATTCTTGCCTTAATTCCCATTTTTATCATAACAATCGAATCCATAACATTTGACGAGTGCTATATTCACATTCTTTTTATAAGGTTTATACTATTCGCAACTTAATACCATTCATAATTAAATACATCGAAAAATAAGAGTGGAACATTCCCACATAATAATCCGAATGGGAAATGTCTATTTTTCGTCTACCAAGGAGATAGTGTGAATAACCTGCATTCCATCCAGCGCATGAGAAGACTGCGTAAAAGTGAACAATTCCGTGACCTATTCCAAGAAACCCACCTCTCCATCAATGACTTATGCTTGCCTATTTTCGTTGAAGAAGGCTTAGACGATTACGCACCGATTGCGAGTATGCCTGGCGTTGTGCGTATTCCAGAAAAACGCTTAGCCTATGAAATTGAGCGTATTGCAAAAGCCGGCATTAAATCTGTTATGACCTTCGGTGTGTCTCATCACTTAGATGAAAATGGTAGCGATGCATGGCAAGACAATGGTCTGGTGGCTCGTATGTCTCGTATCTGTAAAGAGACCGTCCCAGAAATGATTGTGATGTCGGATACTTGTTTTTGCGAATATACGTCTCACGGCCACTGCGGTGTGATGCACGGTGATGTGGTTGATAACGACCAAACTATCCATAATTTAGGTCTGCAAGCCGTTGCTGCTGCGCGTGCCGGTGCTGACTTTATCGCCCCTTCCGCTGCAATGGATGGGCAAGTAGCCGCAATCCGCCATGCACTTGATGAAGCAGGATTTACCGATACAGCGATTATGTCTTACTCCACGAAATTCGCATCAGCTCTATACGGCCCATTCCGTGATGCAGCAGGTTCATGTTTAAAAGGTGACCGTAAGACTTACCAAATGAACCCAATGAACCGCCGTGAAGCGCTGCACGAGTCGCTGATTGATATGCAAGAAGGCGCAGATGCGCTGATGGTAAAACCCGCGGGTGCTTACTTAGATATTATCCGTGACCTACGTGAGTGTACCCAATTGCCTATTGGTGCGTATCAAGTCAGTGGTGAATACGCCATGATCAAATTTGCCGCGCAAGCAGGTGCAATTGATGAAACTCGCGTCACGTTAGAAAGCTTAGGATCCATTAAACGCGCTGGAGCAGATTTAATCTTTACTTATTTCGCACTGCAATTAGCTGAAAATAAGATCCTGTAGTCTATCTTTAAGATAACAAAACGCCGATACTGGATATAAATACAGTATCGGCGTTTTTGTTCATTTCCGCTCATTTATTCAACGATATGAAGATTAACTCGCCTTTTTCTGTTGGAATTCTAGCTGCTCGGATAGCCGGTCTGCATACATTTTTGCTGTTTCTGGGGTCAGTAGCCCTGCAATCAGGAGATCTTTTTTACCATTTGCAAGGTCAGCAACGACGCCCCATGTTTCGATATCCATAGCTTCACAATCAAGTTCGTGATCGGTGACAGGCAAAATATCAAAGAAATCTTTTAGTGGTGCAATAGAAATTGCGGTGTACTCGGCATTCAAGCCTAATGGAAACTCTTTATCTGCATATAATCTTAAATCATGGACTTCGGTTTCTGGGGTTCTCATTACAACCGAATAGAGATTTGGAATATGTTCTAAAATGTCACGAACTTCGTCATTCGCACCCGCACAATGTGAAGTGCTTAATAGAATGTCTGCCGCCCATAATGCACCCTTGAAAAAATCAGTTTCATTGATATTTGCCATATTGATTTCCTTTACGCTATTTTCGATAAATGCGGTCACTTCATTCCATCAAACTACTGAGCTTTTTCTGAATACTGACTATCACAATAACTGAGAAACTGGCTAAAAAACTTGAGAAATAACAATATTAAGCGTTAATAAAGAAAAAACGCCCACAAGAAATCTTGCAGGCGCCATAAACGCAGATTAATTGAGCATTTGGCGGATCACATAATGCAAAATCCCACCGTGTCGGTAATATTCCATTTCCGTCGCAGTATCGATGCGGCAACGAGTATTCACTTCTTTCACTGTGCCATCACCATACGTAATTTTTACGGTGATACTTTGGCTTGGAGTCAGAGACTGTAAACCAGTAACATCAATACGCTCATCGCCTTTTAAACCCAGGGTTTTACGGGTTTCTCCACCTGTAAATTCTAATGGAATAACCCCCATCCCAATTAAGTTAGAGCGGTGAATACGTTCATAGGATTCGGCGATCACCACACGAACACCCAGTAAATTGGTGCCTTTTGCCGCCCAGTCACGGCTAGAGCCTGAACCATATTCTTTACCCGCAATAATGGCTAACGGACGTTTTTGTTGCTGATACAACATCGCCGCATCAAAGATAGCCATCTGTTTGCCTGTTGGAATATGTAAGGTATAGCCGCCTTCCACCCCCGGTACCATTTCATTACGAATACGAATATTGGCAAACGTACCGCGCATCATGACTTCATGGTTACCACGGCGAGAACCATAAGAGTTAAAATCTGCAACCGCCACACCGTGTTCTTGGAGATAACGCCCCGCTGGACTTTCTTTCTTAATATTCCCCGCTGGAGAAATATGGTCAGTGGTTACCGAATCCCCGAGAATAGCGAGAATGTTTGCCCCGTGAATATCCGCAACGGGCTTAGGTTGCGCAGGCATATTTTCAAAGAATGGCGGATGGCGAATATAGGTTGAATCCCCTTGCCAATGGTAGGTTGAGGAGCTTTCAACATCCAGCGCACGCCAAGCTTCATCCCCTTCAAAGACCGCGTTATATTCTTTATGGAACATGTCAGTTTTGACTTTCTCCACCGCACTGGCAATTTCCGCACTGGATGGCCAAATATCTTTCAAGTAGACAGGCTGACCCTGTTGATCCACACCTAATGGGTCAGTTTTTAAATTAACGTGCATATTGCCAGCCAATGCATAGGCAACGACGAGTGGCGGTGATGCCAGCCAGTTGGTTTTTACCAAAGGGTGAATGCGTCCTTCAAAGTTACGGTTACCTGAAAGCACCGCCCCAACCGTCAGATCATGTTGCTTAATTGCCTCTTCAATCGGTGCAGGTAACGGACCAGAGTTACCAATACAGGTAGTACAACCATACCCCACAAGGTTAAAGCCCAGTTTGTCCAGATAAGGTGTTAATCCCGCTAATGCCAGGTAATCAGTTACGACCTTAGAGCCCGGCGCGAGAGAAGACTTAACCCATGGTTGACGAGAAAGCCCTTTTTCTATCGCTTTTTTCGCCAGTAACCCTGCCGCCATTAATACACTAGGGTTAGAGGTGTTGGTACAGGATGTGATAGCGGCGATCACTACCGCGCCATCGGTAAGGTCGAATTCCTGCCCTTGAAAGTTCACGCGAGGATGCGCATGTTTATCTTGCTTATTCAGCTCTAAATCCACTGCGCCTTGGAATGCTTTCGGAACTTGGCTCAGTTCAACGCGGTCTTGTGGGCGTTTAGGTCCCGCTAGGCTGGATTCTACCGTGCCCATATCCAGTGCTAAGGTACTGGTGAAAATCGGTTCATCCCCTGGGTGACGCCATAAACCTTGTTGCTTGCTATAGGCTTCCACCAGCGCGATTTCATCGTCTTCACGCCCTGTCAGTTTCATATACGCAAGGGTAATTTCGTCTATCGGGAAGAAGCCGCAGGTTGCCCCATATTCTGGTGACATATTGGCAATGGTCGCGCGATCGGCTAATGGCAGGTCAGCTAATCCATCCCCATAGAACTCAACAAATTTACCCACCACACCATGCTTACGTAGCATCTGAGTGACGGTTAACACCAAGTCTGTCGCGGTGATCCCTTCGGCTAATTTACCGGTTAGCTTGAAGCCCACTACATCGGGGATCAGCATAGAAACAGGTTGCCCCAGCATCGCGGCTTCCGCTTCAATTCCGCCAACGCCCCAGCCTAATACCCCCAAACCGTTGATCATGGTGGTGTGGGAGTCCGTTCCAACCAACGTATCGGGGTAAGCAACTAATTTTCCGTCAATCTCTTCATGCCAAATCGCTTTACCGAGGTATTCAAGGTTAACTTGGTGGCAAATCCCCGTTCCCGGCGGTACCACCCTAAAGCGGTTAAACGCTTTTTGTCCCCAACGTAAAAATAGGTAGCGTTCGTGGTTACGCTTCATTTCAATTTCGACGTTATCATCAAACGCTTGGGAATTACCAAACTCATCGACCATCACTGAGTGATCGATGACTAAGTCAACGGGAGATAAAGGGTTAACTTGGTTGACGTTGCCACCAAGGGATTTAACCGCTTCACGCATAGCGGCGAGATCGACAACCGCAGGAACACCAGTAAAGTCTTGCATCAGCACCCGCGCGGGGCGATAAGCAATTTCTCTGTCCGCATGTGCGTTTTTTTGCCAATCGATGATGGCTTGGAGATCGGCGTCAACGACGGATTTACCGTCGATATGACGCAGTAGGTTTTCGAGTAGAACTTTGAGGGATTTAGGAAGTCTCGCCCCGCTGCCTAATTGTTTCTCTGCAAGGGCAAGACTGAAGTAATTATACTGTTTGTTACCGACATTCAGTGTTGCTGCACTGTTTGTTTTTAAACTCAACGACATAACTCCTCCTTGGCGTTTTTATCACCTTATTTTTTTACGCAGTATTATTAATCATAGTCCTCATAATCATTTCCTCTATAGATTTTGTGCCAATTAAAGAATAGGAAGCTCAATTTCTTTGAAAAATTCTTCGATATCTTCGTTGTTACGCAAGGCAATGGCTTTATCCACCACATCACGTGTGAGATGCGGGGCAAAACGCCAAATAAAATCATACATATAGCTGCGCAGGAAACTGGTACGTTTAAAACCGATTTTCGTGGTGCTGTAACTAAATTTATCGCGCATATCGATAACCACGAGATCTTTATCCACCTCAGGATCCACCGCCATGCTGGCGATAATGCCAATCCCTAAACCGAGCTTCACATAGGTCTTGATCACATCCGCATCCGTGGCAGTGAAAATAATTTTGGGCTCTAAGCCTACTTTTTGGAATGCAACATCCAACTCTGAACGCCCAGTAAACCCGTGGGTGTAAGTCACAATTTGATATTCGGCAATATCTTCAATTGTAACGTTCTTTTTCTCGGTCAGTGGGTGCCCTTTCGGTACTACCACACAACGATTCCAGTGGTAGCACGGCAACATGATAAGGTCACTGTACAGATGGAGCGCTTCTGTCGCGATAGCAAAATCACTATTCCCTTTGCAAACTTCTTCAGCGATTTGGGTTGGAGATCCTTGCTGCATATGCAAGGAAACATGAGGATAACGCTCAATAAAGGTTTTGATTACAGGCGGTAAGGCATAGCGAGCTTGGGTATGCGTCGTGGCAATTTTTAAGCTACCGCGATCAGGAATGGTATGCTCACCGGCAACAGAACGGATAGCTTCAATTTTGGAGAGCACTTCACGGGAAATGCGCACAACTTCCTCACCAGCTGGAGTCACGTGAGTCAAATGCTTACCACTACGCGCAAAAATTTGAATGCCTAGTTCATCTTCCAGCATTCTGACTTGCTTACTGATCCCCGGTTGGGAAGTAAATAACCCTTCTGCTGTTGATGAAACATTCAGGTCGTGATTAACCACTTCAACAATATATCGCAGTTGCTGTAACTTCATACTCACTCCACCTCTTACAGGAAATCATTTTTGCTATAGCTAAAAAACATTACATATAACAAAAAGTAATATTGTTTAATTTATATATAACCAATATAACATCAAACTAATGAGAATAAACAGTATGATGATATTATTTCATCTTGCTGTGAAAAAAAGACGGCGCCCAAGTAAGGTATTGCAAAGTCAGATTATTTTTTTCTTCGACTATGCTTGAATAATTAGCATGCGAATTTTATTTCCATTTTTGCGGTGAGCATCCTATTTAGACTACAGAGAGGTTATCTAGATGCGTATAAAAGTTTTAGCCATGATGGTCGGTTTATCAACCCTATCCTTTGCGCCTCACTTATTAGCGAAAGAGCTATCTTACGGTCAGCAAAAAATCGTGTTATCAGACACCATCGTGCCGGGTAATGACTTTTACCAATATGTTAACCATGATTGGATTAATAAGGCGAAAATCCCAACGGGCATGCCACGAATTAACTCTTTCGTGGATTTGTATTTAAGTACCGAAAAGCAAACTCAAGCTATTATCGATGAATTAAAGCAAGCCCCAGAGGGCAGCTTGGATCATAATCAGAAAAATATTCGTAACTTATATTTAAGCTATTTAGATGAAGCTAGCATTGAAAAAGCGGGTTTAACGCCAATCAAATCCGATTTAGCGGCTATTGCAAAAGCCAAAGATCATAATGATATTAGCCGTCTGATGACGCTGCCGGGTTATACCTCCGTGCTCTCTTATTGGGTAGATTTAGACGCCAAGGCGCCAGATACCTATATTCTGTATCTTGGTCAAGGTGGACTTGGGTTACCTAATCGTAATTACTACCTTGACGATACCCCGCAAATGAAAGAGATCCGCAAAAACTACATTGCGTATATTGCGACAATCTTGAAATTAGCTGGCGAAAAAGACGTTAAGAAAAAAGCGCAACAGATCTTCGACCTTGAAAAATCCATTGCTGAAGTGCATTGGAGCCCAGAAGCTCGCCGTGACACCATCAAAAATTATCACCCTATGACCCTCGCTGAAATGAAGAAATTTACCGATGGCTTTGCGTGGGATAGTTTTATTCAGCACTGGAAGTTAACCGATCAGCAACTGGCGAAAGTGGTGGTTGAGAACGATACGGCGGTAGAAAAAACGGCACAGATTTTTGCCAAGACCCCGGTTTCAGTCCTGAAAGATTACCTAACGTTCCAGTACGTGAACGATCATGCAAGTTATTTAAACAAAACCTTATCTGACGCACGCTTTGATTTTTACTCGAAAAAACTCAATGGCGTTGAAAAACAGCGGACTCGTCAAGAACGCGCTCTTCAAACAGTCAATTCACTGCAAGGTGAGCCTCTCGGACAGATTTATGTAGAGAAATATTTCAATCCACAATCTAAAGAGAAAATTCAAGATTTGGTCAGTTATGTGCGCGGTACCTTTAATGCACGTCTGAAAGATAATGATTGGATGGATGAGCAAACTCGCCAAGAAGCACTGAAAAAGCTAGAGCAGTTTACGGTAAAAGTCGGCTACCCTGATAAATGGAATGATTTTAGTACCATTAATTTGAAACCGAACACATTGATGGATAACTTTAAGCAAGTGGAAGCATGGTCATATAACGATGCCATGAGCAAAATTGGTCAGCCTGTTCGCAAATGGGAATGGGGCATGACACCACAAACCATCAATGCATATTTCAATCCAGTACAAAATGAAATTGTGTTCCCTGCCGCTATTTTGCAAGCTCCATTCTTCGACCCAAATGTGGATCCTGCTTATAACTACGGTGCGATTGGTGCAGTAATTGGTCATGAAATGGGTCACGGTTTTGATGATCAAGGCAGCTTATATGATGGTACAGGTCAGCTACGCAATTGGTGGAGCGATAGTGCCAAAGCGCATTTTAAAGAGAAAACTGCCAAGTTGGTGGATCAATATAATGGCTTTGCTGTCGATGGTCAAAAAGTGAATGGTGAATTAACTCTCGGTGAGAATATTGGTGATTTAGGCGGTTTAAATATCGCGCTAAGCGCTTATAAGCAATTTGCTAAAGAGAACTACCCAAATGGCGAGCCACCTATTATTGATGGTATGACTGGCTTGCAGCGTCTCTTTATTTCATGGGCCAGAACCTGGCAAGAGTTGTCAAATAAGGAATCCGAGCGCAATAAAATCCTCACTGATCCACACAGCCCAAATCAGTTCCGCGCCAATGGTGTTGTCCGTAATATTGATGATTGGTACACCACCTTCGGCGTCGATAAGGATAACGCCCTGTACCTCGCACCGGAGAAACGAATTAAGATTTGGTGATTGGTTAAATCGGTAAGATAACGTTGAAAAGCTTCTTGTGTAAGAGGCTTTTTCTGTTTGAGTCTTTTTATGACCGATAGCATCGCTGTTTCTTCTAAATAATTCGCGTTAGAACAAGGCGGCTAACGCGGATATCTCGGGGGAGCATACACAAGTATGTGACCCGAGTAGCCAAGTGACGCCAACGCAGTTATCACACGAATTATACCCCAGAAACTTCCTTCTAAATCATTTGTGCTGTAGCAAGGCGGCAAATGAGCTAATCCCCTAGGAACATACACAAGTATGTGACTAGGGTTAGTGAGTGTAGCCAACACAGCTACGGTGCGAATTATACCCCAGAAACTTCCTTCTAAATAATTCGTGCTGTAGCAAGGCGGCAAATGAGCTAATCCCCTAGGAACATACACAAGTATGTGACTAGGGTTAGTGAGTGTAGCCAACACAGCTACGGTGCGAATTATGACGAAGGAATGATGCCGCAAGCCATTCTTGCCCCACCACCGCCCAACGCTTCTGGATGATCGGAATAATTATCCCCACCCGCATGCACCATCAGTGCGCGGTTTTGGACATCTTTCAGGGATTTTAATTTTGGCGCTAGCACGCTGTAGGTAGCATTACCTTGGCTATCAACCACTAAGCCCGGTAAATCTCCGAGGTGACCTGTTTTGTCATAAGGCCCTTTGTGAACCCCTGTTTTAGCTGGATCTAGATGTCCACCCGCTTTTAATGCGGGTACAGTTTTACCGTCTTTTTCACCCGCTTCGCAACTTGGGTTTTCATGCACATGGAAACCATGCACACCACCTGCTTGCAAACCAGATAGTTTTGGCGTGAAGAGTAATCCGTATTCAGTTTCAGAAATCACCACTTCACCAATGGTTTTTCCCTCGCCTTTAGCTGTTGCTTCTTTCAGCTCTACCGTAGTTTGTGCCGCATACGCTGCACCAGTTGTGAATAGTGCCGCTAACAAACATAATTTGAACTTCATACTGCCTCCAGTCATTCATCGTGATTATTATCCTTAAGCTAAACGTTAGCATAATAAATGAATGAAAATGGGCGATTACTGCTTTTGTTATGTGAGAGCTATCGAATTATGAACAAAAAAAGAGCCCTAAGGGCTCTTTTATAATGATTGCAGCTTTAGCGTTGAAGATCTAAACAGAATTCCAAACTATTATTCTAAATAGTTCGCGTTAGAACAAGGCGGTGGCTAGCACCAGAGTCATCCTGAATATAATCAATAGATTTATTCAAAATAATTTGTGCTGTAGCAAGGCAGCAATCGAGCTAATCCCTAGGAGCATACACAAGTATGTGACTAGGGTTAGCGAGTGCAGCCAACGCCGCTACGGTGCAAAGTATGAAGAATAAAAACTATTCTTTGGGTTTCCATTGCCCATCAACATAAAAAGCACTCCACCCCGTCGCTTTACCATCTTTCTCGGACGAAACATATTGCTGTTTTGTCTTGCGGCTAAAACGAACCACTGTTGGGTTGCCCTCTTCGTCTTGTGCTGGTGCTTCCGCTAAGTACGCCAATTTTGCCGGTAATCTGTCTTTAAATCGTTGTAGTTCTGCCACTAATGGCGCACGTGTTTCCCTTGATTTCGGGAAGGTGTTTGCGGCAAGGAATACGCCAGCTGCACCATCACGTAACACAAAATAAGCATCCGATTTTTCACACGGTAATTCTGGTAGTGGTACTGGGTCTTCTTTCGGTGGTGCAATTTCACCACTTTTTAAGATCTTGCGGGTATTTTTACACTCTTCGTTGGTGCAACCCATGTATTTCCCAAAACGTCCCATTTTCAGGTGCATTTCAGAACCACATTTATCACACTCAATCACCGGACCATCGTAACCCTTGATGCGGAACTCGCCTTCTTCGATTTCATAGCCTTCACATGCTGGATTGTTACCACACACATGTAATTTACGACCATTATCAATCAGGTAGCTGTCCATCGCAGTGCCACATTTTGGACAACGACGTTTTGCTCTTAAGGCGTTAGTTTCTGCATCGTCATCTTCGAGGATGTTCAATACTTCATCTTCAGGGATCAGATTGATGGTTTTCTTGCAGCGCTCTTTTGGTGGCAGTGCATAGCCCGAGCAGCCTAAGAATACCCCAGTGGATGCGGTACGAATTCCCATATGACGTTCACAGTCAGGACAGATAATCGAGGTGATCACCATTGGGTTGGTACGCATACCGCCTTCTTCCGGATCTTTTTCTGCAACATCAAGCTGTTTGCTGAAATCGGAGAAAAATTCATCCAACACCGCTTTCCACTCTGCTTCATGATTCGCAACGTGGTCCAGCTGGTTTTCCATGCGAGCAGTGAAGTCGTAGTTCATCAGGTCGTTGAAGTTTTCTTCTAAACGGTCTGTAACGATTTCACCCATTTTTTCCGCATAGAAACGGCGGTTTTCCACTTTAACGTAGCCACGATCTTGGATCGTTGAAATGATTGCCGCATACGTTGATGGGCGACCAATACCACGTTTTTCTAATTCTTTAACCAAAGAAGCTTCACTAAAACGCGCTGGTGGCTTAGTAAAGTGCTGGCTTGGTAGTAATTCCAGCAATGATAATTCAGCACCCACTTGAATCGCAGGTAATGTTTTATCTTCGTCATTTTTACGCAGTGCTGGCATGACTCTTGTCCAACCATCAAAACGTAACGTACGACCTTTGGCTTTTAATTCGAAATCTCCCGCTTTCACCGTTAATGTGGTGGAGTCGTATTTTGCTGGTGTCATTTGACACGCAACAAATTGATTCCAAATTAACTGGTAGAGGCGCTTAGCGTCGTTTTCCATGTCTTTCAGTGAATCAGGTAATACATCAACACTGGATGGGCGAATAGCTTCGTGCGCTTCTTGGGAGTTATCTTTACTGGTGTAAACGTTGGCATCTTTTGGTAAATACTGTGCGCCAAAGTTATCAGAAATATAACCACGAACCATGTTCACTGCATCTTGGCTCAAGTTCGTTGAGTCCGTACGCATATAAGTGATGTAACCCGCTTCATATAAGCGCTGAGCCATCATCATGGTTTTCTTCACACCAAAACTTAAGCGAGTGCTCGCCGCTTGTTGGAGTGTCGACGTGATAAACGGTGCGCTTGGTTTACTGGACGTTGGTTTATCTTCACGATCAATCACTTGATAACGTGCATTTTCCAGTAATTTAACCGCAGCTTCCGTTTGGACTTTATTGACAGGTTTAAAAGCTTTTCCCGCTTGGGAAGTCACTTCTAAACGCAAGTTAACGGCGTTTTTATCCGCTAAATCCGCATGGAGTTCCCAATATTCTTCAGGAACAAACGCTTTAATTTCACGTTCACGCTCAACGATAAGTCTTACTGCGACGGACTGTACGCGTCCAGCAGATAATCCGCGCGCCACTTTTTTCCATAATAATGGAGAGACCATATACCCAACAACACGGTCCATAAAGCGACGAGCTTGCTGAGCATTAACACGGTCGATATTCAATTCGCCAGGGCTTTCAAATGCTTGAGTAATTGCATTTTTAGTGATTTCGTTAAACACCACTCGGCTAAAACGAGAATCATCACCACCGATCACTTCGCGTAAATGCCACGCAATAGCTTCCCCTTCGCGGTCAAGGTCCGTCGCGAGGTAGACGTGGTCAGCATCTTCGGCTAACGCTTTTAATTCAGAAACCACTTTTTCCTTACCCGGCAGAATTTGATAATTCGCTTTCCAACCATGATAAGGGTCGATCCCCATGCGTTTAACTAACGCTTCTTGCGGATCCTTTTTAACTTTCTTTGTTTTGTCGGTCTTTGCTTTATCGGTAGATGAGCCTGTACTCTTTGGTGAGCCGGATTGTGAACCAGAGCCGCTTTTCGGCAGATCACGAATGTGACCAACGCTGCTTTTTACAACGTAGCCACTGCCAAGATACTTATTGATCGTTTTGGCTTTTGCCGGGGACTCCACTATAACAAGAGCTTTACCCATATTTACCTTTACCTACTATCAACGAAGGCGCATTTTTCTATTCAAATGCGCAAAATGAGAATCTCTTTTTTATATTGCGACAGAATCACAATATATCAATATTTTTTCGCACAATAATTTGTAACGAAACGAATTTTATCCATCAGTCACATTATTTTGTAAAGCATACAAATTGCTCTAGTTGACTGATTTTAACCACATAATGCAGTTTAGCCGCATTGAAAAACACACACTGTACCTGATAAAATGCTAGAAGCAACCAATTATTTTTTCAAGAGAGGCATTCTATGAACAATGAGATTCAAACTATTTCAAAGCAAGAACTGCTTGAAAAAGCCAACGAAATCATCAAAAACCACGATGAGTACCTTGATGGCATGTTCGTGGATAATGTCGAGCAACATCGTGGTGTTTTAGTTTTTAAAGGCGAGTTCTTCCTTGATGAAAACGGAATACCATCCTTAAAAAGTCCAGCGGCTTTTAATATGTATAAGCATTTGGCGCACCTCTTTTCTGATAAGTACCGACTGCAAGAATCAGAATAGACATAAAAAAATACCGGCTTTTATCGCCGGTATTTTTAAGGGTAGTCCAACTTAAATATTGTGTCATGAATATTCAGTGAACATTATGGCTTTTTTATAAAAGCGGCTTTTGTCCACGCTGCCACCAGCGTAATAATAGCTTATCCGCACTCTCTGCCGCGCTACTGGTAAAACGCTCGACCATTTTCTTGCTCATCACAAAACGGATGCTGATAATCTCTTTGGTTTCGATTGCGTTAATGATCAAATCATCGCTAACACCAATTTGGTCAACGAGCCCTTTCTCTAGCGCTTGCGTTCCATACCAATACTCGCCTGTTGCCACCGCTGCAATATCAAGGGATGGGCGATTTTGATGAACAAAATCTTTAAATAGTTCGTGAGTTGAATTCAGATCTTCAACAAATTTCTTACGCCCCTGCTCTGTATTTTCACCGAGCATTGTCAGTGTACGTTTATATTCCCCTGCGGTGTGCAACTCCACATCCACATCGTGCTTTTTCAATAATCGGTGAATATTTGGAACCTGAGCGACAACACCAATAGAGCCTATAATAGAAAACGGTGCCGCAACGATTTTATTCGCAATACACGCCATCATATAACCGCCGCTTGCCGCAACCTTATCAACTGCAATTGTTAGCGGAATATTTTTCTCTTTCAATCGCATCAACTGAGAAGCGGCTAAGCCATAGCCATGGACTAAACCACCTGGGCTTTCTAAACGTAATAAAACTTCATCTTGCTGATCTGCAACTGCAAGAATTGCACTGATTTCCTCACGTAAAGAGCTGACTTCACGCGCATCCATACTGCCTTTAAAGTCTAAGACATATAAGCAAGGCTTTTTGACGGCGGTTTGCCCCATTTTCGCCCCAGCCTTTTCATTTTTAGACTTGGCTTTTTCCTGCTTTTTAAATGCCTTTGACCACGCTTTTTGCTCAGAATCATTCATTTTGATCTGCTGCATTTGACGTTGGCGTTCACGGTAACTTTCGCCTAGGTCAGTAATTTTTAACGCGCCTTTACTTCCTTGACGTCTCATACCTACGCCAAATACAAATACTGCAATCACAGCAATCGCGACCACAATGGTAACCACTTTTGCTAAAAACAGTCCATACAAAGAGAAATACTCCACAAGTTGATCCTTCTAATATTTAACGCTAATAAAAAAATGATCGCATGATTGTTCATAAACAACCAGTAAAAAAACTGTTATCAATAACCACAGACATGAAACAAATGTGGTAAATTGCCCTCCCGTGCAATCTACGCGATGATAACCTTCAACGCGGCTCAAGACGATAGGAAAAATTATGCTTCATTATCAGCCTAGACAAGATCTTTTAAATGGTAAAACTATCTTAATTACCGGTGCTACTGACGGGATTGGTCAAGAAGCAGCATTAACGTATGCACGCTTTGGCGCCTCCATCATTTTATTAGGCCGTAACTCGCAAAAATTAGAGGCGGTTAAACAACAAATTATTAATTCTACCGGTGCATCCGTAGAAACCTATGTGATTGATTTACTGACTGCAACAGAGGCAACTTGCCAAGCTATCGCTGACGATATTGCCAAACAACACCCTTACTTGGATGGCGTATTACATAGCGCAGGTTTGCTAGGAAATATCGCACCAATCAGTGAACAACCGACTCAGCTCTGGCATGACGTCATGCAAGTTAACGTCAATGCCGGCTTTATGCTCACACAAGCATTACTTCCTTTATTAGAAAAAGCCCCACACGCATCGCTGATTTTCACCAGTTCAAGTGTCGGTAAACAAGGACGCGCTAATTGGGGCGTTTATGCCGTTTCAAAATTTGCGACTGAAGGTTTAATGCAAGTCTTAGCCGATGAGTATCAAGGCACTGGATTACGTATTAACTGTATTAACCCTGGGCGCACTCGTACCGCTATGCGTGCAGGTGCGGCACCCGGTGAAGATCCAATGACCCTAAAAACACCTGCCGATATCATGCCGACTTATCTATACTTAATGGGTGATGATAGCGCCGAGCAAACAGGAACCAGCGTAGACGCTCAGCCTAATTTAAAACCGATTAAAGCTTAAACTCGACCGAAACGGAGCAAGCTATGAGCCAAGACCGACACGAAGAACGCCAACAACGTTTAAAGCAAAAAGTGGATGAGCGAATTGAAGCAGCCCAGCTGGAGCGCGGGATCCTGATTGTCTTCACTGGCAATGGAAAAGGAAAAACGACGGCAGCATTTGGCACCGCTTGTCGTGCTGTCGGTCATGGCAAAAAAGTAGCCGTTGTCCAGTTTATTAAAGGTGGCTGGGATAATGGCGAACGCAATCTTTTAGAGCCTCACGGCGTCCCCTTTTATGTGATGTCCACCGGGTTTACTTGGGAAACGCAAAACAAGCAGACTGACACACAAGCTTGCCTTGAAACTTGGCAACATGCAGTGGAATTATTGCAAGACCCTCAATATGACTTGGTGATCCTCGACGAGCTGACCTACATGATCAGTTACCATTATCTTCCTCTTGCTGAAGTAATGAATGCATTAAGTTGCCGTCCTGAAAATCAATCCGTCATTATTACAGGTCGTGGGTGCCACCGTGATCTATTAGAGTTTGCTGATACGGTGACAGAAATGCGCCCTGTTAAACATGCTTTTGATGCAGGGATCAAAGCGCAAAAAGGAATTGACTGGTAGCCTTTGGTAACATGCGAGTTAGCTGCCACCAGCTATTTCGGTGTTACATCCAGTTTTAAAACCCCAGCACTAAAAATGGCGGCAGTTTGTGATAAGAATTGCAAATATTTTTGTCGCTCCTCAAGGCAATTATCCCCTGTCTCCCATTGGCTATAGCGCTCCGCCATATTCGATACGGCTACATGGTATTGATTATAAAAGTTCTGTTTTTTTTCTGGGTCAGCGGATCCTCGATACGCTTGAATCAGCGTATTCACCTTCACCGCATACTGCTGAATTTGCTGATCTTCAAAAGCAGGGAGTGTGACTGGATAGTCAAATGTTAAACTTACCGTATTGTTTTGCACTGGCTCATTTTGACGCACAACCAGTTGTGTCATTTGTTTATCATCCGACGAAATCGCCGTAATGAGTTCTGAATAAGAAAAACATTTTGTTTTTATTTTGCTGACTGTTGTTAGCGAATTTAATTCATCAGGGATCCGCGTTCCGACCGGGTAATCACAGTTGAATACGTTATTATCAATAATGATATCATCACTACTCTCAACTCTTCCTTTCACTTGGTAATCACCAACAGTTAATTCCTGTATAGTTTGATTATGAACAGAAGGAATTCCATTATTACCGTATACAAAGCTGTAAGAATAATAAAGATGCTTTTGAGGATTTAATATCCCTCCTTTATTACCTGGGTAAATCATAAAATAAATGTGCTGACCTTCTTCGGTTGTCATGGAATGTAATCCCTGCTTTAAATACAGACTACCCACTGATGCTTTCGGGATCACCATCAGTTTATTATCAATAAAGAAAGAATAATTTTCCGATGAGTCATTACTAAAAAAGAACCGCCCACTTTCAGATATATGTGGTTGATAAACATCACAACTTGTTATGCTGAAACTCAATAGTGCTATATATTTCATCGACTTTGCACATAACATAAACATTAAAACCTTTTATTTTTTCATTATGATAAAAATAGTTTAGATAGAAGAGTTGTACAATATAAAAGCCTCATAATGTGACAGATACCTTATAAACTCCATATTGGCGTATTTTAAGTTTTAAATATCTAAATAACAAAGAAATAAAAGTAATAAGTGGAATAATACAACCTTTTTTAACTTTATCATTTTCTAGTCAAAAAAAGACACCTAGTAAATAATAATTTAAGATTGGGATAACTTATTTATATTATTCGAAAATAAAATTCCGAATGAATCGATTTTTAGAAAAATCAAAGTTGAATGAATTATTGAAATGACCAAACAGAATGACAGAACATTTCGCTATTCTATTAAATTGAAATAAAAAAAGGCTATGGTAATTACCATAACCTTCATTTTAAATCATTCGAATAACGTTAAAACGATTAGATTCGAGTGCGGCGCTTAGCCGTTGGGCGTGAAGTTTGGCGTTTCGCTGCTGGGCGAGATGCCACTTGAGTGTGACGTTTCACCGCACGGCGAATTTGGTTAGCTTTGATGCGGCGCTGATCGCGCTCAACAGACACTTTACTTTCTGTTTCAACATCCAGTTCAACTAACTCTCTTAAATAGTTAGTTTGCTCTAAACCTAATTCAGTCCAACCTCCACGTGGTAAACCTTTTGGTAAATCAATATCTCCGTAGCGAACACGGATCAGGCGGCTCACTTGCACACCAACAGATTCCCATAAACGACGAACTTCACGGTTACGACCTTCGGTTAAAGTGACGTTATACCATTGGTTCATCCCTTCACCACCGCGATACGACACAGTCTTAAAGGATGCTGGACCATCTTCTAATTGCACGCCAGTGGTTAACTGACGAATTTTTGCATCCGTGATTTCACCAAATACACGTACTGCGTATTCGCGTTCCACTTCACGGCTTGGGTGCATTAAGCGGTTAGCTAATTCACCATCGGTTGTGAATAACAATAAACCACTGGTGTTCACATCTAGACGCCCTACAGCAATCCAACGAGCCCCAGTCAGTTTTGGTAAACGGTTAAATACCGTTGGACGACCTTCAGGATCATGGCGCGTGCACAATTCCCCTTCCGGTTTGTAGTATGCCATCACGCGGCAAATTTCTTTTTCTGGCTCTTTTATCGCTAAGACACGACCATCAAGACGAATTTTTGTGGAGGCTTTGACTTCAACACGATCACCCAATGTTGCCATTTTGCCATCAACACTAATACGGCCTTCTTTCAATAGGCCTTCGATTTCTCGGCGGGAACCATGCCCTGAACGGGCAAGAATTTTTTGTAGCTTTTCAGTTTGTTGCGGTTTAGAACTCATGAGATCCTCAGCTGTCGCCTTCACAGGCGTCAAATAGCTTCTTGCGCTATTAAAACAAGCCTCGCTCAATTAACAAGTCTTGTGTCATCGGCAAAAAGTGATGAATTTGAAAACCTGCGCATTATACACAGGTTTATTGTGATCCCCTATGACTAATCGTCTTCCCTGAAAGAATGAATTTTCAAGGAAGATTGCCTTATTCAAATGGGGTTGGGTCGCCAGTTCCGACACGAGCGACAACTGGAGTGTCATCAGTAAAATCAATTACCGTGGTTGGTTTTTGCCCGATGTAACCACCGTGGATCACTAAATCCACTTGTTTATCCAGTAAATCGCGGATTTCTTCTGGATCTGATTGAGTAAAATCATCGCCCGGTAAAATCAAACTGGTGGACATAAGTGGCTCCCCCACGGCTTCCAGTAAATCGCGGGCAATTGGGTTTGATGGTACACGTAACCCAATAGTTTTACGCTTTTCGTTCATCAAACGACGAGGCACTTCTTTGGTGGCTTTTAAAATAAAGGTGTAATTACCCGGCGTATTGTTTTTGATTAAACGAAATACGGTGTTATCCACATGGGCATAATTTGAGATTTCGGATAGATCACGGCACATCAAGGTAAAGTTATGGTTCGCATCCAATTTTCGGATACGACAAATACGCTCTAGGGCATTTTTATCTTCTAAACGACAACCAATGGCATAACCTGAATCTGTCGGGTAGACGACAACACCGCCTTTATTCAGGATCTCAACACTTTGGCTAATTAGCCTTGCCTGAGGGTTGTCCGGATGGATATAAAAAAACTGGCTCATAGTGACCTCTATAGTTGAGTATCGACAGCATCATCCGGTGAACGACCTAAAAATGGCACTATCTATCTATTCTTACAAAACAAAACGGCGCTTACAAAACAAAACGGTCACAGTAATATCTTTATCAAATAATATTGTGACTCAACAAAATAATTCATATACAGACTATTTTACACCCAAACCGTGATCCATCAACGAATTAGGTAATATTCTTACAAACTAAGAGGTTTTAGCTTTCTATCAATTCACTTTATCCCAGAGGGTCCAAACCGCTTGCTCATCATCAGGAAGCCATAAATTCCGCCCTAACTCAATCCACGAACAAGGGCGATGGAAATCTGACCCAACAGAAGTTTTCAAGTTAGCCTCTTGTGCCAACTCTCCTAAAAATCGCTTCTCATTTGCCGGCTGCTGGCAATGAGAAATTTCCATCGCATCCCCTTGGCAAGCTTTAAAGTGATCGATCAGGCGTCTTAGCCATTTATTCGATAATTGATATTTTGATGGATGCGCCAGCACCGCGACACCGCCAGATTGATGAATAGCATCCACAGCTTCTTGAATGCTGCACCACTGCGCGGGCACATAGCCGGTTTTCCCTTTCGCCAGATAGCGCTTAAACACATTATTGATGGTTTTCTCTTTGCCAATTTTGACAATGTACTGTGCAAAATGCGCGCGAGTAACCTGGCCGCCACCTGAAATCGCTTGGGCATTTTCCCACGCATCCTCAATCCCTGCCTTTTGCAAGCGACGACCTATCTCAATCCCACGGTCTAGGCGGCGTTGTGATTGCTGCGAGAGTAACGTTTCCATCGTAGGATGGCTCGGTGAAAAATTCAGCCCAACAATATGAATTTCAATATTTTCCCACAGGGTGGATATTTCAACCCCGTTAACTAATGTTAATGGACGTGGATTGTCAGCAAGATACGCTTTGGCAGCAATTAAGCCATCACAAGTATCATGATCCGTAATTGATAAAATATTCACACCCATTGCTATCGCACGTTCGACTAACTCAGCGGGAGACAATTCTCCATCTGATGCATTCGTATGGCTATGTAAGTCATAGCGAGTCACTATTGGCGTCGAATCTTGCGACATATTGTTACCTTCTCCCTTTTCGACTTAACGAAAATTAAAAATAAATACAAACAGCTATTGACATCAATCGCGCAATCCAGTTTACTAGTACGCAAGATTTGTTGTATTCAAAAGAATTAGTATGCAAAAGCATTTAAAACTTAATTTGTTTATCCAGTGAGGCATGTATGACTGTTTTCAATTTATCAAATCGTTGGTGGCGCGACTTCCCAAATTGGGCGGAAGCCGCACGCGCATGAATTGTTAATGCCTCAGTGCCGAACCCGCCCTCAACCAGCGGGTTTTTTTACGTCTAAAATTAGCTTAAGGCAGCAAAATGAACAAACAAAACACCACATTAGCACATTTTAATCATCTGGATAGCCCAATTAACTATCAACCGGATCCTACGTTGTTATTTAATCACCTGTGCCAGAATAAAGCCGCTACCATGCTGCTAGAGTCGGCTGAAGTCAACAACAAAGCCAATTTACAAAGCTTATTAATCATCGACAGTGCATTACGCATCCGTGCATTTGGTCAACGAGTTGAAATTGAAGCGTTAACTGAAAATGGTCAAGCTCTATTACCTTTAATTAATTTACAATTAGCCGAGAAAGCGATTTCTCGCGATTTAACCGCAAACCATCTGACCGTCATCTTTGCTCAACCAGAAAGCCAATTAGATGAAGATAGCCGTTTAAAAAGTGCTTCATGCTTGGATGTATTACGCGCATTGCCAGCAATTGCACAAGCCCATTTCCCAAGACCAGAAATCCTGTTTATGGGCGGATTATTCTCCTATGACTTAGTGGCAAATTTTGAAGCATTACCGGAAGTGACTGCCACAAACCAATGCCCAGATTTCTGCTTTTTCGTTGCAGAACACTATTTAGTGATAGACCATCAAAACCAAGCAGCGCGTTTAAAAAGCCTGTTATTTACCGCAGACACCCACATTGTTGCGCAAGTACAGCAGCGTCACAGCGAAATTATCGTTGCGTGCCGCCCTTACTTACCAGCATTACCTCTGGGTGAACAAGACAACTTCAGCGTTACTATCAATAAAAATGATGAAGAATATGGACGTGTCGTCAATACCTTAAAAGAAGCTATCTACCGCGGTGATATTTTCCAAATCGTCCCATCACGCAAATTCAGTATGCCATGTGCTCAACCGCTGATTGCCTATCAAAAACTTAAGGCGCAAAACCCAAGTCCGTACATGTTCTATATGCAAGACAATGATTTTACCCTGTTTGGCGCTTCACCAGAGAGCGCCTTGAAATACAGCAAACAAACTCGCGTGGTGGAAATCTACCCAATTGCAGGTACCCGCCCTCGTGGACGCAATGCGCAAGGAAACATCGACTTAGATTTAGATAGTCGCATTGAATTGGCCATGCGTACCGATGAAAAAGAGCTGGCAGAACACATTATGTTAGTAGACTTAGCACGTAATGATTTAGCGCGAATTTGTGAAGCAGGCAGCCGCTATGTTGCCAACCTGACAAAAGTTGACCGCTACTCTTTTGTCATGCACTTAGTTTCCCATGTTGTGGGAACTTTACGCAGCGATTTAGATGTTTTCCATGCGTATCAAGCATGTATGAATATGGGGACATTAACAGGCGCGCCGAAAGTCAAAGCGATGCAACTGATCGCGGAATGTGAAAAAGAGCGCAGAGGCTCCTACGGCGGCGCAGTGGGTTACTTTAATGGTAAAGGCGACTTTGATACCTGCATCGTTATTCGTTCTGCATATGTCGAAAACGGCATTGCTACCGTTCAAGCTGGCGGCGGCGTTGTCCTCGACTCATCTCCACAAGGTGAAGCCGACGAAACTCGTAATAAAGCCCGCGCAGTGATCCGCGCTATTGCCCAAGCCCACCAAGTTGAGGAGTTATTTTAATGGCTAATATCTTACTACTCGATAACGTCGACTCCTTCACCTACAACTTGGTCGACCAATTACGCGCCAGCGGTCATCACGTAGTGATCTACCGCAACACCGTTAATGCGGCACATGTTTTATCCGTACTGAATCAGCTCGATGATGCGATTTTAGTCCTTTCACCGGGTCCAGGAAAGCCAAGTGACGCGGGCTGTATGCCGGAAGTACTTAAATCAGTAATAGGCACCATTCCAGTGATTGGCATCTGCTTAGGGCATCAAGCCATCGTTGAAGCTTATGGTGGAACAGTTTCCCCTGCGGGTGAAATTTTACATGGCAAAGCATCAATGGCAACCCACGATGAACAAGCTATGTTTGCAGGCTTAGAAAACCCTATTTCAGTGGCACGTTATCACTCTTTAGTGGGTAGCCAAATCCCTGAATCATTAACGATTTGCGCACAATCCAATGGCATGGTCATGGCGGTACGCAATGATGAACAGCGAGTGTGTGGATTCCAGTTTCACCCCGAATCCATCTTAACCACCCAAGGAAAATTGTTGTTAGAAAATACGGTGGCATGGGCGCTTTCTTCCCCCAACAAAACAACATCACATTCGCACTAATGGGACACAGAGAGCCAATCATGCAAAACATTTACGATAAATTATTTAAAGCGCAAGCGTTAACTCAACAAGAGAGCCAATATTTATTTAACGCAATTATTCAAGGTGAACTCACTGAGCCCCAACTTGCTGCCGTCTTGATCAGCATGAAAATGCGTGGCGAACAACCACAAGAAATTGCCGGTGCTGCATTGGCATGCTTAGAAAATGCCCAACCTTTCCCACGCCCTGACTATCAATTCAGTGATATTGTCGGCACAGGAGGAGATGGTGCAAACAGTATTAATATCTCCACTGCCAGCGCATTTGTGGCGGCAGAATGTGGGATAAAAGTCGCAAAACATGGCAACCGCAGCGTTTCCAGCCGCTCAGGCTCATCGGACTTGCTCGCCGCCTTTGGCATTGCCTTAGATTTAAGCGCTCAAAGCGCCCGCGATGCATTAGACGAGTTAGGCTTATGTTTCTTATTTGCGCCGCAATATCACAGTGGATTCCGCCATGCCGCCCCGGTACGTAGTCAATTAAAAACCCGTACTTTATTTAATGTACTGGGTCCATTAATTAACCCAGCTCGCCCACCGTTAGCCTTAGTGGGCGTCTATCAGGATTCATTGGTTGAACCGGTAGCAAAAACCATGCAAATGCTTGGGTTTACCCGTGCAGCTGTGGTACATAGTGGAGGGATGGATGAAGTTTCACTTCATGCACCAACCCATGTTGCCGAATTAAAAAATGGTGAAATTCAGCAATATACTCTGACAGCTGAAGATTTTGGCTTAGCGCCTTATCAATTGAAAGATTTGGAAGGCGGCACCCCAGATGAAAACCGTTTTCTGCTGACGCAATTATTACAAGGTCATGGTCAAGCGGCTCATGAGGCGGCTGTCGCCGCAAACGTCGCCATGTTGTTACGTATTAATGGTTACGAAGATTTAAAAGAAAACAGCGAGCACGCACTCAATATTATTCGTAGCGGCAAAGCATTTGACCGCGTTCTGGCACTAGCTGCAAGGGAGCACTAAGATGAAAGGCACGGTATTACAAAAGATTGTAGATGATAAATTTGCCTATTTAGCGGAGCGCAAACAACGTCAACCGCTGGCAAGTTTTCAATCTGAAGTGCAACCTGCGCAACGAAATTTTTACTCAGCTCTACAAGCGAAGCGCCCAGTATTTATTTTAGAGTGCAAAAAAGCCTCTCCATCGAAGGGGCTTATCCGTGAAGATTTCGACCCCGCGGTGATTGCGGGCATGTATGCCCCTTATGCTTCTGCAATTTCAGTCTTGACTGACGAAAAATATTTCCAAGGTAAGATGGATTACCTGACGATTGTTAGCAACACAGTGAAACAACCTGTTCTGTGCAAAGATTTTATCGTTGATCCTTATCAGATTTACCTTGCTCGCTATTACCAAGCGGATGCTATTTTACTCATGCTGTCCGTATTGAATGATGAACAATATCTTGCCCTTGCCGATGTAGCACACCAACTGAACATGGGCGTTCTCACTGAGGTAAGCAACGATGAAGAACTGGAACGTGCGATAACATTGAAAGCTAAAGTGGTTGGGATCAACAACCGCGACCTACGCGATATGTCTATCGATTTAAATAGTACGCGTCAACTCGCGCCGCGTTTACCGGCAGGAACCGTGGTGATCAGCGAGTCAGGTATTCTTCAACATCAACATATTCAAAGCCTTGCGGATGTCGCTAACGGCTTCCTAATTGGTAGCGCCTTGATGGAGCAAGAGGACTTACCAAAAGCACTGCGTAACCTGCTGATTGGTGAGCATAAAGTGTGTGGCTTAACCCGTGAGCAAGATGCTAAAGCCGCATTTGCTGCAGGCGCCAATTTTGGTGGACTGATTTTTGCTGAAAAATCCCCTCGTAAAGTGACGCTGTCACAAGCAAAGCAGATTATTCATGCTGCACCACTTAGATTTGTGGGGGTTTTCCATAATCAATCCGCGGATTTTGTGGCGCATATTGCCCAACAATTGGCGTTACATGCGGTTCAGCTCCACGGTGATGAAGATAATACCTACATGGCACAATTACGTGAAATGCTGCCAGCACATTGCCATATTTGGAAAGCGCTGAATATGGCTGATAGTCAAATCGCCGATTATGACCCTACGTTAATTGATTTGCTGCTATTAGATAACGGCGCTGGCGGTACAGGAAAAACCTTTGATTGGTCATCAATACCAACAAATAGCGGTCACAAGCTAATGGTGGCTGGTGGGCTTACCCTTGAAAACTGCCAACAAGCCGCGCAACTCGTCTGCAATGGGCTTGATTTTAACTCTGGCATTGAAATCGAACCGGGTATTAAATCCGAACAAAAATTAAACCAAGTCTTTGATGCATTGAAATCAGCCCGCATGGCGATTTAGCTCAAAGCCATATTAATCATACTGAACATATAAACTTAAAATGGATAATAAATAATGAGCAAATTAGATCCCTATTTCGGTGAGTTTGGTGGGCAATATGTCCCAGAAATTTTGATCCCAGCATTGAACCAGCTAGAAGATGCCTTTATTGACGCACAAAATGATCCTGCGTTCTTAACGGAATTCCATGATCTACTTAAAAATTATGCAGGTCGTCCAACCGCATTAACCCTGTGCCGCAACCTGACGGCGGGTACCAAAACGAAGCTTTATTTAAAGCGCGAAGATTTACTCCACGGTGGCGCGCACAAAACCAACCAGGTGTTGGGTCAAGCATTGCTCGCCAAACGTATGGGTAAAAATGAAATTATCGCTGAAACTGGCGCGGGTCAGCATGGTGTTGCTACCGCCCTTGCTTGCGCCTTATTAAATATGAAGTGCCGCATCTACATGGGTGCAAAAGACGTTGAGCGTCAATCTCCAAACGTGTTTCGTATGAAGCTAATGGGCGCCGAAGTGATCCCTGTACATAGCGGCTCTGCAACCTTAAAAGATGCTTGTAATGAAGCGCTAAGAGACTGGTCTGGCAGTTATGAAACCGCACACTATTTATTAGGGACTGCGGCAGGCCCTCACCCATATCCGACTATTGTACGTGAATTTCAACGCATGATCGGTGATGAAGCAAAACAGCAAATTTTAGATAAAGAAGGTCGCCTACCGGATGCGGTGATCGCCTGTATCGGTGGTGGTTCCAACGCTATCGGTCTGTTCGCTTCGTTTATTCCTGAAGAAAACGTCGGGTTAATTGGTGTTGAGCCTGCCGGTCACGGTATTGAATCAGGGCAACATGGTGCACCGTTAAAACATGGTCGTATTGGGATTTATTTCGGTATGAAATCCCCTATGATGCAAACCTCTGAAGGGCAGATTGAAGAATCTTACTCCATTTCAGCAGGGTTAGATTTCCCATCAGTGGGGCCTCAACATGCGCACTTAAACAGTATTGGTCGTGCTGAATATGTTTCGATTACCGATGATGAAGCGCTAAACGCCTTTAAATTGCTGTCACGCAAAGAAGGGATTATTCCTGCATTAGAGTCATCTCATGCATTAGCGTATGCCCTCAAAATGGCAGAGCAAAATCCAAATAAAGAGCAGTTGTTAATTGTCAATTTATCCGGTCGTGGTGATAAAGACATTTTTACGGTACATGATATTTTGACCAGCAAAGGGGAAATCTAATGACGCGTTATACTCAACTTTTTCAGCGTTTAAACCAACAAAACCAAGGCGCTTTTGTTCCCTTTGTCACGTTAGGTGACCCTGATGCCGAGCTTTCTTTAAAAATTGTCGATGCATTAATTGCAGGAGGTGCGGATGCCTTAGAAATTGGCATCCCCTTCTCTGACCCTTTAGCGGATGGTCCCACAATTCAAAATGCCAATTTACGTGCCTTTAAAAGCGAGATCACACCGACGTTATGCTTCGAGTTATTAGCGCGTATTCGAGCCAAACACCCCGATATGCCGATAGGGTTATTGGTTTATGCTAATTTAGTTTTCACCAATGGGATCGACTATTTTTATCAACGTTGCCAACAAGCTGGCGTAGATTCCGTTTTAGTTGCCGATGTGCCAATGCGTGAATCAAAGCCGTTCCGTGAATCAGCCATCACCCACGGCATCGCCCCAATCTTTATTTGTCCACCAAATGGGGATGACGCACTGCTAAAAGAGATTGGAGAACATAGCCAAGGTTATACGTATTTACTCTCTCGCGCAGGCGTCACTGGTACAGAGCAGCGAGCGCAAATGCCATTAACTCATTTAGTGAGCAAATTAACCCAATATGGCGCAGCACCTGCACTTCAAGGATTTGGTATTTCGGAGCCTGCTCAAGTGACTGAAGCGATTCGTAATGGCGCTGCGGGGGCAATATCGGGTTCTGCTGTGGTAAAAATCATTGAAAATAACCTACAACAACCACAAGAAATGCTCAGTAAATTAACGACGTTTGTGGCAAATATGAAAGCCGCCACACAAAAATAGTACCTTAATTTATTTTCTTCATTGTGTCAGAAAGCCATCAATAATTTGATGGCTTTTTTCATTTCAAATAGCCGTTAATGCATTCAATGGTTTCTGTCAAATTTCCACTTTGCGGATAATATTTAAAATATATTAGGTAAAGTTACTCAGACTAATTTAGTTTAAATATCCATCTTGATATTTAATTATAAAATTAAATTTTCACTCTGATTATTGGCCTTTTTTGATATTGTGAATTTAATGTTAAATAAAATATAAGTGATTTAACATTGAGTTCTCTGCTTATTATATTCTTTATTCTCTAAAAACGAAAAATCCGGGAATAAATTCCCGGATTTCTTTACTGCTTTCTAATCCATTAGCGAGCAAGAATAAACTTGCCGAAGTCCTTAAGAAATTAGAAGCGGTAACCCACACCAAACATAAATACAAATGGGTCTAAACGTGTATCAACTTTAACGCGGTCTTCACCAGCTTTGAATTTAACGTCAGTGTCAATATTCATCCACCAAACAGAGGCGTTTAACATCCAGTTTTCATCAAGCATGTAATCCATACCTGCTTGCGCTGCAAAGCCCCAAGAGCTTGACAGGTCTAGGTCAGACAGACCTGCTTCTTTACCAGTACTATTAAATTTCTCATCAAAGAAGAACGTATAGTTCAGACCTGCACCTAAATAAGGACGCAGTTTATCTTCTTTGCCACCGAAGTAATATTGAGCCATCAGAGTTGGTGGTAAGTGTTTAACTGTTGCGATATTTCCTGTTGGACCAGTACCAACTTTATGCTCAAAAGGAGTCGCTGCTAATAATTCCACACCAATATTATCGGTGATCATATAACCGAAAGTTAAACCTAATTGGGTATTATTATTTGCATCAAAATGACCTAAATTCGCATTGCCCAGTTTAACATCGTCCCCGCCAACATTTGGTCTTACAGTAGCTGTACCTGCACGGAATAAAAAGTCGCCAGCTTCATGAGCAAATGAAGCCGCTGGAGCTAAAGTTGCAGCAGCCAATACAAGCGCAGTGAGTTTTTTCATTGTCAATCCCATTCCTATGTTTATTATTTAGCAAAAATATAGCCTATTCTTAAATTTAATATTCAAATCAAGATCACATCTTTTGCTAATTTATATATTTCTTAATAAAGCTGAGTTTATTATTCCATTACTGGTTTTTTCTATTTTGATTTGAATCAATTTTCATGAAATAACTATTAAAATAAAAAATGATTTTATATTAATGGCTAATTAAATCACGATTTAAATATATATTTAAAATACACCTTTAAGATTATTCTTTATTAATAGTGATACACTCATTTATGGTGTAGCACACTTATTTAGGCTAACTCCCAGACTTTTCTTATCTTTCTCTACCTATACGTCCGATACTCAGTTACAATCACCGTCAAATTTTTATTCCGTTTGTAGATAGGAGCAGTTACATGTCCATTTCGGCCAACTCACTCTTTCGTGACAGCATCAACTTTTTTAAAAACCAGTTGAATGGCCTCTTCACCATTGTGTTAATCGCCACCGCAATCAGCGTGATTGTCTACGCAATGTTAATTCCTAATGAACGGATGATTGGCGTGTTACTTGAAGCGCAGAACCAGCTACTTGATGCGGGCAATGCTGGGTTACAGAATTGGGTACTGAACTTACCTGAAGATGAGAAAAACAGCATTCTACGTGTGTCTATGGGCTTGATTTTATCCGTCGCATTGGGAAGCTTGGTCCTGATGTGCGGCGTGCTCTCTTATATCGCCAATTTATCTCGCGGTGAAGCCGTGAACGGGACTCAGGCATTAGTTTCATCATTACCTAAAGCCCCTGCGATGTTCCTGCTGCTGATTATCTGTTCCCTATTAATTCAGCTTGGTATCACCTTGATGGTACTTCCTGGTCTGATTTTGGCGATTGGCTTTTCTCTTGCCCCTGCCATTTTAATGAATGAAAAAGTGAATCCGTTTAATGCCATGGGCAAAAGCTGGAAGTTGGCATTTGCCAATTGGCGTATCGCTGCCCCAATGATTTTAATTTGGATGGCAACGCAAATGTTAGTCAGCATGCTGTTAAGCAGCCTGCAACTAAATCACATTGTGGTCAATGGTATTTCATTCCTGATCAACAACATGATTGCCGCTTTTGCCTTAATTTACTTTTTCCGTTTATATATGCTGAGCAGCAAAAACGCATAAATAGAAACAGATTTAATGATCAAAAAGGGCGTCTCTTCAAAGTGACGCCCTTTTGTTTTTCATCCTATCATACCATTACTCTGACAACTTACTATTGACGGTTCCTTCCTCGCTCTCCTTGCGTTCTTCAACACTTTTTTGCTGAATATGCTGCTTACTCTGGATCAAGCGGATAGCGAAATAGATATCTGGCACCACCAGTAAATCATCATCAGAACGACTAATTTTATTTTGTGATAACCAACGGTTTAGAGATGTCCGTCGTCCTGCTAGCACCAGCGTGACCCCTTTCGCTTTTAATGACGTCACGAGCTCGTTAAGTGCCGAAAATACACTCACATCGTTATGGGTAAAGCTGACCGCTGCATCGACAATGACCCACGCCGGACGTTTACGTTCGCTATCTATATGCTTATTTAACCGATCTTTAAAATAGTTCACATTGAAATAGGTCAGCGGTGAGTTAAAACGATAAATCAGCACGCCTTCAACCGCCTGAATATCATTATCCGGGTTCATTGAGTGCAACATACCCTGCTCGTCAACACCCAATAACTGATCTGTCGGGCGGAATATCACCCGCAAAAATTGCAGCAAACCTAACAACACGGCAAAGCCCACTCCGCTGATCAAGCCGACCACTAACACCGCACATAAAGTAAAAACGCATAAGAAAAAAGCTTGTCGGTTACGTTTACGCATGGCATAAATGCTGCGAAAGCTGATCAGTGAAAATGTTGAGACCACCAGCACCATACCTAATGCGGGCATCGGAATATAACCCAGCAGATCTATTGAAAATAGCAATACCACCAAAATAGTGAGCGCAGCAATGACCGATACCATCTGTGTTTTACCGCCCATCATATCGTTCACAGCAGTTCGGCTACTGGCCGCACTCACAGCAAACCCTTGAGATAATGCAGAAGCGATATTCGCCATGCCTAAGGCTCGTAGCTCTTGATCAGCATCCACGGTATAACCATTTTTGCTAGCAAAGCTCCGCGCCGTCATCATAAAGCTCACAAAGCTGATGACTGCCAAGTTTAAGGATGGCGTCACCAAATCCCGCAATAAGCCGGGGTTAAAATCAGGAGCCGCTATCGAGGGTAACCCATTACCAAGATTACCGACGGTGCTAATGCCATATTGCTCAAGATTGAAAACAATGCTGGCGCTCGTTGCCAAGACCATCGCAATTAACAGTGATGGCCACTTACTGCGTATCCGTTTGATAACCATCGTCACAGTAAGTGTTAACACCGCCACCGCTAATGTCGGAATATGGGTTTCAGGTAGCGCAAGCGGTAATGCCACTAAACGCTCAATAAACCCGGAAGGAAGGGAATCAATACCGAAAATTTTACCTAGTTGACTGACAATAATAGTTAGTGCGACCCCATTTAATAACCCTTGTAAAATCGGCCCTGATAAAAAATCCGCAAACATCCCCAGACGAAAACGTGCCGCAATCAAGCACCATATTCCCGTCATTAAACTCATTACAATAATTAATTGCCAACGGGTATTCTCATCCCCCATCGCCAAGGGCGCAACGGCAGCGGCGATCACCGCACAAGTTGCCGCATCCGGTCCAATGATTAATTGTTTAGAGGTTCCAAACAATGCATACATCAGCATTGGTAAAATACAAGCATATAGCCCGACAATGGCATTGATCCCCATGAGTTCAGCATAAGCAATTGCCACAGGCAGCGCCACGGCGGCGACCGACAACCCCGCTTTCACATCCGGTCCCAAGTTCGCCAACTGATATTGGCTAAAGGTTTGTAAACCGGGCATCAGATTAAATAATCGCGCCTTTATCATGGGAAAAAATCTCTAAAAATTAATCAGTTAATTTCTTGTGTAGACTATTTATATCCGAACTATTAAAGTTTATCTAGGACTAAGTCAAATAAGGGTAAAATAGTGCAAATTTGATTGGTTTGCAGGCTTAACTCTTGGTAAAAAAGAGCAAACTTTTAACAATCTGCGCAAAATCAGTTAAACTACGCCACTATGTTTAAGTTGACTCCGTTTGAATTGACTATATTTAAGCTGACTATATTCACGTTAAGGATCTGAATCCACTGTTATGAAACAACTTATTGATTTTATTCCTTTGGTTATCTTTTTTCTCTTTTATAAGCAATACGACATTTATGTTGCTAGTCAGTCATTACTGATAACCACCCCAATTTCCTTACTGGTCACTTACTTCATTTATAAAAAAGTGGAAAGAGTGGCAAAAATCACCTGTGCGATTGTGATGGTATTTGCAGGGTTAACGGTGTTATTTCACAGCGCTGACTTTATCAAATGGAAAGTCACCATTATTTATGCTCTGTTTGGTATTGCTCTATTTGCGAGCCAATGGTTTACAGAAAAACCGCTCATCCAAAGAATGCTGGGTAGCAATCAAGAAATTAAATTAGCGGATAGCTATTGGTTAAAATTAAATACCGCTTGGGGTATTTTCTTTATTGCTTGCGCTGTTATTAATATTTACGTGGCATATTGGATGGCTGAGAGTGTTTGGGTCAACTTTAAAGTGTTTGGATTGACGGCTGGCACCTTAATTTTCACGATCCTTAGCGTGGTATATATTTTCAAACACATGACTAAAGAACCTCAGGCGGAAAAGCCAAAAGAGTAATTTATTTCTTCGAAATATTATGATGATAAATAAGCTGCGCACTTTCGCAGCTTTTTTATGCCTATCACAGTGATTTGTTACAATTATCTGTGACTGGATGTACTCTAGCGGTTTACTATACTTATGTTTGTTTGCTATAAATGAGCAACAAAATCATAGTGTTTAATTCCTTTTAATAAAGAGTTTGATATGCAATTACCTAACGGTGAACTCGTTTTACGTACTTTGGCAATGCCTTCAGATACCAATGCGAATGGCGATATTTTTGGTGGCTGGCTAATGTCTCAAATGGATATTGGCGGCGCGATTTTAGCAAAAGAAATTGCTCTGGGTCGCGTAGTAACAGTGGCAGTCAATGGCATAAAATTTCAAAAATCAGTTGCTGTTGGTGATGTTGTTTGTTGTTATGCTCGCTGCTTAAAAACAGGGAAAAGCTCCGTCACTATCAATATTGAAGTGTGGGTGAAAAAAGTGGCAACCCATCCTGTAGGTCAGCGTTATCAAGCTACTGACGCGGTATTTACTTATGTGGCGGTCAATGATGACAATACGCCCCGTGCATTACCTGAAGATAAGCAACACTTCGAATTAGAAAGTTCGCAGCCTCAAGCTTAATCATTCATATACAGTAAGGGCGCTTCATAAGCGCCCTTTTTTGATCCCGATATTTCCTAGCATTTAAGCTTGGCTGACTGTGCCATCTACTTTGAAGTAAATTTCAGTGGTATAACCTTTCGCTGGTAGCTTTTCATATTTCCAACGGTTCATTGCACGCTTCACATCGCGCTCAAACATCCCTTTAGGTGAAGCTTCAACAAACTCAATATTTTGCACTCGCCCATCTTCATCGATGTCATAACGTACTTTCACATAACCATTTTTTCCTAAGCGACGAGCGCGGTCTGGATATTCAGGCGCTTGTTTACTTAATGCTTTTGGACCACGCTGACCAGTGGATTGGTTAGATGCTGTTGCATTATTTTTGACGTTAGTATCAGTTCCGCGCGTGTTGGTGACTTCTTTTGGCGTAGTATCTGTATTTGTGGATGGCGTTTTGTTCATCGCCAGTTGTTTTTCAACAGGTTTAACTGGCTCCTGAACTTTTTTCGGCTCTTTTTTAGGTTCTTTTTTCGGTTCAGGTTTCTTTTTTACTTCTGGTTTTTTCTGCGGTAAGACTATCGCTGGTTCAACAATAGGCTCGGGTTCAATGATAGGTTCAGGTTCAACCACAGGCTCTGGCTCTGCCTGTGTTTCAGCTGGTGGAGTGGCTGCTGGTTCAGCAAAAGAAAGCATTGCTATCGAGATTGGCTCCTCAGGTTGAGGAAATTTCGGTTGATTAAAAATCCATGCCATTGCCAAGCCCGCATGAATTGATAATGAAACAGCAATGATCACTAACAGTCTGATACCACGCATATGCAATTTTTACCCTACACCGTTTACTTATTGAATATGGCTAATAGTTTAAATGCAAATAGCAATCATATTCAATAAGGTTTAGCGAACAAAGTTAAAAATGTGAGTATAAACGTGAATACCCTTACTCAATCCACTGTGTAAATAACAGGGAATGACGGCGTTTATAGATGTCCATTTTGCGGAGCGAATAAATGTGCATATTGCGGCGAGAGTGTCTTTCTAACCAACGGCGACGGCGGCGAACGACTTGTCTTAGCATTCTCCAGCGACCCACTTCTTGCCTACTGCGTCTCATCTTTTTAATCCTTATCAGGTGTATGTTCGTAACAGCGAAATATTATATGCCTTTGCTCACGAGAACCAAGTGGAAGTTATCAAAGTGTTGATGAAATTTACCCCGTAAAAGAGAGGTAGATTCATTGAATTTGTCATTAATAGCACTTTTATCTATTTAACTCAGTTTTTATTCAGAACTTTTACTAAATTCTGGTATGTTTATTCTTAGTCTATATTTAATAAGACATATTTTCTTTTTTCGACTCTTTTTCTCTCTGTCAGTGAGGCTTGTTATCCATTATGGCAACCGTCTACACCTTAATGAGTTGGTTACTGTTTTTCCTGTATTGGTTAATTGTTGCTGGGGTTACTGTTCGTATCCTCGTCACACGTCGCCCCGTCACTTCGGCGATGACATGGTTACTGATCATTTATATCCTGCCTCTGGTGGGGATCATCGCGTATGCCGCATTTGGTGAACTCCATTTAGGTCGACGTCGTATCGATAAAGCCCATCAAATGTGGCCATCGGTTGCCACTTGGCTGGAAAATCTACGTCTCTCCAAACATATTTTTGCTAATGATAACAGCCCCGTTGCGGAGCCATTATTCCAACTGTGTGAGAAACGCCAAGGCATTGCAGGCGTCAAAGGCAACCGTATTCAATTACTGACCACCAGCGAAGACTCACTAAAAGCCATTGCCAATGATATTAATAATGCCAAGAACTCTATCGAGATGGTGTTCTATATTTGGCAGCCAGGTGGGCTTGTCGATGAAGTCACCGAAGCCCTTCTCAATGCGGCAAAACGTGGTGTTAAATGCCGCATTATGGTGGACTCCGCAGGAAGCTGGCATTTTTTCCGCAGTGATTATCCCGATAAAATGCGTGCCGCAGGGATTGAGTTTGTCGAATCTCTAAAAGTAAACCTTATGCGTTTTTTCCTGCGCCGTATGGATTTACGTCAGCATCGCAAAATCGTTGTGATTGATAACTATATTTCTTACACCGGCAGTATGAACATGGTGGATCCTCGCTACTTTAAACAAGATGCGGGGGTCGGTGAGTGGGTAGATATTTTAGTCCGTATGGAAGGCCCTGTGAGTACCACATTAGGGATTGTTTACGCCTTTGACTGGGAGATGGAAACCGGACAACGCATTTTACCGCCACCACCAGATAGCAATATCATGCCGTTCGAGCAAGATAACGGACATACCACCCAAATGATTGCATCAGGTCCTGGGTTCCCTGAAGAACTTATTCAGCAATCATTAATGACGGCGATGTTCTCAGCTCGTAAGCAGCTGATCATGACTACCCCATACTTTGTCCCAAGTGATGATTTACTGCATGCAATTTGTACCGCAGCGATGCGCGGCGTTGATGTCAGTATCATCATGCCACGCCATAATGATTCTTTCTTGGTTCGCTGGGCCAGCCGCTCTTTTTACACGGAATTACTAGAAGCTGGCGTAAAAATCTATCAGTTTGAAGATGGATTACTGCACACCAAGAGTGTCTGTGTTGATGGGGAATTAAGCTTAGTCGGTTCAGTGAACTTAGATATGCGCAGTTTATGGCTGAACTTTGAAATCACAGTCGTGATAGACGATAAAAGTTTTGGTAGCGATCTGACGCTGGTTCAGTATGATTATATGGCTCGCTCTACACGTTTAGATATTGAAGAATGGGAACAACGCCCGTTCTGGAATCGTGTGATTGAGCGTCTGTGCTATTTCTTTAGCCCATTATTATGATAATAGCTGTGATCAAATAGCTATTATCACCATTGCTTAACCGTTAGGAAAACGTCATGAGCCAGAACCCAAGTATTAACTTAATCGATGAAGATGAAATCATTGAAATTGCCTATGACCTTTTCCTTGAAGGTGCGATGGATAACTTAGAGCCTGCCGACCAAGTGATTTTCGCGTTACAGTTCGAAGAGTGTGGCGCGGCTGAAATTGTGCCATTTAGTCAAGATTGGCATATTCTTGCCACCCAAGGATTACCTTTAGCGCAAATGAGTGAAGTGGTGATCGGGCTTGCTAAAAGCCCAGAGGATGAAATTGACGATATCTTTGCACGAATTCTTATCAGCCGTAACCCTAAGCACCCTTTCCAACATATCGAATGGAAACAGTAATCCAAAATAAAAGATGGGGGAAATATTCCCCCATCTTTTATTAAACTTTATTCTGCTAAATCCAACTGTAAATGATGCTTCTTAATATAGTGACGTAGATTATTGCGAATATAGTCACTCTTATCTAATGGGTATTTTTCCCACGCCGCCACAATATACGGTTCCACCCCGTCGACAAACTCAGGGGAACGCGCGACAGCTTGGATCGCGGTTAATGCAACTTCACTCTTATCCGCAATCATATATTCAAAGTAATTAGTGACCTTTTGGCTAAAATTTACATCATGGGAAGCCGCATATAACGCACTGACGGCAATCTGACCATCCGCATGATTAAATAAGTGTTGGAAATCTTCCACTTTGACCGCTTGCAAGTCCTTGAGGATATATCCTGCAAAGCTCACCGTGTCTGCGTGTTCGCACTGTGCTAATTTGGCTAAAATAGCCGATTGAAACTTTGCTAAATCGGATTTTTGATACCAATAAATCAGCTGCAATCCACGATTGATTTGTACTGAATTTTGGCTTTCAAGCGTTTGGGCTAAATAGTCCGATGAAGCATCAACGGAGTATTTTGCTAATACTTCCAACGCCTTCACATGGTAAACGTTGAGTGTTTCGTTATCTAATATACGAGTGAGTTGCTCAATGCCCTTTTCCGATAATGACGGTAACTTTTTCAGTCCTTCTAGTGCTGCCAGCTTCGTCTTTTCATTATCGTCATGATGAAATAGGTTGAATAACGCAGTTTCATTGCCGCCCATTCGATGCCCAAACCAGCCTGTATCGTATTGCTGAATAATTTCATCCAGCCAGCGCTCATACCAATCCAAAAAGTGGCTTTCATAAGCAAACTGATACGGTGTTGGTGAGTCACACCATTCGTGGGTATAAACCAGTCGCCCAGCATGTTTTCCCGTCACCACCAGCAGAATGTCATATGTACAGCCGCAAGTCCCAAGGTAAAACAACCCTTGGTGAAGCAAGCTTTCCCGTGAGTCGTACTCTTCATCACTGCAATCTTCCGCTAAGTGGCTGAGTGTTTGCCACTCTTTATCGCTCATGGTTGGGCTAAGCACGCAAGGTAATGCCACCGAATCATAACGATTTTCGCTGTCTTCAAAACGTTCTACGCCGTAATAAGGACCTGCGCCACCATCGCCCAATTGCGTCATAAACTGCACATATTCTTGGGGTAAATTCACCCCAATTCGGCGCTGCCACTGCGCTATCTGTGCCATATCCAAAGGTGGGTTGAGCTGATAATGGTGGCTATCCGCTCCGAACAACTCTTCATCGCTGTCCATTTGCTTAGCAAGGGGGAGTTTTTGTTGTATACGTTGAATTTGGTCATCCGCATAACGCTGGTTGATGGCTTGCCATGTCTGATGTATTTGATGGATCTGCTGCAAGTGGTCACTCATTAATGGTTACTGTCCTATCAAGTTTTAATTATTTATTTTTAGCCTTTAATATCATAGCTAACTGATTATTTTAAGTAGCAATTGGGGTTGAATTCTCTGAAAATTGTTTCGCATAAAAAAGGCTCCGCTTTATAAATGATAAAGGGAGCCTTAATACAACAATAAAACGCAAATCTTACCAATTACAGTGGATCAATTTTCAAACAAGATACTGCGTGCTTGAAACTTCCTTCGAGTAATGGGCGGGTTTTGGCGCATTCTGCATCAGCACTTGGGCAGCGTGTTCTGAATACACAGCCTGAAGGCGGATTAATGGGCGATGGCAATTCCCCTTCAAGAAGCTCAATTTGCTTATTTTTTTCCTTATCTGGATCCGGTACTGGCACCGCAGACATCAATGCGCGCGTATAAGGGTGCAGCGGGTTGTTATACACTTCATCATAAGTCCCCAGCTCCACTGCATGTCCTAAATACATCACTAATACGCGGTCAGAAATGTGTTTTACCACCGCAAGATCGTGGGCAATAAAGATTAAGGAAAGTTTCATTTCCCGCTGAAGTTCTTGCAGTAAGTTCACCACTTGCGCTTGAATGGAGACATCCAGTGCAGACACAGGCTCATCACAAATCACCAATTTCGGCTCTAAAATCAGCGCCCGTGCAATCCCAATGCGCTGACATTGACCACCAGAGAATTCATGAGGATAACGATTGATCAGGTTCGGCAATAAGCCAACTCGCATCATCATTTTCTTTACTTTTTCAGTAACTTCTTTTTGTGGCATCTTCGGATGATAAGTTTTTAGTGGCTCCGCGATAATATCTCCAATCGTCATCCGTGGGTTTAAGGATGCCAGTGGATCTTGGAAAATCATTTGGATATCGCTACGCACATTACGCCACTGCTTGTCGTTCATGGTGAGCAAGTTTTGTCCTAACCATGTCACCGTGCCGCTAGTGGATTTAACCAAACCAATTAATGCACGCGCAAATGTGGATTTACCACAGCCAGATTCCCCCACCACGCCCAAGGTTTCCCCTTCGTATAAACGCAGTGTCACTCCATCGACGGCTTTTAAACTTTTATCCGGCTGCCAGAACCATTGTTGTTTATCTCTAATGGAAAAATGCACTTTTAAGTCATTGACTTCCAGCAGCACCTGCCTATTTTCTTGGCTCATACTAATTCCTCCACAGGCTTAAAGCAGGCACGTAAACGAGATTGTGCAAAACTGGATAATTGAGGCTCTTGCTCTACACAGTGCTGGTTTGCATATTGGCAACGCGGCGAGAACGGACACCCTTTTGGTAAGCGTAACAAGTTTGGCGGATTGCCTGGAATCGTGGCTAAGTTATCGTCATCACCATCTAAGCGTGGCACTGCTGCTAATAAACCCAGAGAATACGGATGAGATGGCTGATAGAAAATATCTCGTGCGCTGCCATACTCCATCGTGCGCCCCGCGTACATCACGAGTACCTTGTCACACACACCGGCGACAACCCCTAAGTCATGGGTAATTAAGATGATCGCGGTATCAAATTCCTGCTTCAGTTCATTCAGCAAGGTCATGATCTGCGCTTGTACCGTGACGTCCAATGCGGTTGTCGGTTCATCGGCGATCAGCAATTTTGGTTGGCACAGTAGCGCCATCGCAATCATCACACGCTGGAGCATACCACCAGAAAACTCATGCGGATACATATTCATACGTTTACGGGCTTCCGGCATTTTTACCGCATCCAGCATGCGTACAGATTCTTCAAAAGCCTCTTTCTTGCTCATCCCTTTGTGCAGCATCAACACTTCAGATAACTGCGTACCGATTTTCAGGTATGGATTGAGGGAGGTCATAGGGTCTTGGAAAATCATGGAGATCTCTTCCGCACGCATGCGGTTAAGCTCTTTCTCCTTGAGGTTTAAAATCTCACGTCCATTAAACATGGCAGAGCCACCTACACGACCATTTTTTGCCAGTAACCCCATCAAAGCAAAAGCAGTTTGGGATTTACCCGAACCGGATTCCCCTACAATTCCCAGTGTTTCCCCTGCACTCAATTCAAAATTGAGTTTATTCACCGCGGTCACATCCCCATCTTGGGTAGCAAATGTGACGTTTAAATCCTGCACTGATAATAAAGGGCTTTTGCGTGTTGAATGTTCCATAAATTAGCCCCTTAGCGATCTTTCGGGTCGAGAGCATCACGTAAGCCATCGCCGATAAAGTTGAAACAAAACAGCGTGATAACTAAGAATCCTGCGGGGATCAGCAGTAACCACGGTGTGACTTCCATAGAGTTAGCGCCATCACTGAGTAAAGCACCCCAGCTACTGAGCGGCTCTTGAGTTCCTAAGCCAAGGAAGCTTAAAAATGATTCAAACAGAATCATACTTGGGACTAATAATGATGCGTAAACCACCACCACCCCCAGTACGTTAGGGACGATATGACGCAAGATAATGTGACGCGTGCTGACACCACAAACTAATGCCGCTTCAATAAACTCTTTGCGTTTTAATCCTAATGTTTGTCCACGCACGATACGCGCCATATCCAGCCATGACACCATCCCAATGGCGACAAATATCAGCAGGATGTTGGTACCGAATAAAGTCACTAACAAAATAACGAAAAACATGAACGGGAAGGAGTTTAAAATCTCCAGTAAGCGCATCATGATAGAGTCAACTTTACCGCCCACATAACCTGCCAGTGAGCCATATAAGGTTCCGACCACCACCGCGACTAATGCTGCCGCAACGCCAACCATTAAGGAAATTCGTCCACCAATTGCCACACGCACAAGTAAATCGCGCCCAGAAGCATCGGTACCAAAATAATGTCCGGTCGCCCAATCAGGTGGCGTTGACATCATTTCCCAGTCGGTATCGTCATATAAAAATGGCGATAACATCGGGGCAAAAATCACAAACATCGTAATACAAAACAGCACACACAGGCTGACAATCGCCGCACGGTTATGCATAAAGCGTCGTCTTGCATCTTGCCAAAGGCTGCGCCCTTCAATATCTAATTGCTCAGAAAAGTTTTCCAGAGCTTCACTATTTTTGTTGTTTAGTAACATAGTGTTTCCCCGGTCTTAGTAACGAATTTTCGGGTCGATGACGGCGTACAGCACATCGACGATAGCATTAAAGGCAATGGTCAATACCCCAACTAAAATCGTTAAGCTAAGCACTAACGAGTAATCACGGTTTAATGCGCCATTGACGAACAGCTGTCCAATTCCCGGTAAGCCGAAAATGGTCTCAATCACCATGGAACCCGTGATGATCCCCACGAATGCAGGTCCCATATATGAGAGCACTGGCAGTAATGCAGGTTTTAACGCATGGCGGAAAATAATGGTACGCAGCGGTAATCCTTTTGCGCGCGCAGTACGAATAAAGTTTGAGTGCATGATCTCAATCATCGAACCACGGGTAATACGCGAAATACTGGCGATATACGCCAAAGAGAGTGCCACCATCGGTAAAATCATGTGCGTGACGTTACCACCATCCCAACCTCCACCGGGGAGCCATTTCAAGTGAATGGCAAAAATCAGCACCAAAAGTGGTGCCACAACAAAGCTTGGGATGACAACCCCCGTCATGGCAAATCCCATGACTGTAAAGTCCCATTTGGTATTTTGATTTAATGCGGCAATCACCCCCGCAGTAACACCAAATAACACGGCAACCACAAAGGCTGTGGCGCCTAATTTTGCAGACACGGGAAAGGCTTTCGCAACTAAATCGTTGACGCTATAGTCTTTATATTTGAAAGAAGGACCGAAATCCCCTTGAGAAAGTTGGAATAAGTAGCTGAAATACTGCTTATACATTGGGTCATTAAGGTGATATTTCGCCTCAATGTTAGCCATGACTTCGGGTGGAAGCTTACGTTCACCAGTAAACGGGCTGCCCGGTGCGAGTCTCATCATAAAAAATGAGATGGTAATAAGAATAAATAAAGTCGGAATTGCTTCAAGCAAACGACGCAAAATAAATTTAAACATTGCCCTTTCCTACTTCTATTGCCATTAAGGCTAATGGCTGGCCCTCAAGGAGCCAGCCTGTTGTGATTAGTGCTTGATGATATACAGATCTTTAGTATGTAAATTATCTAATGGATCTTTACCCGTATATCCACCCACGTATGGCTTCACTAAGCGGGTGTTCACATAGTAGTAGAGAGGCACGATACCAGAGTCTTTATCTAAGAGCTTTTCGGCTTGTTGGTACAACTCAGCACGCTCTTCGTCCGTTTTCACCTGAAGTGTTTTCTTCATGATGGCATCGAAATCTTTGTTTTTATAATGCACGGTATTGTTACTGCTATAAGAAAGCAGCATGTTTAAGAAGGATGACGGTTCGTTATAATCCGCACACCAGCCCGCACGCGCCACATCATAGTTACCTTGGTGACGACTATCTAAGAAGGTTTTCCACTCTTGGTTTTCCAGTTTCACGTCAGCGCCAATGTTTTTCTTCCACATGGATGATGCAGCGATCGCGATACGTTTATGTAAATCTGACGTGTTATACAGTAAATTGAATTTCAGTGGATTTGATTTGTTGTAACCCGCTTCTTCCAGCAACTGTTTGGCTTTTTCATTACGCTGCTCTTGGGTCATATTGGCATACCAATCTGGTTTTTCTGTCTTCATGCCGCTGGTAAACGGTGGTGTGAAGCCATAAGCCGGAATATCACCTTGCGCTTTCACTTTGTAAGTGATGACATCTCTGTCCATTGAAAGTTTTAATGCTTCACGAACACGCGGGTCATTAAACGGCGGTTTTTCGTTATTAATTTCGTAATAATAGATACAGAGATACGGATTTACACGCAGCTCTTTTGGCATATTTTCTTGTAGTGACTTAAATTGTTCGATCGGTAAATTGCTATAGGTCATATCAATTTCACCACTGCGGTAACGGTTAACATCCGTGACTTCAGAGGAGATAGGCAGGAAAGTCACTTGGTCAATCACGGTGTTTGCGTTATCCCAATAAGTTGGGCTACGTTCTAAAACAATACGTTCGTTAACTGTCCAATCTTTTAATTTATAGGCGCCATTACCCACAAAATTGGCTGGTTGAGTCCACTTAGCACCATATTTTTCGATTGTTTTTTTATTCACTGGCGACATCGAGGAGTGTGCCAATAATTTTGGAATATAAGGGACTGCTTCACTCAAACTAATCACTAAAGTTTTATCATCCAGCGCTTTAATGCCCAGCTCTTCTGGCTTTTTCTTACCGGCAATGACGTCATCAATATTTTTGATATGTGCATACTGCAAATAACTCGCGTATGGGGATGCGGTATCAGGATCAGCGAGTCTGCGCCAGCTATAAACAAAGTCTTCGGCCGTGACAGGGTCACCATTTGACCATTTCGCGCCATCGCGAATTTTAAACGTCCACTCGGTGAAATCTTTATTTTCCCAGCTCGTAGCAGAGCCAGGTAAGATTTCACCATCAGGACCCACAATCGTAATCCCTTCAAAAAGATCTCTTGCTAAAGCCGACTCTGGAACACCTTCAATTTTATGCGGATCAAGGGATTGAGGTTCAGAACCATTGTTGCGAACCATATTTTGTTTTTCAGCCAGTTCGACACCCGCTGGTACCACTGCACCATAACTTGTCGCCATCGTCCCTGCCATTAACCCAGCAGCAACGCTTAAAGCAACAAATGTCTTATTCAGTAATTTGCTCATTATTTTGGTTACTCCCATACTATTGTTTTGGTTGTGTTGTTGATGCATCTGCTTACTGAGTCAGTAAGCAATTATTTTGTTTATTACAAAATTATTAATTAGTAGAATTAATATATAACCGCTTAATATCCATGTGATCAAGAGGGTCTTCACCTTTAAATCCTCCGATTGTGGGCTTGATCATCCTTGCACTCACACGGTAATAAACGGGAACTAGCGCAGATTCCTTATCCAGCAGGGTTTCCGCCTGTTGGTAAATCTGTTGACGAGCTTGGTCATCCGGTGCCGTTAAAGCCTCTAATAACAGTTGGTCATAGGCTTTATTTTTATAGGCCGCCGTATTGTTGCTGTTTTCTGATAGTAATGAATTCAAAAATGCAGAAGGTTCATTGTAATCGGCACACCATGTTGCTCTTGCAACCTGATAATTTCCCTCATGGCGATTTTGCAGTGTGGTTTTCCACTCTTGGTTTTGCAGTGTTACCTCTGCGCCAATATTTTTCTGCCACATGGATGCCGCTACAATCGCCTGCTGTTTATTTTGGTCTGAGGTGTTATATAGCAAGGTAAACTTGAGCGGATTTTTGGCGTTATAACCAGCCTCCGCAAGCAACTCTTTCGCACGTTGATAACGCTGTTCTGGCGTGAGCTTTGCCCATTCTGGCACTGCAAAATTACCATTATGGATAAACGTTGGCGTAAAACCGTAAGCCACCGTCTGTCCTTGATTGATAATTTTATTAGTGATGGTTTCTCTGTCTAAACCTAACTTAATGGCTTCTCGTACTCGAGGATCCGTGAATGGGGCTTTTTGATTATTAATTTCATAATAAAACGTACACAGAAACGGACGAACATACAGTTCGTTCGGCTTTTCCGCTTTCATCTTTTTGAATAGTGTTGGGGGAATAGCTGAATTACTAATATCGATTTCCCCACTGCGATAGCGATTGTTATCACTGACTTCAGAGGTAATCGCTAAGAATGTCGCTTGATCAATCTGCGTTTTTGCGTCATTCCAATATAACGGATTACGTTTGATAATAATTCGCTCGTTGACCGTCCACTCATCCAAAACATAGGCGCCATTGCCCACAAAGGAACCCGGTTGAGTCCATTTATCGCCGTACTTTTCAATGGCTTTACGGTTAACGGGTTTCATTGAAGTGTGGGAAAGCATATCGATAAAATACGGAACGGGATGGCTTAGGGTGACTTGCAAATGTTTGTCATCAAGGGCTTTAACGCCCAACGATTCTTTAGGTTTTTGACCTTTTAAAATAGCGTCTGCATTTTCGATATAAGCATTTTGTAAATAACTGGAATAAGGCGAGCCAGTTTTGGGATCCGCTAAACGCTGCCAACTATATACAAAATCCTCTGCAACAACGGGAGTGCCATCACTCCACTTGGCATCATCGCGTAAGGTAAATGTCCATACGGTGTAATTTTCATTTTGCCAATGGGTTGCCATACCAGGAACCGCCACACCATTAATATCGTCGTAAATCAGCCCTTCCAATAAATTTAAAATAATATTGCCTTCAGGTACCCCTTCGACTTTATGAGGATCGAGTGAAGTCACTTCTGAACCGTTATTGACCACTATTTTATTTATGGATGTTGTATTTAATGGGGATTTATCGGGGGTTGATGAAGCTTGAGCAGAAATTGTTAATGAGAAAATGAGACAGGAAAGTAAACTGTGCTTGGTAGTAAGTTTCATCGTTGCGCCTTCTCCATTTCATAGTTGCGGTTTTACAGTTAACGTTTCAACGTATGTTGAACGACGTTTAGTTCGCCTACACATTGTTGATTTACTACTACTCTAGTCACTGTTTCTTAAGCTGTTTTCTAATTTAACCACCAAAAGCTTTCCTTAACGGTGCAATTTTGCTCAGAAAGCTTATAAAAAAAAAGTTATAAAAAATTACATTTATTTAACATTTAAAGTTGGAGAGCCTATTAAAAAGGGGTAATACACTTCCTTAACCTTTAAATACTCAAATAAAAACAATTAGATAATAAAAAACCTTAAGTTACTCTTAAAATTTTCATCAACATTAATCCAAACATATCATTAACAATCTCTAATGAGAATAGTGAATAAATTTACGCAGCTCACATTTCCTTACTTTTTATGCCTGATTTTGCAAAAAGTGCGACACATAATCACATTTCAAATTTATCGCGTAGAGGAATTATTTTGATTGTAAAGGACGGTTTGATTACACATAACAAGCCAAAATATTTGAGTGAATATTTTGAATTCGAAAGGAATAATGGAATGAAGGGAAAGGCAGATGAGAATAGCCGTCTCGTAAGACGGCTAAATAACACTCACTATAAAAGTCCTGGAAATATGGCTTTAACACCCGTTACAGCGATTTCGATACCTAATGACATGAGTAGTAGCCCCATGATACGAGTGACAACGTTGATGCCCGTTTGCCCTAAGTAACGAACCAGTAAAGACGCAGAGCGGAACAACAGCCAACAGCAAAAAGCGAACAAAATACTGGTTAACGCTAAACCAATAAAGTTCTGCCAGCCAGTCCATCGCGATGACCAGACAATGCACGAACTGATTGCACCGGGACCCGCCATTAACGGAAGCGCTAACGGTACCACTCCAATACTATCGCGCACTGCGGTTTCTGTTTTTTCTTGTTTGTTCTGTTTGTCCTCACCAATTTTACCGCTGATCATCGATAGCGCGATGGTGACAATCAGAATTCCCCCCGCGATGCGGAATGAGTCAATTGAAATACCAAACAGCTGTAATATCGAGTCCCCCACCAGCAACGATGTACAAAGAATAATTGCGACTGATGAGTTGGCTATCGTATTAGTTCTATTGCGGCTCGCAACGGTTTGATAGTTTGTCATACTAATAAACACAGGCAGGATACCAACCGGGTTTACCAACGCAAATAGACCAATAAAAAATTTAATATAGCCTGATAAATCAAGTAATGTTGCGCTCACCCATTAATACCCTCATAAAATTCTTAAACAAGAAACGCTTACCTGAACTAATTTTATCACTGAAATCGCTAAAATCCTTAGTTAAAGAACAATTTTGTGCATCTTAGTAGAATTATTTATTGCAACTTATCTTAATGACCAAAAAAGAATGATTTATTCACCTCTTTTTAGCGATAAATTAATCATTTTTTTGCAAATCAATGAATCCCATAAAAACAGCATGCTGAATGGAGTCAGCTTGCATACTTTGTGATTTAGATCACTTTATTAAATTCCCTTTTTGTTAATCTAGTCTCAACTGATAAACGCGGTAATCAATCAGTTAATTTTTACTTTTTGAGCTATTTATCTGAGATTTATAAGCCAATTAGCATGGGCGAAAAGCATTATTATTAAGTTTATCTATACTGTTGTTTTGGGTGGTCGTTTTAGATGTTCTAGTCACAACAGCTTTTTTTAGATGCTTTGCTCATTGGCTTAAAAATTTTAACTTTATCAGGAGTAATCTATATGTCCGTAACAAACGTTACTGAACTCAATGAACTTGTTGCTCGTGTCAAAAAAGCTCAACGTGAATTCGCCAGCTTCTCTCAAGAGAAAGTGGATCGTATTTTCCGCGCCGCTGCTCTTGCTGCTGCTGATGCACGAATTCCATTAGCAAAACTCGCAGTTGAAGAGTCAGGCATGGGGATTGTTGAAGATAAAGTGATTAAAAACCACTTCGCTTCTGAGTATATCTACAACGCATATAAAGACGAGAAAACCTGTGGTGTTCTATCTGAAGACCCAACTTTTGGTACCATCACCATTGCTGAGCCGATTGGTATTATCTGCGGTATCGTTCCAACCACTAACCCAACCTCTACCGCAATTTTTAAATCATTAATTAGTTTAAAAACCCGTAACGCTATTATTTTCTCTCCACACCCACGCGCTAAAATTGCGACTAACCGTGCTGCTGAGATTGTATTGAACGCGGCCATTGAAGCTGGCGCACCAAAAGATATTATTGGCTGGATTGACTCCCCTTCTGTTGAGCTATCCAATGCGCTGATGCACCACCCTGACATTAACCTGATCTTAGCTACAGGTGGTCCAGGCATGGTGAAAGCGGCTTACAGTTCCGGTAAACCTGCGATTGGAGTGGGTGCGGGTAACACGCCAGTTGTTATCGATGAAACCGCAGACATCAAACGTGCCGTTGCCTCTATCTTAATGTCAAAAACATTTGATAACGGCGTAATTTGCGCATCTGAACAATCTGTAGTGGTGGTTGATGCTGTTTATGATCAAGTTCGTGAGCGTTTCGCTACCCATGGCGGCTACCTGTTACAAGGTAAAGAGCTCAAAGCGGTACAAAATATCATTTTAAAAGATGGCAACTTAAACGCGGCTATCGTGGGTCAACCTGCATTTAAAATTGCAGAAATGGCGGGCGTTATCGTTCCTGAAACCACTAAGATCTTAATTGGTGAAGTCAAACTTGTGGATGAGTCAGAGCCATTCGCTCATGAAAAATTGTCCCCACTCTTAGCAATGTATCGCGCTAAAAACTTTGAAGATGCAGTAGAGAAAGCTGAACAGTTAGTGGAAATGGGCGGTATCGGTCACACCTCTTGTCTCTATACTGACCAAGATAACCAACATGACCGTGTCAGCTATTTTGGCGAAAAAATGAAAACGGCGCGTATTTTGATTAATACTCCTGCGTCTCAAGGCGGTATCGGTGACCTGTATAACTTTAAACTGGCGCCGTCTTTAACCTTGGGTTGTGGTTCTTGGGGGGGTAACTCCATCTCTGAAAACGTGGGACCAAAACATTTAATCAATAAGAAAACCGTGGCAAAAAGAGCTGAAAATATGTTGTGGCATAAACTTCCTAGTTCAATCTATTTCCGCCGTGGATGTCTTCCAATCGCTTTAGAAGAGATAGCCACTGATGGTGCGAAACGCGTCTTTATCGTGACCGATAGCTACTTATTTAATAATGGCTATGTTGATGAAATTGTCGATGTTCTGAAAAAGCACCATATTGAAACCGATGTTTTCTTTGAAGTCGAAGCTGACCCAACATTATCCGTTGTGCGTAAAGGTGCTGCTCAAATGCAAGCCTTCCAACCGGATGTGATCATCGCTTTAGGTGGTGGTTCCCCAATGGATGCTGCGAAAATCATGTGGGTGATGTACGAACATCCAGAAACACACTTTGAAGAATTAGCATTACGTTTTATGGATATCCGTAAACGTATTCACAAGTTCCCAAAAATGGGTGTGAAAGCAAAACTGGTCGCTATCACCACCACTTCAGGTACAGGTTCAGAAGTGACGCCATTTGCTGTTGTGACGGATGATAAAACAGGTCAAAAATACCCATTAGCGGACTACGCATTAACACCAAATATGGCGATTGTTGATGCTAACCTCGTGATGAACATGCCTAAATCCTTAACCGCGTTTGGTGGTTTGGATGCAGTGACTCACGCATTAGAATCTTATGTTTCTGTTCTGGCAAATGAGTTCTCTGATGGTCAAGCACTCAAAGCACTGACCCTGTTAAAAGATTATCTGCCAGCAAGCTACCATGAAGGAGCAAAAAATCCAGTAGCAAGAGAGCGCGTTCATAATGCGGCAACATTAGCCGGTATTGCTTTTGCTAACGCCTTCTTAGGGGTTTGTCACTCAATGGCGCATAAACTGGGATCGGAATTCCATATTCCACACGGTTTAGCAAACGCCCTATTGATTTGTAACGTAATTCGTTTCAACGCAAATGATAATCCAACTAAGCAAACAGCATTCAGCCAATATGACCGCCCTCAAGCACGCCGCCAATACGCTGAGATTGCAGACCACTTAGGATTAACCAAAGCAGGCGACCGTACTGGTGCGAAGATTGAACGCTTACTGGCTTGGTTAGAAGAGATGAAAGCGGATTTAGGCATTCCTAAGTCTATCCGTGAAGCCGGCGTTGCCGAAGCGGACTTCTTAGCTCACTTAGATAAACTGTCTGAAGATGCATTTGATGACCAATGTACTGGCGCTAACCCACGTTATCCGCTGATATCTGAAATTAAACAACTGTTACTGGATTCTTACTACGGTCGTGAATTTACTGAAAAAAGTGCAGAGCCAGCAGCACCAAAAGCTGAAAAGAAAAGCAGTAAAAAATAGTTAACTCGTTGATGGCTTAGCCATTAATACATAAAAAAGGCTTCAAAAGATTTAGGATTTTCCTAACGCTTTTGGAGCCTTTCTCGTTATTTCGTCATAATACTTTATACTTATCTTAGGTGTCCATCTGGAAAAATATGCGATCCGCAAATTGATGCTTTCCAATCGACAATGATTTTTCCTTTATTGTGGATTAATAAGCTGATATGAAAAAACTGGCTGGCGTTACCTACATACTTTTATTCATAGTAAGCTTTTTCGCTTACAGTGCTGGCTTGCGTTTGGAACAAACTCGATTAATCCTAAATAGCACTAAATCCAATGCAACATTTACCATTGTGAATGATGATTTGAACCCCTATCTAATTCAGACCTCTGTAACTGAACAACTTGAAGGTGCCAAATCCCTTTATTTTGCTGTGACACCACCACTGTTCAGATTAGATGCAAATAGTAAGTTTAGTGCTCATGTATTATTAAAAAATGAAAGGGAATTACCCGTAGATAGAGAATCTCTGTTCTTTTTAAATACACGGGCTATTCCCGCCCCAAAGCATCCTAATGAACAGAAAAATGATGCCAAACGCTCGTTTGTGACGAATATCGTGATTAAAGTCTTTTACCGCCCTCATCAACTGGCAGTGCCTAATAATGCGGTATTTCAGCAAGTGACTCTAAAAAAACAGGGAAAACAATGGATGTTTAATAACCCTACCCCCTATTATCTCACGGTGGTAAACCTCAAATATAACCAGCAAAACTGTAGGAAAAGCCTGATCCTCACGCCATTTAGTGATACTGAAATCACTGGTCTACAAGGTCATATTTCCCAAGCTAGTTGGCAGATGATTAATGATTTTGGTGGTCTCTCTGACATTATTATTTATCCGCCAGTTAAGAGTAAATAAGTCAATAATCCCCATTTGACTGGTGCGCTTTTCTCTATTTTTGTTTTTATTGACGATGTTGGGGTTTCCTGCAATCACACTCGCCATTGATGATAGTTTGAAGTTTTCATTACAACGACCGTTTTTAAATGCTGAAATGCTAAATTTCATTGCGCCCTACAGTTTCGAGTAAATTTGCATTTTTTGATTATATGATATGTGCCAAAGTGTGAAATTAAACTGCCATAAAAAGAAAGCCCCATGTTAAAAACATGAGGCTTATCAAATCTCACTCAATCCGGTTTTATTCTATGAACGCTGAAACTTTATCTGCTATGCATCCCTTTTAAGAACTAGCGAGCTGAGTATTTTATTAATTCATTTACTTTATTTGACAAAAATATCTTAATAATCTGATATTCCTATTTGTAAACTATATAACTCATTAATCTTAATTAATGATTATTTGAAGTTAAACGGTATTTTTTCAATTGCACCGCTATTCATTAATTGAGCTTGCTTGATAGCGTCTGAGTAATGCTTTCGACAAACTGAAATATACTTTTCATTCCCGCCGATATCCACTTGATCCCCCTCATATACTGGGATCCCATCACCACCAATCCGCAAAACTTTATTTGCCTTACGTCCACAGTAGCAGACGGTTTTTAACTCAACGAGTTTATCTGCCCATGCTAATAAATATTGGCTTCCTGCAAACAACTCTCCGGAAAAATCCGTTCGTAAACCATAACAGAGTACCGGAATGTCTAAATTATCGACGACATCACATAATTGCTCTACTTGCTGTTTTGTCAGAAATTGGCATTCATCAATAAGTACGCAATGTACTTTTTGAGCATTATTCTCGTTTTTGATAATTTTTGCCATATTCGTTATAGGCGAAAATAATAACGCATCCGCAGATAAACCGATCCGCGAAGATACCTTACCTTGACTGAAGCGGTTATCGATCTCAGCGGTAAAAATCAGCGTACGCATTCCACGTTCGTGATAGTTATAGGAAGATTGTAATAATGAAGTCGATTTACCCGCATTCATCGCAGAATAATAGAAATATAGCTGTGCCATTGGGCGGTTCCCTAAAAAATAATATTCGCGAATACTTTAGCATAAAGGTTTTTTAAGATTAACTTAAACCTATGTAGATAAGTAAGTGTATGAATTTCCATCCATCACTATGTTAAATTAGTTCCTTTAGATCACACATCATCTGTGTTGTAGACAATTAATCTCAAACTGATATTAACTTTATCTGGTATAGATATTGGCACATATTGCTAAGTTTATTCTGTCAAAAAAAGAAAATTTCCGTTAAAGACATCCATTGATACATCGACAAACAAAAGGTAATGGTTATCACTAGGCTATTAATATAAATTTTAGTGACATTTTCTAATTACCTTTTTTCATTAGTACCGTTATTGATAATAGAGCAATTTATAGCAACGAAAATTTTTATAATTCTTTTGTAAAAAAATTGCATTCGTTAAAGATAACTTTTAAACTACCGAAGTAATTTAGCTATTGCAGAATTTAAAATAGCACTCTATTATTACTGTACACATGCCAACATATAAAATTGAGACCAGGAAAATGAGCGAATCATTAAAAGCATTAAATAACATCCGTACGCTTCGTGCTCAAGCACGAGAAGTCACTTTAGAATCTTTAGAAGAAATGCTGGAAAAATTAACTGTCGTTGTTGACGAACGTCGTGAAGAAGAAAGCCAAGCTCGCGCTGAAGTTGAAGAACGTAATCGCAAACTGGAAAAAGTTCGCGAAATGATTTTAGAACAAGGCGTAGATTTAAATGACCTTCTGCAAACTATGGATTCTGGTAAAAGCACCAGCACTCGCGCTAAACGTGCTGCTCGCCCAGCAAAATATAAATATGTTGATGAGAACGGCGAAACTAAAACTTGGACAGGCCAAGGTCGTACTCCAGCAGTAATTAAAGTTGCAATCGAAGAACAAGGCAAATCTTTAGACGATTTCTTAATCTAATATTGATAACCTTCCAAATTCTAAACACCCTTTTTATAAGGGTGTTTTTATTTATAGTAGCCTTGTTATTATCCATTTATCATCTCCTCTGTTTCAATCCCCCTCATCTATTTCTAATCAAAAAGAGTGATACAAAATATACGTTAAAGTAAAGTTACGTAATCTAATCAAGTGATATTCTTTAATCTCCTCCTAGCCCACTACACTAATTAATTTACACGCCACACGGGTTATATCGATTTATATTATATAACTGACATTTAATGACACTTAAAATCTGAGTACTCCTTTTTACATATTTCTATAAAATGCCCATAAAAAAAGCTAACCATAAAGGCTAGCTTTTATCTGTACAACAAAGATTCGTATTTTAATTAGATTTCGATGATGAATCTAAATTAGCGGCTAACTCTTTAATCCACGCGGAAAAATCATTTCCTAGTGTATCGTGTTGCATACCATATTCAACAAAGGCTTTCATGTAACCTAATTTATTTCCGCAGTCATGACTTTTACCACATAAGTGGTATGCTTCAACAGGTTCCTTATTTTCCATCATTAATGCGATAGCATCCGTTAATTGGATTTCATCGCCAGCACCCGGTGCTGTTTTCGCTAATGCATCCCAAATCTTTTCGGATAATACATAGCGCCCTACAATAGATAAATTGGATGGAGCTTCATCACGCTTCGGTTTCTCAACCATACGGGAAATCGGTTTACTATCGCCCGGATGTAAAGTCACACCGTTGCAATCCACAATTCCGTAGTTAGAAACATCGTCTTCTGGTACTGGCTCGACTAAAATTTGGCTAGCCCCAGTAGTTTCGTAGTGTTCTAACATCTCTTTGAGGTTAAATTTCGTTAAATCGGTGCTATAGCGATCTAAAATAACATCCGGAAGGATTACGGCAAAAGGCTCATCACCCACCAATGGTTTCGCACATAAAATAGCATGACCTAAACCTTTAGCAATGCCTTGGCGTGTTTGCATGATAGTCACATGACTTGGGCAAATGGATTTCACTTCATCCAATAATTGGCGCTTAACTCGCGCTTCTAAGATGGCTTCAAGTTCAAAGCTGGTATCAAAGTGGTTTTCAATAGAATTTTTAGATGAATGTGTCACTAGCACAATTTCATTAATTCCTGCAGCAATACACTCATTAACCACATATTGGATTAAAGGCTTATCAACAACTGGTAGCATCTCTTTAGGAATGGCTTTCGTCGCTGGAAGCATACGTGTTCCTAAACCTGCTACAGGGATTACCGCTTTACGCACCTTGCGTTTGATCATCTCGAGAACTCCAAAAATTTAATAAGCACCGTTTATATTTTCAATAAACTATACTGGCGCGTTTTTAGTGCGCGCCAGTATATCAGGATTCATTATTGAATAAATAGAGATGGGTTCGTTTAGGATAAATAGAACCTAGATCCATTAAATAAGTGCATTATTTCTGAGCATAGAGATTAAACATTAACTTGATTTTTTGATTCGAATTATGAATAAGACACTTCCAACTCTCACCTTGAAAGTCTAATCGATTTGAATGGTATGTTTTTAGCGTACCTAGCGGGACATTTCGCGCGAGATGGTAATGATGCTGCTCCGTCGTAATATTGGCTTCCAGTCCTGCACTCGCCAAAATCACATTTTTAGATTTGGTATTAAAGTAACCAAGTAACAATGGAAACTGACCTGAAAAGCCAGAATCTTCCAGTAAGTGATTTATTTGATTAATAATGTTATCAATTTGAGGTAATTTTTTATCTCGGTTGTTCACCGCACTTTTTAAGAGGTCATTAAACACAACACGAATTAAAAACGCCGCCATCACCCCTTCTTGTGGAGAGCGTTCTATATCAATGCAATAAAATCCGATTTGCTCCTCAGATATTGCCGCGATATCCAACAGCAACCCAAAACGATTCGCTTCATTTAATTGTCTATAGTTTATCTTATAGCCATTTATAACCTGCGCGACTGGAGGCTGTAATTGTTTCAAGATGGCTAACATATCCAACTTGTCATTATTCAAAATGTTCGAAATATTCTGGATTTCATTTTCAATGAGTGTTTCAGAGTCATATTGCTCTGGATACAGTGCCGCATGAATCGTCACTTTCACTTCATCAAGATTTTTTATTGGCTTTAACAAAGCATCTTTCGCACCAAGACGAAACATTCTATCTAATTGCGTGAAGTCCGTAGTTGCTGAAATAACAATCACAGGTACATTAATATTACGCTCCACCAGCTCCGCCATAAATGATTCACCATTCATGATGGGCATGTTGAGATCACAAAGAATGACATCGGGAATCACCTTTTGTTGCGTGATCAGCTCAAGTGCAAGCGCGCCGTTGTCAGCGATGTAGACTTCTGTTTCTAAACTTTCGAGGTATTCACGAAGAATAGTACAAAAAATTTTTTCATCTTCAACTATGAGTATTTTTCTATTTTTCATATCATACCTACCACGACAACCCTGGTTTCATAAGTAATATATTCTGACGCCAATAGTCATATTATAAAATCATTAACGACTATATTTTTTAAGTATAGTTATTTTATCGAGAAAAGAATGAGCCAATCTTTAAAAAATAATTGTAGTTGCGGTCATCCTTTGCCGTTTGACCAATGCTGCTCTCCGCTGTTGCTTGGGCTGGTTATTGCTGAAACGCCAGAGCAATTAATGCGCTCACGATATAGCGCTTATGTCCATCACAATGTAGATTACCTCATCAAAACATGGCACCCAGATTGCCAAGCACAAGAGTGGCGAGAAGCTATCTTAGATAGTTTTGAACAAACTGAATGGCTGGGACTGCGAGTCATTAGTTCTTCTCATGCTAAAAATCCTGACGAAGCTTATGTCGAATTTTCGGCTTGCTTTATTGATGAAAAAGCTGATCATAAACAGCTTATTCACGAACGTTCCCGTTTTCTTCGCATTGATGCACAGTGGTATTACATTGACGGAATAACACCAAAAGTTGGGCGCAACGATGATTGCCCATGCGGCTCAGGAAAAAAATTTAAGAAGTGCTGCGATAGTTATTAATTCTCTGTTTATCAATTCGTATATTCATTGCATAAATTACGATTAGCCTAAATTATTAGGCTTTAGTCAGTTAAGGATTAGACAGTTCCATGCAACACAAAAATGTACAGAAAAAAATTCTCAGAACCATTTGTCCTGATGCAAAAGGATTGATCGCTAAAATCACCAATATTTGCTACAAACACCAGCTGAACATTATCCAAAATAATGAGTTTGTTGATCACCGTACTGGTCGTTTCTTCATGAGAACGGAACTGGAAGGGATTTTTAACGATGAAACCTTACTGGCAGATTTAGATGATGCATTACCAGAAGGCTCTAAGCGTGAATTAAACTCTGCAGGACGTCGCCGCATTGTTATTATGGTCACAAAAGAGGCGCACTGCCTTGGTGATCTTCTGATGAAGAGCGCTTACGATGGATTAGATGTCGATATTGCTGCCGTTATCGGCAACCACGACACCTTGAAAAACCTTGTAGAGCAGTTTGGTATTCCATTCCATCATATTAGCCATGAAGGTTTAACGCGCGAACAGCACGATGAGAAACTCACGGCTCAGATTGATCAATATCAGCCTGACTATGTTGTCCTTGCTAAATATATGCGGGTGTTGACCCCTGCTTTTGTTCAGCACTACCCTAATCAAATTATTAATATTCACCACTCATTCTTACCGGCATTCATAGGCGCACGTCCTTATCACCAAGCTTATGAGCGTGGCGTTAAGATCATTGGAGCAACCGCTCACTTTGTGAATGATAATTTGGATGAAGGTCCAATCATCACGCAAAACGTTATCAATGTGGACCATACATTTACTGCGGATGATATGATGCGTGCAGGCCGCGACGTTGAAAAGAACGTACTGAGCCATGCTTTATATTGGGTATTGGCACAGCGCGTCTTTGTTTATGGCAATCGAACCATTATTTTATAACAGAGCGTATCGGTTATTAATTGTAGTAATTTGTTGATTTATCACGCATTGAGATTAAAAAATCAGCATTCAGACATTTTTTTTCAATTAATACTTTACAGGGGCGCGTCATTTGATATGATGCCGCCCGCTGTGAACGATTACAGCAATTCAAAATCTGGTGGGATACCCAAGCGGCCAAAGGGAGCAGACTGTAAATCTGCCGTCACAGACTTCGAAGGTTCGAATCCTTCTCCCACCACCATCTAAGCAACGTCTTTTCCAAGTTTGTCAACTACCCCAATAAATCGATTTAATACACTTGAATGTGATTTTGATTTATAAATGTAACAGTTACTTTTATCCAAAAGTCCATTTAATGAAACATAGATCAGCGATCTATCGATCAGCTCATCCTCAGGATAATAGTCAATAATCCCGATAAAATCACCGTCTTGAATGAAACTCTGACAACACCCAATATTATCCATCTGTCGTATGCTGGATTTATTCTCTGCGGTTTCAACTTTAGCCAGCAAGTCACTCATCAGTGAGCTTTTATAAAATGAGGGATCGCATAGCCAAGTACTTTGTTGTAGTAAGACGACAACATCATGATTAAATTTCTCGTATAACTCTTTTCTGCAATAAATACCTAAAGGCGCATTCTCTATTTTTTTTTGTAATGAAAACCTTTCACTGATGACTAATTCAGAACTTAAAATTAAAGTATTTCCATCATAATCGACAATTTCATCTACCTCATCATAGTTAAATCTTAATATATTAACCTGTACATTATTCTTATGTGCTGCTTGATATAAATTAATTAGATGATTTTCTTTCCCCCAGTCATAATAAATATTAGCTTCATTAACAATATAACCAGAAAAATGTTTTTTCGTTATTTCTTTCTCCTGCAAGTAGAGATCTCTAAGATCGTTATAAAGTTCTTGGCCATCCTTAGTTAATGTCATTCCAAATTTTTCTCGTTTAAAAAGCCGTTTACCCAAACTCGTTTCAAAGTCTTTTATGGATTTTGCGATGGGGGGTGTCGTGCGATTCATCACCCTTGCAGCCTTGCTTAGCGAGCCATTCTCAACAACTGCCATAAACGCCTCTAATTTTCTTGAAAAGAACATATCTATGACCCCATTCTATTTATTGAAATGTAAACCAACATGATTATTTTAAATAACAGCATGTTGATTAACTCATAATCTTCCGCATCAAATAAAAATTTAAATAAATTTTTTGATTTGATGATTAACAATATTTCATAAAAGTATTTTTATAATTTCCAACATAGCAAAGCAATATATTATATTGTTTCATTTGATTATTTTTTATTGCCCCACCATTAAATCACATTAAAATATAAATAACCAACTGACTTTAAATGAACTTTTCAGTAGTTGATTATAAAACTAACAAACATTTTTTAATTAACAGCTATAGATATATTATTATTAAAAATTAAAGTTCCCTAATAAATTATCCGCAATTATATAAACAAAAAATATTTAATAGTTACACTATTGTTAGCATCTGATAGAATCCCCTCAGTCATATTCAAAGCAATGGGTGATAAGTAACCATGAAATTTATTTCGTTCAACATTAATGGCCTAAGAGCACGTCCTCATCAACTGGAAGCGATTATTGAGAAGCACCAACCTGAAGTCATTGGGCTACAAGAAACAAAAGTCCACGATGATATGTTCCCTTATGAGGAAGTCAGTAAATTAGGCTACCATGTTTATTTTCACGGTCAAAAAGCCCACTATGGCGTAGCATTACTCCTGAAAAATGAACCACTAGCCGTTAGAAAAGGCTTTCCAACTGATGATGATGAAGCTCAGCGCCGCATCATCATGGCTGATATTCAAACCAGCGAAGGGATTCTGACAGTCGTCAATGGTTACTTCCCTCAAGGAGAAAGCCGTGACCACCCAACCAAATTCCCAGCAAAAGAAAAATTCTATCGTGATCTGCAAGATTACGTAACATCAACGCAAACCACGGATTCCCAATTGCTGATTATGGGTGACATGAACATCAGCCATACCGATTTAGACATCGGTATTGGTGAAGTTAACCGTAAGCGTTGGTTGAAAACCGGAAAATGCTCATTCTTACCTGAAGAACGTGAATGGCTAGATAAACTACTGAGCTGGGGGCTTGTTGATACTTACCGTGAGCAGCATCCAGATACCACCGATTGCTATTCATGGTTTGATTACCGCTCCAAAGGCTTTGACGATAATCGCGGTCTGCGCATTGACCTTCTGCTGGCCTCTAAGAAACTCGCCAGCCGTTGTAGCGCAACGGGTATTGATTACGACATCCGTGGTATGGAAAAACCGTCTGACCACGCACCTGTTTGGGCTGAGTTCGACCTGACGAAGTAATCCTGAGTCTCTCTTTATAGGGCATAATCATATGCCCTATGCTTTCCCCTAGATATCCTTCCTACCCAAATTACTGCTTAGCGCGCTCAAGTTTAGAAATCCACTGCACCTATTCTGACGGTGATGATTTTTTCCCTTTACTCGCACTCGCTTTTTTCATGCCCTTCTTTGCCCCTTTATTATTGGCAACAGGTGGCAATTCACGAAATGCGCGCAAGTTTGTGTATTGACGAGCTTGCTGAATTAAGTTGATTAACGTCTGGCTCAACGGCTGCATAAAATCATCGTAACGCGTCTGTTTTTCGCTGATCTGCGTTAACCTTGACTCCCAGTGAGCCGTCATATCGGGCAAGGTCGCCATATCGGGTAAAACGTGGATCAGCGCTCGCCCAGCGGGGGAGGCGTGAATATAGCGCCCTTTTTTAAACAGAAATTGACGCTTAAACAGTAAATCAATAATCCCCGCTCGCGTCGCTTCAGTCCCTAAACCATCCGTTTCACGCAATACTTTTTTTAATGCTTTATCCTGCACAAAACGGGCGATCCCCGTCATCGCAGACAGCAGCGTTGCATCGGTGAATGGGCGAGGTGGCTGAGTTTGCCGTTCGACCACTTCCCCTTTTTCACATAAAAGCTCATCGCCTTTTTTCACGATAGGCAATGGCATGCCGTCGTTTTCCGCGTCACGCTCTTTCCCGCCTAACACGACTCGCCATCCTGCTTCCGCAAGAAAACGCGCTTTGGCATTAAACTTGCCGTTTTCAATGTCTAAATCGATAGTGCATTTGCGGTAAACCGCATCCGCCATAAATTGAATAATGTACTGACGAGCAATCAACTGGTAAACATTGCTTTCATTTTCAGTTAAACGCACGGAGGCTGTTTTAGCGGTCGGAATGATGGCATGGTGAGCATCCACTTTTTTATCATCCCAACACCGATTTTTCTTATCCAGTTCGGGTAATTCAAATTCAGTTAATGCGGGTTGGTGTACTGCAATCGCATTTAATACCGCATGACGCCCGGCAAAATGCTCGTCCGGCAAATACCGGCTATCCGAACGCGGATAAGTGATAAGCTTATGGGTTTCATACAGTTTCTGGCAAATATCCAGCACTTCTTGGGCACTTAAACCATATTTTTTGGCGGCTTCAATCTGCAAAGCGGATAACGAGAATGGCAGTGGTGCAATCTCAGTTTCCTGCTTATCTTGGTATTGCGTGACAATCGCCGGTTTGCCTTCGATGCGAGAAAGTACATGTTCCGCCAATGGACGATGAATTAAACGCCCTTCTTCATCTTGAAAATCAATGCAAGATTCACTTGGCTGCCAAATTGCCACAAAGCGCTCATCCTTTGGTGTGACAATATGCGCTTTAACTTCAAAAAAGTCTTTTGGTACAAAGTGTTCTATCTCTTCGTCGCGCCTAACTACCAACCCCAATACGGGAGTTTGTACGCGCCCAACAGAGAGAACCCCTTGGTAACCGCCCCGCTGCCCTAATAAGGTATAGGCGCGGGTCATGTTGATTCCATATAGCCAATCTGCACGAGCGCGGGCTAATGCAGAAACACATAACGGAATAAATTCACGGTTTTCACGTAAACGATCAATCGCTCGCTCAACAGCTTGAGGGTTCAAGTCGTTAATTAAACAGCGCTTCACGCTTTTACGTTTTTCGGGATCAAGCTTGAAGTAATCCAGCACCTCATCCACCAGAAGTTGCCCCTCTCTATCGGGGTCTCCTGCGTGGACAACGACGCTGGCTTGTTTAAGGAGCGTGTCGATAGTGTTTAATTGTTTGGTTACTGCGGAACGGGGCTTCAATTGCCATTTCTCAGGAATGATTGGTAAATCTTGCAAGTTCCAACGGGCATAACGCGGATCATAAGCATCCGGTTCAGCCTGTTCTAAAAGATGCCCAATGCACCACGTGACCATCTGGTCATCGCCACATTGAATAAAACCATCCCCTTTACGGTGAGGTTTTGGCAGTACATCCGCAATGGCCCGTGCAAGACTAGGCTTTTCCGCAATAAACAAACGCATAGATTAATCGATCACTTCAATTAAAGGCACACCGCTTTGTGCAGGTAATAAGGTACCGACAGACTGTAACAAAACACCTTGCTGCTGTGCAATCTCTTTAATTTTAGCCACTTCCGATGGTTTAATCGCGATTAGAAGCCCGCCTGACGTTTGTGGATCACACAACAATTTGCGTTGTAGGTCGCTCATTGGTCCAATTAAGTGACCGTAGCTATCAAAGTTGCGTTGAGTTCCACCCGGTACGCAGCCTGCTTCAATATATTTTTCCACACCAGCAAGTTTTGGTACTTTACTAAAGGCAATCTGAGCACGAACACCAGAACCTTCGCAGATCTCACTTAAATGTCCCAGGAGACCAAAGCCCGTTACGTCCGTCATTGCCGTTACACCTTCTAGAGGAGCGACAACCGCGCCGAACTTATTCATTTGGCACATAGTTTCAGCAGCAAGGTGCGCATGTTCTGCTGCTAACACGCCTTTTTTCTCAGCCGTGGTCAGCACACCAATACCCAGCGGTTTGGTTAGGAACAGTTCGCAATCTGCGCTCGCTGCACTGTTTTTCTTCACGTAATCTGTGTTTACGACCCCTGTCACCGCTAAACCAAAGATAGGCTCTGGTGAATCAATGGAGTGGCCGCCTGCCAGTGAAATTCCGGCATCCGCACAAGCAGCACGCCCACCTTCAATCACTTCGCGAGCCACTTCTGGTGGTAATTTTGCAATCGGCCAGCCTAGGATCGCAATTGCCATAATCGGCTTACCGCCCATCGCAAAAATATCGCTGATGGCGTTCGTTGCAGCAATACGCCCGAATTCAAATGGGTTATCCACGATAGGCATAAAGAAGTCAGTGGTACTGATAATGCCGATACCATTGCCTAAATCATAAACTGCGGCATCATCTTTGGTTTCATTTCCCACTAATAAATGAGGATCATGAAATTTAGCTTGTTCTGTATGTAAAATTTGCTCTAATACTTTTGGTGCGATTTTGCATCCGCAGCCAGCACCATGGCTATATTGGGTCAATCTAATTTTTTCTGTCATTATCTGTCTCTTTAGAAATGCTCTTTCTATTTAGAAATAGGACACAAAACCTGTCATATCAGGTTGTTGAGCTTTTGCAGGCGCTTTTAATTCTGGTGTACCTAAATAAAGGAAACCGACGATATGGTCATTTTCTTCACAACCTAAACCTTCACGTACAATAGCGTCTTCCGTCCATGAACCTGAACGCCAAATACCGCCAAAACCTTGTGCTAAAGCGGCCATTTGCATAGCTTGTACGGTGCAGCTTGCAGCAACAATTTGTTCCCACTGTGGCACTTTAGGATGATCTTTCACTTTCGCAATCACAGTAATGATGAGTGGCGCACGAAATGGTGCATTACGCGCTTTTTCTTCAACTTCCGCGCCTAACTTGCCTTCTACCGCTGCTTTTTCAAGCAGTTGGCTGAAGCGAGCGATACCATCTCCTTGCATGACAACAAAGTGCCATGGCTTTAATGCTCCGTGGTCTGGCGCTCTCATTCCTGCGGTAAGAATGTTATCGAGTTGTTCGCCTTGTGGCGCTGGAGTGGTTAAGCGTGAAGCTGAACGACGGTTCAACAAAAGGGTTAATGCATCCATATTGATCTCCGATTAAGAGTAAGCTGATGTAGTGCTCAGCAAAATAGAAATACCATCAGGCTATTGTACAACGCCCACAATGGTTTTGTTATGAATAATCCTGTATTACATTATTTGGTATCTGTCATCGTTTGATACTGTATAGGATTAAATCTATTGATTAATCTATCTATTAATCATCTGTCAAATAGATGATATTCTAAATCATTCGCGCGTCATCTTATGCCGCCATCTTGATTGATATCCTCACACTGGAGAAAAAATGCGACAACTCTGGGATATTTTCGCCACTGTTTTTAAGTTTAGCTGGCGAGTCATTAATTTCATTCGACAATTTGTTTTCAACGCAATTTTCTTCGTGTTGTTATTTTTAGTGATTGGCGGTTATTCTCTCTTGCAATCCGACAGCGAGCCAGAAAAAAACTATTTTGGTGCACTGGTTGTTGATCTACAAGGGATTGTTGTTGACCAAGTCTCTTCCCCAGATCCTTTCGGACGTATGAGTCGCGAATTACTAGGTACCTCCAATAACTTAATGCAGGAAAACTCGCTATTCGATATCGTCGATACCATTCGTACCGCCGCTGACGATGACCGCATTACAGGTCTAATACTACGTTTAGATAATCTGGTGGGCGCAGATCAACCCTCCCTGGCATACATCGGTAAAGCGATTGAAGAGTTTAAAGCCTCTGGGAAATCAGTCTATGCCATGGGCGATAGCTATACACAAGCTCAATATTATTTAGCGAGCTTTGCAGATGAAATTTATCTTGCACCCCATGGCGCCGTGGGTATTTACGGTTTCTCAACGGATACCCTGTATTACAAATCGTTATTAGAAAAACTCAAGGTAAGCACCCATATTTTCCGCGTTGGTACCTACAAATCTGCGGTTGAACCGATGATGCGTGATAATATGTCACCTGAAGCCCGTGAAGCTAACCTGCTTTGGTTAAATACCTTGTGGGATAACTATTTAGGCTCTATCGCAGAGAATCGCCAATCTAAAGCAGAGCAAATCTTCCCGGGAGCGGATAAACTCATTGCACAACTTCGCGCAGCCAAAGGTGATACTGCGCAATATGCTTTACAGCAAAAATTAGTGGATAAGATCTACACCCGCGAACAAGCCGAAAATGTGTTCTCTAATCAGTTTGGTTGGAATAAAGAAGATAAAACATTCAATGGCATTAGCATCTATGATTACTCCACTAAAATTGCCGATACCAGCAACAGCGACGGCAATATTGCAGTCATCGTAGTACAAGGTGCCATCATGGATGGTCCGCAAACTCCCGGTATTGCTGGTGGCGAAACCCTAGCAGCTCAAATCCGTGATGCCCGTTTAAATGAAAATATTAAAGCCATCGTATTACGTGTTAATAGCCCTGGTGGAAGTGTCAGCGCTTCTGACTTGATCCGCAGTGAATTAGCCGCAGCCCGCGCAGCGAAGAAACCTGTCGTCGTATCAATGGGTGGTATGGCCGCATCAGGCGGTTACTGGATCTCAACACCAGCTGACTACATCATTGCAAGCCCAAGCACCTTAACAGGTTCTATCGGTATCTTCGGTGTGATCAATACCTTTGAAAACTCATTAGAATCCATTGGCGTTTATACTGACGGTGTTTCGACTTCACCATTAGCGGGCGTTTCTGTCACTAAGGGGGTCAGTCCTCAATTTTCCGATATGATGCAAATCACCATCGAAAATGGCTACCAAACCTTTATTGGCTTAGTCGCTCAATCTCGCCATAAAACACCAGAAGAAATCGATAAAATTGCCCAAGGTCGCGTTTGGATTGGTAAGGATGCGCTGAAGATTGGTCTAGTTGATGAACTCGGTGATTTCGATGATGCCGTTGCAAAAGCCGCTGAATTAGCGAAAGTAAAATCTGTCGAGCTGGATTGGATGCAACCTGAACTTTCCTTTATGGATCAGTTGATCCTTGAACTGACAAGCAACGTTCAAGTCATGATGCCTGATGCATTGCAAACATTCCTACCACCAGCGGTCGCTACTGATATTCGCCGCCAAGCTCAGTTTTTCTTAAAAATGAACGACCCGCAAAACCGTTACGCATTTTGCTTAAACTGCGCTGAAATTAACTAATTATTCATTTCCACCCATGGCTCCCCTCTCAAGTTAATCTTAGAGGGGCTGCCATTCGCGGTGAATGACGCTGGCGTAAACTGAAGTTTCCATCACAACAATCTGCAATATCTTGTTTTATCCATAGATTATCTCCAGCAAATAAGCCAAAATCCTTATAATCCAAATTATTCACACACAGAATTTCTTATTCATACAGAACTTCGTCTGTCATCGTTAGGTAACAAAATGCAGAAGAAATCGATTTATGTCGTTTATACGGGTGGCACCATCGGCATGCGCCATTCTCCTCAAGGCTATATTCCTGTTTCTGGTCACCTACAGGCACAATTAGCCCAAATGCCTGAGTTTCATCGCCCTGAAATGCCAACATTTACGATTCGTGAACACCAGCCATTAATCGACTCTTCGGACATTACACCGGAAGATTGGCAAAATATCGCCGATGACATCAGTGAAAATTACGATAAATATGATGGTTTTGTGATCCTACATGGCACTGATACCATGGCATTTACCGCTTCTGCGCTCTCCTTTATGTTTGAAAACTTGAAGAAGCCCATTATTGTGACAGGGTCACAAATACCACTGGAAGCCCTACGTTCCGACGGGCAAACCAACCTGCTTAATGCGCTTTATTTAGCGGCAAACTACCCGATCAACGAAGTGGGATTATTCTTCAATAACAAACTGTATCGCGGTAACCGCACAGTAAAAGCGCATGCTGATGGTTTCGAAGCGTTCACTTCGCCAAACTGCTCTCCACTGATGGAAGCCGGTATTCATATCCGTACATTCAATGCCTGCCCTGCACCGATTGGCATTGGGGAATTAAAAACTCATCGCATTACCCCGCAACCTATTGGAGTTGTCACGCTCTACCCTGGATTATCCATTGAAATCGTAAGAAATATTCTTCAACAACCGGTTAAAGCGCTAATCTTGCGCTCTTACGGTGTCGGTAATGCTCCTCAGCAACCCGAGCTTTTACGCATCCTTCGTGAAGCAACTTCTCGCGGCATTATTGTCGTCAACCTCACCCAATGTATTTCTGGGCGTGTAAATATGGAAGGTTACGCCACAGGACATGCATTAGCAGAATCTGGAGTGATCAGTGGTTTTGATATGACTTTTGAAGCCGCATTGAGTAAATTACATTACTTACTAAGCCAAGATTATACCTCTGAGCTTATTCGAGAATTAATGCAAAATAACCTGCGTGGTGAATTAAGCTACGCTGATGAATAAGCTATAACCTACTGAGAAGAAAGATGAAATCAGCATTACTGTTAGTAGACTTACAAAATGATTTTTGTACTGGTGGTGCTCTCGCTGTAAAACAAAGCGAACAGGTTATTGAAACCGCTAACCAAGTTATTGAGCAATGCCAAAAACAGGGTATCACTGTGATCGCCAGCCAAGATTGGCATCCAGAAAACCATCTCAGTTTTGCCGTGAACTCTGGCCAGCCTATTGGTGCCCTTGGTGAACTTAATGGATTGCCACAGGTTTGGTGGCCAGTTCACTGCGTGCAAGGCTCCCATGGCGCTGATTTTCATCCAGAGCTTAATCACCAAGCTATTCAAAAGGTATTTACTAAAGGTGAAAATCCGCAAGTCGATAGCTACAGTGCCTTTTTTGATAATGACAGAGTCAGTCAAACAGAGCTGCATACATGGCTTCAGCAACAACAAATCAGCCATTTAATGATTATGGGCATTGCGACGGACTATTGTGTGAAGTTTACTGTACTGGACGCACTGAGGCTGGGCTATCGTGTTGATGTGCTAACGGATGGGTGCCGTGGCGTTAATTTAGCCCCTGAAGATAGCCAGAAGGCTTTAGCGGAAATGCAGAGTGCGGGGGCTAGTCTAATCACATCATCCCGCTAGAATGCTGTAGTAACTAGCCATGATATAGGTTTGAAATTCGCCCCGTTAGCTGACGGGGCGATATACTGACTTAGTCGTTATCCTGCGGTTTCAATGTCGCAAGTCTATCCCCTTGGAAAAGCGCTTTTAACTCTTGCTTGCTCTTCATGGTAATTTGACCGTCAGTACCGACCGTCATGTGTTCCGCATCATGGTTATGGCGTGACTGCCATAGCATCACCATCTGCAAAGTATTTTCTTTCTGCTCTGGCGTTAATGCCACACCATCTGGCCATTTACCTAACTCCACTGCAGTCACTAAACGCTGGTAAATTTCAGGGGTCATGACAGACAGTAATTGATCTATTTGTTGTGCATCCATTTCTACGCTCACGTTACGCCTCATCACATCAATCTAGTGGCAATCTCGATAATTATTCTTGCGGTGTTATATCTATAGTGTATTTTGAATAACTAGCTGAATCGTTATTGCCAAATGTATTTTGACACTTCAGCAAGCTTCAGCACGTTATCCTAGGGTCTTTTCACCCGTTTGGTCATCCGTAAAACTTAGCGATGCTGAATTTATGCAGTAACGCTGTCCTGTTGGTTGTGGGCCATCAGGAAATACATGCCCAAGATGCGCATTGCAATTACCACAACGCACTTCTATTCGATGCATACCGTGAGAAAAATCTTCGATAAATTTTATCAAACTTTCATCAATCGGTTGAAAGAAACTCGGCCATCCGCAGCCTGCATCAAATTTGGTCTCAGAAAGGAATAAAGGGGTTCCACAACAGAGGCATTCATACACGCCATCTTTACGGTTATGCAATAATTGGCCGCTAAACGGGGGCTCTGTGCCAGCGTGTTGTGTAACATGCAGCTGGACTTGGTTAAGCTTTGATAAATCAATAGCTTGCTTATCTTTATTCGACATTGATTACCTACTTTTTTTCAAAAAGATGCGCATTAAAGCGATTTTGCATCCATTTCAAGCAACAAAAACTTAACAACGCTCAGTGGAAAACTATTCTAGACTATTAAGGTTAGAACTTTACGGTTTGATTTGTGATGAGCCTCACATATATCACTGATGGATGGTTTCATTATGCTGAACAATCCCGATAATACGTGCGGCTGTATTTGCTGCTGAAGTGACTGACAAATATGCAGATAGTGGTATCAGAATTGATTTTTTTCAATAATTGACACGATTCCGCTTGACGGCTGGCAAGGTTTTGGTAACTTTAAGTACATCTTAATTCACGAAATAAAATAGCTGGTGGAAATACTATGACTATCAAAGTAGGTATTAATGGTTTTGGTCGTATCGGCCGTATCGTTTTCCGTGCTGCACAAGAGCGTTCTGACATCGAAATCGTTGCTATCAACGACCTACTCGATGCAGAGTACATGGCATACATGTTGAAATACGACTCAACTCACGGTCGTTTCAACGGTACTGTTGAAGTTAAAGATGGTCACTTAGTTGTTAACGGTAAAAAAATCCGTGTTACAGCAGAGAAAGATCCTGCGAACCTGAAATGGAACGAAGTCGGTGTTGATGTTGTTGCTGAAGCAACAGGTATCTTCCTGACTGACGAGACTGCTCGTAAACACATCCAAGCAGGCGCGAAGAAAGTTGTGTTAACTGGTCCTTCTAAAGATGACACTCCAATGTTCGTTATGGGCGTTAACCACAAAGCTTACGCAGGCCAAGAAATCGTTTCTAACGCATCTTGCACAACTAACTGCTTAGCTCCACTGGCTAAAGTTATCAACGACAAATTTGGTATCGTTGAAGGTCTGATGACCACTGTTCACGCAACCACAGCAACTCAAAAAACTGTTGATGGTCCATCTCACAAAGACTGGCGTGGTGGTCGTGGTGCTTCTCAGAACATCATCCCATCTTCAACTGGTGCTGCTAAAGCTGTAGGTAAAGTTATTCCTGAGCTGAACGGTAAACTGACTGGTATGTCTTTCCGTGTTCCAACTCCTAACGTTTCTGTTGTTGACCTGACTGCACGTCTGGCGAAACCAGCAACTTACGCACAAATCTGCGACGCTATTAAAGAAGCTGCAGAAGGCGAACTGAAAGGCGTTCTGGGTTACACTGAAGACGACGTTGTATCTACCGATTTCAACGGCGAAAAACTGACTTCAGTATTTGATGCTAAAGCAGGTATCGCTCTGAACGATAACTTTGTGAAACTGGTTTCTTGGTATGACAACGAAACTGGCTACTCTAACAAAGTTCTAGACCTGATCGCTCACATCTCTAAATAAGCGTTGTTAAGTAATCAGTGTGACTGAGCCGCCTTTTGGCGGCTCTTTTGTATCTTTCATACATTCAAAATTAAAGCCCAGCTCAATATACTCCAAGCTGCGTCCCCCGCTTCATTCAATGCCGCTTGCAGTATCGTGAGTTTGTTATATTGTTATTTCTAGTTACTGCCCTATTTATAGGCGCTGCTCTATTTATAGTCGCTGATTTAGGTCGTGATGATGGACCAACAACCACAGGCGCAAGACAATGCATGATAAAATTTTTGCTTTACCTGTTATCAAACAAATTTCCCCTTACATTACCCAACGTCAACTTGGGGATTTACCACTGATCGTCATTTCGCATCCAAAAGTGCGTGGTGCCGTGAGCTTGCAAGGTGCCCACTTAATTGACTGGCAACCCGCAGGTCAAAAACCCTGTCTTTGGCTAAGTCCCGAAAGTGCATTTAAAGAAGGGGTTGCCATTCGTGGTGGTATTCCTATTTGCTGGCCATGGTTTGGTCCTGTAAACAGCCCTAGTCACGGATTCGCCCGTATTTTACCTTGGCAATTTACGGCTCATAATGAGCATGATTGTGGTGTGATCCTCACCTTTACCCTGACGGACAACGAATACACCCGCAAATTATGGCCTCATGAGTTCACGCTGATTTTACGTATGAAGCTCGGGGAAACCTGCGAGCTTGAGTTAGAAAGTTATGGTGACTTCGAGGCTACCGCTGCATTACACAGCTATTTCAATATCAGTGATATCCAGAAAGCCACCGTTTATGGTCTTGGTGGACATTACATTGATAAAGTGGCTGACAGAGAAGCCTATATTTCAGAGCCGCTGAAATTTAATAAGCACACTGACCGCATATATACCGAGCCGGAAGAATACAGCTTATTGCGTGATGATGGCTGGAATCGCACCATTGAGTTACATCATTATCATCACAGTGATGTGGTGTGCTGGAACCCTTGGGCAGAATTATCGTGTAGCATGCAGGATATGCCTAATAATGGTTACAAACAGATGGTTTGTGTAGAAACAGCTCGCATTCATATGCCAATGAAATCCGAAGCGCAAAACCCTTCTCGCCTTTCTCTCGTGATGGTATGCCGCGAAAATAAACCGCAGCCACAGCAAGAACAATAAACATAAAACCAAACGTAAAATAAGTGTAAGAATAAATGCAAAAATAAAACCCCAAAACAGCCTAGCCATTTTGGGGTTTTTTATTCTATTCCAGTGTATGAATTAGAAGGTGTAAGTCACACCGCTCCACATAATCGCCGAATAAGATTTATTGACCATTGGGCTGTCTTTTACTTCACTAGACAGTTTATCAACACGGCCCAGTGCAAACAGAGACCAGCTGTCTGTCATTTTGTAATTAGCTGACAGCTCCACATACGGTGTCCAGCTTGAGTTTGGTTCATAACGCTTTAATCCGCTGTTGGCAGATTCTTTGGATGTCACACCGAACTCATAACGGTTCAGTTTCGCGCTATCCCACTTGATACCTACACCTGGCGTTAAAGACCAGTTATCACCTTTAAATGCATACAGGTAAGCTGCTTCTGCACGCATCCCTTCGCTTTCCCATAACATGTCGAGAGAGCCATTGAAACGCAATGTACCCCAGTCAGCATTATGACGGTAAGTAAAGCCACCCATCACAGTATCGCGACGACGATCCAGCTTACGCATGTCAGCATCATCATTATCTTTTGGTTTAAAGAAATGTGGGTAGTAGTATGCATCTAAAGACAACTGGTCAACTTTATCATTCCATAGGTAATAACCTACAGCCAAAGTACGGAAGTAAAAATTTTCACTTTCATAATTTACAACGGGAACAGGCGAAATATAGTCGCTCGTTTTGATGCCTTTATACGGTGTTGCTTGCGCTAATACAGAGCCTCCAACAGACCAAGTTCCAGCAAACGCAGCACTTGAAGCCGCACTTAACGCAATGGCAAGTGAGGTTATTTTGATTGTTTTAGACATTTTAAATTAAACCCAAATTATTCAGATGAAGTTAACAATAAACAATGAATAACGTGGGAAATTTCACCCACGTTAATGAGATGGTTCACATTTAAAGCTAAATTCCCTTAATTGTCTATCTTTCTCAACAAAGAATCTATGCCAAGTGAATGAATCGAGATGCTTTTTTATTAAAAATCAATAGGTACTCGACGTGCTAGCGCACATAATAATTCGTAACCGATTGTGCCCGCCGACTGTGCCACATCATCAACAGGTAAGTTCTCGCCCCACAACTCTACTTGAGAGCCAATAGCCGCTTCAGGACAGTCACTAATATCGATCGTTAGCATATCCATAGAAACAGCACCTAACAACGCACAACGCTGTCCATGACACCAAACTGGCGTTCCAGTTGGCGCATGACGAGGATAGCCATCAGCATAACCACAAGCGACCGTCGCGATACGCATCGGTTTTCCTGACGTAAACCTGCTACCGTAACCAATGGATTGACCTGCTTCAATATCATGGACTGCAATAATTTCAGATTGTAACGTCATCACCGCTTTTAAACCATATTCAGCAATATCGCCCCATTTGCCACTCGGAGACGCACCATACAGCACAATCCCAGCACGAACCCAATCATAATGAGTATTTTTATGCCATAAAACTGCCCCCGAATTTGCAATGCAAGTCGGCAGTGATAACGGTGAAAATTGCTGGATTTTCGCTAACGGCACTTGTGTTCCTTCTACCAAATCTGAATTTGCAAAATGGCTCATTAGTGTCACATCAGCGACATTTTCCATTTGGTTCAGTTGAGACACAATATCCGCATACTCATCTACCGAAAAACCTAGGCGATTCATTCCACTATTGAGCTTAATATACACAGAAATAGGTTTGCTTAGTGGAACTTGCTCAATGGCAGCTAACTGCCAGCGACTGTGTACGCTGGTTGTTAACTGATACTGGTCAATAACGGCCAAATCATCGGCTTGGAAGAAACCTTCCAATAATAAAATTGGTCCCTTCCACCCTTCATTTCGCAATAAAATGGCTTCATGGAGATCTAAAACGGCAAAACCATCAGAATCTTTTAGTCCACGCCAAATTCGTTTAATACCATGACCATAACCATCTGCTTTCATGACTGACCAGATCTTCGCTTGACCAATTTTCTGGCGGATCACTGCTAAATTATGTTCTAAATTATGTTGATGAATGACAGCACGAATTGGGCGTGGCATTGCGATTCCTTATTATTGATATTTTGCGTCGCTCAATTAACGCGCAGGCGATAAATGACCAGTACTGACTAATTTCGTATTAAAACCATCGGTATACCTAAATACCGATAAATCATCCGCCGCGATGTCTGGCGTATTCCCTGAAATTAAGTCAGCCAACAATTTGCCAGAGCCGCAAGCCATTGTCCAACCTAAGGTTCCATGTCCCGTATTCAAATATAAATTGCTAAATTCTGTCGGTCCGACAATAGGGGTGCCGTCTGGTGTCATTGGACGCAATCCTGTCCAAAATTGCGCTTGGCTAATATCGCCACCACCTTGGTAAAGGTCTTGCACCACCATTTTCAGGGTTTCACAACGTTTTTTCAGTACATCAAGATTAAAACCAACCACTTCCGCCATTCCCCCGACGCGAATACGCTGATCAAAGCGTGTCACTGCAATTTTGTAAGTTTCATCCAACACTGTAGAAACAGGGGCGCGTGATTCATCGATGATTGGCATCGTCAATGAGTAACCTTTCAGAGGGTAAACCGGAATTTTCACCAATTGCTGCAATATCTGTGTGGAATATGACCCCATGGCAACGACATATTGATCCGCCAGCAAAATCTCGCCGTCGACCTTAATGCCGCTAATGCGCTTACCATCCGTTAAAATTTGCTCCACATGACAACCAAAACGGAATGTTACCCCGGCTTGCTCCGCCATTTTTGCCAGTTTTTTAGTAAATTGCTGGCAATCCCCCGTTTCATCGTTTGGTAAGCGTAGCCCCCCTGTCAGCTTATGTTTTACAAAAGCCAATGCAGGCTCAGCCGTAATGAGCTGTTCTGAGGTCAGTAATTCGTATGGCACACCTTCTTGCTGTAAAACCGCAATATCATTGGCAGCATTATCAAACTGTTTTGCGGTTCTAAACAACTGTAACGTACCGCCTTGGCGACCTTCATAGCCAATACCAGTATCTGCTCTAAGTTGGCGTATACAATCACGACTATATTCTGCGATTCGCACCATACGGCTTTTGTTCATGGTGTAGTGCTGCATGTCGCAGTTTTTCAGCATTTGCCACATCCAACGCAATTGGAACAGGCTACCGTCGGGTTTGATCGCTAAAGGAGCATGTTTTTCAAACATCCATTTTACGGCTTTAAGAGGTATCCCCGGCGCACCCCAAGGGGTTGCATATCCTGGAGAAATTTGTCCAGCATTTCCTGCACTGGTTTCTTCAGCCACATCAAGCTGTCTATCAATGACGCAAACTTCATGCCCTTCTTGTGCTAGATACCACGCAGTGGTAACACCAATAACGCCAGCACCTAAAACGAGAACTTTCATAGAACCCCTCAAGAGAACAAAATGGAATTACTGTTAGCATAATATTCTAGTTTTTATTTTCCAATACAGTTGATTAACATTTTTAACAAAAAAGACAATAAAGCTGATTAAGCGCCTTTTAAATTTGCAATGCAGCTTATTATTTCAGGTTAAAAATCCTCGAAAAAATATATCCAATTGAATTAGATGCAATTAATTTAAAGACCACTTCTAAAAAAAAAATAAAATTCAATATTTTGTGCTTTAATTTGAGTGCAATATATTATGTGCCAATTTAATTAACTTCATGGTCACTTCACTTAATACTGAAAAGTTATAATTATCTAGGTTATTCAACTGAAATATCTGTAGTGATTGATATTCCTATCCAACATAAATTCAAAAAGTTAATTAAAGGGGGTAGCAACATGATGAGAAAGATCTTTTCTGTAGGACGATTAATGGGGATAGGTGCTATTTTGTTTTTATTCGCTCATATGAGTTTTGCAGCAGTGCTTTGTGACCCTGTAGGAAAAATACGTATTGAGATAGATGGAGACAATGTCTGTTTTAGCACAACCCGCATACCTGAATGTCCAATTTATGCATTACCAGCAACCACAAGTAGATTAAAAGTAGGTTTCCACTGTCTAATAAATGATGACTCTATAAATTTGTCAGATGATGATTTTATAGATAGGGTGGTTAAAGAATTATCAAACAAAGAAATCGATTATTACAACATCGTTACGATAGATGACTCCTGCACTTGCTTACTAAATTAATATTTGGAATATGACTAATAGCAATAAAAAAGCCAGCGCTAAGCACTGGCTCTTATCGGAAAAGAAGTAATGAATTAAATATTATTTGCGAGATCAGATGGCATATTGCTTTGCATATTGTGCCAGATTACCCCGCTATCTTTACCATAGTTTCTGACGCAATCCATAATACGGTCATAAGCTTGCTCGCGACATAAATTGCTTAGCTGTTGATAAAAGCTTAACGCTAAACGACGCGCTTCAGGGTTAGAGAAATAATAACGCCCAACACGGGTGTATAACCCTCGTAATCCATTAATAATTAAGCCGTAGATTGGGTTGCCTGATGCAAATGCCAGACCACGGAAAATATTGTAATCCAAATCGCTAAATGCATCCGAATTGTCTTCAACCTTATCTTTACCCGATAACACTTCTAATGAGGCTTCCGGATCATTACGAAATGCTGTACGAATAAAAATAGCAGCGATATTAGTACGTACTGCCAATAAGTTATCAATTAGCTGAGGCACGCGGTCGTGATCAAGCTTTGCCAGCGTTTCCAGAATATTTAATCCTGACGTTTCCCAGTAGTTATTGACCTTGGTTGGCTTACCATGTTGAATAGTTAACCACCCGTCACGGGCTAAACGCTGTAAAACTTCACGTAATGTCGTACGGGTTACGCCGATTAATTCAGATAGCTCACGCTCCGCGGGTAAGATAGATCCTGGAGGAAAACGATTGTTCCAAATACTCTCAATAATATACTCTTCCGCAAAACCTGCCGGACTTTGAGCTTTAATAACCATATTTTTATTATTCCAAACATTTTTAGACGGACTACGCGAAAGCATACCAGATTGTCACAATCTGAGATAGTTAGCTTTCCAATAAACCGTAGGTGAATCGTAAAAACCCCATATAATTAATGGATTATCTATTAGCAAATAAGCTTAAATTCTATAAAAGATAAGAGTAGTATGTAACGCGCTGTCACACAACACCAGTTAAAGAGGATTAAAAATCATAATGGATTTTAGTTTAAGAAGAGCATTCTTGAAGAATTTTTTGGGAAATTCTCCAGATTGGTACAAACTTGCTATCATTTTGTTCTTAATAATAAACCCAATTGTTTTCTACTTTGTTAACCCGTTTATCGCCGGTTGGTTACTCGTCATTGAATTTATTTTCACCTTGGCGATGGCACTAAAATGCTACCCATTACAACCTGGTGGTCTATTAGCCATTGAAGCTGTGCTAATTGGTATGACTTCTCCTGCACAGATTTCTCATGAAATCAGTAATAACCTTGAAGTAGTTCTGTTACTGATCTTTATGGTAGCTGGCATCTACTTTATGAAGCAACTTCTGTTATTTGTGTTTACGAAGCTGTTAATAAACGTCCGTTCTAAACGAATTTTAGCGTTGTCATTTTGCTTAGCAAGTGCGTTTTTATCCGCTTTTTTAGATGCTTTAACCGTCATTGCTGTGGTCATTAGCGTTTCTATTGGTTTCTACTCTATTTACCATCAATATGCATCTAGCCAACCTAGCAATACGGATCTACAAAACGATTCCTTCATTGATACGGTTGAGAAAAAGCAGACGCTGGAACAGTTCCGTGCGTTCTTACGTAGCCTAATGATGCATGCGGGTATCGGTACTGCCCTTGGCGGCGTAATGACCATGGTGGGTGAACCACAAAACCTGATCATCGCAAAACATGTTGAGTGGGATTTTATTACCTTCTATCTGCGGATGGCGCCTGTCACTATCCCCGTTTTCTTATGTGGGCTGGTAGTCTGCTTCCTCGTTGAGAAGTTCAAAGTATTTGGGTACGGGGCTGAATTGCCCGATACCGTGCGCCAAGTATTAACCGAACACGATAAAAAAATGAGTGCTAAACGCAGTAAAAAAGAGCAAGCACAGCTTATCGTTCAAGGTCTTATCGGTATTTGGCTAATTCTCGCGCTGGCATTTCACCTTGCCGAAGTGGGTCTGATTGGTCTGTCCGTAATCATTCTTGCCACGACATTCTGTGGGATCACTGAGGAACACGCACTCGGGAAAGCCTTTGAAGAAGCCTTGCCGTTTACTGCCCTACTGACGGTCTTTTTCAGCGTTGTCGCCGTGATCATTGATCAGCAGCTATTTACGCCATTTATTCAGTATGTACTGCAATCCTCTGAATCATCGCAACTGTCCCTATTCTATCTGTTTAACGGGTTGCTCTCTGCGGTATCAGATAACGTGTTTGTCGGTACCGTGTATATTACTGAAGCATTGAAAGCCGCTAACGCAGGCTTAATTTCAGCCGAGCAATATCAGCACTTAGCGGTCGCCATTAACACCGGAACAAACTTACCGTCGGTTGCAACGCCAAATGGACAAGCCGCCTTCTTGTTCCTGTTAACCTCAGCACTGTCTCCGCTGATTCGTCTGTCTTACGGTCGAATGGTGTGGATGGCATTACCATTTACGGTTGTAATGACAATCGTCGGTCTGTTAGGTGTTGAGCTATGGCTTATCCCATTAACTGATTGGATGGAAAGCTTAGGGTTAATTTCTATTCCACGTTGATCAATATTGATTGTTCAGATTCTGGATTTAAAGCCGCATATTTATGCGGCTGAGGTTGATGACAAAGAGGGATAAAAGCGTGTTTTTTCCCTCTTTGTGTTATCAGGCGAAAATCAATAAATTGATTTTCCTCGTTAATATTACAACCCAAAAGAGCCACTTCCAAACCTGATGGGCTTGGAAATGGTCTGAGCCGCATATTTATGCGGCTTTTTTTTGTAATAAAACGTAAAAACTAAGCTAATCTTATTCTAATCTGATTTTGCTGCTTTTTTTATCACCCAGATAGAGGCAAAATAAGCCGATTATTGATGAAGGGAATTTATTATGTTCAGATTTTTTAATTACTGTTCTCAAGGACGGTCAGCCTGGCTACTTATGGCATTCACTGCTTTTATGCTTGAATGTGCCGCTCTGTATTTCCAACATATTATGAAACTGCAACCTTGTGTAATGTGTATCTATGAACGCGTTGCATTGATGGGAATTATTGCGGCCGGTTTAATCGGAGCGATTGCACCGAAAAGCACCGTCGTTAAAGTGATTGCGATTGTGGTTTGGCTGTATGCGGGTTGGCGTGGATTAGACCTTTCATGGGAACATACCATGCTGCAACTATACCCATCTCCGTTTGCATCGTGTGATTTCTTTGTTAATTTCCCAGACTGGTTACCACTTCAAGAATGGGTACCTTCTGTGTTTGAAGCGACAGGTGATTGTGCGGTTAGACAGTGGGCATTCTTAGGGTTAGACATGCCGCAGTGGTTAGTCGGTATTTTTGCAGCTTACATCTTAGTTGGCATCATCGTTGCGATCAGCCTCTTCTTCCCAAGCAAAAAATAGCCTTTCTTTTTCGCCCATCAACCGTGCTTGATGGGCGATTCAAATCATTAGCTCACAAAAATACTTAGATACACGCCCCGCTACGGATTGCCGAAACGGCACAACGACGCCCATTTGCAAATTGGCAAACTGGGGTCTTTTCACCATTGAGTTCTAAATTCAGTGAAGGCAGCCCACCAGCAGAAGTACATGCCTCTTGAGCACCGGGACCTAAATTCACCACTTGCTGAGCATATTGAGAACCGGACGTTTCTGCTCTTGTCATTTTACTGTTATCAGGGCTACTGCACGCTGAAAGTAAAATGGATAATACGGTAGCTGAACCCATTGCCACGACTGTTTTTAACAGCGCCTGACCTTTCCTTTTCATTCTCTTTCTCCGATAGTATCAGCGCTGTTTTGAGTCCCACTATGTTTTGAATCTCATTAATGGGTACCACTTTTAGAAAACAGGTTGATGACTAATACACCAATGATAATTAATAGCATACCAATAATTGCGGGTAAATCGAGTTTTTGGTTATAAATATAGATAGCCGCCACAGAAACCAACACAATTCCCAATCCTGACCAAATAGCATACGCAATCCCCAGTGGCATCACCTTCACGACTTGGGAAAGCCCCCAGAAAGAGACTGCATAACCAATAATAACCACTAAAGAGGGCCAAAAACGGCTAAAACCATCTGATGCTTTTAATGTTGTAGTCGCAATCACTTCCGCAATAATGGACATTAATAAGAAGCTCAATCCTTTCATCGTTCACCTTTCTCTATTTTTTAGCCTAAAATTTGGCAGAAATTTAACACACAAAAAAGCACCGCACTAACCTTTAATTAGTACAGTGCCAAATGAATAAATCTAGCTTAATAATTAGCAGCAGTTGACTGTTTTTCTGCAAAAGCTGAGCGATAGCGGGTATAGATAAACACACACCAAGCAAGTGCTAAAAGGCTGATAATTGCCCCCACATACCCAATATTGGTCATTCCCATATGGGTAATCACTTGGTTCCCTAATAATGCCCCAGCACCAATTCCAATATTAAATAACCCAGAGAAAATCGACATCGCGACATCGGTCGCATCTGGCGCTAAATCCAATACTTTTACTTGGATCCCAAGGCTAATACACATGATCGCCATACCCCAGAATATACAGGTACCAATCAACGTCCAAACATCGCCACTTAGTGGCATAAATAACACTAAACAAAGCGTCAGTAAGGTCATCGATACAGGTAAGAATGAGAGCGTAAAGCGGCTACTGTAGCGGCTAAACAAGACGCTACCAAAAATACCAGCCCCACCAAAAATTAATAATAATAGTGTGGCAAAATTTTGGCTCTGTAAGGCAATATCACGTACAAACGGTTCAATATAGCTATACGCAGTAAAATGAGCCGTAATGACGACGGTGATTAACACAAAGACACCCATCAATGCGGGACGTTTAAACAGAACCGGTAGGCTTTTTAATGAACCGGAATGTTCGCTCGGTAAACGTGGTAAAAAGCGTAATAACGCAATCAGGGTTAATAACGCAAGTACGCCGATACACAAAAATGTTACTCGCCAGCCCATCCATTGCCCAATCACTCGCCCTAACGGTAATCCCAACACGGTTGCCAGTGCCGTTCCCGTTGCGAGCAAGCCCAATGCTTGCGCTTTTTTACCCGCAGGCGCGACGCGGATCGCCAATGATGCGGTAATCGACCAGAAAACTGCGTGAGATAATGCGATACCAATACGTGCGATAATCAGCACTTCAAAATTCCACGCAATCCCACATAGAATATGGCTGAGAATAAAGACAACAAACAAAATTCCCAGTAATTTTCGCCGCTCAAATTTCCCCGTCATCAACATTAATGGCAGAGACATCACCGCGACAACCCACGCATAAATGGTGATCATCAGCCCCGTATGGGCAACGGTCATATCAAAACTTTCAGCAATATCACTCAGTAATGCGACGGGAACAAATTCGGTGGTATTAAAGACAAAAGCCGCAACGGAAAGCGCCAATACACGGATCCATGCAGTGCTTCGAGAAACCTGGGACATGGTTTACGACATCCTGTTGATGATAATTAAGGTAAAGAACAACCTTTAGTACATTTTTGTGAATAATATCACATTCTCCATTCATCTTTAAAGGATTGAAAATTATCATGTTCACACTATTTTTTCATAGAGAAACAGTTATACCCCTTTAATTTTCATGTCAGTTTGAAAAGCGACAGAATCATTTCTTCTATGCTACAATCTGCAAATTACTTTTTATTCTTACAGGAATTCCTAAATGAAAACCCATTTTCCAACTGAGCCAGACGTAAACGCATTAGCAGACGAAGTAACTTGTTTAAAAAATCTTGTTACTCATATGCTTAAAGCTATCGGTCAGGCTGATGCGGGTAAAATTCTGATCAAAATGCAACGCGAAGTCGCTTCGATGGAAGATGAGAAGCAAGCTGAGACTTACAAAAACATTTTAGAACAAATCAAGACAGGTTATCGCCAATAAGAGCTTTAGCGATAAATGCGATTCTAAGCGCTAACTCAAAACAGCGAACTAAAGTGCACAAAAACCTAAGTTTCGTTCACTAGGATCCTTTATCTTTGATCTCGAATTAAACCATTCTTTATTCATTTAGCTCCCCCTTCAGATCCCTATGAAGGGGGCTTTTTTTGCCTAAAATCCTGCCTACTCATTACCCAAAAACAAAAAGCGCCACTCTTTCGAGTAGCGCTTTGACAAATACCCTGTCTGTCTACATAACGTGATAGGCGAACTTAAATTGGACCTAAATTCGTCATGACTGCGTAAACAATCGAGATAATCGAAATAATGACCCAAGTTAATACCAACGGCCAGATAAACTTCAGCCACTTGGTGTATGGGATTTTCGATGTCGCTAATACCGCCATCAAAATACCTGATGTTGGGTTAATACAGTTCACAACACCCTCGCCCATTAATACCGTTTGAACGGTAGTTTGACGGGTGATTTCTAACAGATCGCCCATCGGGGTGAAAATAGGCACTAAAACTGCCGCTTCACCGGAACCTGACGAAATAAAGAAGTGCATGATAGCAGCGGTACCGAACATAGAAAGCGCAGATAATGTTTTTGGTAATCCATCCATCAGAGAAATAATCGAATTCACGATGGTGTCTAAGATCATGCCATCCGCTAATACAATTGCGATGGCACGCGCCATGCCAACAATAAATGCCCCGCCGACCATACCTGCACAGCCTTTCAGGAAGCCGGTTGCAATATCATTCGGTGACATCCTGTTCAGTACGCCCACCCCCACGCCTAAGATGATAAACATAGCCATCATCTCTTTCTCGCCCCAGCTCCACTCAATGGCACCGAAAATAAAGCCAATTAAACAGAATGCGGCATAGGATAATGTAATGACGTGACGTAAAGAGATTTTTGAGGTCTCAAATTGGCTGTCATCAATCTGAACTTCTGGACGCACCATCCCTTGGCGACGGCTTTTCTTCGCGTACAAAGTTAAAAAGATAATCCCTGCGATCACAAAGCTAATATAAACCACCGTGCGGAAGCCAAATGCTGATAGCAGCGGAACATCGGCTAAACCTTGAGATAACCCGACGGTCATCGGTGCCATTACCGAAGCGTTAAAGCCGGAGTAAGCCGCAACATAGACAATCGCTGCGCCAAACTTGTCATCCATTCCGACTGACTTCGCCACCAATAAACCTATTGGCACGAAGGCAATTATCGAGTTCACCACAATCCCAGTGGTACCCAAAATTGAGAACACCACAAAGAAGATAGTGATCAACAAAAAGTCATTAAGCTTTTTACTGCGTGAAATATTACTCAGAACTTTGTTGATTGCGCCCGTTGTTTCAAGCAGATGTAACGCGCCACCAGTAAAGATAATCAAGAAAATGATCGGAGCCGCTTTAACTAGCCCGTCAGCGATCGACGTGAAAACCTGTCCAGGTAAAACGCCATGCTGTTCAGGTAAACGCTCATAACTCCCCGGAATGGTATAGGAGCTCTTAACTTGGGTTTCCACACCATCTTTGATAGTTGTGATAACTTTCGTTTCAGAGGCATACTGCCCCGCAGGAACGATCCAAGTCGCAACCGCTGCCGCGACAAGGATGAAAAAGAGCAATACATACGGGTTTATCCCATCAGAACGCTTTTTTTGTGGTGGTGGTGTTGTTGATGTTATTGCCATAGATTTATCCTGTTGGATTATTATTTGTTTTGTTAGTCATAATTACTGCGTAATGCGTTTTAACACATTGAAAAATAGCTGAGCGCGCTCAGTTAAAGAGGGAATTTCGAGGTACTCTTTATCACTATGTTGATAGCCACCAATTGGACCTAAACCGTCTACCGTTGGCGTACCCACACCAGCGGTAAATGAGGCATCAGAACCACCACCTGTAGAGACATCTTCCAGAGCGATTTCTAGTTTGTCAGCTTCTTGTTTGATGATGTCGATAAGCGCAGCGCTTTGTGCTGTTTTTGCCATTGGTGGACGGTTGATCCCACCAGTCAATGAAAGTTGAATGCCGTTTAACACAGGCTGGCTACACACTTCACGTACTTTCTTGTCGATTTCAATACCTTGCTGCTCAGAAGAGATCCGCACATCAATTTCTGCACGCGCATTTGGAGCGATGGTATTGACGGATGTTCCACCAGTAATCAGACCCACGTTCACTGACAGCCCTTTATCGTGCTGAGAAAGTGCATGTAAGCTTTGGATTTTGAAAGCAAGTTCTTGGATAGCACTGATCCCTGCCTCAGGAGCAATACCAGAGTGAGACGCTTTCCCTTGAATGGTCAGAACATAGGTTCCCACACCGCGACGAGCGCTGACAATGGCACCATTCGCGCGCGCAGGCTCCATCACTAACGCGTAACGTTTGCCTTTCGCACATTCCTCGATGACCGGACGTGACGAAATAGAGCCTATCTCTTCGTCGCAGTTCAGCAGCACTTCAATTTTTTTGTAGCGTTCATCGTTGGTGGCATAAAGCTGTTTGATCACCTGATGCACCATGACATGGCTGCCTTTCATATCGATAACACCAGGACCATAGGCTCTATCACCCTCAATGCTAAATGGTCTTTCCGCTACTGTGCCTTTTGGAAATACAGTATCAAGATGCAGCAAAATCAAAATTTCAGGCGTGGTAGATGGGTGATAAAGACGATAGTTATTACCCAATTTTTCATTTGGGATTATCTCAACCTCAAAGCCCATTGATTGGTAACGTTCACACCAGAATGCAGCGTGATTATCAACACCCTCTTTATCGTATGAACCGGATTCGGTATTAACCACTTGCTTTAATAAATCCAGCATCTCTGCTTCGTGTACTAAAAATTCATTGTGCATGTTGAGTTCCTATTATTTTATGGCGAGATATTTCACTGAGAAAATTGGCTCCCACGCGATAAGATTTTTATTCCAAACAAAATGAAATGTTTATTACTCATAGCCGATAATATTATCGTCATATTCAATTTGACGCGCAAAACATAGCGCTATCTATGCACATTTTATGCATATACAACAATGATGAGTAAAGCCAGATTTAACCCAAGGAGAAGAAACCCTATGATAATTCGATACTTACTTTGATTGAAAAGGATACTTTCGCACCATAACATAACAGATTAATAAATTACAAATAATTATTAATGCATAAATATGCTCTATTTTTTGATTTTTTCAAAAAGTAATAGTTACAGAAAGCAATTATAAAAATATATAAAATAAATATATTAATTATGGTAAATAATCTTCAGAAATTAATGGCAGGCTATTAATTTTAGCTAACCGTAAATATGCAATATTACACGTGGTATTTATTTTTTTATTCACATGATTTAACGCCAATAACGCGTATATATCTTTCTAACTTTATTTAGATTTAAATAACCCCAAAGGAGTATTTAGCCTATTTACTCAACATTTACTCAATAAATAAGCGTCAATACCTATAAAATAGTCGTAATTTTTAAACTGAAGGTTTAATTCGATTCAATCTGAGTGCCGTTTTCTTTCAGTATATTTATTTAACTCTCTTCAGCATAAAATACCTGTCACTTTTCTTTTACTAGCACACTGCTTTACTGGCACTATTCGCTGAAATAGTTAGATAAAATGATAAATCGAATACGGCGGGGATAGTGGTAGGATGAGTAAATAAAAAAGGGAAACATGATGTTTCCCTTTCATTTTATCGTATTAACATCGTAGGCTATTTCAGATACTGGCCTGAACGTAATGCTTCAATACGTTTATCTAATGGTGGGTGAGATAAAAACAATTCGCTAAATGCTTTACCACGACCATTGATACAAAATGCCATCAAACGCCCTTCTTCTTGCGGCTCATAGCTTGTTTTCAGGCGTTGCAGTGCAGCGATCATTTTCTCTCTACCGACTAATTTGGCAGAGCCTGCATCCGCGTGGAACTCACGGTAACGAGAGAACCACATCGTAATGATACTCGCTAAAATACCAAACACGATTTCTAATACCATCGAAACGGCAAAATAAACCATTGGGTTACCATTGCTGCTTTCACTTTCATTGTCATTGTTGTTTGACATAAAGCCAGCCGCAACTTGCGCCAAAATACGTGAAATAAAGATAACGAAGGTATTCACAACACCTTGCAATAAGGTCATGGTAACCATATCACCGTTAGCGACATGGCTGATTTCATGGGCAATAACTGCTTCAGCTTCATCACGGCTCATGTTTTCCAATAAACCCGTACTTACCGCAACCAAAGAAGCATCACGGCGTGCGCCCGTTGCAAATGCGTTGATATCCGGTGCATGGTAAATTGCCACTTGTGGCATTTTGATACCGACTTGCTGGGACTGACGGCTAACAGTGTTAACTAACCACTGTTCCATCTCATTACGTGGATGCTCGATAACTTCCCCACCAACGGACTTCAGCGCCATCCATTTGGACATGAGCAGCGACACAAATGCACCACCAAAACCAAACAATGCCGCCATGATCAGCAGACCTTGAGCACTACTTCCACGTATCCCGGTTAAACTTAAAATAATCCCGAACACAAACATAACAGCTAAGTTTGTGAGCAAGAATAAAGCAATTCTCATCATTTTTTATAGGTTCCTTGGTCAAAACAAACATCACGACAAATTTACTTCATAAATAAGGTTTTTTCACACCATTTCAAGCCCATTAACAGGAAAAAGTCATAAAATAACATATCTTTACACACAGCAATAAAAAATGCCGTTTTAATAAACGGCATTTAAATGATAACGATAAGGCACTACGAGAAAATGATCAGCTCACTTTACCTTTAGTTGGTTTGCCTTTAGACACTTTTGCGGTTGTTTTTGCTGCAGCTTTAGCTTTGTCGGCTTTTGCTTTATCCGCTTTTGCTTTGTCTGCTTTCTCTTTTGCTGCTTTGGTTTTGTCTTTCTCTACCGCTTTAGCTTTGTCGGTTTTTTCCTTCACCGATTTAGAGGTTTCCTTCTCTTTAGCCTTGGCTTTATCTGCTTTTTCTTTCACTGCTTTTGCAGATTCTTTATCGGCAGCTTTAGCTTTATCTGCTTTCTCTTTTACGGCTTTAGAGGTTTCTTTGTCAGCAGCTTTGGCTTTATCCGCTTTCTCTTTTACAGCTTTAGAGGTCTCTTTCTCTGTTGCTTTTGCCTTATCTTTCACCGCTTTCGATGTTTCTTTCTCAGCAGCTTTTGCCTTATCAGTTGCTTTTGATGCTTTATCTTTTGCAGTTTTACTCATGTTGTCACCTGTCTCTTTGATAGAATCTACCGCAGATGGTTTGCTGGACTGCTTTGCCACACCCGCCCCAATACCTGCACTTTTATTGATTGAGTTTTTTAGCTCATTTGTACAGACTTGCTCTGAACGACTGGTTGTTCCGTCATTACAGATAAATTGCCCGCTATCACAACGAGCAATTCCGCCTTTAGCGCCTGAACAAGGGTAGTTACTTGCATTCGCAGAACCCATTGACGACATCATGACCGCCATGACAGTTAATAAACCTACAGATAATTTACGCATTGCTTTGCCTCATTAATAAGGGATATTACTAACTGAAGTGTAGGATATTTTTGAAAAAGCGAAAGAAAACCTACTATTTTTTTAAACAAAAATTTAGGTTTAGTTGAAGTTAAGACTATAGATAAAATACTGAATATATTAAACCATTATTAAATCAATGAATTACAAAATCAATAAACATAAAAAAGCCAGCTTGCGCTGGCTCTAGAAAATACTTTTTATTTTTACTGCTTGGCACCAGAAAGCATCTTAGTGTTTTGATTCGAAAGGTCTATTGCCATTTTCACCGTTTCATCTAAATACGGATCTGGCGCTTCATAGTCTTTCGGTAAATCATCAATTGACTTCAATAACGGTTTGCCTAGTTTTGCATTGCGTTCATTAATACGTTTCAGTTTGGTCGCATCAATTTCATCATCTTCTTTCTGACGTTGAGCATAGTTCAGAGAAATCAGATTCTTAGTTGCTTTCAATGACTTGTAACGCGCAATATCTTCATCGATATATTTGAACTCAGGGTCAACACTGATACGGGCTAAATGCTTGGTTTTAATCGGAGATAAATCAGCATTAATGTCCCCAGATTTAGTGTAATTCGCAGCCGGGATGCTATCCCAAGGCAATGCGTTATCTTCAAAGCTTTCACCTGTTTCTGCTGGATCTTGCCCTGTTGGCATAACCACATCTGGAGTCACACCTTCACGCTGAGTACTTCCACCATTTACACGATAGAACTTCTGAATAGTGTATTGCACTGAACCTAATGCTGGCCATTCTGGTTTTAGCATTTGGTCATAAACGCGGCTTAAACTTCTGTGCTGCTGTACCGTTCCTTTACCAAAAGTCGGTTCACCCACAATTAAAGCGCGACCATAATCTTGCATTGCTGCAGCAAAAATTTCTGATGCAGAAGCACTAAAACGATCAACCAGAACAACTAATGGACCTTTATAATAGATAACATCATCGTCATCCGCATCTTGGCGAACTTGACCATTGTTATCACGAACTTGAACAACCGGTCCTTTGTTAATAAACAGCCCAGATAATGCGACCGCTTCTGTTAATGCCCCACCGCCATTACCGCGCAGGTCAATAATCAGAGCCGAAACATTCTCTTTCGCCATTTTTTGTAGTTCAGTTTTGACATCGTTGGTCAAACCGACATAGAAACCTGGAATATCTAATACGCCAACTTTCTCTTTACCTTGCTGTTTGATAGACAGTTTTACCGCTCTATCTTCCAGTCGGATCTGTTCGCGAACAATTGTCACGATACGTGGCTTAGCACCTTTCGTATCTGAAACGACTTCTAAACGAACTTGGCTACCTTTTGGCCCTTTGATTAAGGCAACGACGTCGTCTAAACGCCAACCCACGACATCAACAATAGGTTTACCAACTTGACCAACACCAATGATTTTGTCGCCAACTTTTAGCTCTTTACTTTTAGCTGCAGGACCACCCGCAACTAAAGAATTAATTGTCGTATTATCATCATCTTGTTGTAACACGGCACCAATCCCCTCAAGGGATAAACTCATTTCTGAGTTAAATTGTTCAGTGCTACGAGGTGATAAATAACTGGTATGTGGGTCAATTTCGCGAGCAAACGCATTCATAATTAATTGGAATACGTCTTCGCTTTGTGCCTGAGATAAGCGTTTCAATGCAAAATTGTAACGCTTAGTCAGTTTGTCTTTGATCTCTTTGTCATCTTTGCCCGTTAATTTCAAACTTAACCAATCATAGCGAACCTTTTGGTCCCATAAACGGTCTAGTTCTTCTTTATCCTTCGGCCAAGGTGCTTTAGTTCGATCAACCTCAATAGAATCCGTCGCGTTTAAATCAATCGGTTGATCTAAACGCGCGAGTGCATATTTGAAACGTTCAAAACGACGTTGCTGAGAAAGGTTATACAGGTCATAGAACTTATCTAACTTGCCATCTTCAAGCCATTCACCCGTTTTTGCTTTATCTTTTGCATACTGGTCAACATCGGATTGAAGTAAAACATTATGTCCGTAATCAATCATATTGAGATAACGGTCAAATATTTTCCCAGAAAACTCTTTGTCTAAATCGAATTGACGATAGTGAGAGCGCGTAAAACGCGATGTCACACGCTCACTCACGGTTCCGTGCTGTGTATTCTGCTTTAAAAGAGGTAACTGAGCAGCAGTGACCGGAGTCACTGCCTGAGTATTAGCTATTGCTGTGCCGAAAGTCGCGAGACTCACAACAAATGCAACTTTGAGTAATTTGTTCATGACCTGAGTGACCTCCGTATCAGAACTTTAAATGTTCCGCGCGCACAATCATTGCCAGACCAGATGGCAATTGAACCCTAACACCATCTTTGGCAATTTCCAGCACAGAGGCATCCATCATACTGCTACCCACTTTCACTTTCAGAGTCTGACCGACTTTCAGTGTGTTGATATCAGTAACTGATTTCAAATTCTCTTCAGCTGGATTGCTACGAGGTTTTTTCGGAGCTGTATTTTGTGGGCGTTCTTTTTTGTCTGATGGACGGCGACGAGATGAGTTCTCTTTGTTCGCATCATTTTGACGAGGTGCTTTGTCGCTAGGCTTTTTCGCAGCAGGACGCTTTTGCGTTTTTTGTTGCTCTGCGCGTTGGGCTTGGACTCTCGCTTTCGCTTCAGCTAATTGTTGACGCGCATGGGCAATGTGCTCTGCATCTAATTCACCGCAGTCATCTCCATTTAAGTCAACACGTTTTGCGCCTTCTTTAACACCGTAAAGGTAACGCCAGCTAGAGGTATACATGCGTAACGCAGAACGTAATTGCGTTTTGCTAATACCATCCTCTTCGGTCAAGTTCCCTACGATATCTTGAAAAATTCCGACTTTAAGCGGACGTGCTTCGCCTTCAGCGATAAAACAGCGTGGAAAACGCTCTGCCAAAAATGCGATAACTTCTTTACTACTATTCAACTTAGGTTGATTTTCCATGAAATTTCCTGATAACAACGATTTTGCCAACCTCACGGGCATGAACAAGCGGACATTATAATCGTGTTGCTGACAATTGCCACGTTCCTATTGATTTTACATACCAATAATTAATAATATTTTGGTATAGAACACATTGCCAAGTGCTGGCATAACTGGTCTGTAAGGTATTGAAGCCCTTTTTCATCCTCTTCATCGAATTGACCGATATTTGGGCTATCGATGTCTAAAACCCCAATTATCTTGCCATTTACACTCAGAGGAAAGACGATTTCCGAGTTACTAGCCGCATCACACGCGATGTGACCTGGAAAAGCATGCACATCTTCCACACGATGAACTTCCGCTTTGGAAAATGCAGCACCACAGACGCCTTTATCGAACGGGATCCGTATACAAGCGACTTTACCTTGGAATGGACCAAGAACCAGTTCCTTTCCATCACTCAAGTAAAAACCAACCCAGTTAATACCGGATAAACGTTCAAATAATAACGCACTGCTATTTGCTAAACTGGCAATTAAATCATACTCTCCAGCGATAAGTGCAGATAAACTATCTGAAAGTTCGTGATAATACTTCTTTTTATCCATATTTATTTTCAGTTATACGTAAACAAGTAAAAAATATTAGTAAGCGTAGACCGTAGGTTAGCAAGTTGTCACTTTTACGTAAATTTTTTTACACTAGATTACAAGCAAATTAATTCATACAATCAATATATATGACCCACATTAATCATACTGCCATGAATTTGCAACGTTGTTGCCATTGTAACCAAAAAATAGTGACTCCGCCTTTTCAACCGCGGCAAGTCATTGTTTGCCCAAGATGTTCTAGTCAATTAAATGATGGGCGTTCATGGTCACTCCGTCGTCTTGCACTATTATCTATCACTTTATTGCTTCTTGCGCCCATCGCTTTTTGGCAGCCATTGATTTCTATTCATCTATTTGGCACCCAAATCAATGCTAACGTGCTTGATGGCGTCCGCTTAATTAGCGAGCAAGGTGACCCTTTTACCGCCAGCATTGTGGCTTTTTGTGCGATAGCTGCACCGCTACTTTTGCCTATTTCGATTTTATCTTTGGTATTAGCACGTTATCTGGCCATCAACATGCGCCCCATTTTACTGATGATGAAGCATCTCAAAGAGTGGGTCATGCTGGATGTCTATCTTGTCGGTTTGGGTATCGCCGCGATTAAAATGCAAGATTACGCGACGGTTTACGTCGGGCATGGGTTGATTGCGTTTAGTACTATGTCTGTGATTAGTATTATTATTTTAATCCACATTAATCTCGATGAACTGTGGCGACGGCTTTATCCTTTAGAAGAAAATACAGATGCTCCTCATGCAGAAACCTGCCTAGCTTGCCATTTTACTGGCGAACCCAATAAGAAAGGCAAATGTCAGCGCTGCCACCGCCCACTTCACCATCGTGAACCCTTGAGCTTACAAAAAACATGGGCCGCACTGATTGCCGCCATGGTGCTGCTAATCCCCGCTAACCTATTGCCCATTTCGACGTTTTATTTAAATGGTCGACGTCTAGAAGACACAATTTATTCTGGGGTCGTTTCCTTAATTGACTCAGGAAACTGGCCGATTGCCATTATTGTTTTTATTGCCAGTATTTTGGTGCCCTTCGTGAAGATTATCATCATGATACTGTTACTATTTTCAATTCAATTTAAAAGCCATACAGACCCCGTGTTACGGATGAAATTACTGAAATTCGTTTCATGGATTGGGCGCTGGTCGATGTTAGATTTATTTGTCATCGCCTTGATGATGACCTTAGTTAATCGCGATATGCTAATGTCATTTACTATGGGGCCTGCGGCTTTATATTTTGGTACCGCTGTTATTTTAACTATCCTTGCTGTTGAGTGGTTAGACAGTCGATTAATATGGGATTCTTATGGAAAATCAAAACCATCAAAGTGAAGCTTCGGATGAAGTTTCGGAGGCTATCAGCCGTAAAAGGACGTCAATTTCGCCCTTTTGGCTGCTTCCCATCATCGCGATCATAATCGCAGGCTGGCTGCTATTCCAACAATGGGTGGAACGTGGCACGCAAATTACCATTCAATTTTCGTCTGCCTCTGGCGTTGTTGCAGGTCGAACGCCAATTCGCTACCAAGGTGTGGATGTTGGCATGGTGCAAACCGTTTCTATTAGTAGCGATATGAAAAGCGTAATTGTCACTGCCAATGTGAATAAAGACATGCGCACTGCACTCACTTCAGGAACGCGTTTTTGGTTGGTGACACCTAAGGCCTCTTTAGCCGGTGTATCAGGCTTAGATGCTCTGGTAGGTGGGAACTATATTGGTATGCAGCCAAGCACTGGCTCGCCAAAATCACAATTTGTGGCGCTTGATACGCCACCTCAAAGAAACTTAAACGAAGGTGAATTACTCATTTACCTTACCGCGAAAGATTTAGGCGCATTAAACGAAAACTCTCCTGTTTATTACCGTAAAGTTCCGGTCGGTTATATTTCTGATTATTCCTTATTACCTGAAAATAAAGGTGTATCCATCGCGGTTATTATTAAAAAACGCTACGTGAATCTCGTACGCTCGGATAGCCAATTTTGGAATATCTCTGGTATTGAGGGTGGATTTGACCTAAATACTGGTGCCAGTATCAAAATGGAAAGCCTTTCGGCTGTGATCAATGGCGCAATCGCATTTGATTCCCCAGAAAACAGCCTGCCAGCGCAAACAGGGCAACAATATGAATTGCAGCCGAGTAAAGAAGATGTCAAACCGCTTGATCAGCAAGGCAATATAGACTTGCAACTTACCCTCACCGCATTGGATACCTTTGGGGTGAATGTAGGACAACCTGTTATTTACCGCGGAATAAAAATCGGCGAAGTGTTACAACGTCACTTAACGGATGACAATGTTCAGTTCCAAATTGCCGTGTTTAATGAATTTAAACATTTGGTTAAACAGGACAGTAAATTCGTCGCCAATAGTCGTGTCGATGTGCAGTTAGGTATGAGTGGACTGCAATTTCAAGGCGCGACACCTCAAGAATGGTTGGAAGGTGGCTTACATATCATTCCAGGAAAAGGGAAAGATACATTACCAGAGTCATTCCCGTTATATCGTACCGATGAAAATGCCAAAGCGGGTATTTTAGGTTCCGCACTACCGACCACCATTACGCTAAACACCAATACCCTTCCCGACATCCAACAAGGATCAGTGGTGTTATATCGTCAATTTGAAGTCGGTAAAATTGTGTCAATTAAACCAAACAATGACGGCTTTGCAGTGAATGTGTATATCTCAGGTCAATATCGTAACTTATTGACCCCACAAAGCGTATTCTGGGCTGAAGGTGGCGCTAAAGTTCAGTTAAATGCTGGAGGTTTAACGGTTCAAGCTTCCCCGCTCAGCCGTGCTTTTAGTGGTGCAATTAGCTTTGACAATATTCAAACTGGCTCATTAGATACTTCACGTCAACATACACTTTATCCATCAGAAACGGCTGCAAAAGCGATTGGTAGTGCGGTGACGTTGACAACCTTTGATGCGTCTAAGCTGTCGGAAGGCATGCCTATTCGTTATTTAGGTATTAACATCGGACAAATCGAATCGCTGAAACTATCTGCGGATAACCGTGAAGTGAAAGCGAAAGCGATTCTATATCCTGAATATGTGGAAAACTTCACCAAAATTGGCAGCCGTTTCGCCATTGTGACCCCTGAACTTTCGCCATCGGGGGTTAACAACCTCGATACGCTGATCCAACCTTATATCAGTGCAGAGCCAGGGCGCAGTAATAAGAGCCGTTTCCAATTTGAATTGCAAACTGCCAACATTACAGACTCCCGTTATCTCGATGGTTTAACCATTATTCTTGATGCCAGTGAAGCGGGTTCTATCCAGGTGGGAACGCCAATTCTATTTAGAGGATTAGAAATCGGAACCGTAACGGGGCTTTATTTGGGAGAGCTTTCCGATCGCGTTTATGTTGCAACACGCATAGGTAAAGAATACCAATATCTGATCCGCGATAATACCCAGTTCTGGTTATCTTCCGGTTACAATCTCGCCTTTGGTTTAACAGGCGGCGTAGTGAAAAGCGGTACATTCAAGCAGTTTGTTCGTGGTGGAATTTCGCTGGCAACCCCGCCAACAGTGCCACTGGCACCTAAAGCTAAGCCTGATCAGCATTTCATTCTGAAATTAGAGCCACCTGCGGACTGGTTAGACTGGGGAACCCCTATTCCCAAAAAATAATCCCTCACAAGGCGTCATGTTTCACAGCATGACGCCTTTTTTATCTCCCATCGCTAAAAATATATTTTGGAAATGAATTCCATTTATACTATGCTTAATTTCGTTGGACTGATTTTTTATTGTAAAAATAAAGAGTAAAGAGGAAACGTTATGAGCATAGTTAAATTGAAAATCTCTTCCTATGAAATCAATGATGCAGTCATGGCTGATAAGCGTAGTGATACTGTGAGTATTCCTTGCGATTCCGATTCTGAGTTTTGTATGCAATTGGATGGTTGGGATGAACACACGAGTATCCCTGCGACACTGGATGAAAAACCGGTTCTGCTCTATCGCCAGCGTTATGATAAAGAAAATCATCATTGGCTAATGAGAATTGCTTGATGAAGATGGTGGTATTCAATAGAACGGTTAGATGGGAAATAACACAAAAAAAAGAGGCCTGGTAGATTCCGATTACCGGGCCTTGGGAAATGGCTCTGGCAGAGCCGTGCGCTAAAATTGCCATTGAGACGTAACAAAGTACTCCCTAATACTAGCGTTCAGCTTACGTTCTTACCACTTAAATTAGCAATTAATTTACATATTTTTAACACAATTTATTGCTTAATTTTCTAAGATTGAGCTATTTGCATGATAAGTTAAACCTATCTAAGCAATCAGCAAAACCTTTCAATTGCCATCTCCTTGATATTTCTAGCTAAAGGCTAACTACATCCTATTTGCTCTCACACAGTTTCTCGGCGGCTTGCTTCAGCGGTAATACTCGCTCTTCAACTGATTTAGTGGTTTCGATAGGCGCTAATAGCACATCAATCGGTTGTGCTTGGATCTCTTTCTTTTCCATTTGCGCCGTTGCAATATCATTCAATGGATGCTGCATTAACGTAGATGGGTTGATGACCACCAATGCGCCATTCGCTCGACACTCTAACATCACTTCTTCACGCTTTAGCGGCCAATCGTCGCCAAACTGTTTTTTACTGACACTCGCCAATGGCGCAGCTATCGCCGTACTGAATGTTCCACCCAGTACTAACGCACAAATTATGAATTTGAATTTCATTGAAAATGACCTTGTCAAACGGGGTTATACAAAGATATGCGCCATTATACAGGTTGATAGGTAGCAAAAATAGCCACCGCAAGGATGGCAATCGTACCAAGCAGCAATTCAGCCCAACTATTTATTATCAAATAATTAATCTGCCCTTGCTGTTGAAGACGTGGTACCACCCAATAACGATTCGTTAATGCCAATAGCACCATCAACCCAACTAACGCAATTTTTAGCCATAGCCAAGATTGGTATTCGGATAGTGTTGAGGTGAATGGCCAGCCCGGCAATAAAATCAGGCTATTAATAATTCCCGTTATTAGTACACAAATCACAGCAATATGCCCTAATTGCGAGTAACGCTTCATTGATACAACAATTTGCGTTTCTAGCCCTGCTTTTAACTGTTCTTTACTACGTAAAAATTGAATACAAATAAGGAAAGGCCACAAGCCCCCAAACCAATACGCACAACTAATTAAATGAATGAATTGATTAGTTTGATGAGCAATTCCCAGCCACCCTTCATGCATCGCCGCATGACCAATAAAGGCATGCAGACCCAGAATAATGACGGAGAAACCAAGAATGAGATAAAGTTTTAAGGTGATCGGGCGTATAAACAGAACGGCAAATAAACCGACAGCACTGAGGATTTCCCAACGCCAGATTTGACCAAAGGTAGTGCCAAGTACACCTTGCCAAATATCCATATTCAACGCATCTTCCCAGCCATCGCCCATCAAACCAGATTGTGCAATCATCCAGCAAAATGTGGTGATGATAGTAATAACTGCGCTAAATATAATGCTTTTTTTCAGTGCATCTTGGAGTAGTACGCGAAATCGCCCATGGGAAACTATCACCGCAAACATCGACATTCCACACATCAACATTGCGGCGATAAAATGAGCAAATCGCGTTAAGGTATAAAATGCTTCCAGTGACATATTATTTCACAGTGAAGCTATAGTTCCCTTTGGTTTTATGCCCATCAACAGAGACAACGCTCCATTGAACATCGTACTTACCTGCGGCTAATTTGCTTTCAACAGGAATAATAACTTTGGTGTTATTGCTAGGATCTAACGCGGCTTTACCCGTCTTGATTATTTGCTTGTTCTCATCCGTTACATTGACTTTAGTAAAGTTAACTTCAATACCTTCAGAAAAGTTTAATGTGATAGCTTCTGGTGCCTGCTCTAATGCCGCGCCCTCAGCAGGTAATTGATCTTTAAGATGCGCATGAGCAAATGCTTGTTGGAATGACATACCTAAGAACAGTACAGCGACCGCGCTTAATTTACGCCAAGAAGATTTTATTTGGTTGATTGGCATAGTAACCTCTTAATTTGCAGGTGAATTTAGATATATTGCCAATCATTATACGGAAAATAATATGCTACGCAGCGATAAAATCAGATTTTATCATTCAGCTTGTGAGGCTTGGCACAAAATGCGAATAAAACTCACTCGCAAAAATAAAACAAGCGCCATTCATCTCTGAATTGGCGCTTGATAAGTAACCCGAAAATCGAGTTATTGAAAAGAATAATTAAACGTGCGCAGCTGCCGCTAAACCTTTCAGATCTTTATCCAACAGGAATAATGATTTACCAGACTCACCCACCATGCCCAGTTTATCCAGTACAGATTTGAACAGTTTCTCTTCTTCATGCTGCTCTGCAACATACCATTGCAGGAAGTTGAATGTTGAGTAATCTTGGGTGGTCATGGCTAAATGCGCAAGTTTATTGATTTCTGAAGTAATTAATTGCTCATGCTCGTACGTTTTATTGAACACATCAGCGATAGAATTAAAATCTTCTGGTGGTGCAGCAATCGCGCCTAAACGTGGTAATGCCCCTGTATCGCTAAGGTAATTAAATAAACGCTGCATGTGCTCCATTTCTTCTTGTGAGTGAGCTTTCAAAAATGCAGCTGCACCTTCAAAACCTTTATCACTACACCAAGCACTCATTTGCAAATACAGATTAGCGGAGAAAAACTCAAGATTCAGTTGTTTATTTAACGCTTCAATCATGTCAGCTTTTAACATATCTTTACCTTAATGATGATGATTTTATGAAGTTATATCCCACAGTAACATAATAAATGCATTCAGAAAACATTCTTCCCATAAAAATTAATTTATTGATTAACAATAACTTTTTGTAAAAATAACACGAATCAGTCGCATTAGCTTTTATTCATCGTAATAATCCTAATTGCTTACTATTATCATGTTTGAATTTAATTTTATTCGCTAACCATCTCACTATTTCATCAAGATTTTTTGAACTTCAATTGCTACAATTCATGCTGATGTAGTTAACCGTTAGGATTTGAAATGAGCCATAATCTTGCCACCCTCCCAAAAGAAGAGATGGACAAAATTAACGTTGACCTTCTAGCTTCCGGTGTTGCTTTCAAGGAACGTTATAATATTCCCATTATTCCTGAAGCCATCGAACGTGAGCAGCCAGAACATTTGCGAGATTATTTTCGTGAAAGACTGGTTCACTATCGCCAATTATCAATGAATTTCGCTCGAATGCCTTACGAGCCAAGAAATCGCTAGGAATGAAATTTTAGGCACAAAAAAGGAGAATGTAATTCTCCTTTGACCATTTTCAAACCTATAATTTTGGAAATGGCTCTTTTGGGTTGTAAAATTAACAAGGAAAATCAATGTATTGATTTTCGCCTGATAACACAAAGAGGGAACAACCACGTTTTATCCCTCTTTGTCATCAACCTCAGGAGAGTTAGACTCTCCTTTTTCATTCTATAAAACCACAGATTATTTGCTGGTGTTATAGGTGATAGTATTGTTTTTACAATCCACAGCGACACGATAATGCAGATCGGATTTCGACCCTCTGACCACTAAAGGCAGCGAGTAGCCATCTTCCGTTTTCGTCACTTCACTGTCGTTGATCCATGCAACCGCTTTTTTACCCACCGCCGCTTTTTCATCTGCCCAGCGTGGTAACCGGTTATTCATAAAATCATTTTTAACCTGCGCCGCAATTTGTGGCTCAGTAAGATTGCCACAGCTCACAAATGCAGCAGCTTTACCTTCTTCCTTGTTAGCACTGAATGCAAACGAACTTAATACAAGCGCACAACTGCCTAAAACCATTGCTATTTTTTTATTAACATTCATACCGTCCTCCGGCATCTACGAAATGTAGATGAAATTGAGATCCATTGTACTCACCAAAACTGCAGCATCATTAACAACGCGCGTATAGGCAGACGTTGTCTATTTAGTGTAGTTGTAAAAATAAAACCTATGAGCAAAATGACTTAACTGATATGAATTTATCAGAAATATTTTTAAATGTTAATAGGATGTTTATTAATTATTAATTTTCGTCATCGAATCGAGCAACAATTTGCTCTTTATCTTGATGGTTTTCCCTGATTTCTTGAGCAACCAGCGCAATCGCTTCTCCGCTGCTCATGCCTTCTGCCATCAGTTGGTGAATACGTTCAACCGCTTCTTGTTGCTCTGCGTGGGAAAGTGCTGGCATACCTGAAAACATAATCAACCTCTTTAAATTGCAGACTTATTTAATACGTTAAGATTTTCAGCAAATTTTAACAGCTCTTGCCTTAATAAGGTAAGATTATATGGTAATCTGGCATTATTCACTTGTGGAACCTGATTTTAATTGATTGATATGGCTATTAATAAAATACAACTCCCTTACAGCCCCAATGTGGCATTAGATTATTTTGCATCGTTATCGCACCAACCATGGGCCATACTGCTTCATTCTGGTCAAGCTGAACACTCTCATAACCGTTACGATATGATTGTCGCTGATCCAGCAGTCACCCTATTAACGCGCGGTTTGCAAACGGAAATTCAAGCGCAAAATCAGCCGGCTCAGTTTTCAGAAAAAGATCCCTTTGCCCTTTTACAGCAATATATGGATCAATATCAAGCCGCCAAATTTACTGATGAAACTCTGCCGTTCCAAGGTGGCGCAATGGGAATTTGGAGCTATGACTTAGGTCGCCGTATCGAAAAACTTCCTGAACTTGCCACGACAGAACTGCAATTTCCCGATATGGCGGTGGGCATCTATTTATGGGCTCTTATTGTTGACCATCATGAACAGCGTGTGACCTTATTCAGCCATCAAGATGTCGAGCAACGACTCACTTGGTTACAGGCTCAAAAAGCCTCTCGTAAAAGTGCCTTCTCACTGACGTCCCCATGGCATGCCAACATGACCGAAGCGCAATACCATGAAAATATTGCCCGTATCCATCAATATTTACGTGAGGGGGATTGCTACCAAATCAACCTAGCTCAGCGCTTTAAAGCCAAATATAAGGGCAATGAGTGGGATGCATTTTTAACACTGAACGAAAGCAACCGCGCCCCATTCTCCTCGTTTATTCGCTTACCCGATAATGCGGTTATCAGTGTTTCTCCTGAACGCTTTATTTTATTAGAGAAAGGTGAAATTCAAACTCGCCCGATCAAAGGCACACTCCCTCGCTTAGACTCACCCGAGGAAGACCAACTCCAAGCAGAAAAATTAGCCAATTCGCCAAAAGATCGTGCTGAAAACTTGATGATTGTGGATTTGCTGCGTAATGACATTGGACGTGTTGCCAAGCCGGGTACCGTACGCGTTCCTGAGCTTTTCAAAGTGGAGCCTTTTCCCGCTGTTCATCACCTCGTTAGCACCATCACCGCCACATTAGACAGCCAATACCAAGCCACTGATTTACTGCGTGCCTGCTTCCCCGGTGGTTCCATTACGGGCGCACCTAAAATTCGTGCAATGCAGATTATTGAAGAATTAGAGCCCAATCGTCGACATGGATATTGTGGCGCAATCGGCTATATTAGTTTCTGTGGCAATATGGATACGAATATCACAATCCGTACGCTGATAACTGATAAAAAACAGATTTATTGCTGGGCTGGTGGCGGTATTGTTGCTGATAGCCAAGCAGATAAAGAGTACCAAGAAACCTTTGACAAATTACGCCTGATTTTGCCAAAACTAGGAAAACTCAATAGCGATGACTGAGCTAAATAGCTTTATTAACCGTTTTCAATTTACACTCCCGCTTTCTCGCCAACCCGCCACATCGGCGGGTAAAGCGGCCGCAGTGCTATTGCCAATTATTAATAAATCCAATCCGACATTATTGCTCACGCAACGGTCACCACTATTACGTTCTCATGCCGGTCAAGTGGCATTTCCAGGCGGTTCACGCGATCCTGAAGATTCAAACTTAATTGCGACCGCATTACGAGAAGCCTACGAAGAAGTCGCCATTCCACCAGAGAAAGTACAGGTCTTAGGGCAGCTTGCACCTATTTCCAGTATTGGGGGTTATCAAGTCACCCCAATTGTGGGTCTTGTACCCAATAATATTCGCTATCAGGCGAATCCTAGCGAAGTTTCCTCTATTTTTGAAATTCCCCTGTTTGATGCATTATCCCTGCAGAAACATAAATATGTGGATATCAATCGCTCTGGCCGCGAAAAACGGGTCTTTTTCTACTGGTATAACAATCACTTAGTCTGGGGCCTCACTGCATCCATCCTGCACCAGCTTGCCCTACAACTGGATTAGCCTTCATAGTCAACAATCCTTTTATTCAATCATTTTTTCACTATCCAAAATACAATTAGTGCTATTTATAACCAATCCACCTTATGTAACTACCTTATTTCAAAAAATACTTTAAACTTACTGGTTAACACTACGAAATAACAGTAAAGTAGCGCCCTTTAAAATAAATCACTATATCTTCATCTTTTGTTTAAGGAGTCCTGCGTGATAAGCGTTTTCGACATGTTTAAAGTGGGCATTGGCCCTTCAAGCTCTCATACCGTTGGTCCGATGAAAGCTGGGAAAGAATTTGTCGATGATTTGGTCAATAAGCAATTATTGCCATCCGTCACCCGTGTCGCAGTAGACGTTTATGGCTCTTTATCCCTAACAGGTAAAGGTCACCATACCGATATCGCCATTATTATGGGTTTAGCAGGTAACCTCCCTGCTACCGTTGACATTGAATCAATTCCATCCTTTATCAAGAATGTGGAAGAAACAGAAAAGCTGCTATTAGCCAATGGCACTCATACTGTTGATTTCCCACGTGAGGGTGGCATGAATTTCCGTCAAGATAACTTACCGTTACATGAAAACGGTATGACTATCCACGCCTTTGCTGGCGATAAGGAAATTTACACTAAAACTTATTATTCCATCGGCGGTGGTTTCATTGTCGATGAAGAACATTTTGGTCAAACCTCTTCAGACAGTAAACCAGTCTCTTATCCGTTTAATTCCGCGAGTGAATTACTCCTAAAATGTAAAGAATCTGGCTTATCGATTTCTAGCCTGATGATGAAAAATGAGCTGGATTTGCACCCTCGTGAAGAAATTGACGCTTACTTTGCGGATGTATGGAAAACCATGCAAGCCTGTATTGAACGCGGTCTGAACACTGAAGGGGTCCTTCCAGGTCCATTGCGCGTTCCTCGTCGTGCACCGGCACTGAACCGCTTAGTGACCTCTGCAAGTAAACTGTCTAATGACCCGATGAACGTGGTTGATTTAATCAACATGTATGCATTGGCCGTTAACGAAGAAAACGCAGCGGGTGGTCGTGTTGTTACAGCGCCAACTAACGGTGCTTGTGGTATCGTTCCGGCTGTTTTGGCCTACTACAACCATTGCGTTGAACCCGTTACACCAGAACTTTACTTGCGCTATTTCTTAGCGTCCGGCGCCGTTGGTATTCTGTATAAAATGAATGCGTCTATCTCTGGCGCAGAAGTGGGTTGCCAAGGCGAAGTTGGTGTTGCCTGCTCAATGGCGGCGGCAGGTTTAGCAGAATTATTTGGCGCAAGCCCAGAGCAAGTCTGCATTGCAGCTGAAATTGGTATGGAACACAACTTAGGTTTAACCTGTGACCCTGTTGCCGGACAAGTTCAAGTACCTTGTATTGAACGTAACGCAATCGCCTCTGTTAAAGCTATCAATGCCGCACGCATGGCTTTACGTAGAACCAGCGAGCCTCGCGTTTCTCTCGATAAAGTTATCGAAACCATGTACGAAACGGGTAAAGATATGAATGCCAAATACCGCGAAACATCTCGTGGTGGCTTAGCTATCAAAGTCCAGTGTGATTAATCAGTAAGATTAAGCCTCCCTCTTCATTACTCATTTAAATGGTGAAGAGGGAGCTTTACCCTCACTCTTTCTGCGCTTATTTAATTTTTTTAATTAAGTCTATTAAACTCCAACACCTTCATCAAAATAACATCTCCCCTCTTTTTGCTTTTCTCGTTTCAGCTTTCGATTTTTATCGTCTACGAACGTTTTATTTCTTCAGTACTCTCACGCGGGATTCTATTTTTTGAATCGCTATTTCCATTCTGTTATTCCTTTAAATTCTATTGGTCAGCCCTATTTTTGCTCACTTTTTACTCTCCATGACGAATTTCTTATCAAATAAACCGATTTTTTGTTACCGATAACAGAGTGTCACTCTTTCTTATTGAAATAAACCAAAATTATACTCTGTAAATATTTATATATTTAGAGTTATAGGTTTATTTATCAGTAATATTTGGATCTGTTTTTATTTTTCTGACGCGAAACAAGTTTTTTAGATTAATCCTAGTGATATGATCAGACTGACCATTCAGCTAATAATTGCACTTAACTAATTATTAGCTAGCCACTTAGTTTGAATTTATTCAGCTACTATTTAAGGTGCAGGGGAAACACATAGAGAAGGAGTCCAGTTTCTAACTTCTATTCTATCGTCAATGATGTTTCGATTTATCTGTTAAGAGGGAAAAATAGTGAGTATAGCTATTATGATTGGTACCCACGGAGTTGCTGCTGAACAGCTACTCCGAACCACCGAGATGTTAATAGGCGAGCAAGAAAACGTCTCGTTTATTGACTTTGTCCCTGGGGAAAATGCTGACACCCTATTTGAAAAATACACACAAAAGCTGACTACTCTTGATACCTCAGCGGGTGTGCTATTTCTTGTTGATACATGGGGAGGTAGTCCATTTAATGCTGCTACACGCATTGCCAATGAGCATGACAATTACGAAATCATTACAGGCGTAAATGTCCCAATGCTCGTCGAGACCTTTATGTGCCGCGATGACAACCCATCCATGGATGAGCTGATCACCGTCACGCTAGAAACAGGTCGCGGTGGCATCCGTCCATTCAAGTTTAAAGAAGCTGTTTCAGAAACTCCTGCGCCCGCAGCGGTCAGTGCACCTGCTCCACAACCTGTTATTGCAGGTCCGGGCGAACACATGATTATTGCTTTGGCGCGTGTTGATGACCGATTAATTCACGGTCAGGTGGCGACTCGCTGGACAAAAGAGATGCGTGTTAAACGCATTATCGTTGTCAGTGATGAAGTAGCCAAAGATACCGTTCGCTCTACCTTACTGAAACAAGTTGCTCCTCCAGGTGTTACCGCCCACGTTGTTGACGTAGACAAATGTGTCCGTGTTTACAACAACCCGAAATATTCCGGCGAGCGCGTGATGCTGTTATTCACTAACCCAACAGATGTACAGCGTATTGTTGAGCAAGGCGTTGAGATTGACTCGGTCAATATTGGTGGGATGGCCTATACCGAAGGTAAAACCATGGTCACCAATGCCGTATCAATTAACCAAAAAGATATCGATGCATTCAATTATCTGAATGACAAAAATATTGAGTTAGAAGTTCGTAAAGTCGCTTCAGACAGTAAAGTCCACATGATGGATTTAATTAATAAACTCAAAAAATAATGTTTTAGAAATTAGTTCTTATTGAACCGTTACTCAAAAACAGACTTAGAAACTTGTTGGTTACAGGAGATTAAACAATGGAACTTACCGTTGTTCAAATAGTAATGGTCTTCGTCGTGGCTTGTATCGCCGGTATGGGATCGATCCTCGATGAATTCCAGTTCCACCGCCCTCTCATTGCCTGTACGCTTATTGGTATTGTTCTGGGTGATATGAAAACCGGTATTATTATCGGTGGTACACTGGAAATGATCGCGTTAGGTTGGATGAACATCGGTGCGGCCGTTGCACCAGATGCTGCATTAGCCTCCATCATTTCAACCATTCTGGTTATTGCAGGTGGTCAAAGTATCGGTGCCGGTATTGCACTGGCTATCCCACTGGCAGCAGCTGGACAAGTACTGACAATCATTGTTCGTACTATTACCGTTGCATTCCAACACGCCGCTGACCGTGCTGCGGTCTCCGGTAATTTAACCTCCCTGAGCATTATCCACGTTTCTGCGTTATTACTGCAAGCAATGCGTATCGCAATCCCTGCACTGATCGTCGCAATTTCAGTGGGAACTTCAGAAGTCCAGCACTTACTGAACTCTATCCCTGAAGTCGTTACCAACGGTCTGAACATTGCAGGTGGTATGATTGTTGTGGTCGGTTATGCGATGGTTATCAACATGATGCGCGCTGGCTATCTGATGCCGTTCTTCTATTTAGGCTTCGTGACTGCGGCCTTTACTAACTTCAACCTTGTTGCACTTGGTGTGATTGGTGTTGTGATGGCGATTCTGTACATCCAACTAAGCCCGAAATACAACAAATCCCAAGTTGTTGTCAGCCAATCAAACAGTAACAACAATCTTGATAACGAATTAGACTAGAAGGAACGTAAAAATGGTTGAACAAACTCAATCTACTGAAAAACGGCTGACAAAAAGCGATATTCGTGGGGTTTTCTTACGTTCTAACTTATTCCAAGGTTCATGGAACTTTGAACGTATGCAGGCTCTGGGTTTCTGTTTCTCAATGGTTCCCGTGATCCGTCGCTTATACCCAGAAAATAATGATGACCGTAAACAAGCGATTAAACGTCACTTAGAGTTCTTCAATACCCATCCTTACGTTGCTGCGCCTATTTTGGGTGTAACGATGGCGATGGAAGAAGAACGTGCTAATGGCGCGGACATCGACGATGGTGCAATCAACGGTATCAAAGTCGGTCTAATGGGACCATTGGCCGGTGTGGGTGACCCAATTTTCTGGGGAACTGTGCGCCCTGTATTCGCTGCTCTGGGTGCTGGTATCGCGATGACAGGTAGCTTGTTAGGTCCTGTACTGTTCTTCGTTCTGTTTAACCTTGTACGTCTGTTAACTCGCTATTATGGCGTGGCCTATGGCTACAAGAAAGGGATTGATATCGTTCAAGATATGGGCGGTGGATTCCTGCAAAAACTGACAGAAGGAGCATCGATTCTAGGCCTGTTTGTTATGGGGGCGCTGGTCAATAAATGGACTCACGTCAACATTCCACTCGAAGTTTCGCGGATCAAAAACCAAACCACGGGTGTGGAAGATATCACTACTGTTCAGATGATCCTCGACCAATTAATGCCTGGATTAGTTCCTCTATTGCTGACCTTCGCCTGTATGTGGCTGTTACGCCGTAAAGTGAATGCTTTATGGATCATTATCGGCTTCTTCGGTTTAGGTATTCTGGGTGCTTGGTTAAACTTCTTAGCGCCATAATTTCTGTTAAATAATAAAAAAGGGAGGTTGCAGCCTCCCTTTTTTACTTTTAAGCTTGGTAATTCGTCCACTTAGTCATGGGTACTCAAATGACCTTAAATGATGTCGTTTTAGCCATTATCATTTTGATCATGCTTGTATACGCAATCTATGATGAATTTATTCAAGGAACACTAAAAGGCAAAACTCTATTAAAAGTTAACTTAAAACGTAAACATCGAGTGGATGCCATCATTTTTATTGTTCTCATTTGTATAGTCATTTATACAAATATTGTTCGACATGGTAATTTATTAACCACTTATTTATTAATGATTACTATTTTTATGGCTATTTATTTAGCTTTTATTCGTCGCCCAAAAGTATTTTTTAAACAAACCGGCTTTTATTTAGCCAATACGTTTATTTTATATGAGCGAATTAAAACAATGAATTTATCTGAAGATGGTATTTTAATGATTGGATTAGAGCAAAAGAAAGTCCATATTCAAGTCAACCATCTTGATGATTTACAAAAGATTTATGATTTTTTTATTAATCATAAATAACTACTTTATATATTGGTATAAATATTAAGGTTAATTAAATGTTTAATTAACCTTAACTTTGTTAATATCGAAAATGAAAATTATTCTCATTTAAAAAATATATTTATTAATAATTAATATTTTGCCTTTATTAAAATCTATGATATCTTTCGTCCCACGTCATTGGGGAGTAGCCTGTTCTGGAATGTATTCTTTCCAGAAAATCCGTGTCAACATACTCGTTTGTTTTTAAACGTGGTGCGGATGCCATTTATTGGTTGGCAAGACCATAGACACATAAATACGCCTTTTGGTTGGGGGTAATTTATGTGTATATGGAAACACCCAACCGAGATTATTGTTATGAGCTTTTACGCAACTCTCATCCTCGCCTTCGCGCTCTCTATGGATGCTTTCGCTGTCGCTATTTGTAAGGGCGCAGTGCTCCATAAACCTCGTTTTCGTGAAATTCTTCGTACTGGCTTTATCTTTGGTTTTATTGAAGCTATCACACCGATCATTGGCTGGGGCATTGGTATTTTAGCCAGCCAGTATGTTATCCGTTGGGATCACTGGATTGCGTTTGCCCTGCTATTCATTCTTGGCGGACGTATGATCTGGCAAAGTCTAACCACCAAAGATGAAGATTGCTGCGCTAAACCATCTAGTCACAGTGCAGGAAATTTAGTGTTATCTGCCATCGCCACCAGTCTTGATGCTATGGCAATTGGTTTAGGTCTGGCTTTCCTGCAAGTAGATATCGTCCATACAGCGATGACTATCGGCTTAACCACGATGATAATGGCCACAATTGGCATGATGATTGGCCGTTACGTAGGTCCATTATTAGGAAAAAAAGCAGAGATTTTAGGCGGGCTGGTGCTTATTGCGATTGGATTTAATATCCTCTTTGAGCATCTCGAATTATTTATGTACGCGCCATGATCTTCCTGTTCCCCCTGAGTCATTCAGGGGGAACAGTTTGAGATTTAATACGGGTTTTAGTCTTTATATTGATAAACTCGGATCAGAAAATCAGCAGTATAATCTTTCTCGTTTTCCTGCTTTAATTGCTGTTTCACCTCTTCAGAAGCTCGCCATGCAAACGGCGTCATCTCTAACAATGCAAATGCCTCTTCTCCTTCAAGATCCATCACATAATTTAAGCGAGTCTCATCAATCAATTTAAAGTCTGGAAGGTCTTCGTCTTTTGCAGGGTGTAATTTCACTTCATCATAAATCAAGGCTTTTAATTCTTGCAGATGTTCTGCTGCCGGCGTTACCGTAATTAAAATTCCCATTGGTGTTAATACTCGGCTTAATTCTTGCGCCTTACAGGGTGCATAAATACGAATAATGGCACTCAAACTCGAATCCGCAAACGGTAAACGATGACTTGAAGCAACACAGAAATTAACTGATTTATAGCGCTTAGCAGCAAAACGGATTGCCACTTTCGATACATCCAGCCCATACACACTAACAGATTTAGATGCCGCCTTTAATGACTGAGCAAAATGATCAGTGTAATACCCTTCCCCACAACCGATATCGAGTATATTTTCACTGCTCTCAGGTAGATATTGAGCGAGCTTGTCAGCGACCTTATCGCGCATTGGCTGATAATGACCCGCATCTAAAAACTGACGACGAGAAACCATCATTTCTAGGCTATCACCTGGATCTTTAGAACGCTTATGCTGTACAGGGAGCAAATTAACATAACCCTCTTTGGCACAATCAAACTGGTGATTTGCTTCACAACGATAGCTACTGTTAATTAAATTGAGGGGTTTAAAACACAAGGGGCATTGATAATTCATATGGTTACACTGATTTAAAAATAATGCTCAGTATACCATATAAGCTGTCAAGCAGCGCCATGGAATTATACCCCATGGCACCGTGACGTAATCTAGAGGAGTATAGCGAACTTATTTACCTGCTTTAGCCGCTTCAGGTGCTTTGACTTCACCTGACTGTTTCACTTCACTCTTTTTAACTTCTTTTTTACCATGCTCTGCTTTGGCAACTTCGTGCGTTTTCACACCATGGTTTACATGTTCAGTTTTTGCAGTGGTATTTGCTAATGCAGCACCAGAAACAGCTAATGACAGAACAGTCGCGATTGCTAATAATTTTTTCATTTTGAACGCCTTATTTAAATTCAAACTAATGAGTAATTGATATAAAACTTATATTTTGGTGTAGCTAAAAATTTAAATGGCTTTTTCGGCACTTTTATCTTTAGTTGCACTCACTTTTTTCTCAGTTTTCACTTTTGCGTGATGAGCTTTAGCTGAGTGATGAGCGACAGCAATTGGCGCTACTGGCTCAGTTTTGGTTGTTGTATTTGCTAATGCAGCACCAGAAACAGCTAATGACAATACAGTTGCGATTGCTAATAACTTTTTCATACTAAGTACCTTAAGATTAATTTATTAAGCAAGGATGTTCTTGCCACATTAATAAATCATATCTACAGATCATTTCGCAATAGGAGAATATTAAAGATTCTTAAATTTTTTATAGGTTATTTTAATGAATAAATATTTTAATTTTGTTGATACTTCATTTACTTTTAAAGATTAATTTTTAATCGTTTTTTAACTTGCCAATAGTTTTATTTTTCAATATATATCAAACAGATAAATTAAAATAAATCTTGATGTTAATTTTTTGATTTTGAAAATCATCTTCATTCCAATTTATTTGATATCTATTTTTTCTTCATTTTTCTTTTAAAAATTCACTTTTCATCTTGCCAATTTAATAAAGCTTCTTTTTTTGAAGATAAGCTGACTTTTATTTTTATCTAAAAAGAACTTTTTCTGTTTACTTCAAAAAAAAGCCATTCAACTTTGAATGGCTTTAAATTCACTATATTCAATTTAAAAATTAAAAATGAGCAAACTCAGGAATCGGTTTACGTCCATGAGCCTCTAAAAAATCTAAAACGCGGCGTGGTGTAGTATTCAAAATTCGGGACTCTGGAAAATCAATGGATTTCAACATCTCAACCACTTCATCAAAACGCCCTAAATAACTGACATGATGTGAATCTGAGCCTAAAGCAACCCAACCGCCTGCTTCTTTCACCGCTTTCGCTATTTCTATGCAGTTCTTCTTACTACCCGCTCTAGAATGCAAGAAAGAGGAGTTATTCATCTCTAGTGCTACGTTGCTCTCTTTAGCAGCTTGGGCTACAGCTTTAATATCAATTGGGTATTTAGGGTTGCCAGGGTGAGTAATAATTTGCACTTTTCCGCTACGAATAGTAGCAATCATCGCTTCTGTATTGTCTTCTAGACTTTGTGGTTCTAGAACTGGCTCATGGAATCCTGCTAGAATAATATCTAGATGACGAGCAATCTTTTCATTGCAGTCTGTCTCACCCTGCTTATTTTTAATGTTTGCTTCAATTCCATATAACAAACCAACACCATTAACAATGCGCGGCAATATTGGCATATTGCCAAAATGCCATTCATGTGGGGCATCTTGCATTTCAGGGCCATGATCGGTAATGGCAAATAGTTTCATTCCTCGAGCGGCAGCTTCCGCAAAGTATTCATTAACAGTGCTAAATGCATGGGTGCTGGCAATGGTGTGCGCATGTAAATCAACTTGATACATAAAATATCCTTCTAATTCTTCTATTTGCCTTCTGACATTATTCAGATTGAAAAGGTTATCCCAAGCTAACATATCGCCACCAAGGATTCGATAACAATTCTGTTAAACCGCACTTATCGGATCTCTATTGTAAATTGCAGTTTATCTGACTCCTATTTAGCCAATAAAAAAGCCCGCTTCATTCGTGCGGGCTTTTATTCACTAAATATGGTTTAGTTAACCAAAATACGCTTATTGGTTGCACCCCATAATATGGACATTTCAGTAAACAGCGCGCCGCTAATATCTTCAACCTCTTCAGCGGTTATTTCCCCTTTTCCTTGTTTACCAAAAAAGACAACCTCATCTCCTGGTTGTACATTTTTAATATCAGTAACATCGACCATCACAGTATTCATGGATGTTTTTCCAAGAACAGGCACACGTTGCCCATTGATTAAAACATGCCCAGCATTACTGAATACGCGACGGTAGCCATCCGCATAACCGACAGGAATATTTGCTAATACAGAATCACGCTTCAGTGTATAAGTTCTGTCATAACCAACGGTATTTCCTTTCGGATAGTGATTCACCGCCGCAATATTCGATTTAAATGTCATCACGCGTTTGTAGTCTTTAGTGGCAACCGTATCACCATAAAAAATACCACCAACACGCACCATATCCAACCACGATTCTGGCACGGTCAATGTTGCATAAGTATTCGCAACATGCAGAGTAACATCTTCGCGTTTCAATCCTGTCACATTCAGAACTTGTTGAGACTCTTTTTTGAATTTAGCCAGATCTTTTCGGATTTGTGCTTCATCCTCTTCAGGATAGTGAGACATAATCCCGACGATTTTTAAATTAGGTAACTGCGAGATTAGCTTAGCTTGTTGCAATCCTTCAGTATTACTGACTTCCAAACCATTTCGTGACATTCCTGCCGAGTTCAATGCAAGGTGAATCGGAATAACTTTGCCCTGTTTTGCCGCTACCGCATTTAAGCGCTGCGCCATTTCCAAGTTACCAATTAATTCTTCTACATTAAATTCAGTGGCTTGAGCCATTTCTTTTTCAGTGGCGTTACGCACTCGCATTAAACGACCTTTAAAGCCTAAATCACGAACTTGCTTCAATTCTGTGTTGCTAGTTAGCCCAATGCATTGAACATTATTTTCAATCATTACTGGGGTAACTAACGTCAGGTCATGCCCATATGCATCCCCTTTTAAAACAGCACACATTCCCGCTTTATCACCCAATAATGCTTGTACTTTCTTGATATTGTAATCCAATGCACTGTGAGAAATTTCTATCCATGCATTATTAACTAGCGCAGGTTGAATCTGTGCAGATGGGGTTTCTATGATGTTGGTTTTCGCAGGTTGCTGACATGCAGTCGCCACCAGCAGAGGAAGAAGAGCAAGATATTTCAGACGAAATGCCACGTTGTTATCCTTAGCCATGGATCAGTGAGTTTCCCCTCACCTTTATTATTATGATTACGGGGAGTGAACATATACTTTCGATGTATATAGGCTACTGATAATAACAATATGAATTAATTGAACAAGCAATAATTACCAATATTTGAATAAAAAATCACTTTAAGTGAATTTATAATGAAAATCACTCTGGAATTTCTTTTCTCATATCTTGTTTACTGCAATACAACTACCTCTAAACTGCCTCAATAATGTTTTTTACGAGGCTGCTCTCATAATCATTTTTTCTGCTTTAAATTACCTTGTTCGGGGTATGTTTTTCTTTTTGGATAATATTATTCTGGGTGCGTTTGTGTTTGGGGCTTGTGTTTTAATCCTCAGCCTTGTTGACTGTTCCGTTATCTCGTTTTTAACGCACGTTATTTTAACTAATAAGGGAAACTATGAATTGGATAATTCAAAAGATAATGAATCCTCTTACAGGAGGAGTTGGTTCCGCCTTAGCACTCAATGGTGCTATATCGCTTATCGTTCCATCTCTGATTTTAACAACCACTAATATTTATATTCTAGCGGCTATACTCAGCGTTATTTTCATCTATATCTCGATAAAATATGATTGAGTTTTTCCATCCACAAACAACACAAGCACTCAGCATATTTTACTTTACGCTTATTCTTGCTTACTTAGTTATTCACCTTATTTGGGAGCATTTTGATAAGTTTGCCGAAAATTTTTCGTTAATTCGTTTACCTCAAAAGGTGGCTGTTATCTATACCGCCGCCACCTTTGCGAGTAATTTATTTTTAATCGTGATTATGTTTAACCTAGATAACCCACTCAAAAATGATAGCGTCATGATTTTGCCGTTAAGCCTCGCAGGGCTAACTGGCCTATGCTATTCGTTAGGGACTATTGTTCCTAGAAAGAAAGCAACTCATATTTAAAGTTCACTAATATGGACTTTAAATCATCTTTATACTGGCTGTGTCCCTATTTAAGGACGCTATGAATAAGAATGGAGTTCAATGAGTCTACGTTGAAAAAATTAAGGAAATGACAAGGTAGAAAGCAGCAACTAATCTCAAAGCAATACATTAGCAACAAAGGTGAAGAGCTAGAATGGTAATTCAATTAATGAAAAAACAAAAAGGCACCAGTAACTAACTGATGCCTTTGAATTTATCGACAACTAAACATTGTTATCAACAATAACTCTATTATTCCCACTCAATGGTCGCTGGTGGCTTGCCACTGATGTCATAAACTACGCGGGAAATGCCATTCACTTCATTGATAATGCGATTAGACACGCGACCTAAGAAGTCATATGGCAAGTGAGCCCAGTGAGCAGTCATAAAGTCGATGGTTTCAACTGCACGCAGAGAAACAACCCAGTCATACTTACGACCATCACCCATTACGCCAACAGAGCGCACTGGTAAGAATACGGTGAATGCTTGGCTAACTTTATTGTACAGATCCGCTTTGTGCAGCTCTTCGATAAAGATAGCATCTGCGCGACGTAGCAGATCACAATACTCTTTCTTCACTTCGCCCAGAACACGAACACCTAAACCTGGGCCTGGGAATGGATGACGATACAGCATATCGTATGGCAGGCCTAACTCCAGACCAATCTTACGCACTTCATCTTTGAACAGCTCTTTCAAAGGTTCAACCAGACCCAGCTTCATATCTTCCGGTAAGCCACCCACGTTATGGTGAGATTTAATAACGTGCGCTTTACCTGTTGCTGATGCCGCAGACTCGATAATATCTGGGTAAATCGTTCCTTGAGCCAACCATTTGATATTTGGCAGCTTAGACGACTCTTCATCGAACACTTCGATAAATACGTGACCAATTTTCTTACGCTTAGCTTCTGGATCTGAAATGCCAGCCAGTGCGTTCATAAAGCGGTCTTCTGCTTTCGCGTGGATGATGTTCAGGTCAAATTTACCTTGGAACATTTCCATGACTTGGTCAGCTTCATTTAAACGCAATAAACCGTTATCAACGAATACGCAGGTCAGGCGCTTACCAATCGCACGATTTAATAATAGCGCAGTAACAGAAGAATCCACACCGCCAGACAGTGCTAACAGAACATGGTCATCACCGATTTGTTCTTTCAGGCGAGCAACGGTATCTTCGATAATTGCGGCTGATGTCCACAGCGCTTCACATTGGCACAGATCCAATACGAAACGTTTTAAAATATTTAAACCTTGATGAGTGTGAGTCACTTCTGGGTGGAACTGAACACCGTAGAAACGCTTCTCAACGTCAGCCATGATGGCATATGGACAGCTTGGCGTGCTTGCAATCGTTTTGAAGCTAGACGGGATAGCGGTCACTTTATCGCCATGGCTCATCCACACATCTAAAACTGGCTTGCCATCTTCGTTCAGCGCATCTTGGATGCCGCGGAACAGGTCGCAATCTTCCAGAATTTCAACGTTCGCATAACCAAACTCACGTTCGCCAGACACTTCAACCGCACCACCTAATTGCATGGACATAGTTTGCATGCCGTAGCAGATACCTAAAACAGGGACGCCCGCATTAAATACATACTCTGGTGCACGTGGGCTATCCGCTTCTGTCGTACTTTCTGGGCCACCAGACAAGATAATCCCGTTAGGATTAAACTCTCTGATTTGCTCTTCGGTTACATCCCACGCCCACAGTTCACAGTAGACGCCAATTTCACGGATACGACGCGCAATCAGCTGAGTATACTGAGAGCCGAAATCAAGGATAAGAATGCGATGCTTATGGATATTTGTAGTCATTTGAGGAGAATTCCAGCAATTCAAGTCAAAATAAAAGGTGGTGACGCCATCAATATGGGCGCCACCCTGAAACTTTTTGATTACTGTTTTAAAAGATAATAGCACCCCGAAATGGCGTTATTATCCTAAACAATAATTACTGCCCTAAGCGATAGTTAGGAGACTCTTTAGTGATAGTCACATCATGAACGTGGCTTTCTTGAATACCTGCTCCACTGATACGCACGAATTCAGCTTTCGTTCTCAGCATATCGATAGTACCGCAGCCTGTCAGACCCATACATGAGCGTAAGCCACCCATTTGTTGGTGAATGATCTCTTTTAAGCGACCTTTGTAAGCCACGCGACCTTCGATACCTTCAGGCACCAGTTTATCTGCTGCATTATCAGATTGGAAATAACGGTCTGAAGAACCTTTAGACATTGCCCCCAGAGAACCCATGCCGCGGTATGCTTTATAGGTACGACCTTGGAACAGGATAGTTTCACCCGGAGATTCTTCGGTACCTGCAAACATGGAACCGACCATCACACACGCTGCACCTGCCGCGATAGCTTTAGAGATATCGCCAGAGAAGCGGATACCACCATCTGCAATAACAGGAATGCCAGTGCCTTCTAATGCACCCGCGGCTTCAGCAATTGCCGTGATTTGAGGTACACCCACGCCAGTCACGATACGAGTCGTACAAATTGAACCTGGGCCGATCCCCACTTTCACTGCGCTAACGCCAGCGTCTGCTAACGCTTTCGCGCCTTCCGCTGTTGCAACGTTACCACCAATGATTTGCAAATCAGGGTATTTTTGGCGAGTTTCACGAATACGCTGTAAAACCCCTTCAGAATGACCGTGTGATGAGTCAATGAGCAGAACGTCAACGCCTGCTGCAACCAGTGCATCAACACGTTCTTCGTTACCTGCGCCGGCACCAACAGCCGCACCCACACGCAGACGACCTTGCTCGTCTTTACATGCGTTTGGTTTACGTTCTGCTTTTTGGAAATCTTTAACGGTGATCATACCTAACAGATGGAAGTTATCATCGATAACTAAGGCTTTCTCAACACGTTGCTCATGCATTTTTTGTAAAACGACTTCGCGTGCTTCGCCTTCTTTCACGGTGACTAAACGCTCTTTTGGCGTCATCACCGCAGTTACTGGTTGGTCTAAATCCGTCACGAAACGTACGTCACGACCTGTAATAATACCCACTAAAGAATTATCTTTAGAAACCACAGGATAACCCGCGAAACCATTACGTTCAGCCATTTCTTGCACTTCACGAATTGTGGTTTCTGGGGTAACAGTGACAGGATCAGTCACGACGCCGCTTTCATGTTTTTTCACACGACGGACTTCTTCAGCTTGGCGCTCAATGGACATGTTTTTATGGATAAATCCAATACCACCTTCTTGAGCCAGTGCGATAGCCAGATCAGATTCGGTGACAGTATCCATCGCTGCGGAGAGCATAGGAATGTTCAGGCGGATTTTTGCGGTCAGTTGAGTGGACAGATCTGCCGTGTTTGGCAGTACAGTTGAGTGTGCAGGGACGAGTAAAACATCGTCGAAAGTTAGTGCTTCTTTTTTAATGCGTAACATAGGCAATATCCCACCAGGCAGCGTTATGAAAGGTATAAAATATTGCCGCGGCATTATACACACCGTAATCGGTTGCTTCCAGCACTTTTTTCAAAAAAAACTTGATAAGTCCGTCGGCTACGTTAGTATCAGTCAATTAAGTCATTGTTTTAAAGTTTGATCTAGCTCACATGTCGACTCAACAAAATAGCGCAATTTACTCAGTCAGCAAGCTCAACCAAACGGTAAGAGAACTTCTTGATACCCAAATGGGACGAATTTGGTTAACGGCCGAAATATCCAATTTTTCGCAACCAAGTTCGGGACATTGGTACCTGACACTCAAAGATGATCGTGCCCAAGTTCGCGCGGCGATGTTCCGTGGGCAAAATACTCGCGTCACTTTCCGTCCGCAAAATGGGCAACAGGTGTTAGTCCGTGCCACTGTCACACTGTATGAGCCGCGTGGAGACTATCAGCTAATCATTGAAAGCATGCAGCCCGCTGGTGAAGGTTTATTGCAACAGCGCTTTGAGCTACTCAAACAAACCCTCAATGCCCAAGGGCTATTTGATGTTATTCACAAGCAGGCCTTACCATCTCCAGCAAAACGTGTGGGGATTATTACCTCTGCAACCGGTGCTGCCCTGCATGACATTTTAAATATCCTGCATCGCCGTGATCCATCCCTACCCGTAGTTATCTACCCGACGGCAGTTCAAGGGGATTTAGCGCCGGCACAAATCGCCAGAGCCATCGAGCTGGCAAACCTACGCAATGAATGCGACGTTCTCATTGTGGGGCGTGGAGGCGGGTCACTGGAAGATTTATGGGCATTCAACGAAGAGGTCGTAGCGCGCGCTATTTTTGCTAGCCGATTACCAATCATAAGCGCCGTTGGGCATGAAACGGATGTGACCATCGCCGATTATGTTGCCGACGTACGCGCACCTACGCCATCTGCAGCCGCAGAGCTTGTTAGTCGCAATCAAACCGAAATGCTTCGCCAATTGAAATCAGGGCAACAGCACCTAGAGATGGCGATGGATTATTATTTGGCAGCTCAGCAGCAACGTTTCGCACGTCTTCAGCACCGTTTACAGCAGCAACACCCGCAATTACGCCTTGCTCGGCAACAAAATCAGCTTTCAGCCTTACGCCAAAAACTGACCAATGCCATCAGCCGCCAGCTACAATTCGCCTCCTTTACATTCGATAAAAACCAACGCCGTTTGATGCAAAATGACCTGCGCCCTCAATTGCAACGCCAACAGCGCCAATTGCAGCAAACTCAATACCATTTGCAGAATATGCTGACCCAGTTAGTGAATAACTACCGCCAGCGTTTTGCTGTTGCCTGCTCAAAAATGGAGGCTGTCAGCCCTCTTGCTACCCTCGCCCGAGGTTTCAGTATCAGCGAAACCACGGATGGCGCGGTATTAAAAAAAACCAGCCAGGTGAAATTAGGTCAACAGCTCAAAACTCGCTTAAATGATGGATGGGTTGAAAGCCAAGTTACCAATATTCAGAAGGTTCGAGCAAAAAAATCACCCAAATAGCCGTTTTTTAAAATATTCCGCGCCATCTCGAATGGCGCTATCCGCCGTTGGCATAAGGCGCGAATAATGCAAAAAGGCATGTAGCACTCCTGGATACATTTTATATTCACAAGGTATTTTATGTGATTGGAGCGTTTGAAATAATGTTGCGCTATCATCAAGTAACGGGTCATATTCCGCACTTGCAATAAAACATGGTGGAACATCTCGCGTAAGATCGTTATTGAACAAGCAATAGTAAGGTTCTTCACGGCTTCCTTGTTCGCCTAAGTATGCATTGTCATACTCTTGGAGTTCTTCTCGTCTTAGCCCATCCCATTCACCACCATATAAACGGCGGCTGCCGGAATCTTGTAAACCATATAACCCATACCACAGTAAAACTGCGCAGATATCACCACAGTAGATTCGTTTATCTCGCAACCATAACACGGTAGCAAGAGATAACATCGCGCCAGCAGAATCCCCCGCAAATCCAATGTGATGCATATTTAGCGCATATTTTTCAGCATGTTGATAATAAAACTGGCATACCGCCGTCGCTTCTTCAATCGCTTGAGGATAACGTGCTTCAGGGGAAAGTGAATAATCAATACCGATGACCGTACAGCCAGAATACAACGCTAATAAACGCATAATTCGGTCATGAGTATCAAGATTGCCGAGGATAAACCCGCCACCGTGTAGATAAAACAGTGTGGCAGGTGTATGTTCAATAGGGTGATAAATTTTCGTGACAACGTCACCTTTGACGGTTTTAACCGTCATGTTTTCAACACGAAAAAGTTCAGGTGCGTTGGCGTTCCAATAACGGCGATCTTCGTTATAAGCAATACGCTGAGCTTCATAGCTTCCATCAGTTGGCTCAGCTGGTATCTGTTGTTCATAATATTGAATAACTTTTTGCATTTCTGGCGAAATTAAATCAAGCACATTGATTTTATTGATAGTTTTCATTGCAATCTCCATACTTTTATTAGTTGATTGTAATGAATCCAAAGGGATAAACTGAGAGTCGAGTATCCAATATTGAAAAGCGTTTAGATAATAAGCCTATCAATCTTCCTTAGAGAGTAAGAGTAAGACTAAAAATAATACTAAACGCTTTCCGTTAGCAATTTCCTGATTAGAAGCGCACTTGACCGCCAATCATATAACTGCGCCCTCTTCCCGTTTCATTGTTTCTGCCGCGTTCTTCCATCACTGCGCCAGAGTTCGCACGGTTTAGCACGTCGGTGTAGTTTTCATTAGTGAGGTTATTAATCGCCATCATTAATTTGAAATGTTTATTGATTTCATAGTCTGCGTACAGATCAACGATAGTTGGCTGTTTTTCATACTTTTCCGTCATTGCATCCCCGTTCATGTCACCGTCAGGAATTGGACTGATACGTTTAGATGGTCCCGTCCATGTCACTGTCGAGCCTACGGTCAGTTTTTCATCAAACAGGCGAACTCCCGAATCTAAAGTCACGTAATATTCAGGTAATTGAGTAAAGTCCCCTGCACTAAATACCGATGTACTGTTGATTGATACTGGTTGTTTGCCAGACTCTTTGGTGTAAGAAACCATGGAGTAAAACACGCCAGCATCGTAGTTAGCTTGCAACTCATAACCGCGCAAATTAACATCTCGAGGGTCGTTCACATACATATCAGCACGTTGAAAAATATCTGGATTTTCTTTATCCCACACATCATCGTTAATTAAGCACCAATCAAATTCTTCTTGAGAGGTTGCACGGCATAACATGAAGGATTTACTGGTAATGTAGTCTTTAATATGAGTATGGAACCACAGTGCTTTTAGGTTAAATTGGTCTCCTTCCACCACTAGGTCCGGCTTGAAACTATTAAAACCAATTTGCCAAGTTTGTGCTTTTTCCCCTTTTAAGAATGGATTCATACTCTGACCGCCATTTTGGGAGAAAAAGGCTTCTTGAGAATTTGGCGCACGCATCGAATGCGCGTAACTCACAAATGGCTGAAATTCAGGAATAATTTGTGCCGAAACTAACACTCCTGGGTTAATACCACTTTCTCGTAAATTTAACGTACTGGCTTCTTGAGGGAAGCATTTCTCAGTTTCATCACAAGCGGGTTTATACCCTTGAACGCGATAATTTAAATAATTGAGGTCGAATGTAGCAGTATAAATATCGTACTGCGCCTCAAATTGCGTATACAAGCTCGCAATATCTTGTGTGCCACTCGGCGAGAATGGGTTGTAAGTAATCGTATTTGGATCTTCTACAGGCTTTGTGATTTTTTGGTATTTGGTCTTCATTAATTTCGAACCAATCTGCCACTTAAAATCAGTGTCACCATAAGAAAAACGGCTGGTATTGGAAATATTAATACTGTCAGATTTATTCTCTGATTCGGCGTCTTTTAATGCACCACCAATTGGCTCACCTTGGAATTTTTGGGTATTAAATCCATGGCTCGCCAGCACTTCCACATCAATCAATTCGTTAATTGGCGTGTATTTATATTTAAGATAATAATCTTCACTATTAATCTTACGGCTGGTTAATTTATTTTGTAAAAATCGACCGCTGAATTCGACTTCATGGCTATCATTCGGTTTATATTTTAATTTGGTTAATTGAGATTGCGGTTTTTGTTTGAATGTCGGATCCGTTGCAAATTCATCTGTATCAAATCCATCACCATTTTTATAACTGCCTGGGATATTATGCCCACTCACGGCAATTAAGCCGCCAAAATACCCATCACCCTCATTTAATAATGATTTTCCCGCGACAGAAACCATGCCGTTATAGCCGAGTCCATTATCTCCCCAGCTCCCTTTGCTACGTACTCCCCACAAATTATCTTTGAAAATCACATCATCAATCGATAAGGTTCGAAAGTTGGCGCTTCCCGCTAAGGCGTTAACGCTGTTGCTGCCATTCAATTGCCCCTTTTCTACCTCAACCTCCACAATAAAGTTAGGGTCAATAAGTGAACCAAAGTCATTACTCGGCTGCATACCGTGAGTGAATTTACTCGGCGATATTCCGTAATAGCTTTGTGTGACACCATCCACCATCATGTTTACGCGCCCAAAGCCACTCAGCCCGCGAATATTCACATTGATGGTGCCTTGGCTCGCATCCATTTGGGTATAGGTTCCGGGCATCGAACGGATAATCTTATCCATGGATTGCAATTTATTTTCGGTGCCGACTGCGCTATAGGCGCCTGGTTTTTCCAATGCTTTGACCAACGGCGTTTGTTTTTGCGCGCCCGACACTGTTAATTGGCTAAAATTAACCACATCATCTTTCTGTTTATTTGTCTGCTGTGTGTTTTCAGACAAAGCGAAGCCGTGGAAGCCAGCGGAAATAGTCCCAGCCACCATGATTATTATTTTATTATTCATTAAACCATTCCTGTAAACGTACTGATAAAACAGTCGCTCACATTGCAAACGCAGAATAAAAATAATGTCTGCGAATAGGATCAGCTACAGTGTTTATAAACCGTACAGCTGATCCTTAATAGCCTTATTTTTGGCTAATTATTATGGGTAACGCTATTTTAAATCTGGAAAATATTTTGCTTTATTTTCTAACATCAGAATAAAGCTATATTCTCTCGCAATATCATCCAAAGCATTAAAGCGGCCGGATTTTCCACCGTGTCCGGCATTCATATTGGTTTCTAATAACAATAAAGAATTGCCTTGTTTCAGCTCTCGCAGTTTTGCTACCCACTTTGCAGGCTCCCAATATTGTACTTGAGAATCATGCAGCCCTGTGGTGACCAAAATATGCGGGTAATGTTGGGCTTTGATATTGTCATATGGGCTATAGGCTTTAATGCGCCAGTAATCTTCCTCATTCTCTGGATTACCCCACTCATCATATTCCCCTGTAGTCAGTGGAATTGAAGGGTCAAGCATGGTCGTGACAACATCAACAAATGGCACTGCAGAAACCACACCTTCATACAGATCAGGAGCCATATTGACAACAGCGCCCATCAGTAAGCCACCTGCGCTACCGCCCATGGCATAGACATGACCTTTTTCCCCATAGCCTTGCGTCAACAAGGCATTAGTCACATCAATGAAGTCCGTAAAGGTGTTCATCTTATGGACGGTTTTACCCTGAATGTACCAATTCTTTCCTAAGTCCCCTCCACCACGAATATGGGCAATAGCATACACAAATCCGCGATCAAGCAGGGATAAGCGAGAAGAACTAAATGACGGATCGATACCATATCCATATGCACCGTAACCGTAAACCAGAAGTGGGTTTTTACCTTGTTTGAAACTATCTTTGCGATAAACTAACGAAACCGGTACTTTCACTCCATCTTGGGCAGTGATCCAAATACGTTCACTTTGATAATTCGCTTTATTGAAATCCTTCACTTCCTCTTGTTTTAATAGCTGTTTCTCTTGAGTCAGCATATTAATTTCATACACCGAGGATGGTGTTGTCATGGAGGAGTAGCCGTAGCGTAATTTATCCGTATCTGGCTCTGGGTTGTTACCAATCCACGCCATATAAGCCGGATCATCAAAGCTCACAGAATGCTCTTTGTGGGTTAACCAACTAATTTGTCGAATATTCACTAAGCCGTTTTGGCGCTCTTCAATCACCAACCAGTTATTAAATAACGCAAAATCTTCAAGGTCGACATCATCACGAGGCGCGATAAAGCTTACCCATGGTGCCGTGGCATTATCCGCAATATACAGCCCGAATAATGGATGCTGATGATTAGAGCGAATATAGAATTTGCCGTTAAAATGATCAGGGTAATATTCCACACCTGTTTTGCGAGGTTGTAGCACTATCGCATCACGTTCAGGTTGGTTTGCATCCAAAAGACGATATTCTGAGGTTTCGGTGCTGGTGATCCCAATCAGAATATAATCTTTGGAGGTGGATTTCGCTAAACTGACGAAGTAAGTATCATCTTTTTCTTCATACACCAATTTATCAGCGGATTGCGCTGTTCCATATTGGTGCTTAACCACTTGATAAGGCAATAGTGTTTGCTTGTCTTTATTAACATAAAACAGTGTGCGGTTGTCATTTGCCCACACAATATTACCGGAGGTGTTAGTTAGAACATTTTCTTGCCACTTTGCATCATCAACTTTACGGAACGAAACTGCATAATCATTACGACCTTGGCGGTCTTCAGCGATCGCTATCGTGGTGTTATCGGGGGAAATGGCTAGCGCCCCCATTCGGTAATATTCAGTACCTTCCGCACGTTGGTTACCATCAACCAAAACTGTCCATTCGCCATCACTATTAATTGGGCGTCTTTCATAAATGGAATAGTTTTTACCGGCGACAACGCGAGAACGGTATGTATAGCCATTGTAGTTGTATGGCACAGACTCATCATCTTGCTTTACGCGAGATAATAATTCGTCGTAAATTTCCTGTTTTAATGGCTCCCCCAATTCAAGCTGCTGCGTGGTGTAGGCATTTTCTTGATTCAGATATTCAAGGATCTCAGGAGCTTCTCGGTTATCGTCCCTTAACCAATAATAGTTATCAACGCGCTGATCCCCATGAATAGACATAGTATGGGGCTGTTTTTTCGCTATTGGTGCTAGCATTTTGTCCTCCGCAGCACTGCTGGCTGCATATAACCCAAGTAGTGTGACCACGCAATAAGTGGTGATTCTATTACGCATGGTTTTATTATGTATGGTTTTATGACACATGGTGAGTCCAATCTATTTATCATTAAGAGTAAAATCAATAGGTAACCTGACTGTTACCCGTCCATTCTTAAGTATTTCTGATGGCGGTACGGGTAACGGTGCCGCGCGAGATAACACCTGCTGCGCTTCTTTGTCTAAAGAACGTGTGCCTGATGAATTCGCTAGACTGCTATCAAGTAAAAAGCCTTGGCTATCTACCGTAAACATCACCACGGGTTTACCTACGCGATTACGCCTTCCTGCATCTTCAGGGTAACGTTTATATTTATTCAATTTTCCAAGCACCATCGCTTCCCACTCTTTTTGAAGGCTATCGAGGGCTTCGGACTGGCTATTAAGTTCCGCTGCAATTTGCTGGCTTTGGACAAGTGCCGCCGCATCGCTGGTCACTGGCGCATCGCTGGCTTTCGAATCTGTGGTTTGCACCTTCTTCACTTGCTGCTGTTCTTGTTTCTGCTTTTTCAACTCAGGCTTTGGTTTTTTCGCCGTTGTTTTCGTGAGTTGCACTTCCGCTTGCTCATTAACAGGCAGTGTGGGAATAATGGCGTCCTCTGCTTGTGCTTTATGGGATTCACTCGCCACTGCTAGCTCTTGAGTTTGACCAATGTTCACTTCCGTTAATTGTTTGGCTTGTGCTTCGATAGATAACTCCATCACCACCGAGGGCGGCGGCAGGGATTCTTCCCATCGCGCATTGTGTGTTACCCAGATAAAAAACCCCACAATGACAATATGCAATGCCACGGCTAAAACCAGCCAGCCGCCCATTTTGGAAGTTCTACTCACATACCCACTTTCAAACGTTATTGTGCTCATATTCATCTTACGTGCTTTTACAGAGTTGCAAATGATAATTAATAACGAATGCAAATGGAAATTATTTGTAAATAAATGTGATGATTACTTCACAAAATTAACGATTTTAAATCATCATATTGCTTGTCTTTGTTGATTATTTAGGCGTGTACCAAACATAATCCGCATGCAAGTTATCGATTTCCTCGCCTTGCTCCGAAATAATCAATACTTTCAATGGCTCATCTGGTGCTAAATCGAGCATATGTAACGGCACACCAATCGCTCGCGTTGCATGATAACCACCTGCAAATAACAATGCGGGAGCCGGAGCATCTACTAATCCTTGAGCCATCGCCCTATCTCTTAGTTGCTGGATCACCAGCATCTTTTTCGCTTGTTTATCATCCAACTCACCATTGTGTGAGCGTTTAATGGTTTCACTGATCAGTTCCTGAATAACAGGCTGAGTTGAATGTGTTCCTGTGATCGTAGGCGGATTGTCATAAGCCTTCAGCACAGCATCTCGATTAATATTCGCGGCTAAAACTGGGGATGGCTGAGCCAGTAAATACTTCACGAGTTCCCCATATTGCGCCCACGGCCAACCACTATTCCAATGTAAAATTTCTTGCAGTTTTTCATCTCGAATATACGGGTTCCCTTGCATCTGTTTTTGGACATTGTTAACTCGACTCTGTTGATCTGGGGTGAGCATTTCCAACAGCACCGCACCTTGAGGACGTATTTGCTGCATTTCCTGGGCGACCCATTGCTCAATTTGATGATGGTAAATATTGTCGTGTTTCTCCCCAACAATCACACGAGGAGAGGCTGCAAGCTCTTGAATTAACTGCTGAGGAGTGATGGATTTACCCGAATCTAAATCAATGATTTTGCCAGCTTGTGTGAGTTGGGGATCCAATTGCTGAGCGGGTTTTGGTGTTTGTGAGGTACATCCTAACTGTGTGAAACTCAAAACGAAAAGCATCCCTAAACTCAACAGTGAGGAGTTTTTCGTTAAATAATTCAAAGAACGTGCTGATATCATTATCTTTTCCATATAGTGACTTTGAAGCCATTCAAAATACAGATAATGATAATCATTTTCAAATAAAAAAGACTCCCATTAACCACAATGGAAGTCTTTATGCGGAACTCGATGATTAATCAATCATTCGAGAAACTATTATAATGAAGCTAATTACAGTGGATTCGTTTGAGCTTCCACTGCGGCTAACGCCACCATGTTGACAATACGACGAACAGATGCGATTGGCGTTAAGACGTGGACAGGTTTCGCAACCCCCATCAGTACAGGACCCACAGTAACACCATCAGAACTGGTGACGCGCAGCAAGTTATAGCTAATACGCGCCGCTTCCATATTTGGCATAATCAGTAAGTTTGCTGAGCCTTTCAGTGGGCTATCTGGCATCACATCTTTACGGATTGATTCAATCAATGCCGCATCCGCATGCATTTCCCCGTCAATTTCCAAGTTTGGCTCACGCGCTTTCACTAATGCCAGTGTATCGCGCATTTTTTGTGCTGAACCACAATCTGAAGAGCCAAAGCTTGAGCGAGATAACAGCGCAACTTTAGGCTCAATACCAAATCGACGAACGGTATCCGCTGCCATTAATGTGATTTCCGCTAACTCTTCTGGTGTTGGATCTTCGTTCACATAAGTATCTGCAATAAAGGTATTACCGGTTGGTAATAACAAGGCATTCATTGCCCCTGCAGTATGTGCACCTTCACGGAAACCGAACAGGTCTTTGACGACCTGGTAGTGTTCACTGTAGCTACCGATTGAGCCACATATCATCCCATCAGCTTCACCACGTAGAACCATGATACCGCCGATAATAGTTGGGTTTGCAACTAATGCACGGCGCGCCATTTCTTGAGAAACACCACGGCGTTTCATAATTTGATAATATTCTTGCCAGTACTCTTTAAAGCGTGGGTCATTTTCATTGTTGACCACTTCAAAATCTTTACCTAGCTCAATATGCAGACCCAGTTTTTGGATACGCATTTCAATCACGCTAGGGCGACCTACCAGAATAGGGAATGCTAAACCAAGAGAAACCAGCTCTTGAGTTGCGTGTAATACGCGCTCTTCTTCCCCTTCCGCTAATACGATGCGTTTTAGCTCTTTTTTCGCTTGGGAGAAAATTGGCTTCATAAATAAGTTTGTTTTATGAACAAACTGATTCAGTTTTTCAACATACGCATCCATATCCGTGATTGGACGTGTCGCGACGCCTGATTCCATTGCTGCTTTTGCTACTGCTGGCGCAATTTTCACGATAAGGCGCGGGTCGAATGGTTTTGGAATGATATATTCAGGTCCAAAGAATAAATCTTGGTTCCCGTACGCTGAAGCGACTTCTTCACTTTGTTCCGCCAGCGCTAAGTCAGCAATAGCGTAAACGCAAGCCAGTTTCATTTCTTCGTTGATTGTCGTTGCGCCAACATCCAGCGCACCGCGGAAGATGAATGGGAAGCACAGAACGTTGTTAACTTGGTTCGGATAGTCAGAGCGCCCTGTACAGATAATGGCATCTGGGCGAACTTCTTTTGCTAATGGTGGCAGAATTTCCGGCTCAGGGTTGGCTAATGCTAAAATCAGCGGGTCTTTCGCCATGGTTTTCACCATTTCAGGTGTTAATACGCGAGGACCTGAGCAACCTAAGAAAATGTCAGCACCAGGAATAGCATCCGCTAATGTGCGCTGACCATTATCGTCAATCGCATACGCGGCTTTAGTCGCATCCATTCGTTCATCGCGACCTTTATAAATCACCCCTTTTGAATCGCAAACGGTGATATTTTCGCGCTTTAATCCTAACGCCACTAATAAGTTCATACAGGCAATCGATGCGGCACCCGCACCGGATACCACTAAACGCACATCGCCAATGTCTTTTTTAACGATACGTAGACCGTTAATCACCGCCGCAGTACAAATAATGGCGGTTCCGTGTTGGTCATCATGGAACACAGGAATATTCATGCGTTCACGTAATTTTTGTTCAATATAGAAGCACTCTGGCGCTTTAATATCTTCGAGGTTGATACCGCCGAATGTAGGTTCCAGCGACGCGATGATATCAATCAGCTTATCAGGATCGGTTTCATCGACTTCAATATCGAAAACATCAATACCCGAGAATTTCTTAAATAGCACCCCTTTCCCTTCCATGACAGGCTTACCTGCCAATGCACCGATATTCCCTAATCCTAGTACCGCAGTACCGTTAGAGATAACCCCCACAAGGTTACCTTTCGCTGTATAACGATACGCTTTTAGTGGTTCTTCCGCGATTTCTAGGCAAGGTACCGCTACGCCAGGAGAATAAGCTAAGGCTAGGTCACGTTGAGTGGTTAACGGTTTGGTTGGTGTTACAGTAATTTTCCCAGGATGAGGAAACTCATGAAAATCGAGAGCACTTTGTTTTAATTTATCATCCATCATCAAGTCCTTTCAAAATTTGGTAAGGTAAGAGCCATCACAGTATAAACACATCTTGTTAGCAAATCATGATCACGTCTATGATTTCCAGAAAAATCTTTCAGTTACAAGAAATTTACACAGATTTGCCACAAAAATACAATGGCGAATTTATAGACATACATAATATTGTTATTATTTTTATTCATATCATTTTTTAAATCACTTTAATTTTTTTCAATCTTAGTTATTATTTTTTTGAAATTAATGTATTATTCTAAAGCTCGTTTCTTTTTAGCCTTAATATATCCAGCTCCATAATATTCGCTCCCATTATTCATGCTTTTATGCGGCTAATTAATTCATCAATTAAGAATAATGATTTCATGTAATCTTAAATATATTATATTTTAACTATATCAATTCTAGTTAATCTAATAAGTTGTCAGACATAAAAAAGGAACCCACTATGTCTAATCACACGGTTATGATTATCGATGAACACCCTATCTTTCGTTTTGGACTGTCTCATTTATTAAAATCAAAAGCTGACTTTGACGTAACGGCAGAAGTTTCAAATAGTAAAGAAGCGCTGAATATCGCCACCAGCAAACAACCCAACATGATACTGATAGATACTATTCTTCATGGTAATAAAACATTCGAAACGATTCGATTACTACGTAAGCATTGCGCTAATAGTTATTTGCTGGTTCTTTCGCTCTCAACGATGAAGACTGATATCTACGCCGCTATCGATGCCGGTGCCCAAGGTTATTTATTAAAAAATAGCGAACTCGATATGTTGCTTAATAGTATGAAAAAAGCGATGGATGGACACCATGTATTTAGCGAAAAAGTTTATCAGCATCTGATTACTCGGCATCAATCTAAAGATCCACTCTCCACATTAACTCGCCGTGAATGCGAAATATTGCACGAAATGGCGGCAGGGTTAAAGAACAGAGAAATCTCTCAACTATTATTTATTTCTGAAGAAACCGTTAAAGTTCACATTCGAAATGTTTTAAAGAAATTACGAGTCCGATCTCGTTTAGAAGCCAGCTTAATATACATGCGTTCAAAATAATTTAATCTGATTTAATTTAATTAACGTAAGTTGCCTAAATTAATTATTTTATTATTTATATATAAAATTATGAATATTAACTCTGCCTTAGTTATTATTAAATCGCTTATTAGATTAATAAATCTTTTCGATTCAAAGGGGTAGACCATAATTGTATTTTCCCGCATTATGTATGGCATACATTGTTCGCCATCAGAGGAAAATCATATGTCCAACACCCCTACATCCCCTTCTATCATGTACGGAATTAAAAACTGCGATACCATTAAGAAAGCTCGCCGTTACTTAGACGATAACGCAGTCAGCTACCAATTCCATGATTACCGCGTTGATGGCATCACTGATGAACTCCTCTCTACATTTTTGCAACACATCGATTGGGAAGCCTTGGTAAATAAACGAGGTACAACTTGGCGTAAGCTCAGTGATGAAGAGAAAAATGCAGTTGTTGATGCTGATAGCGCGAAAAAAGTCTTACTGGCTGAACCTGCGATGATCAAGCGCCCTGTTCTTGTTTCCGCTAATGGTCATTATCTTGTCGGGTTTAACACCGACGACTACAAAAAATTCACAAAATAAAGGTGACTCAATGAATTGCCCTGTCATTGAACTTGCAAAACAACTTATCGCCCGCCCCTCTATCAGCCCAGATGACCAAGGTTGCCAAGATTTACTCATCGAACGTTTGAATAAAATCGGCTTTACGGTAGAAAAAATGCCATTTGGGGATACTCTCAATTTTTGGGCTCACCGTGGTGATAATGGCAAAACTCTCGCCTTTGCGGGTCATACCGATGTCGTCCCTGCTGGGGATCACAGTAAATGGCAAACTCCGCCATTTACGCCAACAATTATCAATCAACATTTATATGGTCGTGGTGCTGCCGACATGAAAGGCTCTATTGCCGCCATGGTCGTTGCCGCTGAGCGCTTTGTAGAAAAACACCCAGCTCATACTGGTCGTCTCGCGTTTTTGATTACCTCCGATGAGGAAGCTAAAGCGACCCACGGAACCGTAAAAGTGGTAGAGACGTTACAAGCCCGTCATGAGCCAGTCGATTACTGCTTAGTAGGGGAACCATCCAGCCAGTCTGCGCTTGGTGACATCATTAAGAATGGTCGTCGCGGCTCTATCACCGCTCACTTAACTATTTTGGGCACCCAAGGGCACGTTGCCTATCCACATCTGGCGGATAACCCAGTACATCGTGCAACTGGCTTTCTGCAAGAGTTAGTCTCCACTAAATGGGACGATGGCAACCAATATTTCCCAGCTACCAGCATGCAAATAGCCAATATCAATGCAGGTACAGGCGCCGATAACGTCATTCCTGGTGAACTAAAAGTACAATTTAATTTCCGTTTTAGCACCGAACTGACAGATACCGTGATCCGCGAACGTGTAGTTGGCATGTTAGAGCGCCATGGGCTGAATTATCATTTAGATTGGTTCTTATCAGGTCAGCCATTCTTGACGGGCGACAGTGAATTAGTAAGTGCAACAGTACAAGCGATCCAAGAAGTCACAGGGCGCGCAACCACCTTATCTACCAGCGGCGGCACCTCTGACGGGCGTTTTATCGCCCAAATGGGTACCCATGTTATCGAGCTAGGTCCATTGAATGCGACAATCCATAAAGTGGATGAGTGCGTTAGCGTCGATGATTTACAACAGCTCGCCGTGATCTACGAACGTATCATGGAGCTACTATTACTATGACTCTCTCCATCGAGATGTTAACAGGGCGCTCAACCGACCATTTAGTGACTTTGGGCGGTAATCACCGCCTACAGTTTAATACCACTAAAGCATTCCTTGCCATGCAGCAAGTGGCGGCACGCGCCGGGTTTAAACTACAATCCGCCAGTGCTTTTCGTGATTTTGCTCGTCAGCAGATCATTTGGAATGAAAAATTTGCTGGTAAGCGCCCTGTTCTTGATACCCACAGTCAGCCGTTAGATATTTCAACATTATCTGAAGGGGAATTATGTGAGGCAATCTTGCATTGGTCTGCGCTACCAGGGGCTAGCCGCCACCACTGGGGTACAGAGATTGATGTTTACGACCCGCTACGCATTCCTGCTGGACAAACTTTGCAACTAGAACCGTGGGAATATCAAGAAGAGGGATATTTTGCTGAGCTTAATCACTGGTTAACCGACAATATGGCGACCTTTGATTTTTACCGCCCTTTCACCGCAACTAATGCAGGTGTAGCGGAAGAACCTTGGCACATTAGTTATTGGCCGTTGTCTCATGAAGCTGAGCAGCTATTAACGCCAGGAATTGTTAGGCAGGTACTAACCGAGGAAGATATCAGTGGAAAAACCTGGTTATTAGATAACCTTGAGTATGTTTTCAACCGCTATATTAAAGTGCCTGAATGATTTATCTGTCACTCAGTCTCTTGCTGAGTGACAACTTTCCTTATTACGAACCTTCGTTATTCTGATCCGAATTTGACACATCCACGACAGGCAAGCGGTACATAAAAATCAGTAACCAACACATCCCTAAAAATAACCCAATTTTTAGCCAGCCATAGCTGACCACCCAAATCGAAAAAGCAAACGTAATAACAATTAATGTCATGGCTTTCGGTTTTACACCTTTTGGTAGCGCGCGATGCGTTTGCCAGTGACGTAAATACCCGCCGAACCATGAACGATATAGCAACCAGTTATGAAAGCGTGGTGAGGAACGCGAAAAACACCATGCCGCTAATAATAAAAAACAGGTCGTTGGCATGACGGGTAAAATAGCGCCAAGAAAAGCTAAGCCAACAGCAATCCATCCTACTGTAATGAATATGATTTTCTTTATATTCACTCAGGCTCTCCCGTTACAACAAAAAACATGGTTAAATGACCCCACTAAAACCTACCAACTGCGTCATGTGGGCAGGGCTACACATTATTATGATTAAAATAAGAAGGCAAATATGCATTGGTTAGCCGATTACTGGTGGATCATCCTACTGTTATTAGTCGGGGTCATTTGGAACTCAGTAAAAGAGATGATGCGACTCGACCCCAAAAAGTATTTAGATGACAAACCTGAAATTCCACCTCACAAAGATAATAATCACCTCTGGGATGATGAAGACGACGACTGGCCTAAAGACAAAAAGCGCTAATTTGTTGCCTTAAACTTTTCACCACTTCAGGGTAATAGTCATTCAGCCACTGCGCAACTTCGGCTCTTGCGTGTTTTAACCACTGTTTTTGCCCTACTAACCCTAAGTGCATAGCAATACACTCCACAGATAGCCCTTGATGATAATACTTCGCAAGGGTAGAACCTGTTATTTCAGCCGAATGTTGTTGCTGTAAAATCGCTAAAAAACGCTGTAATGACGGCTCACTGGCGGCTAACGAACGATGGTAGTCGCTAAAGCCGACCAATTCTAGCCAATCTCCAGCGTCAAGATACTGTTCAAATGTGCTTTTCAGACTAAATTCATTCAGATCATGACGCCAGAATAGATCTCGCTCTAATCTCTGTTGCCCTAAATGGCAAATTGACTGCGCTTCTGCGGATAATGGCAATATCGCCATCGCCGTGAAACAACCGCTACTCGCCTCAACATGCCGCCCAATTCGCACGATCTGGAACCCTGATGATTGCCAAAAAGCCAATAATTCTGGGGTTAAACCAAAGCTGACCGATAGGAAGTCTAAACCGTCCTGAATGCCTTGCTCGATTTGCGATTCTAATAACCGGTAGCCAATTTTTTGGCGACGATATCCAGCATTTACAGCGATACGCATCACTCGTCGAGAACGTAATGTCGGGGCTTGAGGGAAATAGCAATGCGCCGCAAGGGATTGAGCAACCAGATTTCCCCGTGGGCGCCGCTGTCCTGCCCAAATTTGCCAGCTCAGTTTTTCATCTAAACCCCCTTCATCCACCATCCATACTGCGGCAATAACATCCTGATTATGATGGCTTGCGACAGCAAAGTGCTGGTGTTGCGCATCCAATAATCGGCGTAAATCTAACGGCGAAGTCCGATAATGCGCTGCGGTCAATAAACCATAAAATGCGTGGAGTTGTTTGGGATCATGAGCCAGTTGCTGCTGGCTAAGTGACTTAAGAATAATCGGTTCTGACACAACATTCACCGATATAGCGCTTTCCAATAATAAACTTTGGTTAATAACCTTTTCGAGCGGGTCATGTTCTGCAAAGCGAATCGGCTGAGTGAGCCACAGCGAGGTAAAATTTTCGAGGCTATCACAAAATTTCATCATAAACCCACGCCCCGTACCCTCATAACCTTCCACCGTCGTGGTCATAAGGACCCGAGGGAAAAAGGCGATAATCTGACGCAGGATATGGGAAGGAATGGCGGCAGCTTCATCAATAATTAGCCAATCAGCCTCAATTTTCTGCCCTGATTGGCAATAGTGAAGTAGCGCATCTGGCGCCCAAAATTTAAGTTCATGCTCTGCATATTCAGCAATCACACCAGTGGTCACTTTCGCTGGCGCACAACACCAACACACACCTTTCCATGCTTTTATCAGCATACCCGCAACGGTGGACTTGCCTCGTCCGCGAGGGGCTATTAACCCCCATACTCCGTTTTCTGCTGACAGCAATTGTCCAAGCGCATCTTGTTGCTGTTGGGTCGGCTGACCACTGGGTGCTATCCATTTGGGGTGATCGGGTAGCAAATTCAGTACACGCGATTGATTTTGTTCTTCAAATTGTTGATCAATAAACAGCACATCAGGACGATTCCGGAAAGTGCGTTGTAAATGATGAACAAAATTAGGCGTGGGAATTTCACCAAATTGCTCATTCCATCTCACACTATCCTCATCATTTTGCTGCGCCCACAGAGATTGGGGTGGAGTGCAAAGCACCAACAAACTTCCTGCTTTTAGGGTTCCTGCTAAGATAGCCAGCGCTTCGCTGTGTAACCCTTTACGCGCATCAAAAATACCATGAACAAATTCACGACCAAGCAATAGTTGGGCTTTTTCTGGTGGAATGCTATTAGGTAATTCAGGTGAAAGACAGAGCCAATCCCCTGCTAAGAAATCTTGAAATTTCTCAAGCTGAGATGTGACCCACTCATGCTCCCCAGATAACACCAGCAAGCGGCGAAAACCGATATGATGTAGTTGCTCAACAATCGCTTGTAATGAATTTTTCATCGCCAAGATTACGATTTACCAATAAGTAATGACAGAATCCCTGCGGCAATCAATGGTCCAACAGGAACGCCTCGGAATAAGGCAACACCAATCACCGTGCCCACCAATAGCCCTGCCACCGTCGAAGGCTGGCTCCCCATCAGAGCTACACCCCGACTGCCTAGCCAAGAAACCAATATACCAATCACTATTGCCAGTAATGATTTCCAATTCAAAAAGGAGCTTAATACATCATTTGCTGAGATTTTTCCGCTCGCAATTGGCGCCATGACACCTATAGTCAAGATTAAAATTCCGATGGTTAACCCATATTTTTCGACCCAAGGGAAGAAATTATTCAGCGGCGTGATCCGCACCACCAGCAAAAATAGCATGGCTAACGTTACTGTCATGTTGTGGCTGATAATGCCTAATCCTGCCAATACCAGCAAAATGATCAGTGTAGGATCCACTTGGCTCATAATTTTTCCCCTGTAAAATAAATGCATTGCGACAACACAGTTCCACCGCGTCAATTGAGTGAGTATGTTATTGATCTCGCGTTGAAGAGGCAAATCATCCTTCACCTTCAAACGCTATTTTCTGTAGTCTATCTGAAAAAAGTTTATCTTAGAAAATAGGTTTCCCTTCATTCATGGAACCCTAATAAAACTTAAGTTAAATAATCAGAATATTCGATACTCCCCATTGTTTTTTCATCCACTATTCCGACCTTCTTGATCAATATTTTTTAAGATACAGAGTGTTTCACTAAAAAAAACCAAAAAAAATGTCTTTAACAGACAGCAATTTATCTATTCGTATAATAGATTGCCGTAATCTATAAACACGATTCACTAGGATCTCGGCTATGTCTCACGATTTAACCACTTATTCAAACGCTCGCTTTATCGCACTGCGTCTACGTCCAGGGGAAGATGTCATTCTTACCTTACGTGAACAGGTCAAACATCATCAGTTGCAAGCCGCATTTATTGCTGGATGTGTGGGTAGCTTGACCGATGTCGCCTTGCGTTTTGCTGGGCAGGAAAATACCCATCTTACCTCAGGTAAATTTGAAATTGTGTCACTGATAGGCACCCTTGATGCTCAGGGTGAACATCTGCATTTGGCGGTTTCCGATGAAAACGGGCAAATGAGCGGTGGACATATGATGCCGGGTTGCACCGTCAGAACTACCCTCGAATTGATTATTGGCGAACTGGAAAACAAAACCTTTACCCGTGAGCCTTGCGCGCTCTCAGGATATGAAGAATTGGTCGTCACTTCTCGTTAATTTTTGTTCTATTTTGATTTCATTCTAGCTTTAATTTACAACTTATTAGGGATATTTAATTCATGGCAAACTCGTCAATCATTTCCAGCCGAACATTGGCTTTAATTGTTTTTTCGATTGCAATCAACATGGTAGTTGGGCAGTTAAGTTCCATGCTAAAACTGCCTATCTTCCTTGATTCTATTGGCACGATTATCTGTGCGCTGCTCGCAGGTCCGTGGGCAGCTATCTTTAGTGGTTTAGCGACTAACTTGCTTTGGGGTCTTTTAACTGGGCCTATCGCAGCAGCATTTGCCCCAGTCGCGATGATGATCGGCTTAAGTGCTGGTTTGCTAGCGCGTGCCGGCGGTTTTCGTACCCTACCACGCGTTATTTTATCGGGAGTGGTGATCACTATCGCACTGATGATTGTTGCGGTACCTATTCGCACCTACTTATTTGCAGGAACCACTGGTAGTGGAGCAGACTTTTTTGTGGCTTATTTCCATGCTGTCGGTGAAAACTTATTAGAGTCTGTGGCTATCACTGTTTTAGGCGCCAATATTGCGGATAAGATAATTTCAGCCATTGTAGCTTGGTTGCTTGTCCGCCGTTTACCTGAGCGCGTTCAGCGTACTTTCCCGAATATGGCTAAAGTTCGCTAGGGGTTAGGATGCACCCTTTTACTTCATTGGCCTTATGGTTCTGGTTTAGCGCTAGCACATTGATGCTACCGCTAGGCTGGGGATTAGTTATCGTTGCTTTCGCTACCCTTGCCGCAGTCATCTTGCGCTCAGCATCATTCCATCGCTGGAAATTTATCGCGGGAATAATGTTACCAATGGCGGTAGGACTTTGGCTAATCCACGGAGGGTGGCTAAGTGAATTATTAACAGGCGCACCGCCACAAGCCCTTCAGCAGCAAAAAGCCATGGCTTTATGGCTGCGTCTGCTCGCCATCATTAGTGCCTCTCAGTTATGGCTACAGTATGTTCCCACTGAACGGTTTATCCGAGCGCTATTTGCCAGTCGCCTCCCGGCCAGCTTTGCCTATGTGCTTGCGGGTCCACTTTTACTTGTTGAACAACTTCGTCAGCAGCTTGCCACGATTCGTGAGGCTCAGCTTGCCCGAGGGGTTCCCTTAGATGGCCACTTTTGGCAACGATTAACGACGTTACCCGCCCTATTACTTCCCCTGGCGAGCCAAGCACTCAGTGAGCTAACTGTCCGCAGTGCAGCCCTTGATATGCGAGGTTTTCGCTACACTCGCCATCGCACCACATTGAATAAACCTGCGGATAGCCGCCTTCAATATGCATTGCGTCTTGGCTTATTAGCACTAATCGTGATTGAAGCAGGGGTGGCGCTATGTTGGTAAACATGATGGAAAATAGGGTGGTAAGTCTACAGCAACTAACATTTACGCCTCAAGACAGCGAGAAACCTATTCTGTCAGAGATTAACCTGGCTCTATCACACGGAAATTGGCATTGTGTGTTAGGCGGAAATGGTAGCGGAAAAACCACATTAGCCCAACTATTAGCGGGTTGGTTGCCTGAGCAGCTAACCGGAAATATCACGGGTAATGGCATGATCCTTGCTCAACCATTAGGGGAGCAATCTTTAGTTGAACTCTCTATTGAGCGTCAACTCGTGCAACAATCTCCGCAGTTACAACTCTCTGGCTGTACGTTTACCGTTGAACAAGAAGTAGCTTTTGGTTCCGAAAATTTAGGGCTTCCGCCTGAAGAAATCGTTCAACGGGTTGAACAGGCTCTTGAGTTAACATTCAGCCAAAATTTACGCACTCGTCACCCTGCAACACTCTCTGGCGGAGAAGCTCAGCGCATTGTATTGGCGAGTGCTCTTGCTATGCAACCACGATTATTACTCTTGGATGAAGCCTTTAGCCGCTTAACGCCCGCAGCCACACATCGATTACTCACCCAGTTAAAAAATTACAGTGAACAAACCGGCTGTTGTGTAATTTTGTTCGAACGGCATTTACTGCCAGCTCTGCATTTTTGCGAAGATTTTTCGTTGCTGGAACAAGGCAGTATTACTGCTCAAGGGAATATTGACGCCATATTTTTACCCGCACAGCAGACAATCAATATGCCCGATGCATGGCGTGTTGTCGGGAAATTAATGGAGCGTGGTAGTTGGCACTCCCCAGTGCCTCGCAATGAACAACAACTGATTCAAAGTATTGAGGCGTGTTATGCTGCAAATTAATCAATTAAGCTTTCAATACACTCCGAAAACCGCACATGCCATTGTGGATCTCACACTCACGATTCACTCTGGGGAATGGGTGGCATTGGTGGGAGACAATGGCGCAGGCAAATCCACCTTATTGCGTTTAATGGCCGGTTTATTGCTGCCTTCACAAGGGGAAATCGATTTTAATCAACAACCTCTCAGTGGATTGAAAGCAGCAAAACGCGCTCCGCAGATTGGGATTTTATTCCAAGAGGCTGAAAAACAGATTTTTCATAGCACGGTGAAAGATGAAATTATGTTTGGATTACGCCGCCAAAAATTATCCTCATCGGATATCGCTGAAAAATTAAAGCGAGCTTTAACACTCTGCCATTTAACAGATGTTGCGGATAAACACCCGCTTGATTTACATTCCGCTCAGCGGCGCATGGTCGCAGTGGCCTGTTTAACCGCTATTCAGCCTAAATTACTGCTGTTAGATGAGCCAAGCCGTGATTTCGATACACAGTGGTTAGGGTATTTTGAGCAATGGCTCGATTATCAAAAACAATTGGGTGCTACGGTTGTCACGATCAGTCATGATTTGGATTTTGTGGCTCGCCATTTTGCGCGTGCGCTACATTTATCCCAAGGTCGCTTAGTGGCAGATGGTAATATTGAGACGGTATTACGCCACTCTGAGTTACAGCCAGATTCTGTTTTACCTTCCCCAACTTTGCATTCTCTCAGCCATCAGCTAAATCTACCTATCGAAAACCAAGCTGAGCGTTGGGTTCAGCGATTTCTGGCACAGTCATGATTTGAAGACAAAAAAATAGCCTGCTGTTGGCAGGCTATCATTCTTCATATTAGCGAAGCTTTAGAAACTTAATCGAGTTTAACGCCGATACGACGAGCAACTTCTTCATAAGCTTCAATCAAGCCACCAAGGCTTTGACGGAAACGGTCTTTGTCCATTTTGTTCAGGGTTTCTTTATCCCACAAACGGCTACCGTCTGGAGAGAATTCATCACCCAGCACAACTTCACCTTTAAATAGACCAAACTCAAGTTTGAAATCGACTAAGATAAGACCTGCGTCCGCAAAAATCTTGCTTAAAACATCGTTCGCTTTGTAGCTCAGTTCGCGCATTTTCGCTAAGTTTTCTTTGCTCACCCAACCAAACGTTTCGCAGTAAGACTCGTTCACCATTGGGTCATGCTTAGCGTCATCTTTCAGGAATAAGTCGAACAGAGGCGGGTTTAAAATCATCCCTTCTTCAACCCCAAGGCGCTTAACCAGAGAGCCTGCCGCACGGTTACGGATAACGCATTCAACCGGCACCATATCCAGTTTTTTAACCAATGCTTCAGTGTCAGATAATAAGGCTTCCATCTGTGTAGGAATGCCTGCTTCTTGCAACTTAGTCATGATGAAATGGTTAAATTTGTTATTAACCATTCCCTTACGGTCAAACTGTTCGATACGCTCGCCATCGAGTGCTGATGTATCATTACGGAACTCCAGAACTAATAAATCTGGATCCTCTGTGGTATAGACCGTTTTTGCCTTACCACGATACAACTCAGCTTTCTTTTGCATCTTAAACACTCCAGGGATGTGATTACACTCAATAGAAATCAACCTGCACAGCAGATTCAGATAAGTAACAGTAGAATAGATCGCTAAAAATAGCGGGTTCATTGTTAATTTTCTGCTCTGATTCAGTCAGTTATCCCAAAAACATTGATACAGCGCTAACTAACTGATATTCAATATTTTATGATTAACTGCTAATTATGATAATAAAATTCTCTCGCATACGCAAACGATTACTTAGCTGCAAATACTGATTTTTTGTCCATTTGTTTCACCGAGAATTTTATGAAGGATAGATGTGCAGATGGGTAGTTAAAGTAATGGATGTTTGCTGATTACAATCAGTTTGTGGGTATATACGTCGATATCTCTACCCCAAAGTTGATTAATCCATTGCTCAAAGAATTCAGATTCAGTATGGATTTGCGTTAGTGGCCTGTCTTCGAGCGTGCCATCGGAAGCATAAATATAATAGCATTGATAAAATGCCCAAGAAATCATGATTTCCCAGAAGCGCTGTCCATCACGAGTATGCTCTTCATCCGTTACCATGATGCTATGATTGTCGAGTAAATGAATGAAAAATACTCGAGGTAAATCGCCAATATTATTCCGGTGTAGATGGGATATAGTGCGCCAAACTTTAATTTGCGTGCATGTGGTTTCACCAAAGACAATATCCGTACGCAGTTTCAATTCTAGCAAATATATCGTTTCTAGCTCTTCTCCAGTAGTCACCATCCGATATTGGTTTTTCTTACATGATTTCATTAATCGGTATCCTTGAGGTACCACATAATTTGGTAAATCAAAAACAGTGGCCCCCTCCTCTAGAAAACTTCTTGTATGAGCAATATTATTTAATGAATTTAGTAAATTATCATTAAAGCTTGTCCCAGCAATTCTTCTTGGCATCGTTATATTATTCCTACTATCCATTGGTTTCGATGCGCTATTATCCATAACTTTTCTTTCACTGTTAGCCATTAGAGCCTGAAGTTTATCCGAAAAAAAACGCCATCCCATAGGACGGCGTTTTCACTTGATAGAACAAATAAGTTAGCTATGTAAACTTATTTTTTAGTCGGTGCTTTACTGAAAGCGGCTTTCAGTGCGGCGACCATTTCATCATTCTGTTTCTGAGTTAATGGCACGCCTTTAGTGTTGATAAACTGTAGGCTACTACGGTTATTCAAATCACCCACTTGGACTTTATAGTCATCTTCAGGTACCGATGGGTCATCAATACCCAGCGCTTGCCACTCAGAGCTGCTCAAGCCTTTGTAAGTCACCATGACGGAACCTGCTGAGCGGCTACGGTCACCCACTTTCATACCAACACTTTCTAATGCGTGAGGTAAACGCTCCCAAACTGCATCGTACGGTGCACGAACGATAACCACTGGTAAGCCAGTGTCATTGCTACCTGTTTGAACATCAATGATGCCATAGGCGCTTTGCAAGCTATTTTTGCTTGAGGTATCACGCAGTGTGTACAGAGCGTCGGTTAAATCGTTTAATAACAGTTTGTTATAGCGTTGAATTTCCGCTGCATCTGTTACCGTTTCATCACCTTGGCGTAAGCCTAAGTTAGTCACTGTTAATGCAATCATGCCATTTTCTGGCTGAACAGTGACTTTATGACGGCTCTCTAATGGGACGTTTTCGTCTGCACGATCCCATTTAATCCAGTCAGTTTCGATAGAGCGAGAACCATCGTTCTTCGTAGAGACTGGGATGCCACGCTGTTCTAAAATCATGGTCACTTGTGACCATAAAGCATTATTTTCAGGAGTATTATCTAGCAACAAACGGCTGGCTTCTGCGCTGTTTTCAGTGCGTGAACCTGCTAATTGTGAAATCGTCAGTACTGGTGGGCGAATATCTAACGCTTTCCCAACCGCCCCTGTTGAGGTGGTTTTAGGAATGTCATATTCTCCATTAGTTGCTGGTAAAGTGATCCCCTGCGGCGCATTCAGCACTTTCAATGGCGCAGCATTAAGATATTCCTCATCACCACTAACCTGACGTTTATAGCGCTGATCGCTGGAGCAGGCTGCCAGTAACACGACAAGTGACAGGCCAGCAACCTTCATAACCTTCGATTTTTGCAATAATGTTGCCATTAAAATTCCCTAAATTTTACAGTAAACCCGCGAGTTTCAAGGCATCTTCAACCTTTTGCTGTCCAGATACAGTTAACGGTGTCATTGGTAACCGTAAAGTATCATCCGCAATAAGACCTAAACGATGACAAGCCCATTTCGCAGGGATTGGATTCGGCTCAACAAATAACTGATGATGAAGTCCCATCAGCTGTTTATTCAATTCACGGGCCTCAGTATATTTGCCCGCAAGCGCTAAGTCACACATTTTTACCATCTGCGCAGCCGCGACGTTGGAGGTGACCGAAATGACGCCCTTTCCACCGAGTTGCATAAAATCAAGTGCGGTCGCATCATCGCCAGAAAGTAGAACAAAATGGTCATCAACCAACTCTTTGATTTGATGAACCCGTGCTAAGTTCCCTGTGGCTTCTTTAATTGCCACAATATTCGCCAATTTCGCCAAGCGGCCCACAGTTTCAGGTAATAAATCACATCCAGTGCGCGATGGTACATTATAGAGAACTTGTGGCAAGCTGGTGTTTTCTGAAATAGCTTTAAAATGCTGATATAAACCTTCTTGTGACGGTCTATTATAATAAGGTGTTACTGTTAGGCACGCAACTACACCACTGTTTTCAAACTCATTTGTTAGTGAAATCGCTTCTGCGGTTGCATTTGCACCTGTTCCCGCAATAATTGGGATACGTCCATCAGCTAACTCAAGCGTCGCTTTCACTACATCAACATGCTCTTTATGGTTTAATGTTGCTGATTCCCCCGTTGTTCCCACTGACACAATCGCAGAGGTTTTGTTTGCGACATGGTAATCCACCAGTTGTTTCAAGCTTTTTCTATCAACGTTACCCGCTGAATCCATTGGTGTGATCACAGCAACAATACTGCCTTGTAAAAAGTCTTTGTAGTTTACGTTTTGATTAGCCATCGCAATGCCCCCTAAATAGTGAGTTTCCATGTTACGTTTTCATTTCACAGAAGAAAACCACCCAAACGCAAGATTTTAATGAATTTTGTTAATGCCGATGACATTAACTTAAATAGAAGTAATAATTCAGCCATATTTGTCGCAAGAGTGAATCGCCCCACTTGGCAGATTCACAATTTTATGGTTTCCTTACCACCATCCTGAGTCAATATCATTGACCTAAATTTAGTCAAAATAAGGAAGATACTTTGCCTAAGACTGAACCGCAATTTCTTGTTATTACTGCGCTGGGAACAGATCGTCCGGGCATTGTGAATACAATTACACGCCTTGTCAGTGAATGTGATTGTAATATTGAGGATAGTCGACTCGCTATGTTTGGCGAGGAATTTACTTTTATAATGATGTTATCCGGCAGTTGGAATGCTATCACGCTTCTAGAAGCGATTTTACCGACTAAAGGGGCTGAGTTAGATTTGCTGATTGTTATGAAACGCACGCATAGTGTACAAAAAACCTACTATCCGTCTACTGTAACTGTGAATGTGATGGTGGACGATGCGCCGCGTATTATTGAACAGTTTACCAATTTGTTTACCACTCAACAGTGCAACATCGCAGAATTAATTTCTAAAACACAGCCTGCAAATGATACTCAACCGGCTCAATTGGAAATTCAAATTACAGCCCATGACCCACTGGATGATAATGGCATAATTATAAAGAATAAATTTCAACAACTATGTACAATGCTAAATGCCAAAGGCAACATCAGTATTGTTAACAACCCCAAAATGCAGAGTTAACGGAGATATATGTAATGAACCCATTGAAAGCCGGTGATAAGGCACCTCAATTTAGCCTTCCTGACCAAGATGGTGAAATCATCAATCTTTCTGATTTCCAGGGTCAACGCGTATTAGTTTACTTTTATCCTAAAGCGATGACACCAGGCTGTACAGTTCAAGCATGTGGACTGCGTGATGAGATGGATACACTAAAAGCAAAAGGTGTCGAAGTTTTAGGTATTAGTACAGACAAACCAGAAAAATTGGCTCGTTTCGCTGAAAAAGAGTTATTAAACTTCACACTGTTATCCGATGAAGATCATCAAATTTGTGAACAATTTGGTGTGTGGGGTGAAAAACAATTTATGGGTAAAACTTATGACGGTATCCACCGCATTAGTTTCCTTGTCGATGCAAATGGTACCATCGAGCACGTATTTGACGATTTTAAAACCAGTAATCACCATGAAATCGTATTAGCGTACATCAACGCTAACGCCTAATACTGATACATAGTGATTAAAACCTAATCACTAAAAAGGGTTGCTTATTTTGCAACCCTTTTTTCTTATTGGCTCTTTTAGCCTTCTGTTTTTTCTATTGTTTCACTATCACTCAAATCTTGTGGCCACGCGTTAATTACCGCTTTGATTAAGGTTGCGAGCGGGATCGCAAAAAATACGCCCCAGAATCCCCATAAACCACCAAAAATCACCACCGACAAGATAATCACGAGTGGGTGTAAGTTCACGGCTTCTGAGTACAACAGCGGCACAACGATGTTACTGTCTAGCCCTTGGATCACCAGATAAACAATAAACAGTGACCAGAACTCAGTACCTATACCCCATTGGAATAGTGCGACTAAAACCACCGGAATGGTGGCTGCCACTGCACCGATGTACGGGATCAAAACAGAAACGCCAACCAATACCGATAACAGCACTGAGTAACGCAAATCAAAATAGGCAAAACCAATATAGGTACAGACGCCAACAATCACCATTTCCGTGACTTTACCACGTAAATAGTTGGTAATTTGTTGATTCATTTCCAACCAGACTTTACTCACTAACTGGCGATTTTTTGGAAGAAGTTTAACAAAGCTTTTGGTGATCCTTTCTTTATCTTTTAATAAGAAAAACATCATCAATGGCACTAAAACCAGATAGACGGCTAACGTAAAAATACCAATTAATGAAGCGACTGACGCTTTCACCACAGACTCAGCAACAACTGACAACCTACTGCGCACATTATCTGCCATCATATCAATGATGCCAGCATCAACGAGTGCAGGATATTGCTCCGGTAATCGGCGAGCAAACTCGCTAAAGCGATTAACCATGTTAGGTAAATCCGCCACGAGGTTGATCCCTTGTTGCCACGCTGTAGGAGCAATAATTAAGATCACCATGGCACTTATTCCAGCAAACAAGGTCAAAATGATGCTAACCGCTAAAACGCGGGATAAACCAAGTCGTTGGAGTAAATGTGTTGGCCATTCAAGTAAATATGCTAAGACAATTGCGACTAATAATGGAGCCAGTATACTGCTGAAAAAAAAGATGACCAGAAAGCCAATAACCAGCAAACTAAACAAGGCAACTGCTTGCGGGTCAGCAAAACGCCGACGGTACCATTGTAAAAACATTTCTAACATTCATTGGCTCCTGGGAATGTAAAACAAAGACAGTTCCTAAATTAAAGAAAATTATACCGAATAACAGATTTTACGATAGCTTTTGCTATCATATCTCCCAATTAATTCGTATTTTCTGTAGGTAATAAGTGAAGATATGCACTATGACTAAAAAATTGAAATATCCACTGCTCGCTATCCTGATGTCCGCACTTATCCATGGTGCTGTATTACCTGCCTATAGTGCTGTTGAAGATACCCTACCCGATATCGGTACAACCGCGGGAGGTACTCTCAGCATTAACCAAGAAATCATTATGGGTGATGCCATCACTCGTCAAATTCGAGGAAGTACTCCTCTTATTTATGACCCCTTACTAACTCAGTATGTGAATAAGCTGGGGCAACGTTTAGTGACGAATGCCGATTCTGTCAAAACGCCATTTAAGTTTTACCTAGTCAATAACCCGAATATTAACGCTTACGCCTATTTTGGCGGTAACGTGGTTCTTCACTCTGCGCTATTTCGTTATAGCCAAAATGAGAGCCAGCTTGCTTCCGTTATGGCGCACGAAATCTCTCACGTCACCCAGCGCCATCTGGCGCGAATGATGGAAGACCAGAAAGCCACAACACCGTTAGCTATCGCGGGGACTATCGGTTCTCTATTACTGGTGATGGCGAACCCGCAAGCCGGTTTTGCCGCATTAACGGGGACATTCGCGGGAATGCAGCAAGGGATGATCAGCTTTACACAAGCCAATGAACAAGAAGCTGACCGTATTGGTCTGCAAACATTGCGTCGTTCTGGGTTTGACCCTCATGCCATGGCTGATTTTATGCAAATCATGTCTGACCAAACCCGCTATATGTCTAAACCGCCAGAAATTTTGCTGACTCACCCCTTACCAGACAGCCGTTTAGCCGATGCCCGTAACCGTTCAAACCAATATCCGAAAGTCCATGCCCCATCTTCATTAGACTTTATGTTGGCACGCGTTCGTATTTTGTCTATGTACAGCCCTGCGGATCAACGCAATGCGCTGGACCAAATCATCGAAAACTACAGTAAAGGTAATGCTCAAGAGCAAATGGCCGCGAAGTACGGTAAAGCATTATTGTTATCTCAAGATAAAAAATACAGCGAAGCGGGCGTGATTATTTCTGAATTGTTAGCCAAACAGCCGGATAACCCATGGTTTATCGATTCCATGACCGATATCGATATTGAGCAAAAACAAGTCGGTAAAGCGGTCGCACGTTTGCAAGATGCATTAAAAAAATCACCAAAAAATACGGTATTTATTGTCAACCTTGCGAATGCGTATGTCAGCAATGGACAGTATAAAGATGCCACTAATTTATTGAATAAATATACATTTGATTACCCAGACGACCCAATTGGCTGGGATCTGCTTGCCGAAGCCTCCGCAAAACTGGGGGATCGTAATGCAGAACTGGCGGCGTATGCCGAAGGTATGGCACTGCGCGGCAACTATGATACTGCCATCAATTATTTAAGCGAAGCGAGCCGTAAAAGCCGTTTAGGCAGTTATGAACAACAACGTTTTGATGCGCGAATCGATGAACTTACTCGATTAAAAGAGCGCGATAGCAACGCAAAACCGTAAGGAATAAAGATAATGACGGATTCAATTAAAATTTATCACAACCCTCGCTGCTCCAAGAGCCGTGAAACACTGGCTTTATTGCAAGAAAAAGGCATCACGCCGACGGTGGTTGAATATTTAACGACGCCACCTTCAATCGCTGAGATTGAAAAATTGCTGAAGATGCTTGGATTTACCGATGCGCGCCAATTAATGCGCACCAAAGAAGATATCTATAAAGAATTGAAATTAGCGGATAACAGCGTCACTCAAGCGCAGCTTATTCAAGCCATGCATGATAATCCAAAGTTAATTGAGCGCCCGATTGTGGTGAAAGGTAAAAAAGCCAAGTTGGGTCGACCACCAGAGCAAGTGCTGGAAATTTTATAAGCAGGCTATTTGGCAGACAATAAATTGGCAGTCGATGGGCTGCCAATTTTTTATAATTTGAGAATGTCTTTAACGAAAGGAATAGTCATTTTACGCTGAGCGACAATCGAGGCGTGATCAAGCTTATTTAAGATATCAAATAAAGTGCCCATCTTTCTGTCTAACCGTTTTAATACAAACCGACAAACGTCTTCAGGCAATTCAAATCCACGAATACTGGCACGTAATTGCAGCGCACAAATTTTGTCTTCATCACTTAAAGGGTGCAGTTTATAAATTTGCCCCCAATCGAGACGAGAGGCTAAATCCGGCAACTTCAAGTCAATCTGGCGCGGTGGGCGATCCCCGGTGATCAGTAAACACGTTCGACCAATTTCTAAAATACGGTTATACAGATTGAAGATGGCCATTTCCCACTCTTCATCTCCCGCGATGCATTGAATATTATCAATACAGACCAGAGAAAGATGTTCCATACCTTCAAGCACATCAGGTACAAAGTAAGCGCGTTTATCCAGTGGCACATAACCCACAGCAACACCTTGCTCAGACAACTCAGCACATGCCGCATGCAGTAAATGACTCTTACCGCCCCCTTCTCTTGACCAGTAATAAATATAACTACCATGAGGCTGATTAATCGCCGTTTTGAGCGCAGAGAGTAATCCCTCATTTTCCCCTGCATAGAAGCTAGCAAAGGTTTCATCATCAGGAAGAGAAAGTGGTAATGAGAGTTGAGATGGTGTATTCAGAAGCGCCTCTGATTGTGCAGTTCAATTAACGCCATTGAGTTTATCATAAATAACAAGAAGAGATGAACAGCCTGGCGGTTAATTGCCGGAGCTTTAGCCACTCCGGCAATCTATTTTAGTTAATCGTGACTCATTTTTTATTTTCGTCTAAGACTTTCACTTCAGAAGTCACAAACTGTTTTTCTGGACGAACAAAGGTAATAAAGCGGAACAACAGCGCCATCAGAATACCGACGATTGTCGCCAATGCCATCCCTTTCAGTTCAGCTTGACCAATGTGGATCACTGCACCACTCACACCGATGATTAAAATTACTGAGGTTAAAATCAGGTTTTGTGGTTTGTTATAATCCACTTTCGAATCAATCAGAACACGAATACCCGAAGCTCCGATTACGCCGTACAGTAACAGTGAAACACCCCCCATAACAGGTACTGGCACTAATTGAATCGCAGCCGCTAATTTGCCCACGCAAGAGAGTAAGATAGCGATAATTGCCGCACCACCGATGACCCACGTACTGTAGACCTTAGTAATCGCCATCACGCCGATGTTTTCACCGTACGTGGTATTTGGTGTCGAGCCAAAGAAACCCGATAACACAGTAGAGAAACCGTTTGCGAACATAGAACGATGTAAGCCAGGGTTTTTCATTAAGTCGCGCTCAACGATATTCGCTGTCACCACTAAGTGTCCAACGTGTTCCGCAATGACCACTAACGCCGCAGGCAGGATGGTTAAAATCGCAAACCACTCAAAACGCGGTGTATAGAAAGTCGGAATGGCAAACCATGGCGCTTCGATAACCGGTGTAAAGTCAACAATCCCCATAAAGTAGGAAAGTGCGTAACCTGAGAGGAAGCCAATTAAGATTGGGATAATCGATAAAAATCCACGGAAAACCACGGCACACAAGATAGTGACCGACAATGTGGTGATCGAGATAATTAAGGTGTTTGAATCAACCGCGGCGCCTTCTTTAGGTAATAAGCCCGCCATACCCGCTGCCGTTTGCGCTAGTTCCAGACCGATAACCGCGACAATCGCCCCCATCGCTGCGGGTGGGAACATCACATTGATCCAGCCGCGCCCCGCCACTTTGACAATCAACGCTACGATACAGAACAGCACCCCACAGATAATAAACCCGCCAAGCGCTAGCTCATACCCAAGAGGCAGTAAAATTAATACCGGAGAAATAAAGGCGAAGCTCGATCCTAAATAAGCTGGGATTTTGCCCTTACAGATAAATAAATACAGCAGCGTACCGATCCCGTTGAATAATAAAATCGTTGCCGGGTTCACGCCAAACAAAATAGGAACAATAACCGTTGCCCCAAACATGGCAAACAAATGTTGAAAGCTTAATGGAATGGTTTGTAGTAATGGTGGTCTTTCTTCAACACTTATCGTGCGGCGTGTCATGCTCGTCATCCTCTTATGCGTCGTGAATATTCTTTTTTTTATCAAAAAAAAGCCGACTCTTCAGTCGGCTTCATTATTATTTAGTACCAAATATCTTATCGCCCGCGTCTCCTAGACCCGGAACAATGTAACCTTCTTCATTTAAGTGTTGGTCAATTGAAGCCGTGTAAAGTTCAACGTCTGGGTGCGCTGCTTCTAATGCAGCAATACCTTCCGGTGCAGCAACTAAAACTAAGACTTTAATTGAATTACAGCCGGATTTTTTCAGAAGATCGATGGTTGCAATCATAGAACCACCAGTTGCTAACATTGGGTCTACAATCAGCGCCATGCGCTCATCAATGTTAGAAACTAATTTTTGGAAATAAGGGACAGGTTGTAACGTTTCTTCATCACGGTAAATACCCACTACGCTGATACGTGCACTTGGGATACTTTCCAATACGCCATTCATCATACCAATACCCGCACGCAGGATAGGGACTACAGTGATTTTTTTACCTTTAATTTGTTCAATTTCTACAGGACCACACCAACCATCAATTGTTACTTTTTCAGTTTCTAGGTCAGCGGTCGCTTCATAAGTCAGTAGGCTACCAACCTCTGAGGCCAGTTCACGAAAGCGCTTAGTGCTTATGTCATGATCTCGCATCAGGCCGAGTTTATGTTTAACGAGAGGGTGTTTTACCTCAACGATCTTCATGGGTTTCTCCTACTTTTTTAAAACGTCACCGGACAAAAAAATCGCGGGATTATACCGCTTTTTTCCCTCAATGCCACTAGTATCATCTTGATTAAGGTCAAACAATCATCAATCAGGCGTTATTTGCTGAATTAGTATACACATAATATTTTTTATGGTGTAGGCAGCGAATAAAATCATGCGCTTTGCGTCACGACATCACGATTTATTGCATCAAATATTTCAGTCAGAAAGCTATCGCAAACGTTTGCGGAGCCTGATAGAATATCGGCAAATGAAGTTATCTTTTCCAAAATGCAATTGCCTTGGGGGCCGTAGTGACTGATAAAACCTCTCTCAGCTATAAAGATGCCGGTGTTGATATTGATGCAGGTAACGCATTGGTTGAACGAATCAAAGGTGTGGTGAAAGAGACTCGCCGTCCAGAAGTGATGGGAGGATTGGGAGGGTTCGGCGCACTGTGTGCCCTACCACAAAAATACCGTGAGCCTGTTTTAGTCTCAGGCACTGACGGTGTGGGAACTAAACTACGCCTCGCGATGGACTTAAAACGTCATGAATCCATCGGTATCGATTTAGTCGCTATGTGCGTCAACGACCTGATTGTCCAAGGTGCTGAACCACTGTTTTTCTTAGACTATTATGCAACCGGTAAGCTGGATGTGGATACCGCTGCAAGTGTTATCACGGGTATCGCGGAAGGCTGTAAGCAGTCTGGCTGTGCATTAGTCGGTGGTGAAACCGCTGAAATGCCAGGCATGTACCACGGCGAAGATTATGATGTTGCTGGCTTCTGTGTGGGTGTCGTTGAGCGCTCTGAAATTATTGATGGCACAAAAGTCAGTGCGGGCGACGCGCTGATCGCGTTAGCCTCAAGCGGTCCTCACTCTAACGGTTACTCATTGGTGCGTAAAATTCTGGAAGTCAGCAAAACCAATCCAGAAACCACGCAATTAGCGGGCAAACCGCTTGCTGACCACCTGTTAGAACCAACGCGTATCTATGTTAAAAATGTCTTAGAATTGATCGCTAAAAACGACATTCATGCCATTGCACACATTACTGGCGGCGGCTTCTGGGAAAATATTCCTCGCGTTTTACCTGACAACACCCAAGCCATCATTGATGGCAACAGCTGGGAATGGCCTGCGGTATTCGAATGGCTTCAACAAGCAGGTGATGTCACCACTCACGAAATGTATCGTACATTTAACTGCGGCGTCGGTATCATCATCGCTCTGCCTCAAACCGAAGTTGAGTCCGCATTAAAACTGCTGACGACATTAGGCGAAAATGCTTGGCAGATCGGGACAATTGGCGAATTACCTGCGGGTGAAGAGCAGGTTGTTATCCGCTAATGAAAAACATCGTTGTTTTGATTTCAGGCAGTGGCAGTAATTTGCAATCAATAATTGATGCCTGCCAACGCAATGAAATCGATGGACAAATCGTCGCAGTGGTCAGTAATAAAAGTGATGCTTACGGTTTGGTTCGCGCACAAGAGGCTGGTATTCCAGCCCTTTGTGTTAGCTCAAAAGCGTTCGCCGACCGCCAAGCCTACGATGCTGCACTGTTAGAAGCTATCGAGCAGTATCAACCGGATTTAGTGGTCTTGGCGGGGTTCATGCGTATTTTAACCCCTGAGTTTGTGAAACATTTCACAGGAAAAATGCTGAATATCCACCCTTCTTTACTGCCTAAATATCCGGGGTTACATACTCATCGACGCGCACTTGAGAACGGCGATAAAGAACACGGCACTTCCGTGCATTTTGTCACTGAAGAGCTCGATGGCGGTCCGATTATTTTACAGGGACATGTGCCGGTTTTACCGCAAGATACTGAAGACGATTTGGTTGAACGCGTTAAACTCCAAGAGCACCTGATTTATCCTCAAGTTATTGCGTGGTTTGTTTCGGGTCGCCTCGTGATGCAAGACGGTAAAGCCCTGCTTGATGGCCAGCCGCTATCAGCGACAGGTTATCAAGCAAATTAATGCGCAGTTAGGTAAGTTTAAATGTATTCGCTCAGATTTGGTTGGCAGGTCTGAGCGAGTAATACAATCCCAGCCATTTGCCCTTTGTAAGAAATGTTTTGTCAGGCAACCCGAGAAGTAGTTTTGATCGGAAAGCGGGCGTCAGTGTGAAATAAACAGACACCCGATAATATTAATTCGAAAAATTATTTCACTCGTTTCCCTGTTTCATCTATAACCCTTTCACCATCCTCTTTAGTAAAAGAACCTTTCTGAGCTTCAGGTAGAATATCCAGCACAACTTCTGAGGGACGACAAAGACGTGTACCAAGCGACGTAATTACAATTGGTCGATTAATCAGAATAGGATGCTGAAGCATAAAATCAATCAACTGCTCATCAGAGAATTTGTCTTCATCAAGACCCAATTTCTCATAAGGTTCAACGTTTTTACGCAGCAATGCACGCACAGAAATTCCCATATCTGAAATTAGTTTAATAAGTTCATCGCGGGTTGGCGGCGCATCAAGATAGTAAATAATCGTTGGTTCATTACCGCTGTTACGTATCATCTCTAGTGTATTACGTGAAGTGCCGCAGGCTGGATTGTGATAAATAGTAATGTTGCTCATATCAATATCTCATTACAAAGTGATAGATAGCCGCCACGCTAGCGCGACCAGAGTAAAAAATAACACTGGTAGGGTCATGATAATGCCGGTACGGAAATAATACCCCCACGTGATTGTCATATTTTTCTGAGCCAGTACATGAAGCCATAACAGTGTAGCAAGACTGCCTATCGGGGTAATTTTGGGGCCTAAGTCGCAACCAATCACATTGGCGTAAATCATTGCCTCCTTGATGACACCAGTTGCAGCACTCCCGTCTATCGACAGCGCTCCAATCAGCACCGTCGGCATATTATTCATCATCGACGATAAGAAGGCGGTCAGGAAGCCAGTACCGAATGTCGCAGCCCATAAGCCTTTATCCGCCAGTATATTGAGTACGGAAGAAAGATAGTCAGTGAGTCCAGCATTACGTAGACCATAGACAACCAAATACATACCCAGAGAAAAAATCACGATCTGCCAAGGCGCACCACGAAGCACTTTCCCAGTATTAATGGCATCTCCCCTCTTGGCTACCACTAGCAATACCACTGCGCCAATAGCTGCTATCGCGCTGACAGGGATCCCCAGTGGCTCCAGAACAAAAAAACCAACTAGCAGGAACAGCAGAACAACCCAGCCAGCCCTAAACGTTGCAGGATCCTTAATCGCACTACTAGGGATTCTCAGCAAGGAAACGTCATATCTGGCAGGGATATCACGACGAAAGAAGAGATGCAGCATAACCAGCGTGGCAGCAATAGCCGCCAAATTCACAGGAACCATCACGGAAGCATACTGCGTAAAGCCCAGACCGAAGAAATCTGCTGAAACAATATTGACTAGGTTAGAGACAATCAGAGGTAAGCTAGCGGTATCAGCGATGAATCCTGCCGCCATGACAAATGCCAGTGTTGTTCCCTGACTGAACCCCAGAGCGAGTAACATTGCAATCACAATCGGTGTTAATATCAATGCAGCACCATCGTTTGCAAACAGTGCAGCAACCGCGGCGCCAAGCAGAACAATCCAGGTAAACAGCAGACGACCGCGCCCGTTTCCCCAGCGGGAAACATGCAATGCAGCCCATTCAAAGAAACCAGATTCATCTAGCAGCAAGCTGATGATGATGATCGCAATGAATGCTGCTGTAGCATTCCAGACGATATGCCAGACGACGGGAATATCATCAAATTGGATCACCCCCGTTCCCAAAGCAAGCGCCGCTCCAATACTTGCACTCCAGCCAATACTGAGTCCTCTTGGTTGCCAGATGACTAGAACCAACGTCAGTATAAAGATGCTTCCAGCAAGAAACATTTCCAGACTCCTTTATATATGTTTATGCGCATATAATTAAACTTATCAGCAAGACGTACATACGGATTTTTTCAAGCGTTCACGTATATCATCGCGCAAGCAGTGCCATGCCGTCGTTATTGTTTCACTCGCCCATGCGGGAATGTGAGGTGAGAGACGATAGTGAATCCATTTACCTTCTCGACGATCTAGCACCAGCCCAGCCTCACGCAGGATAGCCATATGGCGAGAAATTTTAGGCTGTGATTCAGTAGTAACCGCACATATATCGCATACGCACAGTTCACCCGATTCCCGGAGAAGCATAACAATGGTGAGACGAGTTTCATCCGATAAGATTTTAAAAAGCTGAACAGGTTGTAGCATTGTTTACTCCGTTTAGCACACCAAACACATATGGTATACCATATGTGTTTATTTTGAAACCATCAAAACATCTCGTAGGAGCAAACGTAATTATGGCTTGGTTCTGCGCATAAAGTGAGCACGTAAAGCGAATGATAAGACCTTGCTTTTCAACCCCCTGAAAATACGATGGTATTGTCTGATCGATACATGAAACGATAATGTGGAAAAATCAAATACACCTTTAAAGAAAACCGACTTAATTTAGCGTTTTTATTTCTATAACCTATAAAGACTACAGAAACTCAACCGGGTAATAAAAATTCGGTATATTTTTTATTGTGCGTTAATAAGAACGCGGAGAGAAAATGATTCTAATCTTTACTATGTTTATGTTTTCCTTAACGATGTCAATTTCACCAGGTCCTGTCAATATGGTCATTGTCTCTTCAGCGGCAAGCCATGGCGTTAGAAGAACTCTCCCATTTGTTTCAGGCGCCACAATCGGATTTACGTTATTGCTTATATTTATCGGATTTGGTTTCTACACAGTCATCGATAAGCATCCACTGTTCCTCAAATACCTCAATATTACTGGATCAGCGTTTATAATATATATCGGTTATAAAATTGCCTCATCTCAGCCTGAGTTAACTTTGAATAAAGTTGATATCCCAAGTTTTACCCACGGTTTTTTGCTTCAATGGCTCAATCCCAAAGCTTGGATAGCTTGCGCTTCAGGGATTGCCTTGTTCTCTGAACCATCAACGCAAACTACACTAATAACCTTTATCATGATCTACTTTCTCGTGTGTTATTTCTCGTTGACTGCATGGGCTATTCTTGGGGACAAAGTTTCAATATTACTGAATAGCACCCAGAGAATTCGCATTTTTAATTTTTTGATGGGGGGAACATTAATTATTACAGCATGCTATCTGCTTTATTCCCAATAACTCAAATTGTCAGTTTCCATTAATACGCTAATCATTCAACAATTCAATCAATCCAATTGATGAGACTCAAACGCATTATAAAGCTTATTAATCAATGTGTAAGCAATACTGCTAGTCGATATATTGGGAGGCCAAATTGCATAAACTTTAAGCGGCTCTAATGACCACTCAGGGAGTACCTCTTGCATCTCTTCACGTTTAATGTCTCCTCTGCAGAGATAGAGGGGAGGTGCGGTTAGACCCACTTGCTGTTTTGCAAGGGCGTAGGCAGCCTCAACATTATCGACATTAACAGTTGGTGTGTACTTAATTAAAGCTACCTCCCCATTTTTGTGCTTAAATTCTCGAATACTCTGCCGCATAGTTAAACCAATCCAAGGCATTTTTTCTAAGTCCTTAGGATGGTTTACTGGCTTGTAATTTCTGAGAAATCGCTTAGATGCTACAACTTGTCTAGGCAATACAAAAAGATGTCGAGATTTGAGTGAACTGTCCGGAAGTTCCCCAATCCGAAATGCAACATCAATACTGTCCGCAATGATGTCTTTGCGTGTATCACTATAAGAAATATTCAGGCAAACATCTGAATATTCTTTTATAAAATCGGCAAGATGATGAGTAAAATCACTATTTAGAAAAACAGCGGGAATAGAAATATTCAACTTATTTGTTGTTGAAATGGCACGTTGCTTAAACTCAATAAATCCCTTTTCATACAACTCAAGCATGGAATTTGCTGTCTCAAGTAATTTGGCACCATCATGAGTTAGAGAGAGTTTTCGGGTATTTCGATATAACAATGCACTTCCAAGGTTTTTCTCAAGTTTAGATAAATGAGTACTTGCCGTTGCAGTAGTGAGCCCTAAAGCGTCTGCCCCTCCTGAAATTGAGCCTGACTCCACAATTTTTGCAAAAACAATCAGGTAACGGATATCATCTATCATTTATATACCTATGGACATGAATAAACTCTCAATTTGATATTCATCATACTATCGTATTCTACACCTAATTCGAAATGGCTATATTTTTATAAATAACACCAAAGCCTATCCTCTGAGAGCGATTCATCAACGCCCACTCATGGTACAAAGCGACCACACTGACTAGATTAATATCACAATCATCTCAGTGTACCGCTAACTACATGCTAATCATTCCCACTTAAACAAACTAATCTTCGACAAACTCTCCCTCACCCTGCTTTCTGTCATTATTTTATTGCAAATAAGTGGTATCCTTATTACAGCGCTAAGTAATTAATTTTCTAGTTGATACTTTCGCCTTAAATAGTTTTATAATTAACAACAATCGAGGTGTTTTATGACGACCGGGCAAGCTCATCTGTTTAGATTGCGCCCACTTGAGCGTGAAGATTTAGCTTTTATCCACCAGCTGGACAATAACGCCAACATTATGCGTTATTGGTTCGAAGAGCCTTATGAGGCATTCGTTGAGCTCAGTGATCTTTACGATAAGCATATTCATGACCAATCCGAACGCCGCTTTATTGTCGAATCTGACAGTGAAAAAGTCGGTTTAGTTGAGCTGGTTGAAATTGATTATGTTCACCGTCGTTCTGAATTCCAGATTATTATTGCACCCCGCTATCAAGGCAAAGGGTATGCAAGCCGCGCTGCAAAACTGGCCATGGACTACGCCTTTTCAGTGCTCAATTTGTACAAACTTTATCTGATAGTCGATAAAGAAAATGTCAAAGCTATCCATATTTATAATAAACTCGGCTTCCACACAGAAGGCGAGCTGATTGATGAATTTTTTGTTAATGGTCGCTACCACACCGCAATCCGTATGTGTGTGTTCCAGCACCAATATTTTGCAATGAAACAGCAGTCTGAAAACGCGTAAATAACGCAATAGAAGTCAAAGGTGATAATCGGTTTTTATCAGCATTAACCAGTCGAATACGGAGCAACAATGTCCCAAGAACGCCTCTATCATGAAAAAGAGCTCAGCTGGCTCTCTTTTAACGAACGAGTTCTCCAAGAAGCCGCGGATAAGCGGAACCCTCTTATAGAACGAATGCGTTTTTTGGGCATTTACTCCAATAACTTAGATGAGTTCTATAAAGTCCGTTTTGCGGATGTAAAACGTCGCATCTTAATCAATGAAGAGCGCGGTTCCGCCAGCGGTGCACGTCATCTACTCAAACGCATTCAATCTAAAGTGGCCAAACAAGAGCAAGAGTTCGACGTTCTCTACAACGACCTGCTCCTTGAAATGGCACGCAACCAAATATTCTTAATTAACGAGCGTCAAATTTCACCTCGTCAGCAAATTTGGTTACGCCAATATTTTCGCCAAAATTTACGCCAACATATCACGCCAATTTTAATTAATCGTGATACTAACTTAGTGGAATTTCTGAAAGACGATTACACCTACCTTGCCGTTGAAATTATTAATGGTGCTGAAGTGCAATACGCTTTATTAGAAATCCCATCGGATAAAGTTCCGCGTTTTGTTAATCTCCCGCCAGAGATGCCAAAGCGCCGCAAGTCAATGATTTTGATTGATAATATCCTTCGCTATACTCTCGATGAAATTTTCAAAGGCTTCTTTGATTACGACAAACTCAACGCCTACTCCATGAAAATGACCCGGGATGCGGAATATGATATCGCCACGGAGATGGAATCTAGCCTGCTGGAAATTATGTCATCCACGTTAAAACAGCGCTTAACGGCTGAGCCTGTTCGCTTTGTTTATCAACGTGATATGCCCGATGAAATGGTCGCGCTGCTACGAGAAAAACTGGGGTTATCAAGTGATGACTCGGTGATTGCGGGGGGGCGTTACCATAACTTTAAAGATTTTATTAACTTCCCAAATGAAGGAAATAAAAACTTACTCAACAAACCGCTACCGCGCTTACGTCACCGTTGGTTTGATAATTTCCGTAACGGATTTGATGCCATTCGCGAACGCGATGTGTTGCTCTACTACCCGTATTACACCTTTGAGCACACATTAGAATTGCTGCGCCAAGCGTCGTTTGACCCGAATGTGTTATCCATCAAAATCAATATTTACCGTGTGGCAAAAGACTCACGCATCATCGACTCGGTGATCCACGCCGCCCACAACGGTAAAAAAGTCACCGTGGTAGTGGAGCTGCAAGCGCGTTTTGATGAAGCCGCCAATATTCACTGGGCAAAACGCCTGACTGAAGCGGGTGTCCACGTTATCTTCTCCGCGCCAGGGCTTAAAATTCACGCCAAGTTATTTATTATCTCCCGCATGGAAGAAGGACAAATTGTTCGCTATGCCCATATCGGTACGGGTAACTTTAACGAAAAAACCGCTCGTCTCTACACCGATTACTCATTACTCACCTGTAATGAGCAAATCACCAATGAAGTGCGCCGAGTATTTAGCTTTATTGAAAACCCGTATCGCCCTGTAACTTTCGATAACTTGATGGTGTCTCCGCAAAATACACGCACCAAAATCACTGAATTAATTGACCAAGAAATTGCGAATGCTGAAGCTGGGTTACCTAGCGGCATCACGCTGAAAATTAATAATTTAGTTGATAAAGAACTGACCGATAAACTTTACGATGCTTCCAATGCGGGCGTTAAAATTCGCTTGCTAGTACGTGGTATGTGTTCACTTGTCTCAGGGCAACAAGGTTATAGCGAGAATATCCAAGTCACCAGTGTGGTGGACCGATTCTTAGAGCATGACCGAGTTTATGTCTTTACCAACGGCGGTGACGAAAAAGTCTTTATCTCCTCAGCCGATTGGATGACCCGTAACATCGACTACCGTATCGAGGTGGCTGTTCGTTTGCTGGATCCGCGACTTAAACAGTTGGTTTTAGATATCCTCGAATTACAGTTCAGTGATACCGTCAAAGCCCGCTTTGTTGACAAAGAACTCAGTAATCATTATGTTCCCCGCGGCAATAAGCGCAAAATTCGCGCTCAATTAGCTGTTTATGAATTTTTAAAAGCACTCGAAATGCCTGAAACAAGAGCTTGATACTATGCCAATTGCCAGTTCATCTACCCCAAGACCACAAGAAATTGCCGCAATTGACTTGGGTTCAAACAGTTTTCATATGGTTATTGCGCGTATTGTCAATGGAGCACTACAAGTTCTAACCCGTTTAAAAAAACGTGTTCATCTTGCTGATGGGCTGAGTGATACCAACGAACTCAGTGAAGAAGCCATGGAGCGCGGCTTAGCGTGTTTATCGCTATTTGCTGAGCGTCTACAAGGTTTCACGCCTGATAACGTCTGTATCGTCGGTACCCATTCATTACGAGTCGCCACCAACGTTGAAGAATTTCTACGCCGAGCCAAAGCCATTATCCCCTACCCGATTGAGATTATTTCAGGACAAGAGGAGGCTCGCTTGATTTTTATGGGCGTTGAGCACACGCAGCCGGAAAAAGGACGCAAACTGGTTATCGATATTGGCGGTGGATCTACGGAGCTGGTGATCGGTGAAAAATTTGAGCCGATTTTAATTGAAAGCCGCCGTATGGGCTGCGTTAGCTTCGCGCGTCACTATTTCCCTAATGAAACGATTTCCCCAGATAATTTTAATCGCGCTTATTTAGCCGCCTGCTTAAAATTGGAAAGCACCGCTACCCTGTTTAAGAAGCAAGTTTGGGACGTCGCAATGGGAGCATCCGGCACCATTAAAGCGGCACATGCGGTGATTGTAGAGATGGGCGAGCGTGATGGCATTATTACCCGTGAGCGCCTCGAAAAAATCAAACAAATAGCATTGAAGTACAAAACGTTTAAATCACTAGAAATTCCGGGACTTTCTTCTGATCGTAAACAAGTTTTTGTGCCAGGTTTAGCTATCTTAATTGCGGTCTTTGATTCCCTCGACATCAAAGAATTACGCCTCTCAGATGGCGCCTTGCGTGAAGGTGTTCTCTATGAGATGGAAGGTCGCTTTCGCCACCAAGATATTCGTCAACGCACCGCATTAAGCCTTGCCGAACACTATAATATCGACCGAGAACAAGCTAAACGGGTTTTGAAAACCATGGAAGAGCTGTATTATCAGTGGCGCCAGCAGAACCCTAAACAGGCCAACCCGCAATTAGAATCCATTTTAATTTGGGCGGTTATGCTGCACGAAGTGGGATTAAGTATTAACCATAGTGGCATGCATCGCCACTCCGCTTATATCTTACAAAACACCAACTTACCAGGATTTAGCCAAGAGCAACAATTGCTATTAGCGACATTGGTTCGTAATCATCGTCGTGCCATTAAATACGATGAAATACCTAAATTTAACTTATTTAAACGCAAGCAATTTATGCCGTTGATACAGATTTTGCGCTTATCTATCTTATTGAATAATCAGCGCCAATCGACAACGACGCCTTCAACTATGCGCATTGAAACTGACGATGGTCATTGGACACTTTTCTTACCTGCGCAGTATCTCGCCCACAATGCGTTAATGCTGCTTGACCTTGAAAAAGAGAGTGCCTACTGGGAAGAGGTTCCAGGCTGGAAACTCACCATTTGCGCAGAAAATGAGCCATAGGCTTATATGACTCAAAAATGAATATGATTTAGAAAATAGAAATAAAAAATAATGATTTGCGGTCAGTGTTGTTTTGTTCTTCTTATTCGAAATATGAACAGATTTGATATTTTTTTGGGATCAGCGACAATACTGGGTAGAAGTTTCGTCACCTCGCAGGCGAATTAATTTAAAGCGCTTCGGCGCCGAATGGTTTAAGGATTAACATGTCACAAACTGCTTTTTCAACTGATGCGGCACCAATAATCAATCCGCATTCACAAAGACTGGCGTACATCCGCCAGCAAATACTGACGTTATTCATGGAAGACGAAGAGTTTGTTCACGCTCTTGTCGAGAAAGACCAACACGTCAGTATGGATGATAAAGCATTTAGTGAAAAAATTAGCACTGTTAAAGAACTGCTTGTTGACCTCCACACCGCGGATATCGCCGATATCCTTGAAATGCTACCGTACGACGAGCGTCTCGCACTTTGGCGCTTAGTCGACAACAACGAACGCGGTGAAGTATTGGTTGAGGCCTCTGTCTCTGTTTGGGACAGCCTGATTAAAGATATGTCAGACCGAGAACTGCTGCGAGCGGTTGCTGGCTTACATGTGGACGAACAAGCGTATATCGCCGAGCACTTGCCCCGCGATACGATGCGCCGTCTCCTTACCTACTTAGACCCAAGCTTACGCAGCCGTATTCGTGAAGTTCTCCAATACGCCAAAGACAGCGTTGGGCAAATGATGGATTTCGAATTCGTCACCGTGCGTTCCAATGTCACCCTAAAAACAGTACAACGCTATCTACGCCAACGGGGAAAAATTCCAGAAGCAACGGATAAAATTTTCGTTGTCGATAAAGATAATTATCTGCAAGGTGAATTACCCCTGACCACCATTTTGATTCAAGCACCAGAACGTATTGTTGCCGACGTGATGAAAACCGATACCGTTACCTTCTTACCCGATGAAAAAGGGGAAGATGCGGCAAGCGCGTTCGAACGTTATGACTTAATTTCTGCCGCCGTTGTAGACAGCAATGGTTTACTGATGGGGCGCCTAACCGTTGAAGACATCGTTGATAATATCAGCGAAGAAAATGACAACAGCATCCGTCGTATGGGGGGGTTAAGCCCTGAAGAGGACGTATTCGCCCCTGTTGGTCAAGCGGTTAAAACCCGTTGGACATGGCTTGCCATTAACCTGTGTACCGCGTTTGTGGCTTCCCGCGTTATCGGGGTGTTCGAAGATACCATTTCACAGTTAGTTGCCCTCGCAACATTAATGCCAATCGTGGCAGGTATTGGTGGTAATACCGGTAACCAGACTATTACGATGATTGTCCGCGCCATTGCGCTACACCAAATTCAGAACGGTAGCTTCTCCTTCCTCATGATAAGAGAGCTCGGAGTCGCCTTTATTAACGGGGTGGTTTGGGGTGGTATTATGGGCGTCGTCACCTACCTTCTCTATGGGGATCTCGCCATGGGCGCTGTGATGACACTTGCGATGGTGCTCAACCTCTTGATGGCTGCCATCATGGGTGTTCTGATCCCATTAATTATGATTAAGATGGGTAAAGATCCTGCTATTGGCTCTAGCGTGATGATCACCGCAATCACTGATACTGGTGGTTTCTTTATCTTCTTAGGGTTAGCAACCCTATTCTTAGTTTAACTAACTACCCGCGTACTTTGCCTTAAGCTAGGTATGCGGGTTTATAAAAACCTGCCATTTCCTGCAAAACCTCCTAATTCTACTAAAATAGAAATCACTGACAGATCATATCCGCGAGTATTATTTATTTAAATAGCCTTATCCCCTGCAAGTTAATTATATTATTTTATTTATTCCCGTTATTCATTCTATTTAATTTCACACTTAATAAATGAGTACCATTATATTTATTGTATTTTCCCCCATTATTTTGCACCTAAAAATATACAATCGTCTGTAATTGCTCGTTTATTAATATCATATCGTGACATTCAATTGTCATTTGGAGTAGTAATTTTACCTTTTCAAACTAAACAGAATATTACGCTTGTTTTTAAGGTGGTAGTTTACAGAATATGAAACTTTCTGCTATAAATGAACTCACGTTAGAGATACAGAGTATTACCTTGGTTTATTTTCCCTCGTTTTATCTCTCATATCCTTTGCCAAATAATATTAATTACTTCGCTATTTAACGTACCTATTATTACAAATAACCTCATCGCGCTAATATTGAATTGTTATGTATTTAGAAGGACAGAATTATGACATCGCAAACAACCAGCCAGCCTGCGGCCAGACCGTTAGGCAAAGAAGATTATAAAACATTGGGCTTATCCTCTTTAGGTGGCACTTTAGAATTTTATGATTTCGTTATTTTCGTTTTTTACGCGAAAATTATCTCCCAGCTATTTTTCCCGGGCGATAATGAATTTCTCGCATTAATGGCGACGCTGGGTCTGTTTGCTGCGGGTTATCTTGCTCGCCCATTGGGCGGCATTATTATGGCCCACTTTGGCGATAAAATCGGTCGTAAGAAAATGTTTACCTTAAGTATTTTCTTGATGGCATTCCCAACTTTTATTATTGGTTTCTTGCCAACATTTGAGACCATTGGCGCCGCTGCACCACTGTTACTGTTATTAATGCGTATCATGCAAGGCGCTGCTATTGGCGGTGAAATGCCTGGTGCATGGGTGTTTATTGCCGAACATACACCGAAACAGCGTTATGGTTTAGGCGTGGGAACATTAACCTCAGGGATCACTGGCGGGATTTTATTAGGCTCTATCGTCGCTATTATCATTGAGCGTTCTTATACTACCCAAGAAGTGCATGATTTCGCGTGGCGTATTCCGTTTATCTTAGGGGGCATTTTTGGTTTTATCTCTGTCTATCTGCGTCGCTTCTTACAAGAGACCCCGATTTTCAAAGAGATGGCCGCTAAGAAAGCATTAACCAAAGAGTTGCCAGTAAAAACCGTGGTTAAATCCCATAAACAAGCTTGCATGATCACTGCAGCACTGACGTGGTCGCTGTCTACCGCTATCGTTGTCACCATTTTGATGACCCCTGACGTGGTATTAAAAGGTATTTATGGCATCGATCGTAATATTGCTTTACAAGCCAACTGCGCAGCAACGTTGACCTTAACCTTAGGCTGTATTTTCTGGGGATGGTTAGGAGATAAAACGGGAACACGTACGTCGATGACATTGTCTTGGGGCGGATTAGCTGTCACAGCTATCTACTTCTATTCATCATTGTCATCCGATATTTCTGCGAATACCTTAACATTTAATTACGCGTTAATGGGCTTCTTCGTAGGAGCGATTGCGACAACGCCAATCATCAGTACTCGCGCGTTTCCACCAGAAATTCGTTTCTCTGGCTTATCTTTTGCGTACAACTTGGCATACGCCGTATTTGGCGGGTTGACCCCAATCTTAACCGGTGCATGGTTACAGCAATCCCATATGGCGCCAGCCTACTATGTGGCGGGGGTTTCCTTGTTAGCTGTTGCTGTAGCGTTTATCCCTCTGTCATACAAAGGTTGGACTCGTACCGCAACAAAGGAACGTAACCCTGCGGCAGCATTAAAAACCAGCGTAACTCAATAAAACGAATGAGAACAATTACTCGCCTGTGGCTGTAAAGTCACAGGCTTTTTTATTTTCTTACGAAAAACCGTGCTTTTATCCATAGTTCTTTTCCATTTTTTCATATTTCCTCCATTTTCTTTTGTTCCCCTCAGGCTAAACTATTAAAATACGCAACTGATTAATTTTTAATATATACCTTATTATATTCAGTTAAATTTATTGGAATGGTTCCTAACTGATTTTACTCAACCTTGAGTTAAGCGAATTACCCACCATGACGACACAGAAACGCCGTACAATTTTGACTCGCTCTGCCCTGTTTGTTGCTCTGTTAGCTGCGGCTGGCGCAACCTGGTATGTCTACCATAAAAATAACCAAAATGAAGTACCAACCACAGCCAGTGCAACTCAAGATGGACAAGGGAAAAAAGCAGGTGGAAGACCAATGCGCCCACTTGCACCCGTTCAATTTGCCACTGCCCAAGAAAAAGTCGTTCCGCGCTTCCTATCCGGTTTAGGTACTGTACAGGCTGCTAACATGGTGACGGTCACTAGCCGAGTTGAAGGTCAATTAATGAATATCTACTTCACCGAAGGGCAATCCGTTAAAGCGGGTGATTTACTCGCGCAAATTGACCCACGTCCTTTTGAAGTGCAACTTGCTCAAGCGGAAGGTCAATTAGCTAAAGATAAAGCGACTTTAGCCAATGCTCGATTAGACCTGACCCGCTACCAAAAACTGGCGGGAACCAAAGTCATCTCCCAACAAGAGCTGGATAACCAGCGGGCTACTGTGTTACAAGCCGAGGGTAGCATCAAAGTTGACCAAGCCGCGGTTGATAACGCCAAGCTGCAACTCACCTACAGTAAAATTACCGCCCCTATTTCTGGACGCATCGGTTTAAAACAAGTGGATGTGGGTAACTTTATCTCTTCAGGGACTTCCACGCCGATTGTGGTGATCACCCAAACACAACCTGCTGACGTGCTATTTGCTTTACCTGAAGGCGACATTCCTGCAATCCAGCAAGCACAAGCAGCAGGAAATAAAGTCCTGATTGAAGCGTGGGATCGTAATAACATTGCTATGATTGCGCGCGGTGAATTACTGAGTACCGATAACCAAATTGATCCAGCAACCGGTACACTGAAAATCAAAGCACGCTTTACTAACGAAGAGCAAAAACTGTTCCCGAACCAGTTTGTGAACGTCAAAATGCAGGTAGAGACCTTACAAAATGCTGTCGTGATCCCAACTGCTGCCCTGCAAATGGGGAATGAAGGTCACTATGTTTGGGTATTGAGCGACGATGATACCGTGACGAAACACCTTGTGACGGTGGGCATTCAAGACAGCCAACAAGTCGTGATTGAAAGCGGTTTATCCGCCAATACAAAAGTCATTACCGATGGCGTCGATAAGCTAACAGACGGCGCGAAAGTTGAAGTGGTCAACGCTTCAACCCTTGAAAAGAAACCCGCTTCCGCTGAGAAAAAACCTCGCAATAGCGCGGAGAAAGCCTAATGCAGCCGGATACTCATAAAGGCGGTGGCCCATCCCGCCTCTTCATTCTGCGCCCTGTTGCAACCACCTTATTTATGGTGGCGATTTTGCTCGCGGGGATCATCGGTTATCGGTTTTTACCTGTATCAGCATTACCGGAAGTTGACTACCCAACCATTCAGGTGGTGACCTTATATCCTGGTGCCAGCCCTGATGTAATGACATCGGCTATCACTGCACCGCTAGAAACTCAATTTGGTCAAATGTCTGGTTTGCAACAGATGTCATCTCGCAGCTCTGGCGGCGCGTCGGTGATCACCTTAATGTTCCAGCTCTCTTTGCCTCTCGATGTGGCAGAGCAAGAGGTTCAAGCAGCGATTAACTCTGCCACTAGCTTGCTGCCCTCCGATTTGCCGTATCCACCGATTTACAACAAAGTAAACCCTGCGGATCCGCCCGTTTTAACGCTCGCCGTCACCTCCAATGCGATGCCGTTAACGCAGGTACAAGATATTATTGAAACCCGCGTGGCGCAGAAAATTTCCCAAGTGACTGGGGTCGGCTTAGTCACCTTAGCGGGGGGGCAACGCCCTGCTGTACGCGTCAATCTTAATCCGCAAGCCATGGCGGCAAAAGGATTAGACAGCGAAACCATTCGCACCGCTATCAATAATGCCAACGTCAACTCTGCAAAAGGGAGTTTTGATGGTCCAACCCGCTCTGTAACGTTATCTGCCAATGACCAGATGAAATCCCTTGAGGATTACCGCAAGTTGATTGTGGCTTTCCAAAATGGCGCCCCTGTTCGTTTGGGAGATATTGCCACCATTGAACAAGGCGCTGAGAACGCCTATCTCGGTGCATGGGCCAATAGCCAACAAGCAATTGTCATTAACGTTCAGCGCCAACCTGGCGCTAACGTGATTAGCACCACGGATACTATCCGCGCGTTGTTGCCTGAATTGATTGAAAGCTTACCAGCATCCGTTAACGTGGATATTTTGACCGACCGTACCAGCACCATTCGCGCCTCTGTCAATGATGTTCAATTCGAATTAATGCTCGCTATCGCCCTCGTGGTGATGGTGATTTACCTATTTCTACGTAATGGTATTGCGACGCTGATCCCCGGCATCGCCGTACCTTTATCGTTAGTTGGCACCTTTGCCGTCATGTATTTTTGTGGTTTTTCCGTCAATAACCTCACCTTGATGGCACTCACCATCGCCACGGGATTCGTGGTGGATGACGCCATCGTGGTGATTGAAAACATTTCTCGCTATCTCGAACAAGGGGATAAGCCGGTTGTTGCCGCCTTAAAAGGCGCAGGAGAAATCGGTTTTACCATTATCTCCCTGACCTTCTCTTTGGTTGCCGTACTGATCCCGCTGCTGTTTATGGGGGATATTGTCGGGCGCCTATTCCGTGAGTTTGCGATTACGTTGGCGGTGGCAATTCTGATCTCTGCGGTGGTATCCCTCACCCTCACCCCAATGATGTGCGCCCGCTTACTCAAACCGGAATCTCAGCATAAACATAACCGCTTTGAAATCGCCTGTGAGCGTTTTTTTGAGTGGATGATTGCGGGTTATGGTGTTTGGCTAAAACGCATTCTTAACCACCAATGGTTAACTCTGTGTGTCGCGCTGGGAACCTTGGTACTTACTGTGCTGCTGTATATGTGGATCCCGAAAGGGTTCTTCCCACTGCAAGATAGCGGAATCATTCAAGGCACAATTGAAAGTCGCCAATCCATTTCGTTTGCCGCGATGTCGAAGAAACAGCAAGAAGTGGCGGGCATTATTCTGGCAGATCCGGCGGTTGAGAACGTTACCACCTATGTCGGTATCGATGGTAACAATGCCACTCTGAATAACGCCCGTATTCAAATCACATTGAAGCCCCTTGATGAACGCGACGATCGTGTTCCTACGATTATTCCTCGCTTACAACAAGCCACCAGCGGCATTGCAGGGGTTAATCTTTACTTGCAACCGTCACAGGATTTAACCATTGATACGCAGGTTTCCCGTACCCCGTATCAATTTACGCTGCAAGCAGGTTCTCTGGATGAGCTCAGCACTTGGGTACCAAAATTGCAGGAAGCCTTAAGTCAGCAACCTGAATTGATTGATGTCAGCAGCGATTGGCAAGACAAAGGTTTAGTGGCGTATGTGAATGTGGATCGGGATACCGCGAGCCGTTTTGGTATTACTATGTCGAATATCGATAACGCTCTGTATAACGCATTTGGTCAGCGTATGATCTCCACCATTTACACCCAAGCTAACCAGTATCGCGTGATTTTAGAGCACAATACCCAAACCCGTGATGGAATGGATGCGCTCAATGATATTCGCTTGAAAGGTACTGATGGCGCCATTGTTCCACTAAATACCCTTGTGAATATTCAAGAAGGCTATGGACCTTTGGCGATTAATCACCTTGATCAATTCCCGTCAGTCACGTTCTCTTTTGATGTAGCGGGAGATTCTTCATTAGAAGAGGCGGTCAATGCGGTGAAACTGGCTGAAAAACAGATAGCGATGCCAAAATCGATAACGACACAATTCCAAGGCGCCACCCTCGCCTTTGAAGCAGCGCTGAGTAGCACCGTTTGGCTGATTTTTGCTGCTATTATCGCCATGTATATCGTGCTGGGTATTCTATACGAAAGCTTTATTCACCCAATCACTATTTTGTCCACTTTGCCGACCGCTGGTGTGGGGGCTCTGCTCGCACTCATGATGGCGGGCAATGAGCTCGATGTTATCGCCATTATCGGGATTATTTTGCTGATCGGGATTGTGAAAAAGAACGCCATTATGATGATTGACTTTGCTCTCGCCGCAGAGCGTGAACAAGGTTTATCCCCGTATGATGCGATCTATCAGGCCTGTTTACTGCGTTTTCGCCCGATCCTGATGACCACCATGGCTGCGTTGCTTGGTGCGCTGCCACTGATGCTCAGTACCGGTGTCGGAGCAGAACTGCGTCAACCACTGGGGGTCTGTATGGTGGGCGGGCTGATCATGAGCCAGATTTTAACTCTGTTCACCACGCCTGTAATTTACCTGATGTTTGACCGTTTAGCCCATCGCTTCAATCGCCGTGAGCACAAGGTACAGGAGTCTTAATGAAACGCTTCTTTGCTTTGTTTATTAGCCGTCCGGTGGCGACCACGTTAATCAGTGTCGCCATTACTCTGTGCGGTGCATTGAGCTTTCTGTTTTTACCTGTGGCGCCATTGCCACAGGTAGACTACCCTGTGATAAGGGTGACAGCGTCACTTCCTGGCGCCTCCCCTGAAACCATGGCATCCTCTATCGCGACACCGCTTGAGCGCTCATTAGGTAGTATTGCTGGGTTAAATGAGATGACCTCGAGCAGTTCGTTAGGGCGAACCTCCATTACCTTAGAGTTTGATTTAACCAAAGATATCAATAATGCCGCGCGGGAAGTACAAGCGGCGTTGAATGCCGCACAAAATTTATTACCTAGCGGCATGCCAAGTCGACCACGTTACTATAAATCAAACCCATCTGACGCGCCGATTATGATTTTAACCCTCACATCAAAAACCTTAAGTACCGGGGAAATGTATGATGTGGCATCCACACGCTTAGCTCAGCGTATCGCGCAAATCGATGGGGTCAGTGAAGTTGCCGTAGGGGGTGGTTCTCTTCCTGCTGTGCGTGTAGAACTCAACCCAACCGCTCTATTTAATCAAGGGGTTTCCCTTGATGCTGTGCGCTCTGCCATCAGTAGTGCCAACGTGCGCCAGCCCCAAGGTTATATTAATAATGACGATAATCGCTACCAAGTCCAGACTAATGACGAACTGAAAAAAGCCGCCGATTACCGTCCGATTATTGTGCATTACAGCAATGGCAATGCCGTCAAACTCAGTGATGTAGCCGTCGTAAAAGATTCCGTCCAAGATGTGCGAGCCGCAGGGATGTCCAGTGGTGAACCGGCGGTTTTGATCATTATTCGCCGCGAAGCGGGTGCCAATATCATTGAAACTGTCAAACGCATTCGCGAAGAACTTCCTGAATTTAAAGATATGATCCCCGCCGCTATTGATTTACAGGTTGCTCAAGACAGAACACCCACAATCAAAGCGTCGCTGGCAGAGGTTGAACGGGCGTTAATGATTGCGATTGCGCTGGTGATCCTCGTCGTATTGCTATTTTTACGTTCAGGGCGTGCCACTTTAATTCCCGCTATTGCGGTACCTGTCTCGTTAATTGGTACCTTTACCGCCATGTATTTATGCGGGTTTAGCCTCAATAACTTGTCATTGATGGCCTTAACTGTCGCCACCGGATTCGTAGTGGATGATGCCATTGTAGTGTTAGAGAACATTTCTCGGCACATTGAAAATGGTCGAAAACCGTTTATCGCGGCGGTTAAAGGGGTTTCTGAGGTTGGCTTTACTGTTGTTTCTATGAGTATTTCTTTAGTGGCAGTGTTTATCCCACTGTTATTGATGGATGGATTAGTTGGGCGATTATTCCGCGAATTTGCTATTACGCTCTCTACTGCCATCGGAATATCATTGATTATCTCGCTGACGTTAACCCCGATGATGTGCGCGCATTTACTGAAAAAACGTGGCTCTGCTAATACCAAGCAACGAGGATTTGGACGCGTTCTTATTCGGTTACAAGAAAGTTACGCCGTCACGTTAAATTGGGTGCTATCTCATCGTCGCAGTGTACTGGCGGTGCTGATTGCGGCAATTGGCTTGAATGTTTATCTGTATATTTCGATCCCTAAAGCCTTTTTCCCTGAGCAAGATACAGGGCGTTTACTGGGATTCGTTCGAGCAGACCAAAGCATCTCATTCCAGTCAATGAAGCAAAAAATGACCAGCTTTATGCAGCAAGTGAAAGCGGATCCTGCCGTGGATAGCGTCACTGGATTTACGGGCGGCAGCCGCGTCAACAGCGGTTCTATGTTTATCTCCTTAAAACCACTGGATGAGCGCAAAGAGAGTGCCAACAGCGTGATTAATCGCTTGCGCATGAAACTGGCGAACGAACCCGGTGCCAACTTATTTATGATGCCCGTTCAAGATATTCGCGTGGGCGGACGCCAATCCGAAGCCAGCTATCAATTCACCCTGTTAGCCGACGAGCTGGATGCATTACGTTCATGGGAGCCCGCTATTCGCCGAGCGCTGGGGGATTTGCCTCAATTAACCGATGTGAACTCTGATAAAGAAGATAAAGGCGCGGAGATGGCATTAACCTATGACCGCGATTTGATGGCGCAACTGGGTATCGATGTGCGTGATGCGAACAACCTGCTCAACAACGCCTTTGGTCAACGTCAAATTTCCACCATTTATGAAGCCATGAACCAATATAAAGTGGTGATGGAAGTGGCGCCGGAATATACCCAAGACGTCAGTTCGCTGGATAAAATGTTTGTGGTGAATAAACAGGGAGAAGCTATTCCCCTCTCCTATTTTGCCCGCTGGCAACCCGCCAATGCACCTTTAAGTGTTAACCACCAAGGGTTATCAGCCGCGTCTACTATTTCCTTTAACGTGGCAGACGGTTATACCTTAAACGATGCGATTGTGGCGGTGGAAAAAACCATGACCGCTTTAGGCGTTCCATCGACGGTACGCGGTACTTTCGCAGGAACAGCGCAAGTTTTCCAAGATACCTTAAAATCTCAGTTATTTTTAATCTTAGCGGCGATTGTCACGGTCTATTTGGTACTGGGTATTTTGTATGAAAGCTATATTCACCCACTCACCATTCTGTCGACACTGCCATCCGCAGGTGTCGGCGCGTTATTAGCCTTGGAATTATTTGATACGCCATTTAGCCTAATTGCCTTAATCGGCATTATGTTGCTTATCGGGATTGTGATGAAAAACGCCATTATCATGGTAGATTTTGCCCTTCAAGCCCAACGCAATGCGAACTTATCGGCGAAAGAAGCTATTTTACGCGCGAGCCTGCTGCGCTTTAGACCGATTTTAATGACGACCCTTGCCGCGATTTTTGGGGCGCTCCCTTTGATGCTAGGTACAGGTGATGGCGCAGAATTACGCCAACCACTGGGGATCGCAATTGTTGGTGGTTTGGTCATGAGCCAGTTGCTGACGCTATTTACCACCCCAGTGGTGTATCTCAGTTTTGATAGTCTGAGACAGCGGTTTTCACGCAAAGCGCCTTCAATGCAGGAGAAATCCCATGAAGCTTAAACTCTCGAGCCTCAGTACTCGGTTATTTATCGCTATTTTTGCCACCTGTTTGCTGCTGGTTGCTATCATGCATCAAGGGGTCAGAATGGGCTTCCAGCATGGTTTTATTGACTATATAAAAGAGAATGACCAGCAACGTGCTGAGTTACTCGCTTTGGCGCTTGCCGAACAATATGAGGAGCGAGAAAGTTGGCGTTTTTTGGCGGTTGATGAGCGGATGTTTTTCCGTATTTTACGCAATGTCGATAATCAGCACCAAGGGCAAGGTCATGGCGGTGGTCATAAGCGAATGCGCGGTATGTTTTGGGTTTATGACACCAAAGACAACCTCATTTGGGGGCGTGACCTCCCCCCACCGGATCAAGTCATCCGCGTGCCAGTTAAAACGAGCCGAGGAGCAACCGTCGGCTGGCTAGTTGCCAGTTATGAAAGTGGTATCAGCAACCAATTAGACCAACGTTTTGATACCCAGCAGATGCACATTAGCTGGGTAATTGCAGGGCTATCTCTGTTCGTGGCGCTGTTAGTAACCCTATTTTTAGCTCGCGGCTTTTTAAAGCCCATCACCCGATTATTGGAAGGTACTCAACAGCTCGCTAAAGGCAATTTCAGCGCACGGATATCTGAGATTGGCCAAGATGAGTTGGGGCAATTGGCAAAAGACTTTAACCATCTCGCCTCGACGTTAGAAAAAAATGAGCAAATGCGCCGCGATTATATGGCGGATATTTCCCATGAATTACGCACCCCGCTCTCCGTTTTACGCGGAGAACTTGAAGCTGTGCAAGACGGCGTACGCCAAGCGACTCCTGAAACCATCAATTCCCTACTCAATGAGACTCAAACACTGATAAAACTGGTCAATGACCTGCATCAGCTTTCGTTATCCGATAGAGGCTCCTTGGTTTATCGTATGGAATCTATCGATATTATCCCGATTATTGAGATGAATTTAGGGCAAGCCAAATGGCGATTGGAAGATAGACAACTGACGTTAGAAACTCACTTTTCCTCCCATTCCCACCTATTTGCTGACCCTGACCGCATCAACCAACTGTTTTATAATTTGATGGAAAACAGCCTGCGCTATACAGATCCTCACGGCAAAATTGCCGTCAACGTGAGCCAACATGACCAACAACTAGTGATCACGTGGGAAGATAGCGCGCCGGGATTAAGTGTTGAAGAGTGCCAGCGTCTGTTTGAGCGATTTTACCGTGTAGAAGTTTCTCGTAACCGTGCGAGTGGCGGCTCAGGTTTGGGACTGGCGATTTGCTATAATATTGTCGAAGCCCATAACGGGACTATTTCTGCTGCCCCCTCTCCACTCGGTGGCGTGAAGATAACCATTCAAATTCCCATTACGACGCAGGAGGAGCAATAGTGTCTTTGCCTGATTCCCCTTTATTGGGAGCCAATAGCGCCCATGTTCTGATTGTTGAAGATGAACCCAAACTTGGACAATTACTGTTTGATTATCTGCAAGCGGCAGGCTATGTTCCCGCCTTGCTGATGCGTGGTGATGAAGTGATCCCCTATGTACAAAAGCACTTTCCTGACCTGATTTTATTAGATTTGATGTTGCCGGGACTCGATGGCATTTCAGTCTGCCGTGAACTGCGTAGATTCAGCGACGTTCCTGTGATTATGGTGACGGCTAAAACGGAAGAAATTGACCGTTTATTAGGGTTAGAAATTGGTGCCGATGACTACGTTTGTAAGCCCTTTAGTCCGCGAGAAGTGGTTGCCCGAGTGAAAACGATTTTGCGCCGTTGCCAAAAAGCCCCTTCGTCTACAGGTAGCCAAGAGACTCAACTGATTATCGATGAAAATGCGTTCCAAGTCCGTTATGGCGATAAATTACTGGAATTAACCCCCGCGGAATTTCGCCTACTAAAGTTTTTGTCTGATAACGCAGGTACGGTGTTTTCTCGGGATCAATTACTGGATATTTTGTATGACGACCATCGCGTGGTCACCGATAGAACCATTGATAGCCACGTCAAAAATTTACGCCGTAAGCTCGAATCGTTGGATGACGAAAAAACCTTTATCCGCTCCATCTATGGTTTAGGCTATCGTTGGGACGACATCTAATTGCTGCCAGCGTTTCTGTAACAAAATTATAACCCTGTTTTTTACATGGGAAATTTGGCATTCCCGTCATTTAGCGTTAAAATCCCCACCCTCGAATTTTTACACCAAGCCATCCGGCTTGGTGCTGACCTGACATCAGACTGAGAACTAACATGTTTACACCAGAATTATTATCCCCAGCAGGTTCCTTGAAGAACATGCGCTATGCTTTCGCTTACGGTGCCGATGCGGTTTACGCTGGCCAACCACGTTATAGCTTACGCGTGCGTAATAACGAATTTAACCATGAGAATCTCGCGAAAGGGATCAACGAAGCCCACGAGCTGGGTAAAAAATTCTATGTGGTCGTCAATATCGCGCCACATAACGCCAAGTTAAAAACCTTTATTCGTGATCTGACCCCCGTGATTGAAATGGGACCCGATGCACTGATTATGTCAGACCCTGGTCTGATTATGATGGTGCGTGAAGCCTTCCCGGAGATGGATATTCACTTGTCGGTTCAGGCTAACGCCGTCAACTGGGCTTCCGTAAAATTCTGGAAACAAATGGGATTAACTCGCGTGATTTTATCCCGCGAATTATCGTTGGAAGAAATCGCTGAAATCCGCCAGCAAGTGCCTGAAATTGAGCTGGAAGTCTTTGTACACGGTGCGCTGTGTATGGCATATTCTGGTCGCTGCCTGCTGTCTGGTTATATTAATAAGCGTGACCCTAACCAAGGCACCTGTACTAACGCGTGTCGCTGGGAATATAAAGTTCAAGAAGGCAAAGAAGACGATGTGGGTAACATCGTGCATGTTCATGAGCCAATCCCCGTTAAAAACGTAGCGCCAACACTCGGTGAAGGTGCTCCAACCGATAAAGTCTACATGATTGAAGAAGCGATGCGTCCGGGCGAATACATGACCGCCTTTGAAGACGAACATGGCACTTACATCATGAACTCAAAAGATTTACGCGCCATCGAACACGTTGAAACACTGACCCAAATGGGCGTTCATTCACTGAAAATCGAAGGTCGTACTAAATCATTCTATTATTGTGCTCGTACAGCCCAAGTATATCGCCGCGCCATTGATGATGCGGTAGCGGGTAAGCCATTTGACCCAACCCTGCTTTCTACCCTTGAAGGATTAGCACACCGTGGTTATACCGAAGGTTTCTTACGTCGTCACACCCATGATGCCTACCAAACCTATGAATATGGCTATTCCGTTTCGGATACCCAGCAATTTGTCGGTGAATTCACAGGCAACCGAGTGAATGGCTTAGCGGAAGTCGATGTGAAAAACAAATTTAGCGTCGGTGACAGCTTAGAGTTAATGACACCGTCAGGTAATATCGTCTTTACTCTGGATGCATTAACTAACCGCAAAGGTGAATCTATTGAAGTTGCTCCAGGTAATGGACATGTAGTTTATCTGCCAATTCCTGAAGATGTGGATGTGAATTTTGGTTTGTTGATCCGCAATCTTGCAGGAACGACTACTCGGGATCCGCACCAAGCCCAAGAAGAAAAAGCGTAAAAGCAGAAAAAGCGTAAACTGACTAAGCATTCCATCGCTTATTACTAAACACGTTTTACTAAATAGAAGCCCATGGTCGATGACTATGGGTTTTTTCTTAGGTATTCGTGTAAAAAACGGCCATTTTATGCTTTATTTTAGTTGAGAATCATTCTCGTTATTGACAGTTTCGTTAAAAAGTGCACTCAATATCCAAATTTATGCAACAGATCACATCAATTGGTTATTCTATATCGTATAGTCACTGTCGAAAACGAAGAACTAGAAAGTCATAAATTAAGACTAGGAACCACCTCCTTGGCTGGCTCAATCTCCCTTGAGCTAGCCATTTCTTTTTTCTAGTCCCTCAAAATTCTCACCACCAGCGATGAAAATGATGTACAGGCCCAAAACCACTACCAACTTCTAAGCTATCCGCTTGCTCTAGCGCCCCTTGCAAATAAGCTTTTGCTTCCACAACTGTTTGTTGCCAATCCTCAAAACGCGGCCTCAGTGCAGCTAATGCAGCAGATAATGTGCATCCCGTACCATGGGTATTTTTGGTATCGATACGTACCGATGTGAAGCGCCACTCACCTTCTGGGGTGATCAACCAATCAGGGCTTTGAGAATCGATTAAGTGCCCGCCTTTCATCAAGACACTCTGGCAACCTAATTGCAGTAAACGTTGCCCTTGCTCACGCATTTGTTCTTCCGTTTGTGCCATCGGCTCATCAAGTAATACTGCCGCTTCGGGCAAATTTGGCGTGATCAGCGAAACCATAGGTAAAAGCTCGCGTCTTAGCGTCTCCACCGCATCTGGCAATAATAGCGGATCTCCGCTTTTAGCTACCATCACCGTATCGAGCACCACATAAGGCACGGGTGTTTTTTTCAACGCATTGGCGACAACTTGAACATTGCCTCGATTAGATAACATGCCGATTTTCGCTGCATCAATACGGACATCACTTAAAACAGAGTTCAATTGGGCCGCAACAAAGTCTGAAGGGATATTATGGATGGCTTGAACACCTTGCGTATTTTGTGCCACCAGCGCAGTCATCACACTGGTTCCATACGCACCGAGTGCGGAAAATGTTTTCAGATCTGCTTGAATACCGGCTCCACCAGATGGATCCGTTCCCGCAATCGTTAATGCATTCACTCTCATTAGTGCCCTCTCCATTGTCTTCAGTAAAATAATTGTCTTCAGTAAAATAATTGCCTTCAGTAAAACAATTGCCTTTAGAAAGATAATTGACCTTAGTCATATTGCGCTTATTACGTCTTTTTAACTTAATAAAAATCATTAAGTTAATTAAATAACGTCCTTAAATGAATTGTCTCATACACAATGCTAATTACTAGCAGATTATCTATTGTCTTCAATAATTAAATGCGATTGATTTTCATCAAAAATAAATTGGATTTTTATAATTAATAATCAAATGGTTATAGCTAATTGATTCATTCTAATATCAAAAAATTGATATCAATATTGAGTTGAACCCTTACAGCAAATTACGATCCCAATACGTCATTATCCTAATTTAACCATTTATTGCTGTCCTATTTAGCTTATCTTTATTAAAATAATTTCCACTACAATTATTACAATTGCGATAATGATGTCATCATTGTCAATGTCTATCATGACTCATCTATCAGATAAAACTAGATTGGATCCACAATGAGAGTTAATAAAAACATACAGTTGGTTGTAGGCGCATCGGCAATTCTGAGCGCTTCAATCTGCATGTCATCGCCTGCATTTGCTGAAGAGCAGTCAGTCGGTTTATGGGATAAATTCACTAATAATGTCAGCACCACTTGGGATTCTGACAAATATGAGCTGTATATCCCGTTCTTCACTTGGCATAACCGTCTTATGTACGATAAAGAAAAAACAGATACCTATAATGAAGAGCCATGGGGCTTTGGTATCGGTAAATATCGTTATGATGAAGATAATGACTGGCATGCACTCTACGCAATGGCATTTATGGATTCCCATAATAAAGTCGAGCCAATCGTGGGTTATGGTTTCCAAAAAATGTGGATCCCGGGCGATCTTGATGGCTTCCGTATGGGGGCGGGATTCACATTAGGTATTACCGCGCGTGAGGAATATAGCTATATTCCACTCCCTGCGCCTCTGCCTTTAGTTTCTATTGAATATGATAAGCTTTCTGTTCAAGCGACCTATATTCCAGGAACATACAATAACGGTAACGTCCTGTTTGCTTGGTTACGTTGGCAGTGGTAAGCGTTTGAACTCATCTCGCTAGAGGCTGATTGACCAAAAAGCCAGCATAAAAAAACCGGTAGATTAAAAATCTTACCGGTTTTTTGTTTTTTATTTATCTGGTCTTTTACTGATTGATAAGGCTATAACGCTTTGCTCTCTACACCTTGTTTTTTAGCACCTGAGAATTGATAACCAACCCACAGAACCGCGATCCAAAGAGGCATAATCAGTACAGAAACGCGTAACCCATCCATTGTCAGAATAATAATCAAGATTAGCGACAAGAATGCTAAACACAGATAGTTACCAAACGGATACCAAATACTCTTAAACTTCGTTTCAATACCCTGTTTATTCATCGCGGCTCTAAATTTCAAGTTAGAAACACAAATCATAATCCAGTTTAGCACCAGCGTCGTTACCACTAAGGACATCAGTAATTCAAATGCCTTGCCTTCCATCACGAAGTTAATCAAGATCCCGCCAGAAGTCGCGATACCTGAAACAATCAGCGCCATTACAGGCACGCCGCCTTTATTCACTTTTGCCATAAAGCGCGGTGCGTTACCTTGTTGTGCTAAACCATACAGCATGCGGCTAGTACAGTAAGCACCACTGTTATAAACCGACAGAGCCGCAATCAAAATCACCACGTTCAATGCATTGGCAACGAGTAAATCACCCAGCTCATGGAAAATCAGTACGAAGGGGCTAGTTTTGCCATCCAGTTGCACCCACGGATACAGCGCCAGTAATACCGCCAGTGAGCCGATATAGAAAATTAAGATACGGTAAACCACTTGATTGATGGCTTTTGGAATGCTTTTATCTGGATCTTCCGCTTCTGCCGCGGTGATCCCCACTAATTCCAATCCACCAAATGAGAACATAATAATCGCCAGCGCGACTAATAGCCCATTATAGCCTTTGGCAAAAAAGCCGCCGTATTCCCATAAGTTACTCACTTTGGCTTGAGGGCCGCCATGGCCACTAAACAGTAAGTAACAGCCAAATAAAATCATCGCGATAACCGCAACAACTTTAATTAGCGCAAACCAGAATTCGGTTTCTCCATAAGAGCGAACATTAATCAGGTTAATTGCATTAACCGCAATAAAAAACACCAGTGCCGAAACCCAAATAGGTAACTCAGGCCACCAGTGTTGCATATATTTACCCGCAGCGGTCAGTTCAGTCATCCCCACGAGGATAAACATCACCCAGTAGTTCCAACCCGAGAGGAACCCGGCAAAACCGCCCCAATATTTGAATGCGAAATGGCTAAATGACCCTGCAACAGGCTCTTGAACAATCATTTCACCTAACTGACGCATGATCAGAAAAGCGATAAATCCACACAATGCATACCCAAGTAGTACCGACGGACCTGCCATTTGGATGGTGGTTGCTATCCCTAAAAATAGCCCTGTACCGACAGCGCCCCCCAAGGCAATTAACTGAATATGCCTGTTTTTCAATCCGCGCTTTAGCGTCTGTTGCGCCATATCTTTACCCTTCATCCTCTAGCTTTTTGTTATCGTCCACAGTTGTGATAATCACGCAAGTTTATTTGAATTTTTGCATGAACTCCACTCGCAATTATACAACTGTAAAGCTGGCTTTCTGCCTGTCTTCTAATGTTTCCAAATAATGACAAACTAATATCCTGTAAGACGTTGCAAAATGCAAACTCAAAATGGTAACAAACCCGTCACGCGGCAAACACCGAGTTGAAAATCATCCCCGCCCTGATCGCAGAGATTATTCATCGCCAAGAGGTATAAAAAAGCACAAATAATTACAATGCTGATGATTAATAGCATATTTCGCATAGATAATGGGGTTCTTAATAGTCACATCATCTGGCAATATTAATCGATATTATCGTCTTTAGTTTCGTAAAATGGGCTATTCATCGTTTTCAAGAAAACAATTGTTTATTTTTGCAGCTCTTGATAAATAACTGGCTATTATTGTGTGATTTTTATACATAAATCTGTAATACCGCACAACCAACCTTTGTCATGGTGAAATGAAGTTGTGTATACTTCGGTTACCGTAAAATAAGAATGAATTTGAGATGGCACAAGATAACCACGTAGCACTTGTTAATGCTCTAAGTAAATGGATCGAAGAGCATTTAGGTCGAGTCATCCATTTGGAAGAACTCGCTGCTTATTCTGGGTATTCCCTTTGGCATATGCAAAAAATCTTTAAGGAGGTCACAGGAATCTCCTTAGGAAAATATATCCGTCAGCGCCGACTGGCTGGCGCCGTAAATTTATTAAGAAACAGCAGCCAAAGTATTTTTGATATTGCGTTAGATTTTGGCTTCGGCTCGCAATCTCACTTTACCTATATGTTCCGCAAAGAATATGGCATTACGCCGTTTGATTTTCGTCAAAATGACCAAATTCATTTGGATGTAAAAGAGCCATTACACCTAATCCCGGATGATGAGTGAATTTGTTTTACGCGCATTAACCTGCATTTTTTCAGTTTTAATGCGATAAAACATGGGTATTCTCATCCTTTTTACTGAGCAACTTATCCGTTGCCCTCTTAGATAATTTACATTCTCGATAATCAGAGTAAGGTACGTGTAAAAGTTCTATTTTAGGAGGCATTGATGTCAATCAAACTGGTCGCCATTGATTTAGATGGCACGTTACTCAATTCGCAGCACCAAATTTCTCCCGCAGTGAAAGAAGCCATTACCCGCGCGCACAAACAAGGTGTGCGAATTGTCCTTGCCTCAGGTCGCCCCTATTCTGGCATTTTGCCCTACCTTCAAGAACTTGGATTAGACACCGCCAGTAACTACTGCATCAGTAACAATGGCAGCGTTATCCATCAAGCCAATGATGGCAGCCACCTGTATGAAAACTTGTTAGATTTTGAAGATTATCAATATTTTGCTGAACTAGCTAACAACGTGGGGGTTCATATGCACGCCCTTGCAGACAACACCATGTTCACTGCGAATCGTCATATTAGCCGCTATACCATTCATGATGCCTATTTCACCAATACCCCTCTGGTGTATTGCCCGGTTAACGAAATGGATAGCTCGCTCAGTTTTACCAAAATCATGATTATTGACCATCCCGAGAAACTGGATGTAGGTATCAGCTATATTCCTGAAAATACCTTTGAAAACTACTCGCTGATCAAAACTAGTCCTTATTTCCTCGAAGTTTCGAATAAGGATGCAAGCAAAGGCTCTGCACTAAAAGTGTTATGTGAGAAATTATCTCTCACGCCGGATAAAGTCATGAGCATCGGTGACCAAAATAATGATGTTGCCATGCTACAGTATTCGAGTGTTTCGGTTGCAATGGGAAATGCTGCGCCACATATTCGTGAAATAGTGAAATTTGTCACCGATACCAACGATTGTGATGGCGTTGCTGTCGCAATAAACAAATTTATTATCTAGTGAGCAGTTAATTTAAAGTTCAAATCTCTAGACCAAAATACAATTTAACTGGATATGCCTAGACATCCCCATTCTGGCATATCCATCTCCTGTCTTTCTCTTAGGGCTATTTTATCCTTTACCTTACTTACTCTTCCAAATTTGATACTATCTGCCTCTTTTAAAAAATTGTCATTCATCTATAAGTACAATAAAACCCACATCACTAACAGGTAGTAAAATGTTTTCGACTAAAGATATGTTAATTCTGGGGATGATGGTATTCGCCTTATTTCTAGGCGCGGGAAATATCATCTTTCCACCGATGGCAGGCTATCAATCAGGGACAGACTGGTTTGATACCTCATTAGGTTTTCTGATCACCGGTGTTCTATTACCCTTCTTAACCTTAGTAACAGTTGCAGTAAAAGGACGTGGTGAAAAGCTTTCTGTTGATTTGCCTAAATGGGTTGCGGTCATTTTCTGGGTTGCACTCTACCTAATTGTCGGCTCCACATTTGCGATGCCAAGGGTGACGAATACCGCATTTGAAATGGGCTTTTTACCATTAGGCTTCGTTGAAAAAAGCACATTTTCTCATCTCACTTTCGCGCTCATTTTTAACTTTACCTCGATGTTCTTCATGTTGAAGCAAGGCACCATGATTAGCGCGATTGGTAAGTTTATGACTCCAGCGTTACTTGTTTTATTAGTGGTAGTGGGGATTGCCGTGGTCATTGACCCGCTTTCTGATATGAATCCCCCTGTTAAACAGTATGCAGAATTTGCCTTCTTTGGCGGCGTAATTGATGGTTACCAAACCATGGATGTACTATCTGCGATGGCGTTTGGCGGGATTGTGGCGCGTGCATTAGCTTCAAAACAGATCACTGAACCACGCCAAGTCGCAACCATCACGATTAAAGCGGGTTTAATTTCAGTGAGCTTACTCGCGGCACTGTATATCTGCCTGTTCTATTTAGGCGCGACCAGTGAACAAGTGGCGAATACAGCCACCAACGGCGGACAGATCTTCTCTCGTTACGTCGATGTCCTGTTTGGTGCGGTAGGTACATGGATCATGTGCGGAATTGTATTACTGGCAAGCATGACCACCTTAGTGGGTGTGACCAGCGCCTGTGCAGATTACTTTGCCACTTTCCATCACCGTTTAGGTTATCGCTTCTGGGTGGTTTTCTTCACGATGCTAACCACTGTCGTGTCCACGTTTGGTCTCGATACTTTATTGCGCGTCACTATTCCGGCTCTGCTGATGATTTATCCTTCATCGGTCACTATCGTCTTCCTGCAATTTGCACGCAAATTTATGGCTGCTCCTAGGGTCACTTATGGGATCACCATTGGCGTAGTTGTACTGATGAGCCTATTCGATACGCTAAATAATATGGAATTATTAAGCACAACAGTAAAAGCAAACCTAATCACCTACTTACCGCTGTTTGAGCAAGGTATGGGTTGGTTAATTCCAGGGATTATCGCGTTTATTATCTCGATGTTTATCGGCAAATTGACCGCGAAAAGCGAGCCTGTTGCTGAGCAAAACTTAGCTTAATCTTGATATCTAAAAGCCGAATGTTGGCATATTGCTGACATTCGGATTTTTATTTTTTAGCGACCTTATTCCAGAAAACTCACAATAATTTCAATTCATAATTTTTCTGATAATCCCCTGAACTTCCGAGCGTTTCCTGTAAGAAATCGAGAAAAGTCGCCACCTTTTTAGGTAAAAACTTCCGGTTTGGATAGACCGCATAAATATGATGCAGCGGCAAGTGATACTCCGGTAACACCGTGACCAATCGCCCAGCGAGAATATCCGGTGCGACAATAAATTGAGGTAGCTGGCAAATACCAAGCCCCTGTAAAGCGGCTTGGTGCAATGCGAGGCTGCTATTTGCCCGAAAATTCCCCGTCGGGGTAAATCGAACTTTCTTTCCCTGATAGGTAAACAACCATGTTTGCCCTGCTTGGAAATAGCTGTATAAAAGGCAGTTATGCTCAGCGAGTTCATCAAGATTATTCGGGTTTCCATGTTCCTCAAGCCATTTCGGGGAAGCACACAAAACACTATGGCAAGGTGATAACGTTCGAGAAATTAACGAAGAATCCTGTAATTCGCCTATCCGCACTGCCATATCAAAGCCATCACCCACTAAATCCACCAGCTTATCGTCAAACACGATCTCTGCATGTAATTGTGGCCAGCGTTTCAAAAACTCGGGAAGCAGTGGGGTTAAGTGCAAATGACCAAATATCATTGGAGCGCTGATTTTTAATGTTCCATCGACCGAACCACTGTAACGAGAGAGCATTTCATTGCCCTCGTTAATCGCTTGATGGGCTTTTTTCAGGTAGGAATAGTAAAGCTCACCCGCTTCTGTCAGTTGCAGGTGGCGAGTTGAGCGTGTAATTAAACGGATCCCCGTTTGCGCTTCTAACGCTATCAACTTTTTGCTCACCGCCGATTTTGTCATATGCAGTGATTCTGCTGCTTTTGTCAGGCTGCCCTGCTCGACAATAGCGATAAAAATAGGGAGTAGCGTGTAATCAACATTCATTATTGTCAACTTAATAGAAACACAGTTTTTCCTTTATAACGGTTTTTCTCATCATCGACAATCCCTATACTTCGCAAATCATTCACCCCGAATTAATCAATATGAAAAAAGAGATTTTACTTTCGCTGATCGCCGTGTGTTCCGGTGTTTTACTCACATTGATGATCATGAGTAATAGCTATTTATCTACTTTTACCTCGCCACTACAAGCCTCTTGGTTGACTCACGGAATAGGTAGCATGGTTGCTTTGCTGATCTGGTTGATGGTCAAAGGTCGATTGGGAAAAACACAAAGAAACCACAAAATTCCCCGCTGGAGCTATCTCGGTGGGATCCCTGGTGCCTTTACAGTGTTACTCGCCGCGATCACGGTCAACAGCCCTCTTTCACTTTCAGGTTCCATTGTATTGATGCTAACAGGGCAAATAGTGGCAGGGCTACTCATTGACCATATAGGATTTTTAGGGTTAGCCAAACGAAAAGTAACGCTAAAGGATGGAATTACGGTGTTGCTACTACTGATTGGCTCAACATTCATCATTCTGGGGAAATAATCTATGTTACTGTTTTTTATTATGATCGCACTGTCTAATGGAATTTGTATTATTCTGAGCCGAAGCATTAATGGAGGGCTATCTCAAGTCACCAATGCTTTTTATGCCTCTTTAATTAATCATGTTGTGGGATTTTTATTATTAAGCATGATTATTTGGTTCGCCCAAGACTCATTTAACATTACCTTTGAAAACATTCCTCTCATTGCGTTTACAGGAGGCGTCATTGGTGCTTGCTTTGTCATCATAAACAGCTATGTTTTGCCATTACTTGGCGCCACACTAACCACTATTTTCGCTATTAGTGGTCAAGTACTTTCCAGCGTCATTATCGATGCTGTTCAACATGGCTTACCAGAACATTGGGTATTGCAGCTACTTGGTGTGATTTTTATCCTCGGCGCTATTAGTGTTCGTTACACGCCCAAACATAACTCAGCGCCTTGTCGCAATAAAACAGGTGATTGACCCTATGGTTACCATCAAGACACCTTGCCAGAACCCCAGTGTTAATGCGGTGCTCAATAACATTGAAGAAAACGCTGTAGAGATAACAGGAGTGAAATAGGACAATGTCCCGAGAAAAGCCACATTGCCTTTAATGATTGCCACTGTCCAAAGTGCATTCGCCCCGCCAGTTGCAATAGCAGTGACAAATAACAAACTGATGCTATTCACATTGATATTAAATGGCGCTGGCGTCGAAAAGATAAATAAGATCCACAATCCGACCGATGTCATGATAAAAAACAGCACCATACCATTGCAGCCATTCGACATTCGTTTCGTAATATTGCTATAGAAAGCCCACAATAATGCACCAACAAAGGCTAAGCCGTAGCTCAGTGGGTTACTTTGAATATTTGAAAGAATCGCATTCAGGGACAAAGGTTGATCCCCTGAGATAACCCACAATAAGCCTGCAAACGCTAAAATAAGCCCAATAATCAGTAATAGGCTAAAACGCTGCCGATTAAATAAAACCGCTAACGCAATTGTGAAGCTCGGCCATAAATAATTCACCATACCCAGCTCAATGGCTTGCTGACGAGTATTGGCAAGCCCTAGAGCTAAAATAAAGCAAATTTCATAGCTAACAAATAAAAATGCCCCCCAGAACAAATAACGTCTAGGGAAAAGATGAATTTTCGGCAATCCCATTACAACAACCAAAACTAGGCTCCCTATCGAATAGATAAGTGCCGCACCACCAATAGGGCCAAAGTTTTCGCTCGTACTGCGAACAAGCCCTACCATCGTGCTCCACAATAATATGGACACGACCCCGTAAAATGTTGCTGCGTATCGTCCGAGTTTCATCTTCCTGATCAACACCTTATTTCATATTTATCTTGGTTATTATTTTCCTCCAAAACCTTACGCTCTAAAGACAATAAAGCAAGTTTTTTATATTTATTAACCAGAGAATGAATAATAAAAAAGGCGCTTAGAAATAAATCCAAGCGCCTTACATTTCTATTAATTTTCAACTGAGGTCAATGCAGTCAACAGCGATCAGCAGCTGCAAAATTAATGGGCTTCGTTGTTAACCCACTGCTCAACCGATTCCTTTTCCCAAATTCCTTCATTGAGCTGCTTTTTCAGCTCTGGATGATCATTAATATCAAATGTTGGAATTTTGCCCGCACCTAACTGTTGGTTGTAATCTTTCGCGAGTTTAAATGCCACACCGGACAACAAGAGGATGGCAATCAAGTTTGTAACTGCCATTAAGCCCATCGAAATATCCGCAAGTTTCCAAATCAGTGGCATTTCACCGAGCGCCCCGAACATCACCATTCCCAATGTCGCTAAGCGGAAAATAAATAGCCCTGCGGTATGATTATTTTCCAAGAAAATCATATTGCTTTCTGCATAAGCATAGTTGGCAATGATGGATGTAAAGGCAAAAAAGAAAATTGCAATCGCAACGAAGATACTTCCCCAGCTGCCCACCGCAGAAGATAAAGCTAGCTGAGTCAGCTCAATACCATTGATTTTACCCACCGGGCGATCTAACACGCCAGAAGCCAAAATAATAATGGCTGTAGCGCTACAGATCACTATGGTATCCATGAATACTCCCAACATTTGGACATAGCCTTGGGAGGCTGGGTGTGGTGGATAAGGTGACGCAGATGCCGCTGCATTTGGCGCAGACCCCATTCCGGCTTCATTCGAGAATAATCCCCGCTGAATGCCTTGCGTCATCGCTTGAGCGATACCATAACCAATTGCACCGCCTGCGGCTTCCTGTAAACCAAAGGCGCTACGGAAAATCAGCATAAAGACATCAGGTAAGCGCTCAATATTTTGACCGACGACCCAGAAAGCCAGTACTAAATAAGCAATAGCCATGATTGGCACAACAAATTCGGCAACTTTAGCAATTGATCTTAATCCACCAAAAATAATGATGCCACTGAGGATCACTAAGGTAATTCCAACATAGAGTGGGTTAAAATCAAATGCCACAGCAGTTGCTTGTGCAATGGAGTTCGCTTGAACTGCATTAAAAACCAAACCAAATGCAATAATTAAGAAGATGGAGAACAATACACCCATCCAGCGCTGTTTTAAGCCTTTCTCCATGTAATAAGAAGGTCCGCCGCGATAGTTACCTTGGTCATCTTTGGTTTTATAAAGCTGCGCTAATGTGCATTCAACAAATGATGTCGCCATTCCTAATAATGCAACGACCCACATCCAGAATATAGCGCCAGGGCCGCCTGCCGTAATCGCGATAGCAACACCCGTTAGATTTCCAGTACCGACTCGTGCCGCTAGGCTGGTACATAGTGCTTGGAATGAAGAAATACCTGAGCTGTCCGATTGAGTGCTATTTTTCAGTACTCCGAACATGTGACCAAAATGCCTAAACTGAATAAATTTAGATCGTATTGTAAAATATAAGCCGGCTCCCAGTAATAAATAAATTAATAACGAGCCCCAAATAAGATTGCTGATTGAGTTTATAAATTCTATCAAATTATGCTCCTTTTATTATATCCACTAATAGATGTATTAGTTGGTGAGTTATTTAGCTCCATATTATTTAAGTAATTAAACAAATAAAAATATAAACCATGATGGTTTATCATGAATAATCAATGTTATTAAACAAGACCCATGAATTATATTTTTTTTACTTTCTCTGTAAATTTTTTTCTGAACATCAGCCTATTTAATACTTAAGACAGCGAATAATCATGCAAGCCAGAGTAAAAAAGTGAAATAAAATAATTATTAAAACAAAGTGATACAACCAGATTGATTAATTTAAGAACGATCTCAATCAATTGATTAAAAACATGATAATTTTTAACCAGAATTTACTATTATAAGTAAAAAATCATTAAATTTAATTAAGTGAACGCGTATTTGGTTAAATGGTATTTAATTATTTTTTAAATTGAATAACTAATTGCTAAATTTTAATGATTACTCCTTTGAATAATCATTGATGATAAATATTAAATATAGTTTGATACGTCTTCATTGAATTATATTTTAAATCTACCACTCAAACCTATTTCAGAGTAGAATAATCGTTTTGCAATCATCATAATAAGATTATTGCTAATGTTTTATGATACCAATACACTTATCGCTAATTTGCTTTCTACATCAAAGGGTAATATATGGAAATCCACATCAAAGTTTCTGACGATTTAGTCTCAACGCTCTCTGAAAAATCCTACGACGCGTTCACAGCTGAATTGCATGCCAGAGTTTTAGAAGTATACCCAGGTAGCAACCTTTTTATTACACATGACAGTGGTGCAACCACCTTCAATACCAAAGGCTTCCATGATGATAAAGAAGCCCATATCGTTCTCCATGAACTGGTTGAAGATGTTTTCCATCATGGTCACTGGTTAAAAGCATAATACTCTAGCTCTATTTTCCAGCCTCCAGCGATAACCGCTAGGCTGGAACTCATCCCTCTCGCCCTTTCCCCTATTTCAAACCCTGATCAAGATCATAGTTAATAATGATGTTAGTCGACTTTGTATAAAAGTCCTTTTCTTTTAAGCGCTATATGGTAATGTATATAACGAATTTTCATTTACATTGCTTTTGCTAATTTATAGCAGCCAGTATTTATTACTGGCTTTTTTTATGGGAAAAATGTAGGCGAACGCCTGAATTGGATACGCAGCTATACCGTAAATACTCTAAATAGAATTACTGTGATTTTTCACACAATGACACAATAGCAGTGCGTAGTTCTGGTGTATCACTGGTGATCAATTGATGATGTTCAGAGAATTTTCCATCTTGAACACTGACGCTAGCAACAAACGGTAACTTATCACCTTGCTCACTAGTTTGATAAAAACCACAGACTCGGTAGCATTCACCTTCTTTAAATTCGCTTTTCAGGACAATTTTGACATCCTCAAAAGTCAGAGGACTACCTGAACTTAGCTTATTCTCGATAAGCTTTTCAGCTTGCTTGGTGACATCGCTATCACCGATCGTTGTATAAAACTGATAAGCAAATGCACCTAACGCCAACAATATAACTATCAGTAGCTTGCTTTTTATACGTTTCAATCTCAAATCCTTCTCATACTACACTTATGGGCTTATCGATTATGTTAACACCTTTACCCCATCAATAATAAGTATCTCGATATTCATGCCGCACAAAAAGTTCCATTTAATTGACAAAATAAAAATAAATTTATTTTACACTTAACATTTTATAGCTTATATAATATTGAATTATTGCCATTCGAACACTACCAATATTTATTTAACAATTTTTTATCAGTATGAAGAAATAATGAATAACTGTGTTTTAAATATGAAACTTCTCTATATTTAAGTAAATAAGATTGAAATAAAAAAACACAGTGGCAAGCTGATAATAAATAAAGAGGAGAATCAAAATGAAAAATTTAAAATCACTTATTTTAGTCGGCAGCTTATTAGCGGTGAGTTTCTCTACATTTGCTTATCACGGTAATGGTTATCACCGAAATGGCAATGGAACTTGGTGTAACGGATCAAATCAATCTCAGTATGACAGACCCTGTGATGGTACTTACCGTGGGCAATATATGGGACGCCATCAAGGAATGATGCAATACTCAACGGCTGTACAAACCACTCAGCCAGAAGAAGCGTTAAAGAAAATTACAGCGGAAGTACCAAAGGGTGAGAATAACAAGAAATATATGGTGAAAGTGGCAGTGATTGAAATTTCACCTAGCTTAGCGACACAAGAAGCTCAATAAATTTCACTCTGAATCATAATAGCCAGTAATATCTTTAATAATGCTGGCTATTACGTATTAACTAAAAGTTAGCTATTTATACCTATTGGTAAATACCCTTGCCATAATGGTTGATATTTATCTCCATTCTTATTTTTATTTAGGTGAATATAATATTCACCAATTTTTTGTAGCAATAAACAATCATCAACATCTTTTAAATTATCTTTATGCTGTTGCTGACTGTTCACTAAGAGCTGGCTAATTGCTTTTTGTTTAGCTTCTTGGGCATTTTTTGCCACAAAGAGATCAAACTCATGCAGCTCCGCAAGTGTTGATGAAATATATCCACCTACATTAATAAAATAGAGTTTGTATTCACTTTCTGATGGTTCTTTGCTCAAACTGATGTCGAACCCATCTACCCAATTGATATCTGCATACCCATCCACATGAATTTTATCTTTATCCCCAAACCAAGCATCGCGCAATAGTGGCCAAGCTTCTTCTGGTGTGTTGACTGCCGCAAACTGAATATCGTGCACCTCAATATTGGATTTTCCGGCATTACCACCAACATAAAACATAAATAGTTTCATTATTCTCTCTCTGTGATTAGTTATCGTTATGTATGATAATATACAACCATATCAATTCAATGTGCAATAATTAACACCACTCCCCAAAATTAAAACTAATCAAAATTACTATTTATAATCAAGCCATTAGAGCAGTTTAAAAATTATCTCCGTTTCAACCCAGCCTTTTGAAATATAACAAAATGAATAAAAAATCACTTTAACTATATATTTATTTACAACTGAATTATTTCGAGTAATCTAATCACACAAGATAAATATATTTCAGGGACTCATTATGGATCGTCGTTCTTTTCTAAAATCAAGCTCACTTATTGCTGGTGGCTTAGCACTAAATTCAGTTTTAAATCAAGCAAGTGCAAATACTAGCGCACTTGTTAAACCAAATGCCCAACATCCTTTATTACTCAATTTCAATGAGAACTCATTGGGAATGTCACCCAGTGCACAAAAAGCGGTTATTGAAGCTTTACCCGGTTCATTCCGTTACCCTGATGACGCACGCTCTGAGCTTATTGGTAATATTGGCACACTGCATAGCCTAGACAGCAAGAATGTGACCCTCGGAAATGGTTCGTCAGAAACCATTCAGGCGGCTGTCGCCATGCTCGCAAATAAAGCAAGAAAAGATGGCATAAAAATTCAACTTGTCACTCCAGATCCAACATTTAACTATGCTGAACTTTATGCTCTCCCACTCGGTGTAGAAATAACTAAAGTTCCCTTAAAATCGGACTTGAGTTTTGACCTGAAAAAAATGGAGCAAATCGCCAATGATTACGATGGTTTATCCATTATCTATATCTGTAATCCAAACAACCCAACGGCGATGATAACTCCGCATAGCCCACTCGATAACTGGATGAAAAAAGTTTCAGATAAACAGTTTTTTATTGTTGATGAAGCTTACGCGGAATTTGTTGAAGATCCACAGTTTGTAAGCGCAATTGAATTAGTCAAAGCAGGACAAAAAAACCTAATAGTGACACGGACTTTCTCGAAAATTTACGCATTAGCAGGCCTGCGAGTGGGGTACGGCATTGCAACCCCTGAAATCATTGAAGCGGTCGATGAGTTTATCTCGATTGATAACACCAATACTGCGGGTGCTGTCGCTGCCATTGCATCATTGAAAGATAAGAAATTCCTGGAATATAGCCTTAAATCTAACAATCTTTCACGTAAAATCGTTGAAACTGCGCTTAATGAATTAGGCTTAGAGTATGCGCCATCACAAGCTAACTTTATTTTCCACAAAGTAAAAGGTGATGTGAAAACTTATAAACAGCGTATGAAAGAGGCCAATATTATGGTTGGCAGAGAATTTCCACCTGTTATGGGTTGGAACCGCTTAACCTTAGGTACCCCGCAAGAAATGGAGCAGTTCGTTGCGGTACTTAAAGAGTTTCGTCAAAAAGGTTGGGTGTAAGTAAAAATCCCATTATTTATTAAGCATCTTCTACTTTCTATAAAGTAGAAGATGCTGTTCACTAAAAAGGACCTTTAAAAATAAAAAATGCGCCTGCAAAAATAAGAATAAAGCCAATGATATGGTTTATTGTAAAACTCTCACCTAGATAAAGCACAGAAAACCCAGCGAATACGCATAACGTAATCACTTCTTGCATCGTCTTCAATTCAGCGGCGCTGTAATATTGGTGTCCTAAGCGATTTGCAGGTACCGCAAAACAGTATTCTACAAATGCAATCAACCAACTAAAGAATATGACTATATATAATGGCTTATTCGTAAATTTTAAATGTCCATACCAAGCGAACATCATAAATACATTGGAAATAACCAATAAGATAACAGGATAGAATTTTGCTAGCATGATAAGCCAATGGCGAGTTCAAATATGCATATATTATGCGAATAACACCCCTTAATTTCAATCATCTTCCCATATTTGTTCATGATTGCTTTCACATATAACCAGCCAAATAGCTTGCATTATTTCCCAACATGGAAATTAAATGTACTTATTGGTACGCTTTTTTATTTACTTTAATCTTACAGCGACTACAATGACCTCAATTAATGTATGTATAGGTACACTTTATGACGGATTTTATTACTGCAAACCAAAAGGCATGGGATAAACAAGCGGCATCTCAACAACCTTGGTCTACTCCGGTTGATAGCCAAACAATTGAAGAAGCAAAAAAAGGAAATTGGGAAATTCATCTAACGCCAACCCCATTAAATAAAGCTTGGCTTGGTGACGTAAAAGGGAAAAAAATTCTCTGTTTAGCTTCTGCGGGTGGGCAGCAAGCGCCAATATTGGCTGCTGTGGGCGCTATCGTGACAGTATTTGATTTGTCAGAAAAACAGTTAGCGCAAGATAGTATGGTGGCTAAGCGGGATAATTTAGCACTGACAACAGTTCAAGGTGATATGCGTTATCTCCCTATGTTTGAAGACAATTCATTTGATATTATTTTTCACCCAATTTCAAACTTATACATTCCCGATGTTAATCCTGTATGGCAAGAATGCTTTCGGGTACTTAAACCGCAAGGTCGATTGCTCTCAAGCTTTTTTAACCCTGTCGTATTTGTTGATGATAGAGATAAAAGTCCTACTGAAAATACAATTATTCGACCACGATATACCATGCCGTTTTCAGAATTAGATAACTTATCGCAGGAACAGGTGGCGTCAAAACAAGCAAAGCAAGAAGCGTTTGTCTTTGGTCATTCACTGACGGACTTAATTGGTGGGCAAATACAGGCGGGCTTTAACATTGCAGGTTTTCAAGAAGATTGGCAGCCAAATCCTCGTTTTGTTATCGATAATTTCTTGCCAACATTCCTAGCCACATTGGCAATAAAACCATGAAATCATAAGGCAGAGTTGATAATACAAAGATCAATCTGCCTTTTAATTATTATGATTTATTACTCTCGATTGCAATAACGTTCCCAGATAGGGTCAAATTGTTCAACAGGAACAATATCATCAACTTTTTCCACTAGTGGAATAGAAACCACTGTTTTACCTTCTTTGTTTTTATGTAAACGAACAATAAATCGTTTATATCCGTAAGGTAAACCATCTTCAAACCCAAAAACTTCACCACAATAGTAGCCAGTCTCATCGCCCTCTTCATTCTGATTCAGAACATGATATTTCACATTTTTGTATGTTGCGGCTGATGGATATACCAGAAAATCTTCAACGGCGCTTTTGACTTTACTCTCTGCGTCCATCTCTGTATCTGAAGAAACTTCTGTCATCACACCTGCTATGTAGGAACAGCCCGCGACTAATAATACTACAAGGACTCTTAGTAACATTTTTCTCTATAGAATGGCGAATTAGAACACACTAAGTATTATTATAAATCGTCTAAAAAATAATTCGAGTACAAATCTAACACAGAAATGTTGTATAAAAATTTAAGTGCTGAAAAACGCATATTTCATTCAATTTACACAATAAAGGAGTTAGAACAATAAATTTCACTGAGTAAGCTGCCAGAAATACACTAAAACAGCTGCAGCGACTATCCAAATCAACGTCGCTAAACTTAAACAAATCCACGGTGTTAATTTGGTTGCAAAGACATAAACAGTGATTAAATACATTGCATAAGGGATTAGTGACCATAAACCAAATAATGCTGTTTTTCTTAATGCCTCCGCACCTTGCTCCTGAACCACGATCACATGGGCAATTAATGCAAAAGTAGGAAACAAAGGAACCAATCCCGCAATATAATAAATTTTGCTACGCGAGAGAATCGCAATAACTAAAACAGCGAGTGCACCAAACAAGCATTTTACCAATAACGAAATCATAGCAAACTCAATAGGGTTAAGAGTATTTGTACTGATTATCACTCTAAAGCATCCACATTGACTAGTTCACTTTCATAAACAACCCTTTCCCGATCACATATTTAAACATGTGATTTTTTACACCCTATATGTTTATCGATGGTTGAATATTTTTTGCCATTATTCTGATATAACCTCTTTGTATAATGAAACAACTAAAGAGATAAAAATGACAATAAAAATTTCTGTACTCGTTGATAACAACACCCTGATTGACAGTTATTTTTGTGGCGAACCCGCAGTTTGCTACCACATTGAAGCTGACGGTAAAAAAATCCTATTTGATACTGGCTATTCCGATGTTTTCATTAACAATGCCAATATCCTCAATATCGACCTTGCTCAAATTACTGACCTCGTTTTATCCCATGGTCATAATGACCACACATGGGGAATTAATCACCTTATTCAATATTTAGATCGCCGAAATGTTGAATCCCAGCAATCCAAAAAATTGATTTATCATCCGGATGCTTTGCAACCTAAAAGTTATGACTCAAAAGTTATTGGCGCGAATACCCCTAAGAATGTTTTAACCGCCTACTTTGATACAGTTGAAACTAAAGGTTCTTACTCTGTTTCTGAGAATGTCATTTTCTTAGGTGAGATCCCACGAAATAACACGTTTGAAGGAAAAGAGCCGGTAGGTAAAACTATCGATGAACATAATAACAGTGTTGATGATTATGTACTGGATGACAGCGCCCTTGCGATTAAAACCTCCGAGGGGCTGATTGTTATTACGGGATGCTCACACTCTGGGATCTGTAACATTGTCGAGCATGCTAAGCGAGTCACTAAAATAGACAAAATTGTGACTGTCATCGGCGGATTTCATTTACAAAAAGCGTCCGATGAGCTGTTACACCAAACCAGTGAGTATTTTAAAAAACAGAATTTATTGCAGATCCACCCATGCCATTGCACGGACTTAGCTGCTAAAATTCATTTGGCAAAACACGCCCCTGTACAAGAAGTTGGAACCGGTATGCAACTCACTTATCCTGCATAAAATAACACTTAATCATGTAGCTAATTACAATAACCCCTATATTAGCTACATGGCTTCATGTTGATTGCCTTTATAAATATATTTATGTTCTAGAACCCAAATCATTATCGTGTTTTGAGCCTGATAACATTCTCGTCAGCTCTTCACATCGAATAATTTTTCCATCCATCAAATGAAAGCAAGCAAATACTTCAAATTCACTCACCGTGCCCTCTTTTTTTATTGCTTTCGCAATATGTTGCGTATGAACACAATTTTCACCTTCTGCAATTGACTTAATTTCTATCGTAATGCTCTCGGTGGCTTCTTTTAAAACCTGCATATGCGAGTAGAACTCAGAAAAATTAATCATTTTTCCGTCAACTACTTGCACATAATCCGATGAGAAGAATTGCTTAATTATAGCTAACTCTCCAATTTGTTTACCAAGAACCGCTTTTAATGCCTGCTCCACAAATACCATCTTATTCATGACTATTTCCCAATATAATATTAATTTTACATTTCTTAATGCTATATTCGGTCAAATCACATGACTTTCAATCACTCTGTCTTTTATTGGATAAAAATAATTCTTATTTACATTACGTAAATCTATCCATCTAATTCTTATCATCAAAATAAACTTATTGAATTTCATAAGTAAAAAGACTACAACATAGAGTAATAGAAAAAGAATTCTTTTAAGGAATAACATGAAACTGTTTAAATCTATTTGGCAGTTTTTTGGTGTTTATCAAACGCCCGCGATTCGCTTAACTCATTGCATGATATTTTTATTGGTCATTGGGCAAATTATCATCAGCAATTGGATGTCTGTCAGTAAAAGTGGCGTAATCCCAACAAGTGGTCTTGCGTATTATTTTACTTGGCTACACATTATCATTGGGTTTTGTTTATTATTTTTAGCGGCCATTCTCATTTTTGTCTGTCTCTCAAATCGAGGATTTAGATATTTCTATCCTTATTTATGGGGGGATCTCACTCAGATAAAAAACGATATCACAAGCTTATTTAATTTAAAGCTTCCTGACAGCTCACCTAAAGGGTTAGCAACAAGTGTCCAAGGGCTTGGACTGGGTGCATTGGCGCTAGTTATCCTTTCTGGTGTAACTTGGTTTATTTTATGGTGGCAAAACTCATCATTAGCCCCTGAAGCAAGAAATATTCATAAAACACTCACAGGACTAATCGAAGCTTATATTGTGGGACATGGTCTTATGGGCTTATTGCATTTTATCCTATGGAGAAAAACACCCCATTGACCTACAACTAATAGAATGAAGCATCCGTCGTACTATGTTTCTTCAATGTAATTTGCTTTCCATCCGAAATAAGTGTCAATACAAATTGGCACTTATGCGACACGCCCTGCTGGTTATACTCACATTGAGTATCAACAGTTAGCACAGACTGATCGAGCACTTTAACTTCTAGAATAAGATCATACGGCTTAGTTTCATCACTCGTATACCTTACGGAAATCTCTGAAAACAATTTATTATCATTGTAATAGGAAACATTGTATGAGCGATTGTTTTCATCATAGTGGAACGCACTGAGCTTAGTTTTAGGTTCCGCGCCCCATGAGCTATTAATGAAACCATCGGCATTATACTGGTAGGTTAATTTACCATCGGAGTCTTTTTTAGATAGAATTAAACAATTATTTCCAATTTCCATTTCTACTGGTCCATTAGAATCTTGACCAATCAATTTATTTTTCTCACGTTTAACAGAAAGCTCATTATGTACACTGTTAATATACTCATCTTTTGTACGAGTCATGCTAAAGCTTTCAATACAGCCATCCTTTGCTATTTTCAAATCTGACTCATAGTTTATAGAACCATCTTCATTATAAACGACAGATTTAACATGCTTAACATTGCCTTTTACTGGATTAAAATCATACAGTTGAGCCATATTAAAAACAACCGGGTTATATTTATCCATAGGGACTGCACCGGCCTGAAATGGTAAAAAAAATGTTGTTATGCTGGAAGCCAGTGATAAGAACTTAATATTCATGCTGTCCTCTAATTTTTATATTTATTCTGATAGTTAAATTACTATTTATTTTAATGAAATTGAAATTTTATACGTAAAAACACTACCAGAAGGATGCGCCTAATTTTACTGTGCTTACGTTTAAAGTTAAAGGTTAAAGGTTAAAGGTTAAAGGTTAAAGGTTAAAGGTTAAAGGTTAAAGGTTAGATTACCTCACTGAGCTCAAGAAATTTAGAGCTTAGATGCACTACCATACAAAGACTCTCGGTCATACTATCTTTATCTCTAACATAAAACTATTTTCATTTAAGTCATACATTTTTAAAATAAGAAAAAACCAGCACAATCTTTTAGCAAAGTGAAATAAGCTGCTAGAATTAATGTAAAGTTTCGCAAGTATGCCTGTTTTTAACAGATTATCTCATGGGAGATGGATTAATTTATTGAGAGTTATCTTACTGTTATCTTGAAATATACAGATAATGCTGATTTACACAAATTTAAGTTCTACCTATACTCACCACTCAATTTTTCGTCAAGGAATAAACATGAATTGGTATTTAGAAGTCATCAAAAATAACTATGCTAATTTCGAAGGTCGTGCTAGACGTAAAGAGTATTGGATGTTTACTCTTATTAACATGATCATCATTATGGTTCTATATGCATTGATCATTTCATCTGTTGATTACACAACAGGCGAAATGGGTGGATTAGGAATGATCGCTGGAATTTTATTAGGGATCTATGCGTTAGCCACTATCGTCCCTTCCATTGCTGTATCTGTACGTCGCTTACATGATACTGAAAAATCAGGCTGGTGGTATTTAATCTCATTTATCCCATTTGGTGCGATCGTTTTGCTCGTCTTCATGTGCTTAGAGGGTACTAAAGGCGACAACCGTTTTGGCGCAGATCCAAAAGCATAAAAATAGTGCCCCTTATTATGTAAGGGGCTTATTTAACTACCCTTTTAAATTCTCTTCAAAATATCTTTAATCTATTTGCTTCAATACATTGTCCGCTAGTAAAACACGGTTTCCGTAATACTTCTTTTCGGCAACTTTATTGTTTTTCCATTTGATACGATTGTGAGTATAAAGTTGCATTTGTGTGCAATATTTTGCTCGTCATAATCACATTTAGAATCAACAACTAAGATTGGCAAACCAAGTGCCTTAATTTCCATTTGAAGATCAAATGGCTTAGTTATGTCTTTGCCGTAACTAATGATACTTTCAGAGAAAACAACATTATCTTTATAATATTTTATCGTCTCAGGAAGGTTATTCTCGTTATATGTGTTTTCACTGTATTGAACTTTAGGTTCTGCACTCATTGAGCCGATAATTATTCCATCATTATTGTACTAATATATTAACTTTCCATTGCTATCAGTTCTTGAAATAATCAAACAATTCTCTGCCACTTCCATTTCAACAGGTCCATTTGCATCTGAACCCACTAATTTATTTTTTTCTCGCTTGACTGAAAGCCAGTTAGCAATGCTATTTAAATACTCATCTTTTTTTTGTTTCATCGTGAAACTATCAACACAACCATCACGACCAACCTTTAATGCAGACTGATAATTAATGGTTTCATCCTCATTATAAACAAAGGTATTCAGTTCTTTGATATTGCCTTTAACTGGATTAAAATCATAGAGTTGAGCAAAATTAAAAACGATCGGGTTATACTCATTTTTTTGAAATGCAGCAGATTGAAAAGAGACAGTAAATAATGCCAATTGAACAATTGAAGCTAAGTATTTGTTATTCATATAATTATATACCTCAGAATTGCTAATTTGCTGTGTTCTAAACTTTATAACGATTCTTTTCTAATTTTTATTTACATCATTAATTTCACTACAAATAATTCTTATCATATTAACATTTATCAAACTAACTTCCAGCGCCATTTCTTTATGCAAAAGTAAGTACAAACACTTATTCATTAAATGTCTTCACATTGCATTAAGATAATCTTTAGATAATAGGATTCATACCTATTTGATTGTTTAGAATTAATAAAAGACTGCACTAGGCAGCTGTAAATACAAAGCTAAATACTATTAATTAATATATATTTTAACCCTTTTAAGTTTTCCAAATTTTTTTATGCGACCTATAGGCTAATGTAATTAATTTATGCATTTTCGAGAGAAAAACCCGACGAAAAAAACGGGAGTTTTTAGGCTCCCGTTATTATTCACACTACGTAATAAATTACATGTGTTTAATGATTGCGTCGCCGAACTCGCTACATTTCAGCAACTTAGCGCCATCCATTAATCGTTCAAAATCGTAGGTAACGGTCTTAGCCTCGATCGCGCCTTCCATACCTTTAACGATTAAGTCTGCCGCTTCAACCCAACCCATGTGGCGCAGCAGTATATAGATACATTAATCATAACCATCTGATATTTATCATATTACTATCAATATTTTATCTTTTTCATGATAAAAACAGGAGGTTTTAAGTCATTGATAACATAAATGATTAATTTAGTTTTGATAACTGCTACTTCTCAAAGATTGAGTACAAATCAATCGATTTTAACACGATTAACCCCATCATAATAATCGTCTTTTCTAATCGCTTAAATTATCTTTGCTTTAATTAGACAGCTAAACTCGGCTGTCTGGTTTGAACAATAAGCGGACGTTCATAATCATTCCTGTTCTGGAATGCATGGTTAGCGCGACCGCTAATGCATTTTTAGGTAACAACATACTTTATATAGGCTCTTACGTTGCTAATAAGCGGAACCGACGAAAACATATGCTATCAAACATCACTTCACCATCAGGTTGAAAACCCAACCGTAAAATAGTTTTAATTTTTACCCTACTCAAGGGCAGTAAAATAGTGATACTTTCTAGTTTCATCTCACAGAAAGCACGTCTGATAATTTCGTCATAGATTATTTTACCTGCCCCCCAATAATCTGGGTGAAGCACCAGGGCAAGGTCTGCATCACCGTCTTCATATTGTAATCCCCCCCACCCAGCAAAATGCTCATTAATCATAATTGCCCACGGACCATAACCATGTTCTTTCCATTGAGCATCTTTTTGCGCCACCCATTCTATACACTTTTGATAGTTAAAATCGGGGCTTCCCAATGGCATGTGCCGTAATACATCAGGATGATTATTGAGCGTAATAATATTGCTAACATTGACCTCTGTTAGTCTTTTAAATTCTAAAATCAAATACGGATCCCTTATGAAAAAATGCATGAATACAATAATTCTACTGACATTATCATAACGTTATGGTTCTAATGATACTTTCATGACCTATTCAGCAAAGAATTGGGATAGTAGACCTTATCACATCGATCAAGATAAGCTATTAGAACACTTCTGATGATATTTCTTCTAAGAAATAAATCATATTCACTGCTGCGCTCCATTACATCGGACTTTTGAATTATTTACAGCGTCCGTTTGAATTTCCGCTCATGGCGCCAAACAGTAATACTCTTCGACTCTTGCCATATCGCTAGTCATAATAGGTTCAGGGCCCCAACAATTCAAAGTATTTCAATACTGTTAGATTTCATTATTTAAAGGACAGGTTATGCTAATCATCTTCAGTGGTTTACCAGGAAGTGGGAAAAGTACTATCGCTCAGTCTTTGGCAAAGCAGTTAAATGCTCTTTATTTGAGAATCGATACGATTGAGCAAGCTATACGCAAAACCGATGAAGATAGCCGCGAAATGGGACCTGCTGGTTATTTTGTCGCTTACTCCCTTGCCAGAGAGAATCTGCAATTAGGGGCAACAGTAATTGCTGACTCAGTGAATCCATTGGCATTAACCCGTGATGCCTATAGAGAAATAGCTTTATCCACAGGAACTGGTTATTTAGAAATTGAGATCATATGTTTCGATATAATTGAGCATCGTAAACGAGTTGAAACAAGAGTGTCTGAAGTCGAGGGATTAACCTTGCCTGACTGGATACAAGTCACAGACTTAGTTTATGAACCATGGAACAGAGAACACCTTGTTTTAGACTCATACAGTTTATCCAGTGATGAATGTGTCTCGCGGATCATTGACGTTCTTTCCAAATGCTCGCCACTTGAGAACCCATTAAGCGGAGGAAATTAGTTAAAGTCCGCTTCTGACACAAAGCTGATGGATACCAAAACTTAAAGGTTTACTCTGAATAAGTACCTTATTATAACTTTTTTAGAACAACATTATTTTGTGTTAAGAGGATCAGATATCGCTTCGCATAATTTTCCATGACGCAGCAGTATATAGCTATATTAATCATCTGATATTTATGACATTATCATTAATATTCTATCTTTTACATAGCAAAAATAGAGGTTTTTAAGTCATTGATAATATATAGAAATTAATTCGTTCGTCTAGAATCCATTAAATCAATTGCAATGGCATATATGGTTATCATTTGTTTCTCTTGCTCACTTTCTTTTTGCTCTTTTAAGATCGCAGATATGCGCTCTCCAGTAATGTTATGCTTTGACTCATTTAGCAACATAACAGCCCGACCAACTACTTGGCATATTCGCATATAAATTACATCTTTTTCCGTATCCATAATCACCTCTGAGTATTCTCTCAACAGTATCACTTAGTTAACGTAATTCCCAGATAAGATTTGTATAGTTTTACTATAATTAATTTTTCTGTAAAAAACTCAATGAATTCATTTAATATTTTTCATATTCAAACATTTTCTGATTTTTAGTTTATTAATTATTTTATAAAAAATCATTCTTTGGGCTTTAACCTATCAGCATTAGAAACATATAGAGCAAAAATAAGTACTAATATTGATATAGAGTAAATAATAAAGAGTTGTGGATCTTTATGCTCAACTACTATTAACCTAATTACTGCAGTAATTGCAATATAGATAAAATACTGTAATGGAAAATGATAGTTAGATTGAAAATATTTAATAATCAATGCAATGAACTCAAAGTATAAAAAATAAACAATAAGACCATCTACTAATAAATAAATTGATATAGAATCATTAGCTGTAAATAATAACCCTGCTAATACAACAGTTTCTTTTATTAAAAAGGCTATTAATATAACAGCAAGTAAAAGTAATGCGGCACTACTAATCCACTGTAATATTCTACAAATCAATTTGGATTGACTTAGTCCTGACATGATACACCCACAGGATATTAATCCTTTGATATTAAATAGTAATATCCTTAATTAAGGAAATGGACCACCATCGAGGCATGGAACCTCGACTCTTAGAGTTAATAAAGCTAAATACTCTTCCAGTTGAGTTAATGGTGGGAAAAAATCATTTAAATAAATTAACTACATATGAAGTAATCAAAATTAATATCCCTACTAATATAATTACTACAAATATATTTCCTGAATATATAACAATACGTCGATAAAGAGGAAACCAGTTCACAGAATACACCTTATGAGTTAATTGTTAGAAAACACATACCCATTACCAAGCTTATTTAATGATGGCGTATCAAAGAAATAAATTGCACCAAGGACCGCTATAGTTAACACAGCCAAAATGAGTATGTTCTTATAAATAGTTACAACTAAACACTGAACTGTTTGCTTTTTCATTAGTATACCTTGGGTAAATATCCCTTGGATACCACATTTATTTTTAGATAAAAGCTTGCGGATGCAAGATTTGCTATTCATAGCAATGAGGTATGATTATTTCTTAACCTTAACACATCCATTTAAATAAATACGATTTAAATAAAAAAACCTCGTTGTAACGAGGTTTTAAGTGCTATCGAAATATTAATCAGCAAACTTTTGCTTTCATAGAGCTTTTGCAAAAAATGCATTTAGCGCCATGTGGATTATTTACTGAAATATCAAACTGTGACGTTCTATATTGAGATCCACTACAGCAAGGACATTTAAAGTACAGATAGACTTTTATAGTGTCTTTAAAGCGCCACCACATGTCCTGCAGCAGGACCTTTTGCACCATTTTCAATGATGAATGAAACTTGCTGCCCCTCAATTAAAGATTTGAAGTTATCACTCTGAATTGCAGAGAAATGAACAAACACATCTTTAGAGCCATCAGCTGGAGTGATGAAGCCAAAACCTTTATCGTCGTTAAACCATTTTACTGAACCAGTCATTGTATTAGACATAGAATTTCCTTTAATTTTTTAAGTTTGCCATAAGGCATATTAGGCTTGTTTTTTTATTTTTACTTATGGGAATTAATTAGAAGGAATTCGCAATGAAGGGTATCTTAGATAACGCTAAATGGTGAACGACTTTAAACTGACTAGCATAAATAGACCTGTACTTCCAAACCAGTTAAACCATTAGGCCACACAAACACAATAATAGCAAATTTTATATTTCACTCTTTTGTCAGAAGAGCTTACTATTGATAGTATAAATGCAAATTAAAAAGCCATATTTAGCGATTTATTTGAATACGTTATACCACTATTTATACAGCTAGAGCATATTTTTACAACTTCATAACCTGATTTTTTAGCCATTTTAATTGCTTGCATAGCATTTAAAAAGTTACCCAGATAAAATCTATTTACAGCTATAGGCATATTCTTACATCCAATCTTATGCATTTTATAACTACCCTGTGGTTCCATCATTGTCTGAATGTAATAGTTCATTTTTTCTCCATTAAGCTATACCAGAGGAAGCACACTAACAATCCCCATCATCGATGATTTTAAACCTCTGTTTTCAGAGGCTAAATACCTTTTATTTCCGTGATCTGCAGAATAGTTTTACATCCAGTATACAAGTGAAAATGCAGCTAACAGTAATACAACTATTATTAAAGCATTTCCTGCAAGTGATAAAATGTTTCGGTACAATGTAGATAAATTCATAGGTAGTCCCTTAGGAATTACTTCCCTTGGATACCGCATCTATTTGTTAGATAAAAGCTTGCGAAAGCAAGATTTGCTTTATAGCAATGAGGTATGATTATTTAATGTACTATAACATACTATCTATACATTAACTTAATTAATAATTTTATAAATAAAAACATTAAGTTAGGAGGTATTTTATTTAAAAAACTCTAATAATTAAAATGCTTACTCACTATACATACAATTGATAACAATTTTTTATTATCTTTTTACTTTTAGCTAATCTTATTTTTAGAAAATAAATTCTATATTTATATTTTATTCATGCGCCTAATAATAACTTAACTTATTGATTAATAATTATTTAAATGACATTACTCCTTGGTTTTATGTCATTTTCAACTATCATTTAACCTCTTGATTTAACGATATTCTTTAAATGGTTTTGGGGAAGTCATTTTCTTAGCCATAAGATAAATTTCACCTTATTTATTGACCTCCATTAACATTTTACTGTATATAATCACAGTTATTGTTTATCTGTTTTTATATACAGTACTTTATGTAAGGAGAATGTACGATGGTTACTATTAAAGTTCACTTCGCTGCAAGTATGAAAGGCAAGTTACCCATGGGGACTTTCGATGCATTGAAAAATGAAATCACAAAAAGACTGAACCCCAAATACCCTGATTTAAATATCGATATTAGTTGGGGATCTCAAGCTAATATTTCTATTGATGGCCTTGGTAAGAACGAAAAGAAAACCTACATTGAAGAAACGCTGGAAGAAATCTGGAATGATGTGGATTGGATGCCTGATATGAAAGAAACTGAGGAAGTGGAGTATTTCGATAAATGAACGGAGAGCGCCAACCACTCTAGCTGGCTGTATTAGCTCAGATTTAACCTGGCACAGCCACTGTACAGATCTGTGCCAGATGCAGACATTAATATATCCCGTCATAACAGTATTGCTGTATTTCATTAAGTAATCTACCAACATGGAAACCATCACATACAGCATGATGTACTTGAATAGCCAGTGGCATAAATACTTTATCTCCTTGCATATAATATTTACCTATTGTAAATGCAGGAGCGAAGAAATTATTAATATTCGCAACGTCTAAATTAAAACTAGTGAAACTAACCCAAGGATTGGCTGACACAAAAAACATGTTTTCAATGTATCCTTTTGGAGAATAGGATAAATTGTCACGGTAATTTGCTACATCTTCTGAATAAACTTTTAAAAAATAACTGATTTCTTCGTGGTAGTAGCTCCATAAAGATGAAAATGTTTCAGTCTGTTCATGAAATATAGTGTACCCAGGATGAATTGTATCCCATATTACCAATTCACCATCTTTCATTGCCATGCGAAATTCTGAATGTTCGTTTATTAATCGGCTAATAATGTATATAAAGGTAGGATAGAATTTGTACCCACTCTTCTTTACGTTTTTTAATAATAAAGTAATATCTAGTTGAATTGTCTGGCTAAAAGTGCATTGCGCAAAAGACTGAAATGCTTCAAAATGTTCTTTCCGTTTCCATTCGGATAAATTAACGAATGTATATCCAATGCTTTTTGTATCCATTTTTAACTATCCTATATACTAAAATTTAGTTGATCAATTTAATATACTAAATTATAAATTGCGGTCAGTACAATAATACCATTTTGGGAGGACTGAATATCCGTTCTTCGTTCAAAGTAGACTGTCAAATTTGATTGTGTACTGCCAACGAAAACCGTCAGATCAAGTCTGAAGCTAATACGCTGGCGCACCTTAGTTATTACTCTTCTAGTTTGCTTGCTTGTTTTTGTTTGGATTCTTCCTCTAATATCTCCGCTTCCTCACGCGCAGCTTTTTCAGCCTCTTCTTTCACTACCCGTTCAGCTTCAATTTTCGCTAATTGCTCTGCTTCAGCTAGCTTCAGATTGTAGATAGAATCACTTGGCATATTCACACGAACATCAATCCAGTGACCATTTGGAATATCACAAGGCTCACCCGGAGTTAATTCAACCATTTCCCCATCAACTTCTTTAAGAAATTCAGGGTAAAGCTTGAATCGCTCATATTGAATGTTCTGCGGCAAGTCATGCTTGCGATATGTCGTATAAAGCACAATATCACCATCCTCATCAGGCTCAACAATGCGGCCATCGAATGGGTGCGGTTTATCTTTTTCAAGTACATCATAAAGCGCATACACAAGTGGAAGTTGGTTAATGCCGCACGGGATAGTAATACCACCATGAACTCCACCCCAGCTAGCATCAGAGTGTAAACCAAGCACCCCATGCAGTTGATAAATTCCAGTGTGCAGCTTTTTGAGCGTTACACCTTCTGATTCTTCGTTTGTATCTATATGCTCTGCGAATACCTTAATGATCGGGGATGCGGCTTTTAGATTGCCGTTTGAGTCTTTGGTTGTATTTGCTTGAGTATAAAACTCATACCATCCTCTCCAAAAGCCACGCTCACGTTGACGAAATGCAATTCGTGCTTTTGCATCACCCTGAATTTGCGTAACAAAGCCTGTGTTATCAGCCCCTCCCGGTCTTTTCATTGAAAGAGCCGGTGCGTAAGTTGCAAAAAAATTGATTGAATCTCCATCTGCTGCTGTAAACTCGGTTGATTCAATCGTGTTAGCATCTTTTGAACTTGCTGTTCCACCAATTCCGTATTCATCAACACGCATAAGTCGACCTGCCTGAGATGGAAAATAAAGGTCAGTGGGTTTTCCGTCTCTTGTAATTCTAAGAATAGGTACTTTTTGTATGAAGTTAAATTCAACTGAGTTACTTTCATCACTACCTGCTGCGGCTCTCACTGACCATGAAGCAGTGATTGCGCCTAAAAGCTTCCCTCCTGCCTTATCAAACTTCCCATCAATCAGTTTCTTCAGCGCGATGATACTTTCGAGTCTTACCGTTTCCCCTGTTGGTGTTTTGATTTCAACAATGCCGTCCTGCGTCATCCATGTGTCCATGTTTCGCAAAAAGTATTGGATATACTGCTGATTCGCTAGCATTTTGCGAACGCCATCGCTCATGCTGTCCAACACGAATGTCGCAATCTGATACTTCGCTGCTGAAGCTGCAACCGGTACAGGATAAGTGAGGTTAATCTCTGTATCTGAATTCACGGATAACACGGTGTTCATGTACACAACGTTATTGATGAGATAGGAGATTGGGCACCCCTCCGAGATGCCGGCTAAGTTATCTTTCCAGCGCGTTCCGGTACCTTTTATTTTTGTTTGTCCTGCTGTGGTTGTGATTGTGCCTGTTTGATAAATCATATTAACTCCAAAATTTTGACGCAAAAAAACCGCTTTCGCGGCTTATCGTTGAATTGGTATTTAGAAGTAGTCGTTGAGGTCTATGGCGTAGCTGCCGCCGTAGATTATTTTTTGGTCATAGATATCCATTGATGACCCTGTGTATATTGGGTAACTTCCAATCGTCCACAAACGAGCACCAATGAGCTTATTTCCAGAAACTTTATAACCGCCGGCAAATATGTTGTATGAATCCCTTTCTTCTTCAACCCAAGGCGATGGCGTATCAAATGTAAACATTGGCGCTGCGAATGAGCTCGTCGCTGAATTTTTGTTAAGTGTAAGTTGATGTCCATTTTTAACGAATGGGACGTAATCAGAGCTGTACGTCACTTTGCCTGCACTATTCCATATAGTTAGCCCATCTGCTGGTTGCAAATTGAGCCCGTATGAAAAAATAACAATGTATACATCACCTGCCCCATTAGACCATACCTGTTTATTTGCCCGGTCATATCTCAATACATGGCTTGACGATGCAGGACGCATAAAAACACAGGCTGAATCACGGTTCGGGATAGTGGCAGGAATTGACCATTTTTGCCGGTCAGTTAAGCGAATTTTTTCTCTAAATACACAGTACGATAAATCACTTTCTTGCGTTATCCCCCTAAAATTGTCGATTGCACCATCAAGGCTATTAATAAACAGACCATAGGTATTTTTAGGTACATCTTTCAGGGTGCCAAATAACATGAAGTGAGACTCCCCATCATTACCTGGTAACCATCCGCCACCCCAGTCTATCTGGCTATACTCACATCTGAACGTATCCCCATCCACCCACCATCGACTAATTAAAACTTTAGATACATAGCCATAAGCATTAAACTGACATATTGACATTGGCACAATTACAACGTCGTACTTTGACAGTCCGGGGATATTAAAGCTTTTCACTTTATTGTATTTATCACCAGACCACGGATCGACGGTGATTTTTTTAATGAATGAAAGGGGGAATGTTTTGTTCGTGATTTCAATCGGTTTACCGCCATCCTTGGGATTTACAAATAATCCATAATCATCACTCATGCTGGACGCCTCCCCACTTTCACAGCCCATCTTCCATTTTCGTCATAGACTGTCATTCCGGTACCATCAACTAACACCCTCCCTGCATCCCCGACGATTTTAAAATCTCCGCTGATGAGTAGCTTGTTAAATTCCGCGTCGCCAGTTTTAGCGTCGATATTAAAACCAACTTTACCGGGAACGTAATTTGCTGACGTCATTTTGTCAGTCACAACCACGCTATTGAGCCACGCTTTATCAATGAATGTTTCTTTCATGAAAATTTGACCATCTTTCATGTACATAAACGTTTCAAATTTACCGTTTGTAGGGTTGATGAATGCAAAGTTATTCGCCATAAATCCGATGTAAGTGCTGACTTTCCCTGCCTTCACTTCGGCACTAATAACCATCCCTGCTTTGTAGAATGTTTTGTTGTACCAAACCCCGGCGTTCACATCCCACGTTGCGTAGCCTTCACCTTTTGCAGTAAATTCAGTTGTCGCTTTGGTATTAACAATCGCCATCTGTTCATCAAGCTTTGACTGAACCTGCGTTTGTGATTCCGCAAACGACTTGTTTAATGACGCTATAGCCTGATCGTTTTTAACAACGCCGGATTTCACTTCACCAATTGAGCTTTCTAATTCAGTGACAGATTTAGAAAATGCTTTGTCTAAATCAGCAATGGCTTGGTCATTCTTGATAACACCTGCTTTAACACCATTTATTGATGCGTTAACTTCAACAATAGATTGAGCCCATGCCAGATTTGCATCAGCAAACACTCGATCTAAGCGCTTAATCTGCGCCATTGACTGACCATGCTTAGTGAATAAATCTTGCTGAACTTCGAATATTGCAGAGCCTTGTATCAAGTTAGATTCATTGACCCAGTAAAGTTGCTCTTCCAGTCGCTTACCCGCTTCGGTAGTCATGAACTGCCCGCCCATTTCATCAATAATATCTTTCGGCAATGCATCAGCTTGACCAACCGCTTCAACGAATGGCGATTTTCCGTAACTGTTGACTGTTCGAACATAAAACCAATAATCGGTACCCGCTTTTAAATTCTCTTTCGTCCAGAACTGTCCTTGCCCTAACCGATTGGATTTTGTTGTAACTTCCAAATCATTAGTGTTAGCCAGCTTCTTGTCGCTGAACCAGAATTCAAATGTATAGCCGTGTTGTGCAGATTCTCCAGCTCGAGGAACGCATGTTAATGAGAACATCCCGCCAGTGACTTCAACGCTCACTGGTATGGGCGGGGCTTGAATGTCAAAATCAATAATGGCAGGTGCAGACATGGCACCAGCGGCATTAATTGAACGAACTTCAGCGCGATAAGAGCCGCGAATAAGCCCTGATAAATCAACCCTATCCTGTGGTACCTGAATTGATTGAACGACCTTCACGTCTTGAATAATGTTCACGGTGTTATAGCGAACATCGGCAGCAGCAGATTTCCAACTCAGGTATCCTTGCACAATCTCGCCGATACTAACCGGCACAAATGTAAGGTTTAACGGTGGCGCCACCCCGCCAGTTGGCAATACAGTAAACGGTGGTCTAACAAATGGCTTGCCGATCACATCTTCATAGATATAAGCGCCGTCCTCCTCGAGGAGAATATCAACGCCATCCTGAGGATGAAATTTCCATTCAGCGACACGAAACTCAAGGTTTTGAATACCAATATGGGGAAGATTTAATAAAACAACCTCTCCTGGTCGGTAAGCGTAACCATCCATATTCATGCGCAATTGAACACGGCGACCTGCACGCTTTTTCCGTAGATATAAATTAGAAAGCCTAGCTGCTTGGTATGGGCTAGTGACAAACCGGTAATCCATGTTCTCTTTGATTTCTAACCCATCTTCATCAATCCATTCTTCGATAATGACAGGCTCAAAGTCAGTTTTGATGTACAACTGCTCAGCATCAACAAACGTCCCATAAATCGCATTAGTGGCATCGCGCAAAGCCAGTTCCGGCGTGATATTAACGGTATCAATGATTTGATTCGGTTCAATGCGCAATACTGCTGGGCCATTGTAAGCCTGCATTAAAATCCCGTGCTTGCCGGCTACATAGGTCGGCTCCGCTGCAATGCATTTGTGCATGTGATCGAGTATCGATGCTGGAGATTCAGAAAGTTCATAGGCCCCATTAATTGTGTAGCGTGGTTCGGCAACACCTTCCGGGCTAACGACTTGTTCGTCACACAGATCTGCAGCGACCTTAAATGATTCAAAATCAATATCAGCATCAGGCACACCAAGATAACTACGATAAAAATCGAGAACTACCAGCGCCCCATTGTTGCTCCAGATTATTTTATTCGTGCGAGGATCGAATAGCTGCTTACCCCAAACCTCTACTTTGACGTTTGGCACACCGTACGGGAATTTTTCAGCATCGTATCTCAGTGTTAATCGTAACCATGCCAAACCATCCCCGATCATGTCCTCTTTCCATGATGGTGCATTCTTTAGCATGTATGGGTCACAATCAGTCCGGGAGTTATGAAACTCATAACCCGCTTTATCACCGAAAGTGCCAATCAGGTCATCATTCAGCCAAATTCTACCGATGTGATCAACCTTGTGAGCCGCGAGTGCCAGCGCCATGAATAATCGCTCATTTTCATCTTGCTCCCCACGCTCTTCTTCTGCGAAAAAAAGCAGCCCTGAGCATACAGTTTTACCCACAATTATCGTTTCTGGTGCAGTTGATGAACGCAACATCTGCTTGCGCTCAGACTGATCCCGATAATTCATCGAAGGCATCTTATCTTTGTAAATCATCGCGCCTGCAGCTTGAGTCGCTATACCGGCAGCAATTAATGCATAACCAACGGGTCCACCATAAATAGTACCCACCACCATTAGCGCTGCAGATGCAATATTGGCAACCGTCTTTCCCATTTACTCCACTCTCCACGCTTTGATCGGTTGATGATTAACTGGCATTGCTCCTGACTCGGTAACCGCCCAAACTTTATTTGCCCATATAACGCCAAGCGTCTTCCCGTCATCGCCGTTAAACATGACGATATCGCCACGCATTGCTTGATTAACTGGAATTTCAAGAAAGTGATTTAAAAGCGCAGACTCAATATCACCGAACTCCGTTTTTAAAACACGCATTGCGCCGGTGCGAGTTTTATATCTTCCACGCACTTTTTCACAGGGATCAAAATCACAGAGCGCAATCACACAATCCGCAGCAAATAAGCAGCAATCGTGCTCACCCCATGAAAATGGTTTTTGCATCGCTTTTTGTAGTGTCTCAGGGAGTCTGGTTGTCCAGTTAGGATGTCGCATTGCTGATCTCCGGGCATAAAAAAACCCGCCGAAGCGGGTTTATGGAATTCGAATAATTATTTTTTGCACATTTCTAATATGGCTTTATCTTGTTCAGCACTGTTAGAAATAATTACAGATCCAACATCAATGTTATACCCATCTATTGCCACTGTGGATATAAACATTCTACTGCCAGCATACCCACCATATATGTTTTTGGAATTCACATACCCACACACAGTAACATTTTTTGATTTACCATTAGACTCATTTGAGTGAGATTCAAAATCTCTAAAAATTGCTGATGAAGGATCCGTCATTTTACTAGAAACTTTTTTCTCTACAGCGTCATATATGGATGACTGAGATACAGAAGCCTCTCGATAAATAAAAACAGCGACAACCACGCCAACTACAACTGCAGAGCTAATCATTAATTGTTTGTTCACTCGAATATCCTATACAGTTTTTTTTTCAAGAGTAACGACAAATCACTTATAAATAAATGCTGGCGCATCTTTTTTGCTACCCCAATAGATAGCACGCTCCGCCATTTGCGCAACATAACGAAAAATACGATCACCCGTGTGCCTCTTTGTCCATGATTCATCCGTAAATCTATCTGGCAAACCTTGTGACCATCGTTCAAATCGATTTGATACCGTCACGGCAACTTCGTTATTATTACCTGTAGTCACACCAATATTTGATATTTGACCAGCGAACACAATTTCAGCTACAGCTGGTTTCCCATCACCACCTAAAGCCACCAGCATTAAACTGACATTTCTACCACGACTTCGCTCATTCATAACATCGGCAATTAAAAGTGAGTCAAAACCAGAAAGTGACAAGATAAGTTGCTGTGGGCTTGTGGTGTTATTTTCCGAAACTGTTTCTATGCTCCCCAAAGAACCCACGCCTAAATAGACTTCACCCGCAATAATCAAATTGCCAATCCCGGTATGGGCTCTTGTTACCCCTGACTTCAAATCAAGTTTTGCAGCAATGACTAATTCAGCCCCATCATTAATTGCTTTGACCATGCTATTAGAAAATGGATGATAAAGCATTAGAATAACGCCTCCTCAAACGTAATTGTTACATTAGAAAAGACGCCCGGTCTGTATTGAAAATTACCCTGATCATTGCTGGTTAATTTAAAAACTCCAAATGGGCGCACAGTTTCCAATTTATCATTGGCAGCTGGAGAAACCCTTAACATAGGTGAAATAGGGATAACTGCATTCCCCTCTTTGTCACTAATGACATTATCAGTGACCATTTTCAACTCATTACCAACCGTCAAATAATCGCCTTTACGCAATATAATTGAACTAGCTATCCATCCTTTAGTTTGTAATATTTTACCTGTTTGATTGGCGGTACTTATTCTTGCTTCACCTTTTCCAGTCAATCCTTGACGCAACCAATTGCTAATTTTTACTCGGCCACTTTCACCATCAAGCGCCGCCATAAGAACCTCTAGATCGCGTGATAATTGCTCGGTAAGATTATTAAAGGTTAATGTGCAGCGCCAACGGCTACCCGGAAAGCGCACTGTTTGCACGCTTCCGGTAAAAACAGACGCAAATGATTTACTATTGCTGATTAATTGCCAGTTCATTGTTGCTGGCACAACGGCTTCTGGCCACTCTAATACCATGATTACCTCTCAAGGGATCCTCGGATTTTTCCTCTCGTCATAAAATCACGCTGTATTTTAGCTAAAGCGTCATCTGAACCTTGCTTTGCCCCCATCTTTGCAGCTTCTTGCATTGCATCATAAAGAGCCTGATCACCATTGCCAGTAACGTGGAATGTTTGATGAATAATAATACTTGGCGCGGCTGATTGTGCTTGCTCCAACCCTAGAACCCTAACGCCTAGCGAACCATCCCTTCCGCGAGTTAATGGCATAATCGCCTCTGGTCCAGCCTCCCCCATTAACCCCATCCCAGGAACGCCACCCTTAGCAAAAGGAAATAACGTTGGAGATTTCACAATACTATTACGATGGGCGCTTAACCCAGGAGACTCATAAGTATTACCTTTGGCATTTGGTGTGGCTTTTAGTCCCATTGCATCACCAAAAGTGGTACCAGTAAAACCTGCTTTTAGAGCATTGAAGATCATCATCTGGAAGATCATTTTAGTAATTTCAGTCACTACTGATTGGGCAAAATCGGCAAAGTTTAATTTCCCTGTCGCAACGAAGTTAGCCAGCATACCTGACATGTCACTGAGGGCTGAATTACTAATAGATCGCATTTGGTCATAAACGTTTTCAGCTGTATTGCCAAAATCTTGCACACCTCTAGCCATTCCTTTGTAAGCATCCTTCTGATCTATAGATTTATCTTTCGACGATTGACGAACAATTTCTAACTGCTTTTGCTCTTCTTGAAGTAAAAATGCCGTTTGGTCAGCATAGAGTTGAGATTTTTTATCTGAAACTTCCTTGTCCAATTGATAGCGTCTTTGCCTGAAGTCATCTTGAATACGCTGCTCTTCAAGCATTAAATCATAAGCATTTTGACTCATCGTCATTTGCAAGATTTGATTTGTTGCATCTTGACTAATTTTTGACGTTTTTTGCATAACCTCAAAATTTTGGTCATCAAATTTCTTTCGCAACTCCTTAAATTTAATTTCTTTTTCTAACTCAGCGTTTTTTAATAACTGTGTGCGGATCTCAACATGGTGTGATTGGATGCTTTTTTGTCGAGCATTTAAATGCTGCCCTTGCAATCCAATTAATTCTTGCTCAAAGGAAGCAAGCTTACGCTCTGATGCAGTAAGACCTTCAGTTTCTTCCAATTGGGCTCGTAGTGCGGCACCTTGTTGCAAAAGCTGTTCTATACGCTGCTTTCCTTCATCAACAATAGGGTTACCGCCAGTTTTCTTTGGCGCAGCAAATAACTTATCCAGTCCCTTTATGGCTTGCTGATATTCATTTGCGGAAATAGTGCCCTTATCCAGCATATCCTTGAATTGCTTCTGCCTTTCATAGCGTTCCTTTTGTTGATCAACGCCAGCTGAAAATGCAGCATTAAAATTAACCTGTAGCTTCAAGCTTTCTGTTAATTTTTTTTGTTGTTCAATTTGTTGTTTTTGCTGCTCTTCTTGCTCTTGCTTTAGCTTGTCTGTTAATAAATTCTTTGTTGCTACATACATACCAAGAAATGGGTCTTTACCACCCATATCTAGATTGCGGATTGTCATTTGCAATCCAGCATAAGCTTTATCTAGCTCCCTAATTCTAGTTTCGTGATTTTTTGCAAATGCATTAGTTTTTTCATGATATTCACTCTCAGCAGCTATTGCTGCTAATCTTGCTGCATTAGCTGCTTCATATTTTTTACCTTCCCTATCAAGTCTTGCTATTCTTTCTATCACTTGCGCATCAATGATATGCCCTGCATCGATTGCCTTTTGCAATCCCTCGACAGGGCGATCACCTAAAGCAACTAATCTGGATACTAGGTCATCGACACTACCACCTGACTTTTCCATCTGAACACCAAGCTCTGAAACTTGATGAAGCAAATCCCCAGAAAAACCCGCACTAGCGGCTGCAGTGACAGACTTGTAAGCTTCTGCGGTTCCTCCAAGTTCATTCGCTAGATTTCGTAAATCATAGGCGGTTGTTATCAGCCCTAGCCCGCCTTTTTGCAGTGCCGCATTGAAGGCTTTTTGACGCTCTTCGGCTTGCTGATACTGAGAGTATAAATAAGTAAAAGCACCCGCTGACGCCATAATGCTAATACCAACAGCGCCACCCATCATACCCCATGCACTTTTAAACAAACTGGCACTATTCGCCGCTGCACGCTGTGAGAAGGTTAGTTCTTTGCTGGCATCGGATAATTGAACTGTAGCAGCTGCTAGATTTTTCTTACCATCAAGCTCGCTTTTATCAGCTAAAATAATGGCATTAGACGCGCTCTGCATTCGCTTCTTGGCATCGGCTTCGGCAATATTTGCCTCACTGATAATGCGTGCGTTTTTAGCATGATCCTCCGCGTAGCTGACTGAAATACCATGCTGCTTGTTCACTTCAACTTGTCGCTCTAAATACTCATCGAGCGCAAAAGCTTGCTCTCTGCGGGCAATGGCTTCGTCACGCATCTTTGCTGCAAGATTGATTTTTTCTTGGGCGCTTTTTCTATCCGCTTGAGCCCCTTCGATTTGAGCGCGAGATAAATTAATAGCCTCTCTCGCGGCTTCTTGTGCGACTCGCTGCTGTTCTACTAAAGAAAATTTGACACTGTTGACGTTCTCTAATGAGCGTTCCAGTGCAGGAATAAAACCACCAATTAAACTACTGGTCGCTACCGATGAACCCGCAGAAACACTAGTCAGCGCATTTCTTAGTTGAGCAAATCCAAGTTGTGAATGTCGCGCCAATTGTCCAGAAGCAGATAAATCAGCACCCGCCTTTCTGGCACTGGCTGACACTGCTAATAATCTTTCCGCTGTGTTACCCGCATCTTTCGTTGCTGCTTGTGCGAATTTTTGGGATTCCTTGCGCGCTGAATCATACGCATCAAAGACTTGTGATTTAAAAGAGGCTGCGTTGAGGTGTAACGCAACCGCTAAACTTGCAACGTCAGCCATTTAGGATCCTCATGACATTATTACACTGCTCTTCCACACTTGATGGAAGCGGTGTTTGGGTTATTGAAGGGTGTTCGCCTTGCTCCGGCTCCGGATCAGGCTCATGAGAGAAAAAAGCCTGCCAGTGAGTGATAATATCCGCAGGCAATTGTGCTATTTTGCGTGGATCTGGCTCACCCCATCTGTCAGCCAGTTGGAAAATCAACTTAAGATAAGGTGAGTTGGTTAGTTTTTTTGGGCTTCCTCAACAGAGCCATAACTGTATTTTTGTACGAATGCCATCGCAGAAAGTAGTGTTGGCGTATCGTGTACCGTCACTAATTCATCTGCTGTAGGCAACTCATCTTCAGGAATTGGATTGCCTTTTTCATCGCAAATCGCTTTTAAAATCAACTTAGCACCTGCCTTACTGGCATCTGAACTAAATCCGGTTTTTTGAGCTTCCTGAAGGTCATGCTCATATTCATCAAGCTCAGCAATTGTTAGCCGGCGTAGAAATACTTTGGTACCTAAAATTGAATGTTCTTCAATGTGGGGTGTAGGTTTAAGAAGAGATGACTTCAGAGACATTATTCTGTACCTCCGGCAGTGGCAACGCCCCATTTGATGTTATTTTGCTTACCTTTTACAGTAATTTGGATAACCTCATTCGCAGGTGCTTCAAGGCTATTCATTTCCCAGCCAGATAATGCCAAAATCATGGTTGCTGTACGTTTGTTTGGTAGCTCAAGGTAAAACTGCACGACTTCACGGGCATTCGCAGCGTTCAAAAATGCAGCAAAATCCGCATTCTCTGGATCATCGATAAACCCAAGTGATTTTTCAGGTCCATCCGGTAAATCAGAGATTGATTGTTTGTTTTTATCGATAAGCGTAGTGCAATCAACAAACCCGCCAGTTAGCCCCGTTGCGCCTGTTGCTTTACAATTTTCCAGAGCTTTCATCTGTTCAACGGTATCACCCGGCTTACCAAATTTAACGATAGTGCCGGCAGGTAGCATTGCATATTCAGAGGATGATTTTTTATCAGCCATATTGATGACTCCAATAGTTTAATTAACGATATTTTTCGATGCTTGCACGTATTTCCGATGCAAGTATGTTGAGAATAAATTGACGGTTATAATCCAACGCGGGTCGGATGAATGGATTTGGTATCTGTTTGACAGTGCCAAATTCTTGCGCCTTCGCCTTCATATAATGCGCTTTAGTTGGACCTACTCTTACTGTCATGACAGAGAGTGTTTTGTTATCCTTCATTCGGCTTGTGGTGGTAATTTTGATGCTGTCTCTCATGTGCTCAGCTTCGCTTGTCGCATCATAACCAGCATGCTTTTTCATATCGTCTAACACGGGTGTCATTGCCTCTCGCCCAGCTTGCCTTAACACCTTTGTGGTAATTTCTTCTCCTAGTTTATTTAGCTCATACTCCAGGTCTTTTAACCCCTTCACTTCGACCGTCATTCTCATGTGGCGCCCTCTGGATAAGTAAGAACAAAATCACGCATCACTCTGAAAATAACGCGCTTATCTGTCTGCTCCTCTCGTGACTGCATGAAAGCCCCGCGCTGAACGGTTTGTACTGGATATGAACCGATATGACCGTGCGTAATGCTTTCCCAAGTTTTAAGCACTAAGGCTTCTAGCTTCAATGCTTTGGCATAGTCATTGGGGATCTGAAAGGTAATTTGAAAACGCGATTGAACAAGGGAGGTTTTAGCGAGTCCGGTAAGCGCTTTAGGGTCGCTGATGCGCTGATAAATAACCCCTTCCAACACATCGGATGGAAGCCCTAAAGGATATGCCTTTAATCCTGTTAGTCGCTCCAAATCGGCTTTAATGTCAGTTTCTATCATGCTGATTGTCAGCCTCCGTCGTTATGATTAGTCGGTCTGACTGGTTTCTATCAACAGCGCGAACCGTGAAGTTGCGATTTTGATAAGTGATGATCCACCCGATATTAACGTCGCTGCGTGGTCGAATAGTGAATTGGTACGTTTCGATAACCTGCTGCTGATCGGCTGTGCGTATTTTTCGGTTAGACATCGCCTCCGCTTTTGCCCATACCTCTTTGACTTTCACCACACTAGATTTGGGGACACCTAACTCATCCCTCACTTCCTCGATGCGCGATAACCAAATCCGCTTATTGAGTTCGCCCGCTTTCATATCACCCCCTAAATATTGATATAGCGATATGGCTCCAATAGCGCTTTAAATCCGGCAGACATACCCGTTGTTTCTCTATTTTCATAGAAATGACCCACCGCCAGCATAATCGCCAGCTCAATATCCTCCGAGATCTGCAAACCATCTGGATCGGATTCAGGAACATCACCGTCATAAAGCATTCTGTTGATGTAGTTTTCTGCCCGCTTCTTAGCCGCCTGCATATACGTGATCAGCAAGCCATCTTCTGTTGCATTGTCATCGTCAATCCGACATTGCGCTTTTAACTTCTCCAATGTGGGCAATGGCATGAAGCCTCCAATAAAAAAAAGGCCGCTGAGCGACCTATTCATTTTTGTTCACTGGCAAATGAAATGCACAATTGCCGCTTTTGCTCTAGTTTGCTTATTCTTGATAGTAACTGTGGCTTTTTTACTCTTCCCCATCGATTTAATAACCGACCAGACATACTAGCTACATCCTTTTCTTTCATATACTCAAGCATTACAGCGTTACTTTCAGCCTCAAGGGAATTATTTAGTTCGCTAAGTTTCCCTTTCATCCAGTTGAATGCATTGATGTACGCCTCTTTTATCTGACCAGCTTTAGATCCGCTGAATCCCATTACCAGCATAACGAACCCGCTAAAATCCATAACATAGTATTTTTGTTTTTTATCAAAAATACCTAACTCATTGATTTTCTCGGAAACGAAAAAATGCGCAGCCCTGAATTCATCTGAGCAATGACACTTCGCCAAGGCTCGGAGGACATCAGCATGACGTCTATTGAACACCTCAGCTATTTTAAATGTATCAGTTACCGGTTCTCCATCTTTTGCAGAAATCATTGCGCGGAGGTCTAAATCTGTATGAGTCACTAATTTAGTTGACATGATACTGTCCTTACTTAGAAATGAACCTTTGCCACATAGGAGATCAGCCCATCGAAGCAGTATCAGCTATAACTGATCTCCTCAAAAGCTCATTCCTAAATAACGGTTCGATGTTTAAAAATGGTGCGTATGTGGTACGCAAAAGAGAGGCACAAAAAGGCGGCAATTAAGCCGCCATGGATAATATTGTGATTATTTCGCTGCAGCTGCTTTCAATACTTTCACTGCATTACTATCAACCATCATAGAACCAACACGCTTGGTCGTGTAGAAATGTACAAACGGCTTGTTGGTGTATGGGTCACGCAGCATACGGACACCCATGCGATCCAGAATGGTGTAGCAACGCTTGAAGTTACCAAATGCAATTGGTGTTGATTCAGCAACAACATCAGAAAATTGCTCATTTTCAGCGATGCCATAACCCAGTAATGCTGAAGGCTGCCCTAATTGCAGGCCCGGTTGCCACAAATAATTTCCTTGCGCATCTTTCAACGTACGAACTTGGAACAGGGTATTGTTGTTCATCATGAACTTGGCACCTGAGCGATAGACCTTGCGCATGGTATAAATCAGCTTCATGATTTCATCAGCAGTGACTTCCGTTGGCTTTTTCAATAACAGATGCTGTAATTTTCCCCAATCACGATCTTTGTCTGCTTGCTCATCACTGCCATATGCCAATAAGCCTTTTGGCTTTTTGATACCGTCCCCATTGGTGAAAGCAGCTTCTTCTTGCTCGGCGAATTCAATGGCCAAATCACCCGTGATAAACTGCTCAACATCAAAGAACGCATCATCAAGCATCGTTTGTGTTGCCGCTGGATTACCGTAAATCTCGCCCCAAACAGGCTCAATGGACGCCAGTTTTGGGGTTTTAGTTTCAGGTCGCTTATCCACCTCACCCACCCAGCCACTATTCGAGCCCCCCTGATTCACCAAACGTTTAAAGCTAGGTGAACCAACTGTCACGACATTACATTCCTGACGCATGACCACTTCATCGCGAAGCATGCTGATAATATTGCGATCGAGCTCTTCAGGTACGGCAAAACCACCATCGGGGTCTGAGCCAACTTGCATCGCTTTACGCTCTAAATCAGCAAGCCCTTCTTCTTTACCTTTGCGCACAAACTGCTCAAATGCAGTTTTATGCTCAGCAACATCCTTATTTACCGTGCCACCATTTGGGCGCTTAACTGCAGCTAACTCTGCTTCTAAGTTAGTTTTTAACTCATCTAATTCAGTTAATTTTTCGTTCAACGTATCAACTTGACCTGATAACTTACTTTTTTCCGCTTCAATTGCATCGATGCGCTTATCATTCCTTTGGGTGAATTCTTCAAATTTACCTTTCAGTTCCTGCGCAACTTCACTAACGTCTTTATGATCTACAGCCATAATATGTACCTTTATTTAAAAATGGATTTCAATGTGTCGATAGCTTCTTGCTCAGCATCACGCAGAGAAAGCGCATCGTAGCCTTTAGCTATAAATGCCTTGGCTTGTGTTCGCGAAAGCCCAACATCGCGCAGGACTCGCTCAATACTTTTTTGTGTGGGTAATTCGCCACGGGCAAATGCCGATTTCACATCACTCACCCGGGCTTCATCATTTGAGGGAAAAGTCACTAGACTGACTTCCCACAGGTCGATTTCTTTCAATAGAAAGGCATCTTTATTGCGGTCATATTCATAGTCTTTAAGAATGTAACCAATAGAAAGGCCGGATAATGATCCGGCCTTCATGTGAGCATGTGCACGTTTAGATAAAGGGTCGTCATCAATCAGTAATCGCCCTTTGACATAGAGCCCCGTACTATCCTCACGCATTTCGGTATAAATACCGATGGGTTCAGACATGTTGTGCTGCCAAAGCATGGCGGGAAGAGACCCTTTTTCTTGCCACTTATTGAGTGAATTAAGAAAAGCACCGGACATCACAATGTCGGAATAACTGTCTTTCACGCCAAAAACTGAGCCATAGCCTTCAAACTCTCCCGAGTCGCTGACTGACTTAATTTTTAGCGGTACATCAAGCCGTTGCTTTGTCATTATCGGCATCGGTTTTCCCCTCCTGTTTTGAGGATTCTGGCTTTGTGGTCATGTTTAGTGGCATGAGATAGATATCACCACCTTCGCGCGGATTGAGCTCTTCCAGTTCACGGCATTCATTAGGTGAATAGATCCCCCAATTGATACCCGTTGCATAGGCATCAAATCGAGATTTCATGTCCCCACGAAGCAGTGCGCCTGTATTAAATTTGGCGTAGAAAACACCTTGTTTGCTTGGTTTGACTAAACCAATATTGATACGCTGCTCAATACGAATAAGGTAGGGAACCAAGGAGTAATTGATAAAGCCGATCCCGAGGTTTTCAATGTTATTGAATGTCGCCCTATCAGTGTTCTGCACCAAATGCAGTGGAACGCGAAAAATACGGCAAATCTCTTCGAGCTGGAATTTTCGAGTTTCAAGAAACTGAGCATCTTCCGCGGATAAACTGATTTGCTGCCACTTCAGCCCCATTTCTAAAATCATAGGTTTATGGGCATTCGTTAGCCCTTGATGATTCGCTTCAAAATCATTTTTTAACCGGTCAAAAGCAGGGTCTGAAAGTTCCTGATCTGTTTGGAGTACACCACTGGTCACTGCACCGTTACCAAATAGACGGGCGCCATGCTCTTCGGTTGCCAAACCGAGACCAATAGCTTGCTTAGCATAAGCAATAGGGCTTAACCCCGTTAACCCATCTAATGTAAAAATACGAACATGCCAAATTTCATTTTGAGATAGCGTTCGACAGTCCCCATTGGGGAAGGTCACCTTATACTCAGGCTCCCAATTACTGTTTAACTTCGGAGTAACTGAGCTTGGATCCAGTGGTAATAATTCGACGACCTCCCCGAGTGCAAAAACTTTATAAGCGTAGAAATTACCTCTCAAACACAAACAGGCAATTAATAGCTCCCAAAACTCTTGCGGTGTCATGTAATTATTGGGCTTAACGGACAGTAGCTTATTTAATCGCTCTCGTGTCGCTCGCTTATTCCCTCGCTCTAATTGCTCGTATAAAGAACACGGCAGCATTCCCACTGATTCAGCGAGCACCCGAACACAACCAAAAACCCCTGTTAATTGCATGGCAAGTTGCGGGCTTACACGGCGACCAGAATAAGTATTATAAGAAAGACCTATAAGCTCACTCAGTTCATGAGATGTCATCCCCTCACTGGATTTACGAAATAGACCAGGAAAAAACATAGTTACCCCTTACCATTTTTCGGCTGGCCCATCGACTTAGAAACTAAGTAGGACCATAAAAGGCATAACAACCCCGCAGTGATATAGCCAATAGGGGGATAAACCAACCAAGCACCAAACGACAGTAAACAGGCACCCGCAATCCCAACCAATAAGGCTGTAATCGTTAAAAATTTCATTGAATCTCCTTAGAGAGAACGCAACCCGCGAGTCGCTAATACATCGGATAAATTTTGTTGTGGCTCACCACCACCCACCAATTGACGGCTTTTTGCCGTAAACATGGCAACTGGACCATCAATTTTGTTTTCGGGTGTGGATTTGTTGGGGAAGATATTTTCGTTTCTATCCGGTTTTACGGTGACGTTGGACAACATCCAAGCCATCATTGGATTATGATCGTGATGAAACTTACCTGCATACACATCAGCTTGAACGCTTTTCATGGCTTCAGACATGTTTTTAACTGTTTGAGCAACCTCAACTAGCGGAACACCTTCCTCCGCTAGCCGGCGAGAAAACTGAACTGCACTCCATGGGTCAAACCCTAATTCACGGACATCATCCCCCTCACACCACTTCAGGATGTCGTCTTTGATAATGTCATGATCAATCACTTCACCGTCAGTAAATTCCAAGTGACCGGCATCTTCCCATTTCCGGTAAAGCTCTGCGATGTGTTTCGGTGCAGTGTCAATGCGATCCTCTGGTATCCAGAATTTGCACTTAATGTGCGTTTTTCCCTGCCCGTCCTCATACATCTTAATTGCTGCGGCAACGTCAATTTTGCTAGCCAAGTCAACGCCAACCCAAACCGGATAATGCTGTAACTCATCATCAGGGGCGTTAGCTGGGGCAGCCTCCCATTTGCTCATGTCCATCCATACTGACTCAGCATTCACCCACTTATTAAGGTGCTTAGTGAGAAAGTTAGGACGAGCAGCAATTTGCTCTTTCGCCTTCTTGGCCAGACGTCGCATATCATCAAAACGCTTACAGACACCAAGCCCAGGATTAGCTTTTATCCAAACGGATTCATCAAAATCATCGTCGCCATCATCGAGGGTATAAATAATGGCAAAGAAAGTGTCATCATCAACAACACCTGTTAGAACTTTGATTGCGTAATCTCGTAACTCGTAACAGATCCCCTCTTTGTTAAAACCCGATGTTGTGATGGTAAATAAAAGCGACTGCAATCGCGCGCCCGTCGCCGTTTCAAGAACATCCCACACATCGCGAGTCTTATGAGCATGGAGCTCATCGACTATCCCGCAATGAATATTCAAGCCATCGAGGTTATTCGCATCACTGGAAAGTGGTTCAAATTTAGACGCCGTTCGCTCTTGGTAAATCGCTAACTTGTTGTAATCAAATAAGCGACCTAGCGTTGTTTTCGCTTTTTTGACCATATTTTTGGCATCTTCAAACACAATACGTGCCTGATCGCGAGTCGTTGCGGCTGAATAAACCTCAGCACCACCCTCGCCATCAGCCCCAGTCATGTATAAACCGATGCCGCTGGAGAGCGTTGATTTTGCATTCTTACGAGCCACTTCATTAAATGCGGTTCGAAAACGACGAACAAAGATGGCGTCACCATCATCATCAAGAACTTGTTCACCGGTTAATTCATCAATTAACGGGATAACAAACCCGAAAATATTAATCAAGATAAAGACATGCCACGGCATTAAATCAATCGGCTTCCCAGCCAATGCCCCTTTGACATGCGGGATAAAATTGTAAAAGTCGAGTATGTGCTGTGCGCGATCTTCAATGAAATAGATGTCACGCTCAGGACCATGCTCTAAATCATTTAAAAAACGCTGGCACGCTAAGCGCACCAATTCGCACGCAACAATTTCTCCAGCCACGACCTGCTCGGCGTACTGAATTCCATCTGCTACGGTTGCCATTCATCATTTGCGCTTTTTCAGAAATGCTTCTAGTGGATCTTCCTGCTCAGGACCTTTGACACTGACTTTTGTTCTTGCTGAAGGTGTCATGCCAAATTCACTGAGCATAGCTCGGATTCGCTTCCAAACATCGGCTTTCATTGCAGCCGCTGGATGTGCTTTTTTGATAATGTCGCCAGTCATTGACGTAGTGTTGTAGGTATAACCTTCAGTATCGAGCACCTCGCAGTGATGCCGGTACTCAACGTATGCTTCAACTAATAATTCCAGAGCTTTTGCATCGAGCGTGCTCATGACACCCAGTGCATCTAACTCTTCTCCCATTTTCTTGAACCAATACTTACCCCGCTTATCAAAATACTTTGGTGTTTGGGGTACCCCTGACGGCGGTTTTGGTTCTTGTTTATTAATGGGTCGTTTTGATGGGTTCCCCCTCACCAATTGCAGATGTGACGGGGTTTTAGGTGGTCCAGCCATGATAGAAACCTCCTATTAATTAACGCTGGGGATCCCCATAAAAAAGTTTTCTAACCTGCGGCGATATAACAAAAGGTAAGGCGGCGGTACTTTAGGGCGAGAGTGGTAGGGATTTGACCCACCCCTCCCCTCTGTAAGTTATCGCCATATAGCGATTATCTTCTGGTTCGTTCACTTGCCGTCTTGCTTCTATGGCACGACCAGCACAGCGCTTGCAGATTGCTATCATCATCGGTACCGCCATGCGCCTTGGGCTTGATGTGGTCCACTGTCTTGGCTTCGGTTGGTCTACCTGACTTCAGACACTCTTGGCATAGATGCTTATCACGATACAGAACACGAGCGCGTATCTTATCCCACTTGGAACCATAGCCGCGCTCATGGCGACTCTTGCCCTGCTGGTGGCTTTCCCATCCTGCATTCATGTGCTCTTGACAGTAGCCACTACGGTCAGTGGTTGTTTTACTACAGCCATGCTTGCGGCAGGCGCGAGGTATACGAGGAGGCATGTCAGACTACCTTTGCATTATTACGCAAAGCATCAATCGCAGCTTTCTGCGCTACTTTCCGTACTGCATCGGCGATTGCTTTATCTTGGTCTTTAATTATATCTACTGTCCGATTGAGATCTTCTTGAGGCTGGTGGATTTCTATCGCATTTGTTAGTACAGCATCAACCATTAGCCCAGTAATGCGCTTCAGCTGCGCTTCGAGCTTATCCAACCCAGTGGTATCAACTGATACTTTGATACTTAACTCAGTGACTTCTTTTTTATCTGACATAACTTTCTCCACAAATGAAAAAACCACCAATGATTAGCTGGTGGCTATTTAGAATATTGTGCTAATTAAATTTATATGACTCTGGGAAATCGGCTAACCGACCACTATTAAAACCAATATAAAACTCTATCAATGCTACTCAATGAATAGCATTTGTAGAATTAAATAAAATTATGTCTCTCCATAAGTCACGCCGCTTCTTCTCCAATGGCTGACGTTTCCACCGCATGAGCTATCCACACTTGGATTCGTTGTTTTTGATTCTATATATGCGCTATCCGCTTAGAGGTTGCGGGTCTCAGCTAACATATAAGACAGCGACAACGCAGCGCCTCGCTCGCAATTATTCTAGTAGCAGAACGCAATGCTCATCAGAACCTGAATAAGCAATCAGACCTTCATATTGGATTAAGAAATAAATAGTGATACCATCTTATCGCCGGTCAAGGATGACTGGACCTACAATAATTATGAGTTTCTCTTGAATACTCCCCTTTTAATAGAAGGGGATTTTTTTATCACTTCTGAATATATTCATACAACTCTTCACAGAATTGTTCTGTTTGTACGTAGATTTATTACATTAACTTGCTAATTTAAAATTACTTACTATGCTATGCTTTACATGGATATCATATTAAATGTTAATACTGTTCTTTTTAGCCCAAATCTATGTGGGCCATTTTTTTGCCTATTAAAAAGCCCCTAATTGGAAGCTCATATTTTTAATATCCGCTTGAGATTACTACCTTTTTAAGGTTGTGGTCATTCACGATTAACGTATAGTGACGTTACATTCATGAACTATTATTCTCTACTTTGCCCCGATATATGGGGCGTTTCTTTGTTGTTCAATTTCCCGTATTGCTTTTCTTGTAGCTGCGCAGGCTGAAATTCGGACTACTCGTTACAAACCTTGAATAAATGTAACTTTAATTTACCTTTGCTTTCGTTGCATGACTTTTGCATAGGTATATTAAATTCATCCCGATATGCTTGTTCATTGTTAATCCTGTGGAATACACCCCTTTAGGCCCCCCTGTCCGGGGCTATTTTTTTGTCTATTACAAAGCCCACTATTTCGAGGCTTGTTGTTGTTCGATTTCCCATATTGTTTTCTCAAATAAAAAACCACCAATGATTAGCTAATGACTGTTTATATTTTAATTAATATATATTTAATTGATAAAATATTAATCACATTAAGATTACCAGCATTAAATGTAAAAAAATTATTTAATTTTAAATATTTAAATCTATTTAAGTCTCATTGATGTTTAAGGGGATATAGTAATAAACAATTTCTTGTTAATCCTAGTTTGTTTCCATTCTTACGTTCCCAAACGTGTTGCCCAGTTCATCTTCCGTCTGGGCATTTTTTTAGCTCATACTTTATCCTGTATATTTATTAGCACTGAGACCACTTCTTCCACTACAACATTAGCAACATTCTATTTCTTTTTGTTACACACTGAAATCTACAAATTCGTTACTCTATTTTCGAGGTCTTAACGGTAGTAAGAATAATGATAATCAAGCTGTGTACTGGTACTCATTAGCCCGTTAGGTTAGTCTTCCCAACACGGGCTGCTTTTTATCCTTTAAGCTTTAACTTACCGTATTGATTTTATTACCTCTTCACGCAGACAGCTATGCTATTAATTGCTTTAGCCGTTGTGAAATTACTCTCAATAGCTTTTTTAGCCATCTTACAAGTAGCTTCATTTTCAAACTCTTGTGAGCTTATTGATGCGAAGTCTGTTTCCGCAAAAGGAGCTGCGTACATTGCAAAAATTAATACCCACATATAAACCTCTTATCTTTTACATTCAGTAAAGTAATAATCTCTTAAGCCAAGGTATTGCTTTTCCAGTGTTTCAAGTTGCTCTTCGAGATTGAGTATATTTTCTTCAGTGTCTCTCGCCACGGGGGTGGATCTGCTAACATCCACGCTGGAGGTGGAACTGTTTTCGGCGCTTGTGCACTCGGCATTGATGTACACCCGCTTGCGACCAGAGCGAACATCATCGCGAAGCTTATCAATTTCAGCTTTTGCATTTGTGAGTTCCGTTGTGTGTTTAGTATCGAGTTCGTGAAGGGAGTTAATTCGATTTTCGTAATTTTGAATACTATTTGACAGTTCAGAATTTTCTTTTCTTAGTCGCTTATTATCATCGTGAATGTTAACAGCCAACCATCCAGCAATAACGAGCATTAAAAAAAACCAAAACGAGTTATCTATCTTCATAAGTTAACCTGCCGGGCTTTGTTGTAATTGACCGCACTTTGGCAGCGTTTTTCTAAACTTACTTTGTCAGTGCCACCGCAGGTATTGTCATTGAGTGCGTATACGCCAGCTGCCAAACAGACGGGGATTCCGATAATGAAGCATAAGTAAACTCGCCATGGCATACGGCGTTTTCTATCTCTCTGCGTGTTATCAAGCCTTTCCACTCTTTATCCCCTGCGTATGTCCAGCGTTTAAGTTCGTTGCAAGCACCAGCGATATCACCAGCATTCAGTTTCTTCAGCATCGTAGAACGAGCAAAAGCACCTGTTCCTACGTTGTAAGCAAAGGAATAAATAGCGGCTCGGGTGTTATCGTCGATATCAACTTTAATTAAAGGGTCTACACCCTTTCTGACTTTGCTGAGGTCTTTTTCAAGCAAAGCTAAACATTCTGATTCTGTATATGTTTTGGTGAGGATAATGTCAGCACCCGTATGCCCAAAACAAACTGTGGTAACATTCACGACATCTTTATAAGGTTTAGTTTCCATCCCCTCAAAATAAGCAATCATGCTTACAGTCAAAGCAATTAAGCCACCAGCGGCAGCATTCTTGATTTTATTTGGTATTTTTGCCACTAGACTCCCCTTCTCTTAATTTGAATTCTTTCCGCTTGTAGTACCAATTCACCAAAAATGTGGCGACGGTACAGATGATCCCGATGAGCACCGCCCATTGGTCTAACGATAAAGCCCCAGCAGCAGTAGTGATAACTCCAAGAGCATAAGAAAAGGGGCTAGAGTATTTTTCGTGCATACGCATATCCACCCCCTGCGGAGTGTTCCGATGTTTAGTTAATAGAAAGCCACCAGCATTAAAAGCCAGTGAGGATTAATGAAATCAGTTGAAATTTAGGCAATAAAAAAGGCCACCAAAGTGGCCTTTTAAGTAAGAAGGGTAAATAGGGAGCATAAAACCGTAATTGGTATATTGGTATGCACACATTAATTATTATTTAGCTTTAGCGCCCATGTTACATAACACTTTTCATTAGTTTTTAGCTGAATACTAACTTATAGAAAATCAATTCACTTAGCATCCATTAATGGTTTTGCAGCTATCATGAGAACTTTTAAATCCTCTTGAATTTTATCATGCAATACTTCTAATCCCCACCCAATACCCGGAACAGGTCCATTGCCAGTCTTTAAATCTGAAATTTTATTGCTTATTTGAATAACTAGTTGAGTAAATTTAATTTCCGCATCTGAAGCATTAATAAGTAGTAATAATAGATTATACTTACTAAATTCTACTGCCTTTTCATCTGTACTACTTATTAAACTGGGATTCATCGATATCTTACTGGTAAATATTGATGTCTCAGAGATGAATTCCGCTAAAGCAACGCGAAAATCACTAACCCACTTTTCTTTAGTTGCTAGCGTATTTTGATATTCAGCTAGTTTATAATTATTTTTTAATGCATACCAAGCGATAAGAGATGGAATCAGGGCAGACAAGAAAGCCGCTACTACGGTTTCCCATGAAAAAGAGGTACTCACAATAACCGTGGGAATTTTATCTACCGCCACTGTGGTTATGCTATTAACTGATTCCATTATATCCTTAGCATCTAATGAGTAAGGTATTCCTTTCCATTCCATTCCAAAACTCCATGACATAACCAGTTCCAATAAGATATACCACTATATTACATGAGACGTCACATCGAAGAAACTCAGTGATAAATTGTCTGTAACTTCAATCACATTTATGAGGCCCATATTAGATTAAAAATATTTATCATTTATTATGGTAACTTTATATTTAATCAAAGGATCGTCGTTATGACAGAAAGACTTATTCAATACGCCTACTATGACCCTAACTGGTCTCATAGCCATCAAGCAATTTCACTATTAGACAGAACTCAGCGAATAGCTCCTGAAGACTATGAGCACGAAATGAGAGGCCATTTATTCTGCCCTTCTTGCTACACTCCTATATCTATTCGCCCAATCAATACTGAAGTGACTTCAAATGGAAGAAGAAGAGCCTTTTTCCACCTCCCTAGTCATAGTGAAACATATTGCCCACTAAGGAGTATAAGTACTTCTGGTCGGCGATATGCGAGTGAAACTGAGGCTCAAAAAGCAATACAAAATCATCAACTAGCAGTAATTAGCGGATTTATGAATGATGAGCCTGAGAATCAACATATTGAGAATCCTGAATATACTGGTCCAAATGAAAATATTAATGGCCCTGTAATACAAGCACCAATAGGAAGACACAAAGGGGAAAATTATGCTCTTCCAAGTAAAATTAGTACCGTCGCAGGATTATGTAGAAACTTTGACGAGAATTATTATAAATACATATACATAGCAAATAGCGGTCAAGAGTTACCTAAATTATTAAGAGATCTACTTGTCGATATTAATGATATTGAAAGTGAAAGTACTGTTCCAACATTTTACTGGGGTAAAATTTTAAGGATTCAACGATTTTCTAATACTGCACACATATATTTTCGGTTAAATAATCAAGGTCCAACTAGTGATATTAGAATAAAAGTGAACTTACATGAGCTTGGTAGAAAAAATATCACCTCTGAACAACTAGGTCGAATTGTTATTTTCTATGGTCTAATGAAGGAAGTTGGTTCTGGTTACTGGTCAGATGATGTTAAATGGGGGGAATATGCTTTATTACCAGAACGATATGAATATCTTCTAAGTCCCCCATAAAATAGTCTATTACAGCTTGCTAAAAACGTAATAAACACTCTCAACTTTACAAAATAATTTTTAGTCGAATGTCGGTAAGTCAATTTTTAGCAATTCCACTTCTCATGCTGCTTACCGACATGATCAATTTTTCTTATCCAGTTGTTATCCACAAAATCTGTCAGATTTGTACACTTGATAAAATCATACATACACATTATCTTGATGTTGTTCTTAAAGAAAAAAGGCTAGAAAACAAATGCTTTCTAGCCTTTCCCCGGAGCCAACTAAAATTTATGACAAATTTAAATGTTGACTGTATTTCAAATTAGACACTTGTAATACTAAGCATCAATAAGTTCGTTGTAAAGGCTAGCTGGCAAACTTTTACATTTTTAGAGGTTTTAAAATGCTTAAGGCGTTATTAAACAAGAGTATTTTAACAAAGTGCAGACTCGGCTTAAAACTTCGTAGCCTTAGCCTTTCTCTATCTGTTGAACTAAAAGTAAATAACTAGCAATTCCCAAAACCGGAAATAATAATATATTTTCGGTTTTTTTTCCATGTCGACAATTATAACTAATAAACACTCATTCAGGGGCAGTACACTATCCTATAAGCTAGGCTACAAACGTTAACTCTTATCACACTAGCACCCAAAATTCGTAACGAAAAGTATTCAGTTATCAATTGTTGATTTATTTGTCCATTCGTCCATTTCTAAAACCGCGTCAGCCATAATTAAACAGGCATCAATAAAGGTTTCAGCTATCATAAGCTTTTGTCTAATCTTGCCTTCTGAACACTTCATATCCCTTGCTATTGCTGATTTTGATATGTTCTTGATGTAATGTTTTTCTATCAGGTCATATTCATCTTTTTTACCAGCTTTAATTAGCTGTCCAACAGCTGAGTCGATAAGTATGCCATCGTCATCGCAACAAGAAAGTCGCTCACCATTCACATTAGGGAGTAAGCCTTTAAACCCTGCCGCAATCGGTGAATAGCCAACACGGCTTTTACCTTCGGCAGCCCAACCACCCCAGCGCTCTAAAACTAACTGAATATCTCTCATGCAATACTCTCCACTGCGTTCCGCACAACGCATTAACCGAATACGCCTAGACCAATAGAGCGATCTAGAAATTTAAATAACAAAACTAACTGGCTACCGTTTTCTTGTTCCCACCCTTTCGGATCTTTGTGTAACTCGCTGTGGTGAACTCGACATAATGGGATAGTGAACAAGTCATGGGCTTTTGTGCCTATGCCACCCTGCCCGTAGCCGATAATGTGATGAGCATCGTCAGCAGTGGCGCCACAAACACAACACGGCTGTGATTTAACCCATTTCAGATAATCGTTACTAGTCCAGCGCTGGAGCTTAGGAAGCCTCATAAAGCTAGCTGGTGGCTCGGCGTCTACCGTTAAGTTCATTACTGACGTTAATGCTTCAATCTCATTAAACTTGTTGCTGAGGTATTGTTGAGAAAGAGAGATAAGCCCTGATGGTTTATGCTTTAATTCCGCGGGCAAAGTCATCAGCAACATTCTTCCGCTGAATGTATTCATGTGCATACCTGGCTTAAAAATCACAGCACCAATTTCTGGTACCAATATTGGTGTTAGTATCCATTGATAACTCATGCTATTCCCTCATCTACGCAACCACACTTACGCTTTCATGCAAACTGATTGTTATTTCAAAACGACCGCCTTTGACAACTTCACACCACTCCATTTCCACTCTCTTCACTTGGTCATCGTCTTTCCAAATATTGGCATGTGTTAATGCGTCAAACGGTGCTTTTAAATAGTTATCAATGTCTCGCTTGTGATTTGTTGGCGGATACATTTTCACCTTTACAGAAACGGGCTCAGTTATCGCTATCGGTTTACGCTTCAATTGTTCATAAATAGCAACAATGGCACTCCCCCGAAATTTACGTCCCTTTTCACTGATTAGTGTTCTGCCATTCACATTACGCCAGCATGCATTTACACTCGGTGGAAATGGCAATACAAGTGATATGCTCATCCTCTGACCCCAGCCAGTAGTGCATCAAACTTCCGAACTAAAGCGAATAAAGCAGACTCAGCAGCAATCCCGTTTGCACTCGCAGAGGAATCATGAGAACGAAATTTCCCCTCTTTTAGCATTTGCTCACAATTAGCAGATACACGATAAAGCCCGTTCTGATCTTGATAAATCAGTCCATAGTTCAATAAAGATTTGATGATAGCTGTCGCTCCAGCCCGTTTTTTCATGTTGAATTCACTGAAAAGATCATCGCGGCAAAAAGCCCTACCGTTGAAATGTGTTGTGTACTCAATATACCGACGCTTTTGTGCTGAAATCATGCCATCACCTCTTTCGCTGCTTGCTCTGCTGCCTGTTGCCAAATACCCGCCCATGCCTTGCGTCCAACAAAATCACTCATTCGACGCACACCTGATTTACCTGCTAACTCTGCCGCAATTTCTTCGATGCGATTTCGAGGCTTAGAATGTGATCCGATGATGCGAGTGAATGCCTCATCACGCTGAACTTGGTCAATTGAAACCTTTTGCTCACCCGCTAAACGGAGGGTTAAATCATCCCACTGGGTACGTAGCGTTCTTGGGCACTGAACGTTTTTCTTCCAGAACTCATCATGGCTAACGCGTTTGTAGAATTGGCAAATCTCTTTGTGGGTACGACCGTCTTGGCTAACCATCAAGCGAACATCGTTAGCCCACTCTGTGAAATTAGGCTCTTTCGGTTCTTGCAGCCCAAGCTCTTTGAAAACTTCACACTTGCGGCTAAACAGCCATTCAGCACACTTGAGGTCATCCGCAGATCCCCATTTCTGGAAGTTAGGGCTGTAAATCACAGCCTCTGGGTAACGATTTAAAAAATCAATTTTAGGCTTGTCGCTGGATTCGCCAGAATTCTGCGACGAAGAGTTAGTTACTGATGGATCTTGTTTTGAAGTTACTAACGGATCGCCCCCAGATTCTGACGGGTCAAAACGCTTATTTTTGCTCGATTCTGACGGGGCGGATTTTGATGCAACAGATTTTGACGCGTCAGGATTTGACGTATCAGATTCTGCTGGTTGAGGTAATGCGGCTCTCGCTGCTGAAGCTAATTTATTAACATTAAGCTGATAGATATTGCTTGCATTACGGTTGCCTTTGCGACGCTTTTCTCTTGATAACCAACCATCTTTTTCTAAATCTTTGATAGCGGTACGTACTGTGCTTTCACCCGCACCGATTTGACGAGCAATTGTCGGTACCGATGGCCAGCACACGCCCTCATCGTTTGAGAAGTCAGCGAGACGAGCCATGATAGCAACCGAGGTTATCTTCAAACCTGCTGGCGCACAGCCATCCCAAACATAACTTGATAGTTTTACGCTCATAGTTGCTACCTACTCGACTCTTCTGAATTCATCTTTAAATTTGTATAACGGAGCAAAACATTCATGCTCATAGCCTTCTCGCATGTAAATGACCCACATTTTTTCCCGGTCATAACGAACAACACGAGCAGGAATACCGCGCTTGTCGAGATAAATGCGATTGAGATTATTTGGATCTTCATCAGTCATGTGCCTCGCCTTTGCTGTTGAAGTAAAAGTTAGCCCAGTCACTTCTCAACTCAGCGATATCTACCAATTTCTCATTTCTCTGGTAGTTGCCCGACTCATCTGCTGACGTTATGATTTCTACATATTGAAGCGAACCTTGTTTCGAGACTGGTAAGCATCTAAATTGCTTTATTGGTTGAATTTGGCATACACTGTTCATGCTAGTAGTTGCTCCACAAAAGTTGTTATTAGCACCGACGCTCGGGACCGCATATCCTGAGCGTCAACCTTCCTAAAGTTGGTCATTACGCTTTAACCCCATAAACAACAGGTAGTGAATCAATAAAGTGCTTTGCATAAGCAAAAACCTTTTGAGATTTTTTGTTTATCGCAGTGATTTCATCGCCAGTTAAAATGCCATCAGCTATGCTTTCTTGAATTAAAACGGCAAGCGCGCCCTGCATTGCACCTAACTTCATTCGAATATCAAACAGCTCAACCTGATCGAGTTTTTCAGCTTCAATGGGTTCCATCGCTATCATGCCATGGCGATCTAGGTGATACTCCACCAGCAACTTAGTTCCCGACAGTTCTTCTATTGCCTCTAATTCGTCATGCTCAAAGAATCGACAACCATTCTTTTCATACAGCTTATTGTTGAAAGTGGTTTCTGATATCCCCAAAGCCCCCGCCATCGCTGAACGACCACCAGGGAATGCTTTGCACATTTCTTTCACGACTTCTTTTAGTGTTTGTTTGCACATATCTACAATTCCGTTGTTTTGTTTGTAGTTAACTCAGTTAGTTGTTATTTGTAGAATCTCCCCGTTGTTATGGATAGAGATCTGGACGCAATGTATTTCGAGAAACCCCTGATGCCCGTTCAACTATTAGCACTTTGTCTGCCGGCACTCTTTTGTTTCTGTTCAGCCAATTCCAGATTTGTTGCTGCTTTACTGGTTTATTTGAAATGTCACTAATACGTTTTGCTAATTGAGTCTGCCCGCCTGTTGCATCAATTGCCTTTTGCAATCCGATAACGCATAACTCGACAATTGAGTTACCCATAACGCCCCCTTAAGTTGTAAAAACAACTTAAGGTTAATTCAAAATAACAACTTTGACAACTTTTAGATGTTGGAACTCTTAACACTTAAAGTTGTAAAATGTCGAATAAATGGGAGGGATTACAATGTCTATAGCTAAACGGTTGTTAGATGCGCGAATAAAAGCCGGAATGAGCCAAGCAGATCTGGCAGAAAAAGTCGGTGTTAGTCAGCAATCCATTCAAAAGATTGAAGCGGGTCAAACTAATTCTCCTCGTCGAATTGCTGATATTGCGAAGGCTGTTAATGTATCTGCTCAGTGGTTGCAGTTCGGTACCCATGATGGAAACGGGTTAAAAACAGAGTTTGAAGTAAAGGAGTGGGAAGAAATTCCTAGTCATGGCAATGTTGAATTTGTCGATATTCCGGTACTTGATATTGAACTAGCTGCAGGAAGCGGTTCTAGCGCAGAACTTATTGAATTAGAAGAATATACCTACCCATTCAGAAGGGACGAATTACGTAAATATGGCGTTTCTGCAAGTAATGCAAGGATAGTTAAAATAGTTGGAAATAGTCTCTACCCTGTTCTTAATGGTGGTGATTTAGTAGCCGTTGATATCACCAAAAGAGATATCAAAGATGGGGATCTTTATGCAATAAGAGATGGTGTTTTATTGCGCGTTAAGATCTTGATATATCGACCTGATGGCGGACTAATAATACGTAGCTTTAATAGGGACGAATACCCTGATGAGCAGCTACCTAGAAGTGAAGCTGTCACCAGAGTTCATGTTATTGGTAGGGTCTTTTGGTCATCAAGGAGTTGGTAAGAATTTCATTAAAATATCTTCTGTAGTTATTTTAATGCTAGATTTACCGCTATCTCTATCTTCAATAGCCTTTTCAATTTTTCTCCCGTGGCTGGAGTATCTCCAATCGCGGGATGATAGAGCTCCAATTACAAGGTAATCAGCAGATTGTGTCACTCTGTCAATAACTTTACCTCCTGCCTTCTCTATGATTTCTGAAACTAAAGATCTCTTTCCCGTCACGAAATTTCCAGTCAAACAAACTGTTGCACCAATTACATTGAAATTATCAATATCGTCACATGGTAAATGGCATGAGAGTCCATCAACAACCCCGCTATCTAGATCTGTACCAGAGAAATCAACCATGGCTTTATAAAGCAGCTCACTTTCACTTTTCTCTATAATTCCATCCTCTTTAATGGATTTAATTAGTTCATATAAGTGCCTGCCAGGATAATTTCTTTTTAGCATTCCATTCTGAGTAAGCCACCAATCAAGGTAATTAATCTCATCAATACCCAACTTCCTATCCGCAACTATTCCTTTGCACAAGCCATTAAGTAGATTGATATCTGACTCTTTTGAGTACAAATCAATATTTGGCATATCCATTATTGACCGCTGAACCTCTAGTAAAACTCCCTTCAATTCTTCTCTTTCATCTGCCGTGATCACCCCATCATCCAGAACTCTTGCTATTCTTTCCTGTAAAAGCACTACAAATGGGTTGTCTGAAATTTGCTCCGAGTCAGAAAGCCATGTGGTTATGTAAATAATTTCAGAATCTGATAGCTCATTGTCTGACAAAACGCCATCGATAATAGAAATTAGGTTCGCAAATAGCTTGTCTCTATTCTGCTTATAGTTAAAAGCCGGGTTAATATTCATAGTCTCTCCTATTTTCTCTATCCTTTAATTTTCTTTAACTTAAATCAAACAACATAAAGTTGTTGACTTCCATTTTAAATACAACTAAATTACAACTTAAGGATGTTTTGAGGAGTTATTTTTATAAACAACTTTGACAACTTAGGGAGCACTTATGCATACCACTCCAATAGAACCAATCGTAACCTTTAGCGTGCCAATGTCGCAGGAAGATGCGCAGGCATGGATCCTTCAAAAGGCCGCTGAATTTAAAACGCTAGATTCGCTTAAGGCTAAACAGGCTCTGTACGAGCAAGAAAAAGAAGATCTGCAGCGCAAGATTGAAAAGCTCGATGATGAGATTTTCGAGCAAACCGAACGCTGTAAAGTCACTATTAGTGCTTAGTTTATTTGATTTTTCGAGGTGATTAGCATGTTCAGAGTAACAAATGAAAGCGCTGGCAATATTATTGAGCTAAAAGTCAATGGCGCCGCGGTGTGTTACTTAAACACTAATGGTGCGGTCGCTGCTGATTACTTATCATTTATCGCTAAAACTACTGAAACCTTAATGTTGGATAGAAATTCGCTAGAACAAGAAGCTAATGCGTTCGGGAAAACCACCCAACATCAATATGGCGCATTTTCCGCAATTAAAGATCCCAAAGGTCTTTAATAAAAGAATCAACACGTATTTGGGAACTACCTTTTGAGAGATCTAGAAAGCGATTAGCAACATCATCAGACAATTCGGTGTTCCATTTATCAAAAGAATGCTTTGGAAAATACTCAGTAAAAATACTTTGCACCGCATATTCACCACCTTTTACGTCAGTGATCATATTGCATTGATAAAGACATTTAGAAATTAAGGTTGATTTTAGCATTTCAAATTCTCTTGGTTGTGTAGGGCTACCAAGAATACCACAGCCGCCTGATGTGGCTAAGTTAGTTCAGGCTCTCATTATCATCTCTATTGGTGTTTTAGTTATTGATAATTTTTGGCGGTGCCATGCCGCCTCTTTTTCTAAATATAAATAAGACCATTGGCGTCAGTCCATACGGGTAAATATGTGCTTAATTACTGCCAGTGGTCTTATTTATATTGTGGCTAAAATATACTTAATCTTTATGCGGCAGAATGTGGAGGTAATTATGCAAATGCTAACTTTGGAGGAATGGGCGAGCGAACGTTATAGAAGTCGCCCTCCTCGACTGGGGACATTACAACGCTATGCTAGGAGTGGCTTGTTCTATCCACCAGCACAAAAAGAAGGTGGTATTTGGCGCGTGAGAGAAGATGCCGACTTAGTCGGTAATTTGACATCACCGGTTATCAATAAGAGTGATAACCCTAAATTACAAAGGATTTTAAACGATGGCTGCCCGTCCACGTAAAAATAACGTCAATATCCCTAATCTCTACCCACTATTTAGCAGAAAAGCTAACAAGGTTTATTGGCGTTATCGCCACCCTATAACTGGCAAATATCATGCCCTCGGTGACAATGAGGCTGAAGCTCGTGAAATTGCGATTGAAGCTAATAACCGGTTAGCGGAACAACGCAGCCGTCAAGTCATGGCGATCAGTGATAGGGTAGCAAGAATTAAAGGTAAAGAGATCACCGTAAATACTTGGCTAGATCGCTACTGGGTAATACAAGAAGAGCGCCTTGCTGACGGTGATATAAAACAAAACACATATAAGCAAAAAAGAAAACCTGTGGACCTAATGCGCCACTCTCTCGCAATGAAGCCTTTGCCAGCAGTTGATGCGAGAGATATCGCATCAATACTCGATGAATATAAATCTAATGGCCAACATCGCATGGCACAAGTTATTCGATCCGTATTAATCGATGTGTTTAAAGAGGCACAACATGCTGGTGAAGTTCCACCAGGATATAACCCTGCACTCGCCACTAAGCAGCCAAAACGACGGATCACCCGCCAGCGCTTAAACTTGGAAGAATGGCAAAAAATATTTGATATTGCTGATAAACAGCATAAGTATTTAGGCAATGCGATGCTATTAGCAGTAATTACCGGACAACGACTTGGCGATATTTCAGCAATGAAGTTTAGTGATATTTGGGATGACCATTTACATATCACACAAGAAAAGACTGGGAGTAAATTAGCTATTCCATTAGCGCTAAAATCTGATGCATTGAATATGTCATTGAGAGAAGTTATTTCAAGATGTCGTGACCGCGTTGTCAGTAAGTATCTTATCCATTATTTCCATACAACTTCTCAAGCAAATCGCGGTGAGCAAGTCACAGCAAATACAATAACAACAAATTTTAAAAAGGCGCGAAATAAAACTGATATTGATTGGGGTGACGGAACACCAGCTTCATTTCATGAACAACGCTCTTTATCTGAAAGGCTCTATCGCGAGCAAGGGATAAACACTAAAGATTTGCTGGGTCATAAAAACCAACAGCAAACCGATAGATATAATGATGATAGGGGCAAAGATTGGTTGTATATTACTATACATTCTCTAATTTCATAGGATTAATAACATCTGGGACTTTCATTTTTTTAGAGAAAAATATGATTTCAGGTCCCTTATAACGTTCTTGGGCACTATAGTTAATTCCATACTCTAGTTTTCTCAAACCAGAATACATTTCGTTTATTTCAGGAGTATTATCGTATGAAACCATCCAATATTTTCTATCTAATTTTTTAATTAAATTGGCTATTTCAACATGATCATCATGCGTATAATGATTTTGATATAGCCCTTTGCCTTTTACATAATAGGGAGGATCTAGATAAGCGAATGTTTTTTTAGGAAGCTTTCCATAAACATCTTTCAAAAACACTTTAGTATCAATGTTATAAACGCTGATACTATCAGCTTTTTTAGCAATTTTATCTATTCTATATAACAAATTTTTCTTATTGAATCTAGCATCTAACTTCCAGTCACCTTGTTGTTCCTTACCACCGATGACTCCACCTAATAAAATTCCAGACCTATTTGTTCTGTTCATAAAAAATGTCGAAAAGCCAATCTCTAATGTCGTAAATTTTTCTGGATTTGACATTATAAATTTCTGACGATGCCATTCATCAATTGTCACTTTGGTATCATTTACTAAACGACAAAACTCATCTGGGTTTCTAGTAATAGAGTCCCAAAACGAATAGACAGAATAATTTAGATCATTCAAATGAATATGAGATACTACATTGTTCATTAATAGGTTAATCGCTACACCAGCACCTCCAGCATACAACTCAGCATACTGCTCACCTATTAAGTCATTTTGTTCAAATAACAACCGAATGAAAGGTGATAATTTACCTTTACCACCCGGATATCTTAAAGGGGTATAAAACCTCATATGCTGCCAGCCCAAAAAAGTATACTGTATATAATGCCATATAATATCATAATACTAATACTAATTCCCTAAAATAGTAGCCCTCACCTCATGACTATCTAAGTGATACTTGCTGCTTAAAATATGTACCAAACAATCAATAAATTCAGTAATAAATATTTCTACAAGTTCTGGATTATCTTTAACCCAGCATCTGTATGGATTATACCGGATTCCACCTTTATCTATAAGTTTTTGTAGTATATTTTCCTTTGAAAAATCCTTAAAAATTTCTCTTGGCCTTCTACCTTCAACAGCTTTAAGCTGGCTTTGAAGATTTGATAAATCAATTTGATCATCATCAATATTTAGGAGTCGAATCACTTCATCTGCATTTTCTAAAAAGATATCTTTTGTATATCGGAAATCATTAGACCAAAAATCATGTTCTCTAGGTAGATTATACAAATATTCGAATAACAACTGGTCAGGCGGTAGTTTAGTTGGAAGTTTAACTGCGTTTTTGAATTTACTAATCCTAGTAACATCACCGTCAAATACTATTATAGAGCTATCATACAACCCAGGGAATTGCTTGTTTAAAAGCATCTTATAATTCTCACAACCTAAATTTATGTTTTTTAATGGATTAAGATAACTCTTGATTTTTTGTTTAGTAATTAAACTATTATAAAAATCATAGTTTTGTTTATCTTCAAAAAAAACATTAATTTTTTCTTGTGAGATATTGTCTTCAATACTCTTAGTTTCATTGTTCAGCTCTAACCAAATATCTTCCCATGAAAAATCATTTTTTACGACTACATCACCTCGTGTATTAGATAAATAACATACCTTATAGTATTTACCATCTTTTTTTCCATAATCATGAATAGTGTCAATTATGCCAGGCGAATGTGAAGTCATTACAATTTGTAAATCAAAATTCCTAGCATATTTAACTAATGTGTCAATGAGTCTTCGCTGAGCTGCGGGAAATAATCCCGCATCAATTTCATCAATGAGAATAAGACCACCATGGTAATCAGGGTAATCTTCTTTTAGCTTTTGAAAAGAATAGACTGCTTGTAATATTTGACCAATATTATCCTCACCTACTGAAACTGATTCGTGGTCATAATGCTCACCACTAACAACCATAGATTCAATAGTTCCTGTTGTTTGCGTTAAACGACTGCCCCCAGTTCTACGGCCCAAAATATGCGAACTATCATGAATAAAATTATTCTTATTCTTTTGCATGAATTCTTGAGTTTCTGTTGCGTCGTATTTTTTTCTTTCCGTAATAGGTGTTAATCTTTTCAGACTGAGAAAAATAACCGGGTGTGTAACCTTCCTGCTATCACTAGCACCATTAGTTCTAGTGTTATTTCTAACTGTGGCTCTAATACCATCTTGCTCTTTAGGATCAGCTGATGTTCTAAGATATAATCGTAAGTTAATATTGCTTAATTCCTGATTTTCAGCCCCATCAAAGATATGAAATGACGTTTTCATACTTCCACTAACATCAAACTGTTTAGATAGTCTAAAATGCTCCTTAAATTGAGACGTGAAAGCCTGACCTGCTAAGTTTTTATAGCCAGTTAAATCTATAGGCTTATTCGTAGTCGAGTCTAATTTAGTAAAATCAGTTTCAAAATTAAAAATTTGAGCAATAATCCCCAAAATAGTTGATTTAGACGTCCCATTTTTCCCACAAATTACAGTAATTCTTTCACCAAGTTCAATTGAAATATCATTTAGACCTCTGAATTTTTCAATATTTACTTTTCTTATTTTTGTAATAGGATTTTTCATTTTCTATTCACCAGATTTAAGATTTAAAAATCATCCATTATTGAAATAATTAATGAATAATACTTAAAAAAAAATTAAGTGCTAGTTTTGATAACTCATTTTGATAAAGTTTTGATAACCAGTGCAAATACAGAAATAAAAAACGGGAGTTTTTAGGCTCCCGTTGATAATCACAGCACGTAATAAATTACATGTGTTTAATGATTGCGTCGCCGAATTCGCTACATTTCAGTAACTTAGCGCCTTCTAATTGACGTTCGAAATCGTAAGTTACAGTCTTAGCCGCGATTGCGCCTTCCATACCTTTAACGATTAAGTCTGCCGCTTCAACCCAACCCATATGGCGCAGCATCATCTCTGCGGACAGAATGATAGAACCTGGGTTTACTTTATCTTGGCCTGCATATTTCGGTGCCGTACCGTGAGTCGCTTCGAACAGCGCGCATTCAGAACCAATATTTGCGCCCGGTGCAATACCGATACCACCAACTTGTGCCGCTAATGCGTCAGAAATATAGTCACCGTTCAGGTTCATACACGCGATAACATCATACTCTGCTGGACGCAGCAGGATTTGTTGTAAGAATGCATCCGCGATAACGTCTTTAACGATGATATCTTTGCCAGTTTTTGGATTCTTGATTTTAACCCATGGACCGCCATCGATTAATTCACCACCGAATTCTTCTTGTGCTAATTGGTAACCCCAATCTTTAAATGCACCTTCAGTGAATTTCATAATGTTGCCTTTATGAACTAAAGTCACTGAATCACGGTTATTATCGATAGCATATTCAATCGCTGCACGAACTAAACGTTTTGTACCTTCTTCAGAACATGGCTTGATACCAATACCGCAATCTTGTGGGAAACGAATTTTCGTTACGCCCATTTCGTTTTGCAGGAATTTGATCACTTTATCTGCTTCTGCACTGCCCGCTTTCCACTCAATACCTGCATAGATATCTTCTGAGTTTTCACGGAAGATCACCATATCAGTGAGTTCAGGTTGTTTAACTGGGCTTGGTGTGCCTTTGTAGTAACGAACTGGACGTAGGCAGATGTATAAATCAAGCTGTTGACGAAGTGCAACGTTGAGGGAACGAATGCCGCCGCCAACTGGTGTGGTTAATGGGCCTTTAATAGAAACGCGGTAATCGCGGATTAAATCGAGAGTTTCTTGAGGTAACCAAACATCTTTACCATATAACTGAGTGGATTTTTCGCCAGTATAAATTTCCATCCAAGAAATTTTACGCTCACCGTTATAGGCTTTTTTAACTGCTGCATCGACAACTTTTAACATTGCTGGAGTGACATCAACCCCAATACCGTCACCTTCAATGAAAGGGATAATTGGGTTGTTCGGAACGTGTAATTTGCCTTTTGCATCAATGGTAATTTTAGCGCCTTCTGCCGGAACTACTACTTTGCTATCCATTAACCTCTCCTTCACTTGCGTATTTTGCTTGTTAATTTTTTGTAAGAGACCTGTCAATACTACTGCAATCTGCGTCGAACGCCAATGATTACTAAGCTAAGCTTGTATACAGATCGCATTTAACGCATTATCTCCGTGTCCAAACACTCAATAAAATCAAAACAAATTCAATATAATCATGATATTAAAAAAAATGTTAACACTCTAAAAAGTTAAATACTAAGCTAAATCACAACCTAAATACTGAACGACCTTATTCCATAGCTTATCTAAAATACCTTATCCAAACATTCGTACTGCTCACAGAAATTAATATATTCTCATATTATCTTTATGATTTAATAGATTTAATTAAATTATTCGCACTTAATGGTTTTAATGCACGTAAACCGAAACCGCATTGATTTTAAACAATTTTAGATTATTGCTAATTTGATTGAATTCTATCTAGATAAATAATGAAACACCATAATAGATTAAGAAAGATAAACTTTTATTTATTAAAAATATAATTATTAATTCAAGATAATATGAAAGGTGAATATATGGAAAAGTTATCAGACTTAATCAATCTCAAACAAAAAGCATTTTCACAGCATCCTTTTTTTCACAATCCTATTAACCCATCGTTACCCATCAAGGAGTCACTGGCGTTCTTACCCAAAATAGCTTTCTTTATTTTGACGTTTGGAGACATTAATAAATACATTCTTCCCTTTGAAAATCCTCAAGATGATTTAGAAATTGCGGTGAATAATCATGCGTTAGAAGATTCGGATCATTGGTATTGGTATATCGATGATCTCCGCACATTGCGTATGAATGAGCCACAACTTTTTACGGATACCTTAGTATGGTTATGGTCGCCACAAATGGAAGCTAACCGTAAGCTCACCTATGAATTAATCAGTGCCATCGTCAATCAACCTGCCAAAATTCGCTTAGCTGTCATTGAAAGCATGGAAGCAACGGGTCGCGTATTCTTTACGTACATTAATCAACTCGCTAAATTATCTCCTGCGCCACTTAAATATTGCGGTGATCTTCATTTGGCTCACGAATCTGGTCATGCGATGGGCAGTGATGCAGAATTAATTGATACCATTAATTATACGGATGAAGAACACATTCTTTGTGTGCATTTGATAGAGAAAATTTTTATCGCTTTCTCTCGTTTTATCGATGAAATAAATCAGTAAGCCATAAGTCAATATCCGATAAATTAGGGAGAGCTACCTGCTGATTGCTCGTATCCCTCCCTTAAATAACCCACCCAAACAGCCTTACTTTATCGCCAAAATATCGCTATTCTATTGCCCATTACATGAATGACTCTCAATAAAAGTATTATGAACGCACCTAATCGCAAGCATACTAAGAAAACTGCACCACATTCAAAGCAACGTCGTTCATTGGCAACGAATTCATCTTCTCGCGTGGCACGCCCAACCCAGCCGCGCAAAGTGATTATTTTCAATAAACCATTTGATGTACTCCCGCAATTTACGGATGAGCAAGGGCGGGAAACGTTAAAAAACTATATTCCCATCTCTGATGTTTATGCTGCTGGGCGTTTGGATAGAGACAGTGAAGGTCTGTTAGTCCTCACTAATGATGGAAAATTACAAGCTCAGCTTACCCAACCGCAGAAAAAAACAGGAAAAATCTACTATGCTCAAGTAGAAGGTATCCCCGATGAAAGCGCCCTCGCAAAATTTCGTCAGGGATTAACCCTAAATGATGGACCTACCCTACCCGCAGGCATCGAGTTAGTCAGTGAGCCAGAATGGTTATGGGTACGAGTTCCACCGATCCGTGAGCGTAAGAACATTCCCACATCTTGGTTAAAGATCACGCTTTATGAAGGAAGAAATCGACAAGTTCGTCGAATGACTGCCAATATTGGTTTTCCCACATTGCGATTAATACGCTACGCCATGGGAAATTTTACGCTCGATAACTTATCTTCCGGCGAATGGAAGGAGGTCACTGTTGTTTAAACCCAATGTTACTGTTGCCACCATTGTCCACGCCAAAGGGCGTTTTTTAGTGGTTGAAGAGTGGATAAATAATAACCCCACATGGAATCAACCCGCAGGACACCTTGAAGCCGATGAAACGTTAGTACAAGCTGCGGCTCGCGAGCTCTATGAAGAGACGGGCATTATTGGTGAGCCTCAGACATTAATTAAAATTCACCAATGGATAGCCCCCGATAAAACCCAATTTATTCGCGTCTTATTCGCCCTTGAACTGGATGCCCCTTGCGAAACCCATCCCCACGATGATGATATCAGCGCTTGTCATTGGGTTAGCGCGGAAGACATCCTGACTAGCCAATGCCTTCGATCCCCTTTAGTGGCCCAAAGTATCCGCTGCTACCAAGAAGGTACTCGCTATCCTTTGAGCGTTTTGGCCGCCTTCGGAGAGCATTACGAATAACATTATTCTCCTAACGCTGGTGCAATAAGGGGGCAACGTGCTAAAGTATGGGGCTTGATTTTTCCGCATTGAGACTATTTCCCATGTCAAATAACAGTACCAAATCAGATAACAGCCAAATTAAGGTCATCGTCGGTATGTCCGGTGGTGTTGATTCATCCGTTTCCGCTTACCTGCTCAAGCAGCAAGGGTATCAGGTGGTCGGTCTGTTTATGAAGAACTGGGAAGAAGACGATAACGAAGAATACTGCACCGCGGCGACTGACCTTGCAGATGCACAAGCGGTATGCGACAAACTCGGTATCGAACTGCGCACCATCAACTTTGCCGCTGAATATTGGGACAATGTATTCGAACACTTTTTAGAAGAATACAAAGCCGGTCGTACCCCAAACCCAGATATTCTGTGTAACAAAGAGATCAAATTTAAAGCGTTCTTAGAGTTTGCTGCCGAAGATCTGGGCGCAGATTATATTGCAACGGGTCACTATGTGCGTCGCCGTGATGTTGATGGCAAAAGCCAGCTATTACGGGGCTTAGACAATAATAAAGACCAAAGCTACTTCCTGTATACCCTCAGCCATGAACAAGTGGCAAAAAGCTTATTCCCAGTGGGTGAATTAGAAAAACCTGAAGTACGTCGCATCGCTGAAGAAATTGGCTTAGTGACTGCGAAGAAAAAAGATTCTACTGGAATCTGCTTTATTGGTGAGCGTAAATTCCGCGATTTCCTCGGACGTTATCTCCCTGCTCAACCAGGTCCAATCGTCACCGTTGACGGTGAAACCATTGGTCAGCACGAAGGGTTGATGTACCACACATTAGGTCAACGTAAAGGGTTAGGCATTGGCGGCACCAAAGACGGTTCTGAAGAGCCATGGTATGTAGTCGATAAAGACGTTGAAAAAAATCAATTGATTGTAGCGCAAGGTCATGAGCATCCACGTTTAATGTCTACAGGCTTAATTGCTCAGCAATTAGATTGGGTTGATAGACAAACATTAACTGAGCCATTGCGCTGCGTGGTGAAAACCCGTTACCGTCAAGCGGATATCCCTTGTACAATCACCCCATTGAGCGCCGAGAAAATCCAAGTCACTTTCGATTATCCGGTTGCAGCTGTTACTCCGGGACAATCTGCGGTATTTTATATCGACGAAGTCTGCCTCGGTGGCGGCGTTATTGAAGCCCGTATTCAGGAGTAAATGTGGCTAAAAACTATTACGATATCACGCTAGCCTTAGCGGGTATCTGCCAAGCAAGTTTGATGGTACAAAAGCTCGCTCATGAAGGCACCTTTAATGAGCAAGATGGTAAAACCATGGTCAATAGCCTGACCAACATGAATCCATCCACCACACTGGATGTATTCGGTAATGACGAAGCGAATTTAAAAACCGGTTTAACTGCCCTGCTTGGCATGTTAACCGGGGGTAATAGTGGGATCTCTGCAGAGATGACCCGCTATATGCTTAGCATCATGGCGCTAGAACGCCGCTTAAGCAAAGATGACAATGCAATGAACCAACTCGGTCAACGAATTGAGCAATTTGAGCGTCAAGCTAGCTATTTCGAACCGATGTCTGAAGGTGTTTTTAACGCACTCGCCGGAATTTATGTGGATGTAGTCAGCCCAGCAGGTCCTCGAATTCAAGTGACCGGCTCCCCTGATATTCTGAAAAATACCGTTGTTCAAGCCAAAGTTAGAGCCACATTGCTCGCAGGTATTCGCTGTGCAGTTCTCTGGCAGCAAGTTGGTGGAAGTCGCCTCCAACTGATGTTTTCTCGAAGCCGTCTGTCTAATCAGGCGAAACAAATTTTGTCTCACCTATAAATCTGGAGTTGCTACCAATGGAATTATCCTCACTGACCGCTGTATCCCCGATTGACGGCCGTTACGGTGATAAAGTCAGCGCTTTACGCACTATTTTTAGTGAGTTTGGCTTACTGAAATTTCGTGTGCAAGTTGAAGTTCGCTGGCTGCAAAAACTGGCTGCAACCGCTCAAATCAAAGAAGTTCCTTCATTTGATGCTGACGCAATCGCTTACTTAGATGAAATCGTCGCGAACTTCTGCGAAAAAGATGCAATGCGTATCAAAGAAATTGAACGCACAACTAACCACGATGTTAAAGCAGTAGAATATTTCCTGAAAGAAAAAGTGGCGCACATCCCTGCTCTGCATGCGGTCTCTGAATTTATTCACTTTGCTTGTACGTCGGAAGACATCAATAACCTGTCCCATGCCTTAATGCTGAAAACCGCTCGTGAAGAGGTTTTACTACCACAATGGCGTCAAATCATTGATAAAGTTAAAGCGATGGCGCACGAATACCGTACTTTACCTTTACTGTCACGTACTCACGGGCAACCAGCAACACCATCCACTATTGGTAAAGAATTTGCTAACGTTGCGTACCGTTTAGAGCGTCAATACCGCCAGTTAGAGCAAGTGGAAATTTTAGGTAAAATCAATGGTGCCGTTGGTAACTATAACGCCCACATTGCCGCTTATCCTGAGGTTAACTGGCACGAATTCAGTGAAACATTCGTAACCTCACTGGGCATTCAATGGAACCCGTTCACGACCCAAATCGAACCACACGATTATATCGCAGAACTGTTTGACTGTGTGGCGCGTTTCAACACTATCGTGTTGGACTTTGACCGTGATATCTGGGGCTATGTTGCTTTAAACCACTTTAAGCAAAAAACCATTGCCGGTGAAATTGGCTCATCCACCATGCCACACAAAGTTAACCCTATCGACTTCGAAAATTCAGAAGGTAACTTAGGTTTAGCAAACGCGGTATTAGGTCATTTAGCAAGCAAATTGCCAGTTTCTCGCTGGCAGCGTGACCTAACTGACTCAACCGTTCTGCGTAACTTAGGTGTCGGTTTAGGCTATGCCCTGATTGCTTACCAATCCACAATGAAGGGCTTGAACAAATTAGAAGTTAATGAACAGCACTTACTGGATGAATTAGATCAAAACTGGGAAGTGTTAGCGGAGCCAATCCAGACAGTAATGCGTCGTTATGGCATCGAAAAACCGTATGAAAAACTGAAAGAATTAACTCGTGGTAAACGCGTTACCGCTGAAGGCATGAAACAGTTTATCGATGGTTTAGAACTTCCAGAAAGCGAAAAAGAGCGTCTGAAAGCGATGACGCCAGCCAACTACATTGGCTATGCGATTAATTTTATTGATGAAATCAAGTAATCAATAGTTATTCAAGCAGGCGGCATTCGTGTCGCCTGTTTTTTCTATTTATTTGTTTAACCCGTTTTCCAAAAAATCTCAGATTCGACTATTTTTCCGATCTGTTTGACTTATATTTAGTTAAGATCTTGTTCCCTATCCCATCTCTTTCTACCATACTCATTATAATATTCTCATTTGCATGCTTTCTTTATGTGAGGTTCTCAGATGCGCATTCTTATCGTCGAAGATAACGCCCTACTTCGTCACCATTTAACCGTTCAACTCAAAGAATTAGGTCATCAGGTAGATTCTGCTGAAGATGCAAAAGAAGCGGATTATTTTCTGAATGAAAGCCATCCCGATATTGCAGTCGTGGACTTAGGTCTTCCAGATGAAGATGGGCTTTCTATGATCAAACGCTGGCGCAGTAACCATGTCAGCATTCCGCTCCTCGTCCTAACTGCACGAGAAAGCTGGCAAGAAAAGGTTCAAGCTCTCAATAGCGGCGCTGATGACTATGTCACCAAACCTTTTCAACTAGAAGAGCTGGTCGCACGGATGCAAGCATTGATGCGCCGTAACAGTGGATTAGCCTCCCAAGTGCTTGAACTTGAAAACTTTGTTATTGACCTTTCCCGTAAAGAATTCACCGTTAATGGTGAGTCGGTCAAACTCACTGCATTTGAATACACCATTATTGAAACCTTGCTGCGCAATAATGGAAAAGTGGTCAGTAAAGACTCCCTCATGCGCCAGCTCTATCCAGATGCAGAGTTACGGGAAAGCCACACTATCGATGTGCTTATGGGACGTTTACGTAAAAAAATCCAACAGTTCCATGCCCAAGAAGTGATTGTGACTGTTCGAGGTCAAGGCTACCGTTTCGATGTGAACAGCTAATATGAAACTGCGTAAATTTAGGTTCAAACCCATCTCTTTACAGGCGCGTTTTATTTGTGCGACGTCAGCCGTCATTCTGGCGCTAACCCTCGCTTATGGGATTGTCGCTGTTGTGGGTTATTTGGTCAGTTTTGACCGAACGACCTACACGTTACTACGTAGCCAAAGTAACCTAATTTACAGCCTTGCTCAGTGGCAAGATAATAAAATTGATATTCGCGTTCCCCCAAACTTTACGTTGAACAACCCCTCGTTGATCATTATTTATGATAAAAATGGGCAAACTGTCTGGCGCCAACGAGAAGTCCCCAGCGTCGAGCGTCTTATTCAACTCGATTGGTTAAAAAAGAATGGGTTATACGAAATTGATACCGATTTCGATGAGACGCGCCAATTGATGAACAATAACCCGGACTACAGCCATCGACTCAATGATATAGATAATATCGATGAGCCATTAACTCACTCCGTTTCAGTTAACCAGTATTTAGAAACTGAAACCATGCCAGCACTGACGATTGTCGTCGTCGATACGTTACCTCAAGACTTACAAAGCACGGGCGTTGTCTGGGACTGGTTTGGTTACGTGTTACTCGCCAACTTTATACTGGTGATCCCGCTGTTATGGCTTGCAGCCTATTGGAGTGTGCGCCCCATTAAGTCACTGATTTCGCAAATTAGTAGCCTTGAAAAAGGGGAGCGAGAAACGCTGGATGAAAACCCGCCAGCAGAACTGCGAGGCTTGGTACGGAATTTGAATATTTTGCTGAGTAACGAACGCAAGCGCTATAGCAAATATCGCACTACATTGTCCGATTTAACCCACAGCCTAAAAACCCCGTTGGCCGTATTACAATCCACATTGCGGCTTCTACGTTCTGGTAAGCAAATGACCATCGAACAAGCAGAACCTATCATGTTGGAACAAATAGGACGCATTTCTCAGCAAGTTGGCTACTATTTGCATCGCGCCTCGAATCAGGGGGATGAAAACCTGATGCTGCGGGAAATCGCTTCAGTACCTTCTATCTTAGATAGCCTCTCTAGCGCACTGCATAAAGTGTACCTCAACAAAGGTGTCTCCATCACCGTCGATATCTCCCCTGAAATCACATGGCTGGGTCAGCCTAATGATTTTATGGAAGTGATGGGCAATATTATGGAAAACGCCTGTAAATATTGCCTTGAATTTGTGGAAGTCACTGCCCTTGTCAATCACGATAGCCTAACCATTTTTGTGGATGATGATGGTCCTGGCGTCCCAGAGAGTAAGCGCAGCATGATATTTATGCGAGGACAACGCGCTGACACCCTAAGACCAGGGCAAGGTTTGGGGCTATCAATAGCGGTGGATATCATCGACCAATATGATGGCGAAATTACCATTTCAGATAGCCCACTTGGCGGTGCTCGTGTCGCCGTCACCTTTAGGCAGCAAGCGGTGATTGAAGATGCTTAGGTCTTGAATTGAGATAGCTAGGGCATAAACGAAGATAATTCACTCATCTGTAGATGAAGATGGCTAATCTGTGAACTGACGCCCTCTAAGCCCTGTTTTACAATCCATTTCCGGTATACTATTTAGGAAGTTTTGTCATAACTAGGGAACAATAAGATGGATTATAAACTGAATCTTGACTGGCAGAGTTTTCTGGACAGTCATTGGCAGAAACGACCTCTGCTTATCAAACAGGGTTTTACGCGTTTTATTGATCCTATCTCGCCTGATGAACTCGCGGGATTAGCGATGGAAGATGAGGTTGATAGCCGTTTAGTCAGCCATCAAAATGGGCTCTGGCAAGTCGCCCACGGTCCATTCGAAAGCTACGACCATTTAGGTGAAGAAAACTGGTCAATCTTGGTTCAAGCCGTTGACCACTGGCACTACCCAAGTGCCCAACTGATGAAACCTTTCCGTGTCCTTTCTGACTGGCGTATGGACGATTTAATGATCTCCTACTCCGTTCCGGGTGGTGGTGTAGGTCCTCATCTCGACCAATACGATGTATTCATTATTCAAGGCGAAGGTCGTCGTCACTGGCGTGTTGGGGAAAAAATCCCAATGAAGCAACACTCCCCACATCCTGATTTACTGCAAGTGCAGCCTTTTGACGCCATTATTGACGAAGAGATGGAACCCGGTGATATCCTGTATATCCCACCTGGATTCCCCCACGAAGGTTATGCCATTGAGCCATCACTGAATTTCTCTGTCGGTTTCCGCGCGCCTAATGCTCGTGAATTAATGAGCAGCTTTGCTGACCATTTAATTTCCAATGATTTAGGCAGTTATCGCTACAGCGACCCTGACCTTTCTTTCCGTGATAATCCGGCTGAAATTTTGCAAGGCGAACAGATTAAGCTGCGCGAAATGATGGAATCACTGATTCATGATCCAGAGCTATTCCGTAAGTGGTTAGGTGAATTTATTTCTCAATCACGTCACGAGCTGGATTTGGCACCGCCAGAGCCGCCTTATGAACAAGATGAGATTTATAATTTATTGAAAGACCAGCAAGAAACCCTATATAAACTCAATGGGTTGCGCGCTCTTCGTGTGGGTGATCAATTCTTTGTTAATGGTGAGTCTTTAGAGACTAAATGCTATGAAGCCGCTGATAGCCTGTGCCGTTTCGATTCCGTCAACCATGCAAATCTTGGTGACGCGTTAGATGATGTCAATTTTATTGCCTTAATGACAGCATTGATTAATAGCGGATATTGGTATTTTGACGACTAATTAGTCCTATAATTAACCACCAACAAACAGCAAATACCCCGAATATCATCACATCGGGGCATTTGCTGTTTTTTATATTAAGCACGCATCAAAACTATTTATCAGTATTGCGTTTTGCATGAATAGCCGTTAATTCCGCAATTCTCATAATCACGCTCACCGCCTGCTCCATTCCTTCTTGTGTAATAAACTCATGTTTACTATGGAAGTTATAGCCACCAGTAAAAATATTCGGACATGGTAAGCCCCGGTATGATAGCTGCGCTCCGTCCGTTCCCCCACGGATAGGCTTGATAACAGGCTCAATATCACAGTCCAGCATCGCTTGTTTCGCTAATTCAACAACATGCGGATATTTCATCACTTCTTTATGCATATTGTAGTAGCTATCATCCAATGTCAGCTCGATATAGCAGCTTGGGTGCAGCCCTTCACCCACTTTTTCCGCGATACGAATAATATTTTTCTTTCTCGCTTCAAAATTGGCTAAATCAAAATCACGGATAATGTAGTTCATTTCCGCTTTTTCCACGTTACCTTTAATGGACGTTAAGTGATAAAAGCCTTCGTAACCTTCCGTATTTTCAGGTGTTTCATCCGCCGGTAACATAGAATGGATTCGCGTTGCTAAACCCAACGCATTGACCATCACACCTTTGGCGCTACCAGGATGGGTATTGTTACCCACAATTTTAATAGAGACGTTGGCAGCGTTAAAGTTTTCGAATTCGAGTTCACCGACACCACCACCATCAACGGTATAAGCCCAGCGAGCATCAAATTCTTTAAAATCGATATGTTGTGCACCACGACCAATTTCTTCATCTGGCGTAAAGGCAACACAGATTTTTCCGTGTGGAACATTTTGCCCTTCTAAACGCACAATCGCGGTAATAATTTCTGCGATACCCGCTTTATCATCCGCCCCTAATAAGGTTTTGCCATCGGTCATAATCAGCGTTTTGCCAATCATTTCGTGCAATACAGGGAACATAACGGGGGATAAAACTTCATCACCAATGCCCAGAGCAATATCGCCACCACGATAATTCTCAAGCACTTGCGGGCACACATTTTTGCCCGAATAATCTGGGGCGGTATCCAAATGCGAAATGAAGCCTATCGCAGGCACATCCCAATCAACATTGGATGGCATGATAGCCGTTAAACAGCCATGTTCCGACAGCGTCACTTTTTCAAAGCCAAGGATATTTAATTCTTTGGCTAACGCGCGGGCAAATTTTAGCTGGCCAGTGCTACTAGGTACTGTTTTTGCATTCAGTTTTGATTGTGTATCAAACGCAGTGTATTCAAAAAACCGCTCCAAGAGTTTGTCCATACTTCCCCCCCTAAATATCAATGGGGATATTATGGGAAAGATCACAGAAACAATTATTGTTTCAAATCAGATTTGCAGCTAAAGAGTGAGGAAGATAACTAATTAATTTAATTTATTGTTCATTTTGAGCTGCACTTTTGGATAACGCAACGCGTTAAGTACCATGTTATATAATGGCTATCTTATATAACGAAATGCGCTATAGAATGATTTTTAAGGTGGGAATACGATGGCAAAAACATTTTTAATTTATGGTGTCAGTAAAGGGTTAGGTAAAGCATTAGTTGAAGGAGTGCCTGACCAAACTGATACTGTGTACGGTGTTTCTCGCACTGAACCGCCTTTTGGTGGTGCGCAATTTCACTGGATATCCGCTGATCTTAGTGATATTCAATCGGCTTCAATTATCAAAAAGCAGCTAGGCGAAAAACCCATTGATACCCTAATTTATAATGTCGGCATTTGGGAAAAACTCGCCTTTACTGAAGAATATGATTTCGAGTCCACCAGCGATATTGAATTACTCACCATGATCCAGACCAATATCGGTGCCTGCCTGTTGAACTTGAAAGCACTTCTTAGCAACTTGCGTTTAGGCACCAATAGTAAAATTATTTTAATTGGCTCTACGTGGGGGTTGGATAATCATAATGGTAAAGAAGTCACCTTTAGCGCAACCAAATATGCCTTACGTGGGATTGTACAATCACTGAGAGAAACCTTGCGCCAAGATAATATTGGCATTTCTATTTTGAATTTAGGTTATCTCGCCACGGAATATCCATTATCTATGCCAGTGAATGAGGTGATTCAAAAAAGTGAAGGTGCGTTAATTCCGCTGCAAGATGTGGTCAATGCCGTGCGCTTTATTCTTAGCACCAGCAGCGCCACCTGCGTAAAAGAAATTACCATGCCCGCCATGTTAGATGAAAACGTGTGATATCAATCTAATTTGCTCGGTGCATAAAAGGGAGCAAAAGCTCCCTTTTATGTTTATTCTTCGCTGTTTAACTTTGCCAGTAAGTCATCCACATATTCACTAACCACTTTACTCGCCAATCCATAATGGCGCTCTTCAAACTCGCTTTCCACTTGGCTTGGTTCTAAATTCAGTTGTACCGTATGAGCACCTTGTAAACGCGCTTCATGTACAAACCCTGCCGCTGGATAAACATGCCCCGATGTTCCGATGGAAATAAACAGTGTGGCATCTCCAAGTGCTTGGTAGATCCTGTCCATTTCAAACGGCATCTCACCAAACCACACAATATGCGGGCGTAATGGCTGTGGGAACTGGCAGCAATGGCAACGCTCTTCTACGGATAAATCCCCTTTCCATTCGAGGACTTGGTTTGACCAATTACAACGTACTTTTAATAATTCACCGTGCATATGCACCACGCGCTTGCTACCCGCACGCTCATGTAAATTATCAATATTCTGTGTCACTAGCAGGAATCTATCCCCCAGCGCTTGTTCTAATTTTGCTAATGCGTAGTGCGCTGCATTCGGTTGAATATTATCTTGTTGCAACTGGCGACGACGTTCATTGTAAAAGCGCTGAACTAATTGTGGATCACGAGCAAATCCTTCAGGTGTTGCCACATCTTCCACGCGATGCTCTTCCCATAAACCATCTGCCGAACGGAAGGTTTGAATCCCTGACTCTGCAGAAATACCCGCACCGGTTAATACAACCACGTTAATGTTTTGCATACTGAGCAGTCTATTATCAATGTAGTAAGAACGATTGCGAAGTCGCTGACGGCGTTTACATTTATTTTTACTTATTTTTTTCAATCTACGGCGAAATCGCAACATCGGAAATTTCCTTTCATCCTTGCAGTGAATTTGTCGGTATAAAAAGTGGAAATATAAACATGGTAAATTATGTTATTTATACATAATTTAGATAGTAACATACTAACCCCCTTCATCTCCTGCAAAGTAAAACAAATATCTCAATAACCTCGATTTAATAACTTTTTTATCATCAAAAAGACATTTTTTTCACTTTCAGATGACAAAAAACTTTATCCCCATCACACCTAACGGCTAAAATAGCCGCCATCTCACTATTTTGGTTTCTCTTATTTGAAGGATTTCCATGGAAAAGTTTTTTGAAAGAATGATGTACGCTTCACGTTGGATCCTTGCGCCCATTTATTTGGGACTATCACTGACATTGCTGGCGTTAACCATCAAATTTTTCCAAGAAGTATTTCATATTCTGCCAAGCATTTTTAGCATTCCAGAATCTGACTTGATCCTCACGCTGCTATCTCTCATTGATATGGCGCTGGTGGGTGGATTACTGGTGATGGTGATGTTCTCAGGTTACGAAAACTTCGTCTCTCAATTAAATTTGTCTGATCATCATGAAAAGCTGAATTGGATTGGGACTATGGATGCGACGTCACTGAAAAATAAAGTGGCTGCCTCCATTGTCGCCATCTCATCCATCCACTTATTGAAGATTTTCATGAACCTCAAAAACGTCGAAAACGATAAGTTGATGTGGTATGTGATCCTTCATTTAACCTTCGTGCTGTCGGCGTTTGTGATGGGTTATTTGGATAAAATGACCAAGAAAGCTAAGTATTAGTTCTCTCTCAATACACACGATTCGGCATAAAATAAGGGAAGCTCACTGTAGCTTCCCTTTTTGTTTCAAATATTATTGTTTCAAGAACGGTAAAATGTGGCTCATTAACTGTTCAGGACACTCCTCCGTCACGAAATGACCACACTCCCCAAGCATCGCCCCTTGTAATTGGGTTGCTCGCCCCTGTAACGTCAATTGCGGCGCATCTCGAGTTGCCTGATCCGCCCCAATCGCCAATACTGGCATGGTGAGCTTTTTCTGCGCTCGCTGTTTATTTTGCTCAATCGTCTGTGGAATAGCACGATAATAGGCAAAACCAGCTCGCAGTCCCCCCGGAGAAGCATACGCATCAATATACGTCTGTGCGGCAACGCGATCACGACGATAAGCCCAATTATCAAAAATAAAGTTAAGATACTCACGCTCTTTACCTGCCGTCAGCATTTCTGGTAAATCTCGTACTTGGTTGAACATAAAATGCCAGAGGAAAATATTCTCCGCAGGATCAACAAAAATCGTTGGCGCAGGTGCTAATCCCGGAATAACCGCTTCGGTTAAGGCAATCTTTTTCACGTCGGCGGGATAATCACTGGCCAGCGCATACCCTACCCACATACCAATATCATGCCCTATCACTGAATAGTGAGTATGACCCAGTTGCTTCATCATTTCGTGCAATGTGGTTGCGGCAGCGCCCGTATCATAACCACTTTCTGGCTTATCAGAATACCCTGTTCCCAATGGATCAACAGCAATAGCGGTATAACCATTAGCAGCGAGATCCGTCATCACATATCGCCACGTGTACCATGTTTGTGGCCAACCGGGGATCAATAAAACTGGCTCACCTTCCCCAGCGGTAACATAGTGAAGGCGCTGCCCGTTCACTTTCACATAGTGATGTTTAAAGCTGGCCTCATTCGCTTCAATGGTTGGAGGCGTAGCACTTTTGGCTGTTTGAGTTAGGTTTCCTGCTGCTAACGTAGCTGTTGCTTGCAAAGAGAGCGTCATCAGAGAAACGAGTAACACCTTTTTAAATACCGAATTCATATTTGTTCCATACACTTTTATGTGGGTAAAAAGCCACTCATTCACGAGTTGCATTAATTGTTTGTCGATCAGCAATGAATAGGTTAAAGGTTTTTTTAATTATTTGTCAATCGATAAAGAATAATTATTTGTCAATCGACAAAGAAGTGATAGTATGAACGCATTCTCATTCAGCGCATCATTATCATGTATTAAGAGGAGCATCGTTATGGCGGGAAGACCGAGAGAGTTCGACAGAGACGTGGCATTGAATAAAGCTAAATTTGTCTTTTGGCAAAGAGGTTATGAAGGTACGTCGATGTCAGATTTAGTCTCTGCTCTAGGCATCGCTTCTGCTCGCATTTATGCGGCATTTGGCTCGAAAGAAAACCTATTTCGCGAAGCTATCGCCCTATATCTAAGCCAAGAAGGCGCTTTTGCTGATACTGCGTTACAAGAGCCTAATACGCGTCTAGCAATAACACAGTTATTAACCCAAGCTGTCGAAACTTATACTCAACAAACGCATCCACAGGGGTGCATGGTAGTTTTATCACTGACCAACTATGCCAGTGAAAATGAAAACATTATGTCTTGGCTAGCGAATTACCGGAAAGACCGTACCACCGCCATCATACAACGTTTAAATAAGGGTGTAACTCAAGGGGATTTACCCAAGGAAACGAACACCCAAGCACTTGGCGATTATATCTCAACACTATTTCACGGCATTTCGATTCAAGCTCGCGACGGGGTGAGTAAAGCGCATTTACTCGCGATGGTTGACGTTGCTATGACTGGGTTTGATTCCTTTATCTCAGCATCAACTGCCCACTGATTATCCACTTCAATTTTAGGAAAAAATTGCTATGTCCTCATTCGGTTCATCTCCCAGTCGTGCATGGGTTTGCACATGGCTTTCAACATCTCAACCCACCACCGGTGAGGCATTTCCGTTTCCATTGGAGATCCCAACCTTATTGAATAACCAAACCCTACAGCAAACGCTGCGCATCACATTAGGCGGGCAACAATTACGCCTTGTGTTTTCGAATCGTTATGGCTCTCAGCCCCTAGTATTGGGTGAAAATGTCATTCTTGTAAAATCACCATCTGGCCAGTCATGGAGCGCCCCTGTTCTGTTTAATGGGCAATCCGGTGTTTCTATCCCCGCAGGGCAAGTGGTGTACAGTGATGAAATCATCCATCCTATTAACGATTTGTCTGAAGTCACCCTACGAACCTATCTACCGAATCCTACGCTTATAGAGACCTTTCATTGGGATGCACGACATTATTCTCAATTAACATCGGGTAACGGTGTTCATTCCAAAATGATGAAAGAAAGCCTACCAATCAGTTCGCGTTTATTATTAGAGGCTGTTGAAATTCAGAATCAGGCGCCAAGCCAAGCGATTGTCGTTATTGGCGATTCCATGGTGGATGGCAATGGTGTCGAAATGGGAACTTATCGCCGTTGGGTAGATTTTTTTGCTGAGCGTACCGTTTCTCAGCACACAGCGGTGATCAATGCGGGCCAATCGGGTTCTCGCTTACTCAAAGATGGTATTGGCATCAGTACATTATCTCGCTTTACTCGGGATGTTATTGAGCAAGCTGGCGTAACCATTTGCATTGTACAAGTGGGTCTCAATGATATTGGGCTTGCACAAACCGCTCTAGCGCCTGCGGATATGACGCCTTCCGCTAGCCAGTTGATTGAAGGTTATCGTCAATTACTTGATATGGCGCATCAGCATCATATTCGCGTTGTCGGCGTCACGCTTGTTCCGCTACGCGGTGCAGACGAATATGGATTAGATAACTTCTATACCTCCGAAAAAGAAGCTATTCGCCAAGAAGTGAACGAATGGATACGCACTAGCGATGAATTTGATGCATTAATTGACACTGAACAACTTGTGCGCGACTCGCAAAATCCTCAACAATTAGCGCTAATCTATGATTCCGGGGATCATCTCCACCTTAACCACGCAGGGCATCTGTTGGTTGCGAATTCAATTTCCTTTGATACTGTTATTGGAGTTTAAAACAGTCATTAGCATTGAAACCATAGGTATGAGAATAACTTTTCGTACCTAATTATTCCGCTATTCTTTGATACAGCTTAACATTACCTTCAGCCACGCCATCATTCCCTATGTTACTATCCACCGACCTAATCCATCATTTAAAACAACCTTGGATAATAGAATGAGTGACCATTTTGTCGGGAAATTTGAAGTCGAAATTAAGTTCAAACTACCCAATTCTGACACTTTTCTTAAGCAGCTTATCAATGATAATGCTGAAGCATTTACCGTAAATAATCATGAGGTTGATGACTTTTTTGACTATCAAGATGGGCAGTTAGCCGCGCAAAATATCAGTATGTCCGTGCGGGAGATGACACCCTCAGGGATTAAACTCTGGATAGTCAAAGGACCAAGCAGTGCCGAGTGTAAAGCGATTGATATTGCAGACTGCCAACATGTCAAAAACATGCTGAGCACCTTGGGATATCAATGTTACCTAACGATTGCTAAACAGCGCAGCATCTATTTTCTGGATGATATTCATATCACCATTGATTACTTGGAAGGTATTGGTTGGTTTGCTGAATTTGCGATTATGACAGACGATGAGAGCGAGTTAGACAACTTGTACACCAAATTACTGTCTACCGCGCAACACTATGGTTTTACAGAAGCATTAATTGAAACTCGCAGCTATAAGCAGATGTACCTTGAGAATTTGATGAAATAGCCTTAGATAACATGATGAAACAAGGCGCGACTGTTTCCACTCGCGCCTTATTGATTACTGACCGCTTAGAATGCGGGCTGGGTCTAACTTACTTGCGCGTCTTGCTGGATACCAGCTAGCTAATAAGCTCAGAACAACCGCGGTGGACAGCACATAAATCACATCCATCACATGCAGTTCGGAAGGCAGGAAGTCAATAAAATAGATATCCCCTGATAAGATAGGATGACCGATAATCACTTCAAGTCCCTTAATTATTGTGGTTAAATTCAAGGAGATTAGTACCCCCAGCACCACACCGATAAGTGAACCAACCAGCCCCCCGATTAAGCCATACCACAGGAAGATTGCGCGAATTTGCCTATCTTTTGCCCCCAATGTCCGCAGAACTGCAATATCACTGCTTTTATCTTTGACTGCCATCACTAGCGTAGAGACAATATTAAAACAAGCGACCCCGATGACTAAAATCATCGCCAAGTACATGACACTACGAACCACTTGAATGTCGTTGTACATATAGCCGTAATCGCCTATCCAGCTTTTCACGACCACATGATGCATCGTTTTAAGCCCAGCGTCATACACCACTTTATCGGCTTCGAAAGGATCTTTAGCTTTAATTTCAAAACCGCTAATGCCGTTTCCATAACCGAGATATTCCTGTGCATCCGCTAGCGGAACTAAAGCAAGCTGATGGTCGAGTAATCCACTTAAACGAAAAATTCCCGTCACTTGGACACGAATACGCTTAGGTTGCTGAATTTTCATGCTGTCATCGGTATTCGGAATCATAATTGTTATCCAATCCCCGACTTTTACATTCAGCGAATTCGCCACCCCTTGCCCTAAAATGATTGACTGTTTACCCGCCTCAAAATGTTGCCACGCATCATTTAGGATAAACTCAGGCAATGCACTGACTTGGGATTCCGTCTCGTGAGAAACGCCCATAATCTGGATGGCTTTCAGGTTCGCGCCGCGCTCAAGTAGCCCCGTAAAATTCACATAGGGGCTGACCCCTTGCACTCCCGGCGTTTTACGGATCACATTTTGGGCAAATTCCCAATCTTGATAAGGGGCTTCAACCGCGTAGATTTGCCCGTGAGGCACCACCGAGAGCACGCGGTTATTCAGTTCTCGCTCAAAGCCATTCATGGCACTTAAGCCGATAATTAACACCGCCACACCTAAGACAATGCCAAGGGTCGAAACAATCGACACCAAAGACACCATTTCTGTCCGGCGACGTCCTCGGCTAAATCGCAATGCCGCTAATAGCGTCAGAGGCATTTTAATCATTACATTGCCCCCAGCGTAATTTCCTGTTGCAAATGACCATCACGCATTTCTAAACGTCGGGATAGACGACTCGCCAGTTTCATATCATGGGTGACCACTAAAAATGCCGTTTTTTGCTTGCGGTTTAGTTCACCCAATAATTCAAAAATCGCATCCGCATTACGCAAATCGAGGTTACCTGTTGGTTCATCCGCCAGCACTAACGCGGGGTCATTCACCAATGCACGAGCAATAGCAACACGTTGGCGCTCACCACCAGATAATTCAGATGGGCGATGATTGGCTCGGTGCTCTAACCCTACCGCTTTTAACATTTCGGTGGCTTTCGCAAACGCCGTTGCTTTCGCAACACCGCCAATTAACAGTGGCATCGCCACATTTTCTAATGCTGTAAAATCAGGTAATAAATGGTGGAATTGATAAATAAAACCGAGGTCTTTATTACGAATTGCCGCACGGGCGTCGGAAGAAAGCTGATTAATCTGCTGCCCACGGAAAATGACATTACCTTGAGATGGCGTATCTAACCCGCCAAGCAGGTGTAATAAGGTACTTTTACCGGAACCTGAGCTACCCACGATAGCCATAGTTTCGCCTTCATTCATCGTGAAGCTGACATTCTTTAACACTTCTGTGGAGAGTGCGCCTTCTTGATAAATCTTACTTAAATGTTCACAGACCAGAAGTGGTTGGTTATTCATATCGTAAAGCCTCAGCAGGTTGTACCGCTGCCGCACGCCAAGAAGGATAAAGCGTCGCCAGCAAAGAAATCAGCATCGCGCACAGCGCAATAATTAAAATACCCGGATAATCGAGTACAATCGGGAGTGCCACTCCCCGTGGTAATAAGCCAATTAACGGCATAATTACGTTCAATTGGCTCGATAGCAGCGTACCCAACACGGTACCAATCAATGTACCGATAATGCCCGCGCCCGCACCTTGGATCATAAAGATAGTCAGGATTTTGCTACGTTTGAGCCCTAAGGTTTTCAAAATCGCCACTTCGCCTTGTTTTTCCATGACTAATAAGGATAACGACGTAATGATATTAAAGGCCGCTACCGCAATAATCAGACTCAGCAGCAGACCCATCATGTTTTTTTCCATTCTTACTGCTTGGAAAAATTCGCCTTTACGCTCACGCCAATCTGTCCAAACTAACCCTTCCGGCAGTGTCTGTTTGCTCGCCACATCCACTTGCAGAGGTTCGTCCAGATATAAACGCCAGCCAGTAATATTTCCGGTTGGATAACGTAGCATTCGCGCTGCATCAGGCTGAGCAACAATCAATTCGCTCGTATCCGCTTCGCCATTCGTTTGAAAAATACCCGCAACCGTAAATAAACGCTGGCTAGGTATACGCCCCATTGGGGTTAATTGGCTCACGCCGGGAATAATCAAGCGTACTTGGTCGCCGCGTTTTACGCCGAGGGTTTCCGCCAGTCGATTACCGAGAAAAACGTTGTATTCCCCATCGATTAAATCACGGCGATCCCCGCTTATCAGCTTATCGAGTAACAAGGAGGACTCATCGGAACGAATTCCTCCCATCACTCCCACTCCTACGTTAGTTCGACTTTGTAAAACCACTTCCGACTGAACAATCGGCTCAATTTTCTTAACGCCTTTGAGGTTTTTTAAGTCCGTGATGGGATGTTGATTGGGATCGATATTTCCCGTATTTGAGGTCAATATGGCCTGTGGCATATAAGCAAGTATGCTATCTTGTAACGAACGTTCAAAACCATTCATCACAGACGTCACGGCAATCAATGCCGCAACACCAAGGGTTATGCCTATTGCCGACAAGCTGGACACAAAACGTCCAAATTTATCGACTGCGCGCCCACGCATATAGCGCAGACCTATAAAGAGTGAGACAGATTGATGCATGAAAACGTAATGTCCCTGTTGCCAAAGCGAAGTGTTCAGGGATAATAAAGGGTACGATTGATGAATGGAACCACCCAACCGCGCTTTTGTGGTTTTTTTTATTATAAATACTATTTGTTTAGATCACTTTCAGACTACTCAATGAGTTCTGTGGGTCGTTTAATTAATTTTTAATTGCCTAACTAATCATTAATTAACTAGTTAGCTATGAGAAGCTGAATATTTCTATGTCGTCAAATTATCGTTATGAACTGCCCAGTCGTGCTGGAGATGTCCGCCATTTAGGCTGCTTAATTGGTGCTGCGGGTCCCTTAGAATGCGCAGAAATGATTGAACGCCATCAAGGTCCTGTCGTGATTGTTACGCGTGATATGCAAAACGCATTACGCGTTCGTGATGAACTTCAACAGTTTACCCAACATCCTATAGAGACACTGTCGGATTGGGAAACGCTACCCTACGATAATTTTTCGCCGCATCAAGAAATCATTTCTCACCGTTTATCCACTCTATACCGCTTGCCAACACTGCAAAAAGGGGCGCTGATCCTCCCCGTTAATACCTTAATGCAGAAGGTATGCCCTGCTGATTTTCTAACGGGACATGCTTTAGTGATGGCTAAAGGCGATAAGCTCTCACGCGATAGCCTGCGAGACGAACTAGATAAAGCCGGATATCGCCATGTTGAGCAAGTACTTGAGCATGGTGAATATGCGATTCGCGGAGCATTACTCGACTTATTCCCAATGGGTAGCGACCTGCCATTTCGTATCGACTTTTTTGATGATGAAATTGATAGCCTACGCACCTTTGACGTCGATACCCAACGCACTTTAGAAGAAGTCAGCGCAATCAACTTGTTGCCAGCTCACGAGTTTCCGACCGATAAAGACGCTATCGAGCGTTTTCGTAGCCAATGGCGCGAACGTTTTGAAGTTCGTCGTGATCCGGAACATATCTATCAGCAAGTGAGTAAAAACACCCTGCCAAGTGGGATTGAGTATTGGCAGCCACTGTTTTTCGCTGAACCGTTGCCCTCTTTATTTGAATATTTACCCGCTAACACCCTATTTGTTTCGCAAAATCTGCAAGAACCCGCAGAGCGGTTCCAGCAAGATGCTCAGCAACGCTATGAAAGCCGTGGTGTTGACCCAATGCGCCCATTGCTTCCCCCTGCCGAGTTATGGTTAACCGTCGAACAGCTGAATCAAAACTTAAAAAATTGGCCTCGGGTACAGCTGTCTACGGAAAAATTACCGAAGAAAGCCGCCAATACCAATTTAGACTATCAGCCACTTCCGGATATTAGCACTCAAGGGCAAAGTAAAAACCCATTAGAAAAACTGCGTCAGTTCACCGAACAGTTTGATGGCACGATTGTGTTCTCCGTGGAGAGTGAAGGACGCCGAGAAACGGTGAGTGAATTACTCGCTCGCCTGAAAATCCGCCCTGAAATTATCAGCAATTATTTTGATCAAACCCAAGACCGTTTTGCCATTACGATTGGCGCAGCAGAGCACGGCTTTATTCAGCCAGAAAGCCACCGCGCATTAATTTGCGAAAGCGATTTACTGGGTGAACGAGTTGTTCGCCGCCGCAGTGACCAACGCCGCACCATCAATACCGATACGCTCATTCGTAACCTTGCAGAGCTACGCCCGGGTCAACCCGTGGTTCATATTGAGCATGGTGTCGGACGCTATCAAGGCTTAATCACCTTAGAAGCGGGTGGTGTTCCCGCCGAGTATTTGATCCTCACCTACGCAGGCGAAGATAAACTGTATGTCCCTGTTTCTTCATTACATTTAATTAGCCGCTATGCAGGTGGAGCCGATGAAAATGCACCGCTGCATAAGTTGGGTAGTGACAGTTGGGGACGCGCTCGCCAAAAAGCGGCGGAAAAAGTGCGAGATGTGGCAGCCGAACTTCTGGATATTTATGCTCAGCGAGCCGCAAAAGCCGGATTCGCCTTCAAACATGATAAAGAGCAGTACCAAGAATTTTGCCAAGGTTTCCCATTCGAAACTACCACCGACCAAGAGATGGCGATTAATGCAGTATTGAGTGATATGTGCCAGCCTCTGGCAATGGATCGCTTAGTCTGTGGCGATGTGGGCTTTGGTAAAACAGAAGTCGCCATGCGAGCTGCATTTTTAGCGGTCAACAATAATAAGCAAGTGGCTGTACTGGTTCCTACCACTCTACTAGCCCAGCAACATTATGATAATTTCCGCGACCGCTTTGCGAATTGGCCAGTACGTATCGAAATGCTATCGCGCTTTAAAACGGCCAAAGAGCAGCAACAAATTATTGCGGAGGCCGCAGAAGGCAAAGTGGATATTTTGATTGGTACCCATAAATTGCTACAAAGCGATATTCAATGGAAAGATCTGGGTTTACTGGTAGTGGATGAAGAGCACCGTTTCGGAGTTCGTCATAAAGAGCGCATTAAAGCGATGCGTGCTGACGTGGATATTCTGACCTTAACGGCGACACCTATTCCACGTACCCTGAATATGGCGATGAGTGGTATGCGGGATTTATCAATTATCGCAACCCCACCCGCTCGCCGCTTAGCCGTAAAAACCTTTGTTCGCCAATATGATGATTTAGTGGTGCGCGAAGCGATTCTGCGGGAAACCTTACGCGGCGGTCAGGTTTATTATCTTTATAATGATGTGGAAAATATCGAAAAAGCCAAAGCGCGTCTTGAAGCCTTAGTGCCTGAAGCGCGATTTGTTGTGGGTCATGGACAGATGCGAGAGCGCGAACTTGAGCGAGTTATGACGGATTTCCACCATCAACGGTTTAATGTCTTGATCTGCACCACGATTATTGAAACGGGTATCGACATCCCAACCGCAAATACCATTATTATTGAACGTGCTGACCACTTTGGTTTAGCGCAGTTGCATCAGCTACGCGGTCGTGTGGGTCGTTCCCATCACCAAGCTTATGCTTACCTGCTGACACCGCATCCAAAAGCCATGACCACCGATGCACAGAAACGCCTTGAAGCAATATCGTCTCTTGAAGATTTAGGGGCTGGGTTTGCGCTAGCGACTCATGACCTTGAAATTCGTGGAGCTGGCGAGCTATTGGGGGAAGACCAAAGTGGGCAGATGACTACCATCGGTTTCACCTTATATATGGAGTTACTCGAAAGTGCGGTCGATGCACTGAAAGAAGGACGCGAGCCATCCCTGGAGGATCTCACCAGTCAGCAAACTGAAGTGGAACTGCGTATGCCAGTACTGCTGCCTGATGAGTATATCCATGATGTGAATATCCGCCTGTCTTTCTATAAACGTATTGCCAGCGCTAAAGATCAGACCGAACTGGATGAGCTGCGTATCGAGCTAATCGACCGCTTTGGTACCTTACCTGATGCAGGTAAATTCTTGCTGTCGACAGCAGGCATTCGTTTACAAGCGCAGAAACTGGGCATGAAGCGGATTGAAGCTCATGAGAAAGGCGGATTTATTGAGTTTAATGAACGCAACAAAGTCGATCCGATGTTCTTAATCAGCTTACTGCAAAATCAGCCGAAAACGTTCCGCATGGAAGGGCCTGTCCGTTTGAAATTCTTCCACGATTTAGCCGACAGAGCGACGCGTTTAGACTTTATCAAGCAGCTAGTCGCTGATTTTGATGAGCATCAGCTGGTATCGTAGGGGCAATCATCCTCAACAAAAAAGCCATCGATTCACTACGATTCGATGGCTTTCTTTTATGTAGTTTTAACCAATAAATGACTACTTTTTATTATCTATCGAATGACCTATCGCTTCTAAGTGTCCCAGAGCATCGCTATTGCCCTGCGCCGCAGATTTCTGAAACCATTCTAAGGATTGGTGAGAGTCATCAGATAAACGCTCACTGGTTTCATACATCATGCCCATCATATATTGCGCTTGAGCATGCCCTTGGCTAGCCGCTTTCAGATACCACTCAATGGCTTTTTCCTCATTCTCTTCAACGCCTTCCCCTACATCATACAGAGTACCAATCTCGTACTGTGCATCGAGGTCACCACTTTTGGCTTTCAACATGAGTTCATTAAATGAGGGGATATTGCGTGACCTGAAACCTAAAAATTCCAGTAATTTTTTCAGCATGCTTTCTCTTTCTACTCAAACATTCCAAAGGTATTTTTACCCGTTTTAACTTCCAGTACGGTAGACGGTTGGTAAGCTTTTGGTAGGTCATCTGGCTTCATACAGTAGAATGGCAAAATGCCTTTTGCCCCTTCACGCAGGGTTTCACATGCCGCTTTACTGGACATGGTTAAATCTAACTGCCCATTTTCATTTAGAGGAATAAACACCGTTGGCTCATACGGCATTCTCACTTTACCAATCGTATCGCCAATACGGTAAATCACATCATAACCCACAATAATCTGCTCTAAACTTTTGGTGATCACACACGTTCTTGGTTCATTGCTGGAGAATGGAGGTAGCGACCTGCCTTGTAAGGATTGGATCATCAAAATGGTTCTGCATTCGCGTTGAGCGGGATGCCAACGAGATAACGACTCTTGCGTGAATGTGCCTAAAATACCCGTGACCGAACAGTTTTCATGTTCCACCATACGCGTTGCCCTAATGGGTTCGGTAGATAAAACAGTGGCAATTTTTACTTCGTCACTGCGCACAAAAGAGAAATAAACGACAGCAATTAGGCAAACAACAACGAATGCGGCTAACAACAACTTAATTTTTAGCTTCATCGCTTGCCCTTTTTTTAAATAGTGAATGTGTTAGCTATTGTAGCTTATCTAGTATCAACTACATTAATTACATACAATAAATATGGTTTTTTAGATTAGTCTGAGTATGAGACATACATCTTATTTACTTACGCGTAATAAGTTTACCGTGAATAGTCGTAAATAATTAACTAAATCCATTTCAATATATTACACCAAATAAAAAGCCCACCTACTACTTTGTTTTATAACAAAAAAAAATAAAAACCCCAATGAATGGATATCATGAGCGATTTAAATTAACAATATGCTGCCTTTTTGTATTAAATCACACTTAACCCAAACTCATTAGGGTAATTAGCTGACTTTATGGCGTTTATTTAATGAATAAATATTTAAAATATATGTACCATTTTAACTGGGTCTATTATTTTAAATACATCTTTATTCTGATTGGAGGATACACACGATTATTCACTGATAACCGTGTATATCCTTGCGATTGCAGAACTGAAAAAACGATAACTACAGATTAATGTAATTTCAGTTTAGGTCGAATAATACGGTTAATGCTGCCAACCAGCATCATTAAGCCCGTTTTTATATAGCCATGTAATGCAATTTGGTGCATGCGATATAGGGAAATGTAGACAAAACGAGCTATACGCCCTTCTACCATCATATCTCCACGCATTAAGTTCCCCATCAAGCTACCTACCGTACTAAAACGAGATAACGAAACTAATGAACCATGATCTTTGTAAATATAGTTTTTCAGTGGCTTATCTTTCATTAATGCCACGATATTGTCATAGCATAAGCTCGCCATTTGATGAGCGGATTGTGCTCTTGGTGGGACAAAACCACCTTCTGGTTTTGCACAAGACGCACAGTCACCAATAGCGAAAATTCCATCATCCAACGTGGTTTGTAATGTCGGCTTAACCACCAACTGATTGATACGGTTTGTTTCTAAACCTGCAATATCTTTCATAAAGTCAGGTGCTTTGATCCCAGCCGCCCACACCATTAAGTCAGCATAAATTTTGCCGTCTTCTTTGGTATTTAAGCCATCGGCATCCGCGCTGGTCACCATGGTCTTGGTTAAAACTTTCACGCCCAATTTATTCAGTTCTTGGTGTGCTGCGCTTGAAATGCGTGGAGGTAGCGCAGGTAAAATACGCTCCCCCGCTTCCACTAGCGTCACATTTAACGCATCAGTGTCTAACCCTTTAAAACCATAGCTTGTTAACTGCTCCACTGCATTATACAGTTCTGCAGAAAGCTCAACCCCCGTTGCTCCACCGCCGACAATGGCGATATTCACTTTTTCTTCCGCATTATCACGTACTGAATAACGCAAGAATAAATTCAGCATTTCATCGTGAAAGCGGTGAGCTTGTGCAGGACTATCAAGGAAAATGCAGTTTTCTTTTACGCCTGGGGTACCAAAATCATTCGAGGCACTTCCCAACGCCATGACTAAAATATCGTAATCAATTTCACGCAATGGCACTAACAGCTCGCCATCTTTATCACGCAATTCACCGAGAACCACTTTTTTGTTTTCTCGGTCGATATTCGTGAGGGAGCCTAATTGGAAGTGAAATGCATTGTGACGAGCATGGGCTAAATAGCTAATAGCATCAACACCATCATCCAGTGAACCTGTCGCCACTTCATGAAGTAATGGCTTCCATAAATGGCTTGGGTTACGATCAATCAGTGTGATATCCGCACGTTTTTTACGCCCTAATTTACGTCCTAAACGTGTTGCCAGTTCTAAACCACCAGCACCACCGCCTACAACAACGATTTTAGGTTGAGTTAAGGTCATACGCCCCTCATATAAAATATATTAATGTTATTTAAGATTTCTAATAACAAAAAACTTAAATAACACTAATTCACCGTCTTTTATTTTGTTTGGGTTTGAAGAATATCATGCTTGGTTATTTGGTCATACCAAATGTTGATGCAAATCAATTTAGTTGATTATTATGACAACGATCACGCTCGTCAAATCATTTTTTGAAAAAAAAGAAACGAGTCAGCTTTATTTAACTTAGAGACAAAAAAGCCCGAGAATGGCGTTATTCTCGGGCTTGGAAACCTAGCATTTTGTGGGGGTATTTTACTTCACTTTCTTAATACGTTCGTCAGTCGGCAACTGAATTGGCGAGTTATCTTTGAAGTATTTCATCAGCGCTTCGTTATCCGGCAGGCTATAGATACGGTCTTTACCTTGTTTAAAGGCAGAGAAACGGCTACCACCGGTTGCCAGAAATTCATTGGCAGCGACACGATAGTTTTTCTTCATATCGATTGGCTTACCATTTAATTTCATTGAGCTTGCAATCACTTTATCGCCTACCGCACGACTGTCATCCCATTCGTAATAAAAACCGTGGGAAACTGGCATGACTTGCGGGCGTTCACGATCCCACTGTTGCTCTAACGCTTGTTTGATTTGCGCGCCAGTTAATGATTGCGTAACGACCACATTCGAGAATGGCTGCACCGTAAAGATATCACCGTAAGTCAGCTCCCCTGCTTTGAGATCAGCACGAATACCGCCGCTGTTCATAAAGGCAATTTGAGCGCCGCCCGCATCTGGAGTCGCAGCAACATATAACTGAGCATCGGCGATAATTTTACCTAATGTTGAATCCCCACCCGCCGCTAGTTTTTTATCCGCCGGCGCACTCAACGTACCCATCACTTGTTCAGCAATCGGTTTGGAGATGCGTTCATAGTTTTGGATAAAACGGCTTAATTGTGGATCTTTCTCATAACGGCTGGTTTCTACCGGAATATTTTTCGCATTAATGCTAACGATATCCTTGGTTTTTCTATCGATTTCAATATTCAATTGAGACAATAATGTCCCGTTAGATTGTGCTGAAATGACTTTTTTTCCATTAATATCACAGTTATACGCTTGATGCGTATGGCCGCTCACCACAAAGTCCACATCCGCATCGAGCTGCTTAACGATCTCGACAATAGGTCCTTTGATGTTATCGCAACGGTTAATATCTTTAACCTTGGTATCCACTTGCTGAGTTGCCCCTTCGTGGATCAAAACACCAATACTGCGAATACCTTGCGCCTTAAGCAATTTCACTTGCTGGTTAATGGTTTCGGCTTCATTTTTAAACTCTAAGCCCGCAGTACCACTTGGTGTAACGATGGCAGGCGTTCCTTCCAGCGTTAAGCCAATAAATGCCATTGGTACGCCATCAAACTTCTTAACGTAATAAGATGGGAATAGCGTCTCACCGGTCTCTTTGACAATCACGTTCGCGGCTAAATAGTTAAAGTCTGCACCAGCAAAAGACTCTTTACCCACACAGCCTGCGGTAGGATGGCATCCACCATTTTGCTTTCTCAGTAACTCGATTTTACCTTTGTCGAACTCATGGTTACCGACTGCACTAGTCTCAAGACCAATTGCGCTAAGCGCTTCAATGGTCGGTTCATCGTAGAACATCGATGACAGTAATGGACTCGCACCCACTAAATCCCCTGCGCCGACAATAATGGTGTTGTCGTTTTCCGCTTTTAATTGCTTAACCAGTGTCGCAATGGATTCGATTCCACCGAGTTTACCATCCCCCGGCGCTTGTAATGCACCGTGGAAATCGTTAATACCAATGACTTGAACTTTTACGGTATCGCTCTGTTTTGTGGCACAGCCTGCTAATAAAGCACCTGATACCAGCAATGTCACTAAACTGATTTTATGATTCATCTATTCATTGCCCTCAATTACATTTTAAAGCGATAAGTGGTTGTCATCGAACCGGATAAAGAATGTGCACGACGCGACTCACCATCATACAGTTTTGGCGTGGAGTTATCAGACTCTTGCTGATGGTGCCAGCCCATACCGCCACTTAATGAAACGGAAAGGTTTTCAGTTGGTTTCCAGTAAGTAAATAAGCCAACCTGACCTTGTTTTAAACGCTCACCGGAGTAAGAGAATTCACTGTAGTTACTGTTAGCCCCGACAGACCAAGTTGGGTTAACTTGATATTCGGCTTTTAACGCCAACATGGTTTCGCCATCACGAACATAGTCGATATCGGCATAGGCTGGTGAGTTAAAACGTCCACGGGTGTTACCAATTGGGTTACGTGCAAATTGCCCTACGCCATTGGTTTTATGTGCGGTGGTATGCGTGATGCCCGTCATTAAAGTCCATGGTGTTTCTGGAACGCGCCACTCAATTTCACCCGCATAGTGCCAAGCACGCTTATCAAAGTTTTGTTTGCCACGTTTGGTATCTGTCGATGTACGCTTACCATCGCTACCATATTCATGACCATAAATTTGAGAAGATAAGGTGATATCTGAGTTAAGTTTATATTTGATCTCTAAACCTTGTTGACGGAAAACATCATCAGCCTGACCAATAAAATAAGAAGCTTTCAATGGTTTGGTGTTGTAGTTAATGCCACCTGTAACCACATGGTTGATATCGTGATTAACACCATTTCCGTCACGGAAATACATTCTGTCAATATTTGGGCTATCACGACGCATCACTTTGCCATCAAGATAGAGCAAATCTAAGTTCCAATCGCTAATTGCGGTGTTGGTATAATAACCATTATAGGTGTTTAAAGATAAACGCTGAGAGTTGGTAAAAATCCCCGTATTTTTCAACGTGAACCAACCCGCTTTACCTTTGAAATTAACAGGTTCAAAATCTAATTTAAATTTAGCGTAACGCTGACCAATTTTGTTATAGCCTTTCGCTTCGCCATCATCGTTATATAAAATTGCTCGAGAGGCGAAGTCTTTACTTGCTGCCAGTTTGATTGCGCCGTAATAAGAAGCATCAAACCCGATAAAATCAGCAAAATACCCTGATTGGTAGTCTAACTGAATATTCTGACCCCAAGCTTGTGCAACTTGTTTTCTGTAACGTTGCTCGTTGGCATCGTAACGGTTTTCTGACTTCAGGTATTTCCACATATTTCGTGTAGAAAGTTCTAATTCAGAATCTGCAACAAATGAGTTTTCCTTGATGGCATTTTCCCAATCGCCAGCATTAGCCCCAAACGCAACGAAACAAGATGGAAACAATATTAACGCTATTTTTTTGACTTTCATTTAAATTAAACCTAGTCGTGATTATTAGAATATAACTACCCGCACCCAATTTTCATTGGGTGTTATGGCACCTTGCTATCTTTCAATAAGTAACAATTTTATTTAGCTTTAATTACTGCAATAGTCTTTAATGATTATTTAATTTAAGTTGCATCCTCTATTCTTTAAGCACAATTTATTTTCTTGGCGTTAAGAATAAAATTTAATTATTTTATAAGTCGAAATAATTAATCCAAACGTGCGAATTTAATTTAAGTTCACACCATGATTTCAAACTTATTTGGGCAATATTCAACCGCACTCTGATAAGGAGCACTTTGCGTTGATATTCATAATGAAAAGTATGCTAACGTAATTTTATGTCAATTAACACGATCAGCGTCACAACAAACCAGATACATTGCAAATCACACATCATTCGATGTGATATCAATCACTTTATTGGCTATTGCAGCTATTAATTGAATTCCATATTTAAACAATAATTTTGCTATTTTAGTCATCTATATTTTAATGAAATGTTATTTACTAAAGTGAAATAACATTTTTATTTAAATCAATAACATTAACCCATAATTCAGACCTTCTATTTAAATAAATGGCTAAGTCAATCATTCTGTTTTTAAGCGATATACTGGTTTGATTAGTTGAAATGAAGAATATTTATCATCTATAGAGAGATTATTTAACGCCAATTAATCATTCTAACTAGGAATTATTCCTAGTTAATTCCATGTAGCAACTAATATTAACGTGTGATTTTTACACACATATTGAATATAGATACAGTATTACTAATCAATTTGGATAATCTCTATCTTTGCTTCTATTCAATTTATATCAATGAGGTTACCCGTAACTTATTCAGTGAATTTAGGATAAAAAAAACCGATGGGTCATTATCCCATCGGTTCAATTTCAACACAGTTTAATTAGCGGTTACGGTGTTCTTGCCATTTTTCATGTAATTCGACTAATTGACGGTGACTTTGCTTCCAACGATCCACCGATTGTAGCTCATTCAGTGAATACTGGCGGCCACTGTGGTACAGCTTAGAAGCGCGGCTGTCACTTTGTTTCGGTAAATTATCCAGTACGCTCACCGCACCTTCTCGATTATTACAAACAAGGATCATGTCACAGCCCGCATTCAATGAGGCTTTCGCTCTCTCTGGGTAACTTCCCATAATGGCAGCACCTTCCATCGATAAGTCATCAGAGAAGATAACGCCATCGAAACCAAGCTGCTCACGTAATACCGATTTTAGCCAGAATGGTGAACCACTCGCAGGACGGTCGTCCGCTTGAGTATAAACCACGTGAGCAGGCATAATCGCATCAAGCAATTCACGCTGAATAAAGTCTTTAAAAATAGACATATCTTTGCCACGAATTTGCTCGAGTGGGCGATCATCTCGTGGCGTTTCTTTATGGGAATCTGCTTTGACGGCGCCATGCCCAGGGAAGTGTTTACCTGTGGTTTTCATTCCTGCGCTGTGCATACCGCGAATAAAACGCTCTGCCATCATCATCGCAATTTCAGGATCTGCATGGAATGAACGCTCACCAATGGCGATGCTTTCATGCCCTAAATCCAGCACAGGTGCAAAGCTAATGTCGATATCCATAGCAATCATTTCTGCGGCCATTAACCAGCCTGCTTCTTGTGCTAATTTAGCACCATCCATCTGATTGTTCAGTTCAGCAAAAGCTTGTGCAGAAGGTAATGCGGTAAACCCATCACGAAAACGCTGTACACGGCCACCTTCTTGATCCACAGCAATCAATAAACGGTGTCTTGATGCATCACGGATTTGTCGCACTAACTCACGCAACTGTGCCGCATCATGGAAGTTACGAGTAAATAAAATCAACCCGCCTACCAGTGGATGAGCTAAAATTTCACGCTCTTCGTTGTCCAGTTCATAACCCTGAACATCCAGCATTATCGGACCCATAACATGCCTCACTTGATTAATTTTCACAAATTCTCGTGTATTCACAGAGATTTTATATTACCCAATCAAAGACCAAAATAGTCTCGTAATGGGGAGGAATCGTTTAAAAACTGCGCTTCTTGACGCTGGCTCCACTGGACTTCATACCACATTAACGTCATGTATTTGACCCACGGCTCCCATTGCAGGCAGTGCTCTGCCAAACGGAATTTATCTTTATAGGCGCCATAGGTGTAGCAATATTGCGTCAAGAAATAATCTCGCTGTTCTACCGTCAAGCTATTGAATTGAAAATAGGTTTCTAAGGACAAACCAATATCGGTATTTGCCGCATATTCCCAATCCACCAGCATTTTTGGTACCCCTTGCTCACACAGCACATTGCCCGGATGAATATCCATATGAGCGGGTGCGAGCTTTAATACCTTTGGCATTGGCGTGCGTAGAAAGCGACGATGTACCCGCTTCCAGCGTGCAGAGACTCTTTTATTATCAATTAAATAGCCATAATGAGCAATCTCATTACGTAACGGTAATCGGTAATTTAATACGTCATGATTATGGAGCTTAGCAACGATCTCTGCCAAGTTTTTTTGAAATTCAGAGGAAAGAAATTGTTCGCAGCTAGGATGGTCTCCATCAACCCATTCCAATAATAACCAATGGGTATTACGCCAGATGACTTGAGGTGAATAAGGAAAATCTTTCAGTTGCTTAAGAATATGCGCTTCTTTACGGCGATTAACATACAACGCATTTTGCGCTTGCCCATCTGAGCGGGCGATTAATTTGATGGAAGGAACCGTATCTTGAGTTTGAGTAGCGTATCGCTTTTCAACTAAATAGCTGCCACCTGATAACCCTGCTAATGGCGAGACTTCCCAGCATGATGCTAAAACAGCTGGGAAGCATTCAGCAAGTAATGCAAACAGTGATGATTGATTACTCAATACTCTGTTTTCCAAACCACACAATCTCACCGGTTTGCACGTCCATTAACTGCATTTCAATGCTGCGTTCTTTAGAAGAGCCTGACATGACACTGTAAATCACATATTGCGCTTGGACGTAACGTCCTAAACCAATCGCTTTACTGCGAGTTACCAGACTATCATCCTGCGACAGTCCCAATGTTTTACGGGCAGCACTGACGACGCCTTGAGGAACCACTTTAAACTTATTGGTTTTCATGACTTCACTGGTTAATGCAGCCGTGACTGCCTGTGAAGGTAAACTTCCGCTGGTATTATTTTTGACAGAATCGACCAGCAAAACTTTGCCACTTTCAACACCATCGTCCGCCACCATTTTCTTGACTAACGGCTGTAATGCCCCAGCCCAATCAATGGTTTGCTGCTTTGGTGGCATCGGTACTGTGTCTGTTGGTGGTGGAGGTGTTAATTCCGGCTGCTTTTCAGGCTGTTTCGGTGTTACACTCGGTTCAACTGGAACAATCGGGGGTTTAGGCCCTTGAGGGACTGACGGACAACCTGCCAAAATAAATGCTGTTGCTGCGACCAATAAGATCCGTTTCATTGTGACTCTCCAGCTATTGAAGGTAAGAAAACATAGATACGCGCATTACGTGCAAGCGGGGATGTTGTGACCTCTTTTAGCATCACTGACGAATTAGCAGGGATGACTTGAGATTGACTCTTTGTTGAATCCACTCTCAGTCCTTGCTCGTCATACCAAAAGATACGATACATCACAGTGACCGGTTTCTTTTCAATATTGCTCATATTGATAGTTGCGGTCGCCGTTACACTACCGACCTTGATCACTGGTTTTTCTACAATCACGCCCGCTGCTAGCACGGAAGGCTCCATCACGATGCGCTGCTGATCATTAAATGATAACCCTGTTTTTTTATTCCAAGCACAACCACTGAGAAACAACATGAGTAAGCTCAGTGTGGCGATGTATTTTAAGGTTGATGCAGCACGTTTCATGATGAATTACTTAGCCAACAATGGGCCTAATGGACGTCCCCCCACTAAGTGCATATGAATGTGGAAGACTTCTTGCCCTGAATGCTTGTTACAGTTCATAATCAGGCGATAGCCATCTTCAGCAATCCCTTCTTCTTTCGCAATTTTCGCCGCCACGGTAAATAAGCGACCTAATGCCAGCTCATCATCGATCGTCACATCATTCACGGTTGGAATTAATTTGTTCGGAATAATCAAAATATGCGTCGGTGCTTGTGCCGCGATATCACGAAATGCAGTGACCAGTTCGTCTTGATAGACGATCTCAGACGGGATTTCACGTCGAATAATTTTACTGAAAATAGTCTCTTCTGCCATGACAAATTCCTTAATAATTTAATCGTTATCTATTTATTGCCCAACGTGTAAATGGAATAAACGGTTGAAGTTTTCTGTGGTAATTTGTGCCATTTCCTCAACACTCACCCCTTTCAATACAGCCATATACTCCACCACATCACGCACATACGCAGGTTGGTTCTCTTTACCACGATGCGGTACTGGGGCTAAATAAGGTGAATCTGTTTCCACTAAAATTCTATCTAATGGCACAACTCGCGCTGCTTCTCGGATCTGTTCAGCATTACGGAACGTGACAATACCAGAAAAAGAGATATACATCCCTAAATCCAGTAAATCGATGGCCGTTTGTTGGTCTTCCGTAAAGCAATGCAACACACCGCCACACTCGTCAACTTTCTCTTCACGTAAAATAGTCAGTGTATCTTCTCGAGCGGAACGAGTATGCACAATCACGGGCTTATTCACTTGACGACCAATACGAATATGCTGACGAAATGACTCTTGCTGTAGTGCCGCATTCTCTTGCTGATAATAGTAATCTAAGCCCGTTTCACCGAGCGCGACCACTTCACTGCCCGCCGCTAATTGCGCCAATTTTTCAAAATCATAACCTTCATCCAAGTTCAATGGATGAATACCGCAAGAAAACGCGACATTGTCGCGCTTTCCAATTAACTGTTTCATGCTTTCAAAACCTGGCAAAGTGGTTGCCACGGCTAACATAAAGCCGACATCTCGTGCAGATGCCTTTGCAATAACATCATCGACGTTAGTGTGTAGTTTTTCGTAATCTAAACAATCGAGATGGCAGTGTGAATCAACAACAAACATAGTCTACTCTTTTTATCTTGAAGGCGAAGCGAATAACGCTTCCCAGTGTAATAATTGGTTGGTCAGGATCAATTCCTGATTCAGTGCAGGCACGGTTAATAGCTGGTAACGACACCCTTGCCACTGGCTATACACATCCAATAGCTGCGAGCTGCTCATGGATGTAGCCAACAAAGTGACGCACGCCATTTTATCTTGGTTAACAACATATTGCCCTGCTTTTTGCTGCAATTTTATGCCATCGGCAATTAACCCGAGTAGCCAATTAATGCATTCAGGTCCATTGTCAGTATTTAACGCTGGCAAAAGCTTTAAAAAATCTTTCTGACGTAAGCTCTGCTCTAACTCATTGCACAATAGCTGACGTCGTTGCCACTGCTCCGGCTTAAGCAACTGTAATGCGGCAACAGGAGCACCTTGACACAATGTTAACGCAGTCACAGCATCTTCTGCGGATAAGCCCGCCTGCTGTTTTTGCAGCCAATACAACGCAACTTGCTGATCCGGTGCAGGTAAAAAATGAGTTAAACAGCGACTTCTTAATGTCGCCAGCAAACTATCAATTTTTTCACAACCTAATAAAAAGTAGGTTTGCCCTGCGGGCTCTTCTAAGGTTTTGAGCAGCGCATTAGCCGCGGCATCCGTCAGTGCTTGTGCATCGGGAATGGAAATGACTTTTGCACCACTTTGCTGTGCATGACCACTTAACGTTTCTGTCAGTTTACGAACCGCATCAACACTGATGGTTGTTTTCCCTTTTTCAGGCTCTAGAACATGATAATCAGGATGTGTACCTGCCAACATTAAGCGGCAGCTATGGCACTCTCCACAGCTTTTTAAACCGTCTTTATCTTGGCAAATCAACCAACGGCTCACGCCATAGCTTAATGCCTCAGCCCCATTGCCCGCTATTGAGTGAATCAACAACGCGTGGTGTCCACGTCCTGCTTGATAGGCGCTAATTAATTGACGATAAGTCTCATTAAGCCACGGATACCAATTCATCATTAGTGCCTTATTTTGCCAGCCACGTCAGTAAAGTACTGCGAATATCGGCTTGCACCTGTTCAATATTTTGGCTCGCATCGATGGTTAAAATCGTGTCGTCTGCCGCTGCCAATTCTAAATAACGCGCTCGAGTACGTTCAAAGAAAGCCAGTGATTCTTTCTCAATACGGTCTAATTCACCGCGAGAGCGGGCGCGTTGTAAACCCAATTCTGGCGGTAAATCTAAATAGAGCGTCAGTGCAGGTTTAAATTCACCAAGGACGAGGTCTCTTAATGAAGCCATTAAATGGCGGTCGATTTCACGGCCACCACCTTGATAAGCTTGGGAGGATAAATCGTGTCTGTCACCGATAACCCATTTTCCTGCAGAAAGCGCAGGCTTGATGACGGTATCAACTAACTGAACACGCGCCGCGTACAACATTAATAGCTCAGCTTTGTCGGTGACTCTATCACCTTCAATGCCTTGCTTTATCAATTCACGTAGTTTTTCCGCAAGCGGCGTACCACCCGGTTCACGGGTAAACACCATATCATGGATGCCAGCTTGTTTTAATGTGTCAACAACGGTATTGATTGCCGTCGTTTTACCCGCACCTTCTAATCCTTCAATAACAATAAATTGGTTTTTCATTTCGTTTATCAATTCTTTTGCTCAATTTGTCGGTAAACCTTAACAGCGCGGTTATGGTCGTTAAGATTGCGACTAAAAGTATGTCCGCCTGTACCGTCGGCGACAAAGTATAAATAATCTGTTTTTGCTGGATGAGCTGCCGCTTTTATCGAAGCCAGACCCGGCATGGCAATTGGTGTTGGCGGTAAACCATCGATTTTATACGTGTTATACGCGGTATAGTTATCCAAATCACTACGGTAAATTTTACCACGATAGTTTTCCCCTAACCCGTAGATAACCGTAGGATCTGTTTGTAAGCGCATATTTTTCTTCAAGCGATTCACAAACACCGAAGCAACCTGCGCACGTTCGTTGTCCACGCCAGTCTCTTTTTCAACAATCGATGCCATGATCAACATTTCATAGGCATTCTTATAGGGTAGATCTTTATCGCGACCTTTCCACTCTTCGTCCACCGCAGCTTGCATGCGTTTATAAGCGCGCTTGAGTATCTCAACGTCGCTGGTTCCCGCAGTGTATAAATAGGTATCGGGGTATAACCAACCTTCGAGGTTATCTCCCTCTTTAAAATCCAGCATGGCATAAAGCTCAGTTGGCGTAGCATCTTGAGTTTTATGTTGCATATAGGGAGCATCACGCAAAATATTGCTCCAATCAGCCAATTTGTTACCTTCAATAAAACGAATACTAAATTGTGCTTCTTTTCCACTGGCGATCAACGCTAATAATTGCTCCACAGTCATATTTGGCTGTAAGCGATAGGTGCCCGCTTTGAATTGAGCTAATTCAGGACGCGCTTTAAGAAGAAGTTGGAAATTATGCCCTTCTTCAATGAATTTTTCTTTGATAAGCAACGCTTCTAAGGCCACTCGCCCTGTTCCAGAAGGCACAGTAAAAATTGTTTCTTGGACAATGTTTATGGGCTTTTTCGCATAATCAAGAATTTGGCGATATTGCAGATACACCACAATCGCGCCAATAACCGCAAGGACAAAGACAATCAGTGTTATTTTTTTCGCTAATTTCATTATGGGTCACTTAAGTGCATTGTTTGTCGATGAATAATTGTTTGTCGATGAATGATATAAGTTAAATAGTTATCAGCTTTAAATTTGTCGCTGTAATAGTAAATACTCAAACAGTTCTCTTGATTGATAACGGATTGTTTTATCTTCTGAAAACCGAATACTTTTCACCGGTAAAACAGGCATTAAAGCATTGCAAATAATCACTTCATCACATTGAGTCAAAATGGCGGGAAAGCGCTCGACTTCTGCCAGATGGTACTGACTATTATTGAGCTGTGCTATGATCTTTTGTCTCATTAATCCATTGACGCCGGAGTGACTAAGAATCGGAGTGTAAACATCACGCCCTATACGCCAAAAAATATTGGCGCTACAGCATTCAACGATGGCGCCATTCGTATCTAACACCACGGCCTCGTCTAATTTTGCATCATCAATTTCTTGGCGGATCAACACTTGCTCTAATCGATTTAAGTGCTTCATGCCAGCTAAGAGTGGATTGCGGCTTAATGGAATTTGACTGAGCAACAACGACGCCCCTTGGCACTGTAATGCTGCGTAGTGTTTTGGGAAAGGAGAAACCATCACGATAATTGTCGGATGTTCAAATCCTTGAGAGCTATAACCTCGACCGCCCTGACCACGACTTAACATGACTTTCACCACAAACTCTTCATCCGTTTGCTGCTCACAAACCTCTTCAATATGTCGCGTCAGTTGTGGCCAATCTATCACCGGTAATTTGAGACGAGCAGAATCCTGCTGTAGGCGTAAAATGTGCTTATCTAACATCTTTGCTTGTTGATTCACACCATGGATAGTCGTAAAGCAGCCATCACCAAAGGCGATAGCGCGATCGGTAATATCAATTTGTTGACAAGAAACCCTGTTAACCCAATAAGTCATGACCATTTCTTATAATAAAAGCTGATAAATCAGGCAGTAACATAGTGTGTAATATCATAAACTAAAGCAAAGAGTACTGCAAAAAGAAGGTAAAAATAAAGCCCCAGTATCAAAGACACTGGAGCTTAGAAATGCACGGTATTATTGATTATTCCGCGTGATAACGACGGAAAATTAAGGAACCGTTAGTACCACCAAAGCCGAATGAGTTACACAGAGCATACTCCATGTTTTCAACTTTACGGGCTTCACCCGGAACAAAATCAAGCTTACAACCCTCATCAGGATTATCTAAGTTGATTGTTGGTGGAATGATTTGGTCACACAGAGACAGAATAGTAAAGATAGATTCAATCGCACCCGCAGCACCTAATAAGTGACCTGTCATGGATTTTGTTGAACTGACTAATACATTCGTGTCTTCACCAAATACAGAGATAACCGCTTGCGCTTCCGCTAAGTCACCTGCTGGTGTTGATGTACCGTGAGCATTGATATAGCCAATATCACTTGGCTTAATGCCTGCATCATTTAGCGCATTCACCATCGCTAATGCAGCGCCTTCACCATTTTCTGGTGGTGACGTCATGTGGTAAGCATCACTGCTCATACCAAAGCCTGCGACTTCTGCGTAAATTTTCGCACCACGCGCTTTAGCATGTTCATATTCTTCAAGTACGATAACCCCTGCACCATCACCCAGAACAAAACCGTCACGGTCTTTGTCCCATGGGCGACTAGCCGCTTGTGGGTCATCATTACGGGTTGATAATGCACGTGCTGCACCAAAGCCAGCGACACCTAATGGTGTTGTTGCTTTTTCGGCACCACCTGCCAACATCACATCAGCATCACCATACGCAATCATACGTGCTGCGTGCCCAATATTATGAACACCAGAGGTACATGCAGTAGCGATTGAGATGCTAGGACCACGAAAGCCATACATAATGCTTAAGTGACCAGCAACCATATTGATGATTGTTGAAGGTACGAAGAATGGGCTCACTTTACGAGGACCGCCGTGTAACATAGATTCACAGTTGTCTTGAATGAGACCTAACCCGCCAATACCAGAACCAATCGCCAAACCGATACGAGTAGCATTGGCTTCTGTTACTTCCAATTCAGCATCTTTGATAGCTTGATAGCCCGCAGCAATACCGTATTGAATAAATGGGTCCATCTTCTTCGCATCTTTGCGAGAGATGTCAAAATCTTCGTAGTTGAAATCTTTTACTAAGCCAGCAAATTTAGTTGCGTGGTTAGTAGTATCAAAATGATCGATTAGGCTGATACCACTCTGTCCGTCACAAACAGCTTTCCATGATGACTCAACTGCGTTGCCGACAGGAGATAACATGCCCAGTCCGGTTACGACTACACGACGCTTAGACACGTATGTCCTCCAAGGAGGGAATTAGTTACAAAAGAAACATAGGCGATCGAATGATCGCCTAGATAAGTTTTACCGCTATTACTCAGATGCTTTGACGTAGTCAATTGCAGCCTGTACTGTAGTGATCTTTTCAGCTTCTTCGTCAGGGATTTCGCAATCGAACTCTTCTTCCAGAGCCATAACCAGTTCTACTGTGTCAAGAGAATCAGCGCCCAAGTCATCAACAAATGAAGCTGTATTCACAACTTCTTCCTCTTTAACACCCAGTTGTTCAACGATGATTTTCTTAACGCGTTCTTCGATAGTGCTCATACTATTAAAATTCCTATCAAAACTCGCTTTCGCGATGGTTTTCGTAGTTTATGAAATACAGGAAAAGATACAACCCAATCCCGGCTGTGGAAACCATTATTTTGCATAATTTTGTATTAGATAACACAAAAATATGCAAATGGTTCCCTCATTTCTTTAGATCATGTACATGCCACCATTGACATGCAATGTTTCACCTGTGATGTAAGCAGCTTCGTCAGAAGCTAAAAATGCTACAGCACTGGCAATTTCTTGTGCATCACCCAGTCTATTCGCAGGAACCTGAGATAAAATGCCTGCACGTTGTTCGTCTGTCAATGCCTTAGTCATATCAGTTTCGATAAAACCAGGCGCTACAACGTTAACAGTGATACCACGAGAAGCGACTTCTCGAGCTAATGATTTACTAAAACCAATCAGCCCAGCTTTCGCTGCCGCGTAGTTTGTTTGTCCCGCATTTCCCATGACACCCACAACAGATGCGATAGAAATAATACGCCCACAACGCTTTTTCATCATGGCACGCAAAACGGATTTAGACAAACGGTAAACGGATGAAAGATTCGTGTCAATAATATCTTGCCACTCATCATCCTTCATACGCATCAATAAGTTATCACGCGTAATACCAGCATTATTAACTAAAATATCAATTTCGCCAAATTCCGCACGGATCTGGGTCAATGTTTCTTCAATTGATGCTGGATCTGTCACGTTTAACGCTAAGCCTTTACCTTTGCCATCTAAATAGGCAGTAATTGCTTGCGCGCCTTTTTCGCTTGTTGCAGTACCGATAACGGTCGCACCGCGTGCAGTCAAGGTTAAAGCAATCGCTTTACCGATCCCACGGCTAGCACCAGTTACCAGTGCAATTTTTCCTTCAAAGCTCATTGTCGTCCTCAGATAGTTTCTAAAGCCGAGTCTAATGATACAGGATCATTGACTGCAACGGCAGTTAAATTAGAGACAATTCGCTTGGTTAGACCAGTCAGGACTTTACCTGGACCCATCTCAACCAATTGCTCAATGCCTTGTTCTGCCATGAATTCGACTGTTTCAGTCCAGCGCACCGGATTATATAATTGGCGCACTAATGCATCACGGATATTTTTCGCAGACGTTTCCATTTTAACATCAACGTTGTTAATAACTGGATAGGTCGGCTCACAAAATTCAATTTTTTCTAATGCTTCAGCTAATTTATCTGCAGCTGGCTTCATTAATGCACAGTGGGAAGGCACGCTTACAGACAGTGGCAATGCACGTTTTGCGCCGGCTTCTTTACAAGCAGCACCTGCACGCTCAACCGCAGCTTTCTCACCCGCAATAACAACTTGACCCGGTGAGTTAAAGTTAACAGGTGAAACCACCTGCCCTTGTGCTGCATCCTTGCATGCTTTCTCGATAGATTCGTTATCTAAACCGATGATTGCATACATTGCGCCCGTGCCTTCAGGAACCGCTTCTTGCATCAGTTTACCGCGCAGTTCCACTAATTTAATGGCTTGTTTGAAGTCGATAACGCCCGCACAAACTAGCGCTGAATATTCTCCAAGGCTGTGACCTGCCATCAATGCAGGCATTTTGCCATTTTTTGCTTGCCAAACACGGAAGATAGCTACAGACGCTGCTAATAATGCGGGTTGAGTCTGCCATGTTTTATTTAACTCTTCTTCGGGTCCATTTTGAACTAGTGCCCAGAGATCGTAACCCAATGCTTCAGACGCTTCAGCGAATGTTTCTTTAACCAGCTGATTTTGTTCTGCTAAATCAGCTAACATTCCTAAAGACTGGGAACCTTGTCCCGGGAATACCATAGCAAATTGTGTCATGTTTGTTTTCTCAGTAAATTAAAAACGAACCAGTGCGGAGCCCCAAGTAAAGCCGCCACCAAATGCTTCTAATAACACTAATTGGCCACGCTGAATGCGACCATCACGCACTGCTTCATCGAGTGCTGTTGGGACTGATGCCGCAGAAGTATTTCCATGACGATCCAGCGTAACAACCACTTTATCCATGGTCATATCCAATTTTTTTGCGGTCGCGGAAATAATTCGTAAATTTGCTTGATGTGGTACTAACCAATCAAGTTCTTCTTTTGCTATGTCGTTTTGCGCCAATGTTTCATCAACGATATGGGCTAATTCACGCACAGCAACTTTGAATACTTCGTTACCTGTCATGGACAAGTAAGCTTGGTCATCTGAACAGCGGCTACGGTTTGGTAAGGAGAGTAAATCTCCATAACGCCCATCAGCGTGCAGATGTGTAGAAATGATACCCGGTTCTTCAGAAGCGCCAATTACCACAGCGCCCGCAGCATCACCAAATAGAATAATGGTTCCGCGATCATTCGGGTCTAACGTTTTAGATAACGCATCCGCACCAATCACCAATGCTTTTTTAGTCATGCCCGTTTTAACGAACTGATCAGCGATACTGATAGCATAAGTAAAACCAGCGCAAGCTGCTGCTACATCAAATGCCGCACAGTCATTAATTTCCAGCATTTGCTGAATTTGACATGCAGCGCTTGGGAATGCGTGAGTTGCGGATGTTGTCGCGACAATAATTAAACCAATTTCACTGCTGTCGACCTGTGCCATTTCCAGCGCATTTTTTGCTGCTTGGAAACCCATTGTGGACACGTTCTCATCGTCAGCTGAAATTCGTCTCTCTTTAATACCCGTACGCGTTACAATCCATTCATCAGAAGTATCAACCATTTTTTCCAGATCAGCATTGGTACGAACTTGCGATGGCAAATAGCTGCCTGTTCCTAATATTTTACTGTACATAGGTTATTGATCACTCCTGGGTAAAACAATATTAAGTCGAGCTGTTATTCTTTCGGGAACTTGTCGTTCAACAGCCTGTACCGCACGTTCAATCGCGGCTTTAAACGCATTCTCATTCGCTGCGCCATGACTTTTGATGACAATCCCTTTTAATCCTAACAGAGTCGCGCCGTTATACTGGTCGGGGTTCATATCCCCAAAACGCTTCATTAGCCGTTTTTTCAACCATTTCTTAGCGAGTTGCATAAACCAACTGCTTTTTTTGTTCTCTTCACCGGCTGATTTTAACAATGAAAGAATGACACGAATCACCCCTTCCATTGTTTTTAGTGAGACATTACCTGCGAAGCCGTCACACACTAATACATCTGTTTTACCTGTCAGCAACTCGTTGCCTTCAACATAACCAATGTAATTAATTGACGCCGTTTCTTTTAACATAGCGGCGGCTTCGCGGATATTGTCCAGCCCTTTACTCTCTTCTTCACCAATATTGAGTAAAGCGACTTTAGGTTGATTGATGTTGGCAACTTCTTCCGCCATCACTGAACCCATCACTGCAAATTGCACGAGCATTTCACTGCTGCAATTCACGTTAGCCCCTAAATCGAGGACAACGGTTTTTCCTTTTTTCTGATTTGGCAAAATGGTCATTAACGCTGGACGTTCAATACCCTCAATTGATTTTAACATCAATTTTGCCAAGCCCATCAATGCACCCGTATTACCTGCACTCACGCAAGCCTGCGCTTGACCTGTCTTCACTAACTCTAATGCCACTCGCATTGATGTCCCTTTGCTTTGGCGAATTGCATGGGATGGCTTAGCATCGTTAGCAATGACGTTTTCAGCAGGGATAATTTCGATACGCGAAATTTGCTCAGCACTTTGTTGTGCAAGCAAGGGATGAATGGCTTCGGGTTGACCGACAAGCAGTAATTTTAATGCTGGATTAGATGCCAGTGCCTGCAATGCAGCAGGCACCGTGACGCGGGGACCAACATCCCCGCCCATGGCATCTAACGCGATGGTTAGACTAGCCAAAGTATCAACAATTACTTGCTGATAACCTTACGGCCACGGTAGTAACCATCTGCAGTCACGTGGTGACGCAGGTGAGTTTCACCGGAAGTTTTATCTACAGAAACTAGGGTAGCAGTCAGTGCATCATGTGAACGACGCATACCGCGTTTTGAACGAGTTGGTTTATTCTGTTGTACGGCCATTGACCTTACTCCTTAAGTACTTTTCTTTAAACTGGCTAATACGGCAAATGGATTTGGTTTCTCTACCTCAGGAGGTAGTTCACCATACACCATGTCCGCTTCGGACACTTCACAGTGTTCAGAATCATGAACCGGAACCACTGGTAGGGATAGAATTATTTCATCTTCTAACATTCCCAGCAAATTTATTTCACCAAATTCATCTACATAAACTGGTTCATACTGTTCCGGTAATGCTTCGGCCTTTTCGTCACTGACGACAGGACTAAAACAATACGATACGTAGACATGATGTTTGAAATCTTTTCTGCAACGTTGGCATTGTAGGGTGACATCCAATTCAGAATGCCCCTCTATGACCGTCAAGCGCTGATTATCAATTTTAAATGATAATTTGCTTTCAACATCACTATCTACACTGACTACTGATTCGGCAATTCGTGTAACTTGCTCAGGTGTGTAACTCCCGACATAGTCGAGGTTTTTCTGAGCTGCACGCTGCGCATCGATAGTCAGGGGTAATTTTACCTTTTGCATAAGGCGCGCATATTAACTTTGTAATGAACTATAGTCAAAGAAAAAGGCGGGATAAACTCGCCTTTTCACCAAAAAATCGCCGGTTAAGCGGATATAGTTTAAAATGAGTTAACCCTTTTGGCTATGAGTTTCGAGAAAAATCATGAAATCGATTATTTTGGCGTCAACCTCTGAATACCGACAAGCCTTACTGAAGAAGTTGGGTATCCCATTTCTCGCCGCCGCGCCCAACATTGATGAAACCCCTGTTTTACAGGAATCGGCTCAAGCTTTAGTGATGCGCTTATCTCACGAAAAAGCCAATGCATTGGCTCAACGGTATCCACAACATTTAATTATTGGCTCTGACCAAGTTTGCGTCATCGACGATAAAATCGTCGGAAAGCCGCATAATTTTGATAATGCCTTTAAACAACTCAAGGCAGCGTCAGGTCATCGGGTGACTTTTTATACTGGGCTTTGCTTATTAGATAGTGCGACAGGTAAATTCAATCTCCAGTGCGAACCCTTCGATGTCTATTTTAGACAGCTCACTGATGAAGAAATCACCCAATACCTAAATAAAGACGAACCTTATCAATGTGCGGGTAGTTTTAAATCGGAAGGACTAGGCATTAGCCTGTTTGATAAACTTTCAGGGCGAGATCCAAACACACTGATTGGTTTGCCGACTATTTTATTGCTGGAAATGTTACGCCAGCATGGCGTCAATCCACTCTTAGACTAAATAATAAGGTTAGCTAACCTGCGGGAGTTGCTAACCTTTATTATCATTATTACTGCGCTTTTTTCGCTCTCAAAACTTTCAGGCACTGATTCAAATCGTTATGTAACGGCGCAACGACTCGCATCTCTTCACCTGTTTTAGGATGAGTAAATTTCAGTGAATACGCGTGCAAAAACAAACGTTTCAGCCCTGTATCTGCCAGCTGGCTATCAAATTGCCTATCACCATAACGATCATCAAAAGCAATTGGATGGCCTGCATGCAAAGTATGCACGCGGATCTGGTGAGTGCGCCCGGTTACTGGGCTCGCTTTAACTAACGTTGCATTTTCAAAACGTTCTTCGACTTTAAAGCGTGTTTCAGAAGGCTTGCCTTCACTACTCACTCGAACAATACGCTCACCGCTTTGTAAAATATTTTTCAATAACGGCGCTTGCACAACTTTAGTATGTGACTGCCAATTACCGCGCACTAACGCTAAATAATCTTTTTGCATCTGTTTCAGGCGTAATTGTTCGTGAAGCGCACGTAACGCCGAACGTTTTTTAGCAACCAATAAGATGCCGGAAGTATCTCTGTCTAAACGATGTACCAGCTCTAAAAAGCGGGCTTCTGGACGTAATGCGCGCAGCCCTTCAATCACGCCAAAGCTTAATCCACTGCCACCATGAACCGCGGTACCTGATGGCTTATTAATGACTAGAATGGATTCATCTTCAAATAGAATGCAATCTGTTAATGCTGCCACCTTATCCAATTTCGCTGAAACAGGTGCGGTTTCACGTTCAGCCACACGCACTGGCGGCACGCGAACTTGATCCCCTTCGAGTAGTTTGTATTCAGGCTTAATTCGCCCTTTGTTGACGCGCACTTCACCTTTACGGATGATGCGATAAATCATGCTCTTAGGAACACCTTTTAACTTGCTCAGCAAGAAATTATCAATGCGTTGCCCTGCTTCGTCATCGCTAATATCAATAAATTGGACTTGGTTTTCTGTTTTCATTCGGGAATGCGTTAACTCTGATTGATGAATAAATAGTCTCACTTACATCGTTATATCATACCGACTCCACGAATTTTTTTATGTTTTTTTTTAAATTGGTCAATTTCTGCATGATTGGCTCAATTTCTTAATAAAATTTCCATATAACTTACGTTGCACTTGCTATAATGCACTTGGCAATGGAATAATAAGCGGCGCCAAGATGTTTAAAAACGAAAATTGGCTTTGCTATGTTAGCTTTAGGTGTTTTTGCACTTTCGGCTATAATTATTTTTAGCTAGTAGAATACAAGTTAGACGTAATACTGTAGGAATTTATTATTTGATGGCGTAACGATGCTGCAATGGCGTAAGACATCTAACTAAATCAAATAAATTAGCGAGCAACGAATTTTAGCTTATTGGGTTGGGAGTCTCCGTTTTCTAAGAAATCTACGGCATCCTGATTAAGAACGCTGAATTTTTAATCTAAAAATCAGGTTCACCGAATACTGCGCGTCTCTATACGAACGACTGCCGAGAGGTAGACGGCTTTGTAAAAATCATGAGGCCATCGGTTTACAGTAGCTCCTTCTTTCGCTGCTCTTTATTATTTAAAAAATAATGAGTAAGTAATAACATGAAAAGAATGCTAATCAACGCAACTCAACAGGAAGAGTTGCGTGTTGCCCTTGTTGACGGGCAACGACTCTACGATTTGGATATTGAAAGCCCAGGTCATGAGCAAAAAAAAGCCAACATTTATAAAGGTAAAATCACCCGTATTGAACCAAGCCTCGAAGCTGCTTTTGTTGATTATGGCGCTGAAAGACACGGTTTCCTGCCTATCAAAGAAATCGCTCGCGAATACTTCCCTAGCAATTACCACTCCCAAGGTCGTCCTAACATCAAAGATGTGCTTAAAGAAGGCCAAGAGGTTATTGTTCAAGTTGATAAAGAAGAACGTGGTAATAAAGGTGCAGCCTTAACCACATTCATCAGCTTAGCGGGTAGTTATTTAGTTCTGATGCCAAACAACCCACGTGCTGGTGGTATTTCTCGCCGCATCGAAGGTGAAGATCGTACAGAATTAAAAGAAGCGTTATCTTGCTTAGAAATTCCAGATGGTATGGGACTCATCGTCCGTACTGCGGGTGTGGGTAAATCAGCAGAATCCCTGCAACAAGATTTACTGTATCGCTTACGCCACTGGGAAGCGATTCAAAAAGCCGCTGAAAACCGTCCAGCTCCGTTCTTAATCCACCAAGAAAGTAATGTGATTGTCCGTGCTTTCCGTGATTATTTACGTCCTGACATCGGTGAAATCCTGATCGATAACCCGAAAGTGGTTGAGATGGCACGTAACCATATCGAAGCGATTGGTCGTGGTGATTTTGCTAGCAAAATTAAACATTATAGTGGCGATGTTCCTCTGTTTAGTCACTATCAAATCGAATCTCAAATCGAATCTGCGTTCCAACGTGAAGTGCGTTTACCTTCTGGTGGTGCGTTAGTTATCGATACAACCGAAGCATTAACAGCTATTGATATCAACTCCTCACGCTCAACCCGTGGCGGTGATATCGAAGAAACGGCATTTAATACTAACCTTGAAGCCGCTGACGAAATTGCACGTCAATTACGTTTACGTGACTTAGGTGGGCTGATTGTTATCGACTTTATCGATATGACCCCAGTTCGCCACCAACGTGAAGTTGAAAACCGCCTACGTGAAGCCGTTCGCCAAGACCGTGCGCGTATTCAAATCGCACGTATTTCACGCTTTGGTCTGTTAGAAATGTCTCGTCAGCGCCTTAGCCCATCACTGGGTGAGTCCAGCCATCACGTCTGCCCACGCTGTACAGGTACGGGGACTATCCGTGATAACGAATCGCTGTCACTGTCAGTACTGCGTTTAATCGAAGAAGAAGCACTGAAAGAAAATACCCATGAAGTGCATGCGATTGTCCCTGTGCAAATCGCGTCATACCTGTTAAACGAGAAACGCCAAGCAGTCACGGAAATTGAGCAGCGTCAGCGTAACGTGCGCGTTGTGATTGTACCGAATGACCAGATGCAAACACCTCACTTCCACGTCATCCGTATCCGTAAAGGTGAAGAAGTTCAAACTCTGAGTTACAACTTAGCCCAGTATCATGAAACTGAAACTTTAAACCACGGTGAAGAAGCGACGACTGAGCGTAAAGCACCAGAGCAACCTGCTATTTCAGCATTTGCACTGCAAGAGCCAGTTGAAGTTCCTGCACTGAAACCAAAAGAAGCTCCGGCTAAAGCACCTGTTCGTGCCAAAGTGGATGAACAACCTAAAGTTGGTTTATTTAGCAAAATTGCTGCTTTCTTTAAAGGTCTCTTTGCTGAAGAAGAAAAAGCGGTTGAAAAACCGGCTCAAAAACCACGTCAAAATAACAATGACCGTCGCCGCAATAATGATCGTCGTCGTAATAATAACGACCGCCGTAATAACAATCGTCGCGACCGCGATGATAATTACGAAAATCGTGATAACCGCGACAATCGTGACAACCGCGATAACCGTAATAATCGCAATGCACAATCTGAAGATGCTGCCAACCGCAACAAGGGACGTAATAACAAAAATACGAACCAAGTTGAAGAGCAAACCACTGACAATGCAAACCGCGAAAATCAGCAGCAACGTCGTGATCAGCGTGCAGAACGTCGCCGTCGTCAAGATGAAAAACGTCAACAACAAACTGCAAAAACGCAGCAAGATAACCAGCAAACCGCTGTTGATAATGCAGCTGTAGAAAAAGATGAAGAAGAACAACGTCCTGTTGCTCCTCGTCGTCAACGTCGTCAATTAACACAAAAAATTCGTGTGACTGACAATGACCAAGCAGCAGAAACGTCAATGGTTGCTGATACCGCCGTTGTTGCAGAAAAATCTGCGCCGATTGCGGCATTACCAGCAGCAGTGAATGTTGAGAAAAAACAATCTCATGTTTCGCTGGACGAAGATGACAACTTAGTGACTAACTCAGAACAATTGGATGATGATGAAAAACAAGACACCATCATTCCACGCCGTTCTCGTCGTTCACCACGTCATCTGCGTGTGAGTGGTCAGCGTCGTCGCCGTTACCGTGATGAACGTCATCTGAATAAATCACCAATGCCTTTAGCGGCGGCTGTAGCTTCCCCTGAATTAGCCTCTGGTAAAGTGTTTATTCGTTACCCTGTCGTTCAGCCTCAACAAGAAAGCATGGCTATCATGACCAATGAAGAGATGCTGGAACAACAAAATACCGTTCAGGCCCCTGTGGTAGCTGCTCCAATTGAACATGCTGAAGTAAAAGCCGAGCTCACTGAAGCCCCAGTTGTTACTGAAACTGTTATCGAAGCACCAAAAGTAGAAACTGAAGCCAGCGTTGTTGTTGAAACCGCAGCAATCGAAAGCGATGTGCCTGAAAATGTTGTTGCTGAGAATATTGTTGAGAGTGTCGCAGCCGACGTTATCGAAGAGACAAAATCAGCAGTCGTTGAAGAGGTCAAAACTGTTGTTGAACCTGTCGTTGCTGATGTAGTGATTGAAACCGCAGTTACAGCAATTGTTGAAACCGCCGTAATTGAACCAGCTTCAACAGCAAATGCAGTTAGCTTACACAAACGTCATGCATACTCACCAATGACGAAAGCCCCAGCGCCTGCTGTAGTGGCTTCAGACTTTGAAATTAAAGAGTATCAACGTGAGCCATCAACCTTTGAATCTAAAGGCGCAGGTGGACATGTAGCAGCCAACGTTGCGACATCAGAAATGGCAAAACCTGCTAGTTTCTGATTTTAGCAAGTTACTGACGAAAGCCTTGATAGGAAACTATCAAGGCTTTTTTTTGCCCAATAAAAATTGAGTCTGTTGTAATTTATTAAATACTAAGGAAATTTATCATCTTAAAGCCTTTGACGAAATATCGTAGATAACTGCATTGTACATTTGCATAAAAGACATATGTACCGTGGGAAAACACACTTAATGAGGATATTTCTATGGATTATGATTATACACAAATAAACCATTGGAAAAATGGCCATGCCTATGCAAGCGATGGTGTATTACTACTCCCAACCCTTCATGTAAGTTACAACAGAATTCTTCCTGACCACATTCTGAATGCGATGGCAAAAGGATTATGTGGTGTCTGTGGGATCAGTAATTGCCGTTTCGAAAAGACATCTCCTTATAAAAAAATGTTAAGCGCCTATCAAAGTGGACAACTTGAATTAATGTATACCATTTATTGGCGCTCTTTTGGCGGGTTGTACCCAATGATGAAACCGAAAATAGAGCAGGATTTAAATGAAATAAATAAAATAGAGTCAGAGGAGATTAAGGAGTCAGTTAAATTTACAACTGATTTTTATAAAGAAGTTTTTAATACCTATGGAGAAAAAGCAGAAAAACTGGCTAAAACTATAGCGGAGCAATCCAGAGGAAAAAGGATTCGTAATGTTGAAGATGCATTAAGAGCTTATGATAAATATAAAACTAATATTAATAAAAAGATCGATACTAAAAACCGGAAAATTATTGCATCAGCATTAGAATCACTCAACGTTGATGAGATTGCAAAAAACTTGAAAAAATTCAGTAAAGGCATGGGCTTTGTAAGCTATTCAATTGATGCTAACGACCTAAGAATTGAATTGGTTAAAGCCGTAGAAACTGATAATTGGAGACCATTTTTTGTGAAAGTAGAAACTATATTAATAGGAATTAGTGCTACGGGTATTGCTGGCTTAGGTTTTAGTTTTTTATTAGGTGGACCAGTTGGTATATTAGGCTATGGACTTATACTTGCCGGAATAGGGTCTCTAATTGATGATAGCTTGGTAGAAAAAGCAAATAAGCTAGTTGGTTTATAGTAAGCCACAAGAAGGCAGTTCATTTGGTTACTGCCATCTTTTTATAAAGATAATTATTATAAATATTAACGTTATTGGAATTGCGAAGAAAAAAACAACACCATGATACAAAGCTAATCCTCCAGCCTTACCTGGAGTGTCCATCAACAAGCCTCTACTCCAAAATTCTTTAGTAGTAAAAATTAAAAAAAAGCTTTCCACAGCCCATTTAGCCAGCGGAAAAATTACAATGCCAATAATACTTATCAGTATAATTAATGGTTTATATTTAAGCTCATTATCTAAACAAGAGTATAAAAATAATAAACCCATAAACCATCCCCAGTACATATTTTTAATATAATATCGTTTATTCATTGCGTGCTTTCTTACCAACTAAAGAGTTAATGATAACAAAACACATATGCGAATGAAAACTCATAATAAAATTAAGTTATTAATATATATGCATTTTAAATCCAATCAACTAATCACTAAGTGAACCATCTCATTTTATTACTAAAAAAAAGCTGAGACATAGCTCAGCTTCCTTAAAATTAAATCAGACGACAATTACTTAGTTTCAGGTCGCGCCAGTTCACCCATTTCTTTAAGTTTTTTAGAGATCTCACGACGCTCTTTGGATAACTCAGCATTCTTAATGATGTAATCATCGATACGATCATCATAGTCGCTACGCATGTTTGCGATGATGCCATGGATATCATCAATGGACATACCTGGTTTGATATACTCACTCAGGTTATCTAACAGCAAAACACGTTTTTGGTTATCACGAATTTTCTTTTCGTTATCCGTGATTTCGCGACGAATTTTATTTTTACGACGAAACATACGCACAAATTCCAGTACATTCTGGAAAGTTGGTTTGTTGGCGTTGTCCATGTTTAAAATCCCCTATTCAATAATCAAAATGTATTGTCTATTAACACAATACCTTCTTCTAGGGTCACCTTACAAGATACATTCGCTATTTTATTGATTTAATGTTACTCATAACATCTTGGTATTGATTCAATACACGGATCACTGTTTTGGAGTATTTGGAAGGAATAAAAAAGACAGTATGATTCTCAACGGGTAACGAGAATATATTTCGTCCTAACTCTCGTCGTTGTACACCAATAGTGAGCTAACAACTCAAAACTGTTAGTGAGCCGAATGAGATACTCTTCCGCCTTTTTAGTCCCAAAATGCTTCTGGCTATACCACCAAATAGCTTCTAAATCCTCATTCGCTTTTGGGGTCAGATTTATCGTTTTCATTTTTAACCTTATCTTTCATCCGTTGAAGGAATTTGGTTTGATCCCAAGCGATTGGCGTTCCACTGCTCAATCCTTCAGCAATAAGATCTTTTAATTCTTGCACATGAGATTGCGCTTGCTTTTCTTTAAGTAAACGCAAGGCATCACGTAAAACTTCACTCTGCGTTCTGTAATCACCTGAATTAACTAATGAATCGATGAAATCACGAAGTTCATCACCGAGATCGACTGTCATTGTTCTTGCCATAAGCTTTCTCGTATAAGATATATTCTTACATCTAGTATAGGTTCATCTATTTTTTTGATCCAGATTATTTTCTATACTCAATTTTTCTAGACTACTTTTGAGGTTAATATGGATAAAACACGCCTTCATAGCGATGCCATCGCTGAGCTTCTACGAAATGAACCCCACCTTATTAAATGTTATTTAGAGCACGCTTTGCTTGAAGCTAATGAAGATGGCGGCCAAGAGGCTCTTATTCAGTGTCTATCCCATATAATGCAATCGCTATCCCCCACATAAGTTTAGATTTTCTGCCAGATGGTTTACCATAGCATCAAACCGTTATGCGTTTGCATTTCTCACCTAAATCGACGATGGACCTCATTTTGAAAAATAAGCATAATCAGCCGACCTTTTTTATCCATGACTATGAAACATTTGGTAAGCATCCGGCTCTGGATCGCCCTGCTCAGTTTGCGGGTGTGCGGACAGACTTAGATTTCAACATCATCGATGAACCTGAAGTATTTTACTGCAAACCTACGGATGATTATCTTCCTCAACCAGAAGCGGTAATGATAACCGGCATTACCCCGCAAATCGCAATGGCCAACGGCATGAATGAAGCGGAATTTGCGAAGCGCATCCATAACGCATTCAGCGTACCTAACACCTGCATTATGGGTTACAACAATATTCGCTTTGATGATGAAGTGACGCGAAATATTTTTTATCGTAACTTTTATGACCCTTACGCCTATAGCTGGCAGCAAGGTAATTCTCGCTGGGATTTATTGGATGCATTACGTGCTTGCTTTGCGCTGCGCCCTGAAGGGATCAATTGGCCAGAAAATGATGACGGGTTACCTAGCTTACGCCTTGAGCACTTAACCAAGGCCAACGGTGTGGCTCATGAAAATGCCCATGATGCGATGTCTGACGTTTTAGCCACCATTAATATGGCTAAGTTACTGAAACAAGCTCAACCTCGTATGTTTGATTATTTCTATCAACTGCGAAATAAAAACAAAGTTAACCAGCTGATCGACATCGTGGATATGACCCCGTTAGTTCATGTATCGGGGATGTTTGGCGCGGTACGCTCTTATGTCAGCTTAGTGGCCCCTCTCGCTTGGCACCCTGAGAATAAAAACGCGGTGATTATGTGTGACCTGTCAGCAGATATGTCGCCACTACTAACGTTAAATGCGGATGAACTTCGTGAGCGCTTATACACACCGAAAGCTGAGTTAGGTGACGAGCTACCCGTCCCAGTTAAACTGGTACATATTAACAAATGCCCAATCCTTGCCCCTGAGAAGACCTTGCGAACAGTAGATGCTGAACGTACAGGCATTGACCGTGACCTGTGCATGCGTAATTTAGAGCTGTTACGTAAGAATCCTGATGTGCGTAATAAACTGATTGAGTTGTTTAGCGTCGCCCAACAATTTGAAGAAAATAATGATGTAGATAGCCAAATCTATAATGGTTTTTTCAGCCCATCTGATCGCTCTACGATGGATATTATTCGCGAAACGCCACCCCAGAATTTACCTGCGTTAGATCTTAGCTTTGAAGATAAGCGAATGAAGGAGCTATTTTTCCGTTATAAGGCACGCAATTTCCCTGCGACACTCTCTTATGATGAGCAACAGCGTTGGTTACAGCATCGCCGCGATTATTTTACTGAGAGCCGTTTAACGGATTATCTACAGCAAATTCAATTACTCATGGAAGTTCATCATGAAGATGAAAAACGCTGTCAGCAATTAAAAGCCTTAGTGAACTATGCCGCAGAATTAGCAAGTTGATTGTCAGTGATAGGGATGAAAATGGCTCTTTTTGAGTTGTAAAATTAACGAGGAAAATCAATTTGTTGATTTTCGCCTGATAACACAAAGAGGGAAAAGCCACGCTTTTATCCCTCTTTGTGATCAATCTCATGGGCAGGAAACCCACCCATTTTATTATCTTCTATCTTTTAGTGGCCTAGTGGTCACAACCACAATCCCCTTCCCAATGTTTCCGCTTAGTGGTCTTTCCAAGACCTGGATTCATGGTATTTGTTGGGTCGGACTCTTTATAGAACGATTTCAATTGTTCCGGTGCTTTATATAAATGCCCAACGTTGTGCTCTGCTGGGTACTGAGCGCCTCGCGCATCCAGTAATTCCAACATTTTTTGCTTCAGCTCTTTCGGATCTACGCCTTTTTTCAAAACATAATCTTGGTGCATGACGTGGCACATAAAATGTCCGCAATATAATTTATGCACAATCAGATTTTCAATTTCTGGTGGCAATTTTTCAAACCAATCACGGTCATTACGTCTTAGTGCAATATCTAGCGGTAGGACATCTTCCACATCATTATTATGTACGGCATGATAGCGAACGGCAGATCCCGCAGCGGCAAAGCGATGTAAGAATGCTTTTGCACCTTCTTCTGGTGTGCATTCAAAATAGCCGCCATCGGCTGTGGCGAAGAAGGATTTCAACCAAACTTTAGCTTCATCTATACCGTCCCCCGCCATTTTGAGCATTAAATGGTGCTCGTACTGGTCACGGAACTGTTTCATGCGCGGTGGTAGATGAGATGGCCACAGTTTGCTTAGCAGCTGCATGGTGCGGTCAATTAAGTTTGATGGCAGAAATGGTACTTTATTCAGCACCGCATCCATACGCCCTTTAATGGTAAAGAAGGTTGGCATTTTGTCGGTGCCAAATTTATCGATCATTAAGAACGTATCTTTGCCGTAAATTTCGGCAATATCAAAGCAGCCACGGTGCATATATTCACCTGCGACAGGCAAATTTTCAAACTCACTCAAAATATGGCGACGAATGTCTTCTAGGACATCTGGATTGTTTGAACCAATATAGAAAACTTGTGTGGCTTTGTCCGCAGGGAAAGTATCTAAGCGAACAGCGAAAACAGCTAACTTACCCGCACAGCCTGAGGCTTCAAACAAACGACGCTCATCCGCATTAAAGCGCGATGGCGTGTCTGCATCGACATCTCGCACGCGTTCTGCGTAATCATGATCGGATGCCAACTTTTCACTATTTTCGATATCTTCACTGCTATAGCGACGGTTTTGTAGGTTGGTTAAGATCTCTTCTGGAGTTTTCCCCAATTCGATACCTAAATGGTTTACCAGCTCAACCTTGCCATCTTCATTGACGCGTCCATATAGGGCCAACTCCGTATAAGCCGGACCACGACGCACAAGGGAGCCACCAGAACTATTACAGATCCCTCCCACAACGGATGCACCAATACATGAAGAGCCAATTAAGGAGTGCGGTTCACGCCCCAGTGGTTTGAGGATTTTTTCGAGGTCATAGAGCGTACTGCCAGGCATCGCAACCACTTGGTTAAATTCGGGTAGGACTTGAATTTGGTTTAGGCGTAACGTGCTGATAATGACGATATCGCGATCATAATCATAACCGCTTGGGGTTGAGCCTTCAGTGAGCCCCGTGTTTGCCGCTTGCATGATCACAATTTTGTCAGCTTCGACACAGGCTTTAAATACATACCACTGTTCGAGTAACGTGGTTGGGAATACAACGGCAATGGCATCACCCACTCCTGAGCGGAAGCCTTTGCGATAACGTTCTGTTTTATGGGATTCGGTAAGGATATTTTTTTTGCCAACAATGTTCCTGAGTGTGAGTAATAATCGTTGGTTCTCAGGATTTTTTACATCATTCATCTCATGCCTTCCTGTCAGGGTCTTGTCATTAAACCCATCCACAATATCACATAAGATTAATATGTTAAGAAATTATTAATACTCTTTAGAAACAAAAACAGCACCCAAAGGCGCTGTTTTTATTAGTCATCAATTTCAGTTCGCAGTTTAACTATTTTGATGCCAACCTGTATTTGAAGTTATATTTAGGCAGCTATGCTGACATATATTCAAAATAATTCGTGTTGTAGCTAGGCGGCAAGCAAGCTAGACCCTAGGTGCATACATAAGTATGTGACTAGGGCTAGCGCGTGCAGCCAACAACGCTACGACGCGAAGAATGAAGAATATATTTATAGGTCGCTCATCTGCGGCATAGGCCTACGGAACATACGAGTCAGCACCGCCATATACACCAGACCAACCGCCGTCCAAATCAGACCATAAACCATTGAATCTTCTTCGATATTCAGCCACAGCACACAGACTGTTAGCGTACCGATGATCGGTAATATCAAATAGTTCATGATATTTTTGAAGCCTTTAATTCGGCGTTCACGAATAAAGAACTGGCTGATGACTGAAATATTGACGAATGTAAATGCAATCAGCGCACCAAAGTTAATTAATGCTGTTGCAAAATCCATCTCAAACCAGATAGCGCCGAGGGCTAAGAAGCCAACTAATAAGACGTTATAAGCTGGGGTACGCCATGTTGGGCTAACATAGCCGAACACTTTTTCTGGGAATACACCATCACGACCCATTACATACATTAAACGCGCACTACCCGCATGAGCTGCCATACCGGATGCTAATACCGTGACACAGGAGAACACAAGGATAATGGCTTGGAAGAATGACCCCGCCACAAATCGCATAATGTCAGGCTGTGTTTCGTTAATATTCGCAAAACGTGAAACGTCTGGGAAAAATTGCTGTAAGAAGAACGAAACGGTAATAAAAATCACACCACCAATCAGTGCAGTTAAGAAAATTGCACGAGGAATAACTTTACCTGCGTTTGGTGTCTCTTCTGACAGTGAACTTAACCCATCAAAACCTAAGAATGAGAAACAGAGTATGGTTGCCCCAGCTATCAGCGGGATCATCTCAGTTTTTTCATTCGCAAATGGATTGAATGTCCAGATCTCCCCTGTCCCTTCACCATTTGAAACGCCGTGGATCACTAAACCTGTGAATACTGCCATTACCCCCATTTGGATAATCGCAATTACAGTACTTAAGTTTGCAATCACGTTGATACCCCGTAAGTTGGCGGCAGTCATTAAAATAACCAAACCAATAACAAAATACGCAGGTTCAACATTCGGGAAAATATCTTGTAAATAAATTTTCGCCAATAAGATGTTGATCATTGGCATGAAAATGTAGGACAGCAAAGATGTCCAACCCACAAGGAAACCAATATGTGGACTCATTGATTTCTGGGCATAAGTATAGGCTGAACCCGCTGATGGGAAGCGTTTAACCAGCTTACCGTAGCTCAGTGCAGTAAACAGTATCGCAGCAAGTGCAATAATGTATGAAGTCGGGACGTGACCACCAGTCTTATCTGATACCATTCCGAAAGTATCAAAGATAGTCATTGGCTGAATATACGCAATACCAATCATAACAACTTGTACAAGCGTTAATGTCTTCGCAAGTTGAACACGGTTATTGGCGCCAGTTTGGTTGTGGCCGATATCTAAAGGTACGGAATTATTTTGCATGATAAAGCCCCCCCATAACTTTCGATTGCGTACTTCGACTCAATCGACAGTTACTGGGAAGACTTTGCATCTGCCTATAAGCAGAGAAGAAAGAAGAGAAGTGGAAAAGCGTCTGTGCGAAGCCGGTGTTTGCTCCGTAGTCATCAATGCGGCAACGACGACCGCTTGGCCCTGCTGCCAGTGCGAAAAAGTAAGCCATAAAAGCATTCCTCAAAGCTGTAGCATGAAATATTAGCTACACGTAAATATTTATTTATCTATCCGGCCTGATATCCGGCCCCGTTAAAATGAAAGAACCCTAAAAAGCAAAAAAACCGATGCCGGTTTTTATCAGGCATCAGTCATTTTTTAGTCCGCGCATTTTGCACGTCATACCTGTAAATAGCAAGCCAATTTGTTAACAAAACGCCCCCTTTTCGATGAGAAATTCTGATAATTTTAGACTTTCCGTTCTGATAGCTAATATGACATGCTTTTAAGACGATAAATGACACTAAAGCCGATTGATTATCCTTAATAAAATGCTAAACCGGTCGGTCTAATTTCGCGGCACTTTTTTCCAATAACATATCTAAACTTGAGTGCAGTAATTTACTTTTTACGGCTTTGGTTTCTGACTGCAATGGACTACCAACTTTGTTATCCATCGTATAGACCGTTACTTTTCCCTCTTGATGGTTATAAATCAATAAACCATCCACGCCATAATCATATTGGTCTTTAAAATTACCCAGTACCGATTGCATACTGTTTCTCGCCTCAACATCACCATTGACGGCTTTACGGAGTGCTTCGATGGATAATCCCACAGGAACCGAGTAGACATACAACACTTCCACATCAGAATCACCATCATCACTGCCATTACACATAAAGCAGCCGTCTCTTTGAACAGAGGATAGCCTCTCCATTTTGCGCAGTTCGATTAATAATTTTTGTCCATCTTGATACGGTGATTCTGAAATATCGAGAAAAACGAGTCGGTAAGGTCCCGGATCACCCGCAAGGGCATTGGAAATATAGCCTATAAAGAGTAAAAAACTCAGACAACTAGCTCTAAAATAACGGTTAAATTTGGGCATAGTCTATTCCTGCTTGGCTCCATATCGCGGTGAGGAAGATTGACGCAGTTAGAGATAAATAACCATATCTTTATTTCCGAATTACTGATTTTCTTTTTGGATATCTATTTTCTTTTTAAATAATAGTACAAAAAGCCCTTTGGCGATTAACCAAAGGGCTTAGATAAACAAAAACTAATGGTTTAATTAGAAGTTGTAGTTGATGCCGATATTATAACGACGACCTTCTAATTCCGCGCCATAGGTGCCTTGATCTACACGACGGTCCAATACGTTATAAACACCACCAACAATATTGGCATTTTTACTTAGTTTATAGCTCGTACCCAGGTCAAACATTGCATAGGATGGTGTCCCTTTACTCATTTGCTGACCACGACCTTGATAATCTGAAGTTTCACTACGGAAATTCATACGACCCCAAGTTTGTAAATCTTCCGTTGTATCCCAAGTCAAGGTGGTATTTACCATGTGCTTAGGCTGCTTACTCAACGGCTTACCTTTATTTACGCCACTTTTTTGTTCTGTATGCGTATAGGTATAGTTCGCTGCAAATTCGAGGTTATCAAGAATTCCCCAGTTGAAAGTCACTTCAACACCTTGCATTCTTGCTTTGTCAACGTTGGCTTTATCGCTAACAAAACGGTACGGTTTACCTGGGGTATCACCTTCACCATCCGCTAACGTACAGTCTCTGATTGTGTCAATGCTATTGTCACAACGTCTGATTTCCGTAATTTTATCTTTGAAATCAGTATTATAAATAGTAACCCCAGCAGTTAAGTTATCTTGATTATTCCAAATAACACCAATCTCTTCAGTGATACTTTTTTCTGGTTTAAGATCTGGGTTACCGTAAATGACGGCATTTCCTTTACCACCGCCAGTTGCTTGTCCCCAGTTTGCCGACGATTCACGTAAACTTGGTGCTTTATAACCTGTGGATACACCACCTTTAATCGTCCATTGCTCATCTGCATGCCAAACACCGTATAAACGGGGGGTCCAATGAGCACCGTAGTTTTCATCATTATCCATTCGCAGACCACCTGTTAATGCAAAGTCATTTGTCATTAACCATTCATCTTCTGCAAATAATGCCCAGCTATATCTGTCTAACTCACTATTTCCCGGCAGCTTGTTACTTTGATCTTTTAGCTTTTCCTTACGGTACTGACCACCAATACTGACACTGTGATCACCCAGTAAGAAAACACTTTGGTTACGGACGACTAAATCTTCTACCGTCATTTTACGGCCTGGGTTTTTCGCTTCATCGTACTGAACATAAGTGTCCGTCGATGCAAGATCATAAGTACCTGTATGCGTTAAAGCTACATGAGTCATATCGTACTTACTAAATCCGCTACCATCACCATATGCAGCGGTATAACCCTCACGATAGTCACGATGCTGGTTATCTTTTTTAAAGTCTAAATCAAAGGCGTTTTGCTCATTTGGTGTCAGTGATAATGTACCGCCACCACTAGTCATAATTTGGCGACCAAATCCATCAATAATTTTATCTTCACTTCGGTGTGAATATTGACCTTGTAACTTTATTCCTAATAAACCATCAACTAATGGTCCCGAGGTATAGAAGCTACCTTGCCCTGTATTACCTGAATTTTTGCGTTCTGTAATGGTAGTATCTGCTCGTAAACTTGTTGTCCACTCTTGCTGAACACGACGAGTAATAATATTGATAACCCCGCCCATCGCATCAGAGCCGTAAAGAGAGGACATTGGACCGCGAACCACTTCGATGCGTTCAATAGCAGGTAATGGTGGCAACCAGCCTTGTTCAATACCTGATCCATCACTATTTGGTCGGATGCTACGAGTATCCACACGTTTTCCATCGATAAGGATCATAGTGTATTTTGCATCCATCCCTCGGATACTAATATCGGAGCTACTACCGCCACCAGTAACAAGAACACCAGGAACATCCTTCAGGGCATCCGTCACATCGCGATAAGCTTTAGTTTCTAGCTGTTCACGTGTCACAACGGAAATTGATGCTGGCGCATCTTCAATCTTTTGCTGATAGCCTGATGCAGTTGTTACAAAAATTTTATCGCTGCTGTCATCCGCAAAAGCAGGTACCGCAGTGATAGCCGCAATAATACTAACTGCTATTTTTCTTTTAGTAAAAACAACCATTCCCAATTCTCCAAGAGATTTCTTTATCTTAACAATGAATTTTCTATGCTCAGCATGGGTCGTCTAACGCCCCAAAGGTTTATTATTCTTTTGACATGATACTTTCTGAGGTTTACCACTTTCGAAGCTAAATCAATTAAGTAATTAACTCTCATTCGCAGGCGGTAACAATAATGTAAATGGTAATACTTATCAATACCATTATTGAATGATTCATGACTTTCCGTGATGAATTGTGTGACTTAAGTCAAAGGTTAAATCTTTTGAATCAAGATCTGCGGCTGATTATTCATCCGTCGTAGATCCGATTAAAAACGAAGAAAGGTGAGCGCTTGTCAAAGGAAGGCTAAATACAAGCGCAAAAAGACAGTAGATACGGAAGGTTATTGATTAATATTCAGGCTAAATTGTGCGTAACCGCGTTTTGCCGCAGCGTGATACTGTTGGTTTAGTGGTGCAGTCATCTGTTGTGCTATTGCCGTCATTTCAGGGCCTGCGAGTTCAGGGGAACCCGTACGAAACGGCGGGCGAGGATCATACTCAATTGCCAATTCGACAAGGGAGGCAACCTCTTCCCCACACAAGGCTTTGAGCACCAACAGTGAAGCGTCAAATGAACCAGTTGCCGGCCCAGAGGTATAAATCGACCCATCGATGACGACATCGCTGCCCCCTACAGCAATTGCCCCTACGTCTGGTAGCATCGGGACAACATTGCTATTACTTGTTGCCCGTTTACCCCGCAATAACCCTGCCGTTCCTAGCATTAACGAGCCATAGCAAGTACCAATCACCGTTTTTGCGGTATGCCCAACCCGTGCAAAAAACTGAATCACTTCAGGATCTTCAATAACCTCCGGAGGCACCATACCCGTGACTAAAACATCTAAATCATCAGGGCACTCATCGAATGTCATTGTTGGCATAGTTGGCCACCCTGTGTAGCCCTCAAGCAACTCTTTATGCTTCCAGATAAAATAAATTTCAGCACCCACGATAGTAAAAACGGATTGTGCCCCATTAATATCCATTGGCATAAATCCTGGGCAGACAAAAATACCCACTTTAAGTATAGAAGATTGTTGTGCCCTACCCCCTGCAATCAGCGCCTGAATTGACGGAGTCGTTAACCCAGCAGCCGTGCTAATAGCATAATCATATTTATTCATTCTATTACCCTTGGTTATTTAATCGCCATTATTATACTGATCGGTAAGATAATATATGATATACAATGAAGTAAACTATTTTTGTACTGAATGGTAATAAAATGGCACAAAAAGGTAGACCACGAAATTATGATAGCCATGAAGCACTAAATAACATCATGACGTTATTCTGGCGCAAGGGGTATTCCGCGACTTCACTTGAAGATTTGGTTAACGTCACTGCGATGAAAAAGCCGAGTCTCTACGCCGCTTTTGGAAACAAAGCGCGACTGTATGAATTAGCAATGGCACGGTTTGGTGAAATCGCGCAGGCACATTACGCAGCTGCGCTGGCTGAGCAATCGCCAAATGAGTCATTGTTCGCACGACTTAGCCGTTGGCTTCGTGCCACCGTCTCCTTGTATAACGGAGTAGACGGTAAAACGGGCTGTATGGTGCTCTCTACTGCCGTAGCAGAAACCGATGACCCACAGGTACAAGCCTTCCTAAAAGACGTTATCCTTGCACAGGAGGCGATGCTTATCACTTGTATCGAAAAGGAAAAATCGGCCTTACGTGAACCTGAAAATGCGCGATTACTCGTAAAAACACTTATCGCATTACTGCATTCAGTATCGCTACGAGCGAGAGCGGGCGAAACAGAAGAGGAGTTGTCCGCGCTAATTGATGCTGGAGAGATGGTGCTGCGTGCAACGCTAGTTATACCAGAAAACACCCAATCAACGTCATCCCCTTAGAAAACAAAAATGGGTAATGTTGTCAGCAAACTCACTGACCAACATTACCCATTAACATCTTAATTTTAAGAGAAAATTACTTCTCTAAATTCTCTTTATATGACGGGAAGCTCATCTCTTTATAACGGATAATCGAGGTTTTCTTCACGATTTTATATCCGAACCAGATAGCTAAGAATAGAGGAATACCGATATAGGTTGCGGTAACACCTACCCAGTCAATCCTATCTTCTAAGAAAGCTTGATAGTTTTGACCCAGTGTAATCACTAAGCACAGGATAAAGGCGAAAATTGGCCCGATTGGGAAGAAACCAGAGCGGTATGGCAAGTCATTAAGATCTCTACCTTGCGCAATATAGCCTCTTCTGAAGCGGTAATGGCTGATGGCAATCCCTAACCACGCGATAAACCCAGTCATACCTGACGTGTTTAATAACCACAGATATACCGTTTGGTTACCAAACATTGAGCTTAAGAAGCACAGACCTGCCACAACCGTGGTTGCCAGCAATGCATAACGTGGTACGCCACCTTTAGAGAGGCGAGCAAAGATTTTCGGTGCTTTACCTTCACGAGCCAAGGTGTACAGCATACGCGTTGAGGCATACATCCCGGAGTTACCCGCAGAGAGAACCGCAGTTAAGATAACGGCATTCATCACCGCTGCCGCTGATAATAAACCTGCATTCTCAAATACTAATGTAAATGGACTTACGCTAATGTCTTTCACGTCGTTACGCAGTAAGCTTGGATCAGTGTAAGGGATAATTAAGCTAATGATTAAAATCGCGAAGATATAAAACAGCAAAATACGCCAGAACACTTTACGCACCGCACGAGGGATATTTTTCGCTGGATCTTTTGACTCACCCGCCGCAATACCGATTAATTCAGTACCTTGGAATGAAAACCCTACGATCATCGCCACACCAATCATGGCAGAGAAACCACCAGCAAATGGTGCATCACCAATTTCCCAGTTATGCCAACCCGCGTTTTCTGCGCCGTTCATAATGCCGAAAATCATCAGCACGCCAACGACGATAAAAATAACCACCGTGGTCACTTTGATTAGCGAGAACCAATATTCCGCTTCACCGAAGCCTTTAACGGAAATGTAGTTCAGTAAGAAAATGATTGCTAAGAAGATAGCACTCCAGATCCAGCCTGGGGTATCTGGGAACCAGTAGGTCATCACTAATTGTGCCGCTACAAGGTCAACCGCGATAGTCACCGCCCAGTTGTACCAGTAGTTCCAACCTAATGCGAAGCCAAAGCCTTCATCGACATATTTTGCGCCATAAGTCGCAAAGGAGCCAGAGACTGGCATGTACGCAGCTAATTCACCTAAGCTGGTCATTAAGAAATACACCATTAAACCAATAATGGCGTATGAGAGGAGCGCTCCACCCGGTCCAGCTTGTGCTACTGTGGCACCGGATGCCACAAATAAACCGGTTCCGATGGAGCCGCCAATTGCGATCATCGCGAGGTGGCGAGCTTTTAGTTCTCGACGTAATCTTGGTCCGCCGCTCATCGATGTCGTTGTATGTTGTTCTGCCATCTGTTCCCTGTATTTTATTTTCAGTCAATAACGCGGGGGATTCTAACAAACTCAAACGGCAGAACTAAGCAACTCTTTGCTGTTATAAGATACCTTCATAATCCAGCGATAATTATTAGCAAAACACGTTATAGTGAATAAAACGTCAATTACAATAATCCAGCAGATTCGTTATCGCGTTAGAAAGATGCTTCTGACGGTGATAAATCAGGTATAACGTACGCTCAAGTTGTAACTCTTCCACTTCAAGCTCCACCAGCGTGCCATTCTCTAATTGCTCCGCAATCACTCGTCGAGATAAACAGCTGATACCCATCCCAAAACGTACCGCATGTTTAATCGCTTCAGAATTACCTAACTCCATTAAAATATGGAATCCTGGAAGGTGAGCAAAGAGTAGTTGATCTAGTACATCGCGCGTACCAGAACCTCTTTCACGCAAGATCCATGGCGCATCTTTTAACTCTTTTAAAGTCACTTTTTTTTGTGCTAATGGGTTACTTGGCGCGGAAAACACCACTAACTCATCTTTTAACCACGGTTTTGAAATAAGCTCAGGACTGTGGCAAACCCCTTCAATCAGCCCCACATCAGCCCGAAACTCCATCACGCCTTTAATGACTTCCTCAGTATTTCCGATAAATAATTCCAGTGGAATTTCAGGATTATCATGACGGTACCCGGCTAAAATCTCAGGCAACATATAGTTACCGATTGTGGTACTAGCCGCCAAACGAACTGCGCCCATCTCTTTTTTGAACAGTTGCTCGACTTCAAATGCTTGTTCTAATAACGCTAATGCCTTTGGGTAAAGTAGGCGCCCATGTTCGTTAGTGACAAGTCGTTTACCTACACGGTCAAAGAGTTGCACACCTAATTGCCCTTCCAAGTCAGTCAGTGAAGCGCTCACTGCGGACTGCGATAACGCTAATAATTGCGATGCTTGCGTCGTGGAGCCACTTTTTAATACTTCCGTGAAAACTTCAAGCTGCCTCAGTGTAATACGCATACAGAAAGCTCCAAGATGATTATGTAGTTGTAATAATATTGTTAATATTAATCATTTATTAGCAATATACCAGAAGAAACTCGTAATCTATTTTTTAGATAAATAATACAAAAACAATCAATTTAGATTATTACATTTTTTGTTATATGCTTATTCCAACTTAATCTAAGTCGTCATAAAGAGTGTAGTCATGGATAAAACTGGAACCAAAGCAATCACACAAAATAATTCATTCCCTATTCTAAAACTTGTTCCGGGGATCATTTTAGCGGGAATTTTAACAGCCATTGCCATATATCTTGGTGAACAATCATGGTTTATGGATATCGGGCTGGGCGCGCTCACTCTGGCTATTCTTCTTGGTATTTGTGTGGGAAATACCGTTTACCCTGCGATTAGTACAAGTAGCGATGCAGGGATTAAATTCGCTAAGCACTATTTTTTACGTGCCGGTATTATTTTGTATGGCTTTCGCCTGACTTTTCAGCAAATTACCGACGTGGGAGCCACAGGACTGATTATTGATGCACTCACATTAACCTCCACTTTTTTCTTAGCTTATTGGCTTGGTAAAAAAGTATTCAAACTTGATGATGAAACCACCATGTTAATTGGTGCGGGTAGCAGTATTTGTGGTGCAGCTGCCGTAATGGCAACCGAGCCGGTCGTTAAAGCGTCCGCAAGTAAGGTCGCAGTTGCCGTTTCAACCGTGGTGATCTTTGGTACCATTGGTATTTTTGTCTACCCATGGTTATATCAGTTAAATGCGCATTTCGGCTGGATCCCTGCGACTCAAGAAACATTCGGGATTTATATCGGTTCAACCGTACATGAAGTCGCCCAAGTTGTTGCCGCAGGTCATACTATTGGTCCAGATGCAGAAAATGCTTCTGTGATAGCGAAAATGTTACGCGTGATGATGCTGGCGCCGTTTTTAATTATCTTATCTGCATTTATTAGCCGTAAAAATGCGGCCAGCACGCAAGAAGGCGCCCAAAAAAGTAAAATTACGATCCCTTGGTTTGCGGTGATTTTTATCTTAGTCGCCGCGTTTAACTCATTCAACTTATTACCTGAGCAACTGGTTAAACAAATTATTACGTTAGATACCATCCTATTAGCGATGGCGATGGTGGCATTAGGGTTGACAACGCATGTCAGTGCGATTCGACAAGCGGGGATCAAACCTTTATTGATGGCTGCTATCTTGTTCGCTTGGTTAATTTTCGGCGGTATAGTGATTAACGTTGTTATTCAGTCGGTGTTTTAACCCTCATTTTCTACTTGCTAAGTTTGTCTCCTTTTTTGAGCACCTCCGATTGCCGCTTTTTATAAGCGGCATTTTTTTATTGGTTTCATTTCTTTAGTTATTAATGGCATACTCCTGAAAAAAGGAGTCTATCATGAAATATGTTGGAGCACATGTCAGCGCCTCTGGCGGCGTAGACCAAGCAGTGATTCGCGCCCATGAAATTGGAGCCACTGCATTTGCCTTATTTACCAAGAATCAACGTCAATGGAAAGCCGCCCCCCTTAGTGATGAATCAATTAAAAGCTTCAAACAAAACTGCGCTAAATACGGTTATGGGAAGCACCAAATTTTACCCCACGACAGTTATCTCATTAATTTGGGGCATCCTGAATTTGAAGCATTAGAGAAATCTCGCGTCGCTTTTATTGATGAAATGCAGCGTTGTATGCAATTGGGAATTGACCTGCTGAACTTCCATCCCGGCAGCCACCTTAAGCAAATTGAAGTTGATGATTGCCTCGCGCGTATTGCAGAATCGATCAATATCGCCTTAGAAGAAACTGAAGGTGTTATCGCCGTCATTGAAAATACTGCAGGACAAGGGACAAATCTGGGGTTTGATTTTACACATCTAGCTAAAATCATCGAGCGCGTTAAAGATCAAAGCCGTGTCGGTGTTTGTATTGATACGTGCCATGCCTTTGCCGCAGGTTATGACCTGCGCACAGCAGAAGATTGCGAGAAAACATTCCAACAATTTTCTGACATTGTGGGCTTTGAATTCTTAAAAGGTATGCATCTTAATGATGCGAAAAGTGAATTTGCCAGCCGTGTTGACCGCCATCATAGCTTAGGTGAAGGCAATATTGGCTATGCACCATTTAGCTATATTATGAAAGACCCACGTTTTGATGGTATCCCGCTGATTTTAGAGACCATCAATCCCGATATTTGGCCACAAGAGATTGCATGGTTAAAATCGCAACAAAATAGCTAAGACAGCTAATAGACAAAAACCATCGCAAACAAAAAGGCGGCCTTCTATAGCCGCCTTCTCAATGAAATAATCGTACAATATTTACAATGATTTCATCTCAATTTTCGCCATCATATCCGCCAGCTTATTACGATTTTTTAAGCCAACATCAGGCTGAGAAACCGATAACGCAGAAATTGCGGTCGCCATACGGAGTGTATGCTCGCTAGTCTCACCATTTAATAAGCCGTAAGCTAATCCTGCAACCATTGAATCCCCAGCACCTACCGTACTGACAACCTCACATTGAGGCGGTTTTGCAAGCCAAGATCCTGAAGCATTTACCCAAAGAGCACCTTCTTCACCAAGGGAAATGACCACGTGAGAAATGCCTTTATCACGCAGCTCATGTGCCGCCGCAATAACATCTTTTAAATCAGGTAATTTACGCCCTACCCATGTTTCTAACTCTTGACGATTAGGTTTAACTAACCATGGGGATGCTTTCAGACCCGCTTTTAATGCTTCGCGGCTACTATCAAAGATAATACAAGGGCATAATTGACGCAGACGAGTCATCCAACGTGTGAATTCTTCAGGTTCAATCCCATTAGGTAAACTTCCGCTTACCACCACCATGTCAAAATGACCAAGCCAATTAAGGGATTCTGTGGAAAAACGGTTCCAATCTTCTTTACTGACATCAAAACCAGAGAAATTAAAGTCTGTCGATTCACCGTTATTTTCTGTGAGCTTAACATTAATGCGCGTACGACCTGGCACCATGCTAAAGCGGTTTGCCATGCCATTTTCACTAAAGAAGTGTTGGAATTCTTCTTGGTTGTCCTTACCCATAAAGCCGCTAACAGTGATATCAATACCGAGGTCACGCAGGACTTTTCCTACATTAACCCCTTTGCCTCCAGCATTGAGACTAGCGGTTTTAACTAAATTGACTTCACCGACTTCGATGGAAGGGCATAGCCCCACAAGGTCATAAGCAGGATTTAATGTAATTGTAGCAACCCGGCGAGTCATAACCACTTATCTCCCTTATCATTATTGTCTTCGTGCAGACGGTCTTATCACAAGATTTTCAGGGCATAGTTATAACACTAATAACTGTTAGTTTCAGTGATATTTGTATTTTTTCCTGATTGTAATTTGAAAGTAACGTGGCAAAATTCTTTCCTTTATAAAAATAAGAAGAAGGAAAAATAATGTCGGATCCTCAATATGTTGTTGTTGGTGTCGGCGTACTGATTACTAACGCCCAAGGGCAAATTCTCCTAGGTAAACGTAGCAGTCAGCATGCGCCTTACTGGTCTATTTTCGGAGGCCATGTTGACCCAGGAGAATCTTTCGAAGCCTGTGCAATCCGTGAAATAAAAGAAGAGATTGGTATTGATATCGAGACCCCAACCGTATTTGGTATCAGCAATAATATCGAAACCTTCCAACAAGAAGGAAAACATACCGTTTCCATCTGCATGCATGTGGAATATAACGGAGAAAAAGCCCCACAGATCATGGAAGCGGATAAATGCGAAAGCCTGTTGTGGATCTCCCCAACTGACCCATTACCTGAGCCTCATTTTGAAGCTAGCCGTAATACCATTGAGCTATGGCTCAACAAACGCTTTTATCAGCCTCACCACTAAACCCCATGTGCACAAATTTTATCCTATTTGTGCATATAGTAATCACCATTAATTATTTTTTATTTTATTATCTTTTAGATGTTTACATTATTTCAGTCCTAATGTATCGTTCAGCTAGTACAGTGAAACAATCATTCAGGAGTCATCATGGAAGCCGATGTAACAAAACCACCAAAGCGCCCCTCTATTTTAGGCGGTTCAATGATCATAGCCGGTACCGCAGTCGGTGCAGGTATGTTTTCTATTCCAATGGTGACTTCAGGTGTTTGGTTTTCCGGTTCAGTTGTCTTACTGATCTACACATTTATCTGTATGTTATTATCAGGATTAATGATTTTAGAAGCCAATATGAATTACCCTGCAGGTGCTAGTTTTCATACCATGGTAAAAGATTTATTAGGCTCCGGCTGGAATACCATTAATACCCTCTCCATTACGTTTGTATTATATATTTTGACCTATGCCTATATTTCGGCAGGTAGTTCAATTATTACAGAGAACATTTCTCAATATGTTCAAGTTCCACAAGCACTCTCAGGCTTTGTTTTTGCAGTCGTTATCGCGTTTTTTGTTTGGTTATCTACCCGCGCGGTTGATAGGTTAAGTACGATTTTAATTGGTGGGATGGTGATCACGTTCGTCATGTCTATTGGTGGCATGGTCACAACCGCTTCGCCTTTAGTTCTCTTCGACCAATATGAAAATAGCCACAGTGAATATTTACCTTATGCATTAGCTGCATTGCCTTATTTACTGACCTCTTTTGGTTATCATGGTAACGTGCCGGGATTAGTGAAGTACTACAATAAAGATAGCCGTAGTGTCATGTTGAGCTTAGTCTACGGTGCAGGAATTACCGTCACTATCTATATCTTATGGCAGTATGCTATTCAGGGTAATATTCCGCGCTCATCCTTTATTGCGATCAGAGAAAATGGTAACAATATTGGTGCGTTACTGAATCAAATGAATATTTCCGCACAGAGTAGCTTTATTTCACAATTTTTAACGCTGTTCTCTTACATGGCATTAGCTAGCTCGTTTTTAGGCGTATCCCTCGGCTTATTTGATTTTATCGCTGACTTCTTTAAATTTAACGATAGCCATCAAGGGCGATTTAAATCAGTCATTATTACTTTCTTACCGCCAACAGTTTTAGGTTTAGCGTTCCCTGACGGCTTTATTTATGCCATCGGTTTTGCAGGACTTGCAGCCACTATTTGGGCGGTCATTGTCCCTGCCATGATGGCAAGAGCAAGCCGTAAGCGTTTTCCTAATAATAGCTATCGAACACCCGGCGGAAGCTTTGTGATTGGGTTCGTAATCTTATTTGGTTTGATTAACGCAGCAGCCCATATTTTGTCTCTGTTAGGTTTATTGCCTGTTTATTAAGTTATTCAAAGACAATCATTGGTTAAAAAGAGATCCCTAGCGTGAAAACTAGGGATTTTTTTGATGTTAACATCTTGCCTAATCCGTTATCTGCGAGTAATTTTGTCGAACTCTTTTTGACTAATAACAAAGAAGGTTATTTATGGCTAAGGCCAACGAAATCAAACGTGGTTTTGCAATAAACTACAACGGGAAATTACTGCTGGTTAAAGACATTGATATCCAATCCCCAAGCGCTCGTGGCGCAAGTACACTGTATAAAATGCGCTTTACCGATATCAAAACCGGCCAAAAAGTTGAAGAGCGCTTCAAAGGCGATGATATTTTAGACACAATTTCACTCACTCGCCGTGCGGTAAGCTTCTCGTATATTGATGGTGATGAGTATGTGTTCATGGACAATGAAGACTATACCCCATATATCTTTAAAAAATCTGATATTGAAGAAGAGCTACTATTTATTCCTGAAGAAGGTTTACCAGGAATGCAGGTTTTAACAATGGATGGGCAAGTGCTAGCACTTGAATTGCCACAAACTGTCGATATGGTGATTGCTGAAACAACACCAGGTATTAAAGGCGCTTCTGCAAGTGCTCGTACTAAACCTGCAACAATGCCGACTGGCTTAACAGTTCAAGTTCCTGAATATTTAACTACCGGTGAAAAAATCCGTATTCACATTCCTGAACGCCGTTATATGGGGCGTTGTGATTAATTATTTTGCTCTATTTTCTCAGTATGAAAATAAGCTTACATTACCTATGGGCATTCCGCCCATAGGCGTCATTATAAATAAACATCACTCATCCTAGAAACGCATTCCATTTAACATTCAAAAATTAATATAAAAATGACAATTTAGTTATTAGTCATAAATAACCGTGTAAACCCCTATTTTATTTTCCTTATTAATCCATTTGAATGTTTGAGTTCCTTTATGATTTGGAAGTACAGTTCCTTTTTCAGTCAATTTATTAAACTTTACTGACGTCGTTTTAACGGCTCCATCATCATTCCAACATTTTGTATCAATACTCTGTTCAATACTCGTGATAACGCAAGGTGATGCGACAATCGCGCCGACAAAGTGGATAGTACCTGATGCAACGGGTTTTGCTTCGCTATGTGTAGAGGCTTTAGCGTGCATACCGAATGTTAATGCCATTAAAGAAAATACTGCTAATGTTATTTTTTTTACTGAGTGATCCACAAGAATTTCTCCGCTTAAAATTAAGTTATCGTCAATTACTAGAATTTATTTACATCTAATTGATGCGTTGTTTAATAAATTTCGGATATAAGCTTAATTTGAGTAGGGAAATAGTTATTTCACATATGGTCGCCATTTTTTATTTTTAGAAACCCGCAAAGGGAGGCAAGATTTTTAGCGTTTAAAATTTAACTTAGATACAATAAATTTCATTGGAATTGATTTCATTTATACAACAAATCACTTTCTATTTTATTAAAATTAGTCATCTTATCCATCAATCACATTAGATGTTTATTAATTAGAACTGCTATCAACAATTCTCTAATTAAATTCATTTTCTTAGTAAATTTTTAATCTATTTAATTCCTTTCACTTATTAAAAGAGTAAAATTTCGTAGCATCGAATAATGAACATAACTGTTTAGCTCTCTTCATTGGAAGCTTAATGCATAAAAAACACACGATAATGTAGTAAGAATATCCGCAACATATACCTATCTAATACGGACAATTTGTTTTTACATTTAAGTGACAAACAATATAAATTTAAACTTCTTTACAAATCAGATTGAAATTTAAAAAATCACCACTGTTTTTATAAAGATATTAGATAATAAACGTGACTATGATCATGTTTTCTTTGAAAACGGTCTTCCTAAGAGCGCAAAAACACTGGATTATTCGCATTCTGAAGGCAAGTTAATGATGGATCTCTCGTTTTATATAATGTTTTGTAAATTATGCCCCTATTAACTCGCCATTTCAGCTTTGTTTATGTATATTCTTTATGTTTGGTTAAAGAACCTAATATTCATCAGCCAAATATATAAAATAAGTACGATTTTTAGCAGCTTCTGATTATCTTTTTATAATCAACAGGTGTTAGAGCACAAGATAGCTGCTAATTTAGAGCATAATTTGTTCGATACATAAACACTTTCTGCGAAAAATACACTCAGTCGTTTAATGCGTTTTTCACAGGGATCAGTTTAAGTGTGTTGTGTAATTTCCACACGGCAACAAATAAAATGGCAAGGGATATTCTATTAATGTTAACTTCTGAAAAATTTAAGCGCTATATCTGGCGCATTGTTCCGGCAGTCGCAATTGCCGTAACGCTTTCAGCATGTACGGCACCGAAAACGTCGAAGAATGGTCAGACAACCACAAGATCTTCAGATGCTCGTATGTTAAATGCAACATCGAATGACTCACTCGCAATGGCATCTCAAGATGAGTTCGAAGATTTAGTCAGAAGTGTTGATACCAAATCCAAAATCATGGATCAATATGCAAGCTGGAAAGGCGTAAGCTACCGTTTAGGTGGAACCACGAAAAGTGGTGTTGACTGTTCTAGCTTCGTACAACGTACTTTCCTCGAACAATTTGGCGTGCAATTACCACGTACTACCTCTGAACAAGAGTCTTCAGGTAAAAGTGTAAAACGCAATAATTTAAGAGCGGGTGACTTAGTTCTGTTTAAAACAGGTCGCACGATGAAGCATGTAGGGATTTATATCGGGGACAATAAGTTTGTTCACGCCTCTACAAGCAATGGCGTTATTGTTTCTGAAATGACTAACGATTATTGGAGCAAGCGTTATTACGCAAGCCGCCGTGTGGTTAATGGTTCATAGAACCCAGAAACATTAATGCAGTAACATATAGATACCTTGCCAATAAAAAAGCTTCCAGGCTCTAAACCGGAAGCTTTTTTATTGGGCCGAATATCATAAAGACGACCTTAAGATTAAATAGTTTCAATGCCATTAAGCACAATAGAAACCAGAAGCCATTTCTGCGATAGCAACACCGGATGCTTTTAAACGGCACATTGCGGTTAGCTCATCACTCGCTCGGATAAATAAACACATCTCTTTTTGCCATTCTAAAATGGCGTTATCGATCTGCATTTCCGATAACGATTCAGATAAATGCTTCATTGCAATACAATCTGTTGCACAGTCGTGGCTCAGCAATTTTAGCCCCACTAGCTTATCGCTATTCATATCATTCATAGGTACAACTTCAACATCAGTCCCTATTTTTCCCGATAACCAGCGGTAGCTTTGCGGTAGCCTGTGCACCACCGAAAGACCTAATTTTTCCACAAAAATTTCCTATTAAAACATGTCATCATTTTGCCAAGTAAATTGACTAGCCAAATCGCCATTTAATTTACATTTCACTCAATGAATATCGATTCTTTTAGATACTGAAACTCCCCCAAGAGACAACGTCCCTCTTCCTTGTACCTCTCTCTATATTAGAGAGTGAATAGAGCTACATATGTCTTAAAGAAATCCTCGTTCAAACCGAACTTTTAACTCAATCAAAAAGTAACATGAATGTTAAAAGCAAGAACTTAAATATAACATTAAAAAAGTAGCATGTCGTTAAATTTTTGTGACATACATCATTGCATACGAATTTTTTTGACAAAAAAGTTAATTATTAAACAAATTTTGAGAACAACCATCAAAATAAACCATAGTAAATCAATTTATTTTTTACATTATTATTCAAATGTATTAACAATTATCTCTTTTTTAAGCTCATATAGCCTTATTTCGGATTATTAAAAAATGAGTTCCACTTTTCATCGAAAACAGAAATTTAACAAACATTCCATTTAAGTTAATTGATATGGATCATTTTTTGATAAATACTTTAATTTCATTACGAAATTAATCGATTTTATCGAAGTGTTGAGTAGGTTAATCCATAGGTATCATGAATAATATATTGGTGAGATAAATCAGCATGATATAAATAATTGAGGGAAACTAATGAGTTTATCAGCTTCATCCTTGAAACTGATTCTATTGGAGATGTTATTTTGCTCTTTTCGCTAAAAGCACAAATAACATGGAGAGAGCCACACAACCTACCATCGAGCCTACCATCGGCCATGCATTTTTAGCAGGAATCATTGATAACAAAGTCCCCACCAATGCACCAATAGAAAAACGAATTGTGCCGGCAAGTGAAGACACTGTTCCTGCAATATGAGGATAATTATCGAGGATCACTGCCATCGAGTTTGAGGTGATCATTGCAATCCCACTCACATAAATCGCGACGCCGATCACTAATGTCCAGAAATCCATACCCAATGCTGTCGTCGTTAATAACCATATTCCCATAACGAACTGAACAATAATCCCGAAATACAACATTCGCTCAGCGCCAAATTGCCTTACAAATTTGCCGTTAATCGTCGTCATAATAAATAAGAAGACAATATTGATGCCAAAGTAATAGCCAAAATGTTGAGGCGATACTCCGTTAAGGTCGATATAGACAAATGACCCCGCATTCAAGAAAGAAAACATACCGGAAAACGAAAATGAGCTGGCCAAAATATAGAACAACACTTGGCGGGCTCTGAATAACGTCGCAAATTGGCGTAATGTGGTTCCGATATGGAATTTTTGTCGCCTTTCAACGGGTAGTGTTTCTCGGATAAATAAACTGACTAGCACCACAGCGATAACAGCCGCAATTGCAATACTCCAGAAAATGGCATGCCATGAGAACCAGCGCATCATTTCGCCGCCCATGATAGGTGCCATCAACGGTGCAATTGTCATCACCAATACGACGAAAGACATGCTTCTGGAGAACTCATCTTTAGTAAACATGTCGCGCATTAATGCGTTGATCACGACGCTGGCTGCGGCTGCCGCAAATCCATGAAGGAAACGCAACCAGATAAATGTATCGATCGATTCCGCAACTGCACAAGCCGCCGAGGCTAATGCAAAGACAATCACCCCACCTAAAATTACGGGTTTACGTCCTAGACTGTCCGCCATCGGACCATAAAAAAGCTGACCAATTGCAAAACCAAAAATGTAGCTGTTTAGGGTCATCTGAATGCGCCCTTCATCTACATTAAAGTAACCTGTCATTGCAGGGAAACTCGGTAAATACATATCAATCGCTAATGGCATTAGCATTGATAGCAAACCTAAAATTAAAATCAGCCCCAAATAGGATGAACGCTGTTGTTGCACTTATTAACTCCTGCTATGACATCATTAACGGGGAACCGTAATACTCTCAATCTCAGCTTCAGTCAGTGGACGATATTCCCCCGGCTCTAGCTGCTCATCTAAACGAATTTCCCCGACTCGCTCACGATGCAAACCACACACATGATTTCCGACGGCCGCAAACATCCGCTTAACTTGATGATAGCGCCCTTCACTGATTGTCAGCCGGACGTCACGTGGAGAAATAATCTCCAATTGAGCAGGTTTCGTAAGTGATTTCTCACCATTTAACATGACGCCTTGTTCAAATTGAATAGCGACATCGTCGGTAATATCTTCACTCAGTTGAACTCGGTAGGTTTTCTCACAATGATGTTTTGGCGAGGTAATGCGGTGAGACCATTGCCCGTCATCTGTTAATAACACTAACCCTGTCGTATCAATATCCAAGCGACCTGCTGCATGCAGTTTTTGGGCGACGGGCTCATCAATAAAATAGAGAATTGTTGGGTGCGTTGGGTCATCAGTAGAGCAAACATAGCCTTCAGGCTTATTGAGCATAAAATAGCGAGGTCCTGTGACTTGCACTAACACATTGCCATCATAGGCAACTTCATTATCAAGACCCACCTGCATTGAACCTGATTTTACAACTTCATCGTCAACCATGACATTACCGGCACGTAGCTCACGCGCCACCAAACTCCGGCTTATCCCAAGTTGCTGGGACAAAAATTTATCCAGTCGCATAGATTCTCTTAACTTGATGGAATGTCAGCGAGAGGTACAATAGCACCGCGCTGTCATAAGATAGAAAGATGGATTGCTGTGATTACTATCACATAATTTATTATACCAATAACCTGTGACAAGTGATAGCGCAGCAAGGGGAACGCTTAAATTTAGACCTAGCAACGGATTTAACTTAAATTTAACATTAATAATCTGACTTTTTTGAAAAAACTAACTCATATGCCTGCAGCCTCATCCCGTTTTACTTTACGCCCTTACCAACAAGAAGCCGTTGACGCGACGATCCAGCATTTCCGTCGTCATACTACACCAGCAGTGATTGTGCTTCCGACAGGGGCAGGAAAAAGCTTAGTGATCGCAGAATTAGCGAGGCTGGCTCGTGGGCGCGTATTAGTTTTAGCGCATGTCAAAGAGTTAGTTGAGCAAAACCACGCTAAATATCTGACTTATGGTCTAGAGGCAGATATATTCGCAGCAGGTCTCAATCGCAAAGAATCCCACAGTAAAGTGGTCTTTGGGAGCGTACAATCGGTAGCGCGTAACCTTGAACACTTTGACGACAAATTCTCCTTAGTGATCATCGATGAATGTCATCGCATCAGCTTAAACGAAGAAAGTCAGTATCAACAAATTATCCTAAGCTTACAAAAGCATAACTCTGCACTACGCATTTTGGGCTTGACCGCGACGCCCTATCGCCTTGGCCATGGGTGGATTTACCAATACCACTACCACGGAATGGTTAAAGGTGATGAACACTGTTTTTTCCGTGATTGTATCTATGAATTACCGCTGCATTACATGATCAAAAACCAATTTTTGGTTCCCCCTGAACGCTTAGATATGCCAGTGCTACAATATGATTTTAGTCAGGTATCGGTTAACCAATCGGGAATTTTTAGTGAGCAAGAACTCAATTTATCTCTCAAAAAACAGCAGCGCATTACACCAAAAATTGTGGCGCAGATTATTGAGTATGCAACGCCATTACAAGGTTGCATGATTTTTGCCGCTACGGTTGAACATGCTAAAGAGATCCTCAGTTATTTACCTCAAGATACTGCGGCATTAGTCACCGCGGATACACCATCCCTCGAGCGCCAAAGCATCATTCAGCAATTTAAAAACAAGCAATTACATTATCTTGTCAACGTTTCAGTACTGACCACTGGTTTTGATGCGCCACACGTAGACGTAATTGCCATCTTACGCCCGACAGAGTCTGTCAGCTTATATCAGCAAATCGTTGGACGTGGCTTACGTTTGAGTGAAGGAAAAAAACAGTGCCTAATTCTGGACTATGCCGGAAATCCTCACGACCTCTTTCGCCCCGAAGTGGGTAGCAGCAAACCCAACTCCACCAGCGTTCCAGTCCAAATTTTCTGTCCACTGTGTCAGTTTGCCAATGTTTTTTGGGGGAAATGCACCGCTGATGGTCAAATTGTCGAGCACTACGGGCGTCGCTGCCAAGGGTGGGAAGAAGATGAGCATGGACGAAAACAACAATGTGAGTTCCGCTTTCGATTTAAGCAATGCCCCCATTGTGGCGCTGAAAATGACATTGCCGCACGACGTTGCCATAAATGCCAAGAAGTGCTTACTGACCCCGATGATATGCTTAAAGCCGCATTACGACTCAAAGATGCGCTAATCTTACGCTGCGGGGGAATGGAACTCACGTCAGGCTCGGATGCAAAAGGCGAATGGCTTAAAATTGCCTACTATGATGAAGATGGTACGTCGGTGTCTGAGCGCTTTCGACTCACCACTCCAGCTCAAAAACGCGCATTTGAATTCCGATTCTTGCGAGAACATCATCGAGCCCCAGGTGTTCCTTTCCATTGGAATAATGCAAACGACATTATTTCACAACAAGCTTTATTACGTTACCCACAATTTATTGTTGCGCGAAAAAAAGAAAACTACTGGGAGATTAGAGAGAAAATCTTTGATTATCAGGGGCGTTTCCGTCTTGCAGCATCGTTAAGATAAGCAGAAAAGACGCGATTAATGATGAATAAATCATGCCAAGTCAGAAAGATAATGATCTTAATGATTGCCCGCTGACCGTTTTTTCGTTAAAATGCCGCCCGCCTTTGTATGTCTCGCTTAGCGAAATGATGTTACAGGGCCAAATCTCGAACCTGCTGCTGGGTCGCCTGTAGCAGGATTTTTATTTTTTCTTTTATAGAGAAATTGTAATGTTAACTATCAATGCAATTGAACGTAAAGAGCAGGGTAAGGGTGCGAGCCGCCGCCTGCGCAGAGCTAACCAACTGCCAGCTATCGTTTACGGTGGCAACCAAGAAGCTATCTCTGTTACTCTGAACCACGATGAAATCATTAACCAAGAAAGCAAAGCAGAATTTTACGAAGTTCTGACTCTGGTTATCGATGGTAAAGAAACTAAAGTAAAAGTTCAGGCTGTTCAACGTCACCCATTTAAGCCAAAAGTGACGCACATTGACTTCCTGCGCGCTTAATTAAGCCCATAGCCGAGCTTTAAAGTTTTTTCGGGACGCCGAGTAAATAACGCCGCAATTGCGGCGTTATTTATTTCAAACATACGATTTCTAACATAAAAATTTCGATAGTGAATCCATCATTCACTATTTATTACCGCGACGTTGCAACTGGTCACGCAGATTCGGCGGTGTACCACGGATAGTCAATGTGTCCGTCACGGGATCCCAGAAAATACGTTCTCCCATTAACATCGCGTCAAAGCTAATCGTAATACCCCCACCACTGCCTGAAAATTTCGTTAATTGCTTCAACGTACCGCGATCAGCAGGAAAACTCTCTTCCAGTTGATAATCATTTTGGCGAGTAAAATCTTCAAAGCTTTGATCTTCCACCATTGGTAACTCTTTTGAGAGTTCCTTCAGCTCAATCTCTTCGCCTGATTGCAGTTGCTCACTGCAATAGCTGTGAACTTGCTGGCGATAGGCTTGGCGAGTGTTTTTATCCATTTGCGCATTATCACAAAAATCATCCAATGCTTGGACTAACCCTTTATTCTGTACCTTCGCATTCAAACCTTCAGACGCAGCTAAAAAGTCCATAAAGAAATCAGATACTTTACGCCCCACTCGTCCTTTAAGGAAAGTCAGATAACGCTTCGACTCAGGATTAGTTTCCCATTCAGTCAAATCAATACGCGCTACAATATCCGCATGAGGAATATCTAAATAGTGAGTCGTACCCAAATCGAGGGACTCAGTCACAAACATACTGTCGCAACTATTCAGAACAGCGATAAGGAGATATTCCACTGCCAAGTAACGATATTGGCAGAAGAGAACGATTCCGCCTTCAGCAAACGGGTATTTTGCCAGCTCATCTTTTAAACGTACGGTCATTGCACGGCTAAAGCCTAAAAACTCTTCTTCACCCTTACGCAGTAACGTTAACGCTTCAGCCAGTTCACTCTCTTCGTTGAACTCACCAAACGCCTTACTTTTTGCACTGTATACACGATGTAATTCTGCCATCATGTCTTGCACAACATTGTCTGTCGTCAATAACGAATCACGCAACATGACTTCTAAGGTCTGTTCATCTCGTTTAATCAACTGGTGTAACGCTATCTGGGTAATTTCCAGACTCATTGTTGGCTCCTTTCGCTAGCAGAAATAATGTCGCGTATTCAAACACTGTTAGTATTTGTCTGCAACTGAAACCGTTAACCGCCATTTTTTTATTACTTTTGTGGCGAACTATTATCCACTTCGGTGATCTAAATAAACATTATTATCAATTAAACGAAAATTTGTTTAAAGAAAGAAGAAAAGTCACCCACAATGGGCTATCATATGGAGCTTTCATTAATTTAGGATGCCATAATTTATGCCACAATCATCTCGCTATAGTGATGAAAAAGTTGAAGGTTTACTGTCTGACCTTGTTAGTGTGTTAGAAAAAAACCATACTCCCGTTGATCTATCATTAATGGTACTCGGTAACATGGTTACCAATCTGCTGAATACGTCTGTCGCCCCTGCTCAGCGTAAAATGATTGCAGAGTCCTTTGCCAATGCATTACTTTCTTCTGTACAAGAAGATAAATCACACTAATTTGGTTGATAAATAAACAGCATGGTCACCCATCAGCGCTACCGTGATAAAGTCTCCAACATGATTGGTTGGGGGCATTGGTTTGCACTTTTTAATATACTACTTTGCCTTTTGCTAAGTAGCAGCTATCTGTTTATTTTTGACTGGCCAGATACCTTCGCTGGTCGCGCTTATGCCTTCGTCAGTTGGTTGGGTCATTTCAGTTTTGTGGTGTTCGCTACTTACTTGCTAATCATCTTTCCGCTGACCTTTATCGTTATGTCCCAACGATTGTTGAGGGTTATCTGTGTGGCGCTAGCCACCGCGGGACTTACCTTATTACTCTTTGATATTCGCGTCTTTAGCCAATTTGGTCTTCACCTTACCCCGCAGGTATGGGATTTAGTCATTAACCCTGCCAAGGGTGAAATGGCGCGCGAATGGCAATTGATGTTCATCAGCATCCCCATTATTTTTCTGGTTGAGATGCTATTTGCGACCTGGAGCTGGCAAAAACTACGCAGCTTAAGCCGACAAACATTTGGGCGCCCGCTGGCAGGTCTATTCATCGCAACATTTGTGATGTCACATTTAATGTATGCGTGGGCGGATGCCAATTTTTATCGCCCAATCACGATGCAACGCTATAATTACCCGCTGTCTCAACCAATGACAGCGCGTAAGCTACTTGATAAATATGGTCTACTCGACCTAACTGCACATCAAAATCGTGTATTCCAGCAAGGTAGCCCAACTGCACTGAAACTTCAGTATCCATTGAAGCCGCTTAGCTACCAAGACCAAGGTACGGGTTACAATTTACTGTTATTGGTTGTTGATGATTTAGGTAATGTTTCTCAGCAAAACCAAATGAACTCATTGAAAGAGTTCAAAAATATCAGCTCCCAATTTACCAATCACTATACTTCTGGGTTGCGCAATGACACCGCCCTATTTGGGCTGTTCTACGGTATCTCATCAAGTTATATTGATAATATTCTCAATGGTCGCCACCCTTCTGTACTGATTGAAGCTTTACAGCATCAAGGCTATCAGTTTGGTTTATTCTCCACTGATGGATTTAGCTCACCATTATTCCGACAAGCGATTTTGTCTGACTACTCCTTGCCGACAAAAGCAGCGGACAATGACAAACAAACTATTGCACAGTGGAATTTATGGCTAGATAACGTGAAACATGGCTCTCCTTGGTTTTCATTCTTAAATATCAAGGGAGCGCCGGGAAGTAATCAAACGGATAACCAAATCAGTCAAGTCATTGAGACGTTGAAGAGCCAGAACAAGCTGAATAATACCATTGTGGTGATCACGGCAAACTACAACAGTAACGGTTCGCAAGATACTGACTGGGTGAATAAAAAACACTTTAACCGCGACAGTATGCAAGTTCCGTTATTTATCTACTGGCCTAATACTCCAGCGCAACAAATTGATAAGCTGACTAGTCATCAAGATGTAATGACCACCCTCATGCAGCGGGTATTACATGTTAATAATCCGCCTGATGATTACAGCCAAGGAGAAGATCTCTTCAGTGCGCAGCGCACTTATCCGTGGGTGATCACCGGCGATAAAAGCGATGTCGTCATTACCACCAACAGCGCTACCATGTATATGGATCATAACGGACAATTTAATATCTATGACCCACAAGGCAACGAGCAAACTGACGACAAACCAGACCTTGCTGAGCTACTGAAAATCTTTACTGAACTTAAACGCTTCAATGAAAATTAGCGCTTAAATTTCAATCAGTCATATGAATTTGCTCTTGATTTCGCCAATGTTTTGAGTAGTATATTTTTACCTAAAGCCTTGCTTTAAAGGCATACAATTCGTTAATCGGCACGTAGCGCAGCTTGGTAGCGCACGGTCATGGGGTGTCCGGGGTCGGAGGTTCAAATCCTCTCGTGCCGACCAAATTCTCACTCAAGCCAGCCTTTTCGGTTGGCTTTTTGTTATTCAATACTTCCCTTTCTTTAACCATTATCTGATAGCCAAATTGCATCGCTATCGGGATAATAGCCACTATTCTTTTAACCTTTTATTGAGTTATACAGCATGTCGCTATCCGTCACGGTTGCGTTATCACGCCAAGAATTTATCGCCTTTAGCCGCTACTGCCATAAAAACAACTACTTTTTACCCAAAAACCGCAGCTTGCTCACTTATACCCTGCTCTATTTGGCTTTCTTTGCCATCATGGGAGGGGTATTCACCTTACTCCAACATTTTGATATCGAGCTTAATCTAGGGCAATTTGTTGTCTCTGTTCTGATGGCTATATTACTTTATGCCATCTTTGCAATACGTTTGTTTAAAACATTGAACAAAGCGATTCCTGATGCGGATAGCTCGACTTTCTGCACAAAAACATTCACGGCAGATGAGAATGGATTACACATTGAGAGTACCTATGGATTATGGCACTACAATTGGAATTCAATGGGTTTTATAAAACAAAATGGAGACACGCATTATCTATTTATTGATAGAACTAGCGCCTTTATTTTCCCAAAACGAGCGTTTGATTCACACGAAAACTATCTAAAGTTTGTGCAATACCTCACTCAACAAAATTATTTTTTAAATAATCCAGAATAAATCTTAGTAAACTAAATTAATTTAGCATAATCATCCGTTATGCTTTATTTTAAATTCTGCGAAGCATTTATATTCACTACACATTTTTTTACACTTTATTTTTAGCTTTAATTAACGATTTATATTAAAAATTAGAAATAACTCCACGAATAGTATTTCGTCTATATTATTACCTGTTACCACCCCCTTTATGAGTAAAAATATTTATATATTCTGTTTTTCTTAAGAATAATCTCTATTTTCACTATTTAAATTTCCTGCCAATTATCTACTCACATTTATTGTGACTTTAAATTCACATTGATTTTAAATGATTTTTAATTAATTAAATAGGTTTGCATACGTAAAAATACGTTGTATCGCACTCAAGCATAAAATCAAATCCATTAGAAACCTTGATCTATCCATCTTAAAACTATATAAAATAGCAAACTGATTTAAGCTAAATTAAAGTTAAAGAATATATTTCATTTACCAATAATTCATATTTAAAGCGAGTAATACCACTAAAGGACTCCTAAAATGTCAGATAGCTTCCAAAATGAAGTACCGAAGGCTCGGGTTAATATCAAATTAGACTTGCACACGGGTGGTGCGCAGAAAAAAGTGGAATTACCACTTAAATTATTAGCTGTTGGTGATTACAGCAATGGACAAGATAATCGAGCATTATCTGAGCGCGAAAAAGTTAATATCAATAAAAATAACTTTAACAGTGTACTCACTGAATTTGCGCCGACCATTAACCTCACGGTGAAAAATACCCTTGCCGGTGATGGAAGTGAAGAAAGCATCAACCTCTCTTTCAAAAACATGAAAGATTTTGAGCCTGAGCAAGTTGCCCGCCAAATTCCTCAACTGCGCGCAATGTTAGCAATGCGCAATCTGCTGCGTGACCTGAAATCTAATCTCCTCGATAACGCAACGTTCCGCCGTGAACTGGAAAATATTCTTAAGGATCCAGAGCTCAGTGATGAACTTCGTGAAGAACTAGCACAGCTAGCGCCGAAGAAAGATTAATTTGGATTATTAAAGGATTATGCTGATGTCTGTAAAAACTGAATCAACTCAAGGCGCAACAACTGTGCTGGATGACACCTCAAACCAAGGTGTTTACGCTTCTTTGTTCGAAAAAATCAATTTAACGCCAGTCGCATCAATCAGTGATATTAACGCATTCCAAGACAATGCTGCCTTGGCAGACGCAACGGCTGATGAGCGTGTCACTGTCGCCGTTCAAGTCTTCCTAGATCGTTTAAAATCATCAGGTCAAAAAGTCGAGCGTTTAGACCGAAACCTACTCGACCATCATATCGCTGAACTTGATAAACAAATCAGTCAACAACTGGATGAAGTCATGCACCACCAAGACTTCCAACAAGTTGAATCCACTTGGCGTGGCCTGAAATTCCTCGTTGACCGCACTGATTTCCGTCAAAACGTTAAAATTGAGCTGTTAGATATCGCTAAAGACGATTTACGTCAAGATTTCGAAGATAGCCCTGAGATCATTCAAAGTGGTCTTTATCACCATACCTACATTGCTGAATATGACACCCCAGGTGGCGAACCTATCGCAGCCATGATTTCCAACTATGAATTTGACCGTAGCCCGCAAGATATCGCCTTACTGCGTAGTATCTCCAAAGTCTCAGCATCCGCACATATGCCATTTATTGGTTCTGTGGGACCAAAATTCTTCGGCAAAGAGACGATGGAAGAAGTCGCAGCAATCAAAGATATTGGCAACTATTTTGACCGCGCCGAGTACATCAAGTGGAAATCATTCCGTGACTCTGATGATGCTCGATATATTGGCTTAACGATGCCTCGCGTGCTAGGTCGTCTACCATACGGACCAGATACCGTGCCTGTTCGTAGCTTCAACTACGTTGAAGAAGTTAAAGGTCCTGATCACGAGAAATACCTGTGGACCAACGCCACCTTTGCTTTTGCTGCCAACATGGTAAAAAGTTTTATCAACAACGGTTGGTGCGTACAAATTCGTGGACCTCAAGCCGGCGGTGCCGTTAAAGATCTCCCAATCCACCTGTTTGATTTAGGTACGGGTAGCCAAGTAAAAATTCCATCCGAAGTGATGATCCCTGAGACCCGTGAATTTGAATTCGCCAATCTTGGATTTATCCCGCTGTCTTACTACAAAAACCGTGATTACTCCTGCTTCTTCTCGGCTAACTCGGCGCAAAAACCGGCGTTATACGATACCGCTGATGCCACCGCGAACAGCCGTATCAACGCCCGCTTACCGTACATTTTCTTACTGTCTCGTATCGCCCATTACTTGAAGCTTATTCAACGCGAAAACATTGGTACCACCAAAGACAGACGCTTACTTGAATTAGAACTCAACAACTGGGTTCGTGGCTTAGTCACTGAAATGACCGATCCAGGTGATGATTTACAAGCTTCTCACCCACTACGTGATGCAAAAGTGGTTGTAGAGGATATTGAAGATAACCCGGGCTTCTTCCGTGTGAAACTGTACGCGGTTCCACACTTCCAAGTCGAAGGTATGGATGTTGATTTATCGCTAGTTTCTCAAATGCCTAAAGCTAAAGCCTAACGGTTATTAAAGGTCATTCAGGATGAAAATCTACCGTCCCCTATGGACAGACGGGGCCTTTTTGGCCCCTCAGCAATTTCAGCAGCAAGCCCGTTGGGACGGTCATGTTGCTGAAGTCGTCGCACAAATGGGTATCGCCTCCACGTGGGGCGTCATTAATACCGAGTTTGATGTCAGTGCATTAACGCTCTCTCGCGTAAGCGCCCAAAAAATCGTGGTGCGCTTTCACGACGGCACACTGATTGACACAACCTTAGCTGATGCCCTTCCTCCGGTATTGTCCCTCAATGATTATGCGGATCGTCAGTCATTGGATATCGTTCTGGCGCTGCCTTTAATGTTAGCCAATGGTGGAAACTTAGTTCCCGAAACAGGAACCGATCGCCCACGCCGATTTAGCCAAGAATGGGTTAAAGTCCAAGACTTATTAGGGCATGAACAAACAGATATTGCCGTGCTACGTCACGTGGCAACACTGCGTTTTGCTCATGATGAGAATGAAGCCTATATGACCTGCCCTGTTGCACGCCTTATTCGCAACGCTCAGGGGATGTGGGAATTTGATAACCACTTCATTCCCCCCTTACTTTCCTGCCAGGGAAGTGCTGAATTACGAACATTACTTTCTGAGTTTATGCACCGTTTAGTGGCTAAGCGCCGTCGTTTAATGGCGCTACGTCGTGAAAGTAATGAAAAAATGGCCGACTTTGTGGTCGCTGATGTTTCACTGTTTTGGTTACTGAATTCACTCAATAGTGCCGAGCCTGTCCTCAATGAACTCAGCACAGCGTTGCATCGTCATCCTGAATTGCTCTATCGAGAGCTAGCTCGTTTAGCAGGCAGCTTATTAACTTTTTCTTTAGAAAGTAAGCTGGAAGATATCCCGCTATACAAACATGAGCAACCAGAACTCGTTTTCCCACCCCTTTTTGCCTTGTTAAATACACTGCTTGAAGCCAGTTTGCCTTCTCGCGTGATTAGCATTGAATTGGCGAAAGAAGGTCCATTCTGGAAAGGTCAACTCCATGACGGTCGATTACGTGAAGAAGCCGATTTTTACTTATCGGTTCGCTCATCATTGCCAGCTCACTTATTGATCGCTCAATTTCCACTCCTTTGCAAAGCGGGCAGTAGTGATGATGTGGCTGATGTCGTTAATGTGGCCCTCAATGGTATTCCATTGAAACCGCTCAGCCATGTTCCAACGGCAGTTCCTCTTCGCTTAGAAAATCAATACTTTGCGCTAGATATTGAAACACCTGCGGGTCAAGCCATGCTCTCTTCTGGGCAATGTGCATTCTATGTTCCAAGCACGTTAGGTGACATTCAATTAGAGCTGTTTGCGGTACTTCGCTCATGAACAATACAACATCGCACCATACTATCGACATGATCTTCGCCCAAACTTGGCTGATGGTTTGTCAGTTACATCAAGGCACCGCCATCACTCAAGGGGATAGTTTTTATCGTCGCGTTTGCCAACTCATTGATGAAACACGTCAAAAACTGCTCGAACATGGCTACCCTGAATCCGCCATTGAGCATATGCAATACGCACAATGTGCCCTGATTGATGAATCTGTGATGAATCGCCAGCACCAAGATGATGGCTACAACACATGGATCCAGTCTCCTTTGCAAGCACGTTACTTCAATACATTAGAAGCGGGAGACAAACTTTGGGATCGTCTACGCAGCATTTTAAACGAAACCGCCCCGAATCCTGACGTTTTGCTCTGTTTTCATCGCGTGCTTACCCTCGGGTTTGTCGGTAAGTTTCGCCAAAAAGAGGCGCCAGAACGTGAACGTATCGTCGCTCAACTCAATGTTCAGCTTCCAGATTATCTGATCACGTCAGAATTACCTCTCGTCGTAAAACCTAAATTACAGTTTAGCCGTCGCAGACTTTACTGGTTTGGTTGGATAGGCGGCATCCTCATACTCGCCGCCATGTGGTGGGGGTTCAGTGCTTCGTTAGAACATTTACTACAACAGTGGATGACACAAGGATAGGCATGCAAAATCCAATCAAACAGTGTCTGACGCTTTTTGCTACGGGGCTTTTCTTGTGGCTACTCTGGGGATTTTGGTCTCTAGGGCAAAGTGTCACCATTTTTGTTTCCGTCTTCGTCTTAGTACTGACGGGGGGAATGTTGTTTTGGCAATATAAACAACGACGCCAAGTGCTATCCACTGAACATGAATATACGGGTGCATTTCCTACTGATAATTATCAGGGGCCTGTCATTTTAGTCTGTGGTCAATCTCAAGCACTATTCCTTGATGACCAATTACACAGAGAAACAAATCAAGGTTGGTATATTCGCGTATCCGCGCCCACTGAGCTCGTTAAACTGATTGCCGCATTGGTGGAATATGCCCCTTCACTATCTGGGCACTTATCCTTGCTTTACGTTGTATTACCCGAGCAACTGACCCAACAAGAAACCCTGACACAAGCGCTACTCAACTGGCGTCGAGCTATTGGGGAAGGTCGTCAAAAAATCGGTGCTAAATTGCCATTTTGGGTAACGGTATACCTTTCTAAACCTCATCATGCTGATGCCGCTATGCATGTTGATGATGAACATACACCTTGGATGACGTTACTCAGCCACCAAACTGAATTTCAGGTGGAGCAAGAAGGTGCGATGTCAGTCCCTTACTCCGTGTGGCTACCTGCGCATTTCGGACAGTCAGAACAAAGCCTGCAATTTTCTCTATGGCTAGATACCTTACAAAGCTGGCTAAACCAAGTTTTAGTTCCTCAATTTACCCTACCTCAAGCTGGAGCACCGAAGCAAATCCCTTCCGCATGGGCCATTCAGTGGATTAATATCACTAGCCAGCCAAACAATTTATGGCAGCAATTCATCCAAGAAAAAACCACATTGCCATTGCGCTCCTCAGTACAAACAACGGATTTACTCCCTTTGCCGGATGTCATGCTACGCCGCTTACATCATGATATTAACTTAAGCCGAACAGAAAAAAGCCTCGGTGCAATTGGCGTCATTTTTGGGGTTTTCTTCGTGGGTGCTTTAGTCGGTAGCTACCACCATAACCAGCAACTCATTCGCCATATTGGTGAAGATATTGCTCGTTTCTCTCAGCTTTCAGAAGTTCCACTCGCACCCAAATTGACCGCTTATCAGCAGCTACAAGATGATGCTGCTGAGCTTGCACGCTGGGAGCGTGAAGGGATCCCAAGCGCTTACTCTTTAGCGTTATATCAAGGTAATCGAATATTGCCTTACTTACATACTCTGCTAGGGAGTTGGGCGCCTTCTCAACCTGAAATCACTCCTGAAGCGCCAGCTGCACCACCTCAAATCGTCACTTTGGACAGCTTGTCCTTATTCGATGTTGGACAATACACACTCAAAACGGGCGCGACCAAAGTGTTAGTTGATGCGCTACTCAATATCAAAGCCAAACCCGGCTGGTTAATTATGGTTTCTGGCTATACCGATAACACCGGGAATCCAGAGCAAAACCAAAAACTGTCTTTAAAACGCGCAGAGTCTGTCCGTGATTGGATGATCCAAACCAGCGATATCTCGCCAACCTGCTTTGCTGTGCAAGGTTACGGGCAAAATAACCCCGTTGCCGACAACAACACCGCTGACGGACGTGCTCGCAATCGCCGCGTAGAAATTCGCCTGATACCGCAAGCTGAAGCTTGTCAGATATTAGGCGTCAACACCGTACCATCGATGGATGGTGGTACACATTCCACACGAAAGGAGAAGTAGTTATGGCTATTCCAGTTTATTTATGGCTGAAAGATGATGGCGGTGCTGAAATTAAAGGTTCTGTCGACGTACAAGACCGTGAAGGCAGCATCGAAGTGGTTGCTCAAGACCATAACCTGTACATCCCAACGGATAACAATACCGGTAAATTAACAGGTACTCGTATCCATACGCCATTCATTTTCGTTAAAGAAATTGATGCTTCAAGCCCTTACCTTTACAAGGCTGTGACCACGGGTCAAACCTTGAAAGAAGCGGAATTCAAATGGTATCGCATTGATGACGCAGGACAAGAAGTCGAATATTTCAACACCAAACTTGAAAACGTCAAAGTCGTGAAAGTCGCTCCAAAAATGCACGACATCAAAGATCCAGGTAAAGAGAAGCACAACCATCTCGAAGAGATTGAGCTGCGCTATGAAAAAATCACTTGGACATACAAAGACGGCAACATCATCCATTCCGATTCTTGGAATGAGCGTGCTACCGCTTAATTAAGACAAGCAGGCGTTTCGGCGTCTGCTTTTTTCTTGCGCCCCTTGCGCAACATCACTCACACACAACACATTTTGCCATTAAACAAGCAATACGCGCTTTCAACCGCGCATTCCCATCGCGAATATCACCTTATGAACCTCGGTTAACGGTTAGGGGCGGTAGCGTGCCTAAACACATTGATATCCACCAGATTATCTAGGGAGAGAACATGGAAAATTCTTCAGTTATGTTATTGCGTCGCCTAAACCCTTTCTGTGCAAATGCACTAGAGGCAGCAGCTTCCTTGTGCCAAACACGCGCCCATGCTGAGGTTACCATCGAACATTGGTTACTCAAGCTGCTTGAGCTAGGAGAAAGTGATATCACTGTGTTAGCGCGCCGTTATGAGTGGGATATTTCTGAACTTTGGCAAAGCCTGCTAACAGAAATCGACAGCCTACCCCGCTCTATCCATAGCCGCCCCTCCCTCTCGAAATCACTCCTAAACTTAATTCAAAACGCATGGGTGATAGCCTCATTGGATGAAGATATCGAGCACATTCGCAGCGTCCATATTCTTGCAGCGATGGTGAAGCAACCCTCTTTAGTTCCGAACGACGCCCTTTGGCCATTAATGACCTTAAGCATCACACAATTACAACGCTTAAGACCGATGCTGGATGCGCAATCCGATGAGCGCCCTGAAGTTCAGCAACTTGCGGCGCATAATCAATCTTTGCCGGCAGAAGCGCCACTTGAAACGCAATCAACAAATGAAGCTCCTGCACCGAATGTCATCGGAAACACACTGAATGAAGCCTTACTGGCCGTGCTGAATAAATTTACGGTGGATGTGACCGAAAAAGCACGCGAAGGCGCGATTGACCCAGTCTTTGGACGTGATGACGAAATCCGTCAAATGGTGGATATTCTGTCTCGCCGTCGCAAAAACAACCCAATCCTCGTGGGCGAACCGGGTGTTGGAAAAACCGCGTTAGTGGAAGGCTTAGCCCTACGTATCGTTGAAGGTAATGTTCCTGTCAGTCTGCAAACCACATCATTACGTACATTAGATTTAGGTCTACTGCAAGCGGGGGCTGGCGTCAAAGGCGAATTTGAACAGCGCTTAAAAAACGTGATTGAAGCCGTACAACAATCTCCTACTCCGATTTTACTGTTTATCGATGAAGCCCATACCATCATTGGCGCAGGCAACCAAGCTGGTGGCGCTGATGCCGCTAACTTACTCAAACCCGCCCTTGCCCGTGGTGAATTACGCACGATTGCCGCCACCACTTGGTCTGAATATAAACAATATTTCGAGCGTGACGCCGCTTTAGAACGCCGTTTCCAAGTCGTCAAAGTCGATGAACCTGATGATGAAAAAGCCTGTTTAATGCTGCGGGGGCTAAAACCGCGCTACGCCAAATATCATGGTGTTCACATTACCGATGATGCGGTCAAAGCCGCTGTTACCTTATCCCGCCGTTACTTAACCGGTCGCCAACTCCCCGATAAAGCCGTGGATTTACTCGATACCGCCAGCGCCCGTATCCGCATGAGCCTCGATACACTCCCTGAAGAATTGACGCGTTTAAAGGCCAAGCGCAATGCATTAGAACTTGAACAGCAAGCGATCCTTGATGATTTGGCGATTGGCAACACCACCAACCAATCCCTACTGAGCGAATTAGTCACTCAAGATGCCCAAATAGCGATACAGCTGGCTGAGTTAGAACAGCGTTTTGAGCAAGAAAAAAACCTTATCAGCGAGCTCTTAGAACAGCGCCGTCAATCCCAAGATGTCAGCGATATCCAATCACAGTTAGAACTCGTTCAACAAAATGAGCCGCTGATCACCCCCGATGTGGATATCAGAACCGTTGCCACTGTCATCGCCGACTGGACGGGTGTGCCATTATCCAGCCTCTTAAAAGACGAACAAACCGAACTGCTGGAGCTAGAAGACTCGCTAGGTAAACGCGTTGTGGGGCAAGAGAGCCCATTACTGGGGCTTGGACAACGACTGCGTGCTGCTCGCACGGGTCTCGCCTCAGAAAATGGCCCTCAAGGCGTATTTTTATTAGTGGGTCCAAGCGGAATTGGTAAAACTGAAACCGCACTCGCCTTAGCAGATGTCCTGTTTGGTGGCGAAAAATCCTTAATCACCATCAACATGTCCGAGTATCAAGAAGCCCACACCGTCAGCCAATTAAAAGGCTCTCCTCCAGGTTATGTGGGTTATGGTCAAGGCGGGATTTTAACGGAAGCCGTTCGCAAGCGCCCTTACAGCGTCGTGTTACTCGATGAAGTGGAAAAAGCCCACCGCGATGTGCTCAATCTGTTTTATCAAGTTTTCGACCGTGGATTTATGCGCGATGGCGAAGGTCGTGAAATTGATTTTCGTAATACCGTGATCTTAATGACAGCCAACTTGGGCAGTGATTTGTTGATGCAGCAACTCGAAGAGTTCCCTGAGTCTACCGACGGCGAGCTGCAAGAACTGCTGCGCCCAATTTTGCGCGACCACTTCCAACCCGCCTTACTCGCACGCTTCCAAACCTTAATTTATCGCCCATTAGGCCCAGCCGCTCTGCGCCAAATTGTTGAAATGAAACTGGGCAGCGTCATTAAGCGTCTTTACACCCACTACAAGCTTGAAGGCATTATCGAAGAAGCGCTGTATGACACGCTCGTGAGCGCCTGCTTATTACCCGACACCGGCGCCCGCAATATAGACAGCCTACTGAATCAGCAGATTTTACCAGTACTGAGTCGGCAATTACTCATGCGCCAAGCTAACCACCAGCAAGCGCAAAGCCTGACTTTGGGGTATAGCGAAGAAGACGGGATCACCCTGAGTTTCAGTGATATTGAGGAGATAAATCCATGAGCCTACTCGATACAGCCAAAAACCTCCTTCAAGGTCAAAACCGCTATCGCCTAGAAGTCCAAGGCTGCTCAGATTTACTGGACGTTGAACATTTTACAGGTCGTGAAGCCGCTAGCGATACCTATCGCTATCAAATTACGTTTACTTGTTCCGCCCAAGATCTTTCTGCGCAACAATTATTGCGCCGTAATGCCAGCCTGACCTTTTCCGCGCCGATAAATAACCTAATGGGGCTCGCCACTCAGCCGAGCGTTGCCAAGCGCGTTCATGGCGTAGTGACGGATTTCCGTCGTCTCTCTGGCTCTGCGGATGAAGCTCGCTACCAGTTAGTTATCGAGCCTTTTTTTGCTCTACTCCGCCATCAAATTCGCAGCCACCGTTTCTTTATCAACCAATCCATCCCTGATGTGGTTGAACAGATCCTGCGCGAACATAATTTCAAAGGCTGGGAATTCGAATTTCATCTCGAAAAAGAGTACCCAAAACGCGAACAAATCAACCAAATTAACGAAAGTGACCGCCAATTTATCGAGCGTTTACTCAGTGAAGTGGGTATTTTTTACCGCTTTGGTTTACAAGATGATACCCAAACCGAGGTGCTCCACTTTACGGACAGCCAACGCGGCTATGTGTATGACAAAACGCTACCATTAAATAGCCCATCTGGGCTGAGCGATAACCATGTTGACAGTGTTTGGGGATTATCTTTGCGCCATCAAGTGGTTGAAAGTACTGTCTTTGCCAAAGACTATAACCACCGACTGGCGGAAGATACGTTGATTTCCGCCGTCGCGGACATGACTCGCGGTGATGGCGAAAAAATCAACTACGGCGATGTTTACCACTATAAAGGTCGCCACCTGACCCGAGGGGACAAAATTCGCCCTGAAACCGAAACCGCTAACTTCTGGGCAAGACTCGACCACGAACGCTTTTTAGCTCGCCAGACTTTACTACGCGGAGAAAGTAGCGCAGCAGACCTGACGCCATTATTAGTATTAAGCATTCAAGATAACCCGCTCAGTTCGACGTTACCCAGCGTATTCAAATCACCCGTTTTAATTACTCGCCTACGCTTTACCACCAGCCGAGATAAAGCGCTGACTGTTCGCTTTGACGCCGTGCCTTACACGGAATCACTGTGTTGGCGCCCTGCTCTAAAACCACGCCCTGTCATTGCTGGAACATTAATGGCGCGCATCACCAGCGCAAAAGACCACGACATTTATGCCCACCAAAATGAACATGGCTTTTATTGGGTAAAATTCGACGCAGATCGCGATGATAAAACCAAGGGCTATGAAAGTATGCCCGTGCGTTTGGCGAAACCTTACGCCGGAGATACTTATGGGATGCATTTCCCACTGATTCAAGGGACTGAGGTCGCTATCGCCTTCCATGAGGGTGATCCAGACCGCCCTTACATCGCCCACGCACTACATGATTCCCGCCACCCCGACCACGTGACGGATAAAAATAACACCCGTAATGTGATCCGCACACCTGCGAATAACAAACTGCGCATGGAAGATAAACGCGGGCAAGAGCATATTAAGCTCAGCACCGAGTATGGCGGAAAAACCCAGTTAAACTTGGGGCATTTGGTCAACGCCGAGCGCGAACAACGCGGTGATGGTTTTGAGTTACGTACAGATAGCTGGGGCGCAATTCGCGCGGGTAAAGGGCTGTTTATTACCACCGATAAGCAGGATAAAGCTGGTGGTGATGTGTTGGCGATGGAAGAGGCAATACAGCAACTAGAGCAAGCATTATCGATTGCTAGAAATTTATCAAATTCAGCGGAAATCAGCGGAACAGCAGCAAGTGATCTTGATGCGCAAGAGCAACTAAAGAATAATTTATCGCAACTTACTGCGCCTGGATTATTAGTCCATGCACCTGAAGGAATTGGTGTTTTCACACCAAAACCAATTAGCATCGGTTCAGGCCAAGAAAGCATTGCTATCTCTGCATCAAAATCTATCAACTTATCAGCAAATAAAACTCTAACTATCAACGCAGAAAATGATGCCAATATTTATGCTCAACATAATGGTATTAAAGCTTTTGCAAAATATGGAAATATTGATGTTGAAGCTCAAAATGATGCAATGTCACTTCTATCAAAACAAGATTTAAAAGTTCAATCGATTGATGGCAAAGTTCATATCACTGCTGGACAAGAGATTATTCTTACCTGTGGTGGGGCATATATCAAGATCTCCGATGGAAATATTGAATTAGGTAGCCCAAATAATATTTTACTAAAAACAACCAATGTTCAAAAAATGGGGGCTACTAGATTTTCATCTACGCCACCCGAAATTCCTGTCGGATTTAGTGAACAATTCACTTTACGTGATAAAGACTCAAACAAAATTTTACCTTATACCGATTATACCGTGACGACAGAAGATGGAGAGGTTTTCACAGGAACATCAAGTGCAGAAGGGAAAACACTCGATATTATTACAGCAATTCCTACAAAATTGTCTGCTATTACTCATAGAAATAAAGACAAAGAAAAGCCTGAATAACGGTGGATAACTATGCAAAAAAATCAAACACAATCGAAAACAAATAACGTGGATGGTAGTAATAAAGATGCTTACTCATCAAGCGAGCCTAATCTTTATTATCATCCAGATACTAATGAATTAATTTTTGTCCCAGATGATGCTCTTGAATTAGAAAGCCGGCATTTATGTACGCTCGTAAAAAATAAACATAGTCGCTTAGCTCAAATTGATAACTTACTCGATAGCACATCTTTAAAAGAAAGAGAAAAAAACTCCGACGAGTTCGTTAATAAGCTATTAAACTGCCATGAAGAATATAATCAAGCTGCAAATGAACTTAATAAAATAGTTTCAACATTAACTGTCATTATTGATGAGAATGAGAAAGAGGATAAAAAAATCGCTCATTACTAGATTCCAGTGCAGGTAGTGACAATCTGAATATTGTTGAGCTACTCAAAGTACAAGCTAGCGGTGGGTTTAAATATCGCTACGTTCGTTCCGATCAAATAGATGCCAAAGGCAAACATGAAGTACATAAATTAGAACGTAGTGATATAAGTAACGAAGAAAAGAAAAAAATAATTAACCGGGTAATAGAAACAGATACAAATGGAAACCAAACAGAAAAACTAGCAGTTGATACTGAGCAACTAAAAGAAGCATTAAAGGAAATTGAACCTGCTTTTAAATATCAACTTTTTGAATTAGAGGGTGATAGCGGAACACTCGGTGAATGGGCTGGAAGCTTCCAAAAGTGGGCAGAAGACGTTAATAAAAGCTTGGACTCAACACCGCCAACTAAAACAAAATATGCATCCTTCGATAAAAAAGCACAAATCATGCGATGGAGTTACGGAGGTGATGGCAATATCGAAATTTCCAATGGCTCCCTTGGCGGAAATAAAGATAGAAAAGCACAAGCTAAAGCCAATATTTATGGCAACTTCGCATTTGCAGAAGCAAAAGCGGAAGGAAGAATTCACTTACCAAACCGCCAAGGTGTTCAATTTTTATACCCGACAAGAAATCCAAAGTCCACAACCCGGGTCATTGGTGACTTTGGCGCTTTAAGCTACAAAGAAATGATGGCGTCGATGGGAGCTTTTAGATTTGATATCGCTCTCACATTAGCTGGCATGTTAGGAGCCAGCTTTGGCTTACAAGCAAGTGTGAATCTTTCAACTGAGGGTTTAAGAGGCTCTCAATCTTCAACAACAGATAATAATCGCATTCAATTAAGCGATGTTAAAGGATCTGATATCACCAAGGCTGCAGATGCTCTTGGCTTGAATTCGGAAGCCAGTGTATTTGTTGGTGTTAAAGGTGGTGTTGAGTTGGCTGGTGAGTTTCTTTGGTTAAGTCCGGAATTAACCCCTGCCCAACGGAAAAAATATGAACAAACTGATGGCTTCTGTTCTATTGCCAAAATAGCAACAGGAACAGATTTTATGATGGGAGCAGGTGCAACTGCACAATTTGCTATAGCTGTTCTAGATGGCAAAATATACCTTACTGCGCATGCAGAGCTATGTTGGGGAGCTGGAGCCGGAGGTCACCTCTCTTTTGAAGTAAATATGGATAAAATTATGGAAGAGTTTATGCCATGCTTTGTTCATATGCTACGTGATATTGATTACATAAAAATGCTAAAAATCATCACTGAGAAAGATTTTTTAGCTATTTGTCAATTACCAATCCTAATTGCTATGGGTGCAGGCATAGCAATTTATCAAGGTTTATATGATGCAACTCGATATTTTGAAACTGCTTGGCAAAATAAAAAAAATCGAGAAAAATTAATGGCTGCCATTATTAAAAATAATGGTGATGATTTTAAATTTACACCCCCAGAAACAAAAGGGGCTGTTATTGCTGCTCTTTTAGAGCACGAATTTTGGGAAAATCATTTTTATGGGCAAAGTCATAAATTAATCCCTGGTGAAATAGATGGAACTTTTAGCACCAGAAAACGCGCCATTCTGTATATCCTTCGATGGGCTCAATCACAACGCGATTTTGATAATATTATTCAACACTTAAGTACCGTACCTGATGGTTCTAAATTAAGTGTCCCTATCAATACCACATATATTCTGTCGTTTTTATCTTTAGGTGAGGAGACCAAAACTCATTACACTGACCGAGGTAAAATATACTCTAGAGCAAGTCGCTATGCAGAAATTTTTGGTACGCTCAGAGATAAATTACCTAATGAAAAATTAGCTAAACAAAATAATGGAACCCCTTTTAAAGAGTACATTACAGTTTCCGATGTGACTAGCCGCACATTATGGTCTAGAGATGGTGTCAATTGGAAAGAAAATTTATATGGTAATAGTTAATTATATTTTCCCTATAAACTAACTTTCTTTTAAATTTAATTAAAAAATTCATTACAATTCAAAAGGTAATATTAAATGAGGCACACTAAATTCCATATCACTATCCCTCTTGTTTTTTTACTTACAGCTTGTGATAACACCCCTACCGCAGAACAACAAAAACAAGCTCAACAACTGGTCAATAACACTTTAAATAATATGGTATTTGTTGAGGGCGGAACTTTTTTAATGGGGGATTTCGGCGGTAAAGATGGTGTTTCAACCCTCTATTACAGTCCACGTAAAGATAATAAATTTACCCACAACGTAACCCTCGATAGTTTCAGTATCTCAAAAAGTAAAGTTTCCTGGGGAGAATATCTATTATGGATAGATTTAACAAATAAGCCGTTACCTAAAAGTTATATTGCAATAAAAGAGTGGACACGATATCCCCCCGCTAAAGAGTTTATTAAAGATGATTATTTAGCCTCCGTTGGTTGGCAAGACGCTAAAGATTATTGCCAATGGGTTGGGCAACAAAGTGGTTTACCTGTTGACTTACCTACAGAAGCGCAATGGGAGTATGCGGCTCGTAGTCAAGGTCAATTTTTACGTTATTCAACGGATAATGGTCAATTTGGTACTTTCGTTGATCCTTCCTCCGAACCGTATATTGTACTAAATAAACGTAAACCAAACCCCCTAGGATTATATGATATGCTAGGCAATGGTTGGGATTGGACCAATGATTGGTACGATGAAAATTACTATTCGGTATCCCCCGAAAAAAATCCGCAAGGTCCCCAATCCGGTACCACTAAAGTTGCTCGGGGCTCTTCGGGTACCAGCTTTTTAAGTAACCAGAATATTGACCGTTATGCTATGGAACCAGTTTTAAACGATATCACGATTACAGGGCGAGGTTTTCGCTGTGCAATCCAATCCCCAAACCCTATCCAACCCATAACTAAATAGCCATGATATTCTTTAATCAAACATACCGTACTGTTTTACTAATGAGCTTCGGGCTATTAATGGGTTGTGATCAGCAGCCTACCGCAGAACAACAAAAACAAGCTCAACAGCTAGTCAATAGCACTTTAAATAATATGGTGTTTGTTGAGGGCGGAACTTTTTTAATGGGAGATTTTGGTGGTAAAGATGGTAAATCCAATTTTGTTTATAGTCTTAGTAAGGATAATAAATTCACCCATAATGTAACCCTTGATAGTTTCAGCATTTCAAAAAGTAAGGTTTCATGGGGCGAATACTTGCAATGGCTAGATATCATGGGAAAACCTCTACCCGAGAATTATAAAAAACTGAAAGAACAAGTACGCTATGTATCGATGAAAAAATTTACCAATGATAATTATCTCGCCTCTGTTAACTGGCAAGATGCTAAAGATTATTGCCAATGGATTGGGCAACAAAGTGGATTACCGGTTGACTTGCCTACCGAAGCGCAATGGGAGTATGCGGCTCGTAGTCGAGGTCAATTTTTGAATTACTCAAGTGACGATGGCAAGTTTGGCGACTTTATTGATCCTTCTTCCAAAGCATATATTCCATTAAATATGCGCAAACCCAATCCCATAGGGTTATATGATATGATCGGCAATGGCTGGGATTGGACCAATGATTGGTACGATGAAAACTACTATTCAGTATCTCCCGAAAAAAATCCGCAAGGCCCTCAATCGGGTACGACCAAAGTAACTCGAGGCTCTGCGGGTACCAATTTTATGGATAACCAGAATATTGAACGCTATGCTATGCCTCCTGTATTAACAGAGATAATGAGCACAGGGCGAGGTTTTCGCTGTGCTGTGCAATCCCCAACACCTATTTCAATCGCTGAAAATTATAGCCAATAATTAATATTAAAATACTAAATTAATATTTTTTGAATATCACAACCTACCTATTAATTTAATATTTAAACTCTTATGACTAAAAACATTATTTTATTGGGTGACAAAACCAGTCATGGTGGCACCGTTATTACCGCAACTTCCGATATTGTTATTAATGGAAAAAGAGCAGCTAAAGTAGGTGACTTAGTTAGTTGCCCCAAAAAAGGTCATGGCACTAATGCCATTATTGAAGGCGCTACAGAATTTACATGTAAAGGTATTCCTGTTGCCGTGGATGGAAGCAAAACTGAGTGCGGTTGTTATCTCATTGCCAGTATTACTGACTTTAATTTAGGATAATTATGTCTTGGAATAAAAAAGCATCGCTACAAGTACCTAAACCTCAAAAACCTCCTTACGTTAAATGGATTATAGCGTTAGGTTTAACATTATTTTTTCTATTTTATTCACTCTATTTTAATTCTCAAAAAGAATCTCTCGATTCAGATAGAGGAAAGATTATCATCATTTTTGTGGCTACAGTCCCACTCATTACTGTTTTAAGTGTATTCTTTGTGAAAATCATTTTTTATTTTAAATCAAAAAATAATTACGAATTCTTAGAAAATGAAAAAAAATATGCTGATAAAAAATGGGAGGAATGGGGTTCAAGAGCAATTAGCATATTAGACTCCGTTATATTGCTTCCTGATAAAATCACATTACCCTATATTTTAAAACATCAGAGTTCACATATCGCAAGCTACCAACTACCAAAGAGAATTGATTATTTACCTGAAGATAAATCTCCGTGTTTTATTTTACTAAGGACACTGCAAGATAAGATTCTTGAGGTCAGTACCAAATACCCTTTTTCTGTTCACTATTTAACAAATCAAAATCTCACCACATCAAGAAAAGAATTTGAATATTCATGGGAAAAATTATTTCATAATCCACCACCACACAATGTAAATTTCACCCATGAACTAGATTACAACTACATCGAAGATACTGTAAGAAACAATGAAGACCTAATCCAACTGGTACTCATTGAGCAGGCTTATAACCAAAATCAATCTGCCGCTTTTGCAGCTTTTGTTTTTACTTCCGATGAAGTCGCTCTAGCATATCAACTAAATACAATTGCTAATGTAAAAAGACCGATGCCAATCACAATCGATGAAGATAAACAGAATGCCATCCATCTATTTACTGAAATACAGACTGAATCAAAAAATACGTTTCTTTGTTTTTCTGACAATAAATGCCAAAACGATTTAATCAGCGCACTTTTCAGCGCCTCTGAGTCGCTCCCAAAAATAGAACCCAATAAGTTACTTAACTTAGAATTTTTTATTGGTCCAGTAGGCGAATTTTCAAGTTGGTTAAATTTAGCCATCGCCATTGACTATGTTGCTCAATCCAAGAACTCAGCTTTAACACTTTCTCAAGATAATCAATCAATGTTTATTGGAACTATTACTTCGAGTCCATCGATATGAATATAAAATTGAATAAACCCGTAGTGAAGACATTTTCTTTCTTCATTTTTGTTGTCTTACTATGCCTTAGTGTTTGGTTCTATGGTGAACATTTTTACCTAGAAACAGAATTCAAAAAGTACATTGCGATCGGTATTATTATTTCTTCTAGTATTATTTATAGTGTCGTTCGATGGGGATTTCATCACAAAAAAATAGCAGATCATCGTGAAGAAAATAAAGACACGGGCACTTACCCAGATAACGATAAAAAATCCATCCTCAATAACCAGAATTTATCCCCCATATTAGTAACCCTAAAATCCCAATACGGCACTTTCTGGCATTCCAAAGTCTCCATTCAGCTCCTCCTTGGCTCCCACTCCGCCGTCGAAAAACTCGCTCCTAACCTGACGCAAGAAATCTGGCAAGAGTGTGATGGAACCCTACTTATCTACGGTGGCGATATCGGGAGTTCCATCGATTCAGAGCGACTAGAAACCCTCAAACACCTACGCCGACGTCGTCCGCTCGATGGCGTGATTTGGGTGACTGAAAACAGCATTTCATCTCAGCTTTTAGACAACAACGTCACTTTCACTAACCTCAATACCGCAACAGCCCACAATGCAGGGCGTGCAATCCAAAACCTCTTCCAAGAATTAGGTTGGCGTGCGCCAGTTTGGGTATGGAGTGTCAGTGACCAGCAATCCCTCAGCGCTGTTGAAACGCCCTCTATCCTCTGCATGACAGAGCAAAACATGCCAGCCGAGGCGCTATCCCCTAGCTTATTAAGCCTGATCCCCGCGCTCGTTATCAACGGAACTCAAGCGTTACTGCGAGAACAAAAACACACCTATCTGCTGGCTTTAGCACAATTTTTACAAAACGGTGGCAGCCAGCAGCTTGCAACCGCATTAGCCCCACTCAATACCCAATTACGTACACTGCCTTTTTCCGGCATTGCATTTAGCCCTTCTATCAATCCGTTGAATCAGCAACGTTTACCCAATAGTTGGCACCCTGATACCCGCTGGAAAAGCTGGTTGAATGTGCAATCTGAACTAGCATCCGGTTTACAGCCTGCCTCTTTAGGCTTTGACAAAAAACGTCTCGTTCAATACGGTGCTGCTACTGCCATGACTTTGTGGGGCGCGGGCATGATCGTCTCTTACTTCGCCAATCGCCAGCTTATTGAAGAGAGCTACCAAAGCGCGAGTGTCGCCGCTAACAGCCAATTACCGGAAACTGAACGCCTCAAAGCCCAGTACGATTTTCAGCAAACCCTAGGCTTACTCAATCATCGCGAACAAACTTCTGTGCCTTTCTGGCTCCATTTTGGGCTAAACAGTAATCAACCACTATTAGCCCATTTATGGCCACTGTACCAACAAACGGTATTACCGCCTTTGCGTGATACCATCGCTCAACAGTTGACTCAACAATTACAAGCCTATGCCCAGTTATCCCCTAACAGTGATGACCGTCGCCAAGCCACCCAAGGGGCGTATCAAAGCCTAAAAACCTACTTAATGATGAGTACCCCAGAGCGCATGGATCCGGCGTTTTTTACTGATAGCGTGCTCTCGACTCTCCCCGTCCCGCAAGGAATGAACGAAGGCGAATGGCAAACCCTCGGTAAAGAATTACTTATGTTCTATGCCCAACAGCTACCGAAGCACCCCGAATGGCAATTAACTGCCAACAATAACCTGATTAATCAAAGTCGCACTTTACTCATTCGACAAATTGGTCAACGCAGCGAAAGTGCCACGCTGTATCAAGAAGTATTATTACAAGCGCAGCATCAGTTCCCAGATATGACCTTAGATGATATGACGGGCGATACCGATGCCAGCTTTTTATTCACCACGGATGAGTTTGTGTCGGGTATTTTTACCCGCAAAGCGTGGGAAGAGTCTATTCAACCTGCCATCAAAAAAGTGGTTGAATCTCGCCGCAGTGAAATTGATTGGGTATTGAGTGATAGCCAGCATGAACTTAGCCAAGATATTTCGCATGATGCACTTAAGCAGCAGCTTACTGAACGCTATTTTGCTGACTTTTCTGATAGCTGGTTAAACTTCCTCAATAGCCTGCAATGGCGCCATACTGAAAGTTTGTCTGATACTATTGACCAATTATCTTTGATGAGCGATGTGCGCCAGTCACCCGTCATTGCATTGATGAATACCGTGGCTTACCAAGGGAAAACCGGACGCCAGCAAGAAAAGCTCGCCGATTCCTTTATGAACTCCGCGAAAGACCTGCTCAATAAAGAACAGAAACCCGTCATTAGTCAGAAAGCCGACTTTACGGGTCCGCTTGAAGATACCTTTGCCCCTATTCTGAATTTTGTGGACCCGCAAGCCACCGCGCAAACAAGCGATAACCTCAGCCTACAAGCCTATCTCACCCGCATAACCCGCGTGCGATTAAAACTTCAGCAAGTGGTTAATGCACCGGATCCGCAAGCGATGTCTCAATCCTTCGCGCAAAGTATTCTAGAAGGTAAAAATGTCGATTTCGCCGAAGCGCGGGATATGGGTAGTTTGATTGCCGCCAGCTTTGGGCAAGAGTGGCAAAGCTTTGGGGATGCGCTGTTAGTGGAGCCGATGACCCAAGCGTGGCAGCAATTACTCACACCAACCGCCCAAGGCATTAATAGCGAATGGCAAAATGCCATTGTCAGTGAATGGAACAACGCTTTCGGTGGACGCTATCCGCTAAAAAATACCCAAAGCGATATCTCCTTACCGTTGATGGCGCAATATCTGCGCCCCGATAATGGTCGGATCCAACGCTTCTTAGAAACTCGCTTGCAAGGGGTTTTACGCAAAGAAGGCAACCATTGGGTACCCAATAGCACCAATGCCCAAGGTTTACGCTTTAACCCTGCCTTTTTAACTGCGCTAAATACCCTGACAGAGTTAGGCGATGTGGCCTTCGCGAACGGGGAAGCGCGTCTCTATTTTGAAATGCGTCCAGGCACCAGTAAAAATGTGATGCAAACCATATTGGTGATCGATAAACAAAATCTTACCTACGATAACCAATTCCCTGAATGGCAACGTTTTGTTTGGCCTGCCGATACCGTCGCGTCTGGCGCATCTTTAACCTGGATGACCACGTCATCGGGTACCCGACTCTATGGCGATCATCGTGGTGTTTGGGGTTTGATCCGTTTACTCGAAACGGCCAACGTCGCGCCTTATGCGGGCAGCACTAGCAGCTATACCGTCTCGTGGGTAACACCCGATGGCATCTCTCTAAATTACCAACTACGCACCGAAATGGGTCAAGGCCCGCTGGCGCTATTAAAACTGCGTAATTTCGTTTTACCTGAAAAAATCTTTTTGGATTAGCCATCGATAGGACATCACCTATGCCTTTATTAACTGCCTTGCGCACCGCTTGCTTTACTGGAAATCCGCTTGCTGCTAACCAGCTTGTTGAGCAACAAGTGGCACTATGGGAGCGCTGGCTACTGCCCATTACAGCTGAAAATCCAATGGGGGATGACCCCGGTTATGACGATGACTTCGAACGCATGAAAGAAGAAGTCAACAAACTCTCTGGGTCAGACACTGAATTAATTTGTGCTCTTGCCGAGAACCTCCTGACCAACGTCTGCAAAGATGCGCGAGTTATCACTTACTATATTTGGGCGCGTTTGCATCGCGAAGGGGAAACAGGGTTAGCCGATGGGCTCGGTCTACTCACAGGATTACTACATCGCTACCATGACAGCCTACTACCTTCGCGCCCAAATAGCCGAAAAGCCGCCATCGAATGGCTGGCGGGTCAACGTGTCATCGACAGCTTATCCCTCTACCCTGAGGTGGATAGCAACGAATTTTCCCGCATTGTGGCACTACTTAGCGCGATCGTGGATGAGTTTAATACGTGGGATGAAGCAAGCCGCCCTAACCTTGCCCCCCTCTTACGAGCTTTAGAAAATCGGCTCGCCCAATCCGGTGGGGCTGATAGCGTCATCCCGCAAAATATCAAAGCGTCGGAAAATGTCGCGACAAAGCAAACGGCCTCGGGGATCAGCCCTATCGCCCCCATACAATCAGGTCGTGAGCTGCTCGACCAAGCCAAAGTGCTTGCCAATTATTTGCGTAATCAACCCAACGGCTGGCTGTCGGGTCACCGGCTGATGAAATCTGTCCGTTGGGATACCCTGCACCAATCGCCACCACAGAACCAGCATGGTTGCACACGTTTAGCCCCACCGCGCTCGGATGCGAAAGCCCAATTAAAACGTTTATATCTGCAACAAAACTGGTTGGAGCTCACCGAACAAGCCGACCGCCTATTTGCTGAAGGCGTTAACCATTTTTGGTTAGATGTTCAATGGTACCTACACCAAGCGCTCAGTAAATCTCCCGCGCCTTGGAACGGTTGGGCAGACGTTATTGCCTCGGATTTAAAACAATTTTTATTGCGCCTACCCGGGTTAGAAAATCTCGCATGGGAAGATGGCACCCCCTTTGCTGATGAAGTGACCCTCGCGTGGATCAAACAACAGATTCTGGAAGATAACATTCAGTCTCTGCACTCTATGCCAGTTCAAGGCGCGGATGACGATGATAACGGCTCGATATTTGCCTTAGAGCAAGAAGCATTAACGCAAGCCGATACCGAAGGGGTAGAAGCCGCCTTAGCATGGTTAATGTCTCGCCCGAATATTCAGACCACCCGCCAAAAATGGCTATTGCAATTGGTAATGGCAAGAGTGGCAGAGCAATTTGCCCGTCATGATTTGGCGCTGAACTTATTGCGTGAATTAGACAATCGCGCTGAACACATGCAACTGGCTGATTGGGAACCGCATTCCCTGTTTGAAGTCAAAGCCCGCCAATTACAACTTCTGCGCGGTAAAGCGCAACGTAACACACCGGATAAGGCCGAGTTACATCACCAAATGTCTGAGTTATTGGCTCAATTGACTCGCTTAGATCCTGTCCGAGCGCTAGTACTCTACCCTTAAATTAATCAGTGAGAGTGATACGAATGGATGATTTAACCCTTCGCTATTATGATGCAGAAATGCGCTATCTACGCGAAGCTGCGAAAGAGTTCGCCCAAGCTCATCCCGACCGGGCGGCACTATTAGATTTAGATAAAGCCGGCATTCCCGACCCTTTTGTTGAGCGACTATTTGAAGGTTTTGCCTTTTCGATGGGGCAACTTCGCCAAAAGATTGATGATGATTTACCTGAATTAACGGAAGGATTGGTCAGCCTACTCTGGCCTCATTATTTACAAACCATCCCTTCACTGTCCGTGGTTGAACTCGCACCGGATATTCACGATATGAAATTATCGTCGGTGATCCCTGCCAATTTTGAAGTGCTTTCACGCCCGATTGGCGAAAAGAAAACCGTTTGTCGTTACCGCACCACGCGGGATTTAACCTTAAATCCCATTGCGCTATCCACAGTGAATTTAACCACTGAGCCTGATGGACGTTCCGTGATCCGATTACGCTTCGATTGTGCAAAACTGGTCGATTGGAAACAGAGTCCTCTTGGGACTATTTCCTTTTATTTGGCGGGTGACGTTCCAACCACTTACGCCCTGCATCTGGCTCTCACTAAACATGTCGCGGCGACCTATATCCGTTTACCGTCATCCCCTGACCGCGTTCGTTTGCCGCTGTGGTTTTCCCCTGGGGGATTTGCTGAAGAAGATCAATTGTGGCCCAAAGGAGATAGTACCTTTAGTGGCTACCAGCTATTGCTAGAGTATTTTTCTTTTCGAGAAAAGTTTTTCTTCGTCAATTTAAACGGGCTTGAAGAGATTCAATTGCCCGAAGGATTAAGTTACTTTGAGCTGGAGATTGTGCTCGATACCTTGTGGGATAGCGACATTCCATTAAGTCACGATAACCTAAAATTGCACAGCGTTCCGGTGATCAACTTATTCAATATTGAAGCTGATCCACTCACCGTTAACGGGTTAGAAAGTGAATATTTACTGCGTCCCCGCCGTCTACAAGATGGACACACCGAAATTTATGCTGTCGATACGGTTCATGGAACAAGGCGAGGTGAACACATTCACTATGTTCCATTCAGCAGCTTTCGCCATCGAGGCGGTATGTTGCGACGCAATGCACCAGAACACTACTACCACACTCGCGTTAAGCGCGGGGTCAGCGGGTTACATGATACATGGCTGATTTTAGGGGGAGAACGCGAACAGCCGACCGCTGCTCTTGAAAGTGAAACCTTATCTTTGCAATTAACCGGCACTAACGGGCAACTTCCACGCAAAGCGCTGCAAAGTACATTGCTCGACAGAACCGAAGAAACGCTACAAACCCAATTGCAGGTTCGCAATTTATGCAAGCCAACCCTGCCTTGCTATCCCCCAGCAGAAGACCGATTTCATTGGCGCGTTCTCAGCCACCTTGGCGCCAGCTTCCTCAATATGATGGACAACGTAGAGGTATTGCGCGGCACATTGGCACTCTATGACTGGCGAGAGGATGATTTAAACAGCCGCAAACTCGATGCCATGATCCACGTTGAACAGCACCTTATTGAGCGTTTCGAAAAAGGCTTTTTACAGCGCGGTATTGCCATCGATATCACTCTTGATAGCAACGGATTTAACGGTGAAGGGGATATTCATCTCTTTGGTGAAATGCTCAACCGCTTTTTCGCACTGTATACCGACGTGCATCTATTTAACCAATTGACTCTCCATATTTTACCAACAGGAAATAACCTCACATGGACAGAGAACCATCCTCAGTAAATCAGCTTTTTGATGCGCTAGGGGAGCGTCTACCACTGGTTAACTTCTATCGGTTTTGCCAACTGCTAGAACAGAGTAATAAACAGCGCCCGCCACTTGGTAGCACCCAAGACCCGAAAACAGATGTTATCCGGTTTCGTCCCCATCGTGGGATGGGTTTTCCTGTCACCGAAATTAAAGGCATCGACATTGAAGACCGCTACCGAGATAGCAACACACCCAGTATTCGAACTACCTTTTTAGGGTTATATGGTGTCACATCACCGTTACCCACCGCCTACCTCGATGACATCGCACAACAGCGGGAAGGAACCGAATCGCTCACGGACTTCTTGGATATTTTTAACCATCGGCTCACGACGCAGTTTTACCGTATTTGGCGAAAATATTCCTATCCAGCAACTTTTTCCGCAGGTGGCGAAGATGAAACATCCCAGTATTTGTATGGGTTAATTGGCTTGGGGATCCCCGGCACTGCTCAACATGTGCAAGCGCCTTTATCCCGCTTTCTCGCCTTACTGGGCACGTTACGTTTTCCAACCCGCACCGCAGAAGGCGTTGTGTCACTCGTAAAATTACTCGCGCCTGACACTCATGTGAAAATCAAACCCCATGACCCGCGGCGTATCGAGCAAACAACTCAAACAGGGCTGTCGTGCAAAACCCCAATGACCTTAACCAATAAGCCCGTTTTAGGTCAGTATTCTACCGATGTAAACAGCCAAATTTTGATTACCTTACGGACAGATAACTTTGATGAAGCCCGCAATTGGCTGCCTGACGGACAGCTGTATCAAGATTTAATGGCGCTATTGCATGTTTACCTAGGGTCAAGAGTCAATGCCCGTCTTTGTCTTAAATTACCCAGAAAGTTGCTCCCTAACGCAACGTTAAGCTCGCAATCTCACCAAGGTGTTCAGCTGGGACGGACCGCCGCGATGGGCACATTGGCGCCTAATGTCGCTCTCCGCGAACACATTATTACCTTAAATCTGGGGCGCTATCAGCGATTATCGGCAACATCACACTCTACGCCGCCCTCACATTACGCTAATTATCGATTCTGATTCCGGGACTCTCCTATGAAACACATCCCTTTATTGCCATTTTGCGGCAAAACATTGGTGCTTCTGACTGCATTAAACCTCACTGGATGCGGGCTCACTCAAATGGTCAGCGATGGCACTCGCAGTGCAGCAAGCGCGATATTTTATAAGCAAGTGAAAGTCGTCCATCTTGATTTCGTGGCACGTGAAGCGCTCAATACCGATGATACAGGCGCATCGCTGTCCACCATCATTCGTGTATATCAATTGAAAGATACTGAAAGCTTTGATGAGAGTGACTACGCATCGTTATTTGCCAAAGATAGCCAAGTACTAAAATCCTCTCTCGTGGTACAAAAAGATTTACGCATTCGCCCGGGTGAGTCGATTTCCCTTGATATGCCCCTTGAAGACGGCGCTGAATTTGTTGCCATCGCCGTGATGTTCCATCACCCAGACCTTATCACCGATGACTGGCGCGTAGTGATCCCCAAAAAGCGGTTACTACCGGATGACCCACGCTTACTCACCCTTGCTGATAACTCCATGACCTTAAAACCACTTGGAGAAAAATAGCATGTCCCAGCCTTCATTATATGAAATGTTGACGGGGTATTTTGCGGGAGGATTGGATATTGATGCTATCCCAGAACATGACCAAGTGATGGTCTCTGTGATGGACAATATTCGCCGCATTCTCAACGCCAGAGCGGGTAGTATCGAGCATCTTCCCGACTACGGGCTACCTGATATGAGTAAAATGATCCAAGGTCTCCCCGGCACTGCTCACAATATGATGACCATTTTATCGGCAACGTTACTCAAGTATGAGCCCCGCATCAAATCACTCTCTTTAGTGTTATTACCGCAAAACAGCTTTGGGGCACTCCATTACGCCCTTGAGGTTGAATTACATGAGCAAGGTTTGATCCGTTATGGCACTGAATTTATGCCGGATGGGCGCATTCTCGTACACCATCTAAAAAAACAATTCGATACGATTTAAACTGACGACTGCGTGAGAAGACTATGAACCCAGATTTAAACACATTGCGCCTTGGTGGCGACCCGCGCACGCTGGCTGATTTTGCCGCGCTCAAAGAAGAATTAAATAAACGCTTTCACCCCGCCCGCCCAGATGTAGACTGGGCGCGCGCTCATGGGCTATGTTTGTCCTTATTCAACCAAAACGGCGCTGATTTACAAACTTGCGCATGGTTTACCCTGATCCGCCAGCATCAAAATGGCATCGCGGGATTAAACGAAGGCTTATCTTTACTTCAACATTTACTGAGCCGCCACTGGCAAGGATTATGGCCACAACAGACCCATGCCCGGGTTGAGATCCTCGCTACGCTGAGCCAACAACTCATGACAGGGTTACGCGCCCATGCACCTGTTTATGCAGACCTGCCAGCTCTGTATCAGACTGAAGCAACGCTAAACCAAATTGGACAGTTGCTACAAACATTAGAGCTCAAACACCTCACTCAGCTGGAACGACTGCAAAACTTGCTCACCACTCAAGCCAAGCAGCTCGAAAATACTGATGTTCCCGACAGTGGTTTTATTCCACCAACGCCGCTGCAATTGCCAAAAACTGCGCCATCGTCATTTCATGCCCGTACCGCAGCAACGCCAATTTCCATCAAGGCCAATGCCACTATCAGCACACCAACACCGACCAAGCCTTCTTACCGCAAAGGCATTTGTGTGGGTATGGCTTTCGGTATTGTGCTCACAGGCGCGCTGTGTGCAGGAACTTTGTATGTGTTACACCCACAAATCAATAACCACGTTTTAGCGCAAGCGCTACCCCAATTACCTGACTTTACGCCGAATATTGCCTCAATTCTTGAGCAACAATTGCAGCCTAATGCCGCACAACCGAATAGTTTTTCTCCTGAAAAACTCAAGATAATCGATAACTACCTCGTGGAATTAGAGTCCGTCTCCCCAATTTGGTCTCAGCAGTATGGATTAAACATGGTGAGTTACCTCACTAAACAATATGGTGACCGGCAAGAAGTCAGCGCATTTAACGATAAATGGCAGCAAAATATGCAAATTAATGCGCTATCTAACGATAAATTACAACAGTGGTCTGAAGGGATGGCAGAGTTAAATAATCTCAGTACGCGCTTAGACAGTCTTGATGGTAAACCTCGCAGCTATATCACGGGGTCTGAATTAAAAACCATTATTTTCAATGCCCGCCAGCATTTTAATCAAAGCGTTCCGTTAGAAGAAGAATTGCGTCGTCTTGAGCAACTTCAAACCCAAGGCTCCGTCCCTGAGTCTGAATACCAACGGATTGATAACCATTTTAAACAGCTACTCAATCGCTATGCGTTGATAAGACAAAGCGAAAAATAAACCTATTTATTCCGAAGTAATACCTGTATGGAGCACCTTATTCGTGCTCCATTTTTTTTCAGTGATATACTCGTTTTAAATTAACGCGATAATTATTTTTCAAGGAATACCCCATGCTTCGCTGTGCTGCTCGTATCACCCACCAGCTACGTCATGCATTTCATTCTCGACCGCGCTTTTTGGTCTCGCTTATTGTTGCTTTCATCACTTTCTTCGCTTTATTTCAAACACAAAGTCTGATTATTAACTTAATTATCAGTTGGAACGCATTTGCGTGGTGCTATTTGCTGTTTCTATTCCAGAGAATTATTAGCCACAATGTGAAAGATATTCGTAAGCTGACAAAAATCGAAGATGAAAGCGCGAGCATGGTAATATTTTTCTTGATGTCAGGCTGCTGCGTCAGTTTATTAGCCTTATTTTTTGCCTTGGGCGGACACAGTGATATCCCGAAAGCCGATAAAATTTACTCTTATATTTTAACTGCCTCGACATTGATATCCTCTTGGCTGCTCTTACCTACGGGCTTTACCATGCACTATGCCCATCTCTATTACGGCAATAGTGAAAATGAAAAACCGTGGCTAATTTTCCCCGATAAAATCACCCAACCCAGCTATTCGGATTTTATGTATTTCTCATTCACCATTGCCGTCGCCTCACAAACGGCAGATGTAGAAGTAGCCTCAACCCCTATGCGTCGCGCAGTATTGCTCCAATCCGTTATTTCATTTGTCTTTAATATGGCCATTTTAGGGTTGTGTATTAATATTTCTGCCAGCTTCTTTTAAAGGTTATCGGATTAACTTGTCGAAATAAAAAGAGTTAGCCTGCTATCACAATAAAAAAATATTCAATGCAGGATATTGACAATATCCCCATATAGATCTAAAAATACTGTATATTAATACAGTCTTTAGTAGAGGCTATTATGTTACGCATCGAAGTGTTATTTGATAAGAATTCACCGCAAAAACCAAGTGGCTTGGTTTTACAAGCTTTAGAGTCTGAGATTTTACGCAAACTACAGTCACAGTACCCTGATATGGTCACTCGAGTGGGCTTTAGCTCTCAGCAGGCGATTAATATTTCAGGAACGAAGATTGCGGATGATAAATTACGCATTGAAGAGATCTTAGAAGAAATTTGGATGGATGACGGCTGGCTACCTGAAGCAAATACCGATGACTAGATGATTAGCAGAGAAATGGAAGGGTAATATCCATCTTCCATTTCTTAATCCATTATTCTTTGAAGTTAATCTGAGTCACTTTCAATCTATTTCTGCCTATCGTTTATACGCTTCTGTGTATAAAAACCGATAGCACCACAATTCACTATTCCGCCATTATCGAAAGAGTATTAATAAAGTTTCTGACGAAGATACGATTTAAACTCATTCACCGGATTACGTTTCGTTTTACTCACTTCAAGTATTCGAGCCTCTACTAAGCAAGTTTTCGCATCAGTGCATCGCTGAACTTCATTTAATTTCGTCGGATTCAACGCCAATTGTGGTTTATTGAAACTCGCCCCCATAAATACCATGGCAATAAAAATAATCCCGATAAATAGAGGCACTTCAATATACGCTTGTTTCATGATAAATGCTCTTGTTATGGTTGTTGAGGGTATATTAGTGCTTTTGCATTTTAGTACCTTAATATTTGGTTAAACCAACCTTAAGGGATGCTTAAGGGGATAAATATCCTAGTTGCTGGGTGAGCGGAGTCTGCTTATACTCCGCAACAGAGGTAATAAATATGAATATTTTATTGGTAGAAGATGATCTTCAACTCGGCAAAGCGTTATGTCGTGGACTGGAATTAGCCGGATTTAATCCTTGCTGGGTCAGATTATTATCGGATGCTAAGCAACAATTACAGGCACGCAATTTTGATGTCATGCTTTTAGACTTGGGATTACCTGATGGTGATGGTCAAGAGGAATTAATTGCATGGCGCCAATCTGGAGAATCAATACCGATTATTATTCTTACCGCCCGTAATAAAATGGATAATTTAGTGGCGAGCTTAGATTCTGGTGCCGATGATTTCTTAACAAAACCCTTTGAAATGCCAGAGTTGATTTCTCGCGTAAAGGCTATTAGCCGCCGTATGGCTGGGTTTTCATCTGAAATTTGGCAATTAGATAATCTGCAATTAAATCCATTAAACCATCAAGTCACCTTGGATGGTCAATTATTATTACTCTCCGGTAAAGAATATCTGTTGCTATACGAGTTAATTAAAAATGCCGACAATGTCGTGCGAAAAACAGATTTAGAGCAACGTTTATTTGGCTTGGATGATGTGGAAAGTAACTCCCTTGAAGTCCACATTCATAATTTACGCCGCAAAATTGGTAAAGACAGAATTATTACTATCCGTGGCATCGGTTATTTACTAAAAAAAGAAGCGCAATCTGGTGAAGATTAAATCCTTTCTTGTCTACACATTTGGTATTCAGATTGGCGCAGTCATCTTTTTATGGCTGCTGCTAGTCGGTTGGTTACAATTTTTTTATCTACCTGATTTGGTCGATGATGATGAATTTAACCAACAACAGCAAATCGTCACACAAGGGATTGCGCGTACATTAGGTACAGTATCAGATACCCCAGAATATTTTGATAAGCTCGCGGTTATTCTGCAAAAAATGTATACCGATGCCATGGAAAACGGCATTGAAACTAGCTATAAACCGTATATGGTTGTGCGGGATAATCTGGGACATGTGCTATATCGCAATAGTGAAAAGATTTCAGACCCATCACTAAAATCAGTCGATATGCTAACTGCCCAACATAAAGATTGGCATTTCACTTCTGCATGGGATGATGATCATACCCTCGAAGTTGTGATTGCAGAATCGTATCTTGAGCGACGAAAGTTAATTGGTAATCCAGCCGAAGGCACTGCCATTCCTCTCGCCTTTATTTTGGGCATAATGTTAATCGCTATTCTGATCACTGCCTATTTTAGTATTCGCCCCATTAAACAAGTCGCTAAAATTATTTCATCGCGTCAACCGGGAAATTTAACGCCGATTGATACCAAAGATATGTATAAAGAAACTCGCCCTATTATTTCCGCGATTAACCAATTAATGGCACGAGTCGATGCCGCGAATTTACGCGAAAAACGTTTTATGGCAGATGCGGCTCATGAATTGCGGACTCCGATTGCAGCGGTAACAGCACAATTGCATGTGTTAATGCATATCGATAATCCAAAAGAAAAAGCCGAGATTATTAATGATATGAAAGAGACATTAACGCGCGCCGCCTCTTTATCTCATCAATTAATTGATCTCGCACGTTTGGAAGCGGAAGATTTTGCCATTCGTAAAGAGCAAATTGATTTACCTATGTTAATCAGTAATCTCATTTCATCCCATATTCCTTATGCTCTCAATAAACATATTGATGTGGAATTATCCAGTCCAGATTCTTTTTATGTCGAAACTGATAAGCTGGCGCTGAGTAATGTGTTCACTAATTTAATCGAAAATGCGATTAAATATTCTCCTGAAAAAGCCAAAATAAAAGTGACACTGGTCGATCTCACCCCTTTTGGTGCCACCATTACGGTTCAAGATAATGGACGCGGTATTCCGGAAGAGAGCCGAGCACATCTATTTTCTCGCTTTTACCGTGTGCCCGGAACATTAGAAACAGGAAGCGGTTTAGGATTATCTATTGCCCATAATCTGGCATCGAAAATAGGTGCAACATTAAAAGTCACTGATGGATTAGAGAATAAAGGTATTGGATTTATTATTGATTTGCCTTAATTAAGGCGGCAGTCGAGAATAATACCATTATTTAAAATAATGTTATTCAGTTAACATCCCTAGTGCATAATAAACATTACAATCCCCTTTTACGTTAAATTACTTAGCCATAAAAAGGGGCAATAATGTCACAGGCGCTAATCATCATTGATCTTATTAACGATATTGTGGGTAAAAATGGTTTATCCAATAGCAGTTATTCCCAAGTCAATTCCCGCAATATTATTGAAAAGGCGAATCAAGCCGCTAATTACGCAAGAAGTCAGCGTATTCCTGTTATTTGGGTCAAAGTTGGCTTTAGCGATAATTATCAAGATATCCCCGCTGGCTCCCCACTTTTTTCACAAGCTAAACAGAGAGGCGCATTAAAATTAAGTGGCTACGGCTGCCATTGGGTGGAAGATTTGGTCGTTCATATGCAAGACAGAGTGATCATTAAGAAAGGCGTTTCTGCATTTGCAGGCAATAAACTCCACCAATGGCTTAACGATAATAATATTACTCAGCTCTATTTCGGTGGAGTCAGTTCGGTGATGGCAATCCAAAGTAGCGTAAGACAAGCCCATGATTTAGGTTATTTTTGCCATGTCCTCGAAGATGTGTGTGCCGCTGCAACCATTGAACTACACGAACAAAGCATGCAGGCACTGGCAGGTCTAGCCACCATTTCATCCAGCAAAACCTTTATGCAAGGTAATTAGCCGGCATGATGAGTAAGCTGTAAACAATAATTTACAAGGTTCGACCTAAAAATTAGTTTAATATTTAAAATATCTTTTGGCTGATTATTGACTTTGATCAATAAAAAACTAGAATGCTCCTACGTGATCAAGATCACACATTAACATTCGGAGCGAACATGAAAAGCATCAAAGAATTTTTCGTTAACCTGCAAGAAGTTGTTGAATTACTGTCCAAGCGTTTTATGTAATTTGCTTTAAACTTTGGTTAGTTAAACCATAGTCAATCAAACCTTTCATTTACCTCATTCAAGTATTTGCAAATTTTTGCTAACGGCCTTTTTTAAGGCCGTTTTTTTATTCAAATACGTTCTCAATAATTTCAGCAACCACTGCCGTGCCAATCGCTACCAAAATAAGATCTTTACCACTCATTTTCCATTCATAGCCCGCATAAACAGGCAACTGATGGATAAACTTTGATGGTAGAACCTTTTTAGCTATCCCCGGAGGTAACGGTTTTCCTCTTCTTACTTGCTTTGCAATTCCTGGTGGTAGCCCTTTGTAGCCCGTAAGACCGTACTCAATGGCTAAAGGTCGAACATTCCCAAAATTCAAGCTAAAACTAATATTAGGTGAAATACGCAACGTTCCTTGAATGCCTGAATTATCACCGTTCCATTGCTTCGCTTTATAATGGTCATCATCTTTATTTTTATGGCCGTTGTTGCCTTTAAATTCTTTATTATTATGTTTGTTACCGTTTCCATGCCCGTTGTTACCACTTGGGTCAGAAAACGCAAGTGGTGATGTCCCCATGAATGCTAAAAGAACAATCAGTGGTAGACAGCTATTTTTCGTAGGCTTTTTCATCAGTATTTCCTCATAAACATGATCGTTTGAGAGTATTCCTCAAAGTATAGAGCATCAATCAGAATAACCGCCATTTTCCGTAATCTTATGTAAATATTCGGTATATTTCACAAACTTAAGTCCTATTTGCTTATACTGGGTCGTCATTTATGGATAACGTAATAAAGGAGAATTTATGCAGCAGCAACTGCTCGACTGGGCTCGCCAGTTTAATCAAGACTATGCCACCCTCGCCTCTCTCTTAATGGTTCTTGGGCTGATACTGATTGTCGCCCTAATTTTGCATCTTTTTCTGCACAAAATTTTGCTTCCCACGATTGAAAAAAGAGGATTAAAAGCGGGTTCCGGTTGGCAACATCAACTCACCCAATATAATCTGTTCAATCGAATTGCCTTTATTATTCAAGGTATTGTTGTCAACATTCAATCCACCTTATGGCTATCTTCGGGCTCAACGACACAAATGGTATTGAATGTCGCTTCCCAAGCATGGTGCTTACTGTTTGGCTTACTGACGATTTATTCCATTTTGGATATCACGCTGGGCGTATTACAACGTGCGGCAAAAACAGCTCATCTCCCGCTACGTGGAATTTTCCAAAGCATTAAGCTTATCGCCACCGTTTTGATTTCGATTATGATCATCGCGCTACTGATTGGTAAATCTCCGTTGATTATCCTCAGTGGGTTAGGGGCGATGACCGCCGTCATGATGTTGGTGTTTAAAGACCCGATTATGGGCTTAGTCGCTGGTATTCAGCTCTCTGCAAATAACATGGTCAACATTGGTGATTGGCTGGAAATGCCTAAATACGGTGCTGATGGTGCGGTAATTGATATTGGATTGACCACAGTTAAGGTTCGAAATTGGGATAATACCGTCACCACTATTCCAACTTATGCACTGATTTCCGATTCATTTAAAAACTGGAAAGGCATGACTGAATCAGGCGGGCGCCGTATCAAGCGCAGCCTACGTATCGATGCCAATAGTATTCATTTTTTGAAACCTGAAGAAGTTAGCAACTTTGAAAAAGCCAACTTATTAGAGCCTTACATCGGGAAAAAAGTCTCTGAGATCCAGGTCTACAACTCTGCTTTACCAGAGGATAAAGCGACGCCACTCAACCAGCGACGCCTCACTAATATCGGGACATTTCGCGCCTATATTGAAGCGTATCTACGCGCTCACCCGCAGATCCATAAAAATATGACCATCATGGTTCGCCAATTAGAGTCAGACTCAAACGGTATCCCAATTGAGATTTACGCGTTTACCAACACGACAGTGTGGTTAGAATACGAACGCATCCAATCGGATATTTTTGACCATATTTTTTCCATTCTGCCGCAGTTCAATTTATCTGTGCATCAATCACCTACCGGTAATGATGTTCGATTCTTAGGTCATTCAACAAATAAATAACTCATCATAGGTAACTTATAAATACTACTTAATGATTAGCAAACATGGCCAGCCTACCTAGAGGGGGAAACCCCTCTTATACTCACAGATCCCACCCTACCATTATATAATTCTTAATATAACGATTGATAATAAAAACAGAACAAAAATGGCATCTATGACAAGAAAACTCCTTATAAATTAAATAAATAAAAATATTTCCCTTGGTTTTTTCAAGGATATTGTTGATGCATATCATGTTAGTGAGTGGGTATTTTTTCTAACATATTGAACATACCTAATACGTTATTTACATATAGGCAATGTCAATGCATAAAAATAAAACAAATACTCATTTCGCAGAACTGAGCAGGAGGGAGTTTCTTCAGACCTCCGCAACCGTAGCGGGTGCAGCCGCCGTTGCAGGCTCAATCACTCTGCCTTTTGCTGCTCAAGCAAAAACACCAACCATCATGCCTGACGAAGTCAGTGAGAAAATCAGCTACAGCGCTTGTTTAGTTAACTGCGGTAGTCGCTGCCCTCTAAAAGTTCATGTGAAAGATGGCGTTATCAGCCGTATTTCCAATGAAACCATGTATGACGATTCAACACTGGGAGAACATCAGATTCGCCCTTGTCTGCGTGGTCGTTCAGTTCGCTGGAAAACCTATAATCCAGACCGTTTAAAATACCCAATGGTGCGTGTGGGTAAACGTGGTGAAGGTAAGTTCAAAAAAATTAGCTGGGATGAAGCTACCACTATCATTGCAGAAAAACTGAAATACACCATCGATAAATACGGCAACGATGCCATTTATTACCAATATGGTTCTGGTTCAACGGGTGCCAACTTGCACGGTCGTGCGGCCTGTAAACGTCTTTTAAGTTTAACGGGTGGATTTTTAGGTGACTACGGAACTTATTCCTACGCACAGCTAATGGAGATCACGCCATATGTTTACGGCAGTGTGGAAGAATCTTATTTAACGGAAATCCAAAACTCCGATCTCGTGGTGATGTTCGGTCATAACTTGGCTGAAACCCGTATGTCCGGTGGTGGTCAGTTCTATGAAACACTCAATGCCCTCGATAAGAGCAAAGCAAAAGTCATCATTATCGACCCACGCCGTACCGATAGCGTCACAACATTAGGCGCTGAATGGATCCCTATTTATCCAGGTACTGACGCCGCATTAGTGGCAGCCCTGGGTTATGTGATGATCCAAGAAGGCTTAACCGACGAAGAATTCCTGAAAAATTACTGTGTAGGCTGGGATGAATCAACCCTGCCAGCTTCAGCACCACGTAATGCCTCTTACAAAGATTACATCTTAGGCAATGGTCCTGATGGGATTGCAAAAACCCCTGAGTGGGCGAGCAAATTAACGGGTATTTCGGTTTCACGAATCATTCAGTTAGCCCGTGAAATTGGTAACGCTCAACGTGCTTGGATCTCACAAGGCTGGGGCTTACAACGTACTGAAAATGGTGAGCAAGCCTGTCGCTCTATCATGATGCTGCCTATTATGTCTGGCAATATCGGTCGTTCTGGGACTAACACCGGTTTATGGGGTAACAGTTTCGCCTATCCAGTGGCTGGATTTGGCTTGCCAAACCCTGTGAAAGCGTTGATCCCTACTTATATGTGGTCAGAAGCGATTGTACGCGGTAAAGAATTAACCGCAGAAAATGGCGGGATCAAAGGCGTTGATAAGCTGAATAATGACATCAAATTTATGTGGTGTTATTCCAGTAACGTCATCGGAAACCAGCATGGTGACTTGAATAAGACCCATGAAATTCTGTCTGATGAATCAAAATGTGAGTTTATCCTTGTTTGGGATAACCACGACACTCCATCGGCAAAATATGCGGACTTACTGCTGCCAGATGTGACCACCGTCGAAACAAACGACCTGATCAATAACTCCTATGCAAGTGGGGCTTATCACTATCTGGTACGTCTACAAAATGCCATTGAACCACTGTGGGAAAACCGTCCAAACTACGATGTATTAGTCGAAATCGCAGAAAAAATGGGCGTGAAAGATCAATTCACTGAAGGTCGCACCTACGCAGAATGGATTGAGTTTTGCTACAACAAAACCCGTGAAAAAATGCCTCATTTGCCCGAATTTAGTGAAACTGATGGCGCGGGGATCATCGACCGTAAGTTCCTTAATAGTGCTGAAAACGTGGCACTGAAAAGCTTCCGTGATGACCCAGTGAATAATCCACTGAAAACACCATCGGGCAAAATTGAAATTTACTCCGAAAAACTGGCTGAACGCGTGAAAAACTGGGAACTTCCAGAAGGTCAGCGTATTCCAGCTATTCCTGAATATTGTGTGAATAGAGAAGGTGTTGAAGCGCAATCTGCACAGAAAAAACACTCTTTATTAATGACAGGCTTCCACGATAAGGGTCATGTTCACTCAACCTATTACAACGTGGCTATGCTGCGTGAGGCTATTCCTCATCAATTCTGGTTAAACCCAATTGATGCACAAGAACGTGGCTTGAAGAACGGCGATTTAGCTGAAATCTTCAATGATCGCGGACGTATTCAGATTAAAGTCAAAGTGACTGAGCGCGTCTTACCGGGTGTGATTGCGGTTCCTCAAGGTGCATGGCGCACATTGAATACCGAAGGTTTAGATGTTGGTGGTTGTATCAACACCCTAACCTCCCATGTCCCTTCTCCACTGGCGAAAGGCACACCACAACATACTAACCTTGTTGAAGTCAAACGCGCTTAAGGAGTTAATTGATGAAACAGTATGGCTTTTATTTTGACTCCACAAAATGCACTGGCTGTAAAACCTGTCAGGTAAGTTGTAAGGACGAAAAAGATTTAGATTTAGGTCCTAAATTCCGCCGTGTGTATGAATTCGGTGGCGGTAGCTGGCAGAAACAAGACGGTATTTGGCAACAAAACGTCTATAGCTACTACCTGTCTATTTCGTGTAACCACTGCTCGAATCCAACTTGTGTAGAAGGTTGCCCAACTGGTGCAATGCACAAACGCAGTGAAGATGGCTTAGTGGTTGTTGACCAGTCTATCTGCGTAGGCTGTCGTTACTGTGAACTGCGCTGCCCATACGGTGCGCCACAGTTTGACGAAAAGAAAAAACTGATGAGCAAATGCGATGGCTGTTATGAACGTGTCGCAAAAGGAATGAAGCCGGTTTGTGTAGAGTCTTGCCCGCAGCGCGCTTTAGATTTCGATGACATTACCGTTTTACGTGAGTTACACGGTACGGAGTGCGGCATTGCACCGATGCCAGATCCAAGCCTGACTAACCCGAATATCGTCATCAAGCCACACAAAGATGCTAAGCCATCAGGTGATAAAAGTGGCGAATTGAAAAACCCTGCGGAGGTCTAATATGCATGAGTTACCACTGGTTTTCTTTACTGTCTTAGGGCAATCCGCGGCGGGTTTATTTCTGTTAGCTTATATTGCAAAAAAAATGGGCTCAATTGACGATAAACAGCTGAAAACAGCCAATATTGTCGGGTTTATCATTGTGATGATTGGCTTAGGTATTGGCGCACTGCACGTCGGTCAACCACTGCGTTTCTTCAATATGTTGTTGGGCGTGGGCCGCTCACCAATGAGTAATGAAGCGTTCTTAAGTGGCGTATTTGTGGGTTGTGCTGCCGCTACGCTGTTTTTCACCCACTTTGTTAAACAAGCGGCTCTGCGTGAACTGTCTAACATTGCGGCGGTGATTTCAGGATTAGCGTTCGTTTGGTCAATCCCGCAAGTGTATAACATTGCAACCATTGCTAACTGGGATACCCAATTCACTACGCTGCAAATGTGGACAACCCTGTTTGTGGGTGGTGGCGCACTTGCAATGGCAATCGGCGCTCGTGGTTTAGGATTAACGGCGTTTTTAGTCGGTACCTTTGCGATTTTTGCCAGCCGTGCCAGCTACCAAGCATTTTTAAGCGAAACTGCACCCGCATTAAGCGCAGAGCAGACTGGTTTTTGGGGCTTCCAAGTGATTGTATTAGCGATTGCCTTAGCGGCATTCGTTGGGTTCGCTATCAAGCAACGTTCACCAAAAATCCCTTTACTGGCCTGTGCAGCAGCCGTATTACTTGCTGAATTGTCTGGCCGTATTGCCTTTTATAACCTGTGGCAAATCACCATGTAAGGTGCTATAACCACAGATTATGGTTAGCAGTATAAAATAAATAATAATATAAGAGCCTGAATTCAGGCTCTTTCTTTTAAGTTAATTGAAGCTTTAAATTAATTGCAGCTTTATAGGTAATATCATGCAAACTCTCGATACCACTCTTTTTCGTATTTTAGGGGGAATGTTTTACTACTCTCCTGAAACCCCCACATTTCAAACGTTACAACCTGTACTGCGTGAAATCCCATCCCTGTATGATTGGCAAGAACCTGCTCAGCTGATTGCCGATTGTGAGGCATTAAGTGATTACCCAGCAGATACGCTTACCTATGATTTTTCAATTCTTTTTGAAGGTCAAGGTGCAATGCCAGCACCACCGTGGGGCTCGGTGTATCTGTCTCACGACAACACCGTTATGGGGGATTCCACCAGCGCCTATCGCCAGTTTTTGATGTCCCATGGATTGGTTACCGATACAGGATTACGAGAGCCGGAAGACCAATTTGGTTTAATGTTAATGGCCATTTCAGCACTGGCAGAGCAAGGTCAAGACGATGCCATTGTGGAATTACTTGAGCAGCATTTATTACCTTGGGCGGAACGTTACTTAACGTTGGTTCAGCAAACGTCAACTGAACATGGGTTTTACCCTACCCTTGCAAAAATCACTCAGACCTATTTGGCTAGTGTGCAAAAACAGCTCGGTTTACAGCCTGCAACGGCTGAGCTTTTCCGTTAATAAACCTTGAAAGAAAATGAGTTTGCTAGTGCGTAAGCAAACTCATTTTTATGTAGACGAATTAGAATGACGAGTTAGGTTGCTGTAGAAAAGCAATTTCTTCTCGAGTTGATGGCCGACCGAGAATCTCATTGCGATGCGGGTAGCGCCCAAACTTATCGATAATAGCCTTATGCCGCATTTCATAATCCAGCGTACTATCATCCCCCAACATTCGGAATAGCTCCACCGCTTGCAGGTGGATAAAGCTCGATTCTGAATGCATAAACGGCATTAACATAAATTTTCGCTGAGATAGCGTAAGTAGATGATAATCCGGCTGTTTAATGGCTTCTTGTGCCAGTGCTAGCGCCATCGCATCTTGCGCGAACGCTCTTGGTGTATCTCGCCATAAATTACGGGAAAACTGGTCAAGAATAATAATTTCCGCTAAACGGCCGCGAATAGAGGCTCGCCAATAAGCCAGCTCCCCTTTTGCCGCCTGTTCACTGAGCGCAGTAAAACGTTTTGCGATGGTTAAATCGAATTTCTCGCTTTTTTCAAACCACTGTTTTGGGGTCGATTCTTCAAACCAAAATGAAAGCACTTCTTCCATGGCATTCATAAGTTACCTATTTATATTATTATTGCGATTATTATTACGATATCGGGTTCATCGTAGATAAAAATAGTTCAAATTGACAGGATGGAGATCTAAAAACACAAATTTGCAGATAAAAATTTTGTTATTTGCGAGCTAGCCCTAAAATAATCGCGATAGCACTCTGTAACTCCCTACTGTTTTTTATTGCATCAAGATAAGTATTCTTTTTTTGATAATGATAAATGCTCGATCACACATTATTATTTGCTGTTTAATGTGAATTTAAATTTATCTATCGTATGAATACATACATTTATTTAATCCAATGTTAGAATTTGACTTATATTTTATAGACAAAGCATTTTATAGACAAAGAACACGCCCCCATATATTAAGCGTGTTAATTTGACATCTTGGGTGTACTTCATTAGCGGTGAGTGGGAAGGCAAGATAAATGGCAGGACATATGGTACTTATCGGTTGGGCTTTGTGGGTCAGTCCTTGTGGCACTGATTCATGCGATGCATTACCCGTGACCGAAACCATTTTTACCCAAGAACAGTGCATGAGCCGAAAATCCTATTTAGAGGCAAAACGCCCTAATTTGTTTTTCTTATGTGGTGAGGTTTATCGTGATAGCGATGAAATCGCCAAAGAGGAAAAAAGTATCGTGCCCGCACCTAATCCACCATTACCTGTACGCAACTTACCGGAACGCAAATCACGTTGAGTTACGATCAAATAGGTAAGGCGGTGGCTATTCGCCACCCCTTATTAACGATTAATCGCCATTAGCGATTAGATAATCTCCGCAATTTTATTATCTGCATTGATAAAATCCCCTTGTTTAGCCGTATATTTCAGTTCCCCTGAACGGTGGGCGATGACTTGAACTTCCATTTTCATTGCCTCCATCACGCCAATAATGTCCCCTTCTGTTACCTTATTTCCTTGAGGAACTAGCCAATTGAATAGCACGCCAGAAATGGGGGCGTTCACGCTGTTAGGGTTGTTTTCAACGCTTTGAGGTGCAGAAGTTGCTGTCGTTGGGTTCACCGCCATTCCAGCAAACAATTGCGCGGGCAACCCCAGTTCGCAACGTTTCCCATCAATTTCAATAAATGACCGTGTTAACGCTTGTTCGGCTTGTGGTAATTGGCGTTTCGCAGGGGGAATTTCAACACTAAATTCCGTTTCAATCCAACGGGTATGCACCTTAAAGTTTTCACAAAAATCCGCTTGCTCCATCACCGCACGATGAAAAGGCAATACGGACGCGATCCCTTCAATCTTAAATTCAGCTAATGCGCGACGAGCACGTACAATCGCTTGTTCACGGGTTTGACCGACCACAATCAATTTTGCCATTAGCGAGTCAAAGGTACCGGGAATAGTTTTGCCTGTTTCAACTCCACTATCAACACGGACGCCTGGGCCTGATGGTGCATCAAAACGTAAGATGGTTCCCGGAGTTGGTAAGAAGCCATTCCCTGCATCTTCCGCATTGATACGAAATTCAAAAGCGTGACCACGAGGTTTAGGCGTTTCTTGAATACTCAGCGGCAAACCTTCAGCAATACGTAGCTGCTCAACCACTAAGTCAATTCCTGCCGTTTCTTCTGTGACTGGGTGCTCAACCTGCAAACGAGTGTTCACTTCTAAGAAGGATAAAGTGCCTTCTTGGCTTAATAAGAACTCAACCGTTCCCGCGCCCACATAGCCGGCTTTACGGCAAATATCTGTGGAAGCGCGAATGATTTGTTGCTCCAGTTCAGGGGCTAAAAACGGGGCTGGAGACTCTTCCACTAACTTTTGGTTTCGGCGTTGCAACGAACAATCTCGCGTTCCCACGACAACAACGTTACCGTGGGTATCAGCGATGACTTGCGCTTCAATATGGCGAGGGTTATGCAAAAATTGCTCAATAAAACATTCCCCGCGACCGAATGCCGCTGTCGCCTCACGCACCGCAGAGTGGTATAACTCTTCCACTTCGTGCATCTGCCATGCCACCTTTAAACCGCGACCACCGCCGCCAAATGCAGCTTTAATTGCGATTGGTAGCCCATGTTGATGGGCAAACTGCACCACTTCCTGCGCGGTTTCAACGGGATCTTTGGTTCCCACGACAAGCGGCGCACCCACTTGTAAGGCGATATGTCGGGCTTGAACTTTATCCCCTAAAATATCAATACTCTCTGGGCTTGGACCAACCCAAATCAAGCCAGCTTGTTGTACTGCTCGCGCGAATTCAGCACGTTCAGAAAGAAAACCGTAGCCCGGATGCACCATGGTTGCACCGGATTTTTTTGCTACCTCAATCAGTTTCTCAATGTTTAAGTAGCTCTGTGCTGGGGTATTGCCACCTAACCCATAAGCTTCGTCCGCCATGTTGACATGCAATGCGTCAATATCACTATCGGCATACACCGCCACAGACACAAAACCATAATCGCGGCAAGCACGAATAATACGTACGGCGATCTCACCACGGTTGGCAATCAATACCTTATGCTGTGCATTTTTATTATTGGTATTCATAAGCTTCATGACTCCCTTCAAGTTGATAAAATTCACGTAATGGATTAAAGCGGATTTTGCCATTCACGGGGATTTGCCCTGCAAGATCCAAATGATAGTCACACACCGCACCTATCACCGGATATCCTCCCGTCAATGGGTGGTCATTTAAAAATAAGACCGGCTGCCCATTAGCTGGGACTTGGATGGCGCCAATACAGGTGCCTTCGCTTGGTAATTCTTGTAACAGTTCACGACTTAGCGGCACTTCACCCGTAAGGCGTAACCCAATACGGTTTGAGGCGGCAGTCACTTGCCAAACTTGCTGACGCAGTAATTCGGCGGCTTGTTCAGTAAACCAATCTGTTCTGGGTCCCATTACTACATCCAATACCACCACATCATCTGCTGTCGGGTAGTCAAAGGCTGGGGATTCTGTGAGCGAAATGGCGCGATGATTCATTTTTTGATGAATCGATAAAGATTGTCCAACCATCAATGGTGCGGGTCCTACTTGGGCTAAGGTATCGAATGAGCAGCTTTCAAGAACTGGCGCCACAGAAAAGCCCCCGCGTACGGCAAAATAACTACGTACACCGTTGATTGGGCGTCCTAATTGAATGACATCCCCTTTCGCGAGGTGAATCGGTTGGTAGGTTGCTGAGGTAAATATTTGCCCGTCTTCTGTCGTGATGGTGACAGGGCACTGGGCACCTGTAATACCGACCAAAAGGTCTCGATTAGCACGGACTTTTAAGCCACCTTGTGTGACTTCCAGTACAGTGGATTGGGTACAATTACCGACCAAACGATTTGCACTGTATAGCGCCGATTTATCCATCGCTCCTGATTCGGAGATCCCTAATGCTGACTGCCCAATACGCCCTCTATCCTGAAATAAGGTTTGTAGCCCGGTCGCCAACACGGTGAGATCGTACGTTTGGTTCTCATCGATAGATTTAATGTCAGTTTGACTCGGTAAACTATAGCTCACGGAACTCTTGCTTTGGTCAACAAATTGTACCCGATAACCCGCTTGTAAAAGTGCCGGTTCTGGTCGATTAATATCCCACACGGCTAAATCAGTCTGACCTATCAGTTGCCAACCACCGGGGCTGGCTTGTGGATACACACTGCTAAATTCTCCCGCCAATGCCACTGAACCAGCGGGAATTCGCACACGAGGGGATTGGCGGCGCGGTACCTGTAATTGCGCTTGCTTCGATACCATATAACCAAATCCAGGCGCGAAACCGCTAAATGCCACCAGATATTCATTTTCCGTATGGCGACGGATCACCTCTTCGATAGTGACCCCTAAATACTCCGCCACTTCCGGTAAGTCTTCCCCGGTATAGTGCACGGGAATAGTGACTAATTTTCCCGTTTTAGCTTCGCCGCCTTCAATGTTGCGCAGAGAAATTTGCTGCACAATCGCATTAATATGCTCAATTGCTGGGTTATAACGCACTAATACCGTTCGTGCCGCTGGGGTTATCTCTTCAATGCCGTTAATTGGGCGATGCGTTAATGAGTCTGTCAGTGCCATCGTCTGTTCGAGACTCGGCAGTTCAACCATAAACGCGCTTAAATTGACAGGTAAGAAACGCATAAGTCCCCCTATACGTGATAAGCGGCGTCAGGAACATCCGTGATAAACATATATCCCGGAGCATGACTCAACGCAAAAGGAACACCTGATTTCATCACCGCCGCTTGAGGCGTCACACCACAAGCCCAAAATACAGGAATTTCACCTTGTTCAATGCGGACTGCATCCCCAAAATCAGGGCGCATAATATCTTGGATCCCCAGTAATTCAGGTGCGCCAATATGTACAGGAGAGCCATGTACCGCGGGAAAACGCCCCGATATCATGACGGCATCGGCAACACGATCGGCAGGGATTGGGCGCATGGATACCACAAGCTCGCCCTCTAGACGCCCAGCAGGACGACACAGTCGGTTTGTTTTATACATCGGCACATTGGAACCATCAGTAATGTGGCGAACATCAATACCCGCCTCTATCATCGGTGTTTCAAAGGTAAAACTGCAACCAATCAAGAAAGTGACTAAATCAGGATGTTGCTGATAAATAGCCGTCGCATCCGTAATTTCATCCACCAGCTTGCCCTGTTCCCAAACGCGATAACGAGGAATATCAGTACGCAGATCGGCGCCTTCGGCTAACACAGTTTGCCAACTCCCTGATTCGCACACATCCAAGACAGGGCAACTTTTGGGATTACGTTGAGCATAAAGTAGGAAATCAAACGCCCAATCTCTCGGCAACGCAATCATATTGGCTTGAGTCATTCCCGGCGCCATACCTGCTGTGGGTTTATCATAGCCATGGCGAATCGCTTCTCTCGCTGATTTCGCCGCTTGAATAGCCTCTTTTGAGGCTTTCATTAATGCATTCATGCTTGACCTCCCTTTCCTGCAAATGCACGGATACCGATCCCCTGCAGCTCAAAGAGTTCACGCACTTTTTTCGCCATCTCTAACGCACCGGGGCTATCTCCATGTACACAAATAGAGCCCGCTTCAATAGGAGTGAATTTCCCATCAATAGCGACTACGCCACCTTCATTCACTAACTGCAACATGCGCTTAGCCACTAACTCTGGATCATGCAGAACGGAACCTGCTAACTTGCGAGAAACCAGCGTACCATCGCTGTTGTAAGCTCTATCAGCAAAGGCTTCTGCGACCACCTTCAATCCGCTCTCTTTTGCCCAACCAATCAATGGGGATCCCGCTAATGCCACCAGCGTTAACTGGTTATCAATCTTCAAGATCCCATCAATGACAGCCATTGCTTGGCGTTTGTCATGGGCGATGGTGTTATATAACGCGCCGTGTGGTTTAACATATTCCACGTGGGTGCCAGCCGCCGTTGCAAGCCCCTTTAATGCGCCAATTTGATAAATCACGTCTGCGGTTAATTCGTTAGACGCAATGTCCATATTTCGACGACCAAATCCGACTAAGTCTGGATATCCCACATGCGCTCCTACCGTCACACCCTGCTTTTGCGCGGCAATGAGCGTTTGGAGGATCCCATCGGGAGACCCCGCATGAAATCCACAGGCAATGTTGGCGCTACTGACAATGCTCAACATCGCCTCATCATTGCCCATTTTCCATTGACCAAAACTTTCACCAAGGTCGCTATTTAGGTCGATTTGCTTATTCATTATTGTTCCTCAATCCTTGATAACGATTTATTTTAAGTAGTTGAAAATTGCACTCACGGACATGGCACCCATGTACCACGTTAACGCACAGGTCACGACCCCCGACCACAGTAACCAACGTGGATAATGATACCCTTCCATTAAATCTGCACGTTTCCAGCCAATATAAACAAACAGCGTCAGACCAATCGGTAAAATCAAGCCGTTAAAGCCACCGGCAAAGACCAATAGAGCGGCTGGCGCGGTTCCCATAAACAGGTAAACAGCCAATGAAACAGCGATGAACAGGATAGTGGCAATATTACGTTGTCTTTCTGTAATGGAAGATTTGAACGCTTTTAAGAAGCTCATGGAGGTGTACGCTGCGCCGATAACGCTAGTCAGTGCTGCCGCCCATAAAATTAAACCGAAAATACGTAAACCGAAATTACCCGCCGCGGCTTGGAAGGCTTGAGAGGCAGGGTTCGCCGCTTTACCTGAAATATCAATCGTCACGCCACTGGCAACCACACCTAAGATAGCTAAAAACAGGACATAGCGCATGACACCGACGACGATAATCCCTTTGGTCGCTGCGCTAGAAACCGCTTTGATGTTTTCGACACCAACTTCGCCTTTATCCAGTAAACGATGCGCCCCTGCGTAGCAGATATAACCACCGACCGTTCCGCCAACAATCGTGGTGATCATCGCAAAATCGACGGTATCAGGGAGTACGCTTTGACGTAACGCTTCACCAATTGGTGGGTTAGATGCAATCATCACAAAGAGGGTTAGACCAATCATGACCAAACCTAATGCAATGATTAATCTATCAATAAAACTACTAGCTTTGCGGGACGAGAATATATAAATCGCTAAGAGCGCACTGAGTAAACCGCCCCACTTAGGGTCAAGACCAACGAGTGCATTCAAACCTAAACCAGCCCCAGCAATGTTACCAATATTAAATATCAATCCACCAAAGATGACTAACACCGCCAGTAAATAGCCACTTCCGGGAATTGTCGCATTGGCGATATCGGATGAGTGCATTTTCGTGAGTGTCACCACTCGCCAAATATTTTGCTGTACCACGAAATCAATCACGATGGAGGCTAAAATACCAAAAGCAAACGCGGCACCTAAAGTAACGGTAAATGTCGCGGTTTGGGTGATAAATCCGGGACCAATCGCTGATGTTGCCATTAAGAAAATAGCGCCAATCAGCGAGGAACGACGTTTCTTCACATATTCTGCTGTCGAGATATTTTCATGAGCTGCCATATGCATACTCCTCTGTAGTTTTTGTTGTTATCTGTATTTTGATGTTGTGCAAGTTTTTTAATACTGAACTCATTTGTAGAGGCAATTTTCGTGCCATTGTTCTATCAATGGTATAGATTGTTAATTTATTGAATGCAGATTGTTGAACAATTAATACGGAGCGATGAATAATTAAGCAATCAAAATCGTTTCTGGTAAGTTAAAAATCAAATCTTGATCACTTTTTTAACAATTAATGTTTATCTGTAACATTAAGAATGAGAGGTGTAATACGTCAAAGCACCAATTTGGTGCTCAAAAAGGAAAATGCCCTGAATTAGTGCATAAAAGGAGTCTTGCTGCCCTACAGCGAATATGTGAAGATAGCGCTCAAATACCTGTTTTAATGAACTGTTCACCCTACTTTTCTTCAACTAGGCTCACCTTTTTATGAAAAAACAGCCCGTCGCACAAACCTTGTCAGTCACTATCGCAGAAACTATCCGCCATAAAATTACGATTGGTGAGTTAACGCCGGGACAACGTTTATCAGAAGCCGCATTGAGTGAAGAGTTGGATATTTCCCGTAATACCTTAAGGGAAGTCTTTCGTGTATTAACCCAAGAAGGTCTACTCACCTATGCTCCCAATAAAGGGGTATATGTTTCCGTCCCTGATATGGCGGCGATTATTGATATTTACCAAGTGCGTCGATTAATTGAATGTGATTCATTGACCCATGCTTATGCTCTGCATCCTGCCGTTCAAAAAATGAAACTCGCTGTCGCTGAAGCTCGAAAGCATGAAAAAACGGAAGATTGGGTAGGTGTCGGTACCGCCAATATGAAGTTTCATACCGCGATTGTGGAATTGTCGGACAGTGAAAGGTTAATTAAGCTTTATCATAATATTGCCGCTGAGCTACGTTTAGCTTTTGGTCATTTAAATGATGCCAAACTGCTCTATGCTCCCTACATTGATAAAAACCAAGCTATTTTAGAGTTACTTGATGCTGGTAAAAATCAAGAAGCGGCCGCAGCGCTTTTACACTACCTCGATTTATCTGAACGCACATTACTTGCCGCCTATAAGCGCAGCCAATCACTGCTATAAAATCCTCATTTTTACAGATGGCTCGCTTTATCCCAGGTCTTTTGTTACCCCTTTATTTTTTTAATTCAATATCTATGCAAATAATTTTGCATAGATATTGCAGAATTAAACACTCCACAGAAAATCCAACTCATAAAAATTGTATTTAACAATCTTTATAGATTAGATTAATCACTTTTTGTTATCAATTCAACAACACATATAGATACAAATAGAAATAAATATTAACAAAGCATTCAATTTCAGAAACTTAATTTACAATTTGTTATAAGTAACCATTGTAAATAACTCTACTTTCTCGAATAAATGATTGTGGTTTTTCCGAATATTGGTTATAAAACTGAGCATAATAAAAATACAATGTTAAATATTATTAATATAAACGAGAATTATTTATGACACTAAACAACATCGTTCCAAAAAAACCGTTTAAATTTGGGTTAGGGTGGCAGATTCTGGTTGCGCTTTTTTTAGGTGTTATCGTTGGTGCTTTACTGCATGAAAGCGTGGAATACAAAGATTGGTTAATACTGAATGTTCTCTCTCCCGCCGGTAAGATTTTTATTCAGTTAATCAAAATGATTGTGGTACCTATCGTCATTTCGACCTTGATTGTGGGGATCGCAGGTGTCGGGAATACAAAACAATTAGGCACATTGGGTTTCAAAACGATCCTTTACTTTGAAATCATTACTACCATTGCCATCATTGTGGGTATTTCGTTTGCCAATATCTTCCAACCAGGTGTGGGCATTGATATGTCTCAGCTCACTCAAGTGGATATTTCTCAGTACCAAAAAACGACGCAGGAGGTTGCTAGCCATCCTTCAGGGATCGTGAATACTTTATTATCTTTGGTACCGAGCAATATTTTTGCTGCCATGGCAAGTGGCGATATGCTTCCTGTTATTTTCTTCGCGGTTTTATTTGGTTTAGGATTATCTTCTCTACCAGTAGCAAAGAAACAGCCACTATTAGATGTTCTGCAAACTTTTTCTGAAACCATGTTCCGCGTGACTAACATGATCATGATGTATGCACCAATCGGGGTGTTTGCATTAATTTCCGTCACCGTTGCAAACTTTGGATTTACTTCACTGGTTCCTCTGCTGAAGTTAGTTATTTTGGTTCACTGTGCGATTATTTTCTTCGCTGTTGTGGTGCTCGGAATTGTTGCACGTTATTGCAAAATTAATATTTTTACTCTGATGAGAATATTAAAAGATGAGTTGCTGCTTGCTTATTCAACCGCCAGCTCTGAAACTGTACTTCCTCGTATTATGGATAAAATGGAGAAGTATGGTGCACCAAAATCTGTCACCAGTTTCGTTATCCCAATTGGTTATTCATTTAACTTAGATGGTTCCACCTTATATCAAAGTATCGCTGCCATTTTTATTGCTCAGCTATATGGTATTGAGCTGTCATTAGGGCAAGAGCTTATTTTAGTCTTTACCTTAATGATCACGTCAAAAGGTATTGCTGGGGTTCCGGGAGTTTCATTCGTCGTCTTGCTGGCAACGTTAGGCTCTGTGGGGATTCCATTAGAAGGTTTGGCATTCATTGCCGGTGTTGACCGTATTCTCGATATGGCAAGGACTGCACTTAATGTGGTTGGTAACGCATTAGCTGCCTTGATTATCGCCAAATGGGAACACAATTATGATGAGAAAAAAGCCCGAGAGTATGAGGAAAGTTTTTAATTAAAGACTAAATATCCAGGCTCTTCTTATTTCTAATTTCTAACCCTAGCCATCTTTAAAATATTAAAGATGGCTTTGAATATTCCTAGTTGTTTTTACGTAATTTGAAATTTAATTAGTTACTTATGTGATATTTCCTCGCAAGATTTTATTTCATTGCTACGCTAAATATACACTTTAATTTAGGTCATTCTTTATTTGGATTAGCAGCAATGAATCAAGTTAGACGCTTTCTTTTATTCTTAAAAGTTTTACAGCACCTAATGATTATCTTTGTGTTTACGCTGTCATATTTTCTGTTTCAGAATTGGCTATAATTCGATAAAGTTGAGCCCAAACCAAATCCCCCCTTTTCGAGTAAAGTAATAACCCGACTATTTAGGGGGAACTGATGAGAAGTTATTTGGATGAGTTTTACATACGATACTTAAATGAATTCTTCCGTGTTAAAACGCCGCATCCATCAAGATAAATTTAGGCTCAGCTCTTTGATAGCGGTTAATCATCGGTACTAATCGTTGGAAGTGTTCAGACGCACAATGTGAATCTAATGCAGCACGATTCGGCCACTCTTCAATAAAAACAAAATGCCCAGGATCCTTTTCATCAATATAAAGATCATAAGCGATACATAGCGGTTCTTTCTTTGTGGCTTCAACAAGTGCCTTATAGAGCGGCAATACAATTTCTACCGCTTCCGGCTTGATAAAATCTTCAGCAATGACTTTTAGCATGGTAATCCTCTTTGTTTAGCTTGTTAAAACTCAAATCAATCCCTTTCAACTAAGCGAGCTTCAAAAGCTCTTATTGATTCAGCTTATCATCCACATTTTTAATTATCTGCGCTAATTTTGCTTTATCTTTATCAGAGAGATAGTCATGGTATTTTTCAACAAAGCGCTGGATTCGCTCTGCCCCAGCAATAATTTTCCCTGCGGCTTTATTGATGTCATTTTGAGCGGTATTCATGTTGGAACCTTAACGAGATAGGCGACTAAATATAGTATTCCATAGCATAGATAACATTTAAATATAGCCCCATACAACCATTTTAAATGATTACCATTAATTATATAAATAAAAACTGTCAAAAATTATACTAAATAAAAAGCCGCAAAATGCGGCTTTTATTGGTGCCTGAAAATGCTAAATCACGCGGTTCTATACCAGCCCATCAGCATGATGTAGGCGTTAGTTATGTTTACAGCTGTTCCTCCGCCTTTGTTTCCTGTCGTTCCTGAAACGGTATGCGCATGTGCACCGTTATTAGAAGTTGCCCCTGTCCAAGAACGTGATGCAGTAAAGTTATACACTGTACCGTCATCATCAGTCCCTGACCATGAGTTACTCGCATTCCATTTATTCAAGATCGCAAATGCCCCTTTTAAACTCGAATCTCGGTTTTGTGCAGCTCTACGAATTGCAGGAAAATCGCCGGTGATATCCATTGTTCCTCGATCATGAGTATGACCACCAGTGTTATTCGTCGTAGCTGAAAAACTATGATTATGAGCGGGCATCTGTGTTTCTGTTAATGTGACCGAATCAGAACCGCCAGTAGACAAGACATTGGCTCCACTCGCGGCTGCCAATCGAATGGTTTTATTTTCACCGATATATTGCCACTTAGTACCGGGGAATAACGTATTAGGATTCTTGTTTTGTGCAAACCAAACCACAATACCGATGGGGTAGATAGTGTTGAGATTAACCGCATTTTGCAAAGCAACAGTCACCGCATTTTGGCTCATAACATTAGTTGTTGATGTCCCTGTTCCTTGAGCTACATTACTTGTATTGAGTTTTGTATTTAGTCCGTTGGTGAGTGCCGTATTAGTTGCATAATCTCCTGAAGGCTGGTAATTCCCCTTCGCCTGATATCGCCCATCACTTTCTGCTTTAGAATAGCTGTAACCTGCTGCTAAATAGTTGCCCTTCGGCTGATAGCGCCCATCTCCTTCTGCTTTAGTGTAACTTTCGCCTTTCAGGGCATAATTACCTGCTGGAGCGTAATTGCCTTTTGGCTGGAAGTTAGTATCAGACTCTTGCTTGGAGTAGCTATATCCAGCAGGTAGATAATTACCCAATGGCTGGAATCGTTTATCCGATTCTGTCTTGTTGTAAACGTTGATATCGCCGGCGGTTAAGTCAGCTTTTAGTTCAACCCACTGAGCACCAGCAACCGGCTCGACCTCGTTATTTTCAACTTTGGACTGCCATACCTTATTTTTGTGATAAACAACAGCTCGAATAGGATAAGGCTTACCTCCCTCAGCCCATTTTGAAAAACCATAATTTTGAATTTCACCAACGGCTTCGGTGATATCGTGAAACATACTATTCATTTTTTCACGTTCGATATCCTTAGCGGCGGGATCAGAAACTTGGTCTCGCTCATAGTCGTATCCATACCCTTGCGGATAAGACACTGAACCATCGGCTTGTACTTCATTAGGAATAGAAGTTCTGTCCCCTTGTGTTGCAAAGGGGATTTTAAAAATTTTAGTCATTGTGTTTATGCTCCGAAATTACTGCTCAGGAAGTTTTTACGTAGTTTTCCGTGACCGAAAGATTGTTTCGTCACAATACGATATTTGACACCAACACCCGATGGGCGTGGCATAAGGTCGAAATTCTCTAATAAAAGCCTTAGACGTTCGTCAGGGTTGTAATTAAAAACGTAATACGTGTAAGTCATATCTAGCGGGTCTAACACAAAAACTTTGCTGTCCTCTTGCCAGAAAAATCGACGTAAAAATTCATTAATGTTGGTCACTGTAGGGCTTTGAGTCAGGTTGAAATAGCGCATACGAATAATAAGTCGCTTCTGTTCTACCGTCAGTGATAGCGTGTAATCTGAATTACGCCGAAAGTTAGCTTTAAAATTGGCTTTCTTTTTGCCAAAGCCAAACCCCACTTTCGTTTTATCGCTGGGTGGCACGTCAATCCCAAGAGGCACATCAAGGATACGTGACCAGATATTTAACCCAAATTCATTCGCTGTATCGATATTAAAAACATCACGGTACCAGTTACGCCAAAATTGTACTGTCGATTTATCAAAGTACGTCGATTTGTAACCTGCTAGCGCCTTTAAATTTTCAGCATCTTCATACTGCCAAAGAATGGCTTTTAATAAATCAGAATGAAAATCAAATGATTGCACTTGAGTCATACAATCACCACTTGCACGGCGCTGCCTTTTATTCGAGCCACTTCATTGAGTTTTATCGTATAATTATCTGAGGACCACGCTTTACCATCAGTTGAAAGCTCCACGCGCGTGATAAACAATCTTGGCTCTACCGTGTTTATACCGGCAGATATCTCGAAAGGAGACACATCACGCCCAACCACTAAGCCTCCATCGCCCTCCACATCACCATTTGCCCAAGATTGGACTGCTTTGGGAATAATCGTTTGAGCATCCACCGTGGCTTTTTTTACCGTCACTCGGCAAAACAACACGATTTCTTTTGCTCTATCAAATTTCACTGGGTACGTTTGAGCGCTAATTTTCTCTAACACTTCAACTTCTTCACGACCATTAAAGGCAGCGCCAAGGGTTTTGGTTCTCAGCAAAGATTGAGCAATCTGATTCTTATCCCCCCCTTCAACGCAAACGTAGATGCTATGAGGTACTAAAGTAATCCCATCAAAAATAACGGGTGTATCGCCATAATTTTCTCTAAATGCTAAAGAACGCACACCTTCCAGCTCATAGAGTGCTGATGTGATTGCTTCCCCAACACTCACCGTATTTCGCGCAAGTGTTTGTTTTCGCCTGCGTCTAGCCTGTAAATCAGACTCTTCAGCTCTACCCAACGTTGCCGATGTCGGATTATTCACGGTTTCCCAACCAAGCACTGAACTTGCGATTTTATCAAGCTGACCAACACCACACTCTATAGCGCCAGTGCCAATAGAACGCATGTCACCGGTGGTTGTGCCATCTTTACCTAAAATCAAGGCTTTGGTTGTCTCGAATAGATCACCGCCTCGTGTTGTCGCTTGTGATCCGCTAGGAATAATGGTGCCAGCGACACCGCTAAACTTAACCTGTGTCAGAAATGAGTGTGTTGAATCAAAACGTTGTCCGCCCATCAAAGCCCAAATTGCATCGAGAAAAATGCCGCCGGCTAAATCAGGGTTAATTTGATTCGCTAGTTCTGCATTGTTGCGTACAACTGCATCTCGGTTTTCCACTTCCATGGTGACCAATGCACCTTGTGGTGTTTCCGGTGAAACATCCAAATCCTGGCCAAACACATTTTTAAATTCTCTTTCGACATCATTACGTAAAGTGCTGGTATCTGGAATAACAACCCCTTGTGAGGTAATGAATTGATAATCAGCCATTGAGACTTATCTCCCCATAAATTGTTTGTATCACAGCGGTATACTTCAGCGAGTTATCTGCCAATAAAGCCGAAAAAGACAAGACGGATATCACATCATTCAGTTCACGCATCCGATCACGAAACGCAAATTCAAACAGCGGAATATCCGCTTGTCTTCCGAAAGTGGTTTTCCAATAGGGAATACCTGAATCCAACTTATGCAGCATCTCGCCACGTAATGCTTTGGCGTAGTGCTCGCACCTTTTTTCTGACGCTCGTTCACCACTCACTATCGACAAATTTCCGTCATTACCGAGGTGAATATCATTGTTGCTATTAACGCCAAATGTCCTCATATAGGCTCTCCTGAATTACTCTCGCCACGCTGAATACCACTGTGTTTATGTGTAGACCCGATATTTTTACCGTTATGCTTCATCGTGCCACCATTTGAGTCACTGTTGCCATTCACGGCATGATTACCATTGATAGTCACATTGCCGTTAAACGTGGTTTCAGGCACGTTTGCTTCAAGAATTGGAGAATCCAGTACTGCTTTACCCTCGTGCAACGATAGGCACACAGAGCCGTCCATTGATTGGATCACTAAAGCATCCGCATTTTTTCCATCAATTAACCAACCTTTTAGCGTGTCGGGGTAAAACATGGCATCACTAAAGGTGTGCAAACGCGCAGTATTAGGTTCATCCTCTAAGCCACCACGCTGGAAAATTAAACTGACGTCTCGGTCGTTTGCTTTTAACCAACCAAAATCCCCTGGCTTAATTGGCATACGAATAAAAAATCCCCCTCCACCGAAACGGAAAACGGGGATATTTGGTACCGCCGCCCGCCCTATTTTTTGTCCTTCGGTGGAAACCATCATGATCAGCGGTTTGATAACGGCACGATTGGTTTTATCGTCATAACTCACCACCGTCGCGGGGAGCATGTCATCAATATTCATCAAAAAATTGCGAAATGCAGACGAGAGTTGTCCTGCCAAGCTGCCTTCGCTAGCAATATCACTGTTAGGTTGATTCATGATTTATACTCGTTTACAGATAGCTTGATAGAAGAAGGGGGTGTCGTGAGAAGCAATATCGAACTTTAATTGTTCAATTAAGTAATCACCATTAAGTGCAGGATTAAATTTACTCTCAAGTCGCAGCATGCCACCTAATGATGAATCCGAGTCAATCAAGTAAGTGACGTCAACGCCTTTCTCCGTAGCTTTCGGAATACCAACCATACCGGATTTTTGATTTAAGATACGCAGCCGCCCAGAGACTGCCTTATCTCTGTCTTTTACATATAATACATCATCGTCAATGAACGCTTTGACGTTACCAGCCTCTTGTAGTTTTTCGATTTGTTTAAGCATTCCCCCACAAAAATACCAGTTTGCAATATTTTTATCCGTGGCTTGAAAATCGAGCTTTACCTGACAATCTTGCGCAATGCTCTTTGCAATATCACTCAACTTATTAATTGCACCGCCAGAGGTAGAAACCATTTCCCTGGCGGTGGCATTGTTCGTTTTAGCCTTTAGGGTCAGCGTTACATCTGGCGGTGACGCTATTTCAGCACTGACAATATCGCCGATATACAATCGAAATATACCTGAACCTACACGGCCGGCTTCAACAATTAGCCTGTGGGGCTGTTTGCTTTTCGTATAAGGACTCGTTTCCGTTAACAGCATATTACGCGTATCCGCGTTTAAGCCATCAATGTTAACCGTGCATTCATTTTGCAATGGATTTGCATACTTTGTGCCACTGGCTTTGATGCGTAATCCTTCATACCACTGTAAGCGGCCATTCACCTCGATACCGACTCTGATTCGTCGTAAGTCAATCATCATCACTACTCCGCCACACAAGATATTGAGTTTTCCCAAACAGCTCCCACCACGGTAATTCGCCATTGTCTGTGATGAACGCAAAATTGCCGATACCGGATAAATAGCGATATGGGATTAATGGTTGGTTGGGCATCACGCGAATGCCCTGTATCAACATGTTGTCATTACGCTTGATATCACAACACATCATTTGTCGTGCAACTTTAATTGTTAGCTCCCAATCATTGTCATTTAGTGTTGCTCGTAACCGCTGATTGGGGATGGTACTCAATGGAATCTTTTGCATAATTAATCCTAATATTCTTACATTTTCTCTTTAATGTAGTCCCATCCTTGAGTCGCTGCCGATCCTTTCTTTTTCTCAGTTTCAGGCACAGCCACAGTCTGAACTTTCCCACGATTGACGGTACTAGACTGCTCTTTTTTAGCGACTTTTCTCGGAGGAAGCTCACCATACTCAGGTTCAACGGCTTGCCATTCAGTAAAATGTAATGAGAGGTTAATCGCATCCGCCATATCAGGTGTTTCATCATGACTAAAGCTGACTAACAACATAGGTTGATAGGTTTTTACACGCGTTTGAATGCCCACTAATTGATGGGTGTCGTAGATTTGTTGCATTCGTTCAAAAGCATTTTTCGTTTCACCCGTAAGAATGAGATCCATGTTAATTTCAATAGGCTGAACAACAACATGATCACTGCGGCTTTCCCCCGATTCAACGGCAAACTGAGTCGCTTTATGTTCATCACGAATAGTTACTTTGATCGGATTAGCAGTTTCAAATAGTGTCGTAAAATCATCTACATTGAATATTTTAACTTCAGTAATCATTTGCCCCACCCTGTACCATATTGCTGCCCAACATCCTGAAGATGTGACTCTAGAGCATCTTTAGCACCATTCGCCATGCCCTGCGCATCCGTAGCCTGAGTGGTAATTTTTATCTCACCAACGTTAACCGTACTCTCGTTAACTGTGCCGGATTGATTATTAATTGCTTGACTCGTGACAGGATTCATTGGATTGGTCGACATACCAGAAATATGCTGATTCAGCCCTTGTACCAGTAAAGCAGTATCCTCTTCGGATAGTTTTGGCGTTTCGCTGATCGTATGCTCAATAGTTCCATCTGCTGAAACTCTACGTTCTACTGTTTGAGTCACTTCTGCATCTTCAAACCCAAACCAGCCTTTAACAGTACTCCAGCCTTTTTTGATTGCATCGAGTCCATCATTAATCCAGCCGAGGTACTGCTTGATTTGAGCCCATAACCATTTAAAAATACCAACAACAGCATCAGATACGGTATTAAAAATACCCTTGAAATCCTCCCCCCAACTCACTATCGCGTTGATACTTAAAACTAACCAATCAATAAACTGATTTAATGCATTGTTCATTATGTTATAAGCATCAACGACAAGATCAGCGACAAATTTCACCATGATCATCAAATACTCAAACAGTATTTTAAATGTTTGCCAAACCTGGAGAATAACCTCCTTTAGTGCAGGATATTCATCAAAAATACGGCCAATCATAGAATCGTTACCGTCTATAAAATTCATGATGTCGTCATACACAAGTGCAAATGCGGCAGCAAGCAAGGCAATAACGGCGATGATTGCCAAAACAGGCCACGTAGCTAACAGCGTTGATTTAGCAGCCATCATCATCGCAGGAACATAATAAGCTGCAATCGCAGCACCCACGACAGTAAAAAATGAAACAACGAGTTGTTTGTTATCTATACAGAAACTAACAAATTCATTTAGCCACCCGAGTCCTTTAGCTAAAACCGGAATGACCATTTCTAAAAAGCTATTTTTCAACAAACCCGATGCCTGTGTAACGCCCTGCAACGCTTTGTTAAATTTAATAGACTGTTCAATACTTTCTTTATTAATGCCAGAGTATTCTTTTTGGATACCCATCATCCGTTCTAGCTCTTTTCTTCCTTTCATCATGAGCTCGACGGTTTTGTCATCCTTAACACCCAATCCTGAAAGAGTTACTTTAGCTTGATCAAACTTCATCCCTTTCACTTTATCGGCAGTCTGCAAAACGTTTTCCATTGAGTCTTTAGTAAAACCAAACGATTTTGCCATTGCTGATAAATCGGTTTGAGCCGCATCACGACTTCCTCCAAGTGCAGCCATAGAGCCGGCGAATGCATCTACATCAGCCGTAGTAACATTAATTTTTTGCCCCAACTTATCGAGAGATTCAATTTCAGTTGCCCGAGATATCACATCATTGACTAATGTCGCGGCATCCATTGTTATACCAACAACCCCTAATGCTTTTTTCGCAAAAGAGACCACGGTAGTTCCTACCTTTTGGTATAAACTCTCCGTGTTATCTAACGACTTTTGAACTGTTTTTTGAGCTTCAACTTCACTGACTGCCGCTTCAATTCCTTTGACGCGTATTTCATCAATAATATGGATTAATTGCCTATAATCGCCTTGTAATGATTGAATAATAGCGCTAGCAAGCTGTTTTGAGATTAAGCTTTGCTGCTCGGTAGCAATTAAATCAACCATTTCGGTAGAGTATTGGCCAATATCATTCTGTAAAAATTGATAGCTTTCATCCAAATCTTTAAGTACTGATTGCGAGGAATTCCATCCCGTGTCAACGCTCCCTCGCTGCTCATCCAATATCGCTAATGATGTTCCCGTTGAATCCAATTGTGATTTCACTGATGCAGTTTGCTCACTTACCTGTTCAGCATTAGTCAAAAAATAAATGGGATACTCGCCTGATGCTCCTTGTAACGACTGCCAGAGTTCATTCATCACAGCGCCAAATGAGAGCGAACTTTGTTCTGCTGCACCTTGAGCGCTCTTCATGCTTTCGATAATGTCATCTGTAGAGCGTTGTACTTTGTCAAAGGCTTGGTCAGCTTGCCGTGTGTCAAATTCAAAGACCTGAACAAATGTGTCTATTAACGACATTATCACTCCTTTAAAGCCGCTAACGCTTCGTTATATCGATTCGTAATTGCAATTTCCCATAGGTCCATTGCCTCTTCTAAATCTATTGAGATTTTGAGTTCCGTGAAGGTGGCAAGGTGTTCACTGATGATGACTGCAAAGAACCCATCAGCGTTTTTATAATCGACGGGAGTGAACCGCTTACCTTGCTGAGCAGGAAGTGGAGGAAACCTGGGCTCCCGTCGCCCCCGAAAAAACTAGTATTGTATTTCAACATCTCCAACTCTAAGCGAATTAGAGACTCGCCATCTGGGATATGATTATCAATTAATGTCTGTGTTTTAAGCTGAATTTCTTCTCCGTCAATCACTACACATACATAGGCCATCATTTTAAACATAGCCTCTTTACTAACTTCGTAGTCACCAATTTTGGGGGCGTTAGACAACGGATACTTGGCGAGAATTTCTCTACCTACAGTTGCAGGTAAGCGACTAATCACAAATAGCTTTTCGTTACCATCAACATCTTTAATAGCAACTTCTTTCGGTTTAATTAGCATGATATAAGCCTATAAAAAATGGCGGGAAAGCCCGCCATAAATGGAAGTAAATTAACGGATTCGGGTACTGTCAAAATCCTGAAAAACAAACGTGTATTGTTTGGACTTTAAACGCCCAGCAGAAGCGGCTGAATTACCTCGGCTACCATTGGTAATTTTACCGTTACGGGCAGTAACGGTTGAACCATCACCATAAGATGCCACCATCGTGATTTTATCACCTGCTGGACGACGACCTCTTTTTGCTGTGTTCGCCTCCAGCAAAATAGACAGGTTTTTATCTTCTTCACTACCCGCTAATACATTGATTGTAATAGATTGAGGTGTAGGTGTGGCCCAACTCACTAAGTTACCGTTTATATCCATGCCTGTTTGTGCAATATCCACCGCAGGTAAATCCAATGGGTCTGCATCATCAGCAAAAGTAGTAATTAAAATTCCCGTCGGGAATGTTTTTGTTGCCTGGATAATTAGGCCCAAGCCTGCTACAGAAATATCATTCATTATTAATTCCTTATACTAAGTTATGTGAACCTTCGACTTTACGAACCCAATCGCCTTTACCGTAAATCAGCACGTATTTCATGACATATTCAGGTAAACCGCTTTCCCCGGTACTCTCAACAATTTGTGCGTTGTACCAATAGCCTTTGTCTTGTACGTCATGCCATGCAAGATCGTCACCAGAGGCATCAGAGACTGCCAGTTTTTGGACTTCAGTCAGTGCTTTACCCGCTAAAATTGTCCCATTATCAAGGGCTTTAGTAACAGCTCCAGCAATAACCATTAATGCTCTGGCTTCACCATCTTTATTGGCGGGAATACCGCGTGTGGCGAGTAGCACACTAAACCACTGTTGAGAAATATAGGCTTTCAACCACTGCTCATTAGCATGAACACTCATATCTAATGGATTAGATGAGCTACCACATAAAAATCCACGCTGATAAAAACGAACTTGTGAACCCGCAACAGCCGTTTCTCCGTAATAGTTCACACGTAATTTATCGTAATGACTTGCAGATTTATCAGTCACCACTTGGGCTGGGAATGTAGTACTGAACTGGCGGAACATATAATTTGTCGTTGCATTAGTACGGTCATAATCTGTCGCAGCCATAATCGCCATCGGTAATGCCTGAACAAAATAATGATCTTCCGATTTAAGATTAAGTCCCACTGACGCAGTACTGATTAGCGCAGCACTGAAATCCTCTGCTTTATTTTTGCTCACATTCAAATGCAGTTGATACTTCACATTTTCACCTGCAACATACTGAGCCAACGGTACTGCCTGCTCTAACGACATTTCATCTAAGAATGTTGCGCTACCGAATGAGTCAGAGACTTGTTCAGCCACAATAAAAGCTTCGAGTGGTGTTTGTGCTGGGTTACCTTCGGATGCGGTACCAGATGATAATCCCATCGCATTCGACAGCACGGAATAAGCGACACCAATAGAGGCACGTTCTTGAACGCCACCACTTAACTCAAAGACACTATTCAATGAGTTAAACGTCAAATAGCTGCTTGAGAATTGAGGCTCCGGCTCGGCATTCAATTTCGCTTGGATCATCGATGCAATGTCTGCATACGACTTAACTTCTGATAAATCCAAGTCTTTGTAATTTTTTGTGATAGAACCAATGGTGACGGACAAGGTTCCATCAGCAATCATTTTTAGATCTGCTAATGCTGCTGCCTTGGAACCAAATAATACGGGTGCACGCCCCATCGGTTCATAGGTGGCAATTTGTAGCTCTTTGGGCTTATTAACAGGCGCAGGGCTAACATAACTAAAATATTGACGAGCAAAATGCGCTTCAGGTGAATCCACGCCTAATAATTCATCAACCTGACCACTAGTAAATTCTAAAACTTTACCGGCAGGAATTTTTGGATTTGAAGAAAATAAACGACCAGTTAACTTGCGCATCGGAACAGCAGACGCACCAATGACCGCTGATGCGATATCAACGTATCGATTTTGTTTAATTGACATAATAGAACCTTATATGCGGTGAATATCAGGATACAGTGCGCTAACGACAGCTGTATCAAGGTGTAATGTTCGAGTGAACGAAACAATGAGATCAAACGAGGGGTTTTGCTCGTAGTTACCGTAATCATTCAGAAAATAGGGATTACGAATATTGCTTGCGCGTTGAGTGCCAATACCTTGTTTTTTTAGCGCTTCAACGAAAGTTAATGAATTGGTGATCATTCTAACTATTGCAGTAATGTCACTAGCGGTAAAACACCCAAAATCAGTGATAAGAACTTGAAATTGATATGTTTTTTCAGACGGTTGTTTTTCTTGATGGTTCGCATGTTTACCTTGTACATCGTACTTTCTTTCTTGCCAACCATGACCACGCTCATCAATAGGAAAAAATATCACCATATTGTCATCGCGACCTTGCCTAGTCGCTTGAAAACCAGCTTTTACCGGAATTTCAATCTTTGCCTCCTTTAGTTGAAAAAGCAGCTGCTTACGGATAGCGATGTCAACGTCGTTATCTGTCATAAGCACCTACCTCAATGCACACCACCGATTTCCAGCCATCCTGCTCGTACCAATCCATTTCACTGGTAACCTCATATTTTTTACCGTTGAAAACGAGATAGTCCGGGGAGGTACTACGCCGAATACCTTTAATGTTGTTAGATGTATAAAATCGACGATAAATAGAACTGGAATCAAATCCCATACTTTGAGCATCTTCGGTTTCTATTGCTTGCCAGTTACCATAAATTTCAGTGGGTTCATGGTACAGGTTATGATCATGTCCTCGCTCATCGGTGACTCTATTTTTAAAACGAAACCATAAGGTTTTTTGTTGTGGAATATATCGAGATACTTGGCGATATATATTTCCAAACATAGTTATTCTCCTTGATGCAACTGAGATAAAACTGGCATTAACTGAGATAATTTAGCTATTACTACCATTCCCTTCTCATGCCCCATTTTCTACGCTACGTAATTCAGAAGACGCTTTGCTATCTGCATGTTGAGTCAGTTCACAACGCAGGAATAAAGCTAAAAATTGCTGTCCATAGGTTGTCATTTTGAACCAATACGACCAGTCGGAGCCGCTAGGAGGAGAGGTAAATGAAATACTTACTTTGTCCATTGTCACGTTTGTGATAACACCAGTTGGCGCCATCCCTTCAGTAATCCGTTGATTCAAATCCAACATGTGTGCCACAACTAGCATCCACAACTCATTGAAACAAGCATCACTAGATGGGGGGAAATAATGGAGAGCAGATTCAGCAATGATCAATACATCATCTTTAGGCAAAGCATTAAACTGCGGACGAAGAATGCGAAATTGATCAATAGGAAAGATATGCTTGTCCATAATGGCTATCCTTTTTTACTCGTTCTAGAGGTCTTTTGCGTTGTTACTTTTGATAGATTTGACTTATTCAAAGACAATTCATCGCTCGCATTTGTAGCTGGAGAATTCCTTTGAATAACATCTTGATGATGTTCAACACGAATAAATCCATTTTTCTTATGAAGTTGAAATACAGAATTATTTTTTAGTTGCACAAATTGTTCATCTGAAATTGTTGTCATACGACCAATGGAGGTATACGGAAATTCGGTCATAACGTTAGCCTGACCAGCAATAAAAATTTGACCTTCATCAACGGAATAATGCTGGTCATTTGATAACGAACAATAAACATAAAGAGCCATGTTTTTCTCCAATAAAAAAGCCCTCATCGAGGGCACTAAAAGGAAGAGCTTAAATTAAATTTAAGAATGTATAGATAAATGCTCCACTTATAGATCTATACCCATTCCTTATTACAAACACTGTGTTTTGATATAGTTCTGTAAGCCTAAAATCATTTGCTGTGACTCAGCAATTCGCTCTCTGAGTAACCAATAATTTCTGATAGCGGAGTCAGTAGGTCGGGCGGTGATTGCATCATCCATGCCGGAGGTGGTAGTGCCTTCGGCTTTTTTACAGCTTGCTTTGATGTACACCCGCTCAGGATTACGCTCAGCAGCAATACGCAACTTATCAATTTCAGCTTTTGCATTTGTTAGCTCTTGAGTATGTTTAGTATCGAGTTGGTGGAGGGAGTCAATGTGCTGCTCGTAGTTTTGAATGCTATCAATAAGCTCTGAGTTTTCTTTTTTCAGTAGCTTATTATCATCGTGAACGCTAACAACCCACCAACCCAGACCAACAACCATAATGAATAGCCAGAATGATTTATCGAATTTCATAAATCACCTGCTTACCCTTGTGATAATTAATCGCACTCTGGCAACATTTTTCTAAACTGGCTTTATCGATGCTGCATGTGTTGTCTGTGAGTAAATAAAATCCACTCCCCAGAAAGGTAATCATGTAGATAATTAAGCCAATCACCGCAACTATAGATTTCCATGACATATAGCCGCCTCCGCTTCTCGGCGATTAACAAGTCCACGCCAGACCTTACCACCAGCGTAGACCCACTTTTTCAACTCTTCGCAAGCGCCATATTGATCACCCTCATTGAGCTTTTTAAGCATTGTCGATTTAGCAAATGCGCCTGTGCCAACATTAAAGGCAAATGAATACAACGCGGCCTTAGTGTGATCGTCAGTAGGCACCTTGACCAATTTATCTACCTGCTGTTTTGTGCGCTGAAAGTCTGATTCAAGCAATTCATTACATTCATCTTTGGAATAAACTTTATTGGGAGCAATGTCTTTTCCCGTATGTCCATAACAGACCGTTAATACACCGCCCACATCTTCATATGGCTCATATCTAACACCTTCAAAATGCGTAATGACTGTTAAAGCGATAGCCGTGGCCCCTGCGCTAACAAGCACAGTTAATTTTTGTTTGAGTGACATTAGATATCCTTTGGCGCTTTCGCCATAAGCTCGGCGGCTTTTCGAGCGGTGGCAGAGGGGTTTTGTGGGTCTGTCTTATTGACCAGATCTTCAAATAGACGGGTTCGTTTTCGTTGTTCCCACCTATTCATGAAGAAAGTCGCCAAGCCTAAGATCATGCTGAACGCCATCCCGATAATAAAGCCCCATTCATAAAGCGATAGACTCGCGAAAAATGCTGTAAGCCCAGCACTACCGTAGGCTGCGTTGCTATATTTATCCATACGCACGATTTCACCCCTACGGAGTGCCTAAATTTAGATGAAAAAAAAGCCACCGAAGTGGCTGTTAGATAATGTTAAAGAAAATATCTCTTTGAGATGAGATTCTTCTATTCATAATAGTTTGTCTTGAAAATCTTCTTGATAGAAACTTCCCATACAAAAAAAGCCCTCAAACTTGAGGGCTTTCTTGTCAATAGAGAAATCATTTTAGGTAGATTAACACAGGTTTTGCGCGCGCACTAATCTAGGCGCATCGATCGAACACTTTTCGTACAATAAATCCATATCCAATTGAATATTAAGGGCTTCCAAAAAACCTAAGACGAAACTTTCTGCACTTTGCATTCTTTCACGTACTTCTCCTTCTCGTATTTTGAATTTACGTCCAATTGCACGTTTAGATTGTCCCTTAATATAATATTCTTCCAGATAAGCCCTTTCACGTTCCATACCAACTATTGATAGTTTAGCGACGCATAAATCAATCACTAACCCATCTTCGTCGCTACACGAAAGCCTATTGCTACAGCGCGAACCCATTGCATAGTGATTAAAACCTGCTGCGACAGAAGACCAACCAACCATCGCATAATGGTCACCAGCTGACCATCCTCCCCAATGCACCAAAATTTTCTGTATATCTCTGTTCATAGTTTCTAACCTGTGTTTTCAGTACCAGCGACACCCAATTTTTATGAATCAATAAAGACGCAAAAGATTTAGTTGGCTGGAAAGTATAAAAAGTAAGAAATTTATTTCAGTATCGACGGGTATCAACTGTACCGACCCTTTTTAATTATTACCTTCCAAAGGTCTATCTATAGCTTATAGGGATACAACACTCTAAATGGTTGGTACGGTTGGTACGATTGATACAATCATTAAAAATCAATAAATTAATCTTACTAACCTAATCATTAGTAGTTGGTACAGGTGGCTCATATATTCGTGCAACCTTACCGTCCACACGCCGTTGTACTGATTTATACCCACAACTTTGTAAAACGTTACCAATTCGCATTTGTTCACGTCTTGAGATGTTTTTGGGATCAATATTTAGTGCTTCCTGCAAAATTTCACCTGATCGTAAAAAACGGCGGGCTCGCGGTTTTTCACCTGTCATTACGTCGGGTTCGTCCAACCAACGCTCAATAATTTCTAACCAAGCATCTTTAATAGTATGTTTATCGTGAATCTGTGTAGCTAAGTATTCAGCAGTTCGATATTGGATTCCGTCCGCTTTAAATATTTCACGCGCTTCAGCCCATAACTGAAGAGCATCACACTTAATCTTGTCTACATTGACCTTCACCACTTCAATAGGAAGCCAACGGCGATTACCCGTACGATCGGCTAAAAATTCATCCTCGTTAGTGGTTCCGATAATTAGTGAGCGACGAGGAAACTGTGTAGCGAACTCTTTAAATTTTGGAATCCAATTTTCATGGGTACGAGTAACAAATGCCTTAATAGATTCGAGATCTTTCGTGCTTAGGCCACGTAGTTCACCAATTTCCACCACAATACGACCACGCATTTTACGGGCTAAATCATCATCTTTTTCTGCAAAAGAAATTTCCACAAAGGAAGCTGGGTCTGGTGATAAAGCCGCCACACCCGAGGATTTACCACATCCTTGAGCACCAACAAGTATTGGCACCATGTCAGCTTTAATACCTGGCGCCAATACACGCCCTGCCATTGCTGTCCACATATAGAGAGAAACCGCACGGGTATAAGCCGAGTCCTCTGTGCCAAAATGCGTATGGCAGAATCTATCCACTCGCTTAGCACCATCCCATTCAAGGCTAGTTAACCATTCGATAGCGGAATCGTATTGGTTCTCCTCTGCGGCAAGTAAAACCACATCACGAACCAACTCACGTCCTACCGCTTTGAACCCACGTTTCTCCATAACAATACGTAACCGAGAATAGTCAGCATCAGAAAACGATTTCCATTCGTTAGAACCAATCGGCGAGAACATGATTTGATCGCGAAAAGCATCAAAGCGAATTTCAATATCGATAAAATCAGGGTGCATGACGGCTTTAGATGCGTTATCAATGGTGGCCTCTATCTGACCATACTTATCACGCTTGAATAATGGTTGAGACAACGATTCATTCACTTGCTGAGTATTATGAAAATCATTCACAGTAACTCGAGTCGTACTGAAGCGTTTAATACTAGGATTAACCCAACCTACTTTTTGGGCTATAGCAAATATTGCTTGATAACCCGTTCGATTCGCACAAAGTTGAGGCCACTTATTTAATGCCGCTTCCTCGTTACCTTTTTCTGCTTTAGCTGACCATTCAATCCATAATGCTTTGGCTCTATCTTCATAACGCGTATTTTTAAACCATGCCAAACGGTTCCCCATTCCCACCCAAGTTGGATAATTTTCGGCAAGACTTAATACCTCCGGGTGCCAAAGCGCAGATCGCATGTCATCAAAGGTATTCCTGTTAACGTTATGCAGGGCAGTTAAGCGCGAAGAATCATCATCAGGTACAACATTAAAATTAGAAATATCTGCTTTATTACTATGTGATGTAAGCTCTGAGGCTAGAATGGTTTTTACATGGATAACAGCCCCCTCGAACTCTAAGAATTGTGCACTCTCATGTGGTGCGAATACCATATGTGATGGCTCGTACACTGAGTGATCCCATTTAATAGGTTCATCGCTAAGTAGCTGGTAACAGTTCATGATTTCTTGTTCAACGCATGAACCTAATTCGGAATAAAGTTGAGCCGTTACACTGCTATCTAGCATAATGCCGATGCGCCAACGTTGTTCATTCTTTACGGTAACGTGCTCATGGCTAGCGGTGGTATAACAAAAGCAACAATACATACTCAGAACGCCTTTTAACGTATTCCAAGCCCCTAAAGAACATCCATCCATATCTAACCAAAGAACCTGGCGAGTCCCAGCATTGATAGCACTACGTCCTTTGGTCTCATTGTTCAGCGCTCCCCAGATATAATTAAGACGCGCCTTTTTCTCTCGCATTGTCTCAATGGAGTCAGTTGGCAAAATGTAAATCTTTTTTCTAAGCGCTTTGATAGCTAACTTGTATTCTTCAAAACTCGATGCTTGCGCTGATTGAGGGCGGTTATCCTTGGCCGAGCGCCCTACTGAATAAGTGATCCGCATAGGTTAGTCCTTCGTTAAAACTAGTGGTCCCTTTAATAGCCATTCAGGGTCACACTCTAAAACTTGTGCTAGTTCAAGGATAAAGCGAGGTCGAGAAATAGCATCACTCTCTATCCTATTGATCGCTTGCTGTGTTAAACCGATTTGCTTCGCTAAAACATATTGCGTGTAACCAAGTAGCTTGCGTCTTTGTTTTACTCTATTACCAAGTGTCATAACGTTTCCTATTAACAATTTTCATAGTATTCAATCACCACAAATATTGTTTGTCAAATACAATAAAATTAGTATTAATAGTAGGGTATGAAATATTCACAGGGGGCATAAGAATGTCATTAGCAACAAGAATACGACAGCGCAGATTAGAACTTAATTTGACTCAATCGGAATTAGCTGAACGCGCCAATATTAGCCAACAATCCGTAGAGTCAATTGAAAACGGAAGAACTAGAAAACCAAGAAATATCATAGAGCTAGCCAAAGCCCTACAGTGCCATCCAGAATGGCTACTCAACGGTAAAAGTATTATGCCAATGACTGAGGTAAACTCTCGTCGAGTGCCTTTATTAAGCTATGTCCAAGCGGGATTATTTAAGGATGCAGACCCAATTACAGATCATGAAGGTAATTTTGAGTATATATTAGTCGATGATGACATTAGCGAAAATGCTTTCGCACTGAGAATTGAGGGTGACAGTATGAATCCTGAATTTAAAGAAGGAGATATTGTTGTTATCGATACTGAGCTTTGTCCTAACCCTGGTGAATTTGTTTTTGCCAAAAATGGTGGTAACCAAGGTACATTCAAAAAATATCGTCCTTTAGGCATTGGTACCGGTGAGTTTGAGCTAGTTCCATTGAATCCAGACTATCCTACCCTAAATAGCCACGACTACCAAATAGCACTCATTGGCGTTATGGTCGAACATAGAATTTACCGCCGAAAAAGATAATTGCACTCATTATTCCTACCATTAGAGTTTTCTTGTAAGGAACCAAGAAGACTCATTTTCACATTGATATATCATTCTTACTCATTCAATTAATTTATAAAACAAATAGATAGGGATTATTCATGCAATAATACAATTTAATCTGTTTACATTTACTATTTTTATAGTATTATTATTTGCAATGGTTACTACTTAACTAGTAAAAACTTGCTCTTTAACAATATAGAAAATCGTAACAGTACAAAGCTATCTGCTGAGACCCCTACGCAAAAATGCGACGTATTAACAGGCACGATCTGTTTGTTAAGAAGGTTACTTCCATATGAGAGTAAAATGGCAAGGAATGGGCAACACTGGCAGCAAAGCATTGTACAAATGCAAATAACTAATTATAGGTCATTCAATGAGTGACCTATGGTGAGCTAAACAATGCTTGTATCATGGAGCAGAGTTATTTTCATTAATACACAATATAGCGCATCTCATCATTAGCAATATCTAAACGTCAAATCATCCACTGGAAATAATTTAATGAAAAAAGTTCAAATTTTACTCTCGGATAGATTTCCGATGAATAACAACATCCGCCTTTTACGGTATCAACAGAAAATTGAAATTCTTAAACAAAAGCCTAACACCACTTTTCCCATCACTTTGTATCTTTGAGGTATCAAATGAGTCTCGAACTAATAATTAAAGAAAATACCGAAGTCATGCGCCAACTAATTACGACAATACAATCTAACGGTATCGTACAACTTAATCCCCCTTTGAAGCCTGAAAACCTCCCCTTACCTATTAAATCTGAAATTAAGGCAACGAATGAAAGCCTAACTGATCCTAAAGCACTTTTCGCCCAAGCAGAAAAATTGATTTTACTACTAGCTAAAAATGGTTACCGCAATGAAGCCGTTGAAATTCTTACTAAGTTCGAAGCAAAAAAATTAGGGCAAGTGCCTGAAAATAAACTCGCTGAAGTGATCAATTTAGCCGAAAAAATATTGAAGGGTTAAATATATATTACTCATAGTACATTTTAGTATAGCTATATAACTCAGATTAAGCCCCTACCTTTTTGTCATATATTCTACAAATATTGCCAATAAGTGATTTATTTTTACTTTATTTTAAATAATCTATGTCAACGGATAAAAGTAATTATAATTTCGCGATAGTGACACGCTCGCAGGTTATAATTCTGCGAGCAAAAATGTATAATCAACAAGTTAACTCCATTGAAATTAACTTTCAGATATTATCTTGTTGATTTCATTAACTACAGTATTAACTTTAGATTTTCGAGGGGAATTTATAAAGAACCATATAGATGCAATCGAAATAACAAAGACAATCAAAAGTAAAAGATAATACTTCCCCGTTTCAAAAGTATCTGGTGAGTCTATATACACAAGGAGTATAAATAACGCCAACCATAATGCTAAAATACAACCCATGAATTTTTCCATCCAGTAATTCACCATGTAAGCCGTATCTAACTTTACATACAGAATACCTTTATCAATATATAAATATCGTTTTACTTTTTTCAAAATAAACCAAATATCAGACGTAACAGTATAATTAGATAAAATTATTTTCAAGTCTCTAAAAGTTTTGTTCTTTTCTTGTGTAATATTAGCCATAACAGTATCATTTATTTTAGTTCTAATATATTCCTTATCCGTCCCACTTAGAAATTCATTGTATTGGATTAAATATTCTTTATTCCTAATCAATCTATTACTTTCACCTGACTTGAAATATTTTTGTCCAATTTTAAACAAAGTGATTAAAGATGCGATAACTGAACCTATTAGACCTAAAATAGTTTTTATCAGCTCTAAATACTCAGAAAATGGACCTAAATCTTGTGTTGAGAAAAATATCATATACCCCCTCCTCTTATAAATTATGAAAAATATACTCTGGCTCGACCTCGAAACATTCAATGAAAAGCCAATTAAATACGGTGTGCATTCTTATGCGGAAACCGCTGAAATTATGCTTTTTTCTTGGGCGTTAAACAACAATTCGGTTAACGTTTGGGATATTACAAATAAATCATCTATACCTATAGCATTAAAAGAAGCGTTAACAGACCCTAATACTATTATTTATGCACATAACAGCCATTTTGATCGCACAATACTTAAGCATCATGGCATTAAGATAGATGTCAGCCGCTGGCGAGACACGATGGTTCAAGCATTAGCACACGGCTTACCCGGGGCACTAGAAACGCTATGTGGAATACTTGATGTTCCTTTGGATCAAGCCAAAAATAAGGAAGGTAAAAAGTTAATTCAATTATTTTGTAAACCTCATCCTAAAAACGCTGCATTACATCGCGCGACAAGCAAAACTCATCCCGAAGAGTGGGAACGTTTTGTTGCCTATGCAGGATTAGATATTGAAGCCATGCGCGCAATACATAAGCGCTTACCAAGTTGGAACTATTGTGATACTGAATTAGATCACTGGCATCGAGACCAAAAAATTAATGATCGCGGTGTCTATATGGATATCCAATTAGCAACTTCCGCTATCGACGCGGTCGAAACTGAACAAAAACGCTTGGTTAAGCTCACCCAAAAACTTACAGATAATGAGGTAAAAAATGCAACACAACGTGATGCTTTACTGCAATATATTTCTGCCTCTTTTGGCGTTAACTTGCCTGATATGCAAAAAAGCACATTAGAACGTTGCATCAATGATTCCGATACCCCCTTCCCTTTGCGCGAGCTATTGGTTATTCGCTTGCAAGCAAATACAACCAGCACCAGTAAATATAGTACGTTAATAAATGGAGTAAGTTCTGATGGTCGCTTGCGCGGAACATTGCAATTTTGCGGAGCTTCTCGTACAGGGCGTTGGGCCGGTCGATTATTTCAACCGCAAAACTTGCCAAGACCGACACTTGACCAGAGTTCCATTAATATGGGTATTGAAGCATTAAAAGCAGGATGTGCAGACCTTATTTACGATGACATTATGCAGCTAACCAGTTCAGCTTTACGTGGTTGCATTATAGCACCAGAAGGTAAAAAACTTGTTGTATCCGATCTTTCCAATATTGAAGGGCGTATTCTTGCATGGCTAGCGGGTGAAACGTGGAAAATTTCAGCATTTAGCGAGTTTGATAAAGGTATTGGCACAGACTTATATAAATTGGCTTATTCTCGAGCTTTCGATATTGCCCCCGACAATATTAACAAAAATATGCGCCAAATTGGGAAAGTGATGGAACTCGGTTTAGGCTATGGTGGCGGGGTCGCTGCATTTCTAACGTTCGCACTCACCTATGGTCTAGATTTAGATGAACTCGCTGAAGCGGCGCTACCTAATATTCCCATCAAAGTTAAACAAGATGCACTGAATTGGTATCAAAAATCTGTTGAAACCAAGAAAACATTCGCTCTCAATGAAACCGTGTTTATCACCTGTGATTCACTTAAACGCATGTGGAGAAATGCACACCCTAAAACGGTGTCTTTCTGGTATGAATTGGAAGATACCGTTCGCCGAGCGATTACGTCACCAGAAGTAACCTTTTCTTGTCGCAAGCTTAAAGTCAGAAGAGATAAAGCATGGCTACGTATCGCTTTACCTTCAGGCCGTGTAATTTGTTACCCATCACCACGTAACGAGAACGGCCAAATCAGCTATATGGGCGTTAACTCTTATAGCCGTAAATGGCAACGATTGAAGACCTACGGTGGAAAACTGGTGGAAAATGTAACCCAAGCCGCAGCTCGAGATATTCTCGCGGGTAACATGTCCACGATTGAAGATCACGGTTATAAGATTGTTTTAACTATACACGATGAAGTGTTAACTGAGACTCTTGATAATTCAGCCTTCAACAGTGAACACTTATCCGAATTACTCTCTACTAACCCTCAATGGGCTTTAGATCTTCCACTTAGTGCCGCTGGTTTTGAAACTCATCGATATAGAAAGGATTGACCCAGAAGCGATGGGATTTCTAACATTGTCGTCGTTCTATGCTTTGTTTCTCTTGTTGGCATCTTCTTTATGTTTAAAAGGTCATAATAATGACCGTTAATATAAAGCATCCAATGTCTATACGGGTATTCACTTCCTTCTGGCTCTCTACAGAAACAAATATAATTTTTTCCTGGGTCCCAAGTACTGAGTCATCTTAATTGAATATAGTCAACCTTCATTAAGTCTTTTAATACTAATACCATTTGGTTAACCGTCACAAAATTATTCTTTAATACTAACTCTTTCAGTTTCATCTCTTTTTCCATTTCACTGGAACTTTTGTTAGCAAGCATCGCTAATGTGGCAATTCCACCCCTTCTTGAGAGCTTGGTTGAATCACAAACTTCATCGACTATTTATCCATTTTAATTTTAGAGAATCCTATATGACCTTTTTAAATAATGATAATCCGTTGTATTTCCGTGCAGCTCGAGATGCTGTACGCCTTGAACAAGCAGAAAAATACTTTGAAGCATCTAGAGCTTGGTCACAAGCTCATAGACTTTCCAGAACAAGAAACAATCAAATATGGAGTGAACGCCGCTCTGAGTTTTGTTTTATGCAAATTCAACGTGAAAAATACAAACACACCGAATTTGAGTAAATTGTGTCAACGTTGATTAATAGGTATATAGTCATTATTTGATAGACAACATCATTTCTTATATGCAAAAAAGATCAATCTGATACAAAAAATACGTAACTCACACTATTTTTCACATTACAGCCTCACTGCATTGATACAGGAGCATCCCGATCCTATTTTTTATTCACCAGTTCTAGTACTTTGATTTCTATAATCCATAGATTACTAAACACGATCTTTCTGTCTTTGATGTTGAATAAGTCCATTACCTGAAATGGTAGGCGGGTAAGCATCAACAATTCATCCTTAAATCATTGATGCTTTATGTTAAGCTATTCCATTAGCAGTAGCTCTTAACCTTTTTTGAAGCCCGGCTTACCATTTTTAGCCCGCCACTCTTTAACTATTTTTAAAATACCAACTGGGGAATCATCATCACCATCCTCTGGGTAGTAAATAAGATCACTTCCACTCGGATGTTCTGTTACATTTTCAAAATGAGTCACAAGCTTAATTTGTTCTTCCTCATTTGCTGTATCTGCATTACAAATAATTGTTAAAAGCTTTAAAAATTCAGATTCTGTATAATCAGTAATATTATTTTTTAATTCCATTCTTATTTACCTCTATGGATATCAATGTGTCTTTTAGGGGTCGTAACTCTTAAATTGTCCATATCATAGACTTCTCCCCCTTCACTAATTGGGTTGTCATGGTGCAATTCATGTACCTTTCTACCACCAACTTGATCTTTTTTCCTAGCAAAAGGCGAGTATCCTTTAGAAACAAGAGTTTTATTATTCTTACTAAGGTTTTTAATCAATTCTGGAAATTTTGATATCTCATCCCAGATGGCCTTCCTTAACTCATCAAAACTGTTGAATTTCTTCCCTCGTAATTTATTAGCTACTTGCTCTGGAATAGGAGCACCATTTTCTTTGCCGGCATCATTAAGCCATTTATCCCCCACCTTTTTACCTTTACCAGTAGCGGTTCCCGGCTTTTTACGCTTTTCTTCCTTTTCTTTTTTATCCTTCGCTTTTTTCTTTTTATCTTCCGCTTTATCTTTATTTTTTTTAGCTAATACCAGATTATTTTCTGCATCTTTTATTGACTGCTGTCCCTGCAATATTTGCTTTTTAATTGCTTCAAATATATTTAGGATTTCATTGCGAACAGATACTGCAAAATCTAGTCCTTCCTTAGTAGGAGCCTCTATATGAGAGTAACCAAGATAGTCCCAAACATAAGCTCTAGCCCCCTCAGTCAATAAAAATGACATTTTCTCTTTACTATCAATTACATCCGCGTACCCAAAACCATTTTTTTTAATATTAATGTTGTATGGATGTAACTTAGCATCAGTAAACGCCAGCGCTTCTGGTGTTTTTTTTGCCATTTCCAGTGCTTTTTGTTTCACTAGCACTTGATTAACAGCGTCGTCATACTCCTTTGATGCTAAAGCTAAATTCACTTCAGCTGCCTCAATTGGATTATGAATTTCCCAATCAATTCTCGTCGTTTCCGCTTGTTTCTTTTCCTCTTCCGCAGTTAGGTTTTTTGAGATAGAAATATAAATAGGAGTATGATCACCACCGAAATCAACAATACCCTGATATGCCTCAGAAGTTATACTTGGAATAACTGATTCAGGCTTAATATTGTCATATGATGGCGTTTTAAACGACTTACTCGGTTTTTTATCACTAAATCCAATCTGTAATGCTGGTTTACCTGGCGCAATTTCAACAGAATACACACCCGGTCGCCCAGTTTTTTTGGCTTGCACTACATTGACTTGCTGAGGATTTTTAGTCATTGCAGGTGTAACTTTATTCTTTTCTGGCGAAACAACCTGTTCAACAACAACCTTAGCCGGCACTGTTTTTTGACGAGAAATGTCTTTAACTGGCGTATCTGTCACGATGCTGACAGGAAGCGCCGTTAATGAATATGTTTGACTTTGTAATTTCTGATTAGTGACTAAATTGGCTAATTGCTGTTGATGTTCCCGAAAAGCGGGATCAATGGTATCTAAAGCAATTGGAGAAGGTGAAAGTAAAGCTCCAACAGCAGTTAAACGGCCAGCCATAGGTAAGCTGCTCTCTAATAATCCAGCCAAACGAGCAAAAGGTGATGTGAGCACGGTCGTATTAATTGTGATACCCCACGTCCCCTCAACAATCGCAATTTGCTGCGGAATTGTCATCAGCATGGCTGAGGCGACGGCTTGTTTTTCAGGAGTTTTACTAAAATTTACTGATGTGTTGTTCCCACCAGCACCTGAGTTACCACCATTCCCGTTACCTTCTGGTCCAGTACCTTTTCCATTACTGTCATTTCCACCAAACGGATCATTCTCAGAACTCCATCCTGAGCCATCTGAAGCATGTACACCCATAAAATATTCCTTTTTAAGTTATAATTCCAGTTAATTTACTGTATGCATATACAGTAAATTAACTATAACCCCATATTCTAGATATGTCAAAATACTTATGATAACTATTCGCATTTATATTATTGTATTTCTACACCCTTTCTCTTTCATCCGTTCTTCACGGAATAAACCATCAAGCGCAAAAATAGCCGCATCAAACTCTCTACGATTTATCGATGTAGGTTTTGATATTTGTGATGATTTTTTTCATCGGGTTAGTTTCCTTATTGGTTTTAACTTCGTACTCTGTTTGCTTGTGCACAACGTCGATAGGCTCTCACCAACGAGTTCGACTAGGTCGTTTTCGTCGATAAGGTATTCTTGCTGGTAGGTTTTACCTAATTTGTGAGAGATGAATTTATCAGATCATACCATTTCGGGATAAAACCAATCATCGCCACTAGAAGAGTTACGTTTAGCAAACTTACAAATAAAAAGCATGAAGAAAACAGGAGCAGACATAATTCAGGAAAAAGAAAAATAAAGGTTAAAGATGTTGATATTAAAGTTTCAGTTTCAACAAAATTTGCTTACCTGTCTTTTATTAAATCATTGTTGAGAGCAGCAGAAAGGGAATGGAAGTATCTAGATAAATCACCAAATATTAAAGCTCCAAAACCAAGAAATAATCGCATACGCTGGTTGGAGCCTTTCGAAGCAAGGCGATTGATTGATGAATGTAGCTAGCCATTAAAATCCGTAGTTGCATTTGCTATTACAACTTGGTTGCGACGCTCAAACATAATCAACTTAGAGTGGAATCAAGTTGATATGCAGCGAAAGGTTCCATGGTTCAACCTTGAAGATAGTAAATCAGGAAAGGCAATGGCATAGCCCTAAATGATACAGCATGCAAGGTTCTTAGAGACCAAATAGGTAACCATCAAAAATACGTATTCGTCCATATGGAGGCTAAAAATAGAGCTGACGGAACAACAACCCCAGCGGTAAAAAAGATGAGGGTTGATTCGAATACCGCATTTCGTAGTGCACTAAAACGAGCTGGTATAGAAAACCGCAGATTCCATGATTTAAGGTACACATCGGTAGTTGGTTAGCTCAGGCTGGAGTTCCATTGACAGTATCGCAAAAAATGGGGGCTTGGTAATCGATTGAAATGGTACAGCGATATGCACATTTAGCACCAAATCATTTTGTTGAACATGCAAAACGGATCGACGAGCTAATGTCACACGATGACACAAATACGGCACAGCCACTACTTAGTAGCATTATAATTATGCACACATATAAAAAGAAAAAACCCGCTATATCTTTCGATATAGCGGGTTCTTATTTGGTGCCGGCTACCGGAGTCGAACTGGTGACCTACTGATTACAAGTCAGTTGCTCTACCAACTGAGCTAAGCCGGCTAATTTGGCGGAGAGATAGAGATTCGAACTCTAGGATGGTTTCCCATCGGCGGTTTTCAAGACCGCTGCCTTCAGCCGCTCGGCCATCTCTCCATGGGGCGCGATTATGGAGGAATCCCGGGGGCTTGTCTACCCCTGATAGTAAAATAATTGCATTTTTTTGTTCGTTTGACTAATCTTCACTCAATTGTTCTCTATTGCCCTAAAAAAATGCTAATATCTGTGCAAAATCAGTGTCTATAACGTACCTAGGCGTATGATTTTTAATCTGATTAATCTAATTTGCCAGTGTGACGGCGTGGGACTGTATGTACAAACAATCATTATTAAAACCGAATGTTCTTTCTCGCATTTTTATTGCCTTTATTGTGCTGCTCGTCACAATGCTGTCGTTGTCCCTCTATAATTATTATCACGCATGGATGTTAGCGCACCAAACGGCCATCAACACTCTCGCTAATCGACTCGCTTATCAAATTGAAGATTATCGCTATCAAGCGGGTCACATCTATAAGCTTGCCAATGATAAAACTACACCTGACTCTGTTAACGACATTTCCGTGACTGAAATGCGCCACGATGTTTATTGGCTAAGTAGCAATAACCAGACCATTGATTCCATTGTGTTTGGTCTCAATAAACCAAGCAGTAAAGTCTTAGCGACAAAGCTCGCAAACTATATGGAGATTGTATGGGGGGCACGGAATGAATTTAACTCCATGTACTACCTTAATGGTCAAGACAACTCCTTAGTTCTGGTAACTACCCATTCCATTCTAAAACCAGAGTTACGCTATAAAGAAAGCTATTTAACGCTAACGGCGGAAGATAAGCGCTCTGATATGATCACCCAATCGACATTATTAGATCGCCGTGAAGTTATCTCCAATATGCAGAAAAATGCGCAGGATAATGTTTACTTCTATACCTATCGTTTAGTCTTTAACTCGCCAGGGCGCCTTAGTAGTGTGATCTCCTTTGATATTTCTATCAATTCAATCCTCCCCTTTACATTACAGGGTGATGATATTTCGATTTCACAGCGACCAAACAATCAAGAAAATAGCCAAGCGGCCAGCGAACTCGTCGGCACCAGCCTGATGCTATCTCAACCCATTGAAGGCACTAATTACCAGATTAGCTATACCCTTTCTCTGAAAAGTATTATTTTCGGGGTGCTAAGTTACAATTTTTGGTTAATTACCTGCATGATTGCGGTCAGTATTTTGGCGCTGATCACCACCATGTTTATCCGCAAGCGAATTATTTCACCCAATGCTTCAATGCTGGATGAGCTCCAGTTTAAAGATGCCCTCAATAATGACATTCTTAACCATATTTCTTATGGCATCCTAGTCTTTGATTTTAATAGCAATAAAAAATTATTAAGTAACAGTATCGCGAATCACTTATTACCATCTATGGATCTGATACATATCAAAGAAATGGCAACCGATCATAATGATGTCATTCAAGTTTCCATAGAAAACAATATCTATGAAATCATTTTGGTGAAAAGCTTAATTAAAGAAAACACCATTTTGTTTATCATCATAGATAAAGATAAAGAAGTTCTGACGCAAAAACGCCAAGAAATGGCTACGCGTGAGCACCAACGAAATATTCAACTTAGAAAAGTGGTTTTCGAAAATATTTGCCAGGAAATTCTACCCGCTGTTAACCAAATTGATGCCAAATTTAACCAATTAAGCTCTTCACTCGGCGAGCCTAAAAATCCATTATTATCTGAAATTCAAAACCAACTGTTTTATATCAATAATTGGTTTAGAAATATCGAACTTATTAGTCAATTAGAAACTCAACAGATTGAGTTTAAAACAGAAAAATTTGCTATTGGTCAGATGATTAACCAATATCTTAAACAAAATTTAGCGCATTTAAATCGAAAAGGACTTTCGTTCTATTTTTATAACAACATTAATCCTGACTCATTAATTGAAAATAACCCGGATTATTTCCAGACTTTATTCCAATTAATTTGGGAATACTCAATAGAAACTACAGCCTTTGGTAAAATTACCGTTTCAATTGACTATATTGAAGAAAAAAGTGAAGTTTCTATTGATATAAAAGACAGCGGAATTGGGTTAACTCATATTGAATTGAATAACTTGCAAAGCCCATTCACAGGGAAAGCACAAAGTTCAAATCAATTTAAGCGTTCAGGCATGACCTTTTACCTCTGCAAATTATTAACGAAAAAAATGCAGGGAACATTTAGTATCAAGTCAAGTGATGCCATCGGTAGCCATTATCAAATTAAGCTCCCTGCGCAATCCCAGATGCAAAGCCATGAATACCCTGCTCTGCTTGAAGATATGTATATTCGCTTGAATATTCAGAATATTGATACTCGTCGCATTGTTAAACAGACCTTATCGCATTATGGTGCAGAGTTTCTTGATATCGATGAGAGCTCACCACATAGCCACTGGGATCTCTTGATCGCCGACAATGATGACGTTTCCTTTAATAACATAATTAAAGTTAAGGGAAATCTATCTTCAATAAATTGTATTAACCCAAATTATATTGAAGTTAACTACAATTTCGCGGATGAACTTATCGATGCAATCTCATTATTGATAGAACAAGCGGATGAGACAGAAGATAATAATGAATCCAACCTATCTTCATCACTCGTTCTACGAGAAAATAACTCTCAGTCGAATAATTCTGTCGATAATATTATTTCAGGCTATCATTTAATTCTGTCGAAGAGCGATTATAAAGATTTGTTTATCTCAACAGTACCGATAGATATTAATAAACTGTATAATAGTGAAAGTGTTGCGAATTTAACCGAATTAAAAGACACTGCACATCGTTTAAAAGGAGTTTTTGCTATGCTTGAATTCCATTATCTTCATAAACTTTGTGAAGATTTGGAACATTACATAGCAGATGAAAACGGATTTGAAATAAAAAATTGCATTAGAGAACTGGATGTCTCAGTGAAAAGACTAATGCCAGAAGGTAACCAATAATATGAATAACCTAAATGTCATTGTTGCCGATGATCATCCTATTGTTCTTTTCGGTATCAGAAAGTCGCTTGAACAGATTGAATGGGTAAACATCGTCGGTGAGTTTGAAGATTCTACTTCTTTAATTAATAACTTAGCGCGCCTGAATGCAGACGTTCTGGTTACTGATTTGTCTATGCCTGGCGATAAATACGGCGATGGTATTACATTAATTAAATACATTAAGCGTCACTACCCTGACTTATCGATTATTGTCCTCACCATGAACAATAATCCGGCGATCTTAAGCGCTATTCTTGAGCTTGATATTGAAGGTATCGTACTAAAACAAGGTGCGCCTGCTGACTTACCAAAAGCGCTAGCTGCCTTACAAAAAGGGAAGAAATTTACCCCTGAAAGCGTCAGTAAATTGCTTGAGAAAGTGAATGCGAGTGGATATGGCGATAAGCGTTTATCACCAAAAGAAAGTGAAGTGCTACGCTTATTTGCAGAAGGATTCTTAGTCACTGAGATTGCTAAAAAACTAAATCGCAGCATCAAAACCATTAGTAGCCAGAAAAAATCGGCGATGTTAAAGCTGGGTGTTGAAAATGATATCGCACTGCTGAATTACCTTTCATCAGTCAGTATCGACAATTCCCCTTCTGAATAATCGTTTTTTGGCGCTAAAATAGAAGCCCGTTTAGGGCTTTTATTTTTTCTATTCAATATGTTAACTGTTTAATAAATAATTTATTCACTCATTAGGTTTAACATATTTCACCAACGACTCCCGTAGCACACTGATCGATGTAGGCTTCGAGAGACAATCATTCATACCCGCATCAAGACAACGCTGCTTCTCTTCTGCCATGGCATTTGCCGTTAACGCTACAATAGGCTGCCTAAAACCGTGTTCTCGCAACGTGCGCGCCAATTGATAACCGTCCATATTGGGCATATTCACATCAGAAAGAACAATGTCCGCATGATTATGCTCAAGGAATTTCAACGCATCTAATCCATCGACTGCCGTACTTGTCATAAAGCCAATGCTTGTCAGCTGCTCTGTCAATAGCATTCGGTTAATAGGATGGTCATCAACAATTAAGACTTTAAACGTATTCAAATCTGCATCGGCATCTTCAAGGTCATGGTTCTCTAAACTCTCTTTAGTACCTTGAACCAACTTAACAATGATTTTATCAATCAACATTGGCAGCTTATCGAGCTGATAAGTGTTATAGAGCCAATTACTTGGTTGAGTTTCAAATAATTCACCTGAATATAAACTACTGAGTTTCAGCAAGTTTCTATTCTGTAAGGCAACACTTTCTTGGCTATCCGTAATCAACAAGTCATACGTCTCATTGATATCAATGGATGAGCCCGTCACCACATTAAAATGATGGTGTTCGAGCAATCTTACAAGAAAATCAATTAAGAATGCATTTTGGCCTGCCACGGCGACACGGTAATTTTTTCGGTACTCAGGAATAATGGGTTCTAAATATTGCTGGCCATAGAGTGGAATGCGGATCGTAAAGGTACTCCCCAGCCCCGCTTGAGAATCCACACCAATATCACCATCCATCAAGTTGATGAGTTTCTCACAAATAGCGAGCCCTAACCCTGTCCCTTTGTGTCCATTATTTTGATCGTATACTTGGAAGAATGGGTCAAATAATTGCATAACCACTGCTGGGGTCATTCCAATCCCCGAATCCTTGATTTCAATTTTTAAATAATTTTCATCTTTCCAAACATGCAGCATCACAAAACCAGAGTCTGTGAACTTTATGCTGTTATTCACAATATTGGAGATAACTTGTTGTAGGCGCACTGGGTCGCTAAGCATCATGTCTGGAATATTCGGCTCAATATAAGAGTAAAGTGACACTTGTTTTTTAGTTGCTAAAGGGACGTAGTTAGCAAGAACATAAGCAAATACATTGCGGCAATTGAATAATTTATTTTCTATTTTTAATTGTTTGGATTCAATTTTGGAGAAATCCAAAATATCACTGATAATCTGCAACAATAGCGATGACGAATTATCCATTGTAGAAACTAATCGAAGCGCTTTATCTGATAAATCATACCGTTGCAATAACTCAATATTACCGATGATCCCATACAACGGTGTTCTTAATTCATGGCTCACCGTGGCTAAGAACATCGATTTCGCTTGGTTCGCCTGATCCGCTGCATCTGCGACATCCTGCAATGATTTTTCCATCTGCACACGAATACTAATGTCGATCAATACGCAGATAGCCACATCTTCATTTTGATAACGTGAATTCACAAAACTAATTTGTAGATGGGTGCCATTCGTTGCAACAACATCAATATAGTTGCTAGATTTTTGACGAATAATCGTCAAAATTCGCTGTTTATCATCTTCACTCAGTAAACGGAAATAGTTATGTGCGAGCTCATTACTCAGAATATTGCCGCCATCACTTAGCCTTAGGATAATGATCCCAACAGGAGCTGATGCCACAATTTTATGGTTAAATTGTTCATGCTCTTCAAGACGAATCGCCGTATTGGCAGCAGGCTCTAACATTCGTCTTTCTAATAACCAAATTAAAAAGAAGATTAACGTACCAGACAAAATATTAATTAATATTGCGTAAATTATTGATGTTTTTAGGTTGCTGATTAAATACGATGTCTCAATTGAATAAATAACCGTTAGTTGCGAAGGTGCTAAACGCTTCTTAAAAAACAGCTGAGTATAATCAGAGTTAAAACCGAAATAATTTATCTCTCCAGATGTCAGCAATGGTGAATTTTTAATATTCGAATCTGATGAAGTGTAGAGAACAGGTTGATTTGATGAGTTAATTAATGTGATTTCAACGGCTGGATTATTACGTAAATTAAACTGATTTAAGTTTATCGCTCGCTCAATCCCAATAAAACCAACAATTAAGCTTTTCTCATAGATAGGGATCATCAAATAGAGTTGACCATTTGATGGTTGAGAACTGTGGGTGATGGTATATAAATTGCGCTCTTGACCCTGCTGTCTTAACTGTTTGTAGATCCGCGCATTGTCATAGACCACTTTTTTTAGCGTATCAATATCAGAAACTGCAGCACGAATTGAATAATCCATCATGCAGTAACTGCCTGTTCCAAAGACAAATACGTGATTTAAGCCTTGGGGGACCGCAATGCTGTCTTTCCAGAAAATATTGAGTTGTTCAAAAGCAGAAAGATAATTCTGAGTTCGCTGCTTAAATACATCACAATCTGCCGATGGCATGAGTGGATATAGCGAGTATGACGTGGATGCGGGTAAAGTGATATCTTCTTGTTGAATACCCACTTTTTGTTGATGTTCTTCGTCTTTGAGTCGTTGCTGCTCCGTCATGGAATGAATAAGGCGAAGTGTAGCATTTGACTGCTGAATATAAACTTGCAGGTTTTCATAACCAGAATGGAATTGCTGGCGCAGATCAGATTTATGTTCATTGAACTGCATATAAAGGAAAAACAGAGTGATGAAAAGCCCCATTCCCCATAGCATAACGCCTAGGACACGAAAAAGATCTCTAGATAATCTGAGGGATGTTTTAAACGAGGGTAAATATCTCAATCCGTTACCTACAAGTACATTATCACTAATACTGAGTATACTCGATTAACTCGATGAAAAGCGACAACCAATAACTTCCATGTATATTGCTAGTGTAAAGATACAAAAACGGGCGGATAATCCGCCCGTTTCATTGATGAATGATACTTACTCTTCGGTATCTGCATCAGTTTGTGCTTCACCGTCAACATCAATACCCTCTTCATCGGTATTGTCATCGTCTTCAGTTTCAGCAACACGTTGTAAACCAACTACTTTTTCATCTTCAGCAGTACGGATCAGCGTCACACCTTGAGTATTACGTCCAACGACGCTAACTTCAGAAACGCGGGTACGAACCAGAGTCCCAGCATCCGTAATCATCATAATTTGGTCGGTATCCTCAACTTGGATAGCGCCAACAACTTGACCATTACGCTCGCTCACTTTAATAGAGATAACCCCTTGAGTTGCACGAGATTTTGTTGGGTATTCTGCTTCTTCAGTACGCTTACCGAAGCCGTTTTCAGTCACGGTCAGAATATGGCCTTCACCACGAGGAATAATTAAAGAAACAACTTTATCGTCGTCCATTAATTTAATACCGCGAACACCTGTCGCTGTACGTCCCATCGCACGAACCGCATCTTCTGCAAAGCGCACCACTTTGCCTTGCGCAGAGAACAGCATGACTTCATTGCTACCGTTGGTTAAATCAACACCAATCAGCTCATCGCCTTCATTCAAGTTCACGGCAATAATACCGGCACTTCTTGGGCGACTGAAATCTTGCAGAGGGGTTTTCTTCACGGTACCGCTCGCGGTCGCCATAAAGACATAATAGCCCTCTTCGTATTCACGCACTGGTAAAATCGCGGTGATACGTTCATCTTGCTCAAGTGGCAGTAAGTTCACAATTGGACGTCCACGAGCACCACGGCTAGCTTCAGGCAATTGATAGACTTTCATCCAATATAAGCGACCACGACTGGAGAAACACAAGATAGTATCGTGGGTATTCGCCACCAGCAGACGCTCAATAAAGTCTTCTTCTTTAATACGCGCTGCGGATTTACCTTTACCACCACGGCGTTGTGCTTCGTAGTCAGACAATGGCTGATACTTCACATAACCTTGGTGAGATAGCGTTACCACCACATCTTCTTGGTTGATCAAATCTTCAATATTGATATCTGCGGTATTTTCAGTGATCTCAGTACGACGCGGGTCGTTATAAGCATCACGAATTGCTTCTAACTCTTCACGAATAACTTCCATTAAACGCTCAGGGCTACGCAGAATAAACAGTAATTCTTCGATTTGTTTCAGAAGTTCACGGTACTCTTCCAGCAGTTTTTCATGCTCAAGACCGGTTAATTTCTGTAAACGCAGATCCAAAATTGCTTGTGCTTGCTGTTCAGTCAGGAAATATTGACCTTCATGAACACCATATTGTGGCTCTAACCACTCAGGACGTGCAGCATCATCACCCGCACGTTCCAGCATCGCAGCAACATTACCCAGAGCCCAAGAACGGGCAATCAGCCCAGCTTTTGCTTCAGCTGGTGTTGGTGCTTTACGGATCAATTCGATAATTGGGTCGATATTCGCCAGTGCCACCGCCAACGCTTCAAGGATGTGCGCACGGTCACGGGCTTTACGCAGTTCGAAAATAGTACGGCGTGTAACAACTTCACGACGATGGCGAACAAACGCGGCAATAATATCTTTCAGGTTCAAGATTTTTGGTTGACCCTGATGCAGTGCCACCATGTTGATACCGAAAGAAACTTGCAATTGCGTCAGTGAATACAGGTTATTTAGTACTACTTCGCCGACTGCATCGCGCTTAATTTCAATGACAATACGCATACCGTCTTTATCAGACTCATCACGCAGTGCACTGATACCTTCAACGCGTTTTTCTTTAACTAATTCCGCAATTTTTTCAATCAAGCGCGCTTTGTTCACTTGATACGGAATTTCGTTGACGATAATGGTTTCACGACCATTTTTCTCATCAACTTCGACCTCGGCACGTGCACGAATGTACACTTTACCGCGACCGGTACGATACGCATCGATAATACCACGACGACCATTGATAATAGCGGCAGTCGGGAAGTCAGGGCCTGGGATGTGTTCCATCAAGCCTTCGATACTAATATCTTCGTCTTCTATATAAGCTAAGCAACCATTAATCACTTCCCCTAAGTTGTGCGGAGGAATGTTAGTGGCCATCCCGACAGCAATCCCTGAAGAACCATTGACCAAAAGGTTAGGTATCTTCGTTGGCATCACTTCTGGGATTTGCTCTGTACCATCATAGTTAGGAACAAAGTCTACGGTTTCTTTTTCTAAATCAGCCAGCATTTCATGGGCAATTTTCGCCATACGGATTTCCGTATAACGCATTGCAGCGGCGGAGTCTCCGTCAACTGAACCAAAGTTCCCCTGACCATCTACCAGCATGTAGCGCATAGAGAAAGGCTGCGCGAGACGAACGATGGTCTCATAAACGGCGCTGTCTCCATGTGGATGGTATTTACCGATGACGTCCCCAACGATACGGGCAGACTTTTTATAGGGTTTATTCCAATCATTTCCCAGTACATTCATCGCAAATAACACTCGGCGGTGTACTGGCTTCAGCCCATCTCGAACATCTGGAAGTGCACGGCCGACGATAACGGACATTGCATAATCCAAATAGGAACTTTTCAGTTCTTCTTCGATATTGACTGGGGTGATTTCTCTGGCAATCTCGCTCATGGAACCACTGTCCCTCATAACTTCAGATTCAAAGAGTAAACTATACCACAACTCCCTTATTTAATTAAGAGATAAGAGAAGTGAGTATTTGTCTTTCAAGCTATGTATAATAGCGGAAAAATGCGCTTATGTGTCCGAATCTTGTAGATTTTCAAGCAATAGTCTCTCAAGGATTTTCATATTTGGTCCATAATCCCAATAAATTAACTCACGGGCGACTATCGTCCCATTACGAATTCCAACCTGTTTTTGCATTTTGCAAAATAAATATAGTCCAATAGGTAAAAATAAGTAATGCGAGGATAGAAATAGATATAGGAGTTCCTCAGATGAATGATACCCAAGACCAAACGTACCTAAACGTCGACAAACAAGAAATTGAAAAGTTTGAATCGATAGCATCACGTTGGTGGGATCTTGAAGGCGAGTTTGCCCCATTACACCGCATTAATCCGCTGCGTTTAGGCTACATCATGCAACGTGTAGACGGCATTTTTGGTAAGAAAATCCTCGACGTTGGCTGCGGTGGCGGTATTTTATCTGAAAGCATGGCGCGCGAAGGTGCGGATGTCACGGGTTTAGATATGGGTGCAGACCCATTAATGGTCGCTCGTCTACACTCTCTGGAATCGGGCATTCCTGTGGAATACGTCCAAGAAACCGTCGAACAGCATGCAGATAAACACCCTCAGAGCTACGATATCGTCACTTGCATGGAAATGCTTGAGCACGTTCCAGACCCAGAATCTGTGGTAAGAGCCTGCGCGAAATTAGTTAAACCTGGCGGACATGTTATTTTTTCCACCATTAATCGCAACAGAAAAGCATGGCTAATGGCTGTCGTGGCAGCGGAATATGTGATGAAAATGGTTCCAAAAGGCACCCATGATGCTAATAAGTTTATCCGCCCATCCGAATTAATTAGCTGGGTCGATAAAACGCAATTAAAAGAACAACATATGATGGGACTGCATTATAATCCAATCACCGATAAATTTTGGTTAGGCCCTAACGTTGATGTGAACTATATGCTGCATACGATCAGCGAATAAATAGCAAGCGGTACGTTTAAGAAAACAGCAAACGGTCTCAACTTTACAAAATAATTTTTAGGTTAATGTCGGTAAGTCAATTTTTGGCAACTCCACTTCTCATGCTGCTTACCGACATGATCAATTTTTCTTATCCAGTTGTTATCCACAAAAACTATCAGATTTGTACACTTGATAAAATCGCACATTAACATTATCTTGTTATTAGATTCTTAACAAACTACTACATATAGTGGTCATCACAAATATAATATACAAGTCTCATGATTGTTCATCATGAGCTTTTTTACGTTTGGGAGACTCTATTTTGTAACTCAACCAAGGTGTACTTGCTCATGAACCAGAGTCTGTTAGTCACAAAACGTGATGGACATAAAGAACGCATTGACCTCGACAAAATCCATAAAGTTATTACATGGGCGGCGGAAGGTCTTAGTAACGTATCAGTTTCACAGGTGGAGTTACGTTCTCAGATTCAGTTTTATGATGGGATCAGAACTTCTGATATTCACGAAACGATGATTAAAGCCGCTGCTGACTTAATCACCGGTGAAACACCAGATTACCAATATCTTGCTGCACGTTTAGCGATTTTTAACCTGCGCAAAAAAGCCTATGGCCAGTTTGAGCCACCAAAATTATATGCCCACGTAAAACATCTGGTTGAGATGGGTAAATATGATAAGCATTTGCTGGAAGACTACACCGAAGCAGATTTCGAGCAAATGGATGGTTTTATTGACCATTGGCGTGATATGAATTTCTCCTACGCCGCTGTTAAACAGTTGGAAGGGAAATATTTAGTTCAAAACCGTGTCACTGGTGAAATCTACGAAAGCGCCCAGTTTTTATATATTCTGGTTGCTGCATGTTTGTTCTCTCATTATCCACAAGCAACCCGTTTAGATTACATCCGCCGCTTCTATGACGCGGTATCAACATTCAAAATTTCTTTACCTACGCCAATTATGGCGGGGGTACGTACACCTACACGTCAATTCAGCTCATGTGTTCTGATTGAGTGCGGTGACAGCCTTGATTCTATCAATGCAACCTCAAGTGCTATCGTGAAATATGTCTCTCAGCGTGCCGGTATCGGTATCAACGCGGGTCGCATTCGTGCGCTGGGTAGCCCAATCCGTGGTGGCGAAGCATTCCACACTGGCTGTATCCCATTCTATAAGCATTTCCAAACTGCGGTAAAATCTTGCTCTCAAGGTGGCGTACGTGGTGGTGCAGCAACTCTGTTCTACCCTATCTGGCACTTAGAAGTAGAAAGTTTATTAGTGCTGAAAAACAACCGTGGTGTTGAAGGGAACCGTGTTCGCCATATGGACTACGGTGTACAGCTCAACAAATTAATGTACGAACGCCTGATCAAAAACCAAGATATCACCCTATTCAGCCCGTCTGATGTTCCGGGCTTGTACGATGCATTCTTCGCGGATCAAGACGAGTTCGAACGCCTATATGTGCAATATGAGCAAGATGAGAAAATCCGTAAATCTAGCGTGAAAGCGGTTGAATTATTCTCATTGATGATGCAAGAACGCGCATCTACAGGTCGTATCTATATTCAAAACGTTGACCACTGCAACACCCACAGCCCATTTGACCCACAGGTTGCCCCTGTTCGTCAATCCAACCTGTGTCTGGAAATTGCACTGCCAACTAAACCATTAAATAACGTCAATGACGAAAATGGTGAAATTGCCTTGTGTACGCTGTCAGCGTTTAACTTAGGTGCCATTGAAAGCCTCGATGAGTTAGAAGAGTTAGCTATCTTAGCGGTTCGTGCATTAGACGCACTGTTAGACTACCAAGATTACCCAATCCCTGCGGCGAAGAAAGGCTCTATGGGTCGTCGTACTCTGGGTATTGGTGTGATTAACTACGCTTACTACTTAGCGAAGCACGGTGTTCGTTACTCCGATGGTAGCGCCAACAACCTGACGCACAAAACATTCGAAGCAATCCAATATTACTTACTGAAAGCCTCAAATGAATTAGCGAAAGAGCAAGGTGCTTGCCCGTGGTTCAATGAAACCACTTATGCGCAAGGCGTGTTACCTATCGATACTTACAAACGTGAGCTCGATAAATTAACTGACGAACCACTGCATTATGATTGGGAAGCGCTGCGCAAAGAGATCAAACAGTACGGTCTGCGTAACTCAACGCTGTCTGCATTAATGCCATCAGAGACCTCGTCTCAGATTTCTAACGCGACCAATGGTATCGAACCACCACGTGGTTATATCAGCATTAAAGCATCAAAAGACGGTATCCTGCGCCAAGTGGTGCCAGATTACGAAAATCTGAAAGGTGCTTACGAGCTATTATGGCAAATGCCTTCCAATAGCGGCTATTTGCAGTTAGTTGGGATCATGCAGAAGTTTATCGACCAGTCGATTTCTTCTAACACAAACTATGACCCAACCCGTTTCCCGAATGGCAAAGTGCCAATGAATCAACTGTTAAAAGATTTATTGTTAGCCTACAAGTTTGGTGTGAAAACACTTTACTACCACAACACCCGCGACGGTGCTGAAGATGTTCAGGGGGATCTGGAAGAAGTTGTTGAAAGCGCAGATTCTGATTGTGAAGGCGGGGCTTGTAAAATTTAATAGGGATGGTTATGTCACATTCATACACGATTTTTTCTCAGAAAAAAAATAACCAGCTGCTGGAGCCGATGTTTTTCGGCCAGCCTGTGAACGTTGCCCGTTTTGATCAGCAAAAATATCCTATTTTTGAAAAACTGATTGAAAAGCAACTCTCATTCTTCTGGCGCCCAGAAGAAGTTGACGTGGCGCGCGACCGTATTGACTATAATGCGCTGCCTGATCATGAAAAACACATTTTTATCAGTAACCTGAAATACCAAACGCTGCTCGACTCTATTCAGGGTCGCAGCCCTAACGTGGCATTTTTGCCACTGATTTCAATCCCAGAATTAGAAACTTGGGTTGAGACTTGGTCATTCTCAGAAACAATTCACTCACGTTCATACACGCATATTATTCGTAATATCGTGAATGACCCGGCGATTATCTTCGATGATATCGTTGAAAATGAAGAAATTCTCAAGCGTGCAAAAGATATTTCTGAGTACTACGACACGCTGATCGAAATGACCAACTATTACCATATGTTTGGTGAAGGGACCCATACGCTGGGTGGTAAACAAGTCACTGTTTCACTGCGAGCACTGAAAAAGCAACTTTATTTATGCTTAATGAGCGTTAACGCCCTTGAAGCAATTCGTTTCTACGTCAGCTTCGCGTGCTCTTTCGCCTTTGCTGAGCGCGAATTGATGGAAGGTAACGCAAAAATCATCAAGCTGATTGCTCGAGATGAAGCGCTGCACTTAACGGGAACTCAGCATATGCTGAACCTGTTACGCTCAGGTCAAGACGATCCTGAAATGGCAGAGATTGCCGCTGAGTGTGAAGATGAATGCTATCGCCTGTTTGTGGATGCGGCAGAACAAGAAAAAGAGTGGGCTGAATATCTGTTCAGCGAAGGCTCGATGATTGGTCTGAACAAAGATATTCTGTGCCAATATGTGGAATATATTACCAACATTCGTATGCAAGCAGTTGGCCTGAAATTACCATTTGAAGCGCGTTCTAACCCTATTCCATGGATCAACGCATGGTTAGTGTCTGACAACGTTCAAGTGGCGCCACAAGAAGTCGAAGTCAGCTCTTATTTAGTCGGTCAGATTGACGCTGAAGTTAACACCGATGATTTGAGTGATTTCGAACTGTAATTATGGCAAGTCATAAAATCACCCTGCGTCTTACGCAGGGTGTGCAAGTTCCCTACCACACGGATGTTCACACCAGTTTATTGGATGCCCTTGAAGATAGCCGAGTGCCTGTCGAGTACCAATGTCGAGAAGGCTACTGTGGCTCATGCCGCGTAACATTATTAAAGGGAAAGGTTGGATACAAACGTAAACCGCTCGCTTTTGTTCAAGAGGGTGAAATTCTGCCCTGCTGTTGTCACCCGCTATCCGATATTGAAATCGAGTAGCCGCGCTAGTAATACTGCATATCTAACAATAAAAAGCGATTGCTTTGATGACTCGAGCAATCGCTTTTTGCTTATAAAATCATACCTAAAATAATGCGAGTTACCGGTAAGCAGCTAACCCCCTGCAATTTGAAGTATGACGGGTATTTTTATAGATAACCGTACATTGCAGCAAAAATCCAACCAAACACACAGGATACACCCACCCCAATTAGACCAGGCAAGATAAAGCTGTGGTTGATAACAAACTTACCAATACGTGTAGTACCAGAACGGTCAAACTGAATCGCCGCAAGGTCACTTGGATAAGTTGGCAGGATATAGTAACCGTAACACGCTGGTGCAGACGCAATAATATATGCAGGGTCAACACCAATACCCAGAGCGATTGGCACTACTGCCGCTAATGCCGCTGCTTGTGAGTTAACAAACTTGGATACCAACAGCAAAATCACCGCATACGCCCAAGGGAAATCTTTGACTAATGAACCTAAAGTGCCTTTAATTTCATCCATATGGGCACCGAACATGGTTTCTGCCATCCACGCGATACCATATACCGCCACGATAGCAATCATCCCTGACCGGAACACTTCGTTTTTAGAAATCTGTCCTGGATTGGTTTTACAGATGATAATGATCAGCGCACCCGCTAATAACATAAACATCTGGATCACTAGCACCATCGATAACGGCTTACCGTTAATTAATGGTCTGAGCTCAGAAAATGCACCCAGTAATGCCACCACCACGATGGATGCTAAGAAAATCCACATTGCTACCCAGTTAATTTTTGGCAATTTTTTATCTAACAGCGTAACGCTATCACCATAAACATAGTCATGGTTTTCAGGCACTGAGATAAATTCTTGGAATACTGGGTCTTTATCCAGATCTTTACCGCGGAACCAGCTAAAGATACCTATCGCTAAGATACCGATTAAGGTTGATGGGATAGTGATTGCCAGTAAATCTAAAAATTCTAATGATTTACCGTTGATGGACACGCCATTTAACATTGCGACTAAAGAAACAACTGCCACGGAAACAGGGCTGGCAATAATCCCCATTTGCGCCCCGATACTACTCGCCGCCATTGGTCTTTCAGGACGAATATTATTCTTGATCGCTGCATCGTAAATGATTGGCAAAATGGTATATACCACATGCCCGGTACCACACAAAATGGTTAAAATACAGGTAACGAAAGGTGCAACAATAGAGATGTATTTTGGATTTTTACGCAGTAAACGTTCTGCGATTTGTAGCATAACGTCCAAACCGCCTGATGCTTGTAAGGTTGCTGATGCTGCAACAACAGCAATGATAACAAGCATAACGTCTACAGGCGGTTTTCCTGGAGGTAAACCAAAGCCAAAGACAAGTATAACTAGGCCAACACCGCCTAGCAGCCCGAGCGCCATACCCCCTTTTCTTGCTCCGTAGAACAAGCAGACAAGAATAATGGCAAGTTGAATCATAAAGTCCATAGGTCCATCCTTTATTTATAGGTTTCCCTTATTATCCAGATGGTCTTAACGTATTAATTTGATTTATATTAATTTAAAAAACAATATTGTTTTATTTTCATTCCTAATATTTTGCTCCCATCACAAAATTCCCCTTTAGTTGCTGCCATAATACTCAGTTAAATAATATAATGAGTAAAATCAATCTTATAAACCCCATTTTTTAACATTTAACCCTCATCAAGTTTCACTTCTTATTTTCATTCTTAACAAAAATTCACCCTTAGCGAGCAAGTTGTTACTTGCCCATACATTAATAGAATTTTTGACTTATTTAGACTGTTAATATTTATTTACACACACTGTAATTCAGATTTGACAGAGTAATCGCAATCGCATAATCTGCTTAAATTATTAATAACCCGAATTCAATCAGAGGAATTTGTGAAGAATCGTACCCTTGGCAGTATTTTGATCGTGGCAGGAACAACAATTGGCGCAGGAATGCTAGCAATGCCGCTAGCGGCAGCAGGTGTTGGCTTCACTGGAATAGTATGTTTGTTGATTGGTTTATGGATGCTAATGAGTTATACCTCATTACTACTAGTCGAGGTATATCAACATAATCCTGCCAATATGGGGCTCGGTAGTGTTGCGAAAAAGTACCTCGGTCCTGTCGGTCAAATTGTCACTGGTTTGAGTATGTTATTACTGATGTATGCTCTGACAACTGCCTATATTGGCGGGGCTGGAGTGCTTATCTCTGATAGCCTATCTTCTTGGTGGGGGATTACGGTTTCGACTCAAACAGCCATTATTATGTTCACCATTGTTGGCGGTGCTGTGGTCTGTGTGGGTACACACTCTGTTGATTTTATTAACCGTATTCTTTTCACCGCTAAGACGATTTTCTTAGTGATTATGCTGGCCGTTATGATGCCTCATGCCGAGGCGGTTAACCTAAGCACCATGCCGCTGGAAAAAGGCCTTATACTCGCCGCTGTTCCCGTGATTTTTACCTCTTTTGGGTTCCACGGAAGCGTACCTAGTTTAGTCAATTACATGAATGGTGATGTACGCAAGCTGCGTATCATTTTCATTACAGGGAGTGCAATTCCTCTGGTTGCCTACATTTTATGGCAAATCGCAACTCTCGGCGCTATCCCATCCAATACATTTATGGGGATCCTTGCCCAGTCTTCAGGTTTAAATGGATTATTAACCGCAATCCGTGATGTGGTTGCCACCCCTCGAGTGAATATGGCAGTTGCCCTGTTTATGGATTTAGCGTTAGCGACTTCCTTCTTAGGTGTGGCTTTAGGTTTGTTTGATTACCTTGCAGACTTATTTAAGCGTAGTAATGATTTTATTGGTCGTGCACAAACCACGCTGCTGACCTTCGTACCCCCGTTACTCGCAGCGTTGTTCTTCAGTAGTTTTGTTCAAGCATTAACTTACGCCGCTGTCGCATTATCAGTCCTAGCATTAATCATACCGGCACTGTTAACCATGCGCGTACGCAAGTTAGAAGCGAATGGCATTTACCGCGTCAAAGGCGGCACACCAATCCTCACTTTAGTTCTGCTGTGCGGTATCGCAGTCATCGCCATCCAATTCGCCATCGTGGCCGGCTTCCTGCCAAACGTTGGTTAATCCCCAGAGTTTCATTCATAAAAAAACACCCCAATATGGGGTGTTTTAATTTCAAACCGTATTTCTTTTTATTTTTGAAAAAATATATTTCTGCTATTTTTCAAAACATAACGAGCACTAGCATTATTCTCTAAATAGTTTGAATTGTGGCTAGGCGGCAAACGAGGATATCTTGGGGAGCATACATGAGTATGTGACCCGAGTATCCGAGTGCAGCCAACAACGCCACAAATCAAAATATGACGAGAATATTAGAAGGATAGGCCGGCACCCACATACCATCCGTCTGCCAACTTCTCATTACGATCATCATGTGCGCCTTTCATCTCAATCAGACGATAACCCGCATCAACCGACAGCGGTTTAAACACGGTATAGCGCGCACCTGCTTTCGCTTCCATGTAGGATTTGCTGCCTGAAGTCAGTGATTCTGGTGCGCCATACGCTTCACCGTAGAAACTTAATGATGGCAGTGCTTGCCAACTTAAGCCGCCGCCTAATGCTGCCGCTGCACCGTTAGAACCATCTTCAGGAGATAAATACAATGCTTTACCACCTACATAGGCATTAAATGGTCCTAATGGCAGACCGAAAGTTGCGCCTAAGCTACCTAACTCGCCATTATGATCGCTACGAGCCCAAGAGCCATTAAATGCTAAACCGGAACCTTGAGTTCCTAAACCAGCACTTAATTCTGTAAAATGTTCACCCGCGCTGAAATCAGCAGAAATTGCTTGGGCAGCACCCATATAAAATGCAGAGGTCGCTGCAACAGCTAAAAGAACTTTGCGCATTATCATTTCCTTTATTATTAAAAATTAAAGTATCGTGACGATGTGACGTGATTTAGTGCACGTACTCAGTCTTTTTTGCTTAAATTTACGTTAGAACACCGTTTAACGCACAATAAGTGAAATTCATCAGTGGTTTACTTCAATCAATTCTTCATTTTCTGACTAAACTTCTTACTATGATTACAGTGATTGGTCAGAGCGATTAGATAATTAATTCTTTGCTTATTATACTGTTCATCAAGTTTATTATAGAGATGAAGTGATATTCTACAAATATTCATCCAGTTAGTTACTTTTGTGTAGTCTATAAATCTAATAGCTTGGGAGTATTGTGATGAAAAAAAGAGGTCTAACTACCGCTTCAGGTGCGCCTGTTGTGGATAACAATAACGTGATGACTGCGGGCAAACGTGGCCCGATGCTGTTGCAAGATGTTTGGTTTTTGGAAAAGCTCGCCCACTTCGATCGTGAAGTGATCCCAGAGCGCCGTATGCACGCTAAAGGTTCAGGGGCATTCGGTACTTTCACTGTCACCCATGACATTACCCGCTATACCCGCGCAAAATTATTCAGTGAAATTGGCAAGAAAACTGATTTATTTGTCCGCTTCTCCACCGTAGCCGGTGAACGTGGTGCAGCTGATGCCGAGCGCGATATCCGTGGTTTCGCCATGAAGTTTTATACCGAAGAAGGCAACTGGGATATGGTGGGTAACAATACCCCTGTATTCTATCTGCGTGACCCGCTGAAATTCCCTGACTTAAACCACGTTGTTAAACGCTGCCCTTACACCAATATGCGTAGCGCTGCCTATAAATGGGATTTCTTCTCCCACTTACCTGAAGCGCTTCATCAATTAACCATTGATGTCAGCGACCGCGGCTTACCGAAAAGTTATCGCTTTATGCACGGTTTTGGTAGCCATACCTATAGCTTTATCAATGCGAATAACGAACGTTTTTGGGTGAAATTCCACTTCCGTAGCCAGCAAGGTATCGAAAACCTTATGGATGACGAAGCAGAAGCGCTGATTGGTAAAGATCGTGAAAGCTCTCAACGTGACCTGTTCGATGCTATCCAACGTAAAGAATACCCTCGCTGGAACTTACAGATTCAGATCATGCCAGAAAAAGAGGCGTCAACCGTCCCTTATAACCCATTTGATCTAACCAAAGTGTGGCCACACAAAGATTATCCATTGATTGATGTGGGCTATTTTGAACTGAACCGCAACCCAGATAACTATTTCTCGGATGTGGAACAAGCGGCATTTAGCCCAGCGAATATCGTTCCGGGCATTGGATTCTCTCCAGACAAAATGCTGCAAGGTCGCTTATTCTCTTATGGGGATACTCAGCGTTACCGTTTAGGTATTAACCACTATCAAATTCCGGTGAATGCCCCACGCTGCCCATTCCACAATTATCATCGTGATGGTGCAATGCGCATTGATGGTAATAGCAGCAATACCGTGACTTATGAGCCAAACAGCGCAGGTATGTTCCAAGAACAACCGGACTATAGCGAACCACCATTATCCATCGAAGGTGCGGCTGATCACTGGAATCACCGTGAAGATGAAGATTACTTCAGCCAACCTCGTGCACTGTATGAATTGCTGGACGATGCCGAACATCAACGTATGTTCCAACGTTTAGCGGGTGAGTTGATTGAAGCGTCAGAAGAGACACAAAAACGTCAAATCGAGTTGTTTAAGAAAGTGCACCCAGAATACGGTTCTGGTGTTGAAAAAGCGTTGAATGCGCTGAAATAAACAAGCATTTCCTGTTATGACCAAGCGCTAGAACTTTCTAGCGCTTTTATCTATTCCTTAATTCATTCTGCGTTTAGTTCATCACTATCTTTGTGTTAACACCCATCGCTTCACCTGCTGGCGAGAGACTTTAATTCCCCCCGCTTTCAATTCAGGTTCTAGGCGATAAAACGCCATGGGGAATTGATACGGGGCTAATTTATCTTTTAGCCAATCCGCCAACATGTTCAAATTCATTGATTCATCAGCGTCAATCACTGCCACTGGGCGCTGTCCAAATTGCACATCATCAACAGGAACAATAAAGCTTTGGTGCACACCAGGATGAGCATTGATCACCGCTTCAATATCTTCAGGCTGCACACACTCCCCGCCACTAATGAATAGATTATCCAAACGACCTAAAACCTGATATTCACCCTCAATAAAGGCACCTTTGTCATTGGTTTTAAACCATCCATCCACTAAATTTAAAGGATGTAATTGCCCATCAAACCAATACCCTAAAGATTGGCTGTCCGACTGAATTTGAATTTCATCATCCACCAGCCGTACTTGTTTACCCGCTAATGGAAGCCCTACACCTTTCTTACCATCTGTACGTTTGGCACACACGGTTGACGCCATTTCTGTCATCCCATAACCACTCCAACATACAATACCACGTTGCTCGGCTAGCTCCGTTAAACTGGTTGGGATCATAGCCCCCCCCAACAAGACTTCTTTTAACGAAAGATTTAACGGCATCTCGTCATTCAGTAACCGCCATAGTTGAGTCGGCACTAATGATGCATGGGTGACACCCTGTAATGCTTCGGGCAATGGTGTAGAACGAATGGCGAGTTTTGCACCGCTCAGTAACCAACGCCATACAATCCCTTGCCCTGAAACGTGAAATAATGGCAATGAAAGTAGCCAGCAATCCTCTTGCTGATAATTCATGGCATCCAACACGCCAGCCGCACTGTTCAAATGCGCCGAAATACTGTGTACAGCCGCTTTAGGTAACCCCGTAGAACCTGAGGTTAAAATTAACGTTGCAGGTTGCTCAGCAATTTTCTGAAAGCGTACCGAAGGAAAATCGTCATATTCAATAAAATGATAATAAAGCTGGTGGTCCAAATGACGATAATTCGCGAGCGCGTTTTGTTCATCGGTAAAATCAATCACTGCGCTAATATCAAGATGTGGCAGTAATTCATCTAACAACCGTTCAGGAAGGCGAGGATTGATAGGCAAGACTTTCGCCCCACAAGCTAGCAACGCCAATTGACTGAGTAGCAGTTCAACGGAGTTTTTACCGCGCAAAGCGACACATTGCCCTTCTTGCACGCCTTGCATCGCAAAGTAAGTGACTAAATCGGCAATCTGCTGATTTAATGCCGCCCACGTTACCGCATCAGTATCCGTAAAAAGTGCAATGTTATTTGGTTGAAGACTGGCCCAATGCTGCCAAGGCCAGTCGGTAAAGCGGCTAGACGATGATGCTAACTCTGCCATACAACTGTCAGCTCATCTAACTGTTGAACAGGAATTTGGCATTGTGGCCAAGGTCTCACCAATTGAGATTGGATCAGTGAAACCGTATCTAAACCTGGAATGGTATTCGGCGTTAGCCAATTTGCGACCCGCGCTAATTGGGTTAAACCAAAGCTGCTTTCGATGGATGAGCTGATCACAGCCTGCATCCCTAACTGATGAGCTTGCTCCACCAAACTACGGCAATAACTCAAGCTGCCCGTTAAGGTCGGTTTAATGATAATAGCCGCCACACCCGGTTGCGCTTCTACTTTGAAGTCATCTTCGCGCACACTTTCATCCCATGCGATGGCGATGCCAGTATCCGCAGAAAATTGCAAAGACTCCTCACGGGTTTTGCATGGCTCTTCAAGGAACGCAATTCGTGCACGGTAATCTGGATTCACATATTTAGCGAAACCATCTGCTTTTGCTCGGGTCCAGCTGCGGTTAGCATCTAAGCGCAGTTTTAGCTCAGGCACCGCTTCCAATAATAAGTTTGCCACCATGCCATCACGCACAGCTTCATAAAGCCCCACTTTCACTTTGGCGACTTTTTCCCCTTCCATGGCATCGAGGCTTAGGATTAGGTCATCAGGGTCACCGCTGCATAATGGCGCTTTACGATAATTAGCTTGTTGTGGAAGTTCACCGGTCAGCTCTGCTAATGCACAGCTACAGCCAAAGGCAACTGAAGGTAAATGGCTTGGCGTCATTGTGCCTTCATTCACCCATTCATTTAGCCATGCGATGGTGTCGGCTGTTGCTTCTTCCAACGTTTCACGGCTAAATTCTGGCAGAGGTGAAATTTCCCCCCAGCCTTCGCTATCCCCATCTTGTAAACAAACCAAAAGCCCATCACGGGTTTTTAGTCGTTGATAGCGAAGGATAACGCCTGCCTCCATCGGCAGGCTGAACGAGTAAAGTTTGGCTTTTCTCATTATGGATTACGCTTATATTTAGAAAAATCTGGCGCACGCTTTTCGTTGAATGCGTTACGCCCTTCTTGACCTTCATCGGTCATATAGAACAGCATCGTTGCGTTACCCGCTAATTCTTGCAGACCCGCTTGACCATCACAGTCAGCGTTCAGTGCCGCTTTCAAGCAACGTAATGCCATTGGGCTGTTTTCCAGCATTTCACGGCACCAGCGTACTGTTTCTTTTTCTAAGTCAGCATAAGGTACAACGGTGTTTACCAGACCCATGTCTAACGCTTCTTGCGCATTGTACTGACGGCACAGGAACCAAATTTCGCGGGCTTTCTTTTGACCGACGATACGCGCCATATAAGATGCGCCCCAGCCGCCATCAAACGAGCCAACTTTAGGACCCGTTTGACCGAAAATCGCGTTATCGGCTGCGATGGTTAAGTCACACATCATATGTAAAACGTGACCGCCACCGATGGAGAAACCGGCAACCATTGCAACAACAGGTTTTGGACAGGTACGAATTTGACGTTGGAAATCCAATACGTTCAGATGGTGCGTACCGCTTTCATCGCGATACCCGCCGTAGTCGCCACGAATTTTCTGGTCACCACCAGCACAGAACGCTTTTTCACCTTCACCCGTTAGGATGATAGTCCCGATATGGTCGTCATAACGCGCGTCTGATAATGCTTGGATCATCTCTTTTACGGTTTGCGGACGGAATGCATTGCGCACTTCAGGGCGGTTAATGGTAATTTTAGCAATCCCTTCAGGGGATTTGTGATATCGAATATCGTCAAAACCTGCTGAGCAATCTTGCCACTCAATCGGTGCGTACAGTTTTTCTTCGCTTGGATAAATCATTATCAAGTTCCTTTAACCACAGTGTGATAAAAAATAGTGAAGTGCAGCTGCATAATGTTGGGGATTTTCCCGATGCGCATTATGCCCTGCATTATCAATTAGCGTAAACGGCAATGCATATTGTTGCGAAACGCCTCGAAATTTTTGGTCTTTCTCACCGCAAAAATAACAGTAAGGGACCGATAATTGCTTTAATGACTCAGCTAAAAATGGTTGTTTGGATAGCGACGTATTTTCTAGCATATCGGCAACGGCCAATGGGTTATTTTGACCTCGGAGTGCTACCAATTTTTCACGCTGAGCCGATGTAAGGTCGGCAAAAACCGCTTGTTGATACCAGTCATTCAAAACCTGTTCGATTGGCTGATGTCGAAAACGTTCTGCCCAGCGATGGTCGTTATCAGCTCTCGCAATACGTTCTTGTTCACTCTGTAAACCAACGTTGCCCCCTTCAATCACCAACCCTTGTAGCCCTTGATGAGTGCTAAAGCAGGCAAAGTGCATCGCTAAGCGGGCGCCGAGCGAATAGCCAATCAACACATATTGCGAAACAGAGTAACGCGCCAACAACTGAGTCAGTTGCGTATCAAAATCAACAAAACCTTGGCAGCCGATATTGCGTGAATCACCATGCCCCGGCAAATCGACCACTAAGCGCGGATAATTGGGGCAAGCCTCAACAATCGATGACCAATCATCGTGACTCCCTAATAAGCCATGAAGGAAAACTAGCCACGGTGTTTTTTTGCCGTTGGCAGGTTGTTCCTGACTCGGATAATAGTGCGCCGCTAGCACGGTAAACTTTCCACGTCTTGCAGTAATTGTTTTAGTGTTCGAGCACCTTCATCCCCATCAACCACTAACTCAATCAGCAGTGTACCGCGTTGCTTGAACCAGAATTCTTGCACTGTCTCTTTTAAGCTCGACCAATCTGTTGGCGCGCAGTATTGCAGACCAAACATCATCGCCGCACCTTCAAAGCTTACATTTTGTGGCATGCAATAATAGTTTTGGCGAGCTTCTGGGGAGGTTGGCAGCATCGAGAAAATTTGCCCGCCATTATTGTTCACAATAATCAACACACTAGGAGCAGAAGGTTCGCGCAACAATGCCAAACTGTTCAAATCATACAATGCGGAGATATCCCCGACGATACCGAGTGTCGGTTTTGCTGTCGCTCTCTGTACACCAGCCATCGTCGAGATCAACCCGTCGATACCACTGGCGCCACGGTTACTAAATACCGGGTAACCCGCAGGCAATTGAGCCAGTGCATCAATTAAACGCACAATTAAGCTATTCCCCACGAAAAGTTGTCCGCAAGGCGGGAGAAGCTCAGGGAGTTGATGCGCTACCGCAGCTTCAGAAAATTGGTTTTGCAGCTGGGTTTGAACATGTTGCAAGGTACGATTTGTTAAGTCCGTTAAGCCTTCGCACCATGCACCGCGCGGTTGAGCAGGATGTTGCTCTATCCACCCTTTTACGCTGCAAGTGAGCTTACGACCCTGATGGTTGGCAGGATCTAAACGCCCGGGAATAGTATCAATTATCCAATACTCTTGAGGATGACACTGGCTTTGCCACTGTAATGCGCGTTTTCCTGTTATGCTGGAGCCAAACTGAACCACTAATTCTGCTTCATCTAACCAGGCTTTAGCGTTCGGGTGTTGTAACCATAAATCAGCACATGGATAAGGTTGTCCAGTCTGAGAGAGCACATCACCGATAACTGGCCAGCCTAGTTCTGCCGCCCATTTTGCAACAAGCTCGCCATCATTGCTGCTCATACGCCCTGCGATCACGACCCCTTTTTTCTGACGCCAGAAATACCAGTCAGCCACTAATGCGACAGTATGGGTTAGAGGTTCGCTTAGCCACGGGTGAGATGATTGCCACCAATTACCTAAACTGGCTTGCCACTCGGTTTCCCCTTCAGTTTCACCATACAGCGGTTCAGCAAAAGGACAGTTCACATGGAATGCCCCATGACGCAGCTGATTCATCCCGCTATCTAGCGCAGAAACCAGCCACTTCGCTGAAATATCGCGCGTGGGTCTTGGTAGCATTAAACTTTCGAACGGATGGCTAGCAAAAATATGGGTTTGGCGGATAGCCTGATTGGCACCGCAGTCAATTAATTCTGGCGGTCTGTCTGCCGTGAGGAAAATGACTTTTTCCCCAGTTAATCCAGCTTCTATCAGTGAGGGATAAAGGTTAGCGACTGCCGTCCCTGAGGTGACAATCACGCCAACAGGTTCTCCACTCGCTTTCGCAAGCCCAAGAGCAAGATGACCTAATCCGCGCTCATCAAAGTGCGTATGGCAATGAAGTTTTGCATTATTCACAGCGGCTAACGTTAACGGCGTGGAGCGAGAGCCGGGAGCTATGCAGATATTTTTCATTCCGTGACGGGCTAGCGCCTCAATAATTACCTCAGCCCAACGGAGATTAAATGCTGAATTCGACATAATGTGCTCGGTAAATTATTCATGATGCTGAGTGTAATAGGATTGAGAAAAATTTCTTGATCTCAAAACAATTTTTCATGAACTAATTGAAAATAAAAAAGAAATAACCATTTTAGCTATAGGGTTTTTAGGCTATTTTTTCATTGTGCTTGGTTTTTCATTGCGTTTTAAGTAAGGATTTCAGCCCAGCCGCTTTGTTTTCAATTTCTTCCCACTCTTGTTCAGGATCTGAACCACTCACAATCCCTGCGCCTGAATAGAGGGATATCTGGGTACCATCAATTTGAGCGCAGCGCAGAGAAACCGCAAATTCACTGCGATTTAAACTGACAAAGCCACCCGTTCCTGCATACCAACCACGAGAAAATGGCTCGTGCTCGGCAAGGAATTCACGAGCAACGCGACGGGGTAAGCCGCATACCGCTGCCGTCGGTTGTAAACGTTGCAAACAATCGCTGTCTGAGGGCGCTAATAGGGTCGCGGCAATGGAGCGATATAAATGTTGGATTTTTCTCAGGCGGATCACCTTCGCGGGGGAGACATCAATACCCGTTACCGCACCTTGTAATTGCTGACAAATATCATCAACCACCACTAAATTTTCATGCTGGTTTTTACTGTCTTCCATTAACCATTTGGCATTTTCAGCTGCAATCCCATCATCAACATGGTTAGCAACCGTACCGGCTAGTGCTTCAGAATTAAGTTGAGTGCCTTGGCGCAAGTAAAGGCGCTCTGGGGTCGATGACATAAAGCCGGAGTGCGCACTAAACGCCATCATAAAATGGTAGCAATGGTGATTCACTTTTTGGCTAGCAGATAAAAACTCTGCCGCAGTTATGGGCTTAGATAGTGACAATTTGGTTTCCCGTGCCATCACCACTTTCTCCATTTTACCTGCACGCATATCGTGAATTGCCCCAGTGAGTAACGCACACCATTCATCATGATCGGGAATATGCTGCTGCCCAATGATTTGAGTGGATAATGGGGATACGCTATTCGATACCGAATTTAACTGCTGTACAAAAGCAATAGCGGCTTGGAGATCCTGTGCACCATCAATATTTAGAGCAACAGTCACCGTTGAGCGCAAGCGGAAGATTTCTAATCGAGGTAGAAAATAGAATGCGGATTCTCGCTTAAGGGTTTCACTGATACCTTCGCCCACACCATTCCAACCATTAAGGCCCCATAATCGCATATCAGGGATTTCAGTATGCTCGGAGATAAATTGCTCAGCATCCATGATAGCATTAAATGATTTTACTGTGCCTAACGCACTACATTCCTCTGAGCCAGTACGGTGATACCAATAGAATTGAGGGTAGCTATCTTGGGACGATAACCACGCTAATCCAGGAAACGCCTCTTTTGCATCCATCTTCCACGCTAAGCGGGTATATTCGTTAGGATTGAGTACTAATGTAGACAAATGGGTCAGAATTTCAGCTAATAATTTATCAATTTTTGTTTTTGTCACTTTAGATTCCCACTGCACCATCACAACGACATCGATTTACTTACAATTATTATATATCGCAATGTAATTTATTAATACATTCATTATTAATAGCACAAGATGTTTAAAAAACCGTCAGATAGAAATCAAAAATGATAAGCTTACGACATGGGGGCATTTTCAAAATCATGTCATATCAAACTGTTAAATAAAGTCTCTCACCCTTCTTATTTGTATAACTCCACTATCAACTTATGAGTAAAATATAAAATTTCAATAATTCACCTTATAAACCACTTTTATTCTTTAATTAGTTCTAGATATTGAATCCTAATTAAGATTAATTACTTATTATTTGAAATCATAATATTCAGCTTAAGAACTCAGTGATGATCCTATATCTAAATTTTAAAGTTGTAATTTATGTAATAAATGAATATTTAAAACTACAACCAATGAGTTATTTTTTAGCGCTGATTTTCATTTTTTAATATCAACATAAGCCCTGCGTTTCTAGTAGGTTATGAGTTATAAATTTGAACGTTACAAGCCCCTTGTTTATTACTATTAAAAACGAAAAGTAAAAAATAAATTAATCATCAAAGCAACAAGATAATTAGCTCTCTAATTTTATCATTCCACCTTCATTTAATTAATTGGAAATCCAGAATGAATACTCAGTCTAACTATGACAGAATTATTGAAAAGGAAAATATTGGCGATGCAACATTGGCATTGTTAACCAATCAAGACTCCTTATCCGCAAGATCAGCGGGTATATTCACCCTCGAAGATTTAATTAATATTCACCGACACGTCCAGTTTGCGCTAACCCTTCCTATCAAAGAAATTGATATTTTAAAATGGTTCGGCATTAATGATAAAAATGATTCATTACTACCAGCTAGTGAATTAACTGAGACGATTCTGAGTATTCGTAAACACGCTAACACCTGGGATAACGTTGAGCTCAAAGTGAAAGAGCAATCCATTGATTTGTCATTAACAAGTCGTAACATCATACAAACTGGTGATCAAATTCTTGAATATATTAATCACATGCCGATTATTCAAAAAATCTCAGATAGCTTAGAGGATTTATCTGAAAGCGACTTAAACCAAATCACCTATCAAAATGACGACCAACAAATTGCCACTGAACTTTTAAGCATTTTGCAGTTAATTAAAGGAGATATAAAACAGCAATCGATTAAAACCATTCAAATTAAAAACACAGTCTCAGATTTTCGTGCGCATATTACCGGTGGATATCTTTCAGACTACACCCATGTAGATTCATTACTCTTCACAATAAAAGGACTATATCAACAATTAGAATCTAACGAGGATCCCAGCAATAACGAGTCATTTTATAAAGAGCTTATCGCCTTTAAGAAAAACGAACTATACCAATTAGAGCAGGAATATAGCCACTTTGTTAAGCTTTGCTTTACAGGTCTTGCGGGGGGCATTATTGGTTTAGTGATTACAGGCAGTATTTTTGGTGTAAAAGCAGAAAATATCCGTGATAGGAAAAATAAATTAATCAAAGAAATCGAAGGAATAAATCATAAGTTACATCAAGAACAGCTACTACAGAAAACTATCTTTGATATTCAAATTAATTTACAAAAAATTGAAAGTTTATTTAAAGATGCACGTCTAGCTATTGACCACTTAGATTATATGTGGCTCGTAATCCTCACAGAGATTAAACAATCTATTGATATATTTGCAAGGATAAACAATGCAGAAAAACTGATCCGGTTTATCACGCAATTCAAACGTATCATCACATCTTGGACTTCTATTCAAGATTATTCAGTTCATTTGATTAAGCTATTTGATGAGCTACAAATCAATGAAAAAAACTCACAATAAAAGGCGTTAATATGCATGATAACCTCGAATTACCTATGTTACCCTCCATTGATATCTACCAATTAAGGTGTATTTCAAATAGCATTAGCTCTTTTAATAAAAATATTCTTAACTACGACTATATTATTTATGGTCGCATTCAAAAAATTGCAATTAAGATTGAAAGACTCAATGAACTGATTAGAAACTCTGTTCCCATTCTAAAAATCAAATTGAACTATATTATTAAAAATGATGATTATGCATTGCTGACATATGAAAATAATGATGATGATCTATCTGATATTCGCCGAAAAATTGCAATTACAGGCTTTGTCGATGACTTAATGGATGTCAAATTTGAACTTGAAAAGCTTATTTCAAAAACACGCTATACATTAGAATCATTATTAGTTTTTCATCTAAATGAACCTAACAAACTGAAGCATTCTCAATATACCAAACAAAAAGAATTTCTTGTTAACTCTAAAAATAGTAAGCAATCTAAGATTAATGAATTAAATAACAATCTCTCTGTGATCCTCGCAGCAGAAGATATTATATTAAAGCATAAAATTACAGATTTCTTTGACCGATATTTTCAAGGGAAAGAGCTTATTGATTCTATTGATATCCAACCCAATAAAAAAGACATTCTGAAAGCGGCTATTAGTTATATTCGTAATTTATTAACGATGGTGGATGATGGGCTCGAGTTTAGTCAACTTGTTGATGTAAGGATCTATATCAGTGACCAGATTATTGAGGCGCGTGAAGAAATAAATACGATAGATAATAATATATTTCGACTCTCGCAGCTCATGAGCTATGCCAATGATATTAATCAGATAGAAACCCATAAACAGACCATTATCACTCAAGCCGGCGCTTTAAAATCTTATTGGGAGTCTTGGTGCGGTTTTATGAGTGAAAAAGTCTCAGAGGAGTGTTTGAATTTCGATCAAATTAAAACCGTTAGCCAAATGTTAATGACCTATTTGAACGATATTGAGTACCAATATCAACGACAATTACCGGATTAAAAAAATCCCCGTTACTGTTAAGTAACGGGGATTTTATCGGAACTGACTTGTTGACTAAACCTAGCTGTTTACTAAAACTTAGCTAAGTGCTGGCAGTGTCGATGTTGCAATATCAATAATCGGTTGTGGCCACAGACCAAACACAATAACCGCTATCGCACACAGCGCTGCAAACACAGTTCCCAACGTCATTTTTTCTGGTCCAGTATAGCGGTCTGCATGTTCTGCATCACGGCTATATAAGCTCGCCATAAAGCGCAAGTAGTAGAACAATCCAAGTGCACTACCTACCACCACAGCCCCTGTCAGCCACCACAATTGTGCGTATACGGCCGAAAGGATGGCATAGAACTTACCAATGAACCCAAGCGTAATAGGAATACCCGCTAGAGATAACATCATCACCGTCATCACCATCGCCAAGACTGGCTTGTGCCAGAATAAGCCGCGGAATGCACTGAAATCATCTTGGTCATCACCACGGTATGGGCTAGAAATTACGCTAACCACACCAAACGCACCCAAGCTCGCTAACAAATAGCTCACCAGGTAGATAGCAATGGTGACTTGTGCCAATTGAGCATCAACACGCATTGCCACTAACGTAACCAGTAAGTACCCCATATGAGCGATAGATGAGTAACCAAGCAGACGCTTCGCACTCTTCTGAGTCAATGCCAGCAAGTTACCAAACAAGATTGACGCAATCGCAATCACACCAACAACTGCTAATAATGTATCTGTTTGTGCGATGCCATCAACATGCGTAATTGGTGCTTCTAAGAAGATGCGAACCAACACCGCAAAGATAGCGATTTTACTGCCCGTTGCTAAGAAAGCGGCAACGGGTGCAGGTGCACCTTGATAAACGTCTGGGGTCCATAATTGGAATGGGAACAACGATAATTTAAAGCCAAAGCCCACAATCATCATACCTAAACCAACTAAAATCAGTGGCGCGTGAATGCTGCTATTCGCTAAACTTTGACCGACGACGCTGAAGCTTAAGCTACCTGATTCTGCGTATAATAAAGCGATACCAAACAGCAGGAATGACGACGCTGCTGCGGATAACACCATATACTTGATACCCGCTTCTAAAGTACGGCTACGTTCAAAGGTATAAGCCACCAGGCCAAATAGTGGAATAGAGATCAATTCAATACCGATGAACATCGAAGCCATATGGTTCGACATTCCCAGTAGAACACCACCCGTCACCGCAATGCTCAATAAGAGGTAAAACTCTTCTTTGTTATCATTAAAGCCTTCTAGCCAATGATAAGCAAAAATAGCGGTACCCATACCTGCGATCAGAACCAGTCCTGAGTAGAACAGTGCAAAACCATCAACTAACAGCAATGAAGTCACTGCTCTTGGTAGTAATGCTTCTTCGCCCACTGATGTAGGAATGGCATAGCCGTTAACCCAAATCAGTGAAACAAATGTCAGGAGAAAGCCAACAACCGTTATTCCGGCACTGGTTAAATGATCTCGCCGCCACGCAATTGACAGCATCACAATCACTGCAGTCAATCCAGAAAGGATTAACGGCAGCATTGCTAACAATTCTAAAGTTGTTATTGTCATGGCGAATTACTACCCTTGTGTTGAAAGTGAAGCAGAATACAGGTTATGCAGTGTTTCCATCGAACCCGCAGACGTATCTAAGATAGGTTGTGGGTAGAAACCAATGATAACCAATAAAGCCGCCAGAACCAGTAAAACACCAAACTCACGAGCCGTTAGCCCTTTCAGTTCAGTCTCTGATTTCGGCGTTCCGTAGTAAGTCTGCTGCATCATCCATAGTGCATAGATAGAGGCAAACACCACACCAAACACCATAATGCAGGTCACTAATGTGAATTGGCTGAAGCTACCGAAGAAGATCATGAATTCGCCGATAAAGTTACCTGTGCCCGGCATACCTAAGGTTGCTGCGGCAAAGAACAGGGACAAACCCGGTAACCATTTGATGCGTTTCCATAATCCACCCATCATGCGCATATCACGAGTCTGAGTACGTTCGTACAGCTGACCACTGATAATAATCAGCGCCGCACCCGACAGACCGTTAGTGATCATTTGCACCACAGCACCTTGATAGGCCAGTGTCGATGCTGCATAGATAGCCACGGTCACAAAGCCCATGTGCGATAAGCTACTGTACGCCGCTAAACGTTTAATATCCGTCTGTTTGAATGCTAACCATGCACCGTAGAAGATACTGATCACACCCAGCGTCATTGCCACTGGTGTAAATTGCAGTGAAGCTTCAGGGAACAATGGCAGTACAAAACGTAACAAACCGTATGCGGCTGTTTTCAGCATGATACCGGAGATATCGACAGAACCCGCCGTTGGCGACTGTTCTTGGGTATCTGCCATCCACCCATGGAATGGCACTAATGGCATTTTTACTGCGAAAGCAATAAAGAAGCCCAGCATCAGCAAGAAGCCCGCCGTACCTGACAACGCACTTTCAGTACCTAGCAACGCGTTATAGTCGAATGTCAGCTCATTGAACGCAATCCAGTGAAGGATAACTAAGCCGATAATCGCCACCAGCATGATCAAACCGCTGACTTGCGTATAGATAAAGAATTTTGTCGCTGCCTTAACATGCTGGCGGTTACCTGACCCTTTGTGTCCCCAATTCGCAATCAGGAAGTACATCGGGATCAACATCATTTCCCAGAAGAAGAAGAATAAGAACAGGTCAACCGCCGTGAAGATCCCCATCACACCTGCAATAATCCATAACAGGTTAAAGTGATAAGCACCTTGGTTCTCTTGCTGCTCGCTCCACGAACTGAGGATTGAAAACGCGCCCATGATGGCGGTTAACACCACCATCAACAGCGATAATCCATCAACCGCTAACGAGAAATTGATACCTAGCGCAGGGATCCATTCCCTTGAGTATGTATTTTGCCACTCTGGAATACCTTGCGGGTTAACCAGCGAATAATCCCCTTGCGCCCAAAATAGTACCGCAAGGATAAGCGTGATCCCCATTGTCCCCAGCGCAACCCAACGAGGTGCGCGGTGACTGAATCGGTCGGCCTGCCAGCTTAGCAGGGCACCGATAAAGGGAATAAGTATTAGCCAATATAATTGCATGGCGCAATGTGTCCCTTAATTAAACCAAAAGCAGCAGAGCAAGAATCAGCACTGCACCCAGCCCCAGAGAGGCAACATACCAACGGACCTGACCGTTTTCACTCACTGCTAGCCCTTTGTTTGCCCAACGTGAAAGATGTGCAGGGATATTCATCAGTGAGTTAATCGGATCGCTTTCGAGTAACCATGCAATTCCTTTGAAAGGTTTTACAAAAATTACATCATACAACCAGTCGAAGCCCCATGCGTGGTACCACCACGTTGAGAAGAAACGACCAATTGCTGTTTTCGCAATCGCATCAACGATAGAACGTCTAAACAGATAGAGGAACGTCGCAATCAACAGACCTGCGATAGCAAAACCACCCGAGATAGCTTCGATAAACAGTTTACCGTCTTCAGCTTCCATAGGTTTTGCAGGGAATACGCCCTCTAATGGCTGGTGGATCATCGCACCCACGAAGGTTGCAAGGATTGCCAAAATAGCCAGTGGTACAGTGTGAGTGATGCCTTTAACTTTATGCGCTTTGATTTTGGCTTCACCGTGGAAGACGATGAAAATCATACGGAAGGTGTAAATTGCGGTCATTAATGCACCGATGATACCCGCCCATAACAGCACAGTTTGCCCATCCACTTTCGCGCCCCACAAGATGGCATCTTTACTGTAGAAGCCAGAAGTAAACAGAGGCAACGCTGCCAATGCACTACCACCGATTAACATCACAATATAAACGAATGGAATTTGCTTACGCAGCCCACCCATTTTGAAGATGTTTTGCTCGTGATGACACGCAATGATCACCGAACCTGCGGACAGGAACAGTAACGCTTTGAAGAAGGCATGTGTCATTAAGTGGAAAATTGCCGCATCCCATGCTTGTACACCTAGAGCCAAGAACATGTAACCAATCTGGCTCATAGTAGAGTAAGCAAGAACACGTTTGATATCCGTTTGAACCAATGCTGCGAAACCTGCAAACAGCAATGTTACCGCACCCACAACACCCACTAAATGCAGAATATCTGGGGTTAATAGGAACAGACCATGAGTACGCGCGATTAAGTACACACCCGCAGTAACCATGGTTGCGGCGTGGATCAGCGCAGATACTGGCGTTGGACCCGCCATCGCATCAGCTAACCATGTTTGTAATGGCAGCTGAGCTGATTTACCTACCGCACCGCCTAATAACATCAGTGTTGCCCAGTTCAGCATCGATAAGCCTTCTGGAGACAACTGAGTCGCACGTTGTGCCATTTCGCTGAAGTTTAAGGTACCCAATTCGTTGTACAGGATAAACATGCCGATAGCCAAGAACACGTCACCGATACGGGTCACGAAGAAGGCTTTCATTGCCGCTTTACCGTTCTCTGGATTGGTGTAATAGAAACCAATCAACAGATAACTGCACAGCCCTACCCCTTCCCAACCGAGATACATCAGCATCATGTTATCAGCCAGCACTAATACCACCATGCTCGCGATAAACAGGTTAGTGTAAGTGAAGAAACGTGAGTAACCTTCCTCGCCACGCATATACCAAGAGGCATACACATGAATAAGGAAGCCCACACCCGTTACCACACCTAACATGGTCAGAGAAAGACCATCAAGGGACAGGCTAAATGGGATGGTGAAATTACCCACAGACATCCAAGTCCATAACATTTGTGGGTATGGCTCATATCCACCATTAGCTAAAACAGGTTGGGCTAAAAATTCAGAGCCTGCATAAAATGCAACTAGAGCGGCCAGACCCACTGAGCCTGCACCGATAATCGCGGATACATTTTCTGACCAACGACCGCGGGAAAATGCGAGAAGCACAGACCCTAACAGCGGGAACAGAATCGTTAAATAGAGTAAGTTCATTCGCGCATCTCACTGACTTTATCAATGTTCAGGTTTTGACGATGACGATGGAGTTGCAGTAACAACGCCAATCCAATACTCGCCTCCGCTGCCGCCAGAGTGATTGCCAGAATATACATAATCTGACCATCTGGTTGCCCCCAAAAACTGCCTGCGACCACAAAGGCTAATGCCGTTGCGTTCACCATGATTTCCAGTCCGATCAGCATGAAAAGCAGGTTGCGGCGAATAACAAGACAGCTCAGTCCCATTACAAAGATAATTGCCGCTAAAATCAGACCATGTTGAAGAGGTATCATTGTTTCTCCCCCGCATTACGGCTGTTGCTGACAAGATCAGCGCTGTTTTCTGAACGGTCACGACCCACGTGGAAGGCAACAACCAGACCCGCGAGCAATAATAACGATGCTAATTCAACGGCTAAGACGTAAGGACCAAACAAGCTGATACCCACTTCTTTCGCTGTGATAATCACACCTTCCGTTTTTTCTTGGTGAGAAAGGCTGGTGATCCCATACACTAAAATGCCCAGTAAAACGGCAGATAGCACTGCGGGACCAATCCACGTTTTCGGTGTTAACCAAGCGCGCTCTTGTTCTTGTACTGAGCGACCTAAGTTCAACATCATCACCACGAAAACAAACAGAACCATAATGGCGCCAGCGTAAACGATAATCTCCAACGCTCCGGCAAAATACGCCCCGAGCGAGAAGAACACCATTGACAGTGCCAACAGAGAAACCACCAGATACAGTAGCGCATGCACTGGATTGGTATTAGTAATCACCCTCAAAGTTGCTAGAACAGCAACTAGACCGGCGATATAAAATGTAAATTCCATGAATATCGCTCCTTACGGCAACAGGTCTTTGACGTTGATAGGTTTCGCTTCGTTATCCGCTTCGCCTTTATCTTTGCCTGCGATCGCCATACCTGATTTACGGTAAAAGTTATAATCAGGATATTTACCCGGTCCTGAAATCAACAGGTCGTTTTTCTCATAAACCAGATCCTGACGACGCCAATCTGCCATTTCGAAATCTGGCGTCAATTGGATTGCCGTGGTTGGGCAAGCCTCTTCGCACAGACCACAGAAAATGCAGCGAGAGAAGTTCACGCGGAAAAATTCGGGATACCAGCGTCCATCTTCGTGCTCAGCTTTTTGCAGTGAGATACATCCCACTGGGCAAGCAACCGCACATAAGTTACACGCAACACAACGCTCTTCACCGTCAGGATCGCGCGTTAGCACGATGCGCCCACGGTAACGGGGTGGCAGATAAACCGGCTCTTCTGGGTACATTTGCGTTTCCCGTTTATCGAACGCATGTAGACCCACCATCCAAATACTGCGTACTTGGGTGGCGAAACCGACCAATAACTCTTTTAATGTCATGGTTCAATCACCCCTTACTGAGCGTTGTATAAAATCACTGCTGCGGTACCCAGCAGGTTAAGCAGTGTCAGCGGCAGACAAATTTTCCAGCCGAAGGACATTACTTGGTCATAACGTGGGCGCGGTAATGAAGCACGGATCAAGATGAACATCATCATGAAGAAGGCTGTTTTAATCGCAAACCACAGGAAAGCAGGCAGGAATGGACCATGCCAACCACCAAAGAACAGTGTCACAATCAGCGCGGACACGGTCACGATACCGATATATTCACCCACGAAGAACAGACCGAATTTCATACCGGAATATTCTACGTGGTAACCGTCGGCAATCTCTTGTTCCGCTTCTGGCTGGTCAAATGGATGACGGTGACACACCGCGACACCCGCAATCGCAAACGTGATAAAACCAAAGAATTGTGGGATCACGTTCCACATACCCTCTTGGGAATTCACGATGTCGATTAAGTTGAATGAACCCGCTTGCGCGACCACACCCATCAGTGACAAGCCTAAGAACACTTCATAACTCACCGTTTGAGCCGATGCACGCATCGCACCCAATAAGGAGTATTTGTTGTTACTTGACCAACCAGCGAACAGTACCGCGTACACTGCCAGACCTGCCATCATCAGGAAGAATAAGATCCCGATGTTCAAGTCAGCGACGTGCCAAGTCGGGCTGACTGGCACAATGGCAAATGCTAAGAACAGAGAACAAAATGCGATAACCGGCGCAAGCGTAAAGATTTTCTTGTCCGCGAACTCTGGGATCCAGTCCTCTTTAAACAGCATTTTGAACATGTCGGCAATCAGTTGTCCCATTCCAAATGGACCCACACGGTTAGGACCGTAACGGTTCTGGAATAGACCGAGAATACGGCGTTCACCGAGACTCATGTATGCCCCGCAGGTCACAACAACCAGCAAGATAACAACCGATTTAAGGATGGAAATCAGGACTTCCATCACCGCAGGAGAAATCCAATCCATCATGCGCCCCTCCGCAGATTATTCACTGACACGCCCGCCATTACCGGAGCAATTCCCGGCATACCCAGAGGTAAACCGATTTGACCCACTGCAAGGTGCTGACTAATGCGCACTGGCAGATTAAAGGTTTGACCTGCATGACTAAATTCAGCTTTCACGCCAGCATTTAGACCGAGTGTCGCCGCATCTTGCGCGTTCAACATGATATAAGGCTCTGGCATACGTTGCTGGATCACATCAGAACGTTGTGAAGTTTCATCACTACCAAATAGATGATAGTAAGGTGCCACAACCCACTGTGCTTCGCCGCTTTGGTAAGCCGCCGGAACCTCAGTGAAGTACGCCAATTTGTTTTCTTTCGAATTGAATAAACGCACACCCGGATCACCAAACAGTAAGTGTCCGCCCACCTCTGCTTGGAATTTGTTCCATGCTTGTGGTGAGTTCCAGCCCGGTGCCCATGCAAATGGAATTTGCTGGCGTGGCGCTTTCGGTTGGTTATTCCCTTCCATTGAGAACGCAAATGGTGAGTCGATATCTTGCGGTTGACGCGGTTCATGAACCGATTTGTCTGCCAGCATTGCCGTACGACCGCTGTAACGATGAGGTTCACGTGCCAGTTTCTGCCCACGAATGCGGAAAGAGGCTTTCGGTGCCGTATCTCTAATACCCGCAAATTGTGGCAGAGCTGCCACACACTCTTCGATAACGTGGTCTAATTGCGACCAATCTGCATCACGTTGCTGCGCTTCAGTTTGCAGTGAATGCATCCAGCGCCAGCTTTCGTTCATCACGATGCTGTTATCGTAGTAAGTTGGGTCAAAGACTTGGAAGAAGCGTTGAGCACGACCTTCTTGGTTGATAAGCGTACCGTCCGCTTCAGCAAAACTTGCCGCTGGCAGGACTAATGTCGCTTTATCCATGATGTCTGTGTGCTGGTGGTCTGCCACGATCAGGTGCTTCAGTTTCGCTAATGCGCTATTGACAGCATCCACGGTGCTATGACGGTAAAGGTCATTTTCCATCACGATAGCCACATCCGCTTCATTAGCTTCAATGCGTGAGAACGCATTTTCTAATGGCAATGCGTTCATCATCGCAAGACCAAAGCTGTTGGCATGAGACGCGACATAAGACAGACCGACGTTCGCACCCTTCGCTTTCAGCGCAAATGCCACGTTAGCGGCGGCTTCGATCACCGCATCGCTAGCGCTATGGCTACCACTGATAATCAGAGGTTTTTTCGCACCCGCTAAGGCTTGAGCTACGGTTTCTACTTTCGCTTTCACATCAGCCGGTAAATCATTTACCGCCGGTGCGTCACCGTTGATCAGGTTAGCAATCGCAAAACCGAAACGTGCTTGATCAGTCACTGGCGCACGGTAGTTGTATGCGGCTACATCATCTAAACGCGTGTCATCCACGTTAGTGATAAACAGTGGATATTTGGCGTGTTGACCAATGTTTTGAATCGCTGCGATTTGCCAGTCAGCGACTTTCTGTGCCGCTGCCATTTCACGGGCTTTACCTTTCACTGCTTGGCGAACAGATAATGCCATACGGGCGCCTGTCTGAGTTAAATCTTCACCCAGAACTAATACCGCATCATAGCCTTCGATTTCACGCAATGTTGGGGTGTAAACACCGCCGTTTTGCAGAATGTTTTGCATCAACGCTAAGCGGCGCTGTTCATCCTTAGAAATACCGGAATAGAAGTTTTCAGCGCCAACTAAAGCACGCAGTGCATAGTTGCTTTCGACGCTAGCACGTGGAGAACCGATACCAATCACTTTCTTCGCTTGATTGATGATCTGTGCACCACTTTGCATTGCTTCAATCGCCGAAACCACCTGCTGTACGCCATCTTTGGTTAACAGCGCTTGGCGAGGACGGTCTTTACGGTTCACGTAACCATAACCGAAGCGACCACGGTCACACAGGAAGTAATGGTTTACAGAACCGTTATAACGGTTTTCAATACGGCGCAGTTCACCATAACGCTCACCTGGGCTGGTGTTACAACCGATGCTGCACTGTTGGCAGATACCCGGTGCAAATTGCATATCCCATTTACGGTTATAGCGTTCTGAATGCGTTTTGTCGGTGAATACCCCTGTTGGGCACACTTCGACGAGGTTACCGGAAAATTCACTTTCCAGCGTGCCGTCTTCAGTACGACCAAAGTAGACATAGTTATGCGCGCCATACACACCTAAATCGGTGCCATCGGCATAATCTTTGTAGTAACGAACGCAACGGTAACACGCGATACAACGGTTCATTTCATGACTAATGAATGGACCGAGATCTTGGTTTACGTGCGTGCGTTTTGTAAAACGATACTTACGCATAGTATGACCAGTCATCACCGTCATATCTTGTAAGTGGCAGTTACCACCCTCCTCACAGACTGGGCAGTCGTGTGGGTGGTTGGTCATCAGCCATTCAACAACACTTTCACGGAATTGTTTGGCTTCTTCATCATCGATTGAGATGTAAGTGCCTTCCGTTGCCGGTGTCATACAAGACATCACGAGACGACCACGAGTGTCATCTGCGTTTTGATACTGCTTCACCGCACACTGGCGGCAAGCGCCAACGCTTCCCAGCGCCGGATGCCAGCAAAAATAAGGAATATCTAGCCCCAACGATAAGCAGGCTTGTAACAGGTTTTCAGACCCGTTTACGTCATATTCTTTGCCGTCTACATATATCGTAGCCATAGTCAGCATGCTTCCCAAAGGCCCGCTTTAGCAGGCGTTAAACATAAATACGTTCTTCGTCAAAAATTCGTTTAGCGGTTGCTCAATCGCTAAATGCTTACCAACGCTGCTTGAGCAGGTTTGGCTGGATCCCGGCAATCTGCACGATGTTGCGCAGATCTTTTTTCGAGATACCCGCTTCGAACTCTCCACGGAAATATTTGATGGCGCTTTGTAATGGCTCAACCGCACCCGGTGCGTGTGCACAGAAGGTTTTGCCTGGTCCTAAGAAACGGCAAAGTTGTTCAAGAGTTTCGATATCCCCTTCTTGACCTTCACCTTTTTCTAATGCCTGTAGAATTTTTACGCTCCAAGGCAGACCATCACGGCACGGTGTACACCAACCACAGGATTCACGCGCGAAGAAGGTTTCTAAGTTACGTACTAAAGAAACCATGTTGATTTCGTTATCGACTGCCATCGCTAGCGCTGTACCTAAACGACTGCCTGCTTTTGCAATATTTTCGAAATCCATCGGTAAATCGAGGTGATCGTTGGTCAGGAAGTCAGTTCCTGCACCACCCGGTTGCCATGCTTTGAGTTTTAATCCATCACGCATACCGCCCGCGTAGTCTTCTAAGACTTCACGTGCAGTTGTACCAAATGGCAGTTCCCACAGACCCGGATTTTTCACGCGTCCAGAGAAGCCCATCAGCTTAGTGCCCGCATCTTTACTTTTGCCCGCGCTTAAATCGATATACCACTGGTCACCGTGCTCTAGAATTGCTGGCACGTTACAGATAGTTTCAACGTTATTAACGCAGGTCGGTTTACCCCATGCACCTGAACTTGCAGGGAATGGTGGTTTAGAGCGTGGGTTTGCACGACGACCTTCAAGGGAGTTAATCAATGCGGTTTCTTCACCGCAGATATAACGACCTGCACCGGTATGCACGAATAGCTCAAAATCAAAGCCCGAACCGAGAATATTTTTACCTAATAGACCCGCTGCTTTGGCTTCTTCGATGGCACGACGCAAATGTTTAGCCGCTTCAACATATTCGCCACGTAAGAAGATATAACCACGATACGCTTTCAATGCATAAGCGCCGATAATCATCCCTTCCACTAATAAGTGTGGCAGTTGTTCCATCAGTAAACGGTCTTTGTAAGTGCCCGGTTCCATTTCATCCGCATTACATAAGAAGTAACGCAGTTTCATGTTTTCGTCTTTCGGCATTAAGCTCCACTTCAGACCCGTCGAGAACCCTGCACCACCACGACCTTTCAGTCCGGCGTCTTTGACAAGGTTAACCACTTCATCAGGAGCCATGCCTTTAAGGGCACGTTCGACACCTTTGTATCCGTTTTTACTGCGATACTCATCTAACCAGACTGGCTGCGCGTCATCGCGTAGACGCCAAGTTAATGGATGAGTTTCCGCGGTACGGATCACAGGGTTTGCGGAGAAGTTTGTCATGGATACTGCTCCAGTAGCTTTTGAATATTTTCAGGCTGCACATGACTGTGGGTATCGTCATCGATCATCATCGTTGGACCCTTGTCACAATTACCTAAGCAACAGGTTGGCAGCAGCGTAAAGCGACCATCAGCTGTGGTTTGACCTGGGCGAATACTCAGCTGTTTAATAATTTCAGCTTCTAAGCCTTGGTAGCCCGTAATATGGCAAACAACACTGTCGCAATAACGAATAATGTGGCGACCCACTGGTTGACGGAAAATTTGGCTATAGAATGTTGCCACGCCTTCCACATCACTCGCAGGAATGCCGAGAACTTCTGCGATAGCGTGAATTGCGCCATCTTCGACCCAGCCACGATTTTTTTGCACAATTTTCAGCGCTTCAATTGAAGCCGCGCGTGCATCTTCATAGTGGTGTTTTTCCCCTTCAATTTCCGCACGCTCATGTTCGGTTAACACAAAACCGTGATTGACTTGCGGTTCGAAGGTATTCACCACGTCAGACTGGCTGTTACAGCCGCATTGGCTCGTGCCACATTGACCTTGTTTATCTTGTTCATTATGCATGGTTAGCGATCCACATCCGACATTACAAAATCGATACTACCCAGATAGACAATTAAGTCAGAAACCAAGCTACCTCTGATTGTCGCCGGAATTTGCTGCAAGTGCGCATAACTCGGAGTACGAATACGTGTACGGTAGCTCATGGTGCTGCCGTCACTGGTTAAGTAGTAGCTGTTGATCCCTTTGGTTGCTTCAACCATCTGGAATGATTCGTTAGCTGGCATTACCGGACCCCAAGACACTTGTAAGAAGTGGTTGATCAGGGTTTCGATATGCTGCAATGTGCGCTCTTTCGGCGGCGGCGTTGTCAGTGGATGGTCAGCTTTAAATGGACCTTCAGGCATATTCTTCAGACACTGCTCAAGAATACGGATACTTTGACGCATCTCTTCCACTTTGATCATTACGCGGTCATAGCAGTCACCGTTATGGGCGATTGGAATGTCGAATTCAAAGTTTTCATAACCTGAATAAGGACGTGCTTTACGTACGTCAAAGTCCACACCCGTTGCACGCAAGCCTGCACCTGTCACACCCCACGCTAATGCCTCTTCCTTGGTGTAAGATGCCACACCAATAGAACGACCTTTCAAAATGGAGTTTTTCAGCGCAGAGGTCACATAGGATTCTAGACGTTTCGGTAACCAGTCTAATAATTCACGCAGTAATTTATCCCAGCCACGCGGTAAATCGTGAGCAACCCCACCGATGCGGAACCAAGCTGGGTGCATACGGAAACCAGTGATTGCTTCAATGACGTTGTACACTTTTTGTCTATCAGTAAACGCAAAGAACACCGGCGTCATCGCACCAACGTCTTGAATATAGGTACTGATATACAGTAGGTGACTGTTGATACGGAACAGTTCAGACATCATCACACGGATAGTTTTTACGCGATCCGGTACTTCGATACCTGCCAGTTTTTCAACCGCAAGAATATATGGCATTTCATTCACACAGCCGCCGAGGTATTCGATACGGTCGGTATAAGGAATGTAGCTATGCCATGACTGACGCTCACCCATTTTTTCCGCACCACGGTGGTGGTAGCCGATGTCGGGAACGCAGTTAACAATCTCTTCACCATCCAATTGCAGCACGATACGGAATGCACCGTGAGAAGATGGGTGGTTTGGACCCAAGTTCAGGAACATGAAATCTTCGTTTTCATTTCCACGATCTAAGCCCCACTCTTCTGGTTTGAAAGTTAATGCTTCCATTTCCAGATCTTGCTTTTGCTTAGTCAGAACAAATGGGTCGAATTCCGTGGCGCGCGCAGGGTAATCTTTGCGCAGCGGATGACCTTCCCAGCTTGGAGACATCAGCAAGCGACGTAAATTTGGGTGACCTTGGAAGGTGATCCCGAACATGTCCCACACTTCACGCTCATACCAGTTGGCATTTGGGAATAAAGAAACCACTGATGGCACGTTTAAGTCTTTCTCGTTAAGAGCCACTTTCAACATGATATCGCGGTTTCGGTCAATGGAAATGATGTGGTAGAACACACTAAAGTCCGCTTCAGGCAGACCTTGGCGATGAATACGCTGGCGTTCATCGACTCCATGTAAGTCGAACAACATCACATAAGGTTTAGGTAGCTTCTGTAAGAAATCTACAATTTCCAGTAATTGTTCACGGCGTACCCAAACCACTGGCATGCCAGTGCGGGTTGCTTGAACTGAAAAGGCATCCGGGCCAAATTGGTTGCGCAGTTCCAGAAGCACAGGATCATTAATGTGATCTTGTGTCTGCCATTCTGGCTGATTATGACTCGCTTGCGCTATCTGATCTGTCATCATTCTTCACCATAACGCTTGATCAGGTTTATTATTTCGCAACAACATTGCTCTGTTACGCTGTATGGCTAAAAGCCTTAAATTTCGTCAGGGGTACGCAGGTTGGTTACTGCGATACGTTCACCGTGTTTTCTTTCTCTTTCTGACTGCATATTCGCACGATAAACACCCTGATCACCGACAACCCATGAAAGTGGGCGACGTTCTTTGCCGATGGATTCTTGTAACAGAAGGAGAGCCTGCATATAGGCTTCAGGGCGTGGTGGGCAGCCTGGAATGTACACATCCACGGGAATAAATTTGTCGACGCCTTGAACAACAGAGTAGATGTCATACATCCCACCGGAGTTCGCACATGAACCCATAGAGATAACCCATTTTGGTTCAAGCATTTGGTCATAAAGGCGCTGGATGACGGGAGCCATTTTGGTAAAACAAGTTCCCGCAACAACCATAAAGTCGGCTTGACGAGGAGAAGCACGCAGTACTTCCGCACCAAAGCGGGCTACGTCATGAACAGCCGTGAACGACGTCACCATTTCTACATAGCAACATGAAAGACCGAAGTTGTATGGCCACAGAGAGTTTTTACGTCCCCAGTTCACCACATCATGAAGTGCATGGGATAATTTCCCCATATACACGCTGTTTTCAACTTGCTGCTCAAGAGGATCAGTAACGATTTCTTGAGTTTGCAGTGGGTAACGGTCGTTCTCACCGTTCGGATCTATGCGGGTGAGCGTATAATCCATTGTATAATGCCTCGCTTTTTACTGCGGATGACGATTGCTGATTTTAATAACTTCACTAGGACCTTTAACTGCGCGACGTGAACGGATTGGAGTCCAATCGAGTGCACCAACGCGGATCAGATAAAATAATCCCGCCAACAATACCAAGATAAAAATAGCGGCTTCGATGAAACCGACCCATCCCGCTTCGCGGATGGCGACAGACCATGCAAATAAGAACATAGCCTCCACATCGAAGATCACGAAAAACATCGCGACCAAGTAAAACTTGGCTGACATACGAAGACGAGCACTACCGACAGAGTCAATACCTGACTCGTAGGGAACATGTTTTGTTCTGGCTTTAGCGCGGCTACCCAAGAAATGACCTGCGGTCAACATGAAAGCGCAAAGACCAATAGCGCCGAGAAGGAATATAGCAAAGCCCCAGTTATGGGCTAACTCTAGGATTGATGTAGACATACTCGTTGCTTACTCATTACTTATGGCACTTAACTGCTCTTTTTATAACACGGCAGTATTGCACCACAATTGCCCAGTTAATCGAGAAGAAAGACTAAAATTGACCTCTAAACTAAAAGATCCCCCAAACTAAAATCAGCCTGACGACTGCTGTTTGGTTTGCCCTTCTCTCACTACATTTTATTTTGCTCAAATGAGACAAAATAACCGTATTTATTACAAATAATTCACACGTCAAAAACATTTGTGAAACAAAAATAACTCATTAACTGCTAAAACGTGTCAGTGTTACTATACACAAATAAACACGCAAAGTAGTCTAACTGATTATTCGCTTTTACTACACTATTATCTCAGGAAAAACCTGTCTTAACAGACGAAAAAATGTGCTTTTTATTTGATCTAACGCACAGATTTATTGAAAAAATACTCAATTTGTTTACATAACATCCGAATTTAATTTAATAAGCGATAACGAATTTTTATTCATCATGCCCACTAAGCCACTGACTACTCTCAGCTATTTTATCAATTCAGCAAATAAATTTTGTTAACGGCGTAACAAATCGTTAACTAACTAATGAATTTCATGTTATGCCATATACATCACAATTATTTCATGCTCTTACGCGTAAATCCATACTCAATAAGTGGTTAATTCGTGTGTTTTGTCACCTATTGAGCAGAAACATTGTTCACTATTTTGTCACCTGAACTTTAAGTAAAATATCGTACTGGCAAAATCCCCTTCTTCCCCTATTAACCACTTAATGAGTATGGTCAGTAAATTTCAGTTAAAAACAATTTGATAACAATATAAATGCGTAAAATAGTCAGGTCGGTTTTAAGGAAGATATAGATGGAAAAAAAAACGGCTGAGCCAGAATTAACTGACTCAGCCGGATAAACATATTTTGATTTATTTGACACTTATCTTTGATAAAAATCCTATTTTATCGATAAGGACAGTTCTCTATCTTATTGAGCGCCGTTCTCAACTTGTTCAGCGACAGAATAAGAGATTTTTTTGTTTTCAATTGCATTAAAAACAGTGAGCACGAAATCTTTTTGCTCATCCGCATTTTTATATAGCCAGTACTGAATATCTGGTAAACGAGGTAAGCCATCTGACTCGCCTAAAACACGCAGATCCGCATTTTGCATTTCCATTGGACGTGCAGTTACTCCAACTTCGGCATTCACCGCTGCGCGAACAGCAGGTAATGATGCCGCTTCATAAGCCACATGCCATGGTAATCCTGCTTCATCTAATGCATGAGTACATAACTTACGGTATGGGTTAGTTTCATCCATTACCACCAATGGGATTGGCTCATTTGGGCGTAGCTGAAAATCAGGTGCGCTGTGCCATAAAATCGGGACAGTTCTTAATGCTGTTTTTGGGTGCTGAGGAATACGACTTGTCGTTAATGCTAGATCAATTTCATGATTATCTAACATTGACTCAATAAACTGAGCACGTTTAATTCTCACTTCTACCGCGATGCGTGGAAATACGGAGGCAATACGGTTTAGTAAGAAAGGTAATAAGATATCGACGGTATCGTCGGATGCCCCGATACGCAATTCGCCATCTGCATCGTTATAAGTTAAAGATGCGGTGGCATCATCATTAGCGCGTAAAATTTGTCTCGCATAACCGAGTAATTGCAAACCGTGGGCGGTTAACAGCTTATTACGCCCGTGACGTGCAAATAATTCACGACCAACTAATTGCTCTAAACGTTGCATCTGCTGGCTAACAGCGGACTGGGTTCGACATACTGCGGCAGCAGCAGCGGCAAAAGTGTTAAGATCAGCCACTGCGACAAATGTGCGTAGTAAATCGAGATCTAAGTTCATTATGGGACGATTGGAATTTATCATCGTACATTCTCTTTATATAATTTTATGATACCTGGTGTTTCTGCTCTCCTCCGTGAGAATCAGCGAGTCTTAAAAATAATCCAACTTTTGCATTTCTAATCCGTAGATCTGCATTTATTGTATTCAATACTCTATATTGCTATATCTATTTGATAATTAACTTAAACAGCTTAATTATCCAATTAGTGTTTTAAATTTCTATCAATTAAAGCGGGGTTGATTAACGTAAAACTCAATAAGCGCGAAATAATTGAAGAAGACTAAATAGTAACATATTTAATGTAGTTGCAATTATTTTAATGTAAGCTGTTTATGTAACATATGATGTAAATTAACAATTTTATTAATTATCAATACACTAAACATTATAACCACGGTTTCACTAAGAATATTCTCATTAAAATAATCAATATTGCTAACAAAAAAAGTCAAAAAGCACCCAAAATGCCCCGACCAATAGTTAAATTTATTTCTAATTTAATGATTTAAGATGCAAACTTACAGAGTGATACAATTTTTGTTACTTTGTCATTATGCGACTTTTCTGCCATTTTTTTATAACTCATCCACTGACACACTCCAAAACAACGATAATTATCAGAATTAGATTCCAACTTAATAACTATAATTGGAATCATCATCTAACTTATTCAATACTTTAAGATAGCACATATCTGATTTATGTCTAAACCAACCTTTTACACCAAAAATTATCTAGCATCTTCAAAAGCTTCCGAGGGAGGAGTACAGTAGATAGTAACGCCGGAAGTCCCCTATGATTGCTAGCCCGTTAGGGTAATGAGAGAACCATGAATACGATAATGAAATCCAATAAGCTTGATAATGTTTGCTATGACATTCGCGGGCCAGTTTTAAAAGAAGCTAAACGCTTAGAAGAAGAAGGCAATAAAGTCCTAAAACTGAACATTGGTAACCCGGCACCGTTTGGCTTTGAAGCACCTGATGAGATCCTCGTTGATGTCCTGCGCAATCTGCCAAGCTCACAAGGTTACTGTGATTCTAAAGGCTTATATTCTGCGCGTAAGGCAATTGTTCAACACTACCAAGCCCGTGATATCCACGATATGACGGTTGAAGATGTTTATATTGGTAACGGTGTTTCTGAATTAATCGTTCAAGCAATGCAAGCGCTATTAAACAATGGCGATGAAATGCTGGTTCCAGCCCCTGATTATCCACTCTGGACAGCGGCTGTTTCGTTATCGGGCGGTAATGCTGTTCACTATATGTGTGATGAACAACAAGGCTGGATGCCGGATATTGACGATATCCGCAAAAAAATCAGCCCACGTACCCGCGGAATTGTCATCATCAACCCAAATAACCCAACAGGTGCGGTGTACAGCAAAGAACTATTAATGGAAATCGTCGAGATTGCTCGCCAACATAGTTTGATTATCTTTGCCGACGAAATTTACGATAAAATTCTGTATGACGATGCGCAGCACCACTCTATCGCAGCATTGGCTCCTGACTTACTGACAGTGACCTTTAACGGGTTATCAAAAACCTACCGTGTCGCAGGTTTCCGCCAAGGTTGGATGGTATTAAATGGTCCGAAAAAGCAGGCCAAAAGTTATATTGAAGGCTTAGAAATGTTAGCCTCCATGCGCTTATGCGCTAACGTGCCAATGCAACACGCTATCCAAACAGCATTAGGCGGTTACCAAAGTATCAGTGAATTTATCCAACCGGGTGGTCGTTTATATGAGCAGCGTAATCGTGCATGGGAATTGATTAACCAAATTCCTGGTGTCTCTTGTGTTAAGCCACAAGGCGCTCTGTATATGTTCCCGAAAATTGATATTAAACGTTTTAATATCCACGATGACCAAAAAATGATCCTTGACCTGCTACTGCAAGAAAAAGTGCTATTAGTTCAGGGAACTGCATTTAACTGGCCACATCCAGACCATTTCCGTATTGTCACCCTGCCTTATGCAGATGATTTAGAAATGGCGATTACCAAGTTCGGGCGTTTCCTTAGCGGATATAAGCAGTAATTAGAACATTACTAAGATTTTTGTTAGTCAATAAATAGCTCCTCAGTGAGCTATTTATTTTTGATAGCCTATAAAATGAAATATTACTGTTATAACTAATTAAAATGACCCATCCTATAATCAAAGTTATCTCAAAATACTTTAAATTATTTAAGTGTGATTAATTTCAGGATGAGCAGGCAAATAGAATAGTCCTAAAAGAACCATTCTATTTATTACATATCATCTCTTAATACGACTATCTTTATCTGATATTTAAATGATAGAAATAAGATAAACTGCCGCAAGAAAAAACAACACTAATATTACTGGAAAGTATTTCATAAAAACCTCGATTAGCTGACAAGTTAGAATAATATCGATGATTATAAATCATTCTTCCTTTATATCAATTAATCGTTCAATAAATTAATTTCAATCCATTTAAGAGCATCCTTATGAGATTGACTGAATTCCTATTTATATATAACAATAAATCCATCCTTAGATTAACCATGTACTACAGCCATTAGAATGTATAAACACCACAGATATTGTTTTAGCATAACCATTTATGGATTAAATCTCTAAAAACTCAAAACCATTCAAATTAATATACTCTGCATGACCCTATTTATTTCTTTTTTCACCCTACTTTACATTAAGCTTATGGTTAGCCGAATTATGTTTAACGACTGTTAAATCTTCACACTAGAAATTTTCAAAGGTAATATATATCAACCTTATTTCAAATACTTTACCGATGTTTCTCGCAATAGCTATTTGATTGAAAAAAGAAAAACTCAGTAATACATAGACATTTTTGTCGAAAAAGTTCCTGATACTGGGTATGTAACATTTAATTGCTTGTTTTTACCATCAACGGATAATTTAACTCGCCCTATTTTTTTATCTTCCTCACTAATTGAGCAAAAAAATCCGTCAGGCGTAGTATAAGAACCCGACAACGTTACAATATGAACACGCCAGTAATCACTTGTTTGTCCAACATCATGTTGAATAATATATTCAAATGCATTTTCAATCAGTTCATTATTTTGTATACCCCCAAGTGAAATTGAAGCCAATCTAATTGAAGTGTGCTGTAAATTAGCCATCAATATCTCTTCTCCCCAATGGTTTTCAAATGAGGCAATACCACCACTTAGTTTTTCTATGTTCATACATCCTCCTTTTTAGATAGAGTCTCATCATAGCGGTATTTAAGTAACCTTAAACCACTTGTATTTATTAGTTTTTTATAAGAAAAGCCCTCTTAAGCCTGACAAAATAAACTTACCAGCCTCATAAATTTTGAGATATAATTTAGACCATCACCGGATCACTGAAGAGGGATTATGAGTTATTTTTTTGCCCACCTTGCTAGAATGAAACTTATTCATCGCTGGCCACTCATGCGCAATGTGCGTACCGAGAATGTCTCCGAGCATAGCTTACAAGTTGCCATGGTAGCACATGCTCTTGCGGTCATTAAAAACCGCAAATTCGAGGGAAATGTCACCCCTGAAAAAATTGCGCTATTTGCCATGTATCATGATGCCAGTGAAGTCATCACTGGTGACTTACCAACGCCAATTAAATATCACAATCAGCAAATCGCCCACGAATATAAAAAAATCGAGAAATTTGCCCAGCAAAAATTGTTGGATATGCTGCCAGAAGAGTTGCAAGACGATTTTAAATGCTTACTGGTAGAAGATCTGCAATCCGAGGAAGAACATTTTATTGTAAAACAGGCAGATACCTTATGTGCCTATTTAAAATGTTTGGAAGAGCTATCCGCAGGTAATAGCGAATTCAAGTTAGCCAAAAGACGTCTTGAAAAAATGTTAGCGGAGCGCAATAGCCCTGAAATGGAATATTTTATAAAAACGTTTGTACCTAGCTTTACTCTGTCTTTAGATGAAATAAGCAATTAATATATAAGTAGTGGTATGCGATGCCCACTTATATAGTATATTTATTGTTCTACCAATCTAAAAACTTCAAGTCTAAACTCGTCTAACAAAAGAGCTTAATCAACCTTTTCTAATTTTACATTACAACCTATCATTACAGAGAATGCAATATAAAATGTTTTTGCATCCCCATTAATACCCAATATTACAAACTCAGAATCATCAATTGAAATAGTACAACGTAAAGGTTCTTTCGTTTCATAAACCTCTCCACTCTTCGTGACTAATTTTAATGACCAAAAATCATATGAATCTATTTTATTTCGCTCAAATAATATAGTGAACACCTTTTTCAGTTCAGCCTTATTCGGAATGTCATATATTTCTTTTGAAGTTAACAGTTTTTTAGTTATATCAAAATAACCAGAGACAAAGTGAGTTAACACAACATGTGATAAATCCTCCCCCCAATAATTTTCAAAATCGCAATAACCGTAAACAAACTTCTCATTACCCCACGATTCATTTTTACTCATATCATCCGCCTATAATTAATAGATATTGAATTGAGGAGAATATCAACAAAAGATTTATCATTAAAATATATTAAATATTATAAATTTATTATTTTTAATATAAAAAGAGCCCTAATATATAATAGAGCTCTTTATTGATACTATTTTTGTATTTACTTAAAAAGGAAATAAGATAGGAATAACTGCCACACTGATAAACATTACAATTATCGTAAATGGCACGCCGATCTTCAGAAAATCTGCAAATTTATAACCACCGGGACCCAATACCAATGTATTCACAGGGGAAGAAACAGGGGTCATAAACGCAGCGGATGCCGCAATACCAATCACCATCGCAAAAGGTAATGGAGAGACATCCATTTGATGCGCGGCGGCAATCGCAATAGGCGCCATGAGTACCGCAGTAGCCGTATTGGAAATAAATAAGCCTATCGTCGCGCATAAAATAAACAGGCAGACTAGCATCACATGAGGACCTAATCCGCCAGCTACCTTCATTAGTGCATCTACCGCAAGGGCTATCCCCCCGGTTTCTTGTAAAGCGATAGCGAATGGCATCATGCCAACAATCAAAATAATACTCGGCCAATGAATCGATTTGTACGCGCTTTCCATATCAATACAGCGAAATTTTCCCATTAATAAACAGGCAATCAACGCCGCAATAAAGTTAGGGATTTCATTGGTAACCATCATCGCCACCATGAGCGCAAGGCAAAATAACGCATGAGGGGCTTGTGAGGAGGCAGGGGCAACAGCTTCGACTTCGGCGGCTAAGTTCAATACGATAAAATTACGCGGTTTTGTTGATAGAACACGGATCAATTTCCAATCACCGATGACCAGTAAAATATCCCCCAAGCGCAAAGGTTCATCCACCAGTTTTCCATCAAGCGCTTTTCCATCGCGACGGATCCCGACGACGTTTAAACCATATCGGGTACGAAATTTAATCTCTCGTAAACTTTTACCTAGCAATTCCGAGTCCGGGTTCATGGAAACTTCCGCCATCCCCACATCCCGCGATTGCTCGGAAAAATAATCCCCACGCAAAATCATCGGCTCAAGAAGCTGTTCACTACAAAATTGGCGCAGTTCATCGTCAGTCACTGAAATATCAATTAGCAAAACATCACGCTCACGTAGCTCCGTTCCCCCCGTTGCACTCACCATCACACGGCGAAACTTACGCCAGCGCTCAATCCCCACAACGTTTGCACCATAACGGGAACGCAAATGAAGCTCATCAAGCGTGTGTCCAATCAGTGAAGAACCTTTACGAATCGCTAATCGGCGGGCACGCCCAGCCAGTTTATAATCGCGGATCAAATCACGAAAACTACGTTGATATTTAACAGGTTGTTTATCCGGTTCATTGCTACCCAACCAGCGACGAGTCAGCCACATATAGCCAATACCCGCGACTAAAATAAGAAGTCCTATTGGGGTGATTGAGAAAAATTGAAAGCTGGGTAATCCTTCGCGAACTAATTCACTGTTGACCACCATGTTGGGAGGAGTTGCGACTAATGTCATCATGCCGCTGATTAAGCCAGCAAAGCCCAGCGGCATCATTAATCGACTTGGTGAGGTTTTCATCCGTGCTGCGACACTGAGCACCACCGGAATAAAGATAGCGACCACGCCAGTGGAGCTCATAAATGCACCGAGCCCCGCCACCGTCATCATTAAAAAGACGAGCATTTTACTTTCGCTGCTGCCTGCAACTCGGACGAGCCACTCCCCCATTTGATAGGCAATTCCGGTACGAACCAGACCATCACCGATGACAAACAGAGCGGCAATCAACAAAACGTTAGGATCCGCAAAACCCGCCGTTGCCTGTTGTAAGGTCAGTGTATCGCTTAATACAAACGCCACAATGACTAATAAGGCAACCACATCCATGCGGACTTTATTGGTAGTAAATAGAACAACCGCGATCAATAGTAGGGTTAGCACCCACAGCAATTCTCCGTTCAAAGTATCCCCTTTCGACGAAAAAAAACAGGCTAAAGATTTTAGTTAGTTAACCATGTTTTTCAGAGGATTTCTTTGATTAGATCGCAATTAGACGTTTTTCGACACGAAAAGCTCAAAATAGCCGTTATCGTCAGGACCTGTCACGGAAATTTGTTCTAATGTACTAATAATCGCAGAGATTTCATCTCTTCTCGGCATGCCTTCTGGAGCGTGAACTGCAATAACTTGGCAGCCCGCACTTAATGCTGAATGGATCCCCGCTGGCGCATCTTCAAAAGCAATGCACGCTTCAGGAGGCAGTTCGAGGCTTTTCGCCCCTAATTGGAAAGGTTCTGGGTCTGGTTTACCTTTCGAGACTTTTTCAAACGTGACCCAATGTTTAGGTTCAGGTAAACCCGCTGCTGCTCGGCGTCCGTGAGCAATGGGTACTGTACCTGATGTCACAATCGCCCAAGGGGCACCTAATTTATTCAGTAAAGATAACAGTGCTATTGCACCTGGCAGTGCAACAACCCCCTCCATATCTTCACTTTCCATCTTCTCTAACCAACGAAAATGGCTTTGCAGCTCTTCTTCGCTTGCATTAGGTAGGAAATGGCGCAATGTGGTCATTGCAGGTTTTCCATGAATGTAGTCGATAATCGCTTGCTTATCTTCACCAATTCTATCGCCGAATAAACACCAACAGCGCTCAACAACAGCGAGTGAGTCCGCCAACGTGCCATCGAGATCGAATAAAAAACCTTTTGCTTTTAACTTCACATCAAACCCTTTTTCAGAAAATCGTGCTACCTAATGCAAGACGTCAATGTGTCTACCTAAAAAGATAAGTTAAGCATTGAGAATTTGAGAAACCTCAACCGCTGAAAGGTGATATTGGCGAGGGCAAGCTTGCCAAATTTTCAGCATTCTTAAATATTTATCCCACATTGGTGTTTGTGAGTTAAAGCCATGAGTTCCGCTATCGAAATGGGTATATCGCCCTTCTGTATTAACCATAAAGCGCACGTAACTCAGATAACGCGCTTCCGTTGCGGCATCAAAGCCCAAAAACTGCACACGACGACCATCCACACCATGTTTGTCTTCCATGTTGCCGTAAGAAACTTGCAGCGCATGGTACATTTCCATCACTTCAATAACTGTACGACACGTTTGCTCGCTGAGTTCACCAAAATCCCTATCCAGCTCGCGCATTTGTAAACCAAATCCACGCTCAATGATAGTTTGCAGACGGCGGTAACGCTCCGCGTTATCTGGGTCTAACATGGTCATCATTTTATATTGATTGGATAAAATTAAGCGTTCAGCATTGGTCATTTCCATCACAGCTCTCCGTAGATAATTTTCTGCAATCTTCGCATTCAATGTTGATAATGCACAGATTAAATATCACTTTTATTGATCTAAACAGTTATTTTGCGTTAATTACTGTTAAATAAAGGTTTGTTATCAAATTGAATGCTAAATAAGGTTCAATGAACCGTTTAGATATCTTCCATAAAGGTATGATCTAACTGATTGAACGCTTTTTTCAAAAGTTCGGCTAGCGCCATATAATCAGGCTGCTGCTCAACGGGTGCCATCGCGATTCCCGCTTCGGTAAATTTATCGCGAATTTCATAGAACCAGCTTAATAACCCTGCCGGTAATGGTGTGACGGCACGCTTACCTAACCACCATAATCCTTGCATTGGCAAGCTGCAGGCAAATAGCGCCGTTGCGACAGCTGGACCTAACTGCCCGCCTAACGCAATTTGCCAAGCCAGCGTAAATATCGCAATGGGCGGCATAAAGCGGATCCCAAACCGAATCGCTTTATTGATACGTAGTTCAGGAAACAGTGGCGTTAGCTTTTTTTCCATAGGGAAAACCTTCAGATAGTGATTACCTAATCTGAAGCGTTTGAAAAAACCCGGAGGGGTACTCTGCATTGTGCTCATCAATTAATTTCCTACTACTATTGATTTTCTACTGCCATTCATTTTCTGTCGCTATTCATTTCTGGATGTCATCACAAAAACAATATCAATCTATGGCTAGCTTACGTCAAATTGAGCGTGAACGCACACTCAGTTTTTAAGTTAATTTTCACAAATTTAGCTTTAATTAAGCTAACTTAAATGAAACCCGCTATTCTCTTGAATGCGTAACTCACCGCTATAACTACACTTTATATGGCATTTATGATTTTAATCAACCAAACGCCCTATTTTTAAAAAAAACATATAAAATATAAAATAGTTTTAGTAGAATCGACCGTAATTAGAATTACTGCCGAACTATGTTACTTAATAGTTCTCTTTAATAAGTAAACAACAGTGATATATTGGGGTTCTGCGCGTTATTTCAACACGATACTGTGACTTATTTCTCACAGTTATTTAACAGCATCACGTAACGTTTGCGCGAGAAAACCCTGTAAAATCATCGACCCATGTACTTTTTTGCACATATCATGATATCAATCATGAATTGGTCGGATATAAATGCGCTAGGCTCTAGCGAATTACATTTTTCAACTAAGTCTGTGTGTCCTCATAACGGGCTTCACAACATCAACTAAGATAGGTATTTCCATGTCAAGTAAGCTGGTACTGGTTTTAAACTGCGGTAGCTCCTCACTGAAATTTGCAATCATCGATCCGACTAATGGAGATGAATTTCTATCAGGTTTAGCTGAATGTTTTAATTTGCCTGAAGCCCGCATTAAATGGAAAATGGACGGTGAAAAACATGAGGCACCTTTAGGTGCAGGCGCTGCGCATAGCGAAGCACTGAACTTCATCGTAAATACGATTCTTGCTGCGAAGCCTGAATTGTCAGCACAAATTTCCTCTATTGGTCACCGTATTGTTCATGGTGGCGAGAAATTTACTTCTTCTGTTGTTATTGACGACGAAGTTATCGCGGGTATTAAAGCGGCAATCCCATTCGCGCCTTTACATAACCCAGCTCACCTTATTGGTATTGAAGAGGCGAGAAAATCATTCCCTCATCTGATCACCAAAAACGTAGCGGTATTCGATACAGCGTTCCATCAGACCATGCCTGAAGAAGCTTACCTGTATGCACTGCCATACGAATTATATTCCGAGCACAGCATCCGTCGTTATGGTGCGCACGGTACTAGCCATTTCTACGTTTCTCGTGAAGCCGCGAAAAAACTGAACAAGCCAGTTGATGAACTGAACGTTATCACTTGCCATTTAGGTAATGGTGGTTCAGTATCTGCTATCGTTAACGGTAAATGTGTTGATACATCAATGGGTTTAACTCCATTAGAAGGCTTAGTCATGGGAACTCGTAGCGGCGATATCGACCCTGCGATTATTTTCCACTTGCATGATTCATTAGGCATGAGCGTTGACCAAATCAACAAAATGCTGACCAAAGAGTCTGGCTTACTGGGCTTAACTGGCGTGACTAGCGACTGCCGTTATGTTGAAGATAACTACGGCACCAAAGCGGATGCAACCCGTGCAATGGATGTGTTCTGCCACCGTTTAGCAAAATATGTTGGTGCGTACAGCGCGCTGATGGAAGGTCGTCTTGATGCAATTATCTTCACTGGCGGTATCGGTGAAAACTCTGCGCAAGTGCGTGAAATCACGCTGAAGAAACTGGCAATTCTTGGTTTCGAATATGACCACGAGCGTAACTTAGCTGCACGTTTCGGTAAAGAAGGTGTTATCACCACCGACAACAGCCGCCCGGCACTGGTTATTCCAACCAATGAAGAGTTGGTGATTGCCCAAGATGCTGCACGCTTAACAGCATAAAGACTTTCTTGCCGCCAGCCTTATGCTGGCGGTACTGCTTTAGAGTAACCAAAAAACGAGGTTCCTGTGTCCCGTACAATTATGCTAATTCCTACTGGCACCAGCGTTGGTTTAACCAGCGTTAGTCTGGGTGTCGTCCGCTCAATGGAACAAAAAGGTGTCCAGCTGAGCGTGTTTAAACCTATCGCACAACCACGCGTTTCCGGTAATAAAGACCAAACTACCGAAGTTTTACGTTCTCACTCCAGCATCACAACCATTGTTGAGCCTTTAACAATGGAATATGTTGAGTCTCTACTGACTTCATCGAAGAAAGATATTCTGATGGAAGAGATCGTGGCGCGCTACCACGACCACACTAAAGATGCAGAAGTGATCCTGATCGAAGGTTTAGTCCCAACTCGCAAACACTCTTTTGCTCAATCACTGAACTACGAAATTGCTAAAACCCTAGGTGCTGAAATTGTCTTTGTTACTGCGCCGGGCAATAGCTCAATCCAGCAAATGCAAGAGCGTTTAGAGCTGGTTCGTAACGAATTTGGTGGCCAACGTAATGAAAGCATCATCGGGGTTATCGTTAACAAAGTTAACGCACCCGTTGATGAACAAGGTCGTACTCGCCCTGACCTGTCTGAAATCTTTGATGATTCAACCAAAGCGACTGTGGCAAATATCGATGCCAAAGCGCTGGAGTGTTTAAATCTGCCCGTTTTAGCGTCAATTCCTTGGAACTTTGACCTGATTGCCACCCGTGCAATCGACATGGCAAAACACTTAAATGCAAAAGTCGTTAACGAAGGTGAAATCAATACTCGCCGCGTTAAATCCGTCACTTTCTGCGCACGTAGCATTCCACACATGCTAGAACATTTCCGCCCAGGTTCATTATTAGTGACCTCTGCGGATCGCCCTGACGTACTGGTATCTGCCTCTTTAGCAGCAATGAACGGCGTAGAAATCGGCGCTATCTTATTAACAGGCGGTTATGATATCGATGCACCTATTCGCAAACTTTGTGAACAAGCATTCGAAACTGGCTTACCTGTGTTTATGGTGAACAGCAACACATGGCAAACTTCACTGAATCTGCAAAGCTTCAGCCTTGAAGTACCTGCTGATGACCATGAGCGTATCGAGAAAATTCAAAACTATGTGGCTCGCCACATTAGCAGTAACTGGATTGAATCTCTGGTTGCTGATTCTGAGCGTCCTAACCGTCTGTCTCCTCCGGCGTTCCGTTACCAGTTAACTGAACTGGCTCGTAAAGCAGGCAAACGTATCGTCCTGCCAGAAGGTGATGAACCACGTACCGTTAAAGCAGCATCGATTTGTGCTGAACGTGGTATCGCGACCTGCGTATTGTTAGGTAATCCTGATGATATCCGCCGTGTTGCAGCATCTCAGGGTATCGAATTAGGCGCTGGCATCGAAATCGTTGACCCAATTAAAGTTCGCGAAGAATATGTTGCACGCTTAGTCGAACTGCGTAAGAGCAAGGGCATGACCGAAGTGGTTGCTCGGGAACAATTGGAAGATAACGTTGTTCTGGGCACATTGATGCTGGAAAAAGGCGAAGTGGATGGTCTGGTCTCTGGTGCGGTTCATACCACCGCAAACACCATCCGCCCACCACTACAGTTAATCAAAACTGCGCCAGGTAGCTCATTAGTTTCTTCTGTATTCTTTATGCTGCTGCCAGAGCAAGTGTTTGTTTATGGTGACTGTGCGATTAACCCAGATCCAACGGCAGAGCAACTGTCTGAAATCGCAATTCAATCTGCGGATTCAGCAAAAGCCTTTGGTATCGAGCCTCGCGTTGCGATGATCTCTTACTCAACGGGTAATTCCGGTGCGGGTAGCGATGTTGAGAAAGTGCGTGAAGCAACACGTTTAGCGCAAGAAAAACGCCCTGACCTGATGATCGACGGTCCGTTACAGTACGATGCTGCAGTAATGGCAGATGTGGCTAAATCTAAAGCGCCAAACTCACCGGTTGCAGGTAAAGCAACTGTGTTTATCTTCCCAGACTTGAACACCGGTAATACTACCTATAAAGCAGTACAACGTTCTGCTGACTTAGTCTCTATCGGTCCAATGCTGCAAGGTATGCGTAAACCCGTTAACGACTTATCCCGTGGTGCACTGGTAGACGATATTGTTTACACCGTTGCACTGACTGCTATTCAAGCGGTACAAAACGAAAACGCATAATCTTAGTTATTAAGTATTGAGTTAAAAGGTCAATCCAGAAATGGGTTGACCTTTATTTTTTCATCGCTATCTGAAAATAACATCCTCCCATTTCCATATCATTAACCTCTATATTTTCACAAAATATTGAGGTTAATTATGATTCTTTCCCATAGAGTTCATATTAAGTTTGAACAGATAAAATTAACAGATCATTTTAAAAACACCGCTGAGAATGAGTTTTCCCGCAATATAATTGGCATTAAAAATATCCAAGAAGCCGAAAAAGGTGTCTGTTATGGATTAACACATGCTTTCTTATTTTATGCCCATGCAAATGATGAAAAGAAATATATAAAAAATCTGGCACACGCATTAAAAAAAACACATAACGCCAAAGAAAACACTCGTCACTATCGTACTTTTTTAAATGATGCTTTCTGTCAAATTATTTATAAACAAGCATCGGTTGACTATGCCCTTCACATTGACAACGCCATAAAAAAGTTTGATTTTTCAAATGATAGTCATGAATTAAAACAAAAAAAAATGCTTGACTCCATCAGTGAAATCTTTTTAAAAAATAGCGCATTGTTACTCGATAATATAAAAGAAGATGATGCTATCAACTTAAAAAAAGCATTACATCAGCTATATTCTTATACATATTCTACATCCGCAAACGCCAGGGAAGATATATTAAAAGGGAAAAGCCACTTTGAATGTCATTTAATAAAGTTAACCGCTCGAGAAATTAAAAGAAAATGTTCTAATTTTGCAAAAACTGACTTATCACTCAAAGGTATGAAACCTTTTTTTGAACTGGTTAAAAATCACCAGAAAAAAATCATTAAGTATCAAATAATACAAAAAAATAGCCAATATAATATAAAGTATGATACCTATACGATTATTGATAATGATATAAAATTAAATCCGCAAAATTATATAACCTTCGAGCAATTCAAACAGCGTATTAATAATCGGCTACAGCAACAGAAGGATACCATTTGTGATTTTATTACTAAAAATCATGCCATGGGGATCACAATTAAACATATCAACAATAAAGTTATATTCAAGTTCTTTGAACCTAATAAAGGGCTTTATATAACAAAAAATAAGAAAAAGTTTTTTAATCTCATTGAGAAAACAATGTCTCAGCAAGCATGCTTAGTTAATGCTCAACACGAGAAAATCATCGAGGTTAATACTTCCTACGCCGATAAACTTCATCAATATCCGCTATCCAATAAAATCAAAGAACCTAAATTTTATAAATCATAAAAATACAAAAGGACTACCAAGGTAGTCCTAATTTCAATACTCGCATTTACTCTGGGTTTGAACAACTAATCGCCTTATCCGCTTCATTATTACGTGTTAACCATAATGACAGCGCTTTGAGTGAATCTGGCGTGAACTCATCGCAACGAGCGGTAATTTCCTTAGGTGTCAACCAACTTACTTCCGCGACTTCACTTTCTTGCAAAGCAAAAGGACCGTGGCTCACACAACTAAATAATCCACCCCACACACGGCAAATTTCATTTTCATAGTAGAAAGTGCCATGCTCTGCAAACGGAACGCCAGCAATCCCCAATTCTTCTTCAGCTTCGCGCTTAGCTGATTCAAGGATCTGTTCATCTTGCATCACGACACCGCCCGCCGTTGCGTCCAAAAGCCCTGGGTAGAAATCTTTAATGTCTGTTCTTCGTTGCACCAGAATTTTACCCATACCATCGTGCACCACGATATAGGTCGCACGGTGGCGTAAGTTTTCTGCACGCATTTGGCTACGAGTTGCTTGCGCTATTACATTATTATCTTCGTCAACGATATCTACCCATTCGACGAATTCGGTCTGTTGTTCCATCCTGAAAACCTTATTTAGCTTGCCCACCAAAATACTTTGATACAAGGTATTCTTTTCGCATATATGTTGCAAGGGATCCTAACCAAATTTGACCTTGCTTTCCATCACAAAAATCAATGCATCTCTTTAAGATACAGTACAAAATTCTTTTTTGTGAAGCGTTAACTGAAACCCAACAATTCCCATTTGCAAATGCTATAGTTATCTTTACAGGGTGGTAAAAATTGGATTATTTAGAGTGTGATAGCGCTTTAAATAGGGGGATAAAAAATGAGAATTCTAATAACAGGCGGAACAGGGTTAATTGGTACCCAACTAGTTCAAACGTTAGTGATGCATTCACATCAGGTCACCGTGTTAAGCCGTTCACCACAAAAAGTATACAGTTTATTTTGTAAAGCCGTTGAATGCTGGACAACCCTTCAAGATAAAACCTCTCTTGATGGCTTTGATGTGGTCATCAACCTTGCTGGTGAACCTATCGCAGAAAAACGTTGGACGGCAGCACAAAAACAGATCCTTTGTGATAGTCGCTGGAAAATCACGCAACAATTGACGAATTTAATCAAAGCCAGTCAAAACCCACCGAGCGTATTCCTGTCAGGCTCTGCCGTTGGTTACTATGGCGACCAAGGTCAATCCGTCGTGACGGAAGAAGATCAACCCCATGATGAATTTACCCATCAACTAGCTGCTCGCTGGGAAGCTATCGCCCAAGAAGCGCAATCGGATAAAACCCGCGTTTGCTTATTACGTACTGGGTTAGTTTTATCCCCTAACGGCGGTTTACTCGCCAAAATTTTACCTATTTTTAAAATGGGTGCTGGCGGACCGATTGGTCACGGAAAACAATTTATGCCGTGGATCCATATTAACGATATGGTGAAGGCGATTTTATTCCTAATGGAGACGCCAACCCTCTCCGGTCCATTTAATATGACCTCGCCTTACCCTGTCCATAATGATCAATTTGCCGCCATGATGGGGGATGTTACCAACCGCCCTTCCTTTATCCGCACCCCAGCATTTGCAGTCAGGGGTGTACTTGGGGAATCCGCGACATTATTACTTGGTGGACAACAAGCCATACCTAAACGTTTAGAAGAGGCTGGCTTTGAATTTGAATTTATTGAGCTGAGAATTGCACTTGAAGATTTGTTAGCACCAAAATCATGATTATTTTAAAAACAGGCACTATTTAGCGCCCTGCCAACGGGTAAATAAATCTTGTTCAAGCTCGATATCAAATTGGTCAAGAACGCGGTTAACATTCTGGTTAACAATATCTTGAATAGATTGAGGCTGGTGATAAAACGCAGGCATTGGGGGCATAATCACCGCTCCCATTTCTGCGGCTTGTACCATCAATTTCAAATGGCCAATATGCAGCGGTGTTTCACGCACGCCCAGCACCAACTTTTTCCCTTCTTTCAAAACGACATCTGCGGCACGGGTAACTAACGTGTCTGTATAGCTGTGAACGATGCCAGAAAGAGTTTTCATGGTACACGGCATGATGACCATGCCCGCAGTACGAAAAGAGCCTGAGGAGATAGCAGCGGCGATATCGCGGCTATCATAAACATGGTCCGCAAGCTGTTGTACATCTTTAACACTGAACTCTGTTTCCAGTGCTAATGTCTGACGCGCAGCTGCACTCATCACTAGGTGGGTTTCCACATCCTTCACAGGTTTGAGCACTTCCAGCAATCTAATGCCATAGATTGCTCCACTTGCGCCTGTTAACCCAATGATCAATTTTTTCATGTTCAGCCCCAATTCACGTCATTTCTTGCATTATATATTAAATATCGTGAAGTAGTGAGTGAGAGGCGAAGTGTGGAGGTCAGGATAGTGAAAATACAGAGCAAAACTTTACTCACTGAATAAGCAGTCATCAATAAAGGAAACTTGAACGGAGGGTAATTCAGACTAACTTCATTTTCAGCTTAGTTTTAAATTTAATCCTCTAAATAATTCATGTTGTAGCTAGGCGGCAAGCTAGCTAATCCCTAGGAGCATACACAAGTATGTGACTAGGGTTAGCTAATGCAGCCAACAACGCTACAGCGTGAAGTATGACGAGGATTCCCTAACGTTTAGCCTTCGTTGTAAATCTCTAAATCCTCAACATCACTCTGATCTTTCAACTTCAACTCATCATCTTTGCGCAGATTTTCTAGATAGTCTAAATAGCTTTGGTCGATATCTTTGGTCACGTAGATGCCATCAAATACTGAACATTCAAATTCATTGATTTCCGGATTTTCTTCACGAACCGCATCGATGAGGTCGCTGAGATCTTGGAAAATTAGACCATCTGCGCCAATCAGCTTACGAATTTCATCCACTTCTCGACCATGTGCAATCAACTCATTCGCATTTGGCATATCGATTCCGTAGACGTTAGGGAAGCGAACTTCTGGTGCGGCTGAAGCAAAGTAGACATTCTTTGCACCCGCCTCACGAGCCAATTCAACGATCTGTTCTGATGTGGTACCGCGCACAATAGAGTCATCCACCAGCAGAACGTTTTTATCACGAAACTCTGCACGGTTAGCATTCAGTTTACGACGTACGGATTTACGACGTTCTTGTTGCCCAGGCATGATAAAGGTACGTCCAACATAGCGGTTTTTCACAAAACCTTGGCGATACGGTTTATCTAGGATATGGGCGATTTCTAACGCGATATCGCAAGAGGTTTCAGGGATTGGGATCACTACATCAATATGCAGATCCTCCCATTCACGAGCAATTTTCGCGCCCAATTTTTGCCCCATACGTAATCTTGCGTTATACACCGAGATTTTATCGATAAACGAATCTTGGCGAGCAAAATAAACATATTCAAAAATACACGGTGTCAGCTGCGGGTTCTCTGCACATTGGCGGGTAAATAATTTGCCATCTTCAGTGACATATACCGCTTCGCCTGGTGCAACATCACGTAGGAATTCGAAACCTAAAGTATCGAGAGCCACACTTTCAGACGCGACCATATATTCGTGTTCGCCAGTCGCTAAAATACGGCGACCAAGAACTAATGGGCGAATCCCGTGAGGATCACGGAATGCCAACATCCCATGACCAATAATCAGAGCCACACAAGCATAGGCACCACGGATTTTTTTGTGCATTGAAGCTACTGCACTAAAAATATTGTCGGGTTCGAGAGGAAAATGATCAAACTTATCTAATTCGTATGCTAATACGTTTAGAAGAATTTCGGAGTCTGACGTGGTATTCACATGGCGACGCGCTGTTTCAAATAGGCTCCGAGCAAGTTCGTGAGCATTTGTCAGGTTACCATTATGCGCAAGGGTGATACCAAAAGGAGAGTTAACGTAAAAAGGCTGGGCTTCGGATGCGCTGGAACTACCCGCAGTTGGATAACGCACATGTCCAATACCCATCGAGCCTTGAAGGCGCAGCATGTGGCGCGTTTCAAAGACGTCTTTTACTAAACCATTTGCTTTACGCAAACGGATATTGTTTTTACCATCAATAGTCGCAATACCCGCTGCATCTTGCCCACGGTGCTGTAGCACCGTTAACGCATCATAAATTGATTGGTTTACCGGTGAAACACCGGCGATACCGACAATACCGCACATTTAGTCTTTCCTCATCAGCCAGACGGAGAGATATTCTCCGGTAGGAAACTTGACGCATTTTGCAGGTAGTCAAAGAACCACCTAATTATATGACTGAACTGCGGAATAAGCTGTGAACGATGCCAGTCCTCACTTTGAGGAAGCGGTGTAAATGTATCGAGAAAGAACAATAGCGCCGATACAATTAATACCCCACGCAACGCACCGAAGCAGATCCCCAGTACACGATCTGTACCCGATAATCCGGTTTTTTGTACTAATGAGCTAATCACATAGTTCACCACTGCACCGACAATCAATGTCGCGATAAACAGCGCTGCAATCGCAATACCATTACGAACTAAAATATCCTCAAAGTTCGTAAAGTAACTCGCTAAATAAGGGTAAAACGTACTTGCTACGAAGAACGCACAACCCCAAGTGATTAACGATAATGCCTCACGTACAAATCCACGGATCAGGCTTACCAGTGCCGAGAAGCCAATAATGGCGATAATTGTGTAATCAATCCAGACCATATTTCATTCCAAAATTCGCATTCACGTCAGCGGCGAATGCATTCTAACAGAAAACGAAAACGTTTGCGTAACCATTTTTCATCGAATTTAAAAAAATCAGCGGCGAAAAGAAAAAATCATAATCGCCGCAGTAAGTTACTAAATACCCTTATTTTTTAGGGATAACTGAATGTCAATTTAAGGCTTAAAGGCTTGGATTATCCCTTTTGTACCGGTAATTGCGTTCAGTTCAGGTAAAGCCGATTCAAGCTTCTGCCTTGATGCTTCTGGTCCCACATAAATACGAGTTAATTTGTTGTTCACTGGTTGCGCTGGCACCGTATAAACCTGATACCCAGACAATCTTAGCTTCGCCACAATTTCTTCAACCTTGCTGGCATTATTGAGGGCAATCACTTGCACCACATACGCTTTACCTTGAGGTTCTTGTTTCGGCTCTGGCTTCGGTTCAGGTTTAGGTTCTGGCTTTGGTTCCACCTTAGGCTTAGGCTCAGGTTTTGGTTCTGGCTTAGGCTCCGGTTTAGGTTCTACCCGTGGTTTTTCTGGAGTGACATTAGCTGGAATGGCACTTCCATTTTGATTCACCACGTTTTGGCTGTTATTACTTTGATTTGCACTGTTTGCGGCTACAGGAGACTGCTCACTTTGCTTTTGCTCAGTAATAGCTTCCGATAGCATCGCTTCAGAAGTTCCTTCCGAAGACGCGGTCGATGCACTGTGTGTAATTGGTGCAATTGACTCAATATCTTCTTCATCACCCGGTTTGGGAATAATCGGAATGGCTGCAAATTCATTCTCATTGTATTTTTTATCGCCATCCAGCAATGCAGGCAATACGATGACCCCTGCAGCGACTAAAACAATGGCGCCAGCAAGACGATTCTGGAATTTACTAGCCACTGGCTTTATCCTTCTGTTTTCTCTAATAACATCATGACATGAGCCACGGTATGGAATGACCCACACACCACAATCACATCTTGTGGTCGCGCATCCGCACATGCTTGTTGCCAAGCTGCTTCCACGGAATCAAACTCATGAGCACCGTCAACATGCTGACTAAGCTCAGTCACATCTGCACCACGAAACTCTCTTAGCGGCGCGAGATACCAGTCAGTTACTTGTTGGGATAAACAGGTTAATGTCCCTTGAATATCTTTATCCCCTAGCATTCCCACCACAGCACGAACTCGACGACCTTCTGTCATCGGTAATTGTGCGAGTTTGGTGACTAAATAGCCTGCAGCATGAGGGTTATGGGCTACATCCAAGATCATTAACGGATGTTCTCCAATGATCTGAAAACGTCCCGGTAACTGAGCAGTACTTAAACCTTGGTGGATAGATTGGTCAGTGATTTTCTGTGCTAGCTGGGAATCAATCTCCATCAGGCAGCTGATCACCCCCATCGCAGTTGCTGCATTGGCCAGCGGCACATTCGGTAAGGGTAAATTTTCCCATGAGCGCTGAGAACTTTCCCAAGACCAATGTTGCCCCTGCTCTTGGTAATGCCAATCCTTTCCACGACGAAACAGTATAGTGCCTATTTTATCGGCATAAGCGCCTATAGAAGCCGGCATATCAGGCTCGCCCACCACACCATAATGACCTTGACGGAAAATACCCGCTTTCTCATGACCAATATGCTCTCGATCAGAACCTAGCCAATCGGTATGATCAAGCGCAATACTGGTGATTGCCGCGATATCCGCATCCACGACATTAGTTGCATCAAGGCGACCGCCTAACCCTACTTCAAGGATCACAATATCTAACTCAGCTTGCTTAAATAATTGTAGTGCAGCTAAGGTGCCATATTCAAAGTAGGTTAATGAAATATTTCCACGCTGCGCTTCGATAGTCGCAAATGCTTGGCAAAACTCACTTTCAGTAAGCTCTTTACCTTGGATTCGGACGCGTTCCGTGTAGCGCACTAAATGTGGGGAACTGTAGACACCCACTTTCAAACCCGCAGCCATCAAAATAGACTCAAGTGTATGGCAGGTTGTGCCTTTACCGTTTGTGCCGGTGACAGTGATGACGCGAGGAGCAGGTTGAGTGAGATGCATTTGACGGGCAGCTTGCCCTACTCGTTCCAACCCCATATCAATATTTTGGCTATGCAGGTCAGTGAGATAAGAGAGCCAAGCCTCCAATGGAGACTTGGCTGTAGGAATGATTAGATTACTCATCATCTTTTTTATGTTTAACGCCTTTTGCTTTATCTGCACCATCGACAGCATCAGCAAGGTCAATTTCCACGTCAACCACTTCAACAACCAGCGCTGGTGCGGTGTTCAGACTTGGTTGATTGGTTAACATCGCTAGGACATCAGCCAGACGATCACGCATATCTTGACGACGCACGATCATGTCAATTGCCCCTTTTTCCAGCAGGAATTCACTGCGCTGGAAACCTTGAGGTAATTTTTCACGAACGGTCTGTTCGATAACGCGAGGACCCGCGAAGCCAATCAGTGCTTTAGGTTCAGCCACGTTGATATCACCCAACATTGCTAAACTTGCAGAAACACCGCCCATGGTCGGGTCGGTCAGTACAGAAATGTACGGTAAGCCACGTTCTTGCATTTTCGCCAGTGCAGCACTGGTTTTCGCCATTTGCATCAGGGACAGCAGCGCTTCTTGCATACGCGCACCACCACTGGATGAGAAGCAAACTAATGGACAGTTATCTTCCAAAGCTTGTTCTACAGCACGGACAAAACGTGCCCCCACAACCGATGCCATTGAACCACCCATAAAGGAGAATTCAAATGCAGCGGCAACAACAGGCATCTCTTTGAGCGTACCTTTCATCACGACGATAGCATCTTTTTCACCCGTCTCTTTCTGGGCGGAGCTAATTCTGTCTTTGTATTTTTTAGAGTCGCGGAATTTGAGCACATCTTTTGGCTCTAATTCACTACCTAATTCCGTTGTTGAGTTTTCATCAAGGAAAGATTCAAGGCGTTGGCGAGCATGAATACGCATATGGTGGTCACATTTTGGACACACTTGTAGGTTACGCTCAAGCTCAGCACCGTAGAGGACTTGCCCACAGCTATCACATTTAGTCCAAACACCTTCAGGGATGTTTGCTTTATGGGATGGGGTTGAAGTACCTTTTTTTAAAATTTTCTCAATCCAGCTCATTAATGGACCTTTTCGTCTGATTGCACTCTGACGACACTTCGAATAATACCATCACTGAATTTCAGATGGTGGTTATATAAGAAGCATCTATCAGTATGTTATTTTTTTGCCATTAAACCACAATGATATCTCACTGTAGATAAAAACTTTTTTCAAACCGATTATTGGTTATCGTTTTTTTGCGTCGCCGCACTCTTTTCTTTTGCCACTGCATTTTTTTCTTTTGCAGCAGCTCGACGGTGGCGAATAATTTCAATGACACCCGGCAGAATCGAAATAAAGATAATCGCGACTATCAGTAATTTCAAATTCTTTTGTACTATCGGTAAATCACCGAATAAATACCCTGCATAGGTAAAGAGTAGCACCCATAATAACGCACCTGCCACATTATAAAAGGCAAAATGACGGTAAGACATTTTACCCATACCTGCAACGAAAGGTGCAAAGGTTCTCACGATAGGCACAAAACGCGCCAAAATAATCGCTTTTCCGCCATGTTTTTCATAAAACTGATGGGTTTTATCTAAATAGCTACGACGGAAAATTTTTGAATCTGGGTTTTTAAACAGTTTTTCACCAAAGATACGTCCAATGGTGTAGTTCACTGCATCACCAATAATTGCCGCAATAATCATCAACAACACCATGACGTGTACGTTTAAATCATTACTTGGCAATGCTGCTAACGCACCCGCGACAAATAATAAAGAATCCCCGGGAAGGAAAGGCGTAACCACCAGCCCCGTCTCACAGAATAGGATCAGGAATAAAATTCCGTAAACCCAAACACCATATTCGGCGACCAATTCCGCAAGATGCACATCAATATGTAAAATAAAATCAATGATAAAACTGATAAACTCCATGGGGTTCCTCATGTGGAGATTTATATTAACGACCTTTACAGCAGCTCATCCGCAAGAAATAGAGGCCCCATCACATTCTGTGGTAGGTCAAATTTTTCAGGATAATCCACGCTCACTAAATACAGTCCTTCCGCTTTGGCTGTCGCCGCCGCTTTCGTTCTATCTTTTAATTCTAGAAGATGTGCCATCCAATCAATGTCTTGATTACCACAGCCTATCTCCAACAAACTGCCAACAATATTTCTCACCATATGGTGTACAAACGCATTGGCTTTAATATCCACAACCACATAGTTTCCGTGACGCGTTACATTAACGTGCATCACATTACGCCAAGGGCTTTTTGACTGACACTGCACCGCGCGGAATGAGGTAAAATCACGCTCGCCCAGCAATGCTTGTGCCGCTTGGTGCATACGCTTTTCATCAAGGGGAAAATGAAAGTGCGTGACACCATTCGATAAAATTGCAGGTCGATAACGGTGATTAAAAATCACATAACGATATCGACGTGCCGTTGCACTAAAACGCGCATGAAACTCATCATCCACAGGTTTACACCAGCGAACCGCAATATCGTCAGGAAGGTGGGTATTTGCTCCCATCGTCCATGCCGCCTCTTTACGGTTAGCTGAAGTTTCAAAATGCACCACCTGCCCAGTCGCATGAACACCTGCATCCGTACGTCCCGCACAATTGACGGTGATTGGCTCCGCGGCAATTTTAGACAGGGCAACCTCAAGGCAACCCTGTACGCTTTTCACTTCTTGCTGGCGTTGCCAACCATAATAACGGCTACCGTTATACTCAATTCCGAGGGCAATGCGATGCAGCTTTGGGGACTCCGACATTAGTAATACAGCTCCTGAGCCAGTTTTTCTGCTGTCTCAACCGCCATTAACGCACCACCAAAACGAACGTTATCCGCCACTGACCAGAACTGTAAAATTTCCGGTATACCATAATCGTTACGAATACAGCCAATGCTTAAGAAATCATTACCTGATGCGTCAGTCACTTGAGTTGGATAATCACCCTCTTCTGAGACCTGAATATCATCAAAACGTTCAAATTCTTCGCTCGCTTCTTCTGCGCTAACTGGGCGTAGAGTTTCTAAGTGCACCACTTGCGCATTACCATAGAATACCGGTGACTGAATAAAGCTTACGGAGACTGGCAAACCATCGTCTTGCAGCACTTTACGAACTTGCTCAACTAAACGGCGCTCTTGCACAACACTGCCTTCACCATCCGCTAATAATGGCAGCATATTAAAGGCTAATTGCTTAGTAAAACGACCTTCTTCCGCAGGGATACCATTCAATAAACGCGCACTTTGACCCGCTAATTCATCCACAGCCGCTTTACCGTACGCTGACATCGACAGCATATTGGTAAGTGTAATGCGTCCTAACCCAGCCGCGTCCACTAACGGTTTGATAGACGTTAAGAGTTGGCTAACGTAACTGTCTGCCACCGAAATAATATTGCGATTACGATAATCCGCTAATACTTGCGGGTTAACTCCCGGTACCACTAATGGTACATCAGGGTCTAACGCAAAAATACCGCTGTTATCAATCACAATGCAGCCTTCTTGCGCCGCTAATTCCGCATACTGTGCTGCGGCTTCCTCGCCTGCCGCGAAAAAGGCAATTTGTGCCTGCGACCAATCGAAATCCGCGACATCTTGCACTAGATAACTTTTACCGTTGAAGCGAATGCTCTCCCCTGCACTACGCTCACTGGCTAGTAAATAAAGCTCACCAACGGGAAACTCTCTTTCTTGAAGCAGGGAAAGAATACCTTCGCCCACTGCGCCGGTTGCCCCGAGTAATGCAATATTCCAACCTTCTGTCATGGTTTTTCCTCTAAAAAATCAAAGTGAAACAAGCCGTGATTAGCCGCTTATTTCACCTAAAAGAATCTGTTATTAAATTTTTGCGTTAAAGCCTAATTCGCTCAGTAACTGGGCTGTCTCTTGGCTATCGCATTGAACTGTTAACGATGACCATTCACGGCGTTCTTGGTAGTGTTTACGTAATTTATCGAACTCACCGGGAATGCCAGCCACTGCGCGCAACGATGCATCATCACGGCGCACATCATACACGAGATGCACTAATCTTTTGAGCTGGCTTTGCGTTAATTTACCATTGAAATTAATGCAGTCGATATCCGGTTTCGGTAACAGCGATGCCAGAGATACATTAGTAGGCTTACCTAGGAATTCGCAATAAGCTTCAAAGACTTGGGTTGTTCCTCGTGCTTTACCCTCTAAAGTATAGCCTGCAATATGCGGCGTACCGATATCCACATACGCCAGTAATTCTGTATCCAGATCAGGCTCAGGCTCCCACACATCCAATACCACACTCAGCGGCTTACCTTGCTCAAGCAACTGTAATAGCGCTTGGTTATCCACCACTTCACCACGGCTCGCATTCACCAAAATGGTACCGTCGCGTAAATTTGCTAGTCGAGATTCATCCATTAAATGGAAGGTAGAATATTCGCCTTCCATGTTGAGCGGTGTATGGAAGGTTAAAATATCAGCCTGCTCCAGTAGCGAATCGAATGGAACAAAAACTTCTTGGTCGCCTTTATCTGCTCGAGGAGGGTCACATAATACGGTATTCACGCCCCACGCTTGCAGACGTTTATACAAACGCCCTCCCACATTACCAACCCCGACTATCCCAACGGTTTTATCGCGTAAATCAAAGTTATCGCGTTCCGCCAGCATCAGTAATGCAGAAAAAACATACTCAACGACAGCAATGGCATTGCACCCTGGCGCTGAAGAGAATCCAATATTGGCTTCGGCAAGCCACTGGGTATCAACGTGGTCAAACCCTGCTGTTGCCGTGCCGACGAATTTTACTGGCGTATTACTCAGTAATGATTTATTCACTTTGGTAATTGAGCGCACCATTAATGCATCTGCATCAACCAGTTCCTGTTCTGGCACTGGGCGCCCTGGTACTGCTTTAACTTCGCCTAGCTCACTAAACAGTGTTTGAGCATATGGCATGTTTTCATCAACCAAAATTTTCACGGAATTCGTCCCAATAGAATGTGTGTCATGCCCGATTTGGCTGCCACACTATACTCCAAATCGTCGATAGGCTGAATCATTTACATGACAATGCTTTTGGTTGAAATTGATAGTCTATTCGGCGATATTTAATTTTTCTTTTTATTAAACAATCTTACAGATGAGTCTGACTATCTAATCTAAAGAATTTCATGTTTAATCAGCAAAACCACATTAAAAGTTATTCATTTTTCAGGAAGGCATTTATTTTGAAAGGCATATTGATTGTGAAAAAAGTATTACTGTCGCTTCCCCTAATGTGCTCGTTTTATGCCTATGCTGGCGACCAAAACTGCTCGACGGACACCATCGCCATCAACAACTTTAATAATTTCGTCTTTGCCCAAGAGCGCCCATTTAACGACTCATTAAAAGCAATGAACTCACGCACCACCAGTCAAGATGATTACATCAACAATACGGTTCAAACGAAGTTTGATGATTGTGGAGCCCTAATTGAGTTAACTGGTCATGAAGTTATCAAATTCAGCATCCACGACAGTGTATCCGTCAAATCCATTGATATGAGCATGAAAAAAAATGGCAACGGTTGGGACTACAAATCCGCATTTAAGCTGTCTGTTATTAATCAAGATAATGTTGAAAAAACTATCTTACAGCAAAAAATGAACGGAAAGTTTTTCACTGATCAGAATGGAAAAATAACCGAAGCCAAAGATTCTTCTTATACGACAACCCTCGATAAAGAGCGCATGTTAACAAGAGCAGTCACCACTTTTTTAACTGATGATAAAGGACGATTATCTGAATCCAACCGAGTCAGTACGCTAGAAAATGATAGTGTGAAAACAGCCTTCCTCTATGATGCGAAAAATCGCTTAGTTCGCATGCAGTCTGACTCAACCGTCAAAGAGTTTACCTATGATGATGATGACAGAATGTTAACCAACAAAACCATTGAAGAATTTTTTACCACCGAAACAACCGCGACCACCTGTAACAGCTGGAATACGTTCGGAAGGTGCACCGACGCGGAAAAAAAGATCACCACATTAATTAAAGATGAACACGGAGGGAAAGATAGCGTGTACAACTACCACGCTAATATCAAATACAATTATGTATATTGATTTTCCCTCTACTATGGGGTCAGCTCTTTCATTCGAAACCGGTCTGGAGTGACCCCTGAAATTTGCTGGAACATCGCAATAAATGCAGATGCCGAGCTATACCCCACATCCAAAGCAACTTCATGGACACTTTTACCTTTATCCAATCCAGCCACTGCATGTAAGTAACGTAGTCGCTGGCGCCACTCACTGAATGACATACCCAGCTCTTGTTGGCAACGGCGAGATAATGTTCGCTCCGAGGTATAAGCCCGCTTTGCCCACTGGGCGAGCGTTGTATTATCCGCAGGGTCTTGCTGTAGCTCCGCTAAAATAGGCGCTAACAATTTATCTTTGCTGGTGGGTAAATAAGTATCTTGGCATGGCGAAATAGCAAATTGGTCAATCAATACCTCCCCCAAACGAATATCCTGCTCGGTTTCGGGCTGAACAATGCCCCGTTGATACATATCCGTCATGATCGTATGGAAAATGGGGCTTAATCGCACAACACATGCCTTACTAGCAAGTCGCGGTGTATAAGATTGGGCAAAATCAATAATGCGAAATTTGACACTCTGCTTATTAAAACTCGCATGTTGGGTATTAGCGGGGATCCAGATGCAAAACTCTGGCGGTGCCATATAATGCTTGCCTTCCACTTCCATTTCCATAATCCCACAGACCACATACAGCAATTGACCAAAGGTATGGGAATGGGATTTGTATTCGGTTTGCTGGTTGATCTGCTCATGACGCAAGGCAATAAATTCAGGCTCAATAATATTGCATTCGTTAATTTGCAGAACATCACTTTTTAAATTATTCATAAGCTGTCTGAAAAGCGTTATCGATTGTCTGAATATCAGTATATATAATATTTCGGACAGATGTATACTCCTGTGACTGATTAGGGAGAACGTTGTTAATGAAATATTTCCTGTTTCCGCTGACCGCGGTTTTATTATGGTCCATCAATGCCATCGTCAACAAAGCCGCTGCAACGGCAATTGACCCTGCTGCTATTTCGTTTTATCGCTGGGCTCTGGCATTTTTAGTCATGACCCCATTTGTTCTGCGCTCGGTACTGCGCAATGCCAAAGTGGTTAAACAACATTGGTGGCAACTGGCCATCTTAGGTGCTTTGGGGATGATGCTGTATCAAAGTTTGGCTTACTATGCCGCACACACAGTAAGCGCGACATTTATGGGTGTTATGAACTCATTTATTCCGCTATTAACTGTGGTGATTAGTATTTTCGTTCTGAGGGTGATCCCAACCGTTGGGATTGTTATTGGTTCCGTTCTATCTTTGTTTGGATTGGCTTGGTTAGTCAGCCAAGGGAACCCAAGTTCATTACTGGATAATGGATTGGGTCAAGGCGAATTGCTGATGATCGTCGCTTCCGCCGCTTATGCCTTATACGGAGTATTAACTAAGCGTTGGTCTATTCAGCTATCGAGTTGGGATTCACTGTACGTGCAAGTCTTCTTTGGCGTTTTATTATTAATTCCAAACTTCTTGATGGCAGATGATGTGAGCCTTAACAGCAATAATATCGGGTTAGTTTTATTCGCAGGGATTGCTGCATCGATTCTGGCTCCAGCAATGTGGATCCAAGGCGTGCTCCGCTTAGGCGCCAATACCACCTCTATCTTTATGAACCTCGCGCCGGTATTTACTGCCATTATCGCGGTATTCACACTTGGGGAAGAGTTAAAGAGTTACCACTTAATTGGGGGCGGAATCGTGTTACTTGGCGTGATGTTAGCTCAACAGCTGCGCACCCCGCTCACCCAGCTATTTTCTCGCAAGAAAAAAGCGTTAGAAGAAGAGACTTGCCAGTAAGCCACATTAATAGTTCGATTGATTAAAAGCCCCATAAACCTACTTCAAGGTTATGGGGCTTTGTTTATTTTATGCCTTTCCGGCTAATTACACAGATCAATTGCACCTAAAAAGGTGTGTAAATTTGATAATGACCGTTTTTAGGTGCAACTAGATAATAGCAGAGTACCCACTAAGCTTTCTTCGGTGCCCGGCTCGCTTTCAAAGTGATACGTACCAACAGGCCGCCGAGATGCTCACTCTTTAACAGCTGCAATTCTGAGCCGTGATAACTGGCGATATCTTTTACAAGCGCCAAACCCAACCCTGAACCTTCCAGCCCTTTGGCATTATTCAAGCGCATGAAGGCTTTTAATGAGCGGTGAATATATTTATTTTCGATACCAGGTCCTGAGTCTTCAATTTCCAACTTGATCATCGACTTATGACTTTCATCTGCAATAATACGTACCGTGACAATCCCCTTCTCTGGGGTATATTTAATCGCATTATCGATTAAGTTCGCGCACATTTCCGCCAGCAAAATAGCATCCCCTTTCACCCAACAATGTTCTAGCCCCTCATAGCCTAAATCAATCTGCTTACTTTCGGATTGCCCTAAGCGGGTAAAACAGACTTGCTGAACAATTTCGACCAAATTAACTGCACGATAAAGCCTGATCGCCTCTTTTTCGTGCTCTTTTAAACGGGCAAGCTGCAATAACCGATCAGTTAATACAATGGTGTTATCCAAAGTTTTATTAATCGCCTGCAAACTTTGCTGTTTCTGTTGCTCATCATCGCTATTAAGAGCCACCGAAACTTGAGTTTTTAATACGGCTAACGGGGTTTTTAATTGATGGGAAGCATCTGCACTGAAACGCTCTTGGCGTTTTAACATACGCCTTAATCGCTCCACATAGCGGTTCAATGCATCCACCAGAGGCGAAAGTTCTGACCATGGCAACACATTCGGGATTGGAGTTAGGTCATTCGCGGCACGACCCAACATGAGATTAGAAAGTTTTTTCAACGGTGTTAATAACTTACGTAATAGCAAATACGCCAATATCAGCGTCACAACCACCACAGTACCTTGGCTCATCAAAGCCGAGATCAGCAATTGATTGGCAAAATCTTGCCGAGCATACACCGTTTCAGCGACGCGGATCTCCACCATGCCTTGGATCCCACCTTCATTAATCGGTTGGAAAAAGGTCGCTACGCGAATGGGAAGCCCCATATATTCCGCATCATAAAAGTAGACTAAGGCCGTGTAATGTTGAGAGCGCATCCAGTAAGGGGGGATTGGCGGTAGGTCATCATAGCCAGAAATGGTCTCCCCATGAGGAGCGATGACTTGATAAAACAGACGGTCATTATTGTTCAGTTCAAAGCTATCAAGTACCACGTAAGGCACATTCACGGAAAGATGTTCATCCACAACTTGTAATCGCTCCGCCACCGTTCTCGCCGACGCCAGTAATGTCCGGTCATAGGCGAGGTTTGCAGCGTTTTTGGCGCTGTAATAGTGGGTATACACGGAGAAACTTCCCAACAAAATGAGGGGGATACCGAAAAAAAGCAGCAACTGATGAAAGAGAGAGCGTGGATGAGAGACTAATTTCATACACTACACTGCTCTAATCGGTATCCCAATCCGCGTAAAGTATTGATATTAACATCTGAACCCGCGAGTTTTTTGCGAACCCGATGCACATACAATTCAATACTTTGTAAGTTGGCTTCATCCGACAGTGAGAATACCTGTTCAAATAATTGTGTTTTTGAAACAGGTCGCCCTCTGCGATGAAAAAGTGTATTCAATACCGCGTATTCTCGCGGGGTTAAACCTAGCGGCTCCGCCTTCAGTGAAAAATAACCCTCGTCATGAAAACAAAGATCACCAAAACATTGGTCGCTATTCGCATTCCCTTGGCTACGACGTAATAGCGCGCGCACTCGGGCTTCTAATTCGGCAATATCAAAGGGTTTAGTCAGGTAATCATCCGCCCCTGCATTCAGCCCTTTTACGCGGTCAGCCACATCTGAATTCGCCGTTAATAGCAGCACAGGTGTTTCTTGATGCCGCTTGCGCATCTGGGCTAATACATCCAAACCACTCATCCGTGGCAATGAAACATCCAATACCACCAACGAATAATTTTCAGTTTGTAATAACTGGTCAGCACTATAGCCATCACTGGCAATATCAACAGCAAATCCCGATGCGGTTAAGGCTTTTTGTAACCACAATGACAACTCGTCATGATCTTCAACCAATAACATTCTCATCCGTCGCCCACTCATTATGATTATTTATGCGTATAAGTTGGCACTCTCTCAATTGAATGAAAAGTGTTAAACGTGATTTTTACCGAAGCTATCACAACTATCCTTCGTTAACCTGCTACTACAAATAGAAATTAACATTAAATTAACAAATATAAGAAGAGATAATATAAAACAATCTGATATGTATCACATAAAAATAATTTTATTTGTTAATGAAAGGTAAATGAAAGGTTCTCAATACAATGATGAGTGGCGAGCAAACATCGCCCACAGTTATTTATCTACAAAAACATATTCATCTACAACGGTAGATCCATAACGACATAACCAACAACAACCAAGTAACTTAATTATTGTCTAGTGAGGAATGAAGCATGAAGAATTTCACAATCAATACCTTAGCTGCAGCAATTTTTTTAGTTGGCGTTAACCAAGCAATGGCGTTACCCGAAAGAACCGAATGTATTGCCCCAGCCAAACCTGGCGGTGGCTTTGACTTAACCTGTAAACTCGTTCAAGTCTCCATGCTGGAAACCAAAGAAATCGAAAAACCGATGCGTGTGACATACATGCCAGGTGGAATTGGTGCCGTTGCCTACAATGCCATTGTGGCTCAACGCCCAGCTGAGCCGGGAACCATCGTCGCATTCTCTGGTGGCTCCTTACTCAACCTTGCACAAGGTAAATTTGGTCGTTACAACGAAAATGATGTTCGCTGGCTAGCGAGTGTTGGCAGTGACTATGGCATGATTGCCGTGCGTGCAGACTCCCCTTATAAAACCTTAGGCGAACTGATGGATGCCTTCAAAAAAGATCCAAACAGCATTGTCTTCGGTGCTGGTGGCTCCATCGGTAGCCAAGATTGGATGAAAACGGCGTTGCTCGCCAAAGCGATCGATTTAGACCCACGAAAAATGCGCTATGTTGCTTTCGAAGGCGGTGGCGAAACACTGACAGCCCTGTTAGGCAACCACATCCAAGTGATCTCCGGTGATATCAGTGAAATGACCCCCTATATCAGTGACGGAAAAATCCGCATCCTAGCGGTATATGCGGATAAACGCCTACCGGATGGGCTCGCTAATATCCCAACCGCTAAAGAGCAAGGCTATGACATAGTTTGGCCAATCATTCGCGGATTCTACATGGGACCAAAAGTATCCGATTCGGATTACAATCAATGGGTTGAAGCCTTCCAAAAATTACAACAAACCGACGAATTTAAAAAGCAGCGTGAATTACGTGGCTTGTTTGAATACAACTTATCGGGCCCAGAACTGGACGCTTACGTGAAAAAAGAAGTTGAGAACTACCGTGAGCAAGCGCGTTCCTTCGGGTTAGCGAAATAACGGAGTCACCATGAGCCAACGCATATTTGCCATAGTCTGGCTAATACTGTGTGGGATCGGGCTGTACATCGGCTGGGGCATCCAAAGTGAGTTTACCTATGAACCATTGGGCCCCCGCCCTTTCCCGATTGCCATACTGTCATTAATGACCCTGTGCGCACTCGCACTCCTGCTGGGTCGCCAAGAAGCGGTTGAATGGCCAAAGCCCTATGTCTTGCGCCGTTTAGTCTTGTTAATCATTGCATTAGTTATTTATGCATGGGCGTTTGAGTGGTTAGGATTTCCATTATCGACCACTTTGTTGACCATCAGCGTTGCCCTGTTATTTGGTGCAACCCCGATAGCCGCCCTGATTTCCGGTCCAATCCTAGGCATTTCCCTATTCTATGCCTTTGACCGATTACTCGATGTGACATTGCCAATCGGCGAGCTTTTTAGCTAAGGAGAAAGTATGGAAACGTGGATGTATTTATCTCAAGGCTTTGAGGTCGCGCTGATCCCTCAAAACATTATGATCGGGCTGATTGGCTGCTTTATCGGCACCATTGTCGGTATGTTACCGGGTCTTGGCCCAATTAACGGTGTCGCAATTCTATTGCCATTGGCATTTGCACTAAAGTTACCGGCTGAATCTGCCCTAATTTTGTTGGCAACCGTTTATTTAGGCTGTGAGTATGGAGGGCGAATTTCCGCCATCCTATTGAACGTTCCCGGTGACGCCGCGGCGATCATGACCACGTTAGATGGTTATCCGATGGCGAAGCAAGGTCAAGGCGGTATCGCGCTCTCGATTTCTGCCGTCAGTTCATTTATCGGTTCCACAATTGCGATTGTTGGGATCATTTTATTTGCACCTTTACTGGCACAATGGTCACTCGCATTTGGTCCTGCTGAATATTTCGCATTGATGGTTTTTGCTATCGCGTGTTTAGGCAGCATGATGAGCCAAAACCCTGTCAAATCGCTGCTCGCAGCATTGATTGGTTTGGCACTAGCAACCGTCGGTGTCGATGCCAACTCTGGGGAATACCGCTTTACCTTTGACAGCGTTAACCTATCCGATGGCGTCCAGTTTATCGTCGTGGTTATTGGTCTGTTCTCTGTCAGTGAAATATTACTCATGCTAGAAAGCACGGCAACAGGACAAGGATTGATCCGCAAAACGGGTCGAATGTTATTTAGCAAGAAAGAAGCCAAGGCCTGTGCTGGTCCAACATTACGTTCCTCATTTATTGGCTTTTTTGTGGGGATTTTACCGGGTGCAGGGGCGACTATCGCTAGTGCCATCACCTATATGACAGAGAAAAAAATTGCAGGGGATAAAGGGACATTTGGTGAAGGGGATGTTCGCGGTGTCGCGGCACCTGAAGCCGCCAACAACGCCTCTGCCTGTGGGTCATTTATTCCGATGTTAACCCTCGGTGTTCCGGGTTCAGGCACGACGGCAGTAATGATGGGGGCGCTGACTCTGTATAACATCACCCCAGGTCCAGGCATGTTTACTGAACAACCACATATCGTTTGGGGATTAATTGCTGCACTGCTTATCGCTAACGTCGTGTTGTTGGTAATGAATATTCCGCTCATCGGTTTATTCACTCGTATGCTCACCGTGCCACTGTGGTTCTTAGTCCCTGCGATTGCTTGTGTCTCTGCGGTGGGCGTTTACGCCGTACACAGCACCACTTTTGACCTACTGTTAATGATGGGGCTTGGGGTCTTCGGCTATATATTGCGGAAGATGAATTTCCCACTATCTCCGCTGATCCTCGGGTTTGTTTTGGGTGAAATGTTAGAGCAAAACCTGCGACGCTCGTTATCTATCAGTAATGGGGATTTTAATATTCTCTGGAGTAGCACTATTTCTAAGAGCTTATTAATTCTGGCGGTGCTGGTTCTGGTGTTACCACCCATTGTGAAGCTTATTCGCAAACGTCGTCATCAAACCGCCCAAGCCTAATTCCAAATTGTACGTTATGACTGTCAGACTTCGCCCCATGAAAGTGGGGCAGGTCTACTGATAAATCCTCCTAGTAAAAATGCATTACTTAGGTGCGATACCATTACTTTCGTGAAAATTGGACGCATAAAACCCCTAGAATCACTAAACCGATACCCACCACTTTCTCAATTGGAATGGGATTTCGATTCATACCAAACCAACCAAATTGCTCAATAAGCGCGGAAATAATTAATTGACCCGCAATCACCAAAACAAAGAATGTCGTACTCCCTATTTTAGGAACTAAAATCAAAGCCGAAGTGAGATAGAGCATTCCTGCGATACCACCAAACCAGATCCAGATGGGTTGATTAAATAACTCAGTACTAAAATGGGGTTTTGGTACTTTAAAAATAATTAATAGTGGAATTAGCACAATTAAACTGATCACGAGCGATGTCGCGCTCGCCCATAATGGGTGACCTAATTGCCGAGCAAGTATGGCATTACTTGCTGCTTGGATTGGCACAACTGCGCCTGCCAATAATGCAACAAAGGCAAGTATGATCCCTATGATTGAAAATGCTGACATCGAAACCTCTTCATTAATATTGACTTAAATTGATTGGTTGCCATAGTAAAGAGAGATAACGACATTGGAAAATGAACAATTTTATAAGGCACTATTCGTAGGATGAATAACTTAAGAAAATTAGATTTAAATCAACTTGTGACGTTGTCAGTCTTATTACGGGAGCGTCATGTCAGCCGAGCAGCAGAAGCTTTACATAAAAGTCAGCCCGCAGTCAGCCATGCATTAAATCAATTGAGAGACATTTTTCAAGACCCATTATTGGTTCGCCGTGAAGGCCAATATCAATTAACCAGCAAAGCTGAGTCTCTTTATCTCCCATTAAATGAAGCATTAAACCAGTTAGATGACTTGATTGCCCAAAAACAGTTTTCTCCGCTCAGCTGCCAAAGACGCTTTAATATCGCGATGTCCGACTACGGCGCGGCTTTAATTACGGTAAAATTGGTTTCTTATTTACGCAAATATGCCCCCAATATTGATCTCAATATCTGGCACTGTAGTCGGGAAGAAATGCAAAATAAATTGCATGAAGGGAGCTTAGATTTAGCATTCGGTATATTTAATACGTTGGATTATTCGTTACGAAATCAAACTGTCTTTACTGATAAATTTGTCTGTCTGGTTGATCATCAACTCGGCTCACAAGGCAAAATGGATTTAGTTGATTGGCTATCCCATCCCCACATTTTAGTGAGTATGAAGCCTTTTGATGCTAACGAAATAGACCATCAACTCCAATTAATTAACCAACAGCGCCGTGTCGCAGTGACTGTGCCTTACTGGCAAATTGCCCCCCAATTATTAACAGGAACTGACTTGATCCTAACGGTGGCGGAAAAAGCGATACCTCAATCAATGTTAGGCAAGTTTACGTTATTTTCGCCTCCATTATCTCTTCCTGATTTGGATTTCCAAATGGTATGGCACCAACGTAGTGATACTGATAAAGCATTAGAGTGGTTTAGAGGCATTATCGCTGAACAATTAAAAGATGACCGCAAGTTTTATGGCGAAAACGAGGGTTAACAAGGGGCAGGGTTTCTACTATCTATCAGAATTTATAAAAAAAGCGAAAGCCTTGACTCTCACTTTTTCTTCACTTGACCTATCCTAGATGTCTTGTTTCGGATAGCCCTGCTCGCGTAACCATTCGCGACCCACATCAATGGTTGGTGTTTGTACAATAAAGACAAACAAGGCACCGATCATACCGCCTAACAATGCGCCGCCTAGAAAACCACCAGAAAAGAAACCAAAGAAAAACAACATAAAGGCTAATACAGCGGAAAGTAAAACCGCGAGTCCAGTGAGCTTCCAATATTTCGCACCCATGCGTTTTTTACCTTCTTTCAGGCATTGACGAAATAGGCGTCCTTGCTCTTTTCTCTCTAATCCTGCTAATTCGGGAACACTCTTCGCCGTCCAATACGCCATCTTTTTTACCTTTCTTTTTGACTATTTTATGTATTGAGCATTTATACGCAGTTTGAAGGTAAGATGCTCGCGGATAACTCTGATAATCGTCGAAGGAACTTCAATATTCAATGAGTAGTTCGGGTTGTCGTGAACAATAAAGTTTGCCCCATAAAGATTTCGGGGCAAACTTTTTGATTAATAAAAGGGATACTACGTGTAACTCAGCGAAACAACGTTTTTATTATCTGCGTTTTTGCCAATATAAACATATTTTAGCCGTGGCGCGGAAACATCGTCTTTTCTTCTTGCTTTCCAAAAAGTGGATACATGATATTAGTATTAAATGCACGCTTAACTTTGGCAGGAAACAGCCCCTTAATACTTTTAATTAGTGCATTACCCAAAAGTTTTAAATCATTTTTCCAAATCTTACACCGTGTGAAATCCATATTAACTCCTTATTGATACATTAATAGAGCAAATATCATGGCACTATTTTCATTACGGTAATTTAATAAAATGATGATTATGGTGGCGGCAATAATTGAGTCATAAAAAAAGCGAGAGCCTTGGCCCTCGCTTTCTATTTTGTGCATTTCAGTGAAGAAACTTACGCTTTGTATTTGCTCATCACTAACGTTGCGTTAGTACCACCGAAACCGAAGCTGTTAGACATCACTGTATTCAGTGCTTGTTCAGTTGGTTTGGTGATGATGTTCAAGCCTTTCGCTTTCTCATCTAAATTCTCAACGTTAATGCTTGGTGCGATAAAACCATGCTCTAACATCAGCAAGCTATAAATCGCTTCTTGAACGCCCGCTGCACCTAAAGAGTGACCTGTCATCGCTTTGGTTGCAGAAAGTGCTGGGCAATCATGACCAAACACTTCTTGGATAGCTTCTAACTCTTTAGTATCACCGACTGGCGTTGAAGTACCGTGTGTGTTGATGTAATCGATTTTATCAACACCCTGCATTGCCATTTGCATACAACGCACTGCGCCTTCGCCCGATGGAGCCACCATATCAGCACCGTCAGAAGTTGCACCGTAGCCAACCACTTCTGCGTAAATGTGTGCACCACGTGCTAATGCGTGCTCTAACTCTTCAACGACGACGATACCGCCACCGCCTGCAATAACAAAACCATCACGGTCTTGGTCATACGTTCTTGACGCTTTTGATGGGGTTTCGTTGTACTTAGTCGACAACGCACCCATTGCATCGAACTCACAGGTCATTTCCCAGCTCAGTTCTTCACCACCACCAGCAAACACAACATCTTGTTTGCCCAGTTGGATCAGTTCAACCGCGTGACCGATACAGTGTGCAGACGTTGAACATGCAGAGCTGATTGAGTAGTTAACGCCTTTGATTTTGAACGGCGTTGCTAAGCAAGCAGAAATACCGGAAGCCATTGCACGAGTCACCATATATGGACCCACACCACGCAGACCTTTTGCACGCATACCGTCAGAGCCAGCGACTTGGTTACGCGGTGAACCGCCACCAGAACCAACAACAACACCCGTACGCAGGTTAGACACTTGGTCTTCCGCTAAACCTGAATCTTTAATCGCCTGTTCCATTGACAGGTAAGCATAGACAGAGCAATCACTCATGAAACGGCGGACTTTACGGTCAATCAGACCTTCAGTATCCAGCTTTACATCACCCCAGACATGGCTACGCAGCCCTGCCTCTTTAAATTCTTCTGAGAAAGTGATCCCGGAACGACCTTCCTTCAGAGAAGCCAGTACTTCTTCCTGGTTATTACCAATGCTGGAAACAATACCTAGGCCAGTTATGACTGCACGCTTCATTCGTTACCTCATGTCTATAATTATATGATTACGGGATTACAGGTGTCACTTTAGCTTACACTTGTACGCTGAACAAGTCCGATCAGGGTAAATATTTGTATTTTTTTTATCATGACACAAACAAGGCTTTTATGTGACGGTAGCCTTACAGTGATATCAGCGTTAGAATTTGAAAATGATTTTGCAATAACGGGCTTAAACGTGAAAAAGACAGCTGTACAAACCGCTCACCTCAGTTGGAATGAGGAAGGCACACCGATTTCAGAACAGTTTGAAGACATCTATTTTTCTAACCAGAATGGATTAGAAGAGAGTCGCCATGTGTTTTTGCAGGGAAACCATTTTCCACAGCGATTTCTAACACACCAAGATGAAACTTGTGTGATTGCCGAGACAGGATTTGGTACCGGATTGAATTTTCTCGCTTTATGGCAGGTCTTCAATCAATTCAAAGCCGAAAATCCCAATGCAAAATTACAACGATTACATTTTATTAGCTTTGAAAAATACCCGTTATCAAAAGCCGATTTAATCGCCGCGCACCGTTGTTGGCCTGAATTAGCTGAGCTCTCAGAGCAATTATGTGAACAGTGGCCACCCGCCCTACCCGGCAACCATCGAATTATTTTAGAAAACGGCTTAATCACCCTCGATTTATGGATTGGTGATGTAAATACGCAAGTATCCATACTTAATGACAATTTAAACAATAAGATAGATGCGTGGTTTTTAGATGGTTTTGCACCTTCCAAAAATCCGCAAATGTGGAGCGAACAGTTGTTCGCTGCAATGGCAAAATTTGCGCGTAAAGGCGGTACATTTGCCACCTTTACGGTAGCCGGATTTGTCAAACGTGGATTACAACAAGCGGGCTTTACTATCATGAAGACCAAAGGATTTGGTCAAAAGCGTCAAATGCTGACGGGAGTACTAGAAAATAATCTGACTCGCCCAATGGCGCCTTGGTTTGCGCGTCAACCTGCATCTCATAATGATGATATCGCGATTATTGGCGGCGGAATTGCCAGCCTCGCCTTAGCCAATTCACTCAAAAAACGCGAGGCGAATGTCACGATTTATTGTCAAGACCAGCATGTCGCGCAAAACGCATCTGGAAACCGTCAAGGCGCAGTCTACCCTCTCTTAACCGGGAACGATAATGCCTTAGAACGCTTTTTTGTCAGTGGTTTCCCGTTTGCAACTCGTTTTTATCAGCAACTTAGTACGCAAGGTATCGAATTTAATGGGCAATGGTGCGGGGTAAGCCAAATGGCGTATAACCCTAAATCCACCAAAAAAATCGACAACATGCTGCAAACTGACTGGCCAGAAGAATTTGCCGTTGGTAAAGATAGGCAACAACTCAGTGAACTTAGTGGTGTGGATGTCAACCATCGAGGTATTTATTACCCCACTGGTGGCTGGCTCTGTCCTGCGCAATTATGCGAAAGCTTAGCGCAAAAACTCGCTGAAGAAGGCGTTAATTTCCACTTTGGTCTGTCAGTCACCGACTTACAGCGCTCAGGGGAAGATTGGGCGCTGACACTCAATAACCAGAAAAAAGCCCATCATCAAACCGTGGTGATTGCCAATGGTCATTTATTGAATCAGTTTGAGCAAACAAAAAACTTGCCTATCACGCCTGTGCGCGGGCAAGTCAGCCACATTCCGACTAACCCTACGTTGCAGCAATTAAAAACTGTGCTGTGCTTCGAAGGTTATATGACACCAGAAGATGCTACAAACCAGCATCACTGCTTGGGAGCTAGCTATCAACGAGATAATTTGAGCCTTGAATACTCCGAGGAAGAGCAGCAAGAAAATCTGCAAAAGCTGCTCACCAGCCTACCGGATGTGGACTGGACGTCGCAGGTGGATATCTCTGACCAACAGTCACGCCAAGGGATCCGCTGCGTGATCCGCGACCATATGCCACTACTTGGTAATGTTCCTAACTTCGATGCCCTGATGCAACAATATGCGAATTTACCTGAGCAACTTCACCGTCAACAACCTGTTGAACCCTCTCCAGCCTATCCTAACCTATTTGTATTTGGCGCATTAGGCGCACGAGGGCTTTCCACTGCACCACTTTGTGCTGAAATCCTCGCCGCTCAAATTTTTGACGAGCCAATGCCTGCCGACGATGACGTGCTTGCCGCATTACATCCAAATCGTTTTTGGGTGAGAAAACTGCTGGCGGGACGTCCAATCACGACAAAAGAGGCGTAAACAAAAGAAGCATAAACGAAAAAGGGCTTCCATTTGGAAGCCCTCAGACCATTGACAAACCCATCAGGTTTGGAAATGGCTCTTTTGGGTTGTAAAATTAACGAGGAAAATCAATTTATTGATTTTCGCCTGATATCACAAAGAGGGAAAAACCACGCTTTTATCCCTCTTTGTCATCAACCTCAAGGGCTTCCATTTGGAAGCCCTCAGAACGAAGTAATATTGAAATTAATTCACGCTCAACTGCATGGCGCAGCGATCAATGCTTTGAAACCCTGCATTCACTTCGTGTTGCAAGATATCTTGCAATTCGCGCGTCAATTGCGCCTCTTCCATTATCGAAAAACCAAGGCGCTGATAATACGGCGCATTCCACGGAATATCACGAAATGTGGTTAGTGTAACCTGACCAATCTGTTGGGACTGAGCGAACTCAATAACCTGCTGAATAAGCCGCTTACCTAAGCCCTGCCCTTGCGCTGACTGCTGAACTGAAAGCTCCACAATATGCAGGCTATCGCTCAAATGCTCCGCCATAATAAAGCCAACAGGCTGATCATGATTATCCACAGCGAGCCACTCTAAGCCATTCGCAATACACTCAATATGGTTTTCTTCCGGTTGAACTTCACCTTGGGCAATCCAATCAAACTTCGAATGCCCTGCAAAAGTCTGCCCCGCAGACGCTTCTACCTCAGGTAAAAATTGGGCATCTTCATGGGTTGCTAATCGAATAGAATACATGCGGTCAATAGAGTCCATAAAACTAACGCACGGTATCTAACAGTGTTTTCCACATGCCCAGCACCAAAATTTGGTCTGGCGGGGTCAATTCACCTGCTTTGATGGCGTTTTGGATACTCAGCTCAACGCGCTGATACAGTGCATCAACACTGGTTTCGTTCTCTTCTTCCAGCTCTGCTACAGCAAGGGTTAAGTGACCACGCAGATAGCCACCAGCAAACAGCTCATCATCGCTGGCGTGTTCAACCATATCATCAATTTTTGTCAGTATGCGTGTTTCAAAATCCGCAAGCATGCTTAATCCTTACTGTAGTGAGTGATTCTATTAGGCGAAAATATCTTCCGGATAAGGAAACAGTTCCGCGCAAAGTGGGGGTGTATTGTAAAACGATTGTAACGCATTAATAAAGCGCAGTGGTCTCTCTGGAATACCTTTTTCGAGGTACTCCATCACTTGACCATGCACTTTGCGCATAAAGGCAATACGGTCAGGTTCAAAATCCCCTTCCAAGTTGTCACAACTCACATTAAATGGGATACCTGTTGCCACACAGAAAAACCAATCCAATGCTTGAGGTTTGATTTCGACCACTTCAAAGTCACACTGAGTTTTTTCATCGCGACCATCTGGGCAGTACCAATAACCGTAATCCACTTGCTGGCGGCGTTTTTCCCCCGCAATGCACCAGTGAGAAATTTCATGGAGTGCACTGGTAAAAAAGCCATGTGCAAACACAATTTGGTTGTATGGTGTGGTGTCATCGGCAGGTAAATAGACAGGCTCGTCGTCCCCTTTTACCAATTTGGTATTGTACTCTTCGCCGAAACACTGTTCGAAAATATCAATAAGTTGCTGATAATGATGTTGGGTCATGGAACGCTTAAATCATCTTAAAATAATGTGAGAAACCAAGCTTTAATATCGTCACCGTGGCTGTCATTTAACAGCTTAATACTCATTAAGAGTGAAATCACGACGATCATCGGCCTGATAAGTTTTTGTCCTTTGGTTAACACTAAGCGAGCGCCAAGTCTCGCACCAACCATTTGGCCGGCAAGCATAACAAAACCGAGCACCCAAAGAACATGACCTCCGATAATAAAAAAGATCAAAGATCCGAAATTGGAGGCGAAATTTAACAATTTAGCATGGGCGGTAGCTTTGGCGAGGTTATACCCTAATAGTAGGACATAAGCGAGCGCTAAAAATGAGCCAGTTCCTGGACCAAATGCCCCATCATAAAAGCCGATACTCATCCCCGCAGCAACCCCAAAGATTGGCATGCTGACGCGCTGAGGTCTATCTTGCACACCCAAAGAGGGTGTGAGTAAGAAATAGAGACCGACACAGATGACCATTACTGGCAACAGCTGTTTCAAAAATGCGGTATCGATGGATTGAATTAAAATTGCCCCGAGCATTGCCCCTATTATGGTCATGACCACCGGGAAAATTTGCTCTCGCAAATTAATGGCTTTACGTCTTGCAAAATAGAGTGTGGCAGAGAATGAACCGCCAATGGCTTGTAATTTATTGGTCGCCAAGGTTTCGACAGGGGTGATCCCCACAGAAAGCAGCGCAGGAATCGTCAGTAAACCACCGCCCCCAGCGATAGAGTCAATAAAACCAGCAAGTAGAGCGACAAAAAACAGCAGAGCGTAAACTTCAGGCGCAACGGCGGTAAGCCAATCCATTTCACATTCCAGATAAGTAAACTATCACGATGCAGATTTGTTATTTATTGATTATCTTATTGAAAGTTAAGCAATATCACAGCCCGGATGGATTATAATCGAGGTTTCATCCTAACCTTTAACTCACAGTGGATACCCTTGCCAAGCAAGAATATCCACTGAAAAACGTCAATGACTTATTCGAATGGCGCCACTGCTGGCACAACATCCGCACATTGCCCACGGTGACGCAAAAAGTGATCCATCAGCACAATCGCCATCATGGCTTCCGCGATAGGTACCGCGCGAATGCCTACACAAGGGTCATGGCGACCTTTGGTGATCATCTCAACTTCTTCACCATCACGGTTCAAGGTTTTTCCTGAAACAGTAATGCTAGAGGTCGGTTTCATCGCGATATGGGCAATAATCGGCTGGCTGCTGCTAATGCCCCCTAAAATCCCACCAGCATGGTTAGATGTAAAACCATGGCGGGTGATTTCATCGCGGTTTTCACTGCCTTTTAAGCTCACCACTCCAAAACCATCGCCAATTTCTACGCCTTTTACTGCATTAATGCTCATCAGTGCATGAGCGATATCAGCATCTAAGCGGTCAAAAACTGGCTCGCCTAAACCCGCGGGAACGTTCTCAGCCACAACGGTGACTTTCGCACCAATGGAATCACCCTCTTTTTTCAAGCCACGTAACAGCTCATCAAGGGCATCCAATTTGCTTGGATCAGGGCAGAAGAATGGGTTTTCTTCGACAATCGACCAATCTTTAATTTCACACTCTACGCTGCCCATTTGGGTCAGACATGCACGAATTTGAATGCCAAATTTTTCTTGCAAGAATTTCTTGGCAATCGCCCCCGCAGCAACACGCATCGCGGTTTCACGGGCGGATGAACGACCGCCACCGCGATAATCGCGCAGACCATATTTCTGTTCATATGTGTAATCGGCGTGCCCTGGACGGAACACGTCTTTAATCGCACCATAATCTTGGGAACGTTGATCGGTATTTTCAATTAATAAACCGATACTGGTGCCTGTCGTCACACCGTTAAAAACCCCCGATAGGATTTTCACTTGGTCAGGTTCACGGCGCGCAGTGGTATAGCGCGATGTGCCTGGACGACGGCGGTCTAAGTCGATTTGTAAATCTGCTTCTGTCAGCGCTAATCCCGGCGGAACACCGTCAACGATGCAGCCTAATGCTAGCCCGTGTGACTCTCCAAAAGTGGTCACACGAAACAGTTGCCCAATTGAATTTCCAGCCATTCCCTGTTTCCTATTTGCTTGCGATTCTTATACTTGTTAAGAAATATGATGTTATGCGTAACTATTATGTTTTATTTGATTATGCCGAGTAACGCAACTCTTTATTAATTAATATATTAATCAATATAAAGAGCAAAGTGCTCGTGATGTTCCACCAACTGTTCACGGGTTAACATAAACACGCCGTCACCACCAAATTCGAAATCTAACCAGATAAATGGAATATCTGGATATTGGTCAATCAGATGCACCATGCTGTTACCCACTTCGCACACCAAAATCCCCTCTTCAGTTAAGAAGCGCGGAGCATTAGCGAGAATGCGGCGAACCAGTTTCAGACCATCGCTACCAGCCGCCAACGCCAGTTCAGGCTCGACACGGAACTCTTGTGGCAGATCGTCCATATCCTCGGCATCCACATACGGCGGATTGGTGACAATCAGGTCATATTTAACGTCTGGCATATCTCTGAATAAATCAGAACGAATTGGGATCACACGGTGCTCTAAACCATGATTCGCAATGTTTTGCTCAGTCACAGCCAAGACATCCGTAGAGATATCCACGGCATCCACTTCAGCTTCAGGGAATTCATGGGCGCAGGCAATCGCAATGCAGCCACTTCCCGTACACAGGTCAAGGATGGTTTGTGGTTCATCAGATAATAAACCCACAAAATGGTTGTTAATCAGCTCACCAATTGGCGAACGCGGGATCAGCACTCGCTCATCCACATAGAATTCATGTCCACAGAACCACGAACTGTTAGTCAGATAGGCAACTGGAATACGGTCATTGATACGGCGTAATACGCGCTCAATAATGCGGTGACGCTCCGTTGGAGTCAGGCGCGAAGTTAGTAGCTCATCCGGTAAGTCCAGCGGTAAATACAGGCTTGGCAAAACTAACTGTAAAGCTTCATCCCATGGGTTATCGGTACCGTGACCATAATAGATATTGGCAGCATTAAAGCGGCTCATGGTCCAACGTAAAATGTCTTGAATGGTATGAAGTTCTGCGACGGCTTCATCAACGAAGATCTTTTCCAAGAAGGGATTCTCCTGCCTGTGGATTAAAAGGGAAAATTTGAATGGCTAAAGTTTGCCACGAAGTGAAAGACAAATCAGCAGATTAATGTAAGAAAATACGCAGATAAGCACTTGTTTGCGCATTTTGGCGCTAAAAATAACCGCGCCCCGGATTTTCATCAAGGGCACAGTGTTTATCATGATATTAAAAACGTTACGCTAATTCTTCGACTTCTTTCTCGGTTTCTTCCGGTTTTTTCACCCATACCGCGTAAGCAATAGTGAGTAACAACAACCAACAGATCCCCACATACAGCGCAATTCGAGTACTTTCAAAATAACCTAATACGCCGAAAATAAACACCATAAAGGCAATTGCAAGGATAGGCGCAACTGGCCACATCGGTACTGGGAATTTCAATTGCTGAACTTGCTCTGGCGTCATCTTACGGCGCATCGCAAATTGTGCCAGTAAAATCATGAACCAGACCCAAATCGTGGCAAACGTGGCAATCGAAGCGATCACTAAGAACACATCTTCAGGGATCAGATAGTTCAGTACCACACCAATAAACAGTACCAGCACCATGACTAACACCGTCATCCATGGCACCCCATTTTTGGTTAACTTAGTGAATGATTTAGGCGCCTGCCCTTCATGAGCCATGCCGTACATCATGCGACCGGCACCAAAAATATCACTATTAATTGCCGAGATGGCGGCGGTGATCACCACCACGTTCAAGATATTCGCCGCAGCTGAAATGCCTAAACTATCAAAAATCTGCACAAACGGGCTGCCATTTTGGCCAATTTGATTCCATGGGTAGATGCACATCAGTACAAACAACGTTAATACGTAGAACAGTAAGATACGTACAGGCACCGCATTAATGGCTTTAGGAATAGTCACTTCTGGGTTTTTGGCTTCGCTCGCCGTGATCCCGATGACTTCAATTCCCCCAAAGGCGAACATGACCACGGCAAATGAGGCGATGACCCCGCCTATGCCATTTGGCATAAACCCACCATGGTCAAATAGGTTTGATACCCCAACCGCATGTTCAGAGGCTTGACCGAAGCCAAACATCATAATGGCAGCGCCACCGACGATCATCGCGACAATCGCCCCCACTTTCACTATCGACAACCAAAATTCCATTTCGCCGAATGTTTTGACGTGGCACAGGTTAATGGCACCGATAAAACAGATAATACTGAGCACCCAAATCCACTGAGCCACATCAGGGAACCATAATTTCATATAGACCCCAAATGCCGTCACGTCAGCCAAGCAGACAATGAGCATTTCAAAAACATACGTCCAACCTGTGAAAAAGCCCGCTCGCGGACCTAAATAGTGGCTAGCATATTGGGAGAATGATCCTGCCAATGGGCTACGAACCGCCATTTCACCAAGAGCACGCATCACCATAAAAACAGCGGCGCCCCCAATAATATAAGCCAGTAAAACGGCCGGACCGGCAGTTTCAATGGCTTTGGCTGAACCATAAAATAACCCCGTTCCTATTGCTGAACCGAGGGCCATAAATCGGATGTGGCGCGCAGAAAGCCCACGCGCAAGTTGTGATGTGCTTTGCATGTTGTGTCCTTCGTATTTTTATCAGTCGTTTCGAAGAGAATTCGCAGCCGATACATAGTCGGCTGCTTCTAAAACACTTACTTATAGGAACTATCGGTATATGAACGACAAGTTTTTATGAATGAAAAACCGAGTTTGCTGCAAACAACGTGGCAAGTTTATGTTGATCAATAAGCGAGATAGCCGCCTCGATATCCGGTGCGAAATAACGGTCTTTATCGTAATACGCGACTTTATCACGCAGGGTTTTACGGGCTTTTTCCAGTTTTTCGCTCGATTTCAAACCGTCGCGGAAATCCATTCCCTGACACGCAGATAACCATTCAATGGCTAAAATGCCTGTCACGTTTTTCGCCATTTCCCATAAACGGCGACCTGCTGCTGGTGCCATGGAAACGTGGTCTTCTTGGTTAGCAGATGTTGGTAAACTATCCACGCTAGATGGATGCGCTAATGCTTTGTTTTCACTGGCTAATGCTGCTGCCGTCACCTGTGCAATCATAAAGCCGGAGTTCACACCACCATTGTTAACTAAGAATGGCGGTAATTGGGACATGTGCGTGTCCATCAACATCGCAATGCGTCGCTCTGATAATGCACCTATTTCGGCTAATGCCAGCGCGATATTGTCCGACGCCATAGCAACTGGCTCCGCATGGAAGTTACCACCAGAAATAATGTCGCCATTATCGGTAAACACCAGCGGGTTATCGGATACCGCATTAGATTCAATTAAAATAACTTCTGCCGCTTGACGGATTTGCGTTAAACACGCGCCCATCACTTGAGGCTGACAGCGTAATGAATACGGGTCTTGGACTTTAGAACAATTTGCGTGAGATTGGGACAGTTCGCTGGTTGGCGATAACACATCGCGGAACAGCGCAGCCACATCGATTTGACCTTTTTGACCACGAACTTCTTGGACTCGCGCATCAAATGGCTTGCGAGAGCCTAATGTCGCTTCTACGCTTAACGCCCCACACACAATGCCGGATAACAGCAGATTTTCCGCCGCAAACAAGCCTTTTAACGCAAACGCGGTTGAGGTTTGAGTGCCGTTCAGGAGTGCCAAACCTTCTTTAGCTTCCAGAGTTAATGGTTTCAAGCCCGCTTTTTCTAACGCTTTTTTCGCAGGTAGCCATTGACCTTCAAAGCGCGCCTGCCCTTCGCCAATCAGAATTAAGCTCATATGTGCTAGCGGCGCTAAATCACCCGATGCGCCCACTGACCCTTTTGCAGGAATATACGGGTAGACTTGTGCGTTAACCAGTGCAATCAGCGCTTCAATCACTTCTAAGCGAATGCCTGAGAAACCACGCGCAAGGCTGTTTATCTTTAATACCATAATCAAGCGAACCAGATCATCGTCCAGTGGTTCACCAACGCCAGCCGCATGAGACATCACAATAGAGCGCTGTAAAGATTGCAAATCTTTGCTGGCAATACGGGTGTTAGCAAGTAAACCAAACCCAGTATTGATGCCATACGCGGTTTTATCTTCCGCAATAATTTGATTTACGGTCGCAACGCTTTTGGCAATGACGCTGTGGGCATGTTTATCTAACGCAACAGTCACTGGTTTTTGGAAAACAACGCGTAATTCGTCGAGTGTCATTTTCCCTGGATGGATAGTTAATTTAGTCATCAATGGCACTCCTTAACGTGTTTTTAGCATAGGTAGGTTTAAGTTTTTCTCTTTAGCGCATTCGATAGCGATGTCATAGCCCGCATCCGCGTGGCGCATCACCCCTGTCGCTGGGTCATTGTGCAGTACGCGAGCAATACGCTCCGCCGCTGCATCTGTACCATCGCAGACAATCACTACGCCAGAATGTTGAGAGAAGCCCATTCCAACACCGCCACCATGGTGTAATGACACCCATGTCGCGCCGCTCGCCGTATTTAATAGCGCGTTCAGTAACGGCCAATCCGACACCGCATCCGAGCCATCTTTCATCGCTTCAGTTTCACGGTTTGGACTCGCTACTGAGCCTGAATCTAAATGGTCACGACCAATAACAATCGGTGCAGAGACCTCGCCACTTCTGACCATTTCATTGAACGCTAAACCTAACTTGGCACGATCCCCCAAACCAACCCAGCAAATACGTGCTGGTAAGCCTTGGAAACTAATACGCTCACGCGCCATGTCCAGCCAACGATGCAGATGTTTATCATCTGGCAGTAATTCTTTCACTTTAGCATCTGTTTTATAGATATCTTCAGGATCCCCTGATAACGCCACCCAACGGAATGGACCAACACCGCGGCAAAATAGTGGGCGAATATAGGCTGGAACAAATCCAGGGAAATCAAATGCATGTTCAACACCCATTTCCAACGCCATTTGACGAATATTGTTACCGTAATCGAATGTTGGAATACCTTGGGCTTGGAAAGCCAACATCGCTTTCACATGTTCCGCCATGGATTTTTTCGCCGCCAACGCAGTACCTTGTGGGTCTTTCACGCTCTTTTCGCGATACTCATCCCAGCTCATACCAATCGGCAGATAGCCATTGAGCGGGTCATGAGCACTGGTTTGGTCGGTAACCATGTCTGGCTTAATGCCACGACGAACCATTTCAGGTAAAACTTCAGCCGCGTTAGCACACAGTGCGATAGAAACAGCTTTGCCTTCTGATGTGTACTTTTTGATGCGCGCTAATGCGTCATCCAGATCAGTGGCTTGTTCATCCACATAACGGGTTCTTAAACGGAAATCGATACGGCTTTGCTGGCACTCAATATTTAATGAGCAAGCTCCTGCTAATGTAGCCGCTAATGGCTGTGCGCCACCCATTCCACCTAGACCTGCTGTTAATACCCAACGCCCTGTAAGATCGCCATTGTAATGTTGGCGCCCCGCTTCAACGAAGGTTTCATAGGTACCTTGCACAATCCCTTGGCTACCAATATAAATCCAGCTTCCAGCGGTCATTTGACCATACATGGCTAAGCCTTTTGCATCCAACTCGTTGAAATGCTCCCAATTCGCCCAATGCGGTACAAGGTTAGAGTTAGCGATTAATACACGGGGGGCATTTTCGTGGGTTTTGAATACACCGACAGGTTTCCCTGATTGCACCAGCAGGGTTTCGTCGCTATCTAGCTGTTTCAGGGATTCAATAATTTGGTCATAGCATTGCCAGTTACGGGCTGCACGGCCAATCCCACCATAAACCACAAGCTCATGGGGATTTTCTGCCACGTCAGGATCGAGGTTGTTCATCAACATGCGCAGTGGCGCTTCTGTCAGCCAACTTTTAGCTGTTAAGGTCGTTCCACGAGGTGCTCGAATTTCAATATTACGATATTTGTTATTTAACTTTGTCACGAATATACCCTCACTTAGATGCGTGTTTGACTTATTGCGTCTCCTTATAGATATAGTTGTATATACATGTACGATCAATTTATTTTTTAACAATTGTGATGACTAAAACAGACTCTAACGAAAAATATTATTCATTAAAAACAATGAAATAAAAAAACACCCTTTGATTTTACTGATGTTTTTTTATTCTAAATCTGCCTACCAGATCACATTTAGTTCACAGTTATTTTACATTTATCTTAGGGATGATAGGGGTCAGCACAGCCATAATGGCTGCGCTCATGCCGACGGAATGGTCTTATTTCATACCACTAGGAAGAAAAACTGCCTTTCAGTTTATATCGATGACCGGGAAACAATAACTTCGTACTGGTCACGATATGGCTTTGTGACCATGTTCGGCGGGTAATTTGCAGGCAGGATGCGCCCACATGCACTTGCAAAAGTCGAGCACTGCGGTCATCCGCCTCTACCGCTTCAACAATATGCTCACCCTGAGTCAACGGCGCAACACGGGATAAATAATCGTGGGGAGTGATGGTCAGAAAGTCTTGTTCCAGATAATCCGGTGCTGCCAGCGCATTCACAAAACGATCTTCAATTTGCACAGGAATATCATTCTCCAAATGGACAATCACGGAATGATAAACCGGCGTTTCTGGGGAAATATTTAACTCTTTTGCCAGTGTGACTGATGCACTGACTTTCTCTAACTTATTAATTTTGCAGCTGTATTGATGATTTCTGGCGAGGATCTCATCTTCAATGCTGTGGATTTCAAACAAAGCGGATTGCCCTTTAGGTTCGGCAACAAAGGTGCCAACCCCTTGAAGACGCACCAATAACCCTTCAGCGGTAAGCTCCCGTAAGGCTCGGTTTGCCGTCATTCGGCTACAATCAAACTGCACAACTAACTCGGCTTCTGAAGGCACACGGTCGTTGGCTTGCCACTCTCCTGCTTGTATTTTTTCAATAATTGACTGCTTAACTTGCAAATACAATGGAACAGGAGTTTTCAGCTTCGGTTTTTTTTCGGCTGTCACGTTTATTTCCAAATAAGTAATGTGTGTGAGTCGTCAACATTGAAAATCAATCAAAATAATTACTGCCTATAGTGGAGGTGATATTCCTAGGCAGCAATCAGAACTTTATGAATACATCAGAATTTTATGAGCAAATAATATTATAACCTGAAAAACAGAAACGCTTTTTCTATTTTAACTAAAATAAACCATTAATTTTTATGGGTGACTTTTCCTTGATAAACACGCTGATTTAATGGATTGCTGCCCTGTTCATAAATCATTTCTACCGGATCCTTGGCATCCCATACCACAAAGTTAGCTTGATAGCCGACGCGTAATTGCCCAAGGCTATGTTCTCGCCCTAATGCTTTTGCTGCATGGCGTGTCACTCCTGCCCAAATTTCTTCAGGGGTTAATCTAAATAATACCGCCGCCATATTCATCACCATACGCAGTGAGGCAAATGGGCTGGTGCCTGGATTAAAGTCCGTGGAGATGGCCATAGGTACTTGGTTTTCGCGTAATAGTTCAATCGGCGGTAGTTTGGTTTCGCGTAAAAAATAGAACGCACCAGGTAATAATACTGCCACGGTTCCACTGCGTTTGAGGGCTTGAATACCTTGGAGATCTAAGTATTCAATATGGTCGACTGATAGCCCGTTAAATTCTGCCACCAGCTCACTTCCCCCTAAATTAGAGAGTTGCTCGACATGTCCTTTTACTGGAATTCCTAGTTTTTTCGCTGCTAAGAATAACTTCTCGCTTTGTTTAAGAGAAAAGCCAACACTTTCACAGAACACGTCCACGGCATCAAATAGCCCTTTTTTCCATAGCTGCGGCATAATTTCATCGCAAATAAGGTCAATATAATCGTCAGCTTTACCTTTATATTCTGGTGGAACAGTATGTGCAGAAAGTAATGTCGAGCACACGTCGATCGGATAAGCTGCAAATAATCGTTTTGCCACTGACAGTTGTTTCTCTTCGTTGGCAAGATCTAAACCATAACCCGATTTCATTTCCACAGTAGTGACGCCTTCACGGATCAACGCTTCTAACCGCGGTTTCGACACCTCATATAACCCATCTTCACTCATGGCTCGTGTGGAGCGAACGGTAGAATTGATCCCGCCACCTTGTGCGCTAATCGTTTCATAGGAGACGCCATTCATACGCTGTTCCCACTCTGCGGCTCGGTTACCACCAAACACTAAGTGGGTATGGCAATCAATTAGTCCCGGCGTGATTAAGCGACCTTCAACATCAATGATGTGGCAGCCGTTGGCATCAACTTTGTCGCTTGGGTGAATGGCAATGATCTGCTCACCACGAATGATTAAATCGTGATTTTCCAATAACCCATATGCCGTTCCAAGTTCACTATTCATTGTGGCGATCCGCCCATTACGCCAGATCACATCATTTGCGTGTGCTTTAAATAACATAAATCATCCCATGGCAGCAGAAACCCGATTCGGCTTCACATATGAAAGGTACAGATATAAACGTATAGATATGTATATACAATTAGACTACTTATCGGTCTGTTGTCAATGTTTACTCTCGTAAAAGTTATAAATTTGTTACGTAGCGCTAAAAATATTCTATGATAACTGTTCATGGGAAAAATGGGTTACACTACGCTCCGTTTTGTGGGTTCTGTTTTGCCCATCCAAGAAAGCATCATTTATTAACAATTGATTTATAAACAATGACTAAAAATAAATTCGCCTTAGAAGACGGCGACATCAATCTCTTTAAAGACGCTATTCAAGGTGCTAAGAAAATTCACCAAGACCAAATAGTGCATGCCCCTATTCGTGCGAAAGTCACTCAACCATCCAGTAAAAAAGTTCAGCAAGAACAAGTGGATGCTTCATTTTATTTTTCTGATGAATTTCAACCACAGCTAGATAATGAAGGTCCTACTCGTTATTTAAGACCGGATGCCAACCCGTATGAGCTGAAAAAATTACGTCGTGGAGACTATGTGCCGGAGTTATTTCTGGATCTCCATGGGTTAACCCAAATGGAAGCGAAACAAGAAATTGGCGCGTTAATTGCAGCCTGTAAGCGGGAAAATGTCCATTGTGCCTGCATTATGCATGGACACGGTAAGCATATTTTGAAACAGCAAACACCTCTATGGCTTGCCCAACATCCTGATATTGTTGCTTTTCACCAAGCCCCTAAAGAGTGGGGTGGTAATGCTTCGCTGCTATTATTAATTGAAACGACTGAGAGTGCTCGCCGTTAAGCACTCACTTCGTTTAGTTTTCATCCCCTAGGATGCTCAAACTTAAGATTGAGCCAACGAAATCTGCGATGGGCTGAGCATCCATTCTAAATGGCATTTCATCTGCTCAGTATCCACCTCAACGCATGCAATCGTCGATGTCGTGAACATTGGCGGTGCTTCGTGGGGACATAGCTCCGAGACCAAATAACCAACCAGTGGCAGATGCGAAACCACCAAAACTGCCTTGGCACCACTAAATGCATAATCTCGAATTTGAGAGGCAACCCAATCCGCATTTCCTCCGGGGGTTAGCCCTTCCATGATTTGCGCTTGCGCTGGCAACGATAATTCCTCACGCATCACTTGTAATGTCTGTTCCGCGCGCAAATAGGGGCTCACTAATACGGTATCAATTTGAGGTTGGCGGGCTTTTAGCCATTTCGCCATCAGTACCGAATCATCTTTTCCCTTTTGGGTTAATGGTCTCGCTGAATCACTCGCCGCCTGAATTGCAGCATCACCGTGACGCATAATATAAACTTGCATAATCCACCATCTGTGCCGCAGTCCCACAGGAGAATACGGGTCTTTTTGTTAAGATAATTATTGTTAAAGATAACCATCAGTTGGGGTGAGGAGAGATTCTGCAACAAACCCGTTGCAAATAAAATGATTTACATTGTTTTTTACTGACATTTTTTGTCATTCAGCCATAAAAAAACCTGATAACCACAGCGTTTAACTGTGGCATCAGGTTGATTAGACAGCGATTATCGCTTATTAAATATCACTATTTTCTTCCGCTGAAGATGCATTTTTTTCATGATCATTCACCGGATAAAACGTGCGATTAGACTGTGCCATTTCAATCAATAAGTCGCATGGCACAAACTTATCACCATGTTTTTCCGCTAAATGTTGCAACGTTTCCACGGTTTTACTGAGGCCAAGGCTATCCATATAACGGAAAGGCCCCCCAAAGAATGGCGGGAAACCAATTCCAAATACCGCACCAATATCCCCATCTCGCGCGCTACGGATAATCTTCTCATCTAAACAACGTGCAGCCTCATTGAGCATTAACATAACGCAGCGTTGAGCAATATCCGTTTGGTTCGTTGACGTTGAGGGGTGAATGTTAATCAGTGAATAAATACCCTGGTCAACTTGACGTTTTGTGGATTTTTTCCAGAAAGCCAGCTTACTTTTTGGCTGCCCGTAAACATAAAAACCACGACCGTTTTTCTTCCCTTTACGGTCATCGTTGACCACTTTGTCGAGAGCGTCAGGGGCTTTAAAGCGGTTGCCAAAACGTTCAACGAGAATCGGTAAAATTTTGGTTCCAACATCAATACCCACTTCATCAAGTAGATGGAAAGGTCCAACAGGGAAACCAAATTTCACTAATGCCTTATCAATATGGTCAATCGCCTCGCCTTCCACAAGACATTGAGCCGCTTCACACAAATAAGGTGCCAGAATACGGTTCACATAGAAGCCCGCATCATCACCAACGACGATGGCTGTTTTACCTTGGCGCTTAGCAAAGGCAACCGTGGTTGCGATAGTAGTGGCATCCGTTTGCTGATGAGGGATCACTTCCACCAGCGGCATTTTATCCACAGGACTAAAATAGTGCAGCCCAATCACTTTCTCTGGATGAGGGCTACCTTCCGCAATACGATGGATAGGTAACGAAGAGGTATTTGAGGCAAAAATCGCTTTGCCATCTGACATTTTTGCGGTTTCTTGCACCATTTTACGTTTCAGTGCCAGATCTTCAAATACAGCCTCCACTACAATGTCCGCTGACTCTAATCCTTGATAGGTCAATGTTCCCGAGATTCGAGCCATAATCGCATCCCGCTCCCGAGGCGGTAAGCGCCTTTTACTCACTCGCTGAGAAAGCAGATCCCAGCTATAACGCAGAGCTTGAGCGATACCCTTGTCCGAAATATCTTTAATGCGTACCGGATATTTACCCAATACCGCACTCACATAAGCGATCCCGCCGCCCATCAAGCCACCACCAAGCACACCCACTTGTTTGATAGTTTTTGGTTTAGCGTCCGCCCCAGTTTCATTTTTCAATGCGGTAGAGGCAAAAAATAAACTACGTAATGCGGCAGATTCTGGTGTCATCGCCAGTTCACCAAACGCTTTGGCTTCTTCGGCGAATCCCGTTTTTAGCCCGCTATTCATACCCGCTTTCACCACCTGAATAATCTTTTCTGGTGCCGGATAGTGTCCTTGGGTTTTACTTAATGTTTTCTCTTTCGCGCTGGAGAAAACTTTATTACGCAATAACTTGCTACTGAGTAAACGCTGTTGCCAAGGGAGAGGCTTACGTCTTACGCCCCCTTTCTGCGCCAGCTCAACCGCCGTGTCCAGTAGAATCGAAACCGGAACTACGTCATCGATTAATCGCATTTTTAACGCTTGTTTACCTTTTAATTGGCGTCCTGTCAGCATCATGTCTAAGGCATTTGGGATCCCAATTAAACGCGGTAAACGCTGAGTGCCGCCGGATCCTGGCAGTAACCCTAACTGCACTTCAGGTAAACCCAGTTTGGTTTTATCGTCATCAGAACAAATGCGCGCATGGCAAGCGAGCGCTAACTCCAAGCCACCACCTAGGCATGCGCCGTGGATAGCTGCAATAATCGGCAGCGGATAATTTTCAATCTTATCGAACAGAGTGTGCCCCTGCTTAGATAGCTCACTCGCCTGCTCTTTACTGGTGCAGTTAGCTATCATGCTAATATCTGCTCCTGCGATAAAACTGTCTTTTTTACCGGAGGTGATCACCAAGCCTTTCAGACCAGATGTCGATTGTGCTTGTTGTAAAATGGCATGAAATTGCTGCGCAAACTCCGCCTTTAGGGTGTTCACTTTTTCATTAGGAACATCAATATAAATCACCCCAACATTGCCATTGACTACCTTTAACGTGAATGCAGGTTCTGTGATGACTGCTGAATGTTGCGTCATTATTCCGCCTCCAAAATCATTGCCACACCAAGCCCACCCGCCGCACAAGCGGTAGTTAGCCCAAACCCGCCACCACGTCTACGTAGCTCATTCAATGTTTGAGTCACCATTCTCGCCCCTGTCGCGGCAAAAGGATGACCATAAGCAATAGAACCGCCCAGCACATTAAATTTGTCCATATCAATTTCCCCAATCGCCTTCGACAAGCCAAGCTTTTCCTGGGCAAATTTTTGACAGGCAAACATTTGAATATTGGAGAGAGTTTGAGCTGCGAACGCTTCGTGCATATCAATTAAAGTCAAATCTTGCAGAGTAAGCCCTGCTCTTTGTAAGGCAATCGGTGTGGCATAGGATGGTCCCAGTAGCATATCTTCCCACACATCAATTGCCGAGAAAGCATAACTTTTGATGTACCCTAACGGGGTATAACCTAATGCTTTTGCTCGAGATTCGGTCATCATCAACACAGCAGCCGCCCCATCCGTTAATGGCGTGCTGTTGGCTGCGGTAACGCTACCGTGTTTTCTATCAAAGGCAGGTCTGAGTTTCGCATAAGAAGCGAGCACGGAATTTTCACGCACGTTATTATCCTGCGAGAATGCCTGCTTGTAAGGTGGCATATATGCGGTCATCACTTCTTGCTCTAACACCCCGCTTTTCCAAGCTTTGGCAGCCAGCAAATGAGAACGATGGGCTAATTCATCTTGTTGCTCACGGCTAATATGGTAACTTTTCGCCATCTGTTCGGCGGTGTCTCCCATGCGTAATCCAGTGGAGTATTCCGCGACACCAGGTGCAACTGGCGCTAAATCTTTCAGGCGTAATTTACTGATAAGCGATAATTTTTGCCCAAATGATTTGGCTTTGCTTAGCGCCAATAGTGTGGCTGCGAGCTTTTTTGATACGCCGATAGGCAGCACAGAGGATGAATCTGCGCCACCCGCGACACCCACGGAAATATCCCCCACCATCATGCTTTGCGCGACATTCACAATCGCTTGAAAGCTGGTCGCACAGGCGCGAGAAACACTGTAAGCATCCGTCGATACGCTCATACCCGTACCCAACACAATTTCTCTCGCAATATTAGGTGCTTCAGGCATTTGAACCACTTGTCCAAAAACCAATTGCTCAATAATCGACAGGTCAATATCACTACGATGTAATAGTTCTGCAACGACGGTTTTGCCTAAATCCACGGCTGGAATATTGAGATAAGCGGTAGATTGCTTAGCAAAAGGCAAACGTAATCCACTAACGATAGCAATCCTTTCTTTTGTGGCATGCTTATTATCGCCATGGTGGGAGAGTTGATTCATGGTCGCTCCTGCTAAAAGAAAAATAAGTAGAATTGTTGTGATTAAATTAAGAGGTCTGACCTGTATCGATTGTTAACATATTCTTCACATTTATCAATCAGCGTCGATAAAAAATGCGAGCTCACACACAAGTTACAATTAATTGGCAATAAAGAGGGGAAATTAGGTAAGTTTTGAGTAATAAAAAACCCATTCACTTCTAAAAATGACGCATCCGCGAAATAATAGAGTTAATGGGCTTCAAAAAGGAATTCAAACGTTTGATTAGCGTAAGCCTAATTGGAAAATCAGACTTTCTGCTTCACAGCTAAATGTAAAGTGAGCCGATAACTCTACACCACCCGCAACGGGGTTGATTGAGTGAGCAATTTCACACGGTTCTGACTCAACAGATTTGGCTTTTTCTGTGAGTGTTTTCAGCATCGCTTCAGCTTCTTGCTGAGTCGCAAAAACATGCTGATACGATGCGGTGCAATCTTTATTTTCCAGAACTGTACCCACATCTACACAGCAGCACGCAGCTGTTTCATCCGCGCTACAACGTTTAATCGCATCAGTCATTTTATTCTCCCAATGAACAAACTGTTAAGTAAGTATCATAACGCTGAAAAAGTGCCAAACACTAGTGATATCAAATTTAGTTGCTAATAATTCAATATAAGTTTGATCTAGCTCCTTATATGAGCACTTATTACTCGTTAAGCTCACACAAATGTTGCCATTTTGTTAATCACATCGCATTTTCGAAAAGAAAAATCGCACAAAAACAAAACAACCTTGCAACATCCCCAGTGGTCAGACCTATACTCATTGAACTGGTCTGATTTGTCGTAGAGGCAAGCGACCCTACAATTCAGCGCTTCTTGCGATAGAAGTCGCTTATTTAAATAAAACATACAAGAGGGTTTTGGTCATGAACCAGAAAAACCTATTTGCTCGATCAGCTTTAGCAATCGCAGTGGCTGTTATTTCTTCCAATGCAAGTGCAGCTGGTTTTTTGCTGAATGAATATTCAACCTCAGCCCTAGGACGTGCATTTTCAGGCGCAGGAGCCGTCGGCGACAACGCAAGTGAAGGCAGCCGCAACCCAGCTGCAATGATGTTATTTGATCGACCAACCATGTCTCTCGGTGCTGTATATATCGACCCTACCGTTGATATTAAAGGCCGTACTAGCGATGCATTTACTGCCAATAACATCGCCCCTAACGCCGTTGTACCTAACGCGCACTTTATCTTCCCAATTAATGATAAGTGGGCTGTCGGTACCTCAATGACCACTAACTTTGGTCTTGCTACTGACTTCCATAAAGATTATGCAGCAGGCCCTATCGGTGGAAAAACAGATTTAAAAACCGTTAACTTAAATTTAAGTGGTGCATATCGCATCAATGATAATTTTAGCTTTGGTGTGGGCGCTAACGCTGTTTATGCTGATGCTGAAATTACGCGTCATATGGGCATCGGTGCAGGAGCTGTTCCACCAATATTTGGTGTTACCCCAAGTACAACTGCAGCATCATTGAAAGGTGATGATTGGGGCTATGGTTGGAATGCTGGCTTACTATATGAAATCAACCAAGATAACCGCTTAAGCTTTACTTACCGTTCAAAAGTAAAAGTGAAATTTGAAGACGGTAAATATTCTAATGACTTGCCTAAACAAATTGGCGGTTTAGGCGGTACTACCGTTAAAGGAACTTTAGATCTCAACTTACCTGATATCTGGGAATTATCCGGTTACCATAAAGTCGATCCTAAGTGGGCGTTGCATTACAGTGTTGCTTATACTGGCTGGAGCACATTTAAAGATTTAACAGCATATAGAAAAAGTGATGGTGGCGTCCTATTCCACAAACCAGAAAACTTTGATGATGCATGGCGCTTAGCATTAGGTACTACCTACTATTATGATGATAATTGGACCTTCCGTACCGGTATTGCTTACGATGAAAGCCCAGTGCCATCTAAATACCGTTCAATCTCAATTCCAGACCAAGACCGTTACTGGCTGACTGCAGGTACCACTTACGCATTTAACAAAGATGCCTCTGTGGACTTAGGTATTGCTTATATGCACGGTAAAAAAGTTAATATTAACGAAAAACTGGCAGAAACACCGACTTCACCTGTGATTGCATTCAAATCTGAAGGGTCTGCATGGTTATACGGCGTTAACTTTAACTATACATTCTAATCAGTTATATCTTATCGGGGGAGTTCGCTCCCCTGATATCTCCTTTTCTATCTCTTCCTTTGCCCACTTTCCTTTTATGCTCTTCGCAGAAAAAACATCCTCAAGCCAAATTTTTTCTTGACTTTTTTTTGTACAGATTTATATATTAATTATAGCCCGATGTTATTTTATTGTTAAAAACATTCCCACGGCTTATTCATGTACTGATCCCAGTCATAAATATCCACTCAATCATTTTGATATCGATTTTTAACTGCAATGCTGCCCTTCATTTTTTTGACATGAAGAAGCAGTAGAGTTGCTCACTAAGCTACCATCTGAGGAAAATCATGGAAAAAACATAGGAGGGCATTATGGGAACATTATTCACTATAAGCTTTGTTAGCGTGTTAGTCGTCAGTGCCGTGATTGACACAGTCATCCAACGAGGAAAACAGGACAATGACTAGCAGTTTATTTATCACTCTCTGATGTCTAAAAAAACATAGAGAGTGATAAACCCCACCAAATCAATCGATCAACTAATTAATCAATCGAATCCAGCTCTCCTTCAATGACTGACGCATTTGGGTTATTTGCTGGTTGCAGCGTTCCCCCTCTTGATAAGAAATCATTACGTTGGAAGTAAGCTTCGCGGAACATTAAGTAAGGGTCGGAAGAGCTTTTCAGCAATCCATCCGAATCAAGTAATCTTGCACGGGTTTCAATCCCTTCCAGTGCCCATTTACCCGCAGACATCCAGAAAGTTAAATAACTCAGCATTGGGTAGAGATCGTCCGCTAGATCACCACCTTGCTCACGCAATGTTGCGCTGCCATAACCCGGTAAAACCACATATGGACCATAACCCACATCATAGTAGCCTAGTGTATTCCCGAAACGCTTTGGCTCTTCTTTGACTAACTGAGGGTTTGCCATGCCAGCAACATCAATTAAGCCACCGATACCAAACACTGAGTTTAAGAAGAAGCGGTTAAAGTGCTTAAAGCCTTGCTCCACTTCTCCACGGAAAAAGCTGTTTAACATACTGGCCGGTTCTTCAAGGTTGCCAAGAAAGTTACTGAGTCCGTTTCGAGCAGGCATTGGCACGTAATCATTCCAAGCAACGGCTACAGGTCTTAAGACATATGGGTCTAAGACATTATAGTTAAAGTTAAACATTGCTCGGTTAAAGCCTTCTAACGGGTCTGAACGCTGCTGCGTTTCTGGGTCAACGCTCGCACATCCAGCCATTAAAACTCCCGCGAGAAGAACGCTACTTATGCGAAACTTCATCATTCTCTCCATCCTTTATTCCACCTTGCCATGGTGTTTTTATCGTTATTACTAATCGCTTTATCATAAAAGCAAATAGAAAAACATGTTAAGCGTTTTGAGTGGTTTAATTGCCATATAGATATAATTATAACCTATTTAATTATCAACTTATCATAAGAAATACATACGAATCCCCCCAAACGCCAGGGTTGCTTCAGTAAATGTCATTAATTAGTGCATTAACATAGAGATAGACTTATCTGAAATAATTTTAGGCTAAACCGCAAGATGCTTAAAAAACCAACAAAGAAAAGAATAAAAAAGATAAAAGCAGAGAATTTGGCTGTAACAGCTTGATTCAATGGAGGGTGGCCAGTAAAATGCCAAGCGCTATTACGCAGCATCTCAATGTCCCCTTAGTTAAATGGATATAACGAGCCCCTCCTAAGGGCTAGTTGCAGGTTCGATTCCTGCAGGGGACAGATTCCTGCACTAAGCCCCCCCCAAGAACTTTCCCAATCTTTCTTCGCCCTATTTCGCTTTTACTTCTTCCCCTATAGTATTTTGCTTATATCCCTATTTGATGGACTGACCACGATGCGAACACTTTTTGCCTTATTAATTGGTATTCTTCTGATAGGTTGTACGATGGAAAAATCGCCTTCTGTTGTTATGACAGGGATGACATCAAACCAAGTGATGCAAATAGAAGGAACGCCGGATGAGCAAACGAGGCAGGATGGTTATCAGCTAATGGTTTATCATGATAAACAACAACCAGAAGCCACAGTAAAAATAACAGACCGCTGGTTTATTTTTAAGAATGGATACTTGTTAGAATATTCTACGCAATATTTAAATTCGTCTAATGCGACAAATACACCATTGAGATTAACTGCAAAACAAATATTATCTCAATGGATAGATAGCCAATCCTTACCAACAAACCCATCAGCTCACATGAACTAAAAGATAAACTGGTGCCATGAAGATTGTTATATTTCTTTAGAAAGATAATGGCGTTGCATGCCTAATTCCGGAAAATTAGGGAGTGACATTTGTTTCACATAACCCAGTTTTTCATAAAATGGCAAAGCTTGGAAACTAAAGGTATCCACTAATGCATTGTGGCAGCCGAGTTTTTTACTCTCTTCTTCTGCGACGTGCATTAATTGGCTACCTAATCCATTCTTACGCATTGACTCATCCACCCACAGATAATCAATACATAACCATCGACCTTTAATTGACGCGAGAAGCCCACCCTGCATGATCCCATTTTCATCCTTGCTATACACACCAAGTTGCCCAAAATAGCTATTTTGCAAAAAAGATCGGTTGTAGCTTCTTAGACCAGTAAATAACTCTTCTTTATCTTCAGGGGTAATATCATGTGTAACTGTAACTTTCATAACAACCTCATTTTATTTATCGGTATTTTTATGATGTAGAAAACATCCCGCCAACAAATTAATTATCGCTTACTGTCCGTATAACATCGTATTACGAATATCCTAGTTAGACACCATTTACTTAATTAAAAACTAAACATTTTTTATCTTGCCTGTAATTTTATTCACCGTAAAATCCCCCTAATCTTTCAGAAAAAATGTGAATAATATGACGCTTACCATTATTATTTTTGTGTTGGTCTATATCGCCATGGCATTTGGCAAACTACCCGGCTTTAAAGTTGATAGAACGGGCGCCGCCGTCATCGGTGCATTAGCCATGATGGCCATCGACAGCATCACGCCACCTCATGCCTGGAATGCCATTGATTACCGCACTATCGGCATGCTATTTGGTTTGATGGTGGTCTCCGCTTCGTTTGTGGTTTCCGGCTTTTATAGTTGGACCGCCGATCGCGTGGCGATGCTCAAAGTCAGTGCGCCTACACTGCTTGCCGTACTGATCGCCGTTGGCGGATTACTTTCCGCACTGTTAACCAACGACGTGGTTGTCGTCGCGATGACACCATTATTGGTCTCCATCACACTATCTCGCGGGCTTAACCCCATTCCGTTTCTGCTTGGATTCTGTTTTGCCGCCAACAACGGTGCAACCGGCTCGCTGATTGGTAGCCCGCAAAATATGATCGCGGCACAGGGGCTAGATATTTCCTTTGTGGGCTTATTACAATCCTCGGCAATACCGGCATTATTATCTTTACCGCTCACCTGGCTGGTATTGGTGTGGTTATATCGCAACCGCTGGTACTTAGCTAAAGAGCCGACTAATACCCCTAAAACGGTCTCTCCTCCAACACCACTCGATACATGGGAAACTGCTAAAGCCGGTGTGATCACACTCGCCGTGATTGTGGCTTTTGTGGTGAGTGATATACCAAAAGAGTTAATCGCATTAACGGCAGCGGGTTTCCTATTACTGAACCGTTCCATTGCATCTAGCGATATGCTTAAGTTAGTGGATGGGAATTTATTACTATTAATCATGGGATTATTTGTCGTCAACGCGGCATTTGCTGGAACAGGATTACCGCAGCAAATGTTGAATGATTTACGCGCTCATGGTGTTGAACTCAATAACCCATTCATTCTATTTTTAGTAACCGGCGTTCTCAGCACTATTGTCGGAAATAACCCCTCTGTCATGCTGCTGGTGCCTTTTTTAACGCCTGACGGTAACGCTGATGCATTAGGCGCCGCATTAGTCCTTGGCTCTGGTTTTTCCAGTAACTTGTTTGTGTTTGGTAGCTTGGCGGGCATTATTGTTGTGGAACAAGCGGCGGCTTATGGTGTGAAAATTTCATTCTCAGAATTTGCAAAATCTGGGGGAATTGTTGCCGTTCTCTGTATGCTATTAGCCACTGCATGGATTTTATTCGCGTTATAAAACTAACGCCTTTCTCAGCCTATTTAACTGAGAAAGGCGTTTAGGATTTTCAGGGAAGAATAGCAAATGAGCGCACAGGAAACCCACTAGCATTATTGGGTTTCGCCACAATATTAAAAATCACAGCACCACGAGTCGGTAATTGATCTAAATTCGCCATCAACTCTATTTGGTAAGTATCTTGTTCTAATACGTAATATTCACCTAATAGCGCGTTATTTTGGCGAAAATCTTTCGCTGCATCAGTATCAAATGTCTCATGCCCAATGGCTTTAATGCCACGCTCTTCAAATAAAAATTTGAGCGCATCCATACCCCATCCCGGGATTTGATTATTACCTTCTGCGTCTTTATTATCCATGGCTTCTTGAGAAGGCCAGCGCTTATGCCAATCTGTGCGTAGTGCTACAAAACTATCCGGTTCGATTCGCCCATGTTCACGCTCGAAAGCTAAAACATCTTCGCGAGAAAATGCAAAATTAGGGTCTTGTGCCGCTCGCTCAGATTGGTTGATAACGATCAGCGGTAAGACTAACTCTTGCAGCTCCAATTCATGTAAAAAGCGTTTTCCTTCAACAAAATGGCAAGGCGCGTCAATATGCGTGCCGTATTGCCCAGGAAAGGTAAATTGCTGAGCAAAAAAGCCGTCAGAGTAGCCAAATAATGTTTTAAATTCTGCAGAGTCAAACATAAAGAAATGAGGAGAATCTTTATCAAAGCTGTGCGTTAAATCCACCCATTTTTTGGATTTTAATACCTTTAGTGCATTTAAAACTTCGTTAGCCATCATTTTCCCCTATCTGGTTTTAGTCTTTATCAAGACAATTTTATTTTGCTATTTTTATTTATTCTGAATAGGTAATAACCAACTCTATGACGTTTGTCTATCTTTCTAAACAATCCGTTGCCAATTTTTCACCAAATTGGCAACGAAGATTCGAATATTATTTAGAATAATTTGCCCATGCAGCAGGTTCAATAAAACCATCATAAATACGCTGAGAGCGAATATAATCTGCATACTCTTTTGATTCAAAAGCCTCTTTTAAATCTTTAGCCCATTGAGTGTCGAGATCTTTTTGTAGCACAGAAACCACAACGCGATGCTCAAGCGGTGAATTTTCAACAACCAAACCATCCGCAATACGCTGCCCTGCACTCGCCACATAATTACCATTCACTACTACAAAATCCACATCATCCAATAGACGTAAACCTTGCGCGGCATCTGTTTCACGGATATCGAGCTTATATTTTGCCGGTTCAATGTCATTGACGCTAAAGCTGAGCGTACTGACATTCGGTTTGATTTTAATCCAACCCAGTTGCTCTAAAATTCGAGCTCCACGTTCCGCGTTTACAGGGTCATTTGACAGCGCGACAATCATGCCATCTTGCACATCATTCAGCGTTTTGTGTTTATTCGAACGTAAACTCTGCGGTGCGCTTGGTGAATCGGCCAATGCGACCATATTAATATTATTTTTTTGGTTATACGCTTCCATATAAGCGCGACTTTGGTTTACTGATGCGTCAATTGCCCCTTCTTCAAATGCAGGGTTAATTTGCCTGTTTTGTGAAAACTGACGTAACGTCACTTGGTAACCTTTTTTCTCTAAAATAGGTACAATGCCTTTATCGACTTGGTCGATATAATTCCCAACACCGAAGCCAATAGTAATTTGCTTTTTATCTGAGCTGTCTTTTTCTTTATTATCACCACATCCTGCCAATAAAATGATTGCGGTTGCCACTAAAGATAAATTTATTATTTTTTGTTTGAACATTTGAAATTTCCTATGGTGATTACTTTTTAATTACTTTCAGCTTTTAATATTGCCAATCGACCGGAGTATAAACAGGATTTATTTAACGTCTTAGATCCGTTCGTTATAACTTAAATAGAAATGAATATAAAAATGAATCAAACCAAAATGGTTATAACGATATAACAAAATGGTAGTTCGAATAATGATGTGATTGATATGTAATGAAGGAGATAAAAAAATTTAAATAAAGTGAGTTATTTATGACAGTAAAATTTGATTTAATTAACAATATTCTTAACCTGACACCAGACTCAGAATTAGCGAAAAACCGCGCAGAAAGGCCGGTTGCAACAGAAAATACTCAAGCCGCTTTTGAGGCTGTTTTTTCTGTGCCATCTCAAATATTGCCTCTAAATGTGAAATACTATTTTGCGCTTTCCGTGGCGAAAATTACTGGTTCAATATTACTCGCAAAATATTATGCTGAATTATTATCATCACAATCCATCGTCGAAATAACACCTGAGATTACGCTTGCAGAGAAATATCTGCGAGTATTAACCAGCAATCCAAATCAAGCTGATTATGCTTTAACACAACAATTTATTCAGCAAGGATGGTCTGAGCCCGATATTATTTTATTGGCTCAGTTAATTACCTTTGTCACTTATCAATCCCGCTTAGTTGCTGGCCTGGAATTATTAATTGGACAAAGCCAGAATTCAGATAATAAAGCAGACCAACACTTTCCAATTTTGGCAGGAAATTGGAACCACGCAACGACAACACAGTTAGGGCAACCATCACCGACCGCCTTTACACAGCAGCAATTAGGTTGGGAGTCTTGGTTATCTGCGCGAGATGTCAATTCGTTAAGTGACGATGAAACTCAAACGCTGAAAAAACATGGGCAATTAAATTCTGAATATTTCCTTCTGTTAGCTCATCAAAGCGAGATTTTAGCGCTACGTACACAGATAGACCGAGGTATTTTTTATACCTCAGGTGGGCTACCTCGCTGGGAGAGAGAGTTTGCTGCTGCTGCGGTCAGTAAAGTGAATGGCTGCATTTATTGCGCTTCAGTTCATGCGCGCAAAGCTAGCCAGTATGCAAAAGAACATCTCGGTGATGTCGAGAAACTGCTGGCGACACCCGCAGGAAATGTGCTTGCTGAAGGCTATGAATCGAGGCTTTTAGCTATCGTTTCTCTTGTTGCTTCGCTCTCTACTACGCCTATTCAAGCCTCAGCTGAGCAAATCGATCAGCTACGCTCATTAGGGTTAACGGAACTAGAGTTACTCGATTTAATTCAATCCAGTGCATTTTTTTCATGGGCTAATCGCTTAATGCTGACATTGGGAGAACCGTTTGAACTCCCTGAAAATAAGGAGTAATACCATGGATAAGGTCATTGGATTAGCGGCTCTAGAGGCGCAAATAAATCAGGATTTGCAGTATCTTAATTTACCGATTAGCTCATGGTCGTTGTCAGATGAAGATCTTGATAAACAAAAGATTAATGTCGCCATTATCGGTGGGGGCATGTCGGGAGTAACGGCGGCTTTTGCCTTAAAATTACGGGGAATTAACGCTATCGTTTTTGACCAAGCGCCCTCAGGCAAAGAAGGTCCTTGGCAAACGCCAGCCTTGATGGAAACCTTGCGGTCACCTAAACAGGTTGTCGGCCCTGCTCTTGCATCCCCCTCTTTAACATTCCAAGCCTGGTTTAAAGCTCAATTTGGCGATGATGTGTGGGAAAATCTCGATAAAATCCCACGCTTACAATGGGGTGAGTACCTACAATGGTTTAAAACCATGACGGCACCCACACTGCTAAATCAGCACCAATTAGTCGATGTTAAATTAATCCCTCAAGGCCGAGAGTTAACGTTTGATACTCCCAATGGACAAACCTCTTTTGTTGCTCAGCATGTTGTCATTGCAACCGGCATGGAATCATTTAGCGAGCCTAACATCCCAGAATTTATGAATAAAATTCCAACTCAATACTGGGAGCATTCATATGCGGGTAGCAACTATGAGAGATTTAACGGGCTCGATATTGGCGTTGTAGGCTACAGTGCGGGAGCTATGGACAGTTCAGCCACTGCATTAGAACATGGTGCTAAGTCTGTTGAGTTGTTGATCCGAGCAAAAGAGATGCCGCGAGTAAACCGAGGAAAGGTCGCCGGAAGTGCCGGTTTTACCAATGCCTATGGGTATTTTACCGATGCGCAAAAATGGCATTATGCCGATTATGTTTTGAAAGCGAAAACCCCTGCCCCTCATGGTAGTACACTACGAGTTTCTCGTCATACACATGCTTATTTTAACTTCAATACACAAGTCAATGATGTCACCGTCAAAGAGAATAAATTGCACGTTTCCACCAACCAAGGGGATTTCTCTTTTGATTACCTCATTTTAGCGACTGGCTACCGACTAAATTGGCAAAAATACAGCCCATTTCATCGCCTAGCGCCGTTTATTAAAACGTGGAGAGATGTTTATACCCCACCTAAAGGTGAGGAAAATGATGAACTTGCCGCGCATCCCTATCTTGGTGAACACTTTGAATTGCAAGCAAAATCGGGTTACGAGTTTCCGTTTATCGACCACTTTTATTGCTTCAATTTAAGCGCTTCGCTCAGCATGGGTCCCTTAATTGGCTTGATCCCAGGCACCAATACCGGAGCTGAGCGTTTAGCGGATCATATTGCTGCCAAGTTGTATCTAGCCCATCGGCAACAGCACCTTGAGTTGGTTAAAACCAGTACAGAAAATGAGTTATTAGGTGATGAATGGCAACCTGCCTTACCACCCGCTCAGCGTGTACAATTGATTGAAAATGTGGAGTAAAGGATGATTGAATTTAACAATGTCCAAAAGATTTATGAAAAAAATGGGCAATCCTTAGTCGCTCTACAAGATATTAATTTGCATATCAATAAAGGTGATATTTTTGGTTTTATTGGTTATAGCGGTGCAGGTAAAAGTTCCTTGATCCGCTTAGTCAATCAATTAGAAAAGCCTACCGGTGGCGCCATCAAGGTCGATCAGCACAATTTAGCGGAGCATACCCCATCGCAAATACGGACACATAAAAAAAGTATCGGAATGATTTTCCAACATTTCAATTTGTTGGAAACCAAGACTGTCGAACAGAATGTTGCTATGCCCCTGGTTTTACTTGGCATTGATAAGCACGAAATTGCCCGTCGCGTAGATAACATTCTTGAATACGTTGAATTAAGCGATAAGAAACACCAATACCCTAACCAGCTTTCTGGTGGGCAAAAACAGCGTGTTGGAATAGCGAGAGCGTTGATTAATAATCCACAAATCTTGCTGTGTGATGAGGCAACCTCTGCCTTGGATCCGCAAACCACCGCCTCTATTTTGGCATTACTGCAAAAAATCAATCGTGAGCAGAAAATTACCATTTTATTGGTCACTCATGAAATGGAAGTCATTGAGCAGATTTGTCATCGTGTCGCCGTCATGGAATCCGGTCGCATTGTTGAAGAAGGCACAGTACTTGATATTTTTGCCAATCCTCAACATCCAACCACGCAAAAATTTGTGGGTACTGTGCTCAATGAAAAAATTCCGGAGCGTGTACTCCATCAGCTTGAACATCAAGAGGATGTATATCGATTAGAATTTTTAGGCAAATCCGCTCAAGAGCCTGTGGTGAATGAACTTATTATCAAAAATATTATTAAAATCAATATCCTATTTGCCAACATGAAAGAGATCAACGGCGTCGTTTTAGGCAGTATGTTTGTTCAGATGTTAGGCGATAAACAGCACATTGATGAAGCCGTAGCCTATTTACGCCATCGTGGCGTTGCAGTGAATAAGGGGACAGTATGAGTGAGTTTTTTGAAACAGCACTGACAAGTAAACAATTTTTATTGGCCATGTCAGAAACATTCACTATGGTGAGTATTGCGCTTGTCCTCGGTTCGCTATTCGGGATCTTATTGGGAATTTTATTAGTTATTACTCGCCCAGACGGAATTTGGGAAAACAAACGTATTTATCGCGTTATTAACCCTATTATTAATATATTCCGTTCACTACCTTTTATTATTTTATTAGTGGCTATAATCCCATTAACACGCTTTGTGGTAGGAACATCTATTGGCACCACCGCGGCGATAGTCCCTTTAGTCATTTATATTGCGCCATATACGGCAAGATTGGTTGAGAATTCATTGCTCAGTGTCCATTCGGGTATTATTGAAGCTGCCGATGCAATGGGAGCGACCAACTGGCAAATTGTTTGGCACTTTATTCTACCGGAAGCAAAGTCATCATTAATTTTAAGCTTAACGGCTGCCAGTATAACGCTGGTTGGGGCAACGGCGATGGCTGGAGCCGTTGGTGGCGGCGGTGTTGGTGATCTTGCGCTAAATTACGGTTATCAACGCTTTGATAATGTTGCTATGGCAATTACGGTTGTGACCTTGGTGATTATCGTGCAAGGAATACAGTTTATTGGTGACACTTTGGCAAGAAAGGCGCGTTTTCACTAGTTAATATAAAGTCGATGAAATATCTTCATCGACTTTTATTTATTTTTCATACAATTAACCATCTCTCTTCCCTTTTCAATTCCTCCGCAAAAAATATTTACACATAAAAAAGTCGCTATTAATACGAGTTTAATAAAAAAACAGGCTATTTCTAAAAATTAAATTTTAAAAAATGCAGTAAAATACCAATATATTTTAAATGATTCATATATAATCATAATACTATACATCATAATGTTTATTTGACCACTTGAGACCAAAAACACTATGAAATGTATATTTTAGTCACTTTGATAACATCTTTAGCTACCTCGCGCGCTTTACGATGCATCGTCAGCGTTTTATTAACCTCTAACTGAAAACTGATTATGCCGACTATCGAACAACTTATATTGCTTTCATCCATATTGATTTTGCTCGGTATTTTTTCGAGTAAATTGTCTGCAAGACTTGGTTTGCCAATGTTGGTTATGTTTCTCTTTATTGGCATGCTGGCAGGTGAGGATGGCTTAGGGAAAATTACCTTTGATAACGTCAATGTATCTTATGCTGTTGGCTCTCTCGCCCTTGCTCTAATCCTTTTCGATGGTGGGCTACAAACCTCAGTAAAATCAATTAAGCTAGTCTGGAAACCTGCATTCACCTTAGCTACCGTTGGTGTTTTGATTACTGCGGGTATCACTGGGTTAGCCGCTGCCTATATTTTAGGTATTCCACTTCTTGAAGGGTTGCTTTTAGGCGCCATTGTTGGCTCAACGGATGCCGCCGCCGTATTTTCACTGCTACGCAATGCAGGCATTTACCTAAATGAGCGTTTACAGGCGACTTTAGAGATAGAGAGTGCAACCAACGACCCCATGGCCATATTTTTAACCGTTGGACTACTGCAACTACTAATGAACCCACAAGCCTCTGGCAGTGAATTAGCGTTATTATTTGTTAGCCAAATGGGAATTGGTGCTGCTGTAGGGGTAGGTGTTGGTTGGATTTCAATAAAGATCATCAACAAAATTAAGTTACTTGCGGCAGGTCTTTATCCCGTTTTAGTGGCGGCTTGTGGTTTGTTTTCATTCGGTGTCGCCAGTAATTTAGATGGAAGTGGCTTCTTATCTATTTTTGTCACGGGTGTGGTTATTGGTAATCACTCATTTGTTTTCCAGCGCAATACCTTTCTATTCCATGATGGGCTGGCATGGTTAAGCCAAATCATCATGTTCGTGATGTTAGGCTTATTGGTTAACCCTAGCTCATTAATTGAGGTATGGCAGGAAGGGTTGCTCATTGCGCTGGTATTAACCTTTGTTGCAAGACCGTTGGCGGTTGTCCCTGTACTCAAACTATTTCGCTTCACTCGAAATGAGATAGCACTTATCTCCTGGGTTGGACTAAGAGGCTCTGTTCCGATTATTTTGGCTATTTTCCCCTTCATTTTTGGGTTACCGGGGGCCAACCTCATTTTTGATGTTGTTTTCTTCGTGGTACTCATTTCTGCAACGCTACAAGGTTCCACGCTGCCTTACTTTGCTCGCAAATTAAATCTTATGCAACCACCACCGCTTCTGCCCGCTGCGACATTAGATATTACTGCTGTCGACCAGATTGATGCTGACTTGGTCGAATATACGCTGGGCGAGGACTGCTCTGCGGTAGGACGAAGGTTATCTCAATTAGCCCTGCCTGACCAAACCGTGATTGCGATGATCACCCGAGAAAAAAGTGTATTGCCACCACGCGGCTCAACAATCTTAATGGCAAATGATCATTTGTTTGTCGTACTAAAACCGCAAAGTCGCCTATTCTTAGAAAGATTATTCTCCGAACAAACCTCTTCAGAACCAACCGTTATGGAGCTACCTGAATCAGGTTTAAGCTTAAAAGGCACAACGCGATTAAATGAAATTTATGAGTCATATGGGATTTTGATTGAAGTTGATTCCGATAAAACACTCAATCAATTTATTCACGTCAATACTGAAAATGAACCCTCTCAAGGGGATGTGATTAAGCTAGATGGCATACAAATAAAAATTGATGAAATGATCGGCCCACGTATCGTTACTGTTATTTTAGAGCCAGTAAAAATCCAGCAGGAATAATATGTTAAAAATAGTGATAATCCATTTTCATTTTTCCACGCTTATTTTCTAAATTGTATGCATAAAAAATAAAAGCCCCAAAGGGGCTTTTATTTTTGCAAGTACTCTATATAAGAGGGAGATTAATATATTCAATGACTTTTACTAACTAACTTGAGTTAATTAATTTTATCGTTCTCAATTGAAACAATTTAATTACTGTACTTAATTTGTTTCATTATGAAACGTATACATGGAATAGATATTATACGAGAGAATAAAGTGAGTCGTTAAACCCTTTAGATTCTCTTTCCTCAGACGCGTTGATATCATCCTGGAGAACTTCACTGAAGAACTCACCCATATTTACGCCTAGTACCTTTAATACGCGAACTAAGCAATCTATATCAATACGATTCACACCTCGTTCATAACGAAATAGTTGTTGTTCACTGATGTCGATCTCTTTAGCTAATTGGAAAACCGTATAGCCTTGAGCTTTTCTTAAAGACTTAATTTTTTGTCCAACTGCACAAGCGACAGGATATTTTGTATTCATAAACATTCTCGCTTCAATCTATATTAATTGAATAAAAATCAGCAGGTATTTTCTGCCATTTTCATTGTTATTTTATATGTACTATATAGTTCATCGATAAAAACATGGTGATACATCCAACATCACTAAGAGAATGATATACTAGCCTTCTAATTAGTTTCAACTAGTCCAAAAATGACATTGCAACTATGTAACAAAATATTTTTTTCTATACAAACAAGACGAGTTAGCAAATAAATCCTTAATTATCAATCTGTTATGCAAATTGATAGCCAGTGAATATCACCGAGTAAACTCAGGTGAAAGAGCACATCGCAAGACAATTCACTAAAAACCAACCACTTTCCCGCCAATAAATCCAAAAATAAAGGAAATAAACAGAATAATTTAACACTGTAACAAAGTTAATCGTTTCACGATAACATTGGTAGTTTTTTGAGTCAAAAACCACATTAAGTGAGCATTTTCTGTAAAAGAAAGTAAAAAATATGTGTTTTACATATGTAACTATTTTGCAACATAAAACATCAATAACTTACATTTTTGAACCGCATGCTACAAATTAATTAAACGCTATATTTTTAAAGTAACTTAGTGAATTTAATGCACCCACATATTCAACATAACAAAACATTAACGTTAAGGAAGCCGAACATTCACTTTACTTGATGAATATCACAAAAATATGAACATTACTGATTATCGATAATCTTATTTTAATATTATGAATACATGAACACTCAGAAATTATTGAACTTTAAGATTATCAAAACGTGAATAGCTAGAATTATTCACTAATATACTACTTTGAAGATATTCTTTTACTGTAATATCAATGAAAGTTTTGTTTGTTATTTCTTTAATATCATCTAAGAATATTCTTAATAATTTATTTAATCCAAACCAACATAAGGCTGTTCATGGGTATCGCATAATTTAGTTTCTAACGCAGTTACATTACCGCCATAGTTTTAAATAAAAATTCATTTCAGATAAAACTATTAATGCATTAATCCTTTAACATCTCCATTTAGGTAATTTCACTTAAGGCGTTAACATTCTTTATTTTTATTAACTAGATTTTGATTTTAACCAAATTGAGACTTATTCAATGCAAGGAAAAATCTCGTTATCGTTTCATTGAATATATTGATTCATAAAAAAAACAAAAGTTTATATTAATAATATAATGGTCAATATAACGCCATATTCAATCTTAATAGGAATAATACTTAATGAGTAATATGAATATTTAAGCAAAATCAACGAAGGATCATAGAGAGAGGATGATGAAAATTTATTGAATGTAACTATACGCAAATTAACTAAAATCAGTAAGTTATATCTTCAATTGACGTTTTTAGAGAGGCGCTTTTTGAGAATGATGAAGTGGTGGGCGATAGCGGGCTCGAACCACTGACCCCCTCCTTGTAAGGGAGGTGCTCTACCAACTGAGCTAATCGCCCACTTCATGACGCTGTACTTGATGGTGGGTCGTGCAGGATTCGAACCTGCGACCAATTGATTAAAAGTCAACTGCTCTACCAACTGAGCTAACGACCCATATTCAAGTATCTGTACTGCTTGAATGACTTATTTCATTTAGATGGTGGGTCGTGCAGGATTCGAACCTGCGACCAATTGATTAAAAGTCAACTGCTCTACCAACTGAGCTAACGACCCATCTGTATTTCTGAATTGTTTTTAATGCAAGAAAAGATGAAGTGGTGGGCGATAGCGGGCTCGAACCACTGACCCCCTCCTTGTAAGGGAGGTGCTCTACCAACTGAGCTAATCGCCCACTTCATAATAACCACATTGTCATAAATAATTGGTGGGCGATAGCGGGCTCGAACCACTGACCCCCTCCTTGTAAGGGAGGTGCTCTACCAACTGAGCTAATCGCCCAATCATTTATGTTTTCATCGTCAACGGTGGTGGGCGATAGCGGGCTCGAACCACTGACCCCCTCCTTGTAAGGGAGGTGCTCTACCAACTGAGCTAATCGCCCCGTCGTCGATGGAGGTGCATTATAGGGATACTGCGTTCTGAGTCAACGGTTTTTGAATAGATTTTTTCTGTTCGTTGCAAAAATAATCAAGATGTTTTAATTATCACCTAAGAAGTACCCTTTTTAATCAATTAACTACATTATCCTACTAAATTTTATTAGAAAAAAATCATCCGAAGCTCACCAGACTAAAAATTTCAGCGGTTATTTTCCCAATTTGATGATTTTCTTTATCTGTATAGAGAGAAGCAGATTGAGGATTCACTACAGGGTGATAGAATAGAGGAACTTTTAGCAATGCTTACGATGAACATAAGCGCATAAGAAACAACGTTTCGCAATTAAGGCAATCTCGATGAGTAAAATCAAAACCCGTTTTGCACCAAGCCCAACTGGCTACTTGCACGTTGGTGGTGCTCGTACCGCCCTGTATTCCTGGTTATATAGTCGCCACAATCAGGGCGAATTTGTCCTGCGTATTGAAGACACCGACTTAGAACGTTCAACTCAGGAAGCTATCGACGCCATTATGGACGGTATGAACTGGTTGAATTTAAATTGGGATGAAGGTCCTTACTATCAAACTAAGCGTTTCGACCGCTACAATGCGGTAATTGATACCATGTTAGAAGCAGGTACCGCTTACCGCTGCTACTGCTCTAAAGAGCGTTTAGAAGCGTTACGCGAAGAACAAATGGCAAAAGGCGAAAAACCTCGCTATGACGGTTGTTGCCGTGACCATGAACATAACCACACTGCGGCAGAACCGCATGTTGTTCGCTTCCGTAACCCACAAGACGGTTCTGTAATTTTCAATGACACCATTCGTGGTCCAATTGAATTTAGCAACCAAGAGCTGGATGACTTAATCATCCGTCGTACCGATGGTTCTCCAACTTACAACTTCTGTGTCGTTATTGATGACTGGGATATGGAAATTACCCACGTCATTCGTGGTGAAGACCATATCAATAACACCCCTCGCCAAATCAACATTCTCAAAGCATTAGGCGCGCCAGTGCCTGAATATGCTCACGTTTCGATGATTTTAGGTGATGATGGTAAAAAACTGTCTAAACGCCATGGCGCTGTTAGCGTTATGCAATATCGCGATGACGGTTACCTGCCACAAGCACTATTAAACTATTTAGTACGCTTAGGCTGGTCACACGGCGACCAAGAGATCTTCTCAATTGAAGAAATGAAAGAATATTTTTCTCTTGATGCTATCAGCAAATCAGCGAGTGCATTCAACACTGAGAAATTACAGTGGCTGAACCATCACTACATCAATACTCTGCCAGCTGAAGAAGTGGCAACCTACCTTGCATGGCATATCGAACAGCAAAATATCGACACCAGCACAGGTCCACAGTTAGTTGAGTTAATCAAATTACTGGGTGAGCGCTGTAAGACACTGAAAGAAATGGCGGAATCTTGCCACTACTTCTATCAGGACTTTGAAGAGTTTGATGCTGATGCAGCGAAAAAACACTTACGCCCAGTTGCACGTCAGCCATTAGAAGTGGTGAAAGACAAATTAATCGCTATTTCCGATTGGACGGCCGAGAATGTCCATCAAGCGATTGAAGCGACCGCGGCTGAATTAGATGTGGGTATGGGTAAAGTGGGAATGCCTTTACGTGTAGCGGTAACTGGTGCAGGCCAATCACCTGGGTTAGATGTTACCGTTCATGCTATCGGTCAGGCTCGTTCTGTAGCTCGTATCGAAAAAGCATTAGCGTTTATCGCAGAACGCGAAGCATCCGCACAATAATTTTCTAAATTAAGAAGCCTTTCTATTTTACTGCCTCTTAACTTAAGAGGCAGTTTGCTTTTCAGCTCCCGCATTAAATGGGAATTGATTGCAAAATGTTCTATATTTCAGCAGTTAAACCCGAAAAACATATTAATATATTGACACTCCAATCGAGCTTGAATATGATGCCTCCCGTCCAAAAGATTTTGTTTGGGGCTATAGCTCAGCTGGGAGAGCGCTTGCATGGCATGCAAGAGGTCAGCGGTTCGATCCCGCTTAGCTCCACCATCTAAAAACCAGTTTAGATGGCTGAATTTCATAACAAAAGACTACGTTTGGGGCTATAGCTCAGCTGGGAGAGCGCTTGCATGGCATGCAAGAGGTCAGCGGTTCGATCCCGCTTAGCTCCACCAAACTCTTTCTTATCTCCCTTTAATTCACTCTTTCCTTTTCCAAATTCTATTTGCAGTTTATCTTAATAATTTAGCCTAACTCACTTTCCCCTACTGTACCGTCTATTCACATTTGATTTACTCATATATAATTAGCTTATAATTTTATTTAAATAGAATTATTCAGATGTCTCATCGCACATCGTCCCTATTCCATTTCAACTAGGTGAGTTATGCCACACATAGATGCCGATATCATTGTGATAGGAGCAGGCGTTTCAGGTTTATCAGTCGCAAATCAATTACAGTCACAACCCCCCCAACATAAAAAAGTCCTTATCTTAGAAGCACGCGACCGTCTTGGTGGGCGTATTCATACGCGTGAAATTGATAACCAATTTTATGATTTAGGCGCTTCTTGGATCCACGGTATTACCGACAATCCAATCAGTGCAATCGCACAACAGCACCATATTCAAACCGTTGTTTTCAATTACCAAGACGCTATTTTCTATAAAAAAAATGGCTTGGTTTTGTGTGAGAACGAAAAAGAGGCTTTTGAAGCGGGTCTTGACTATTTAATGGAACAGTTTGAAACCATTTCATCACCCTGCCAATTTAACAATGCAGCCGAAGCGTTAAATAGTTGGTTGCAAAGCCCTGAATTCCACCATTTATTGACAGTAGACCACCATGCAAGTCAATCCCTGTTTGAACAGCTACAAACAGGTTTACATGAGTTTTTTGAAGTTATCGCTGAAGATCCCTGTGCTTGCACATTAGAGACATTATCTCCCTATTTTTTACAACTTGAAGGCTTTTGTGAAGGCGATGAAGTGATCTTCCCTCGCGGATATTCCCAAATTATCGAAACGCTATCAAATGGGCTGGATATTCGCCTTAACCATCCAGTTGAACATATTCATTACTTAGATAATTATGTCACTATCACCACGCTTAATGGACAACAATTCAATGCCCATAAAGTCGTTGTCACCGTACCGCTAGGGGTGTTGAAGAAAAACAAAATTCATTTTACGCCTGCACTGCCTGAAAAAACTCAAGAAGCTATTCATCAGTTAGGTTTCGGTGTATTCAACAAGTTATTTGTCACCTTTGAACAGGCTTTTTGGCGTAAAAATTCACTCAACAACGTCAATAGTATGTATATTCATGAGTCTGATTATTGGCTAAATTTTATGGATGTAAGCGCGATTTACCAAAAACCAACGTTGCTGTTTTTATTTGGTGGGTTGTCCGCAAAATGGCTTGAAGAGTGTGATGAATACGCCGCATGGCATGAACTGCAACAATCGCTCAGTAAGGTATTTGATAATGTACCCGCACCTATACAGCTGATAAAAACCGAGTGGGAAAAAGATATTTACGCTTATGGCTCGTTTAGCTACCCCGCACCTAACTATTCAGCGGATCAAATTGCCCAATTAAAACAGCCTATTGATAACAAAGTTTTCTTTGCAGGAGAACATTTAGCACTATCAGGAGCTGGTACCGTACACGGTGCTTATCAATCGGGTATAGATGCCGCCAACAGCCTGCTTAATACGCTTTAATTATCGATTAAGCCTCTAACCCTTACTTTCGTTTTAGGGGCTTAACAATGCTATCTAGCCCTTCTATCTTCAGCCCAAGAGTTATCTCCATCAATTCCCCTAATCGCCCTGCAGGAAACTCCCCTTTTTTATAAAACCACAGCAAGTATTCCTCAGGAAGATCAATCAGGACACAACCTTTATATTTACCAAATGGCATCGATGTATTGGCTATATCGAGTAAGTCTTGTTTTTCCATTTATCCGCTCTTGTTTTAGATATAAAAAAAACGGCATTCACTGAATGCCGTTTCTCACTGTAACACTTTTTATCGTAATAACTACAGGATTAATCCAACCACCGCAGCAGATAAGAAGCTTACCAGCGTTGAACCGTACAGTAATTTCAGACCAAAACGTGCAACGGTATTACCTTGTTTTTCATCTAACCCTTTAATAGCACCAGCAATAATACCGATGGAAGAGAAGTTAGCGAATGACACTAAGAATACAGATAAGATACCCACAGAGCGGTCAGATAAACCCGATGCTACGGCTTTTAAGCCATCCATTGCCACGAATTCGTTGGTCACCATTTTCACTGCCATGATACCGCCAACTTGTAACGCTTCATTCGCAGGGATACCTAACATCCAAGCAAATGGATAGAACACATAGCCCAGCATAGTTTGGAAGCTAACATTGAAAATAGCAGAGCAGATTCCGTTAACCATCGCAATCAGGGCGATAAAACCAATCAGCATCGCAGAAACGATAATCGCAACTTTAAACCCAGCAAGAATATATTCACCCAGCATTTCGAAGAAGCTTTGACCTTCATGCAGGCTGCGCATTTGGATCTCTTTTTCCCCTTCTGGTGGGTACGGGTTGATCAGCGATAACACCACGAATGTACCAAACATGTTTAAGACCAAAGCGGCAACCACATATTTTGGATCTAACATGGTCATGTATGCACCCACGATGGACATTGAAACGGTAGACATCGCCGTTGCCGCCATGGTGTACATTCTTCTTTCTGACATGCTGCCTAATTGGTCTTTATAGGCAATAAAGTTTTCTGACTGACCCAACAGTAATGAACTTACTGCGTTGAATGACTCAAGTTTACCCATGCCGTTTACTTTCGACAGCACCGTACCGATGATGCGGATAACGAAAGGCAGGACTTTAATGTGCTGTAAAATACCAATCAGTGCAGAGATAAAGATAATTGGACACAATACTTGTAGGAAGAAGAATGCTAAGTTGCCTTCAATCATTCCGCCAAAGATAAATTTGGTCCCTTCTGCCGCATAACCCAATAAATGGGTAAATACGCCAGCAACACCAAGAACGAAAGACTCACCGATACCTGATTTTAAGAACAGGTAAGCGAGTGCAATTTGGATCACAAGTAATTGAATAACATAGCGAGGGCGGATCCCTCTACGGTTACTACTCGCTAAAATAGCGAGAGCGCCGATGATGACGATGGATAAAATAAAGTGCAGGATCGAGGTCATATTTGACTCCAACAAAGTTACGAATCAGTCTATGCGCATATTCTATGTAATAGACAACATTTAAATGAGATTAACGTCACATTAATATGAAAACTGACTCAGCCTATCTTTCAAAAGTCACGACCAGATCACGTTTCATGAGTAACACATTAATAACAACTGTAAAAATGTTAGCCAGAAAATAAGAAATGCCATTATCACGACGGACGATAATGGCATTGCGCATTAAATATAGGTCACGATTAGATATTCAGCAAACGAATTAATTCTTCTTCATCAATGACTTTTATCCCCAATTCTGTCGCTTTCGCTAACTTTGAACCCGCCGCTTCACCGGCAATCACCAAGTCAGTTTTTTTCGATACACTACCCGCGACTTTCGCGCCTAAGGCAATCAATCTATCCTTAGCTTCATCGCGAGAAAGCGTTGACATCGATCCAGTAAGTACGATTGTTTTTCCAGCAAATGGGCTATCGATGTCAGCACTGTTAATCACTTTCACTTCAGGCCAGTGGATGTTCGCGATGGTCAGTAAATCATGAATAACTTGGCGATTGTGCTCTTCGCGGAAGAAATGCACCACATGTTTTGCCACCACTTCACCAATATCTTGAACGGTTTTCAGTGATTCTTCATCCGCCGCCATCACCGCATCTAATGATGCATAATGTGCTGCGAGGTTCGCCGCTGTCGCCTCACCCACTTCACGGATCCCTAATGCATAGATAAAGCGAGCCAGTGTCGTTTGTTTGGATTTTTCGAGCGCATCAATGAGTTTTTGTGCAGATTTCGGTCCCATTCGTTCTAGGCCGGTTAATTTACCCGCTGATAATTGATAGAGCTGCGCCGCATTTTTCACATATTCCGCGTCGACCAGCTGCTCAATAATTTTATCCCCCATCCCATCGACATCCATCGCACGGCGAGAAACAAAGTGTTTCAGTGATTCTTTTAATTGAGCGCCACAGGTTAACCCACCTGTACAGCGAGCCACCGCTTCCCCTTCGATACGCTCAATATCTGAATTACAGACTGGGCAATGGGTTGGGAACAGAATTTCACGACTATCCGCAGGGCGTTTATCCAGCACGACACTCACGATTTGAGGAATAACATCCCCTGCTCGGCGGATCACGACAGTATCCCCAATGCGAACACCCAAACGGTCAATTTCATCCGCGTTATGGAGTGTGGCATTACTCACCACAACACCCGCAACTTGCACTGGCTCTAATCGAGCCACGGGCGTAATCGCCCCTGTGCGCCCCACTTGGAACTCGACATCTTTTAGTAATGTGATTTGCTCTTGAGCTGGGAATTTAAACGCCGTTGCCCAGCGTGGTGCCCGGGAAACAAAACCTAATTCTTCTTGAGTGGCAATATCATTCACTTTAATCACGACACCATCGATATCAAAACCGAGCGTCGGGCGAATTTTTTCAACATGGTGATAGAAATCGAGCACTTGCTGGCAACCAACACGTAGCTGTACATGCTCACTCACTGGCAGCCCCCACGCTTTAAATTGCATCAAGCGCTCGTAATGGGTATCTGGCAATGTTTTGCCTTCCACCAGCCCTACACCATAGCAGTAGAAGGTTAATGGGCGTTTAGCGGTAATACGCGGGTCTAACTGGCGAAGGGAACCCGCCGCCGCATTGCGTGGGTTAGCAAAAATCTTACCATCCGTTTTACGCGCTTCTTCGTTCATGGCCTCAAAGCCTTTTTGAGGCATAAAAACTTCACCACGAATTTCAACACGGGCAGGAATATTATCCCCCCGTAAACGCAGCGGAATCGCTTTGATCGTGCGTACGTTAGCCGTGATATTTTCACCAACAGTACCATCACCACGGGTAGCGGCTTGAACTAACTCACCATTTTCATACAGCAAGCTGACGGCTAAACCATCTAATTTGAGTTCGCAGCAAAATGTTAATTCAGTGTGGTTATGCAGTCGGTCTTTCACGCGTTTATCAAATGCGAGATAGCTTTCTTCATCAAACACGTTATCTAAAGAGAGCATGGGAATTTCATGGCGAACTGTATCGAATGCAGCTAATGGTGCTGCACCCACACGCTGGGTTGGGGAATCTGTGGTGATCAGTTCTGGATGCTGCGCTTCCAGGCTTTTAAGTTCCTGCATCAGTTTGTCATATTCCACATCAGGAATTTCTGGCGCATCCATAACATGATAGAGGTATTCGTGATGGCGCAATTGTTGTTTTAGCGCGTCTATTTTTTGCGTGAGTGCGTCTGGGGTTTGTTTCGTCGTCATGTTTCACCAATAGATATAAAAAACCCCCTGAATCGGGGGTTTTAATTAACTTAATGTATTTCGAATTCTTGCATGATACACCTCTATTTTTTGAGGTGTCAGTATTTTTCGTTCATCATCCAACACAACACCACCTGCATCTGATGCAATACGTTGTGCCGCTTGGAGCATTAATTTAAAGTTCTGGCTAGCTTCACCATAAGACGGCACCATCATAAAGATAGAGACGCCCGGTGTGGTGAAATCAGACATAGCTTCTGGGTCAAATGATCCTGGTTTCACCATGTTTGCCAGACTAAATAATACTGGACCCGATCCCGCTGGATGAACGTGACGGTGGAAGATATTCATGGCACCGAACTGGAAGCCCGCTTGAAGAATACTTTGCAGCAATGCTTCACCTTCAAGAACCTGCCCGTGATGCGCTGCAACATGCAGTACCAGAACAATTTCTTTTTCACTTGCAACTGCCGCTTTTTCTACTGATGCACTTGGTGCTTCATGCTCTACTTCACTATGAGGTTGAGCCACAGGTTGTACCGCTTCTTGATGAGCAGAGACTTGTGGTACAGACTCTGGCTGTGCAGAAACATGGATTTTCGGCTCTGTATGAATGCGTACAGGTTCTGAAACATGCTCTTGTAAATCAGCTTCATCTGCCATATTAATCGTCAATTGCTCAGGGGCATGGCGATTATCAACATGTGGAGCAAACACAGGCTCAGAAGCTGTTGGTTTAACTGGCTTTGAAGCAGGCTGTGGTGAGTGCTCCGCAGTTAAATTAAACTCAGGCTCAGCGTCACGTTGAATTGTATGGGGTTGAGAGACAGGCTCAGCACGCGGCTCCTCTTTCACCATATAGATAGGCTGATCTTCAACAGCGGCTTTTTGTACCGGTTGATTTTCAGTAAACAGAGCAGAATCATCATATTCTGATGAACTTTCCTGCGTGTCATTCTTTCTACGTTTTACAGGTCTGTCGCGAAATAACTTAGAGCGCTCTTTACGGCTGGTCCATAAACCATGCAGTAATAAAGCGACAATGGCTATCGCACCTACGACCACTAATATTAGACGCAAATCCTGCATCGCTGCTATCTCTAGTTGATGAATAATGATGCCATCACGGCGGAAACTACCTTAAGATTATTTCTCAATTGCTCTAAGTGCAACCCTCAGAACGATTTTCTTACAAGAAAGAGAATATTCCGCCTTCGTTTGCTGCTTTTTTAAACAAAATTATCACTAGTCAGTGTAATTTCATACCTATATGATACATGCTCACCCGCAAAGGAGATAATAAGAAGTATGACCCAATCGACATTTTCGCCACAAAAAAATCACTCTGGTTTTTATTACTTTTCACAAGGGTGGCGACTAATCACTCGTCCTGGCATTAAGCGTTTTGTTATTTTACCCCTATTAGCAAACATTCTGCTGCTTGGTGGCGCTTTTTGGTGGTTATACAGCAAGCTTGGCGGATGGATTGAGCAGGTTATGAGCTACATCCCTAGCTGGCTACAATGGCTTGACTATCTGATTTGGCCTGTTGCCGTCATTTCTATCTTACTGATTTTCAGCTATTTCTTTAGCACGATTGCCAACATCATCGCGGCTCCGTTTAACGGCTGGCTATCAGAGCATTTAGAAGCTGAATTGACTGGTAAGCCTGCACCTGATACGGGAATGGCAGAATTGCTAAAAGATGTACCGCGCATGATTAAACGCGAATTTGTGCGAATTGCTTACTATTTGCCACGAGCCATCGTGTTATTGGTGCTGTTCTTTATTCCCGGTATTGGACAAACTGTTGCACCCGTTTTATGGTTCCTGTTCGGCGCTTGGATGATGTCTATTCAATATTGCGATTACCCATTTGATAACCATCGAGTTGGGTTTAACGACATGAAGCAAGCACTCTCAAAAGACCGAGTGAATAATGTTCAATTTGGTGGTGCCGTCAGCTTATTAATGATGATCCCAATTTTGAATTTAGTCATCATGCCGGTTGCAGTTTGTGGCGCAACCTTAATGTGGGTTGACCGTTATCGCGCTCGTTATGCTCGCTATTAGCCCTCATCAAAACTAACGCTTTCTAGGGATATGCAGGTACCTATCTGCATATCCTTCTCCACTGCTCCTACTCTCAAATTCGCCCGATATCAAACATTCCATCTTAGTTATAATAATGCAATTTTAAATAACCCATGGTTATATTCTAGCGTTAAATCATATTTGCAATAATCAGATGTTCGAGTATGTTGAATTCATATTCAATTTTGAAAACACACCTAATTCTTGGCTAACCGTTAATTTTAAGGATGTCCCATGAGCAAAATTTATGAAGATAATTCGTTGACCATTGGAAATACTCCATTAGTGCGTTTACAGCATTTTGGCAACGGTAATATTTTGGCAAAAGTGGAATCTCGTAACCCAAGCTTCAGCGTGAAATGCCGTGTGGGCGCGAACATGATTTGGGATGCAGAGAAAAAAGGCATCCTGACAAAAGATAAAGAACTGGTTGAGCCAACAAGCGGAAATACGGGGATTGCCCTCGCTTACGTGGCCGCGGCTCGTGGTTATAAACTAACGCTGACCATGCCAGAAACCATGAGCGTAGAACGCCGTAAACTTCTAAAAGCCCTTGGCGCTAATTTAATCCTGACTGAAGGCGCCAAAGGTATGAAAGGCGCTATTGCGAAAGCGGAAGAAATCGTCAACAGCAACCCAAGTAAGTATCTGCTATTACAGCAATTTAGTAACCCAGCCAACCCAGCCATTCACGAGAAAACGACCGGGCCTGAAATATGGAATGATACTGATGGCAACGTGGATGTCGTTGTTTCTGGTGTTGGAACTGGCGGGACTATCACAGGTATTGGACGCTATTTAAAGCAGACAAAAGGGAAAAAAGATGTGGTGATGGTTGCCGTTGAACCCGCAACTTCCCCAGTAATCACTCAAGCTCTTGCGGGTGAAGAAATTAAGCCGGGCCCCCATAAAATCCAAGGAATCGGTGCTGGCTTTATCCCTGGCAACTTAGACCTTTCTATTATTGATAAAGTCCTGCAAGTTACTGATGACGAAGCAATTTCAACCGCTCGTGAGTTAATGGAAAAAGAAGGTATTCTGGCGGGTATTTCTTCGGGTGCTGCGATTGCGGCAGCCGCTAAACTTGCTGCACTACCAGAATATAAAGACAAAAATATTGTGGTCATTCTTCCGTCTTCAGGAGAGCGTTACTTATCCACCGCACTGTTTGCAGATATTAATGCCGAATAATGATTGTTAGGTTAACATTACGTTAAAAAAGCACCAATTAGGTGCTTTTTTTGTGGGTGAGATCATAGATTAGCACGGATTGGGATGATTTATTATCCGGCATTTAGTATTAAACATAGTAATTATTTCACACCTCGAAATTAATCATTTTTTAGTCACTCATCTATTGAATGGCAAAATACCCACTAAAAGCGTTGTGTGAAATTTAAGCTAAATAAATGATAATTTGGTTGATACCAAACAAAGTAGAAAACCAAATGAATCGTTGATAATCTAAATTATACGCATGCTCAGCATATTTCATCTACAATAGGCTGTGTCATCATAAAAATCTTAAAATCACTGAGGAAATATTATGTTCCAGCAAGAAGTTACTATTACAGCACCTAACGGTTTACATACTCGTCCTGCGGCTCAATTCGTTAAAGAAGCAAAAGCGTTCACTTCAGACATTACTCTGAGTTCAGGCGGCAAGTCAGCTAGCGCAAAAAGCCTGTTCAAACTACAAACATTAGGTTTAACCCAAGGCACCGTAGTCACCATTTCTGCTGAAGGTGAAGATGAGCAACAAGCAGTTGAATTTTTAGTTAAACTGATGGGCGAATTAGAATAACGTTTCACTTTGCCATCTTGTTTTAACGTAATAATTCCCTGTCCCTGAATAATTTATTCGGGGACACCTGCTTAATCACTTATATCTACTGTTGTCTCTGCAACATCAAATCTCCTATCAGTAGTAAGGTAATATTATGATTTCAGGAATTTTAGTATCCCCAGGTTTTGCTTTTGGTCAGGCTCTCATCCTCAAAGAAGATCCTATTGTTGTCAGCACCCGTAAAATCACTGACGAGCAAATTGATAAAGAGATCCAAAACTTCATTGATGGACGTAACAAATCAGCTGAGCAGCTTAGCCTTATCAAAGATAAAGCAGAAAAAAATCTTGGTGCGGAAAAAGCTGAGATTTTTGAAGGTCATATCATGCTGCTGGAAGATGAAGAATTAGAGCAAGAAATTATTTCTCTCATCAAAGGCGATAAAAAAACCGCGGATGCGGCGGTTTACTCAGTCATTGAAGACCAAGCTCAAGCATTAGAAGCATTAGATGACGAATATCTGAAAGAGCGTGCCGCTGACGTACGTGACATTGGTAAACGCCTGCTCAGAAATATTCTTAATATGCCGATTGTCGATTTAAGCGCAATCACCGAAGAAGTTATTTTAGTTGCCCCTGATTTGACTCCATCCGAAACTGCTCAGTTAAACTTAGACAAAGTATTAGGTTTTATCACTGACCTCGGTGGTCGTACTTCCCATACCTCTATCATGGCTCGTTCACTGGAAATTCCTGCGATTGTCGGTACCACCGATGCGACCAGCAAAGTGAAAAGCGGTGATTTTATTGTATTAGATGGCGTGAACAACACCATTTACCTCAATCCATCTGAAAGCGAAATTGATAAGCTGAAAGCCTTCAGAAATGAATACCTACAAGAAAAAGAAGAGCTGGCGAAATTAAAAGATTTACCAGCAATGACCTTAGACGGTCATCAAGTTGAAGTCTGTGCAAACATCGGTACTGTGCGTGATGTCGCAGGTGCTGAGCGTAATGGCGCAGAAGGTGTGGGTCTATACCGCACTGAATTCTTATTCATGGACAGAGACGCTCTGCCAACAGAAGAAGAGCAATTCCAAGCGTATAAAGCTGTAGCAGAAGCCATGGGCAGCCAAGCAGTGATTGTACGTACAATGGATATTGGTGGTGATAAAGACTTACCTTACATGAACTTACCGAAGGAAGAGAACCCATTCCTTGGCTGGCGTGCAATTCGTATTTGTCTTGACCGCAAAGAAATTCTACACTCTCAATTAAGAGCTATTTTAAGGGCGTCTAAATTTGGTAAACTGCGTATCATGTTCCCGATGGTTATTTCTGTCGAAGAAGTTCGAGAACTGAAAGCAGAACTTGAGATGCTTAAAGAGCAGCTACGAGAAGAAGGCAAAGCCTTTGATGAAGCGATTGAAGTCGGTATTATGGTGGAAACGCCAGCTGCGGCAGTCATTGCACATCATTTGGCGAAGGAAGTTGATTTCTTTAGTATTGGGACGAATGATCTCACTCAATACACTTTAGCGGTTGACCGTGGTAATGAGCTGATTTCACACCTTTATAATCCGATGTCTCCAGCCGTCTTGAACTTGATTAAACAAGTGATTGACGCTTCTCACGCGGAAGGTAAATGGACGGGTATGTGTGGTGAATTAGCAGGTGATGAACGTGCGACCTTATTGCTGTTAGGCATGGGTCTGGACGAATTTAGTATGAGCGCAATCTCAATTCCTCGTATCAAAAAGCTTATTCGTAATGCGAATTTTGCAGATACTCAAGCGCTAGCGGAACAAGCACTTGCTCAACCAACAGCCGATGAATTGATGAAACTTGTCGATACCTTTATCCAAGAAAAAACGTTATGCTAACAGCAGCACATTAGTTCGGTCCCATATAAAACGATTAGGAGAAGGTCCATGGGTCTGTTTGACAAACTGAAATCACTAGTTTCGGAAGACAAGAGTAGCAGTGGCAATATTGAAATCATCGCGCCATTATCAGGCGAGATAGTCAATATTGAAGATGTACCAGACGTTGTGTTCGCAGAAAAAATTGTTGGTGACGGTATTGCTATCAAGCCTTCTGGCAACAAAATTGTGGCTCCGGTTGATGGTACAATCGGTAAAATCTTTGAAACTAACCATGCGTTTTCTATTGAATCTGATGATGGTATCGAACTGTTTGTTCACTTCGGTATTGATACTGTTGAACTCAAAGGCGAAGGCTTTAAACGTATCGCAGAAGAAGGTCAATCTGTGAAAAAAGGCGACGTTGTCATTGAGTTTGACTTAGCCCTGTTAGAAGAAAAAGCAAAATCAGTTCTGACTCCAGTTGTTATTTCAAATATGGACGAGATCAAAGAGCTGAATAAATTAAGCGGTACCGTGACTGTGGGTGAAACAGTCATTATGCGTATTAAGAAATAATTGCGCTAAACCTTAAAAAGCAGCTTAATAACAAACCACCAGCGACATTTTTGCCCTGGTGGTTTTTTGTTGGGTTCTATTTTCTAGACGTTCTATCAACAAACGTTTATTTATCAAAAACACCTGTCGACAAATAGCGGTCACCACGATCACAAATAATCGCCACAATCACGGCATGAGGATTCTCTTTTGCTACTCGTAACGCACCCGCTACCGCACCACCTGAACTTACGCCACAAAAAATACCTTCACGTTTTGCTAAAGCGCGCATCGTGTCTTCAGCTTCTTGCTGATTAATATCGAGTACAGTATCCACTAATTCGCTGTCAAAAATCCCCGGTAAATATTCTGGAGACCAACGGCGAATCCCTGGGATTTGGCTCTTTTCAGCGGGTTGTAAGCCCACAATTTCCACATCTTGTGATTGGCTTTTTAAGTAACGACTCACGCCAGTGATGGTGCCTGTTGTCCCCATACTAGACACAAAATGGGTAATTCGCCCTGCTGTTTGTTGCCAGATCTCGGGTCCTGTAGTTTTAAAATGGGCTAAAGGGTTATCAGGGTTATTAAATTGGTCTAAAACCTTCCCTTCGCCTCGCTTTGCCATCTCTTGAGCTAAGTCCCTCGCCCCTTCCATTCCTACTGTCGTACTCACTAAAATAAGTTCTGCACCATAAGCTTGCATAGACGCTTTACGCTCTTGGCTCATGTTATCTGGCATTAACAGCTTCAGTTTGTAACCTTTCACCGCAGCAATCATCGCTAAAGCGATCCCTGTATTGCCACTGGTGGCTTCAATAAGCGTATCTCCCGGTTTGATCTCCCCGCGTTTTTCGGCTTCGTTGATCATCGAAAATGCCGCTCTATCTTTTACTGAACCGGCAGGGTTATTTCCTTCAAGCTTTACCCAGATTTCAGCATCCAAACCTTCCGTTAGACGTTGCAAGCGAACCAACGGCGTATGACCAATAAACTGTTCCAACGTTGACACTGTGTTTTTCCTTATAATAATTTTTTATTGATTGATAATATAATTAACAATTAATTCTAAAATCAATCATCCCTTATTAATCTACGCGCTTTTAGCTAGAGAGGGGAAAAATAATGGCTCTTTACCCTGATAAATTTGTGTTTGTTGGCTGCCGAGGTAGTAATTTTCGCCCCTTGTAGGAACAGTACGCGCATCCTGCCATACCACGGACAAGGTTTCCTCACTCCAACCTAAAGGTTGCACCGTTAATTGCCAAAAATGGCCGCGAGGGCCTGATTCAATGATCCTTACTGGCAATTGGTGTTGTTCATCCCTTTCTTTCTGCAAACGAATATCCCAAGGGCGAATAAATACATCGACCTCCCCTTGCTGAGCACTAACCTGCGCGAGTGGGAAAGTAAAGTTCGCTATCTGCAACTGTGAACCGCGGATCTGTCCAGGGATTTTGTTAACCTCCCCCATGAATTCAAGCACAAAACGCGTTTCCGGTGATTGCCAAATTTCATTTGGAGTACCGACTTGTTCAATATGCCCTTGGCTCATCACGACTATGCGATCTGCAACTTCCATCGCTTCCTCTTGGTCATGAGTCACGAATACACTCGTGAATTTCAACTCTTCATGAAGCTGACGCAACCAACGACGTAATTCAATACGCACTTGCGCGTCTAGTGCACCAAACGGTTCGTCTAACAGCAAAATTTGCGGCTCTACCGCTAATGCTCTTGCCAATGCTACCCGCTGTTTTTGTCCACCAGAAAGCTGAGAAGGAAAACGCTCAGCCAAATGGGCTAATTGCACCATCTCAAGCAGCGCCATTGCTTTTTGCTTAATCGCTGCTTTTGAGGGTCGCTGTTTTCGAGGTAATACCGTCAAACCAAACGCCACATTCTCGAATACCGTCATATGGCGAAATAGCGCATAATGCTGGAAAACGAAACCGACATGCCTATCTTTCGCATGGACTTGGCTTACATCTTGACCATGGAAACGTAACGAACCGTGGCTTTGTTGCTCTAGCCCCGCAATAATCCGCAACAAGGTGGTTTTCCCAGAGCCAGATGGCCCCAACAATGCCACCATTTCCCCTGAGCCGATATCCAATGAGATATTGTTCAGCACTGATGTTTTACCAAACAATTTACCAACATGATTAATTTCAATACTCATAATTAATGGACTCCTGACTCAGTTTGCTGCCGGCTTAAATGCCATTGCAAAGCACTTTTCACAATCAAGGTAATAATCGCTAATAACGCTAAAATAGCCGCAGCCGTGAACGCACCTACCGTATTGTAATCTTGATGAAGCAACTCAACTTGCAGAGGCAATGTGTAAGTTTCACCACGAATAGCGCCCGATACCACAGACACCGCACCAAATTCGCCAATGGCACGCGCATTGGTTAATACCACGCCATAAAGCAGCGCCCAGCGAATATTTGGCAGAGTGACTCGCCAAAACATTTTCCAACCTGACGCACCCAATAATGTTGCTGCTTCGTCCTCTTGGCTTCCCTGACTTAGCATCAATGGCACTAGCTCCCTGACGACAAATGGGCATGTCACAAAAATAGTCACTAACGCCATTCCCGGCCATGAAAACATCACCTGAATATCAAAGCCTTCTAACCAGCCACCAAACCAACTATTCGAACCGTAAAAGAGTAAATAGAGTAGCCCTGCCACGACCGGCGAAACCGCAAAAGGAATATCAACTAAGGTCAATAACAACTGGCGCCCTGGAAACTGAAAACGCGTCACCAACCACGCCAACATCACGCCAAAAACCAAGTTAACAGGCACTGTGATCAACGCGATAAGAATCGTTAACCCGATGGCATGGAGCATGTCTGGGTTGCTTAAGTTGACGAGTACTTCACCTAATCCCTTCTCAAATGCCGTGATAAAAATCCAGATAATTGGCACCACCAGCAGCAATACCGAGAAAAATAGCCCAATTCCAATGAGTGCCCATTTTCCCCAGTTGATATTTCTGCGTTGAGTGACTGGAAATGGTGTGACTTGTCCCATTAATGCCCCCCTAAGCGTTTACCAAAGCGGCTTTGGATTACATTCACCGTGAATAAAAGAAGCAGTGATACCGCTAAAATTACCGAGGCAATCGCACTAGCGGCAGGGTAATCAAACTGCTGCAATTGGCTGAAAATCATTAAGGAGACCACCTCCGTTTGCCACGCAATGTTTCCGGCGATAAAAATAATCGCCCCAAATTCACCAAGGCTGCGTGTAAAAGATAAAACGGTTCCCGCTATTAGTGCAGGAGAAACTTCAGGTAATACAACACGGCGGAACGTTTGCCAGCGTGTTGCACCTAGCGTTTGTGCAGCTTCTTCGTATTCAGGCCCTAACTCTTCCAGTACAGGCTGAACCGTTCTGACCACAAAAGGAATGCTGGTAAAAGCCATCGCGACGGCGATACCTAACCAAGTATTTACCACTTTGATATCGAACTGATGCAGATACTGTCCATACCAGCCCGATGTGGCAAATAAGGTCGCAAGAGTCAGCCCAGCGACCGCCGTAGGAAGCGCGAAAGGTAAATCCACCAATCCATCTAGGAACAAGCGACCAGGAAAGCGATAACGCGTTAAAATCCATGCCAGCAACATGCCAAAAACCGCATTAAATAGGCTTGCGACCAGAGCCGCCAATAAAGTTACTTTATAAGCAGCAACCACTTGAGGGTAACTGATCACAGCCCAATACTGCTGCCATGTCATATCGGAAAGCTGCACCACGAGAGCGCTTAAAGGCAATAACAAAATCAAACAGACGAAAAACAAGCTACTACCTAACGTCAGTCCGAAACCGGGTAAAAACCGCTTTCCTGATTTACGCATTAACGACGACCTTGTTCCATAAGTTGATCAAATTCCCCTCCCGTCGAAAAGTGGTCATTCATCACATTGTTCCAATTGCCAAATTGTGATTCCACCGTAAACAGCTGAGTTGACGGGAATTTGCTTTTATTCGCTTCCATCACCTGTTTGTCATTCACGCGGTAATTAAAGCGAGTAATAATATTTTGTGCCTCGGGGGTGTAGAGGTAATTTAAGTAGGCTTTTGCCGCTTTTTCTGTGCCATTTTTTTGCACATTTTTGTCAATCCACGCGACTGGGAATTCCGCCAAAATATCGACCGGAGGCACAATCACTTCGTAGTCGGATTCGCCATATTGGCTACGAATGTTATTCACTTCAGACTCAAAGCTAATTAAAACATCCCCTAACCCTCGCTCGATAAATGAGGTTGTTGCACCACGACCGCCCGTATCAAACACTTCAACGTTTTTCAGGAATTGCTGCATTTTTTCGCGTGTTTTAGGGCTATCTTTACCATTTTCTTGGTTAAATGCTCCCCATGCTGCAAGGTAGGTATAGCGACCATTTCCCGACGTTTTGGGGTTTGGAAATACCAGTTTCACGTCACTGCGTGCAAGGTCGTCCCACGTTTTAATGCCTTTCGGATTGCCCTTACGAACTAAAAATGCCATTGTCGAATAATAAGGGGAGCTATTATTCGGTAAACGCGCTTGCCAATCTGCCGGGATTAATTGCCCTTTATCGTGGAGAATTTGCACATCAGTCACTTGGTTAAACGTCACCACATCCGCTTTTAGCCCTTGCAAAATGGCCAACGCTTGCTTCGATGAGCCCGCGTGAGACTGCTTGATTGTCAGTGGATCATTAGGGTTTTCCTGCGCCCACTGCTTTTCAAATTCAGGGTTTAACGCCGCAAATAGCTCTCTTGAAATATCATAGGAACTATTCAGTAATTCAGCCGCCGTCAGGGATGCGCTACTCATTAACGAAAACATCGCCAAACTCGCTAAGCCTGTATTTTTAAAAATTGATTTTTTCATATGATCCCTACTCGTGACTAAACCCAAACATAATCTAAAAAACAATGTATATGTTTTGGTTATAACTTTGTAGTTATCAATCATCTTTTGATATATCAAGTTGGAATAACAAAGAGGTTATAGCAATAAGCCATAAAATTCAGAGGAAATTTAAGATGTTAATGTAATGAGGAAGGTTCATTTAAGCCTAGAATAAAACGTTAAGAATAAACATGCATACTTGCCAAACCTAATTATAGTGTGTATCGTGTGTATGTCAGTTGGCGAGATGGAGGGATCTTGAAAAGTTCGGAGCTGATAAATATGTTAGAAAATAATGGATGGAAATTAGAGCGAGTTAAAGGGAGTCATCACCAATTTTCTCATCCAGACTTTTCAATTGTTATCACAGTCCCGCATCCTCGAAAGGATTTAAAGATAGGTACACTTAATCAAATCCTTAAAGCGGCTAAACTGAAACATTAATTAAAGACGCGCTCTTTTAACACGCTCCGAGCGCTATCTTTATGGAGACAAAACATGCTATACCCAGCCTTTATTGAAATTGATCATGATGGTAGTGCGAGTGGTTGGTTTCCAGATATTGAAGGTTGTACTTTTGCTGGCGACAATATTGAAAATGCTTACACTGATGCAAAATCAGCACTCGATGCCCACTTTGAATTATTAAGTGAAAAAGGGTTTGAAATTCCTGAGCCAAAATCTCAGCAAGAGCATCTAAATCGTACAAAAGATGAATATCAAAATGGTCTTTGGTTATTCGTTGATATCGACATGGATAAATATGATGGACGTGCAGAAAGGATTAATATTACGCTACCTCATCGCTTACTGCATCGTATTGATACGCTAGTTAAAGCCAATCCCGAGTATGGAAGCCGTAGTGGATTCATTGCTGCCGCAGCACGTAAAGAACTCCAAAAAACCGATCAGTAAACACTTTCAAGCTGCCGCTATCTGCGACAGCTTGAATTGTCTCGATAAGATTATAGGGATAATAATCTTTCAATTGATGGCGCGTAATAATAGCTACCAGAAACGGCTTTCGTCATACGCAGCAGATCATCATATTTACCATCAGTTTCACCAAACATGCTCAGTAATTGTTGTTCAATATTATGGATGGTTGCGCAGTAGGCAATAAAGAATAAACCGTGTTTACCGCTTGCTGTGCCGTATGGCAGGCTATGGCGCATAACGGAGAGCTCTTCGCCCTCTTCTTCAATCACTACGCGAGAAACGTGAGATGTTTTATTACGCGCATCTTCGTCTAATTCAACGCTATCGTGTTTAGTACGACCAATCATTTTCTCTTGTTCATGCTCAGAGAAACGAGACCATTTTTTCAGGTCATGCTCATAGCGTTGTACCATGACATAGCTACCACCAATGTCATCGCCTTGATTAATCAACGTCACTTCAGCAATTTCTTCGCCTTGAGGGTTTTCTGTACCATCAATGAAACCGCTTAAATCTCTATCTTCAACCCAACGGAAACCATGAATTTCTTCAACCACTTCAATGGATGAACCAAATGCTTTTAGCGCGGCTTGCGCCAGAGAAAAGTTAATATCATGACGTAATGATTGAATATGAATAAACATATCGCGCTGAGTCGCAGGCGCTAGTCCTTTGCCGAGCGTGCGAAATGGCTTTAATTCTGGTGAAACAGCTGAGTGTCCGAGCTGCTTCCAAACATCTGAACCAAATGCAATCACAGCACCAAGACGATCATCAGGGAATTTTGCTTGTAGTTTGGTTAATTCATCAACAAAAATCTTGCACCCTGATTTCACCTCTTCGAGCGACCCGGTCACCATGGCTTCAATAAAAATACCAAAACGACTATGTTCCTTCAAAATACCACTTTGGGAATGAGACATGCATAAACCCCTTAGAATGAATAAATTACACAAACCTATACTTTAAATTAGTTTATCGCATTAATAATGATTTTCACCTTGTTTTAACGCAAGAGTTGGCCAGTCTAGGAAATATTAGAAGGGTCTGACGAGAGAAAAGAATAAATAGCAATATTATCAGTAGATTATAACCGTAAGTTATTGCCTATTAAATCGAATAACTTACGGCCTTTTGTCCAAAATTTTAGCTAAGTAACTTATTTATGCCAAATAATTTGCGACACTTTCCATGTTTTCAACACTTCATCGGCCGGCATTAAATTCTCAGGACCTTGCCATTTTCCGCTGAATTTATAAACCACTTTGCTACTTTGCGGTGCAACACACAGTACTGTCGGTACATTATCAACCGCTTCCCCTAAGGAACATGATCCGTAGGCCTTCTGGTAAATGTCGCTAAACTCAGTACCAATTTGGGTATCCCATTCAGTGAGCATATCAGGATCATTCACGACAATACTAGATACGGTGCCTTTTTCAGGACCAAAGACTTCGACTTCAACGTCTAAATCTTTCATAGCTTGAAACACCGAAACCATTTCTCCATTTTCAAGCTGCATGCCACCACGTATGGCATAGCGGTCATCAAGTTGATTATTAATCACATCACGTTCCATTGGCGTCAGACTTGTGATTGCCCCCACGCCCGCTTCTGAAATCATTAGAGGGCTATGAAACCATGTGGATGGTGAAAATAGGCTTTTACCAGCACAACCCGATAGCATCACCGCGCCACCAAGTAGAGAAACTTTAAATAGGGTTACGAATACGTTTTGGGACATATCATCCTCTTTAGCGGGTCATATAATGCATACTGAGACCGTCCATTTCATAAAAGATTCACGCTGTTTAGCCAAACCTTCAAGAAAATAATCACCAGCAGTTTAGAAATCCACTTCGTGAGTCAATCTTTTTGAATAGATCAAACGCTCAGCTTGCTCTTCTTCATACAACATTTTTTCAAACATGCAGATTGCCGAATCAGACTCTTCGTTGACCAACAATTCGATTCTGCCACAACCACGGGCAATCAATTTTTTCTCTAAACGACTCACTAACGCATTAGCAATACCGCGCCCGCGAAATTCAGGATGTACAGCTAAATACACAGCGGTACCACGAATTCCATCGTAGCCCCCCATAATGGTTCCGACCACTTCACCCGATACCTCGGCGACAAGGAAAAGATCGGCACCGCACTGTAGTTTACGCTCAATATCTAATTCAGGATCACCTGAAATTTCATTCAATTGACAGCGTTCCCACAGCGTAAGCACCTCTTCATAATCATTTTGGCGAAATATGCGTATTTCCATCATCTTGTCCGTTTGAGCTAAACTGTCTGCCATTATCACTGCTTTTGATACACAATCAATAATCAATATGCCTTTTTTACCTCAACGGGGTATACTTTACCCAATTTATTTCTCCCGACGGTTCTATTAAAAAACAATGAATTACCCAGATATTGAACGCATAAAAGCCTATTTGCAAAGCTTGCAAGATACCATCTGCCAAAAAATCACAGAATTAGATGGCAAAGAAACCTTCCTTGAACAAACTTGGGAACGTGCTGAAGGCGGTGGTGGACGCAGCCGAGTTTTAACCCACGGCGCACTTTTTGAACAAGCTGGCGTGAATTTCTCACATATCAAAGGTGAAAAAATGCCTGCTTCAGCGACAGCACATCGCCCGGAGTTAGCAGGACGTAGCTACCAAGCCATGGGCGTTTCATTAGTTATCCACCCTCTCAACCCTTATGTACCGACCACACATGCCAATGTGCGCTTTTTCATTGCTGAAAAAGAAGGTGCCGACCCCGTGTGGTGGTTTGGTGGTGGTTTCGATTTGACCCCCTATTATGGATTTGAAGAGGATGCTGTCCATTGGCATACCGTCGCTAATGAACTTTGTACGCCTTACGGAACGGAGGTTTACCCTAAATACAAGCAGTGGTGTGATGACTATTTCTTCTTAAAACATCGCAATGAGCCTCGTGGCATCGGCGGATTATTTTACGATGACCTTAACCAATGGGACTTTGAGTCTTGTTTTGCATTCACGCAAGATGTCGGCAATGGCTTTTTACAAGCTTATGTACCCATTGTCGAAAAACGTCGAGAAATCCCATGGGGTGAGCGTGAACGCCAATTCCAACTTTATCGTCGCGGACGCTATGTAGAATTTAACCTTGTTTGGGATAGAGGCACACTCTTTGGCTTGCAAAGTGGCGGGCGCACAGAGTCCATTTTGATGTCTATGCCGCCATTAGTACGTTGGGAATATGACTACCATCCAGAAGCCGGTAGCCCAGAAGCTAAGCTGTATACCGACTTTTTGATCACTGGTAAAGATTGGCTCACACACAATAAATAGTACAAACTTCTGTAATTAATCAGATTTCTATCTGCTAGTTTTGATAATAAAAATTAGCAGATATTGATTTAATTACTTAATTATCATGTAGTTACAATAAAATCACAACCGTTTATGATTCCATTTCGTCAAACAAAATGGAGTTATAAATGAATCAGATACTTGGTCGTTCACTATTATCACCTAGCTTAATCTCTCACTTCTATCAAGAAAGCCAATGCAATGATTTAAAATCAACCTTATTTCATATCAATGACATCATGAGCCGCACTTACACAGAAGAAGATGCGAACTATCAACGTCAATTACTGGCTAGCACTTGTAGCATCGCCGGCGGCACCTACAACCGAGTGATCCGTGATGCCCAACAACGTGTAGAAAATTACACTCACAACCACTCTAGCCTACCGATTTGTCGCCGCGAAGAAATGCCAGTTGATGAGCATATGGCGCATAACGATTTCGCCGTTATTATGCGAGAAGAAGATAAAGTGGCACCGACTGAACCAGCACATCGCGTGTTCGCTGCTATTGGATTGATCCGCTCATTCCTTAAGGAGAAACTCAATATTGATCAGATGTTTGGTTGTGATGCTGATATCAATGCGGTTATCCATTATGACAAAAACTATTCCAATGCATTTTGGAATTCTCAAGCTATTTTCTTTGGGGATGGTGATGGAACTATTTTTGGCCCGTTCTACAACGATATTGACATAATCGCTCACGAACTCGCTCATGGATACATTGGCTCACAAGCTGATTTTGACTATGTCGATCAATCTGGTGCATTAAATGAATCTGTTGCTGACGTATTAGGCATCATGGTGAAGCAATATGTTCAAAAGCAAACTGCGACACAGTCCAGCTGGTTACTGGGCGAAAACTTATTTATTGATAAGAGAAAGGGACCTGCATTACGTTCAATGAAAAATCCGGGTACAGCATACTATTTCACTAAATCAAATAATGACCCTCAAGTGGGACATATGGATCAATATCGCGATTTACCTCGCTATGTCGATAATGGCGGTGTGCATATTAACTCAGGCATTCCAAACAAAGCCTTCTATTTACTGGCAACAAAAATAGGTGGTTATTCTTGGGAAATAGCTGGGAAAATCTGGGTTGCAGCGGTGTCAGATCCGAGCGTCTCGAATACGGCGACGTTTATTGAATTTGCTCAGGCAACAATTCGCTCAGCAAAAAATCTGTTTGGTGATCAAATTGAATTGGCAACTCGCCAATGCTGGCTAGATGTTGGGTTACGTGTTCAATAAAAATGAAGTGTAATAAGTAATTATTACGCCCTTGTCGGCCCACAAAGAGGCTGACTTTTATCTAAGACTTTGATCGAAAATCATAATAAAAAGGCCAAGTACACATGAGTTTTAGGTCACTCATCCTCAGCCTTTTCTCACTTCAATATCTTTTGCTTCATTCTTGCCCAATTAACGTTTTTTCTTTTTACGTCCTGGCTGGGTAAATTTCTTTTTCGGTGGTTCTGCATTAGCTTTCGGCTTTTGGCTACCCACACCTTGCTTTCCTACTGCTTTCCCGCTACTGCTACGCGCTTGAGATTTTGCCGCTTTTTTAGGTTTAACATCGGACTCTGATTTTTCAATCAAATTAAACAACTCGATAAGCTCATCATCGGTTAAGTCGCGCCACTCCCCCACAGGAATGCCCGTGAGCCTCACATTCATAATCCGCACGCGTTCTAACTTCGTAACTTCGTAGCCAAAATGTTCGGTCATACGACGAATTTGGCGGTTTAACCCCTGAACCAGCGTAATACGGAAAACAAACGGAGCCTCTTTTTTGACTTTACATTTCTTCGTCATGGTACCGAGAATTGGTACCCCCGCGCCCATGCCACGAATAAATTCATCGGTCACAGGCTTGTTCACGGTGACAATGTACTCTTTCTCGTGATCATTACCTGCACGTAAGATTTTATTCACTAAGTCGCCATGGTTCGTCAGGAAGATCAATCCTTGGGAATCTTTATCTAAACGACCAATAGGGAAAATACGGGTACTGTGATTCACATAGTCCACAATATTATCTTTTTCGCCACTTTCGGTGGTACTGACAATCCCAACAGGCTTATTCAACGCGATCAAGACTAAATCTTCTTCATTGCGCGGTTCAATTAACTGACCATTGACCTTGACCACGTCTCCCGCGGAAACTTGGTCGCCAATGCCTGCGCGTTTACCGTTAATGAACACATTGCCTTGCTCGATATAACGATCAGCCTCACGTCTAGAGCAGATACCGCTCTCGCTAATATATTTATTCAGGCGTGTGGTTGAATTGATTTCCATGGTTTTCCTCAGTCATTAAAACAACTTAAATTTTAGGGCTGTGGCGAGCTAATAAATAATAGTAAAAAGCCGTAACAACCTAATTGGGTTACGGCTTTAGTCTGTTTATCGCGCTAACAGTTGGCGATTAGCGTTTTTTCAAGTGCTGCATCAGACGCTTACGTTTACGTAACTGGGTTGGTGTCAGTTTATTTTTCTTATCTGCATATGGGTTTTCACCCTCTTTAAACAGAATACGAATTGGCGTTCCCATTACATTTAATGAACGACGGAAATAGTTCATTAAATAACGTTTATAGCTATCTGGTAAATCAGAAACTTGGTTACCGTGGATCACAACGATTGGTGGGTTATGACCACCAGCATGCGCGTATTTCATCTTCACGCGGCGACCACGGATCAATGGTGGCTGATGTTCATCTTCCGCCATTTTCATAATACGTGTTAACAGTGCAGTACCAACCCGGCGAGTCGCTGATTCATACGCTTCTTGCACAGATTCAAACAAGTTACCCACGCCGCTACCATGTAGCGCAGAGATAAAGTGAATACGGGCAAAATCTACAAAGCCAAGACGAAGTTCCAGCATATCTTTGACATGCTCGCGATCTTCAGGCTTCATGCCATCCCATTTATTCACTGCAATCACTAATGAACGGCCTGCGTTCAAAATGAATCCTAGTAACGATAAATCTTGGTCAGAGATACCTTCACGAGCATCGATAACCAGCAAGACCACGTTAGCATCTTCAATCGCTTGCAGCGTTTTGATCACTGAGAATTTCTCTACAGTTTCAGTCACTTTACCGCGCTTACGTACCCCAGCGGTATCGATGAGAATATATTCACGCTCATCACGCTCCATTGGGATATAAATACTGTCACGGGTGGTACCCGGCATATCAAAGACGACCACACGGTCTTCACCGAGAATACGGTTAGTTAGGGTCGATTTGCCCACATTTGGGCGCCCTACGATAGCCAGCTTTATTGGCAATGTACTCGGGTCAAAATCATCTTCTTCGTCTTCGGAGAATTCACCTTCTGCTTCCAGCTCAGCCCAATACGCAGCATTCGCTTCTTCGTCAGTAAGTTCGATTTCTTCGTCTTCAACCTCAATAAAAGGTTTTAAAGAGTGTTCAATTAACTGAGTGACACCACGACCATGAGAGGCAGCAATAGGGTAAATTTCCCCAAGACCCAGTGAATAGAAATCACCAACAACGATATTGGCATCAATACCATCAGTTTTGTTGGCAACTAAATACGTTTTTTTCTTGCGGCTGCGTAAGTGCTTAGCGATGCCTTCATCCGCTGGCATTAAGCCTGCTCTTGCATCTACCATGAAAAGAACAACGTCAGCTTCTTCAATCGCTTGAAGCGACTGAGCCGCCATATGGGTTTCTACGCCCTCTTCAGTACCATCGATACCACCAGTGTCGATAATAATAAATTCGTGCCCTTCAACTTCTGCACGACCATATTTACGATCACGGGTCAGACCGGGAAAGTCCGCTACAAGTGCGTCACGGGTACGGGTTAATCGGTTAAATAACGTGGATTTTCCTACGTTTGGACGCCCAACCAGCGCTACGACGGGTATCATTCTTCAGTGCCTCACAACTTTAATTAACTAATAGAATTCTGAGGCTAAACTCAGAAAACAAAAAACGAAACGGCCCCTGTATTCAGGAACCGTTTATTTTATCGATAAATTGTCTGCTTGTCAGAAAATTAACGTGTTAACAGGTAAACTGTTCCGTTTCTTGTCTGAACCATCAGTTTATCACTCGCAATGACTGGGCGGCTGTGGATCCCTGAACTGTTCAGTTTATTTTGAGCCACAAAGCCACCTGTGCTGGTATCTAACCAGTGCAGATAACCTTCTTTGTCACCCACAACAATATAGCCGTTATAGACTTCTGGCGCAGATAATCCACGGTTTAGTAACTGATCTTGAGTCCATAATGTCACGCCGTCGCTCTTACGAACAGCCAGCACGCGGTCAGTTTGGTCAACTAAATACAGGTTATCACCCGATAACACCATGTCATTGATGGAGCCTAAATCACGCTTCCATAACATTTGACCTGAACGCATGTCCAGTGCCGCCAATGTGCCGTTATAAGCAATCGCGTACACTTTGCCATCATCAATCACAGGCGTCATATCTACATCGTTCAGACGACCAATTTCTGTTGAACTGGTGACTAAAGAGATGCGTTGTTGCCAAATTAATTGACCTTGAGACAGCAGGACGGCACTCACTCGACCATTATCACCACCAACGATAGCCGCACCAAATGCAATCGCAGGCGCAGACTCACCGCGTAATGACAGTGATGGGGTATCCATATTCACTGTCCACTTAATCGCGCCTGTCGCTGTATCCAGCGCTTGTAATTGACCATTGCTCGTGTGGATGACCACCATGTCGCCACTCACGACAGGCTTGGACAAGGCTTCGCCTGCCACTTCCACATCCCACAACACTTCACCATTTTCTTTATTTAGCGCGATAACTGTACCACGCTCAGTACCGATGAAAATTTTGTCATCAGAAATGGTCAAGCCACCAGACAGTAACGCAGATAAATTGGCAGAAAGAAAACCAGTACGTTTTGATAAATCGACAGACCACAGTTCTTTACCGCTATCAAGTTCTAGCGCTTTAACTAAGCCTTTACGATCCGCAGCGTAAATTGCTGAACCATCCCAAACAGGAGAAAGTTCAGAATAGAACTGCTCAACACCATTACCGACGGATTTATCCCAAACAATAGAAGGTGTAAATTGATTCTCAACCTGTGGTAATGGCGCCATCACAATAGAATCAGTTTCGCTGGAACAACCGGCAAGTAAAGCTGAAGCAACCAGGCCTACCAAAAGAGTTTTGCGCAACTGCATAGTGTGTCGTTTCCTTTCTTCTTATGAATTAGATACGTTGTTCAATTTCAGAGTCAAAATACCTCTGAGTGATTGAGAACCTTCACTTTCTAACCCCTGAGTGTATGCCGCTTTAGCGCCGGATTTATCACCCTTATGGAGTAAAGCATCCCCACGGACATCCTGTGCCGTAGCTTGCCATGACTTACCTTGGATCTTAGCAACAGAGGCGATAGCCGCATCCGCATTACCGAGTGCAAGTTGGATACGCGCTAAACGCAGGTTAATCACATCTTGCAAATCAGCGGTTTTTGCTTTCGCTAATGCGTCAGTCAATGCTTTCTCAGCACCTGCTAAATCGCCTTTATCAGCAAAAACTTGCGCCAGTTCCAGCCCAGTCATTGAACTGTAAACGTCGTTAGTTTCTGCTGCAAATTTTTGTGCAGCTTGAATACCTTCCGCTGAACCTGAACGTAACTGAGTATTGACGGCCTCGTATTTTGCTGCACTTTCTTGCAACACATTCGACTTGTGTGATTGCCAATAGTTCCAACCAAATACACCACCGACACCAATAACCAGTCCAACCACTAAAGCAACGCCGTTGTTAGCGAAAAAACGTTTGATCGCCTCAACTTGATCTTGTTCGTTTGTATAGACTTCCACTTGTCTCTCCTTAACCTAACAGCGTGGCGATACGCGATGCCATTAGTTGCTGTGAAATAGTTTCTTGCTCACCAGTACGTAAATCTTTCAACGTCACTTGGCTATTATTGATTTCGTCTTCACCTAAGATCAGAGCAATTTTTGCCCCTTGCTTATCGGCACGCGCGAGCTGCTTCTTAAAGTTACCGCCACCGTGGTTAGTCATTAAACGCAGAGTTGGCAGTTCATCACGCACTTTTTCTGCAACTAACAATGCAGCTTGTTGGCTATTTTCACCAAAAGAAGCCAGATACACATCGGCAACGGATGTATCTGCGATGAACTCTGGGTTCACTTCTTGAACCAGCAGAACCATACGCTCCATACCCATTGCAAAGCCAACTGCAGGTGTTGCACGACCGCCCAGTTGTTCTACTAGACCATCATAACGTCCACCCGCACAGACCGTACCTTGGGAACCTAGCGCAGTTGTCACCCACTCAAACACAGTGCGGTTATAGTAGTCTAAACCACGCACCAAGCGTTGGTTAACACGGTATTTAATACCCGCGTTATCTAATAATTTGCACAGTCCATCAAAATGCTCGCGAGATTCCGCATCCAGATAATCAAACAGCGCTGGCGCATCATTTAATAATGCTTGAACGTCTTGATTTTTAGAATCCAGCACACGCAGAGGATTGCTATACATACGACGTTTGCAATCTTCATCCAGCTTATCTTTGTGCTGTTCCAGGAAAGCGACTAACGCATCACGGTAGTTTGCGCGAGCTTCTAATGAACCGATTGAGTTGAGTTCCAGCGTAACATGCTCGCTGATCCCAAGTGCACGCCACCAGCGGGCAGTCATTAAGATCACTTCCGCATCAATATCAGGACCTGCCAGACCAAACACCTCAGCACCTAGCTGATGGAATTGGCGATAGCGGCCTTTCTGTGGACGCTCATAACGGAACATTGGCCCTAAATACCATAAGCGCTGTTCCTGATTGTACAGCAAACCATGCTCAATACCGGCACGGACACAACCTGCGGTATTTTCTGGGCGCAGTGTGAGGCTCTCTTCGTTACGGTCGTTGAAGGTATACATCTCTTTTTCAACAACGTCAGTCACTTCACCAATCGCCCGTTTAAATAACGGGGTCTGCTCTACAATCGGGGTACGAATTTCGCTAAAACCATAACCCTGTAAAATATTCTTCAATGTTGCTTCGATTTTTTGCCACACTCGAGTATCTGCTGGCAAGTAGTCATTCATGCCTCGGATGGCTTGGATATTTTTTCCCACTTTATTTCTCTATTTTCAGAATTACATAAGGTCGATTATAAGAGCGAAATGTCATCAGGTTCAATCAACAAACTGCAAAACCACCGTGGAATCGGGAATTATCTGTTGATTTTGGTCGCTATGGCGTAATTTTAAGAAAAAATGACCGTGATTAACACTGCTAATCACGGTGATAAATAAAAAACTGACTCATGATGAGCCAGTTTCTAAATATTATTTATCTATCTGATTAACATTTATTCGCATGCTCTCGTCTAGCATTGCCGCTTTGGCTCGAATTTTAGCTTCTAGCTGATCAATAATGTTGTCATTATCAAAACGCTCTTTTTGACGAATACCATCTTCGTAGAATCCACTCTTGGTTTTCGCACCCGCGACACCCAATGTGGACACTTCAGCTTCACCAGGACCATTCACTACACAACCGATGATAGACACATCCATTGGCGTGATAATGTCTTCAAGTCGCTGCTCTAACGCGTTCACCGTGCCAATCACGTCAAACTCTTGGCGTGAACATGTTGGGCAAGCAATAAAGTTGATACCACGGGAACGAATACGCAGTGACTTCAGAATATCAAAGCCTACTTTCACTTCTTCAACAGGATCGGCAGCAAGCGAAATACGCAGTGTATCCCCGATACCTTCAGAGAGCAGCATACCTAAACCGATAGCTGACTTCACAGAACCTGAGCGCGCACCGCCCGCTTCAGTAATACCTAGATGAAGTGGTTGGTCAATTTTTTGAGCAAGCAGACGATATGAGCCCACAGCAAGGAATACATCAGAGGCTTTCACACTGACTTTAAATTGATCAAAGTTCAATCTATCCAAAATATCCACATGGCGCATGGCTGATTCAACCAACGCTTCTGGTGTCGGTTCACCGTATTTTTCTTGAATATCTTTTTCCAGCGAGCCGCCATTCACCCCAATTCGAATAGGAATATTGTAATGACGAGCGCAGTCAACCACTTGGCGAATTCGCTCTTCACTACCGATATTTCCCGGGTTGATACGCAAGCAATCAACACCATATTCTGCCACTTTTAAGGCAATACGGTAGTCAAAGTGAATATCAGCGACCAGAGGGACATCAACTTGCTGTTTGATTAATTTAAAGGCTTCTGCGGCATCCATCGTGGGTACTGATACGCGCACAATATCTACCCCAACACGTTCAAGGGCTTTAATTTGGCGAACAGTGGCTTCGACATCGGTTGTACGGGTATTGGTCATTGATTGAACAGCGATAGGTGCGCCGTCGCCAACAGGAACATTACCGACATAAATACGGGTGGATTTGCGTCTTTTGATTGGTGATTCGTTATGCATTTTTGTTTAATTCTCCGAACATCCATGTGCTCATTTTAATACCATGGCGCTCTTTAATATCATGGCATAGTGTATGGTCATTGCTTTAACGCGCCCCACTATACACAAGAAAGCAAACTATAAACTATCACAAAGAGTGTTTTAGGATATAGTTTGCTTCTTTAATTTCGTAATATTTTTATGCTTCTGGCAACTTAAATTTCGCGGAACGTTTCGCTTTGATAAAGCGGCTTAAATCAACGTTTTTACCTTGGAATTGCACCGTCACATTGGCTGGCGCACCGATATTTAAACGGTAAGGTTGTGCGCCATCAAGTTCTAATTTGTCGCCGTTATTTTTCATGCCGCTAAATAAAACTTTATTGTTTGCGTCACGAATTTCTAACCAACATTGACCAGAGAAACTTAACGTTAAACCATTACCTGTTGCGGCTGGCATATCCGTTGTTTGAGAAGCATCTGCTTGGGCTCTGTCAACAGAAGGTGTTGTTTGCGGCGCATTTGGCAGCGGGATCGTTCTCACCCCTTCTGCATCTGTATTCGTTGCTGTTTGGGTATTCGTTGCTGTTTGGGTGTCCGTCAATACTGGTGCAGGATCGACCAGTGGGTCGGTTTGTACAGTGCTATTGTCAGTCGCAAGTGGCATATCAACCGCAATATTGTTTACGGGTTCACTAGTATCTTGTTGAACCAAGGCTTCATTTTGGTTAGCCATCGACAACAAATCTTTCTGTTGAGCATTATGATCTTGCCACCACCAAACGCCAATCATCGCAATTAAAACAATCACGATCAGCCACGTCAATTTCATTAGCCAACCTTCGCGTTTTTTACGCTTTTTGCCTAATGAGTAGCTTTGCATTGGGGAAACATTCGGGGACTGTGCGGGAACATCACTTTTTAACAGAGACGTAATTTCATTTTCAGGGATACCAACCATTCGTGCATACAAACGAATGTAACCACGTAAAAACGTAGGCTCTACGCCCGCAGGATGAATATCTTGTTCTATTTCCTTTACCGTACTCACTTTAAGACACAGTCGCTCCGCAACTGTTTCTTGCGTTAGTCCCATACGCTCGCGAGCGCGGGATAATAATTGCCCTACAGTGATAGAAGTTTGTTCGGTATTATTTTCGATAGTCATTAGCTGGCAACACTATTTCCAAGTTTAATAAATATAAAGCAGATTTTACGCTACTTTACCCGTCTGATTACGTCATAGTTTCCAACAACAGTAGAGAAGATATGCCGCTTTAATTATTGTAGGCGAACCAGGGCGTTTTGCCTAACCATAAAACGCCCCGAATTATAACCTAACTCACTGATTAGATATTATCTATATATCAGACTGATTTTACCTGGATAGGTTCCCCAGCAAGGCGTTTTTTCAAGGTACGTTTCGTCCTATCAATAACATCCCCTGCCAGTTGCCCACATGCAGCATCAATATCATCACCACGAGTCTTGCGAACTATAGTCGTAAAACCGTATTCCATCAATACCTTAGAGAATCTATCAATTCGGCTGTTGGAGCTGCGACCATATGGCGCTCCTGGGAACGGGTTCCATGGGATCAAGTTGATTTTGCTTGGTGTGTTTTTCAAACATTCCGCGAGTTGGTGGGCTTGTTCAACGCTATCGTTAATATGATCAAGCATCACATATTCAACCGTGACACGTCCCGCATTCGCATTGGATTTCGTTAAATAACGATTCACACTAGCTAAGAATGTTTCGATATTATATTTCTTATTGATTGGTACGATGTCATCACGCACATCGTCCGTTGGTGCATGCAGAGAAATAGCCAGCGCAACATCAATCATATCGCCTAACTTATCCAGTGCAGGAACCACGCCTGAGGTGGAAATTGTTACGCGGCGTTTTGATAGACCGAAACCAAAATCATCTAACATGATTTCCATCGCAGGAACCACGTTATTTAAATTCAATAACGGCTCCCCCATCCCCATCATCACCACGTTGGTGATAGGACGGCGGCCGCTAGACTTCAACGAACCGATGATTTTAGCCGCACGCCAAACCTGCCCGATGATTTCAGAAACGCGTAAGTTACGGTTAAAACCTTGCTGCGCGGTAGAACAGAATTTACATTCCAGTGCACAGCCAACTTGAGAAGAAACACACAGTGTTGCGCGATCAGCTTCAGGGATATACACCGTTTCAACCAGTTGATCACCGACTTTAATAGCCCACTTAATCGTGCCATCGGATGAACGTTGTTCATCAGCCACTTCAGGTGCTCGGATCTCAGCGACTTCGGTTAATTTCGCGCGTAGCACCTTGTTGATATCGGTCATTAGCTCGAAATCATCGTAGCAATAGTGGTAAATCCACTTCATAACTTGGTCTGCACGGAACGGTTTTTCGCCGAGCTCAGCAAAAAATTCGCGCATCTGCTTGCGGTTTAAATCGAGCAGGTTAATTTTTTGACCGCTTTTTTCTGGCTGCCCATTTTTTTCTGGCATAGCAGATACAGCAGAAGGAGTTGCACATTGTGCATTGGTAGTCATATCAGACATTGAGTTTGCCTCGTTATTACACTTTCGGCAGTGCGAAAAGCACGACGTAAATTGAGATTGCGATTAGTCGGGACGACTAAAAAATAAATCACCCTGTTAACGCGATGATTAACAGGGCGACATATTGTACAAATATTATAACAATAATGCTAATGCATTATTGAGAACGCCTTAGCGTGGGCAGATTTCGTCAGCAGTGAAGAAATATGCGATTTCACGTGCAGCAGACTCTTCTGAATCTGAACCGTGAGTTGCGTTTTCAGTGAAGCTGTCCGCGTAGTCAGCACGTAAAGTACCTGCTAATGCGTTGTCTGGGTTAGTTGCGCCCATCAGGTCACGGTGACGTTGGATTGCGTTTTCGCCTTCTAACACTTGTAACATGATTGGACCAGAAGTCATGAATTCAACCAGACCATCAAAGAAAGGACGACCTTTGTGCTCAGCGTAGAAGCCTTCAGCTTGTTCACGAGTCAGGTGCATCATTTTAGCAGCAACGATTTTGAAGCCTGCGCTTTCAAAACGGTTGTAAATTGCACCGATGACGTTTTTCTTAACTGCGTTTGGTTTGATGATAGAAAATGTACGTTGAACAGCCATAAATAACCTCTTAGCGATTGACTTGACTTTTACTCTTTATTCTCTGCTTTGTTTCTCTTATTTAACCCAATGTTTCCACTAGAATTTCAAGAGGGGCATATGAAGAACCAAGAATATGTGCCTGTTGTAGTTTTTTATATTGTTTCTATTCCTGATGTTAGGAAGCAGAAAAATAGGGCGTTGATTATAGGGGCTTGGATTACAATTTCCTACAGTCACATCAACATTTTGTTAATCTTTTCATAGCAAAAAATGCTAGATTTTTAATTAAGTCGTCGTTTTATGCTATTACTTCACCTTAAAGTTGATAGCGGTGACCTGTCCGCTCATATCTAAGACAGATATTTGGTAGTTTCCACTTTTTTCGAGCGTCAGCAAAATTGCCCCATTTTGCTCGGTATTGTTCACTTGCTCGCCGTTTAAAAACCACCATTTTTGCCCTTGTCCACCTTGAGTGAGTAAACGCAGGTCTAAACTGGTTTTTCCGGGTAAACGTTGGAGAACCTCCCCTTCGCGGATACCTGAAATTAATAATGGTGGCATTTCAAGATTTAACGGCGGACAAACGGCATCCGGCTTAGGCAGTCGATTTATTCGTTTTTCACTTACAGGCAACCACGACTCTACGGTAATCGGCCATAAATGGATCTCTTTTTCTTGGGCATTTGGGCAATCTGGCGCAACTTGTAGCCCCTGCTCATTCACCCACACTTTTTGTCTGAGTCCAAGAGAGGATTCTTGATCCCGTGCCATTAGCGTTGGTGGAATCGTATTATCTAAAATCCAGCTCAAACGGCGCTGGCGACAATTACTATCTTCTTTCAGTAATGAGGTTCCCCCTGGCCAGCAGATCACGGCTTGGCTAACGCTCGCGGGTCTTGAATCTTTCGGAAGCACTTCTCGAGATTGATAAATTCGCGTCAGCAGCATGTTATTTACTTGGTTCATAATTGGAATTGCTGTGGCATAGCCAAGCTGCCCTGCAACTGGCGTTGCATCAGGACGCCCAACCCAAACACCAATCGTATAACGTGGGTTCACACCAATAGCCCAAGCATCGCGGTATCCGTAACTAGTCCCTGTTTTCCATGCAAGATTTGGCTGTCCCGATAAATTAGCATCAGGGACTGGGCGGGCTTCTCCTGCCATAATCCGGCGAACAATCCACGCGGCCCCCGGAGACATTAACTTGCGGTCGCGGATAACATCTGTCGGTCGATAACGCAGTGGAGAAACTTCTCCTTGGCGAGCAAATGCACTGTAAGCTGACACTAAGTCTTCCATTCGTGCCGCCGTTCCCCCGAGGATCAACGACAAGTTAGGTTCTCCGCCAACTGGAAAACGCAGTTCTGTGCCCACATTACGTAATTGCGCCGCAAAACGCTTACTGCCATAGACATCCAGCAGTTGCACAACGGGCAAGTTTAATGAGCGCACTAACGCATCACTCACACTGACAGGGCCATTAAAGCCGCTATCAAAGTTACCGGGACGATAATCATTAAATCGACGAGGAACATCCTGCAACAGTGATTCGGCGTGGATCAAACCATCATCCATTGCCAGCGCATATAAAAATGGCTTGAGTGTTGAGCCCGGTGAGCGCCACGCACTGATCATATCCACATGACCAAAGCGACTATCATCCTGAAAATCAATCGACCCGATATACGCTTTCACGCTCATATCCGTGTGATCAACCACCAGCAATCCTAAGGAAGTTTGCTTAGGTAATTGGTTTTTCCAGTTCATCGCCATATCTTCAAGCTGCTTTTGCAGGCTAGCATCAATGGTAGTTTCCACGATGGATTCTTGGGAATCTTTGACCATCCGACGCGCCAGTAATGGTGCTAAATGCGGATTTTTACGTGGGGCAAGCCAGATTTGCTCTTGCTTGATTTCATTGACTTTTTCAGTGCTCCAAACTTGGTATTCAGCCAGTCTGTCGAGTACTTTATCTCGTGCTGCTTGCGCCCGTTCTGGGTATCTGTCAGGTCTTAAACGGCTTGGCGCTTGTGGTAAAACCGCAAACAATGCCGCTTCACTTGCGGTCAATTTTGCAGGGGATTTATTCAAATAGACCCAGCTGGCAGCACCTATGCCCTCAATCGTCCCCCCATAAGGTGCTCGGTTAAGATACATTTCGAGGATTTCATCTTTAGAATAGTGATATTCCAGCTGTGCAGTACGCCATAACTGTTTGAGTTTGCCACCAAACGTGCGCTCATGTGGGTCAATCAGCCTTGCCACCTGCATTGAGATGGTACTGCCCCCAGAGACAATGCGTCCTGAGCTCACTAACTGCCCTGCCGCCCGCATTAACGAAAATGGGTTAACCCCCGGATGCTGGTAAAAATGGCGATCTTCATAGGTTAATAACGCGTCAATATATTCCGGCGAAACCTCGTCCAACTTAACAGGGAAACGCCAAATACCTTCTTTATCGGCAAAACGCCATAACGGAGTCCCATCCCCCGCGACGACCGTGCGTGCCATTTCAATCTGCTTGATTGGCAAAGGCCAAATTTTATCTGCTGCTAAAAAGGCCAGTGGCAATACCACGACCAAAACCAGTAGCGTCCACCCAATGCGACGTAGCCATCTCTTCATTCGTCAATATACCGAGAGTTATTATTTGTTTTTATGATACTAAAAAAAGAGGGAAACACACGCTTCCCTCTTTATCTTCATCTAATTCAATGATTCTCTAATTTAATATTAATTAACGAACCACTTCCAACTGACCATCGGAGTAACCCGTTGCACGCCATTCTGGCACATACATGGATTCCACCTGTGGCACTGGTTTGTTATACACACCCGGCGTAACCGCGCGAGCTAAGTAAACCAGTGTGGTTGGACGATATTGCTGAACTTCCACTGCCGCCACAAAACGGTCATCACGGTATTCCATGTGACGAATTTGCGATTGCTGCATATCATCAATCATCTCTTGCAGATTTGGCGCTGATTCACTGAGGTTAGCGCTGCTATTGGCTAAGTTTTGGTTTTCCAACTCTAAGCCCGCAGGTAATAAATCCACCACCAATGCATCAGGGACAGTTTGGTTGGCATTCACTTCCAACTTCACCACTACCATTTCGCCGCTTCTTAATCTATCGATTGAAATACGGTTGCCTTTCATATCGTAGTAACTGCGTTTGATATCCAGCACATTTGAATATGGCTTCGGTGAACGCATCGGATAGCCGACAACATTCAAACGAGTATACAGTGTGCTGGTACCGCTGTTTTCAACACTATAACCATTCACTAGCTGTTGTTTAGTTAAGAACTCACTCACTGGTTTATCTGAAACCAATGGAGGCTCTTGACCATTCACTAGCGCTTTCCATGGTGTTTCTGTCTCATTGGCATAGAAACGACCCGCTAAGTACAGGGCATTGCTCTCTTGAGTCGAGAAATACTTCTGCGAAGTCAGATTGTTAGACAGCGTTTGCAATTTTTGGTCACGAGATTTTGGCATTAAGTTATATTCATTCAGTAATGCCACGATCATCGCATCATCACGGATAGCTGAGCCGTAATCACCAATACTGCTGTAACGTGCACTTTGTTTCTTCATACCATCAATAATGGCACTTTCACCACGCGCTTTATCACCCATCAGGTTTAATGCAACACCCAGTTGAACTAACGCTAAACCGCTGGTCGCATTGTTAGCTTGACCATAGATTTGACGCAGTGCCCCTAATGGTGCTTTTTGCTGAGTTGCTAGCACTAAGCCCGCATAGGCTTGGATCGCAAAACGGGATGCGTCTGGCTGATCCGTGTACGGATAACTCACTTGACTACCATCTTGCAGGTAACTTAACAGGCGTGCGTTAGCGTTATTCAATGCACTTTGCGGTACGGAGAAACCACGTTGGTTCGCTTTGTTTAAGAAATCCGTCGCATACGCAGTTAACCAATACTCTTCACGCCCCATTTTATCCCATAGAGAGAAGCTACCGTCATCACGCTGCATGCTCAGTAAGTGCGGGATGCCTAACTCAATCGCTTTATGGCGATCTGCGTCAGTTTGTGAATTAATACCCAGTTTTTGCAGTTCAGCTTGTGTCGAGAACAGTGACGGATACAGCCCGCTCACTGTTTGTTCTAAACAGCCGTATGGATACGCAAACAGCTCACGAATATAGCGTGCAATTTGCAGCGGCGGACGGCTCGTTAACAGCACTTGCCCTTCCAGCGTATCTTGCTGTAAATAAGCAAAATCGTTGGTTGGTAATGACCAAATTTCACCCGGTTCGATCGCGGTAGCAAATGCCACGGTTTCGGCTGGTTGTGCTGGACGCACGCCAACTTTCCAACTGTTTTTGTACTCTTTCTCCGCTTCCCCTTCGACTTTTACGCCGTTGATAGTCATGGAGACTTCGCCTTCACCAAAGCCATAATCAGCACTGACTGGCAATGTCACTGTGGTACGTTTGCCTTTGGTCAGTTCAATATCACGAGTTGGTGCACCGTCTAATTTCACCATGCCCGATGCTTTAAATGTGACGGTCACATTCTGCGTGTTGTCGGTCATATTGGTAAGATCTAACGCGAAGTAAGATTTATCGCCACCCGCCATAAATCGAGGCATCGACATTTGCGTCACTAATGGTGCCGCAACAACGACCTTACTGTCTGCATGACCAAAATCTTTTTGGTTCCATGCTTGTGCCATTAAACGCAATTCGCCATTAAAATCAGGAATTGCCAGCGTAATTTCGCCTTCGCCATTTTTGTCTAAGATGACAGGTTGCGCTTGTTCCGCAATGATTTGTACCTCTGTCAGAGGCTTCATGCCACCACGCTCCAGCGCTGCATCTTCACCATCACCACCAAAGCGCAGGTTGGCTAACTTACCTTGACCTTCAATTAAGTGACCATACACATCATATTGGTCAACGCTGTAGCGTTTACGCCCAAAGAAAGCATCGTATGGGTCTGGTGTTTTGAAATCGGTGATATTCAGGACGCCCGTATCCACCGCAGACAGCAACACGTTCACTTTTTCAGGCAGTGGCTTGCCATCTTGAGCAGTAGCTTTGATCTTCACTTTCAGATCTTCATTTGGACGCATTTTTGTCGGTGCGTTCAGCGCCAGTGAAATCTTACGATTTTCATCAGCTAGCGGCAGATGCAATACCCCAACAGCGCGTTTAACGGTCGCCTCTTTGGAGTCATCTCCTGGGCGAACAACCACCGCAGAGATATATAAATCATGGCGCGCCCACTCTTTATTCACCGGCACTTCCACATCTAACCCGCCCGCTGGAACATCAATTTCCTGCCACCATAATGGCGCGCTGCTCGATTCAAGCAGAATGTAACCTTTACCTGCTTTTGGCGCTTCGATACGGACTTTGGCTTTTTCACCCGGTAAGTATGCTGGCTTGTTCAAGCTTAATTTCACTTGGTCAGGGCGAACGGAACCGCTGCCTCCGGTATTATCTTGCCAAGAGAAGCCTGCCCAGAATTGAATGCTGCTGACTAACTCATTTTCAGGGTTGGTAATTTCTAAACGGAATGAGCCCCAATCCACTGGGAATGAGATCTTCGCGGTGCCATCTTTGGCGATAGAAATATTTTCATTCGCCACCACGAGATCTTTCTGATCGTAGTTAGAAACCCAACCACCGCTTTCTGACCAGCTCCAGTAGTAATCGCGACGCTCATACACTAAACGCGCAGTCAGGTTTTCCGCTGCCAGTTTGTGCCCTGCCATATCTGACATGACAATTTCAAACTCAGCTAATGAATTTTCATCGACGTTATAACGCTTCGCGTAGCGGTCTGTACGGTAATCGTAGATCTCTTTTTTCTCAAAGAGAGGACGAATACCCACTAATTTTTTCGCTGGCCAAATCGCTTGCTCAGCACGGCGAGTCACAGGACGACCGCCTGCTTCTAATAAGCTAGCTTGCAGAACTGCTGTAATTGGAGAGCGCGTTGATTCCCAGTTGCTTTGCGGTAAGGAGATCACGGTTTCACCGCTACCATCTAAGGTTAAGTCAAACTCATCCAGCTTACGCGGTAAGCCTTCTTCATTCGTCGCACCGAATTCAAAGCCTGGCAATTTCGCAACCGCTTCACGATTAGCTTTCAGCAACACTTGACCTTGCAACTGATTATCCGCTGCTGGGGCGCCGTAGAGGTAACGACCTTTAATGTCAAAGTCAACGGGCTGCGAACTTAATACTGGCTTTTCACTACCTGTAATATCCAGCGCCATACGCTCTGGCATAAAATCTTCAACATTGAATTTGTAATAACGCAGTGGTGAACCATCACCTAAATCAAAACGCAGCGACCAACCACCCGTTTCAGCATTTTTCGGGATCTCTAGCTGATACTGATACAAACCATCTTGTTTTTCATCCCCTTGCCATACAAAGCTCTTGTAGACCTGACCATCCGTCTTTAAGACATCCACTTTGACTGGCTGAGATTTCACTGGCTGACCATCACCATCACGCAGTAAACCATTCACTAGCAGTAATTCGCCCGGACGATATAAATCACGAGGACCGAACACAAAGAACTGTTTTGCATAGCCTGAAGGACCTGAAATATCAAACTCAGACAGGTCTAATGCGGGTTGAGTCAAGTCAATCATACTGGTTTGCCCTTCGTGGGTTGCCAGTAATAATTTGCCGCCAGCCAGTTTGTCTAACTGAGCATGACCGTCACCATCAGTCGTGCCTTTGGTCACTAATTGACCTTTTTCATCCAAAATCCGCAGCTCGACGCCTTTAATCGCCGAACCTTTGGCTAATGATTGGGTGAAAATATCCACACGATCATGGTAGCTATGTAATGACACGCCGATATCACTAAGCGTAAAGACTGTCGCAGGGAATTGATAACTGTAGCTACCCGCTTTTTGCATGATCGCTAAATAAACGCCATCTTGTTGCAACTCTTTGATATCTTTTAATGGCAACAGAATGGATTGGCGGGTGTTTTTATCTGGGTTTAAATCGAAACGCCCGGTATAGGCTAATTCGACTTTGTCGAGGAATTCATCGGAATACCAATATTCATAGTTACTGCGGTATTGCCACATCGCGAGGAATTGCGGTAATTGTTTTTCATCGACACGGAAGAAATTTACGTCGATTTTATCCACGTTCAGCGCGATGACAGGCAAGCCTTGGGCAACTTTGCTTGGCAGTAAAGAGCCTTTACTTGCGAACCCAACGGTTGGAATAATTTGCGCCGTTTGGAATTTCTTCTCAAAGCTGTTGTTGATGGTACGTTCGTTGACCGCTTTCACTCCCGGATTAACCGAAAGGTTTAATTCTTTCGATGGCGGTAAATGGCGGAAGCGTAATTCCATCTGGTTATCAGATAACTCCCAATCTCCATCCAGCTTGCCTGATTTCACATCCACCAGATTCAAATATTGACCAAAGTTTTGATTTGGTTGTAAAGGCACCGAGAATGTCACGACCATGGCGCTTGCACCATCTAGCTGCAATTCCGAGGCATCCAAAATTTCCAGATCTTTCCCGGCATATTTCTTCGCTAACTCGTCATTGGAAAGCTTAGGCGCAGCCTGTTTTTGTTCTGCAACGGGCGCCGTTTTGGTACTCGTTTCTGCCGCTGAGGTTGAGACATTACCCTCTTTTTTCGTGGTATCGTCAGTATTATCGCAGCCCGCTAATGCCATAACGGACGCTAAGGCTAATGCTACATAACGCTTTTTCGTTTTTAGACCCGCCAATGAAGTCCAACTTGATTGTTGTTTCATTACCGCCCCATCCCTTATTAAGTTAATTTATTATGTTCATGAAGCCCAAGAAAATCCTTGAACTTAAATACGTTGCGATGATTGAGCTTAGTGTGTAATCCGCAATAATAAGTATGCGCATTAATTGAATACATAATTTAACAGAATGTAACACCAACACCTATCAGACAAAACGGAAAAAACAGCATGAAAAAATAAAGACGCGGAGAAGTCCGGTCTTTATTTTGAGTAAGGAGAGAATTAGGTATTTTTGATGGGAATACTGTCGCGCAAAAAGCTGCCTAAGCGGCGTTGATAAAATGGCGCAACGTGCTGGGTAATAAAGTGGCTTAACCCTTTTTCGTCTTCGTTAACGATGCAAAAATCAATGGATTCATCCTCATCGATATATTCGCATGCGGTTGCGCCAGCTTCTTGAATAATTTCATCGATATTTTCTGCGCCTGGAACAAATTCCAACGCTATCATCAAAATATCATCAAACTGTTCATCTTCTGCTTCTTGGACCGAAACAATAAACGCGCGTCGTACGACTTTATGTTGTTTAAAAAATTCACTGAGCGCCGCTGTCAATTCTTCAGGTTCTTGTTCGAGAACGCTTAATTTTAATGAAGAGCCTTCTGGCACCGTGAGTTCAGTAAACTGAACATCGGATTGCGAGTCTGTTGTTAGGTTTTGGGATTGTTGCGTCATTCAATATCCTCTACAACCAAAAATAATATCGTCTAAATTCAAAAACCATTCATGTTAAAGAAAAAATCGCAGGCTGCATTGACTGCACCACTGCGATTTCATTATAACGCGAATTATTTTGATTTTTTGAGAAGTAAGTTAGCTAATGTTCTCACACCAATACCGGTTGCCCCTTCAGCCCATAAGCTCACTGGCGATTTACGGTAAGTTGCTGAACAATCGATATGTACCCAGTTTTGACGATAATTTTCAACAAAGTGAGACAAGAAGGCTGCCGCAGTGCTTGCACCCGCAGTATGCGAAGGCGCTGCAATATTGTTCAGGTCAGCAAAACCAGAAGGCAGTTGTTGACGATGGAATTCAGCTAATGGTAAGCGCCAGAATAACTCGAACTCTTCATCTGATGCTGACATTAATTCTGCCACTAATTTGTCATCAAAGCTCAGTACCGAGTGGTAGTCATTACCCACAGCTGTTTTCGCAGCCCCAGTTAAGGTTGCCGCATCGATTAATAACGTTGGTTTCTCTTTGCTTGCATCAATTAAACCATCCGCTAAGACTAAACGCCCTTCAGCATCTGTGTTCATGATTTCAACAGATTTGCCATTACGATAACGGATAATATCCCCTAATTTAAAGGCATTGCCGCTAACCATGTTGTCCGCGATACACAGGAATAATTTTACGCGTTTGTTTAAACCACGCGTGATCGCCAGCGCTAAAGAACCCACTAATGTTGCTGCGCCGCCCATATCTGCTTTCATTGAGTTCATTGAAGCAGATGGCTTAATGCTATAACCCCCTGAATCGAAGGTAATGCCTTTACCGACTAAACAGGCGAATACAGGCGCTTTCTCATCTTTACCTGGGTTGTAATCCAATGCCAGCAATACTGGAGGACGGCTAGACCCACGACCCACAGTATGAATACCTGCATAACCTTGCTCTAATAGGTCATCGCCTTTGACAATGCGGTAGCTGATATCTTGAGCGCCTACTTTGCACAGTAAATCGATTGAACGTTGAGCCAGTTGCTCTGGACCTAATTCTTCTGCTGGCGCATTGATAATATCGCGAACCCAATCAATGGTATTGATGCGCTGTTCTAATTCTTTGCGATCCGCTTCTTGCAATGCTGGCCATTCGATAGTTCTCGCCCCTTTTGGTGCGCGGAAACCTTGCCAAAATGCCCAACTTTTTTCTAAGTCCCAACCTTCGCCTGTTAATGAAACATTGCGAATGCCTTGGCTATCTAACTTACGACCAGCACTTTGTACAGCACACAGCTTACCCGGATGCTTAAGGTGGATAGTCATGCCTTTATCGTTTGAACTTAATAGAGCGCCTTCACCCCAGCATGGTGCCGCAGGTTCGCATGTAATCATGACTGGCATAATTTGTTTGGTCATTATTCTTCTCACTTTATCCACTAAGTTGATTATTGCGGGATCTTGAATTTAGCTTATCACTTTCTGCTATCAATCTTTGCTAATTCGCCAACTATACCCTAAAAATGGCAACGTTATTGAGTTTAGTTTCTATCAGACTAATAGGTTCTTTTGAATCATTTTAATTTCTTATGCAGTCTGTTACAGACGAAAAAAAACCGGATGCAACCTATTCAGCGCTATCCGGTTTTTTATCCACGAAACTTATTCGTACTCGTCCAGCCAGACTAATAGAATAGCTTCGAGGATTTTTTCGTTAGATTTTTGCGGGTCATCCTCAAAATCTTCTAAGTCGCAGATCCATTGATGCATATCCGTGAAACGCACGGTTTTTGGGTCTGTATCCGGGTAAGCATCATAGAGCGCTTCACCGATTTCACGACTGTTTGTCCATTTTAGGCTCATATTTTTTCCAAATTATACAAAGTCAGTTTTTGGGATTATACCGCTCTAAATAGTTCGTGCTGTAGCTAGGCGGCAAAATAGTTAATCCCTAGGAGCATACACAAGTATGTGACTAGGGTTAACGAATGCAGCCAACACGCTACAGTGCGAACTATGACGGGCCTAGGCGACAAAGGAGTTAATCCCTAGAAACATACACAAGTATGTGACTAGGGTTAACGAATGCAGCTAACAACGCTACAGTGCGAAATATGACGAGCATCAGTGCTCGCGAGCGTGGTTAATCGTATACTTCGGAATATCCACAACGAGGTCTTCATCCGCAACACGTGCTTGACAGCTTAAACGGCTTTCTGGCTCTAGGCCCCAGGCTTTGTCTAGCATGTCATCTTCGAGTTCGCTGCTTTCTTCGAGAGAGTCAAAGCCTTCACGAACGATGCAGTGACAGGTTGTACATGCACAGGATTTTTCGCAGGCATGGTCGATTTCAATTCCATTGCGCAGTGCTACGTCTAAAATAGATTCGCCCTCTTGCGCTTCGACTACAGCACCTTCCGGACATAACGTACTATGAGGTAAAAAAACGATTTTAGGCATAATTATATCTCATCCACAGAATGGCCTGACAGCGCCTGACGAATAGATGCATCCATTCGGCGAGCGGCAAATTCTTGGGATTTCTTATCCAGTTGTTTAATTGCATTTTCAATAACAGTAGGGTCTGTACCTTCTACTGCTTGGATTAACTCATTGACCGCATTATCAATTTCTGACTCTTCGGTTGGAGTCAGTAAATGTGCATCTTGCTCTAATGCGCTCGTTAAACTTTCAAGCACTCTTGCCGCTTCAACTTTTTGCTCCGCTAGGCGGCGCGCATTTAAATCATCTTGCGCGTTAGTCATTGAATCTTTAATCATGGTTGAAATTTCGGTGTCAGTTAAACCGTAGGATGGCTTAACTTGAATCGATGCGGCAACACCCGTGGATTTTTCCATGGCACTCACACTGAGTAAACCATCTGCATCCACTTGGAATGTGACACGAATATGTGCGCCACCTGCCGCCATTGGCGGAATGTCACGCAGCGTAAAGCGCGCTAATGAACGGCAATCCGAAACCATTTCACGCTCACCTTGTACAACGTGAACGCTCATGGCGGTTTGTCCATCTTTAAATGTTGTGAACTCTTGCGCACGAGCGACAGGGATGGTGGTATTTCGTGGGATCACTTTTTCCACCAAACCGCCCATGGTTTCCAAACCTAATGATAGCGGGATAACATCCAATAGCAGCATGTCGCTGTCTGGCTTATTACCCACTAAAATATCTGCTTGAATTGCAGCGCCGATAGCCACGACTTTATCTGGGTCGATGGAGGTTAATGGTGTACGACCAAAAAACTCACCCACTTTTTCACGAACTAATGGTACGCGAGTCGAACCACCGACCATCACCACATTTAAGACGTCATCATTTTCTACGCCAGCATCTTTTAAGGCACGGCGACATGCCATTAATGTGCGTTTAATATGGGTTTCAATCAGCGATTCAAACGTTTCACGGCTCACTGTACCCTGCCAATTTGGCAAAGTGATTGTCGCGGAATCAGCGTCACTTAATGCGATTTTTGTTTCGGTGGCAATGTTCAATAATTGGCGCGTTAAATGGTGATCACCCTGAATGGAAAGCCCCGCTTGCTGTGCAATCCACTGCGCTAATACGTGGTCAAAATCATCGCCACCCAACGCCGTGTCACCACCTGTAGCCAACACTTCAAAGACACCGCGGCTCAGGCGTAAAATCGACACGTCAAATGTGCCGCCACCTAAATCATAAACGGCGATAACCCCTTCTTGACCGGAATCTAAGCCATAAGCAATCGCGGCGGCAGTAGGTTCATTCAGTAAACGCAAAACATGCAAGCCCGCCAAACGAGCTGCATCTTTGGTGCCTTGACGCTGGGCATCGTCGAAGTAAGCTGGAACCGTGATCACCACGCCATCCATTTCACCGCCAAGAGTTTGCTCTGCGCGTTTTGCCAACGTTTTTAAAATGTCAGCAGAAACTTGGATTGGATCCACTTGCCCTGCTGCCGTTTGAATAAATGGTAAACCATTTTCGCTAGCAGTTAGCTGATAAGGTAAATCCGGGTAACGTTTTTGAATATCTGCTAATGAACGCCCCATCATGCGTTTCACCGAAATCACGGTGTTGACAGGATCTTGTTCGGATAACTGTTTCGCTTCCCAACCCACAATGCGGTTATCTGCTTGATAATTGACTACAGAAGGAAGCAAATAGCGCCCTTTTTCATCGGGCAATGCAGCAGCTTCACCACTACGAACAGTGGCAATCAGAGAGTGTGTTGTACCAAGATCGATCCCTGCAGCCAACTTGCGTTGGTGTGGCGCGGCGGTCATTCCTGGTTCGCTAATTTGCAATAAAGACATAATCGTTTTCTCTTAAAAGTCGTCTAGTAACCGTTCTTCGAGTTGCTCAGCTTGTTGCTGTAACTTATCGAGAAAACGCAATTTTCGGACGGTATCAGCGGCTTTTTCCCACTGCATCGCATCGAGTTCTGAAACCATCAAGGCGCTGCGCGTCTGCTGCATTTGTTTGACATTTTTCATAAAGGCAGACACCCGTTCAAGGGCTTGCGGGCTATTTTCGATGTTATCTAACTCTTCGCGTAATTCGAGTTGCTCCATCAGAAATGCGGTGTCATGCATGGTATGTTGTTCGTTATTTATATCAAAACCATGTAGTAACAGCATATATTCCGCACGTTTCAGCGGATGACGAAGGGATTGATATGCCGCATTGATAGTTGCAGCATGTTGGAGTGCTTGCATTTTTTCCTGTTCTGAACAGGTTGCAAAGCGATCGGGATGATATTGTCGCTGTAATTCTTGAAAGCGATGTGTGAGTTGCTCACTATCAATCGCGTAATTAGGGGTTAGCCCAAAAAGAGTAAAGTAATCCATAAGTGCTCAGTTTCTCGAACCGGGTACCAATGTAGCTAAGCTTAGCTAAAGATCATGTGGTCATTAACGCCACGTTAGTTACATTGGTCAAAGTCATGCTCATTTGAAGACATTATACGTGAAAACTTTCACCGCATCCGCATTCACTGTTAACGTTAGGGTTATTAAATTTAAACCCTTCGTTTAAGCCTTCTTTTACGAAATCCAGCTCAGTGCCGTCTAAATAAACCATGCTTTTGCCATCGACGATGACTTTAACACCTTTGTCTTCAAAAACGGTGTCTTCTTCATTAATTACATCAGCGAATTCAAGCACGTATGCCATTCCCGAGCAACCTGAAGTTCTTACACCCAAACGCAAGCCTTCGCCTTTACCACGATTATTCAAAAAAGATTGAATTCGTTGCGCTGCACTTTCAGTAAGAGAAATCGACATTGCAAACCTCACTTTAGAAACAAACAAGGCAGATGCTAGAAATTATTAGCATCCGCCTTCAAATCATCGGTACAACTCATTATATTTAAAGTTGCATAATAAATACATCTTTAATTAATTTGAGTTTAACTATCAGTCGTGGGCTGTCTATTTTTGTTGTTTATATGCTCTAAGGTACAGCCCTTACTAACTGATATTTATCTATTATTTGCCTTGGCGTTTGCTTTTGTAATCAGCAATAGCAGCTTTAATTGCATCTTCAGCCAGAATTGAGCAGTGAATTTTCACTGGCGGTAATTCTAACTCTTCTGCGATCGCTGTATTTTTGATTGACTCAGCTTCGTCTAAGCTTTTGCCTTTCATCCACTCAGTTACCAGTGAACTTGATGCAATTGCAGAGCCGCAACCATAGGTTTTAAAGCGTGCATCTTCGATGATACCGTCATCATTTACTTTGATTTGTAACTTCATAACGTCACCACAAGCAGGTGCACCTACCATACCGCTACCCACGCTTGGATCATTGTTATCAAATGAACCGACGTTACGTGGATTTTCATAATGATCGATAACTTTTTCGCTGTAAGCCATTTTTAAACTCCTGAAACTGTCTGATTAATGGTGAGACCATTCGATGCTGTTGAGATCTACGCCTGCTTTAAACATATCCCATAAAGGAGACAGCTCACGTAAGTGACCGATCGCACCATGAATTTGTTTAATTGCATAGTCAATTTCTTCTTCAGTCGTAAAGCGACCGAAAGAGAAGCGAATTGAGCTATGAGCCAGTTCGTCATTCATACCTAAAGCACGCAGCACGTATGAAGGTTCTAAGCTTGCAGAAGTACATGCTGAACCAGAGGAAACTGCTAAATCTTTCAGCGACATCATTAATGACTCACCTTCAACATAGTTGAAGCTGACGTTCAGAATGTGCGGCGCACCATTTTCTAAGTCACCGTTCAGGTAAACTTCTTCGATATCTTTAATACCGTTCCATAAACGTAAGCGTAAACCACGCAGACGTTCAGATTCTTGAGCCATTTCTTCTTTAGCGATACGGTAAGCTTCGCCCATGCCCACGATTTGGTGAACAGGTAAAGTCCCTGAACGCATACCACGTTCATGACCACCACCGTGCTGCTGTGCTTCCAAACGAATGCGTGGTTTACGACGAACATACAGTGCGCCAATACCCATTGGTCCGTACAGTTTGTGTGCAGAGAATGACATCAGGTCAACTTTTAACGTTGACAGGTCGATAGGTAATTTACCAACACTTTGAGTGGCATCAACGTGGAATACGATACCACGGCTACGGCATAATTCGCCGATTGTAGCGATGTCCTGAACAATACCGATTTCGTTATTCACGTGCATGATTGACACTAAAATGGTGTCTTCGCGCATTGCCGCTTCTAACTCTTTCAGGTCAATTAAACCGTTGCTTTGAGGTGCTAAGTAAGTCACTTCAAAACCTTCACGCTCTAATTGACGGCATGTATCCAGAACTGCTTTATGTTCTGTCTTACAAGTAATGACGTGCTTGCCTTTTTTCTGATAGAACTGGGCAGCGCCTTTGATAGCTAAGTTATCAGATTCTGTTGCACCTGATGTGAAGACGATTTCACGAGGATCAGCATTCACTAATTCAGCGATTTGATTACGAGCAATATCTACCGCCTCTTCAGCTTGCCAGCCGAAACGGTGTGAACGAGATGCTGGGTTACCAAAATTCCCATCCATTGTTAGACATTGCATCATTTTTTCAGCAACGCGCGGATCGACAGGCGTAGTTGCTGAATAATCTAGATAAATCGGTAATTTCATTGCTCACATACTCCAAAGGACAAGACAACTTTGCCTTTAATTTTTTAATGATCCCAATGGTGCAAGCCGCTATAGGTTGGGCTTTTTCACCATTTGGTGATCGACTGCAATTTATAATCTATTTTATATTAGGCACGAACATTGATAATGGATTCTGGCGTAATGCCGTTCGGCATTGTTTTACGCTTTTCATTATCTTGCCTATCAGCAACATCCAGAACTTCTTGATTCTTAACCAGCTCATCTAGGCTGATGCTGCTGAGAAAACTGGTGATTCTATCACTTAGGTCACGCCATAATGCGTGAGTTAAGCAGCGGTCGCCATTTTGACAACCTTCTTTATTACCCTGACAACGGGTTGCATCTACGGATTCATCAACCGCAGCAATTACTTCAGCAACAAAGATTTGGTCAGCATCACGCCCAAGCAGATAACCGCCACCAGGACCGCGAACACTAGAAACTAAATCGTTTTTACGTAAACGAGAGAAGAGTTGCTCAAGATAAGAGAGGGAAATTCCCTGACGTTCAGAAATGTCAGCTAAAGGTACTGGACCTGTCTGAGAGTGTAACGCGACATCTAGCATCGCAGTTACTGCGTAACGCCCTTTGGAAGTGAGTCTCATAACATAAATACTCCGTGGTAAAATATGCAGCAATTGTGACATACCCGAGTAATTTGGTCAACTATTTACCTGACTAATTTACTCAAGTATTATGCTCACTTTACCACGGCATTAACCTCATTTTTTCGCCCATTTTTCCATTGATGTCAAAATGCCGCGAAGAATGTGCAACTCTTGGGTTTCAACATGGGCACGGGTAAATAAACGTCGCAGTTTATTCATAATTAACCCTGGATGCGCCTTGCGAATAAAGCCCGATTCATTCAATACGCTTTCAAGATGAACATAGAAACGTTCTAAATCTTCAGCCGGTGGGTATTCTACCTCATCATCGGTCGATGTTTGCGTATTTTTTTCAGCAATTGCCAAATACGCCATGCGGATCTCGTAGCTAACTAATTGAACCGCCATTGCCAAATTCAACGAACCATATTCTGGATTGGTCGGAATATACAAATGGTAATTACATTTTTGCAATTCTTCGTTGGTTAAACCGACGCGCTCACGACCAAAAACAATCGCGACGGGTGACTCTTTTGACTGTTCAACAGATTTCACGCCACATTCACGAGGCTCGACCATTGGCCAAGAAAGTGTACGAGAACGTGCGCTGGTACCAATGACTAATTTGCACCCTTCTAATGCTTCATCGAGAGATTTTACGATTTTTGCATTACCAATGACATCACTTGCTCCCGCGGATAACGCAATAGCATGGGAATCAGGTTCGACGAGTGGATTAACTAAATAGAGATTTGAAAGCCCCATAGTTTTCATTGCTCGAGCGGTTGAGCCCATATTGCCAGTGTGTGAGGTTTCAACAAGAACGATACGAATATTTTCTAGCATGGTTTATACGTTGTCATGAAAAATTAATCGCAAGAGTCTAACACAAAATTGCTTATTGTGACGAACATCTATATACTTTGCGTCTCTTGATTTTCGTTCTTTAACATCCCAGTGGAAAATACCCATGCATCCGATGCTTAACATCGCCATACGTGCTGCACGTAAGGCTGGTAATTACATAGCTAAAAACTATGAAGATCCTCAGAACGTAACAGTAACCCAAAAGGGTGCTAACGATTTCGTCACTAACGTTGACCGTGACGCTGAACAAATCATCGTTGATATTATTCGTAAATCTTACCCAGACCACACTATCATCACTGAAGAAAGTGGTGAGTTATTAGGTAAAGATGATGATATTCAATGGGTAATTGATCCACTGGATGGCACCACCAACTTCACAAAACGTTTCCCTCACTTCTCAGTTTCTATCGCTGTGCGCGTAAAAGGTCGTACAGAGGTTGCTGCTGTCTATGACCCAATGCGTAACGAATTATTTACTGCAGTACGTGGACAAGGCGCTCAAATGAACGGCTACCGTTTACGTATGGCTGAGAAGCGCGACCTTGAAGGCGCAGTTGTCGCAACAGGCTTCCCATTCAAACATAAGCAACACGCTTCTATCTACATGAACATCATGGGCAAAATGTTTGACCAATGTGCAGATTTCCGTCGCACAGGTTCAGCAGCTCTGGATTTATGTTACGTGGCGGCAGGTCGTGTAGATGCATACTTTGAAATCGGTTTAAAACCATGGGATTTCTTAGGCGGTGAACTGATCATGCGTGAAGCTGGCGGGATCATGACTGACTTCGTAGGTGGTCATAACTATTTAGCATCGGGTAACTTAGTCGCAGGCAGCCCACGCGTTGTTCGCGATATTCTGGCTGCAATGAAAGATGAATTATCTGAAGCATTAAAACGTTAATTTAACCCTCGTTAAATTTGCTAAAAAGGGCGCTAGTGAAAACTAAGCGCCCTTTTTATTATTGCGTTGCGACAACTTCAACCTAAGACTGAGCCGTCACTTTTGGTCGAATAAACAGCGCAGGCACAGCCAAGAGCGCCATCAAATAGAACACAACGCCATGTTGTTCAGGCATACGTTCATAAATATAACCGACCATAATCGTGATCACCGCAAGCCCTCCCCCAGTCGCTAATGCAGAATAAGCGCCTTGTAGCGGAATGATTTCATTTTCTTTACGCGCACTAATAAAGCGCATTGCCGCTAAGTGGCAAACGGTGAAGGTTCCGCTATGTAAGATTTGAACAATAATTAAAACTGGTAATGCGGTAAATGCCCCCATCATTCCCCAGCGGACAATCCCACAAACAGCGGATAATAAGAGTAAATTACGTGCGCTCCAACGTCGGAATAATCGATGGCTCAGCATAAAGACAATCACTTCTGCCACCACACCCAGTGACCATAAATTACCGATCACTAAATCGGAATAACCCGCTTCTTTCCAGAACAGTGAAGCAAATCCATAATACGCAGCATGAGCACCTTGCAATAACGTTACACAAATTAAAAAAAACAGCACGTTTTTATCGGCAATCAGCTGTTTGAAGGAGACCTTATTTGCGCCATCTATTTTTGCCACACCTGCGGGCATAATTGCCGGTTTTAGCATCGCCCCCAGTAATAAAGCGGCGCAGCTTACCACCAACGCTACCATGATAGAGGTATGTCCCCACACGCCAGCGAAATAGCCCATCGACGATGAGCCAATAATAAAGGCGATGGAGCCCCAAACACGGATTTTGCCATAATCAAAAGTAAACTGTTTTTGCCATGTTCCTGCCAGTGAATCCCCTAATGGCACCATAGGCGCAAAAAAGAGGTTAAACCCTATCATGACAAACATCAGCCACGCCCAATGGGAGCCGAACGAAAATCCAATGGAGAAAATCAGGGAAAGCGCCGCCAGTAATCGTAATGCATTAATCAGCTTGGAAGGCTCTTTGACTTGGGGGGTGATAAACATAGCACCGAGAAAACGCGCCGCAAGCCCGATACCTAACAACAGCCCTATCATTTCTGCATCTATTCCCTCACCTTGTAGCCACACTGACCAAAATGGTAAGAAAATACTGTAGGCAAAAAAGTAGGTAAAATAATCAATCGCTAGCCAACGCGTTGATGGAATAACCATCACTCCTCCCTTATTTTCATATCCCCCTCTCGATGAAGGGGTTTACAACTGACAACAAAAAAACCCGCTTTTACAAAGTGTAGAAGCGGGTTTATCGTGCTAATTCAGCTTACTTTATGGGCATATCGCCATTATGCATAAACTGGGTATTTTTTGCAGATAGCTAATACTTTCTGTTTAACAGCTTCAATGGTCGCTTCGTCATTGAGGTTATCCAGAATATCACACATCCAGCCCGCTAGCTCGCGTGCATCTGCTTCATTGAAGCCACGACGTGTAATTGCAGGAGAACCGATACGTACACCAGAAGTCACAAATGGGCTCTTCGGATCATTAGGTACGCTGTTTTTGTTTACAGTAATATTTGCGCGACCCAGTGCAGCGTCAGCGTCTTTACCTGTGATATCTTTGTCAACTAAGTCAACCAAGAACAGGTGGTTTTCAGTACCGCCAGATACCACTTTAAAGCCACGTTTTTGGAAAACTTCCACCATTGCTTTCGCATTTTTAGCGACTTGCTGCTGGTAAGTTTTGAACGCAGGTTCCATCGCTTCTTTCAGTGCTACCGCTTTACCTGCGATAACGTGCATCAGAGGACCACCTTGCGAACCTGGGAATACCGCAGAGTTCAAACGCTTGTACAGGTCTTCGTCGCCGCCCTTAGCTAAAATCAGACCACCACGTGGCCCCGCTAATGTTTTATGCGTAGTTGTAGTAACTACGTGAGCATGTGGAACTGGGTTAGGATAAACACCCGCTGCTACTAGACCCGCAACGTGAGCCATATCAACGAACAGGTAAGCACCGATGCTGTCTGCGATTTCACGCATTTTAGCCCAATCAACCACACCAGAATATGCGGAGAAGCCGCCGATGATCATTTTAGGTTGATGTTTTTTCGCTTGAGCCGCGATATCGTCGTAATCGATTTTACCGCTTTCATCGATACCGTAAGGAACGATGTTATACAGTTTACCGGAGAAGTTTACTGGGGAACCGTGAGTTAAGTGACCGCCGTGTGCAAGGTTCATACCTAATACTGTGTCACCTGGTTGCAGCAGCGCCATATAGACGGCAGCGTTAGCTTGTGAACCTGAGTGTGGCTGTACGTTTGCGTAGTCAGCACCAAATAACTCTTTTGCGCGGTCGATAGCTAATTGTTCAACCACATCAACGAATTCACAACCACCATAATAACGTTTAGTTGGATAACCTTCCGCATACTTATTGGTCAGCTGAGAGCCTTGAGCCTGCATAACTCGTGGGCTGGTATAGTTTTCAGAAGCAATTAATTCAATGTGTTCTTCTTGACGTTGTACTTCTTTTTCCATTGCTTCCCACAGTTGTGGGTCGTAATCTGCAATATTCATTTCACGCTTTAACATTCGCTTCTCCTGCCTCAGCAATTCAATAAGGTAACAATCAATTCAACTTAATGACTGACAGTGTAAACTCTTTTTCGTCGTTGAGATAGCCCCTAAGAAAAAATATACGCAAACGATTGCATTAATTTTTTTGCTTTCAGATACCTTTAAACAACACAAAATATAATAGCGCACATTTCAATAATACCGAGACGAATATCTAACTTTGCTAGCTACTTCTAATTTTGCGGTGAATTCCCCCACTTTTTGATGCGTTAATTATTTACATTTCCCGCTAAATACTATAAGTTGCATGCAAAATACATGTTTATAACTTTATAATATTATGAAAATAATTCAGGAGTACCTGTATGCTTGATCAACAAACTATCGCCACAATTAAATCCACCATCCCTGCCATCGCAGCAACTGGCCCTAAATTAACCGCTCACTTTTATGACAGAATGTTCAAACAACATCCTGAGCTAAAAGATATTTTCAATATGAGAAATCAAACGAATGGCGATCAGCGTGAAGCCCTATTCAACGCTATTTGTGCCTATGCTATCCATATTGAAACCCCTGAAGCATTAATTGGTGCAGTGGAGAAAATTGCGCAAAAACACGCCAGCTTAAATATCAAACCAGAACATTATCCAATTGTCGGGGAAAACCTGCTTGCTGCGATTGATGAGCTACTGAGCCCGGGTCAGGAAGTATTGGACGCATGGGGAAGAGCTTATGGCGTACTGGCGGATATTTTCATTAACCGTGAAAGCGCGATTTACCATGAAAATGCGGAAAAATCTGGCGGATGGGAAGGTTTACGTGAATTTAAAGTCACTAAAAAACAGCCTCAAAGTGCCGTTATCACCAGTTTTGAACTCACTCCAATAGATGGTAAAGCGGTGGCGGATTATCGTCCAGGGCAATATATTACTGTGTATCTGAATGAAAATAGTTTTGAAAATCAAGAGATTCGCCAGTATTCACTCACTACTGCGCCAAATGGGAAAACCTACCGTATTGCGGTGAAACGTGAAGAGCAAGGCATCGTTTCAGGCTTCTTACATCAAAATCTCAATGAGGGTGATATTGTTCGTTTAGCGCCACCTTGCGGTGACTTTTACCTTGATGTAGAACCGAAAACGCCAGTGACTTTAATCTCTGCTGGCGTCGGTTTAACACCAATGCTCAGCATGCTTAACCACCTCACTATGCACCAACATCAAGCACCTGTGAATTGGTTGCACGCCGCTGAAAATGGGGATGTACACGCTTTTAATCAAGAAGTTAGCCAGTTGATGTCACAGCATACCCAAGGTCATTCAGCGGTCTGGTTTAATCAACCAGCCCCACAAGATCAACAGGGTAAAGATTACCAATACCGTGGATTACTGGATTTAACGCAAGTCAAAGAGAAAGTGCTTCAGCCAAATATGCAATTCTATTTCTGTGGACCAGTTGGCTTTATGCAGCATGTTGGAAAACAGCTAATTGAAATGGGTGTCACTGCCGATAATATTCATTATGAGTGTTTTGGTCCTCATAAAGTATTACCATTAAATTAATCGCAGTTATTCATTATAGTGAATTGTTTTTAAAGATTTAGTTTATATAAATTTTTAATTTTTGCGGTAACGGATTCGCATATAAATATATTATCATCCCATGTAAGATATATTTATCCCGTTACCGCATTTTTCATTCTAGTTAACTTGCTAGCCCAAAAACTAACCGCCAACTAGAACAAAATTAAATCGCTTCTTCGTCCTGCTCACCTGTACGAATACGAATGACGCGAGCAACATCATACACAAAGATTTTTCCATCACCGATTTTGCCGGTTTGCGCCGTTTGCATAATGGTTTCTACACAGCTTTCTACAATATCGTCCGGCACAACGATTTCAATTTTTACCTTTGGTAAAAAATCCACCATATATTCTGCACCGCGATACAGTTCAGTGTGACCTTTTTGGCGACCAAAACCTTTAACTTCAGTCACCGTCATACCGGTGATCCCCACTTCGGCTAACGCTTCGCGCACATCATCAAGTTTGAATGGCTTTATAATTGCATCAATTTTTTTCATTTTCAGTTCCTGTTATGACCAGTTTTTGCGGCCAAAACCTGAGGTAATCGGATAACGACGATCTTTACCGAAATTACGCATTGTGATCCGCGGTCCAACAGGAGCCTGACGGCGTTTATATTCGTTAATATCGACAAGACGCACAACTTTGCGAACAATTTCTCTATCAAATCCGAGCTTGATAAGGTCAGCCACAGATAAATCTTTTTCTACATAACCGTCTAAGATGGCATCTAACACATCGTATGGCGGTAAACTATCTTGGTCTAATTGCCCTGGAGCCAGCTCCGCTGAAGGTGGTCTATCAATCACGCGCTGCGGAATTGCTGGCGATATTGTATTACGATATTTAGCCAGTTCAAAGACCAGCGTTTTTGGCACATCTTTCAGGACATCAAAGCCCCCTGCCATATCGCCATACAACGTTGAATACCCAACTGCAGATTCACTTTTATTGCTAGTCGTCAGCACTAAACGGCGGCGCTTATTGGACATCGCCATTAAGATCACGGCGCGACAACGGGCTTGTAAATTCTCTTCCGTGGTATCCGGTTGAGTCCCTTCAAACATCGGCTGCAATTGTGCCATAAAGGCATCAAACATCGGTTCGATGGAAACGATATCAAACTCAACACCCAGTAATTCCGCCTGCTCTTTAGCATCATGAATGCTCATTTCAGAAGTGTAACGGAACGGCATCATGACCGCTTGAACGCGATCTTTACCGATAGCATCCGCCGCAATCGCCACAGTTAATCCTGAATCTATCCCGCCAGATAATCCTAAAATCGCGCCATTAAAGCCATTTTTGTTGATGTAATCGCGGGTTGCTAGAACTAATGCTTGATACACCTGCGCGATTTGAGACGCTTCAGGTTGCTTCGGCTGCTCAGTCACTAGTTTTACATCTTCAAATGTAACTGTTGCCACTTGCTCTGCAAATTCAGCCATTTGGTAGACTTGCTTGCCTTTATTTGCCAGCACTTTCGAGCCGCCATCAAACACGAGCTCGTCCTGTCCACCCACTTGGTTAAGATAAACAATCGGCAAACCGGTACGCTGAGCATGTTCCACCAGCAAGTCACTGCGAATGTGTTCTTTATTTAAATCATATGGTGAGGCATTGATGGTAAGCACCAATTCAGCCCCCGCCCCTTTCACCGCATCAATCGGCTCGTCATACCAAATATCTTCGCAAATCAGTAAACCGAGCTGATAACCTTTGAATTCCACCACGCAGGTTTTTTCCGCCGCAGTGAAATAACGAGGCTCATCAAAAACACCGTAATTAGGTAGTTCTTGCTTAAAGTAACGGGCTAATAGCTTGCCTTGGTAGAAAAATGATAATGCGTTATAAATTTCATTCTCTTCGTACCACGGATGACCCACGATAATCCCGCATTGGCCGCTAGCTTGTTGTAAACGTTTTAATTGTGTGGTGCATCGCTCTTCAAAATCGTGGCGGAAGAGTAAATCTTCAGGGGAGTACCCTGTTAGAGCCAACTCAGAAAACATGACGATATCAGTATGTTCAGCCTGTTCTTCAACAGTTTGCAACATACGATCGCAGTTGCCTTCGATGTCGCCAACCAGCCAGTTAAGTTGTGCCAGTGAGATATTAAGCTTACGGCTCATAACGTGTTTGTTCTCCCTTAATCCTTTAGGCTATAAAGGTTTTATTCTTTAAAATCATTCGCTTCTAAATCGTGACGCCCAAGTAATTTATAAAACTCGGTACGGTTGCGTCCCGCCATGCGCGCAGCTTGGGTCACGTTGCCTTTGGTCATCTGCAATAGCTTACGCAGATAATTTAATTCGAATTGGTTACGCGCCTCAACAAAAGTCGGTAGCGCCGTATTTTCTCCTTCCAGCGCTTGGCTAACGAGAGCTTCGCTGATCACTGGAGAGGTCGTCAATGCGACACACTGCTCAATCACGTTCACTAACTGGCGCACGTTTCCGGGCCAGCTTGCGGTCATCAAGCACTTCATCGCATCACTCGAAAAACTACGAACAAATGGTTTATGGCGGCTCGCAGCTTCACGTAATAAATGATTAGCTAATAATGGAATATCTTCCGCGCGTTCATTCAATGCAGGGATCCGCAGGTTCACTACATTCAAGCGATAATAGAGATCCTCACGGAACTCGTTTTTTTCCATCGCTTTCGGTAGGTTACGGTGGGTCGCAGAAATAATGCGGACATCAATATCTAAATCGCGGTTGCTACCTAGCGGGCGAACCTTACGTTCTTGCAAAACACGCAGTAATTTGACTTGCAGCGGCATTGGCATATCACCAATTTCGTCTAAAAAGAGCGTTCCACCGCTGGCAGCAAAAAATAGCCCTTCACGGCTACTGACTGCACCGGTAAACGCACCTTTAGCATGCCCAAACAGTTCAGACTCAAGTAATTGTTCAGGTAATGCGCCACAGTTAATTGCGATAAACGGTTTATGAGCACGTGGGCTCACTTTATGAATCGCTTGCGCTAATACTTCTTTACCCGTACCACTTTGCCCATTAATCAGCACGCTCACATCCGATTGTGCCACCATATGAGCCTGTTCAAGCAAACGGATCATTAGCGGGCTACGCGTGACAATGCCAGCGCTCCACTCTTCATCACTAATCGGTGTGGAAGATAATGCTAATGCTTCATCAATGGCTTTATAAAGCGCGTCTTTATCAACGGGTTTGGTTAAGAAACTAAATACCCCGCGCTGCGTTGCCGCAACCGCATCAGGAATCGAACCATGAGCAGTGAGAATAATCACCGGAAGATTAGGATGGGCTTTTTGCACTTCATCAAACAGCGCCATGCCATCCATTTCATCCATTCGTAAATCACTAATCACGAGATCGACTTTTTCTTTCTGGAGTAATTTTAGTGCTTCAGGTCCACTTTCCGCTGTAGAGACTTTAAAACCTTCACTACTCAAACGCATACCAAGCAGTTTTAGCAGGCTAGGGTCATCATCCACCAAAAGTAAGTTAGCTGACTTACGACCGGTCATTGTGCTTTATTCTCCGAGGAATTCTGTTCGGCTGAAGCTGGCCTCGTTTCTGTTGGCGCAGCAACAGCGGCTTCATCTTCTTTTTCAACTTCATTCGCATTTTTCTTGCGAGAAGAGAGCTGTCGCTCAATATCCGTTAAGTTTTCTAACTTGCGGGAAGTATTATTAAGCTCAAAACGCAACTTGGCATTATCTTCTTTTAGGCGGTCAAGCTTTGCATCCATCTCTTGCTGCATACGTTTATAACGTGCATTCGCATCTGCAAGGTTGATCGCTTGAACCTGCTGTTCGCGCCACAATTGCAATAATGGGCGAATTGGCGTTGGGAAGCTCAAACTATAGGTGTTGATGCTATCGAGCATTTGGCGACGTTCAGCGATTGTAGGCTCCGCTGAACCTAATAGAATGTTTTTAGTAAATGAAGTAGACCAATCATTCACTTCAATCTTTTTCGCTTCAGCACGCGCTTTGTCAGCATCCATTCTGTCCACACAGCCCATCATGCGTAACCAATAGAGGGCATTTTCCTGTGAGACAGGTTCTTGATTTTCCCAAATTGATTCGCAAGAAGCGTAACGGTAATCCGTGGTTTTCACTTCTGGGATAACAACTTTGGCTAGAGTTTCTAATGGTGATTGACCGTTCTTCGCCACACATCCTGTTAAAATGAGCGAGAATAGAATTATTCCCAAAGGAGTACCAACGCGGGAAGACTTAATACCTGCCCCACGGCGAATTGAGATTGTTTTTGTCTTCGACAGTACTGCATTACACAATACCACCAAGAAATCTGTAGACCTGTTTTGCATTATTATTCGTTCTCTGCGGTTAAAGGCAGTTCAATTCGGAAGCAAACATCCGCTGATTTATGTGGCACTAATGATAATTCACCACCCATCTGCTTAATACAATCTTGCGCGATGCTAAGCCCTAACCCACTTCCTTTGACGGCGCCTTTTCTTTGGAGGCTGCCTTGATAGAAAGGTTCAAAAATCATATTTTGCTCAGACTCAGGGATAGGCGTGCCCGTATTGGCAACCTCAATGAGTAATTTATTCCCTGTTCTGCGACTTGAGATCCAAATATTACCTGATTCGCCACCATAGTGCACCGCATTGGAGTAGATATTATCAATAACCCTTCCGAGTAAGGTCGGTTCTGCAAGGCAACTGTCCACTTTTAAGCGAATATCAGTGGTAATATCTTTCGCTCTTGCGGGTAAATTATGTGCATTAACAATATCTTCAATAAGCTTTTTCAAATCGACTTGCTGGGCAACGGGCGGCTCATCGACTAATTTCCGATTATAGTCAAGAAGCTGTTCAATAAGTTGCTGAAGATGCTTACTACTCTGATCAAGAATATCAACCACCTCTTTTTGCGAGCTAGTTAACGGGCCTGCAACCTCATCTGCCAATAATTCCGTTCCTTCTCGCATACTGGCTAATGGCGTTTTCAACTCATGGGAAATATGACGTAAAAACTCATGGCGCTGGGATTCTAACCAAGCCAACCGCTCACTTAACCATATAATTCGCTGAGCAATGATCCTCAGCTCTCTCGGGCCTTTAAAGCGATCAGTATCATTTTCCAGAGTCAGCCCCGTCCCTAAACGGTTAATCATACGCTCAATGATTTTAACCGGACCGATAATCATACGAGTAAATAAGGTCACCAACAGCGCGCTCAGCAAGAAGAGGATCAGTGTTTGCCAACCAAATAATTGTCCTTTATTGGCAATGGCTTTTTGAAGCTGTTCACCGCGGCTAAAAATCACCTCTCGAGTTTGCTGAACGACAGCCGTATTTTGCGCGGAGAATTGCTCTAACACTTTGGTCGTGGCTTCCATCGGCTCATTATTTTCACAACTAATCGCTTTTAGCTTTTGCAGCCCAGTAAAAAGCCCCAGCACTTCAGGAGTCTCTGGCAAAATAGTTTTTTGACGTTCCAGCATCTGTTCATAATCAGCAAACTGCTTTTGATACTGCGTCTGTAAGGCTTTGTCTTGCAATACACAATACTGGCGATAACTGCGCTCCATTTCCAGTGCGAGGCTACTCATCGCTTCACTGCGCCGAGCATCAAGCAGCGTAGTTTTATTGATATCTGCCGCTTGGTTGCTCAATTGTTCTAGACTTTGATAAGCCTGATAAGCCAGTACCAGTAATGGCAAAAGGACTAACCAAAAAGCCATGACCACTAGCTGCCGCAATGAGCGCGGAAAAAGGCGCAATTTACTCAACGCATTCATCTCTTACCTATTTATATGTAATTCAATGGTAGCAGAACTCCCGTTAATGCGAAAAGTGCTGTTTACATTGATGATAGATAAACCAATAGACAGATAGATAGCAATGAACATGCCAAGAAAGTGAGCTAAACGTGAATGATTTCAGATAAATAGATTAAATATAATACTATGATTGAATGGAAGGATTAATTCGATAGAAAGAATAAACTTGATAGAAAGGAATATTGATGCCCCAGAAATGGGAAGGCGGAGGGAAGAATTGCTTCTCACCTCCGCCAGCGATACTCGGCATTACGCTTGAATGTCGATTTTTTTCATATGACTATGTCTTTCATTAAAGATAATCATATAGGTGGTGCCTCACTCCACGTGTCGCCCTGTGTTTGATAAAGCTCGAAAGCGAATATCGATGATTTGGACGGTAGGCACCTTACTTTGGCATCATTCGGGTTTTATGTGGTATGTTCCCATTTGCTGGGTTTCCCCAAGCTTGGACCTACATAAGCAATTGAATGAGCAACTGATGGATATTATGCACAACCCGTGCCAACTTTTCAATGAAATTTTTATCTAACTGATTTTCATATAAATTTATTTTCTTACTTGTTCATATCATTTTTGAATTGTTATGAGTGATGAAAAATACCACTAACTCACCATGAATCTGTCTCCAATTTAAGACAGTGAATTCCATCATTTTTAAATCACTTGTTTATCAATAAGATAAATGTCTCCTTTTGGAGACACTAGCAAACCCTATTTGTCGCGAATAGTAGACACTCCAGAAAATTTACCTATCTTCTATTATTTATATTCTCTTTAAACCTATCTATTTAGCGTTGAATGGACGGTATATATCGATTCTTGGAGCCCAAATAAAATATTGCCATCCTATTTATTATCGCTATGATCCTGCGCGTTTCATTTCTGATGTACGTCAGAATTTTATGTTATTCCGCTAGCTTATCCATCCCTATATTGATATAAGACTGGCAAATGGTCTCCTACTTACTCTTGACACTATCGTTTCAAAACTACAATGATAAAAATAGCCCTTATTGATGACCATATTGTTGTTCGCTCCGGTTTTGCTCAATTACTAACGTTAGAACCTGACATTAGTATTGTGGGGCAATATGCGAGTGCGCAAGAAGCATGGCCACACCTAATTAGCCTCGATATTGACGTGGCAATTATGGATATTTCAATGCCAGATGAGAGCGGTTTACAACTGCTAACCCGTTTACGTAAAAAGAAGCCCGACTTTCGTACTATTATTTTAAGCATCTATGACACCCCTGCTTTCGTACAAAGTGCGCTCGATGCAGGCGCCAGCGCCTATCTCACCAAATGCTGCGGACCTGAAGAATTAGTCCAGGCGGTACGTTCTGTTTACCAAGGTGGATGCTACCTGTGTGCTGATGCAATGCGAGCCTTACGCCAAACGCCGCAGCAAAAACAAGGCGTTCAAGAGCTGACTAACCGTGAGCGCGAAGTCTTTGATTTACTGGTCGCAGGTCTCAGTGTGAAAGTCATTGCGGAACAATTAAACCTCAGCCATAAAACAGTGCATGTACATCGCGCGAATGTTCTCGGGAAATTGCAATGCGAAAACACCATTGATTTAGTGCACTACGCCTTAGAACACAACATCATTTCTCGATAAACAGGCTTTCTTTCCAGTAAGGTAACGTTCCTGCAAGGTAACGCGCTCACAAGGTAAATAGTAATGAACAAAGCGGCTCGTTTAGGATTACAGTCTCTATTCCTATTATTTACCTACTCACTGATTTGGGTGGGATTATGGATCATCGGCTTTTACCTTAGCCAAAATAGCTTCCAAGCCACCCTATTTCTACCACAAGCCTTACGCCTCACCTTGATGATCTTATTATGGCGACGCTACTGGCCAACTGTTTTACTCGCTGAAGGCCTGCTGACTTACTGGCTTGCGCAAGAACAATTACTCACTCAACCTATTTTGCTGTTATCCCCAATATTGAGCCTGCTGGTTGCGATGGTTATCCAAAATATTTGGTGGCGATATACACTTTATTGGCAACGACTTATTTTGTTATTGGCAGGCGTCGCCGCCAACAGCATACTCAATGCCTTGCTGTTTGGGCTGTTATCTCAATATTCCATTAGCCAATTATTCTTAACGACATTTACGGGCGGAATACTCCTCTCCCCCTTTGTTTATCTTATCTATGAATACTTACACGAACAGCACTATCATATGCTGCTCGACTACGGAACCACAGATAAGCAATTACGTACTTCATTGATTATTTGGTGTTTTCTCTTCTGCCTCGTCGGCTTAAGTGCCCAAATTTTCTTTGCCCCAGAAATTGAGCAACTGATTGTTTTATTAGTTTTTATTCCCAACATCTTCATGGCATACCGTTATGGCTGGCAAGGCGGCGTGTTATCCGCATTACTAGGAAGCTTAATCATCACCTTCGCAAGACAGTTCCAAGGTGCCTTTGATGATCTCCAAGAGCTACAGCTCTTTTTAAGCTCTCAAGCCCTGATTGGTATTGGATTAGGTATCGCTATCAGCCGCCAAAAGCAACTCTCAAGTAACTTACAACGCTACCGCCAGCGATTAGAAGAAGAGCTTCACGCCCGCCGAGACTTAATGCGCCAATTAGTGCACACCGAAGAAGATGTGAAGAAAGATATCGCCCGTGAACTTCATGATGAGATTGGACAAAATATTACCGCGATCCAAATCCAATCGATGCTGGTGAAGAAAACCGCGGCTAACGATTTAAGCTATAACGCCGCTAGCCAAATCAACGAATTGGCACTACAGATCCACCAAGCCACCCGCCATCTATTGCGCCAATTACGTCCGCCCGTGCTCGATGAAATGTCCCTCGAAAACGCACTCACCCATTTAATCGGTGAATTTGCTTTCAAGGAAAATAATATTCAATGTGACTTTCATTACGGATTAACTGAAACTCCAGCCAATGAAACGGTGTTATTCACCCTTTACCGTTTGGTTCAAGAGCTACTGAACAATATCAGTAAGCACGCCAAAGCCACAAAAATCCACATCTCGCTAAATCAACAAGGTGACTCGATACAGCTAATTGTTGATGATAATGGTGTGGGCATTCCTTTTAGCAAACGCACATCAGGCTTTGGTTTGCGTGGAATTGAGGAGCGAGTCAGAGCCTTAGGTGGCGACTGGACGCTAACAACCCAAAGTGGTACCAAAATAATTGTTAACTTGCCCACATTTTGAAATGAAATAGTGAAAAACTAGGAATAATTCTTAGCCTCCTAATACCTTATCTCATCCTTTTATTTAAAAACTTCATTACATTCTGCCAAACGGGAGAAACACAATCATGACGGGTACAAGCAAACTGGATCTGGATAACAATTACCGTTTCTGGCGTCGCCGCCTGATGTTTTCCATGATCATCGGTTATGCCGCTTTTTACCTTACCCGTAAAAGCTTTAATTTTGTGATGCCCGTTATGCAGGCAGAACTGTTTTTAGACAAAAGTGATATTGGTTGGATCGCCTCAGCATTTTACCTTGCGTATGGTCTATCCAAGTTTATATCCGGCATTTTCCATGACATTACAGGCTACCGTTGGTTTATGGGTGTTGGCCTCGTGATGACAGGGATCCTCAATATCATTTTTGCCTACTGTTTATCGTTCCCTGCACTGTTAATCGTTTGGACGTTAAACGGATTTTTCCAAGGCTGGGGTTGGCCGCCCTGTGCGCGTATTCTCACTCATTGGTACTCACGGAACGAGCGGGGCTTTTGGTGGGGACTGTGGAATATCTCCATCAATCTCGGGGGAATGGCGCTACCGCTGTTAACGGCGCTGTTGGCGACCCATTACAGTTGGCAAATAGCGCTGATCGTTCCGGGAATTATTGGGGTTATTTTAGGATTATGGCTATGTCGCCAGCTTCGGGGTACGCCCAAAGAAGAACATTTACCCACCGTGGGGCAGTGGCGACATGATGCATTAGAGTTACGCCAAGAGCAGCTTTCTCCCCCGCAATCCATGTGGGTGATTTTAAAACAAACTATTGTGTTTAACCCAATGATTTGGCTGCTCGGTTTCACCTACATTTTGGTTTATCTCATCCGTATTGGGATAAACGATTGGGGAAATTTATGGCTAACCGAAACACACGGAAGCAATTTATTAAGCGCTAATGCCACGTTAGCGCTGTTTGAATTAGGTGGCTTATTAGGTGCATTGTGCGCAGGTTGGGGTTCCGACCTCCTGTTTCGAGGACAACGCGCACCGATGATTTTGCTGTTTTCCTTAGGTCTATTCGTTTCTGTGAATGCCCTATGGTTAATTCCAATTCATCACTACGGGCTATTAGCTGCATGCTTCTTAGCCAACGGTTTCTTTGTATTTGGACCACAGATGTTAGTCGGTCTAGCTGCTACAGAATATTGTCATAAAAAGGCAGCTGGAACGGTAACGGGTTATCTTGGATTGTACGCTTATCTAGGGGCTGCAATCGCAGGATGGCCGCTCTCTCAAGTGATTGCCAATTATGGTTGGTCAGGGATGTTTACCTTACTCGCCAGTGCAGCTGCTTTGATGGGGCTACTACTGATGCCTCTTTTAATTGCCAATGTCAGTAAAAGAGAGCATTTAGCCGGTGCAGTTTCACCGACACATAATAATAGTTAATCCGAAAACGTGAATAAAGGACTGACAATGAAACTTAAGACTCTCTCTACACTTGTTGCAGCAGGTTTATCCCTTGCCGCTATTACGACCACTGCAAACGCAGCTGGCCGTTTAGTGGTTTACTGTAGTGCCACCAACGCGATGTGTGAAGCGGAAACGCAAGCATTCGCCAAGAAATACGACGTTAAAACCACGTTCGTTCGCAACGGTTCAGGCAGTACTTTAGCAAAAATCGAAGCTGAAAAACGTAACCCACAAGCAGACGTTTGGTATGGCGGAACCTTAGATCCACATTCACAAGCCGGTGAAATGGATCTGCTAGAGCCGTACAAATCCCCTAACCTGTCTCAAATCATGCCGCAATTCCAAGATCCAGCTAAACGCAAAGGTAACTACTCTTCTGCGGTTTATATCGGTATCTTAGGTTTTGGTGTGAATAAAGATCGTTTAAAAGAGAAAGGATTACCAATTCCTACTTGCTGGAAAGATCTGACTAAGCCTGAATATAAAGGCGAAATTCAAATCGCAGATCCACAAAGTTCAGGCACTGCTTACACTGCGTTGGCAACCTTTGACCAACTTTGGGGTAACGAGCAAGCTTTTGATTACCTGAAAAAACTGAACTCTAACATCTCCCAATACACCAAATCAGGTATTGCCCCAGCACGTAACGCGGCTCGCGGCGAATCTGCTATCGGTATCGGCTTCCTGCATGACTACTCTTTGGAAGTTGAAAATGGTGCACCATTGGAGTTAATCGCGCCATGTGAAGGGACAGGCTATGAAATCGGCGGGATCAGTATTCTGAAAAACGCACGTAACATGGACAACGCAAAACTATTCGTGGATTTCGTTCTGTCTAAAGAAGCCCAAGAGCTGAGCTGGAAACAAGGTCAGTCTTACCAAATCCTGACCAACACCACCGCAGAGTCTTCTCCACTGTCTCTGAAACTCAAAGACTTAAACTTAATCAACTACGATATGGATAAATACGGTGACGCTGAAGTCCGTAAGAATCTGATCAACAAGTGGGTTACTGAAGTTAAAATGAGTAAATAAGATGTTGGGTGCGGCGCCTGTCGCCGCACTTTACCTGATTGACTCACGTATGACTCGCGAACTTCGCGATTTAGTGTATTAGCTACTTACTATAAAAAATGATGCCAAATAAAAGAGTGTCTGCGCTACGCAGACGGCTCCAGCCTGGCTCACTCATTAGAACGATAATATTAATTAAGTTTAAAATTATTTTCGTTATAAATCATAAGATTAAACCAATGGTTAATTAACTCAATAATAATAAACTTAGGGGAAAAACAATGCCTCAGACCTTAACCCTAACAGCCTCGAAGAAAAAGGACAGTATCTTCCTTTGGATTCTGATAGCTTGGCTGGGCTTCGCTCTGCTACCCTCATGGAGCCTCGACTACGGCTTATTCGACTCAACGCAAGATGAGATCTTAGCTGCCTATGGCTGGAGCAGTGTCAATATTAGTTGGCTATGGTATTTATTGCCTTCTATTTTACTGTTAAGACCAATCACGCCAGCCGATCGTAATCAAAAAACCCGTCACTATCTTGATATCGCGGTTGCCGCCATCACGGCAATTCTCGTGATTATTACTGCTTATTTAGAGGGTAAGGGATTAGGCTATTCCGCCATCACCTTATTTATCGCCCTTGGTATGATAATGACCCACGCCTTGACTCGTTTAGAGTGGCTGGGTGGCGACCAATTTGTTATTGGCTCCCTTATCACCGTCGTCGCACTGATTACACTATTTATCATCTTTCCCAGTGTGGCAATTTTTATTCCAATGTTTACTGACGGGAACGGAGATTTTGCACCATTTGCATTTGTGGCTATTTTAACCCAGTCGCATATTGTTCAGGTCATCATCAACTCCATATTCCTCTCACTAGCAGTCGGTGTTGGGTGTACCTTCTTTGGTTTAATCCTGGCGATTTACACTACTCGAATTGCTAAGCGCTCCGCTATTATTGGTCGCGTATTCTCGATTTTACCGATTGTGACCCCGCCGTTTGTTGTCGGTTTAGGCGTCACCTTAATGATGGGTCGCTCAGGCTATATTACTGAGTTTTTAGCTACCTATATGGGGCTAGAAAATACTAACTGGTTATACGGCTTTACCGGTATTTGGTTAGCACAAGTTCTCGCGTTCACCCCGATGTCCTTTATGATCCTTGATGGTGCGATTAAAACTATCCATCCATCACTGGAAGAAGCGTCATACACCTTGCGCGCTAACCGCTACCAGACATTCTTCAACGTGTTTATGCCACTGTTGAAACCGGCACTGGCGAACGCCTTTTTAATCGTGATTGTACAATCCCTTGCCGACTTCAGTAACCCATTAGTATTAGGGGGTAACTTCGACGTTCTGGCGACACAAATCTATTTCTATATCACCGGTTCCCAGCTTGATTACCAAGCGGCCAGTACGTTAGGCGCTTCCTTACTTGTCTTCTCATTGCTGGTTTTCTGTGTGCAATACATGTGGATTGGTAAACGTTCCTACGTCACCGTTTCCGGTAAGTCATACCGTGGCGATGTTCAACCGCTGCCAGTTTCTCTTGTTGCAACGGTGACAACAATTCTCGGTATTTGGGTCGCGTTTAACGTCTTACTGTACGGCAGCATCTTCTACGGAAGCTTCACGGTGAACTGGGGTGTGGACTACACCTTAACACTGGACAACTTTATCAAACTGTTTGGTCAAGGTTTTGATGATGGTGCATGGCCGTCACTGTTAGACACCCTGTTATATGCGGGTATCGCTGCGCCAATCACCGCGATTTTAGGTCTGCTTATCGCGTATATAGTGGTTCGCCAAGATTTCCGTGGAAAGAAAACCATCGAATTTTCCACCATGTTGTGCTTTGCCGTACCGGGTACTGTGGCTGGGGTTTCTTACATCCTCGCCTTTAACGATACACCGTTCTATTTAACGGGTACTGCAGCGATTGTGATTATCTCCATGACCATGCGTAACGTACCAGTCGGTATTCGTGCGGGTATCGCAGGATTGGGGCAAATTGACAAATCGTTAGATGAGGCTTCCCTCAGCTTACGTGCAGGTTCAATGCGGACAATTTTCCATATCCTGCTGCCATTATTACGCCCTGCGATTTTATCTGCGCTGATCTACAGCTTTGTCCGTGCGATCACCACCGTAAGCGCCATTGTATTCTTGGTAACACCAGACACCCGCGTTGCGACAGCGTATATCTTGAACCGTGTTGAAGATGGTGAATACGGTGTGGCGATTGCTTACGGTTCTATTCTGATCGTGGTCATGCTCGCGATTATCTTCTTATTTGACTATTTAATTGGCGAAGCCCGTGTTTCACGTTCCAAAGCCAAAAATGCACAGTAATCATGGAGTCACTGACATGACACAGAAAAGTTTCGTTGAATTAAAAAATATAACTAAGCGCTTTGGCGACAATACGGTCATTGACGATTTAAGCCTTTCCATCCCACAAGGGAGTATGGTCACCCTATTAGGGCCATCTGGCTGCGGTAAAACCACCGTACTGCGCTTAGTCGCTGGTTTAGAAAAACCTACTGAAGGGCGTATGTTTATCGATGGCGAAGATGTCACCGACCGCTCTATTCAACAGCGCGATATTTGTATGGTATTCCAATCCTATGCCCTCTTCCCGCATATGTCGTTAGGGGATAACGTGGGATATGGATTGAAAATGCTTGGCTTGCCAAAGGCTGAAATAAAAAAACGTGTAGAAGAAGCGCTGGAACTGGTGGACTTAGCGGGCTTTGCAGACCGTTTCGTTGACCAAATTTCCGGTGGACAGCAGCAGCGTGTTGCACTAGCACGTGCCTTGATTTTAAAACCAAAGGTACTGTTATTTGATGAGCCATTAAGTAACTTGGATGCTAACTTACGCCGTAGCATGCGTGAAAAAATCCGTGAACTGCAACAGCAATTTAATATTACCTCACTGTACGTGACCCACGACCAGAGCGAAGCTTTTGCGGTTTCGGATATGGTTCTGGTAATGAACAAAGGTAAAATCATGCAGTTAGGTTCACCTCAAGAACTGTACCGCCAACCTGCTTCCAAGTTTATGGCGAGCTTTATGGGTGATGCGAACATTTTCCCTGCTACACTCAGCAGCGATTCCGTGGATATCTTTAATTACCGTTTACCGCGCCCTGCGCTGTTTTCAACAGATAAAACTCAAGTCACTGTCGGTGTTCGCCCTGAAGCCATCACATTAAGTAAACAAGGCGAAGATAGCCAACGCTGTACCATCACTCATGTGGCTTATATGGGACCGCAATATGAGGTCACGGTAGATTGGCACGGCCAATCAATGCTATTACAGATCAATGCGACTCAATTGCAACCGTCTGTGGGTGAAGATCTTTACCTGCAAATCCACCCATACGGGATGTTTATTTTAGAATAATATTCTCTGTTTTAGATGCATCTTAACCGCCCGATTGGGCGGTTTTTTTTATGGATAACAGATAAAAAAAACACCCTATAAATCAGGAGATCTATAGGGTGTTTAGTTTTTAGCGCTAAATTAAAACAGACGTTTTAATCTCAGCCTAATTGCTTACGTGCATTACGGAAAATGCGCATCCATGGGCTATCTTCACCCCAGTTTTCTGGGTGCCAAGAGTTGCTTACCGTACGGAAGACACGCTCAGGGTGCGGCATCATAATCGTCGCGCGACCATCCGTTGATGTCACTGCCGTAATCCCATTCACAGAACCATTCGGGTTCGCTGGGTATTGCTCAGTCACTTGACCGTAATTGTTCACAAAACGCATTGCCACCAGCGCGTTATTTTCTAACTGCGTTAAATGAGTTGGCGCACGAGTTTCTACTTGGCCTTCACCGTGAGAAACCGCAATCGGCATACGTGATCCCGCCATATCTTGCAGCAGTAATGATGGGCTATTTGCAATTTCAACTAAGCTGAAGCGTGCTTCAAAACGCTCTGAACGGTTACGTACAAAACGTGGCCAATATTCAGCGCCAGGGATCAAGTCATGCAAGTTAGACATCATCTGGCAACCATTACATACACCTAATGATAAGGTGTCTGGACGATTGAAGAAGGTAGCAAACTCATCACGAACACGGTTATTGAACAGAATGGACTTCGCCCAACCTTCACCAGCGCCTAATACGTCACCGTATGAGAAACCACCGCATGCCACTAGTGCTTGGAACTGCTCCAGAGACAAGTTGCCCGCCAGTAAATCACTCATGTGGACGTCGATAGCATCAAAGCCTGCACGATCCCATGCCGCTGCCATTTCAACGTGGGAGTTAACCCCTTGCTCGCGCAGCACTGCCACTTTAGGACGAACACCCGATGCGATATACGGAGCAGCAATATCCTCTGCGATATCGTAAGTCAGCTTCACATTCAGACCTGGGTCTTGATTGTCTTTCTTCGCGTCATGCTCTTGATCTGCGCACTCTTCGTTATCACGTAAGCGCTGCATCTGCCATGTAGTTTCAGCCCAGCACTCACGTAGAGCACTACGAGAACCATTGTAAACGACAGTATCACGGCTATTAATAATCACCGCATCGTCATGAGTTGCAGAACCAAGATAGTGAACACAGCCTGCCAAGCCAGCATCGGCAAAACACTGCTCTACATATTGGCGATCGGCGCCTTGGATTTGGATCACTGCGCCCAGCTCTTCATTAAACAGTGCCGCTAAGGTGTCTTCATCAAATGAACTGATATCCACGTTAATACCGCAATGACCCGCAAATGCCATTTCCACTAACGTGACAAACAGCCCGCCATCAGAACGGTCATGGTAAGCCAGTAGTTTTTGCTCAGATAACAGTTTTTGGATGGTATTAAAGAAGCCTAACAACAGCGCTGGGTCACGAACATCTGGCGCTTTATTACCTAATTGACGGTAAACTTGCGCCAATGCAGAGCCACCAAGCGCATTGTGACCTTGACCAAGGTCGATTAATAACAAGCCGTTATCTACCGTAGTTTTCAGCTCTGGCGTCACCGTTAAACGAACATCTTCAACACGACCAAATGCACTAATAATCAACGATAATGGCGACGTCATTTCACGCTCTTCACCATTTTGCTGCCAGCGAGTCTTCATTGACATTGAGTCTTTACCCACTGGGATTGTCAGACCTAATGCCGGACACAATTCTTCACCGACTGCTTTAACTGCTTCGTACAGACCTGCGTCTTCCCCTGGGTGACCCGCCGCAGACATCCAGTTAGCAGATAGCTTCACGCGCTTAAGGTCTTGTACATAAGAGCATGCTAAGTTGGTTAGTGCTTCACCCACTGCCATACGCGCAGAAGCGGCAAAATCCAATAATGCCACAGGCGTTCTTTCGCCAATAGACATTGATTCACCATAATAGCTATCCAAACTTGCGGTTGTCACCGCGCAGTCAGCGACTGGGATTTGCCATGGACCAACCATTTGGTCACGAGCAACCATTCCCGTCACAGTGCGGTCACCAATAGTGATTAAGAAGGTTTTTTCTGCCACAGCCGGTAAATGCAGAACACGCTTAACAGCTTCAGTTAAATCGATGGCGGTTCTATCCAGCGATTCAGGCTCGGCTTTCAGTGTTGTCACATCACGCAACATTTTCGGCGTTTTGCCCAACAATACATCCAGTGGCATGTCAATTGGTTGGTTATCAAAATGCTCATCATTAAGGGTTAAATGACGCTCTTCCGTTGCTTCACCGATCACAGCAAACGGCGCGCGTTCACGCTGACAAATTTCAGTGAATAATGCCAGTTGTTCTGGAGCAACCGCCATCACATAGCGCTCTTGGGATTCGTTACACCACACTTCCAGTGGGCTCATTCCTGGTTCATCATTAAGAATTTTACGCAGTTCAAAACGACCACCACGACCGCCATCGCTCACCAGTTCAGGCATTGCGTTGGATAATCCCCCCGCACCAACATCATGGATAAACAGAATTGGGTTTTTATCACCTAGCTGCCAGCATTTGTCGATCACTTCTTGGCAACGACGCTCCATTTCGGCGTTATCACGTTGAACAGAAGCAAAATCAAGATCCGCCGCAGATTGACCGGATGTCATGGATGATGCAGCTCCGCCTCCTAGACCGATATTCATCGAAGGGCCACCCAAAACGATGAGCTTAGCGCCAACGGTAATTTCACCTTTTTGAACGTGATCCGCACGGATGTTACCAATACCACCCGCTAACATAATTGGCTTATGGTAACCACGTAATTCTTCACCATTGTGGCTATTCACTTTCTCTTCATAGGTACGGAAATAACCTAATAATGCGGGACGCCCAAATTCGTTGTTAAATGCCGCCCCGCCTAAAGGACCTTCCGTCATAATATCGAGTGCAGTCACAATACGTTCAGGCTTGCCGAAATCTTCTTCCCAAGGTTGTTCAAAACCCGGAATACGTAAGTTTGAAACGGAGAAGCCCACTAAACCTGCTTTTGGTTTTGCACCGCGACCTGTTGCGCCTTCATCACGAATTTCACCACCAGAACCAGTTGCAGCCCCCGGCCATGGAGAGATTGCCGTTGGGTGGTTGTGGGTTTCCACTTTCATCAAAATATGTGCATCTTCTTGATGATAACGATAAGTACGTCCATCTGGCTCAGGGAAGAAACGACCTACTGAGGAACCTTCCATTACTGCCGCATTATCTTTATAAGCAGACAAGACGTGATCTGGCGTTTTTTCAAAGGTGTTTTTGATCATTTTAAACAGGGATTTTGGCTGTGTTTCCCCGTCAATAATCCAATCCGCATTGAAAATTTTATGGCGGCAATGTTCTGAGTTTGCTTGCGCAAACATATATAGCTCAACATCCGTTGGGTTACGTTTTAACCCTGTGAATGCCTCTAATAGATAATCAATTTCATCGTCAGCTAACGCTAAGCCCATCTCTTTGTTAGCTGTGTCTAGTGCTTGGCGTCCGCCAGCGATGATATCAATCACTTTCATTGGGGCAGGCTGTTGCTGAATAAATAGTGCCTCAGCTTGTTCAAAAGAGGCAAAGACCGTTTCCATCATTCGGTCATGTAACAGGCTGATAACCAAATCCCACTGCTCGCTTGTCAGTGAATCGGCTTGAATATAGTAGGCAACGCCGCGTTCAATACGTTTAACCTGTGTTAGGCCACAGTTATGTGCGATATCCGTTGCTTTAGAAGACCAAGGAGAGATAGTTCCTGGGCGTGGGGTGACTAAAATCAGTTTTCCAAATGGCTCATGCTCTGCCAGAGAAGGACCATATTTTAATAAACTACTCAGTTTACCTTGCTCACTGCCACTTAATGGGGCTGATAGCTCAGCAAAATGCATATATTCAGCATAGATATCCGTTACTGGGAGCTGTTTTTCAGCAAACAGCGCCAAAAGGCGGGTAATACGAAATGCTGATAGTGCCGGTGAGCCACGCAAAATTTCCATAGTCTTAAATTCTCTCTTTTAAACGCCAGCCCTGATCACGAAAGCAGGGAAACCGGAGTCCATTATAGAGCAATGTTCATCAATACGAAACCGTTTGCGTGACTAAAAATAGAGCGATTAGTTAAATATTAATATGTGCTAAATACGATAATATTAGTTGCACCGATCATCATTGTTAGAGCAAAATACGAAACCACTGGATTTATAACCATGATTAAACAGTTTTTATTAAGCGCACAACACCAGTTCCTGCACGAGAAATAATTATTTGAATAACCTAAAAGTTAACTATTTTATTATCGTGGTCATCGCTTTACTTGCCACCATGATCATTGGCTTCAATGTCCGATGGTCTAATACGCAAAACACCCAAGTCGACAAAATTATCTCTCGGGGTGAGTTACGTATTAGCGCAGTAAGTTCACCACTCATTTATATTGATGAGCAGCGTCAGCTACGTGGCTTTGACTACGAGCTTGCTCAAGGCTTTGCCACGTACCTAGGTATTAAACTCAAAATTATTATTCGTCCGACTATTGAACAGATTTTCGAAGATCTTGATAACGACGATGCCGACATCGCTGTGGCGGGACTGCTGTATAATAAAGACCGTTTGGAAACCATGAAAACGGGTCCAAGCTATTTGAGTGTTACTCAGCAATTGGTTTACCGTAAAGGTACTACGCGCCCAAAAACCTTTAATGACCTGAAAGGGAAATTAATGGTTATCGCGGGGAGCACTCATGCAAGCACGTTAAAAGCACTTTCAGCGCAATATCCTAATCTTAAGTGGGAAGAAAGCAGCAACTATACACCAAGTCAATTATTAGAAATGGTGGCCGAAGGTGAAATTGATTACACCCTTGAAGATTCTATTGCGGTCTCTTTGCAGCAACGTATTCATCCTAAAGTCGCCGTGGCATTTGATTTGCGCGATGACCATGCCATTACATGGTATTTAAGCCGCCAACATGACAACAGCCTAGATGCCGCCCTGCTCGATTTTTTTAATCTCAGCAATCAGAACGATCTTCTTGCTCGCTTGATTGAAAAGCATTTCAGCCATGTGGAATCCTTCGATTATTTCGATACCATAACGTTTATTAGCGCCATAAATAATAAACTGCCGGATTATCAACCTCTCTTTGAGAAATATGCTGAGACCGTTGAGAGCATCGATTGGAAATTACTTGCTGCAATAGCTTGGCAAGAATCTCACTGGAATCCTCTTGCAACCTCACCGACTGGCGTTCGTGGGATCATGATGCTCACCAAACCAACGGCTGCAACTATGGGAATTGAAGACAGGTTAGATCCAGAGGGGAGCATTAAAGGTGGGGCTGCGTATTTAGCCTATATTATGAAACGCTTACCCGATTCTATCGCTGAAGATGATCGCATTTGGTTTACCCTTGCTGCCTATAATATGGGTTATGGGCATATGCTGGATGTGCGAAAACTAACGCAAAGACTTGGCGGTAATCCTGACCGCTGGCTTGATGTTAAAGCAAATTTACCCTTGCTAACTCAGCAAAAATATTATTCCCAACTCACTTATGGTTATGCCCGAGGACACGAAGCTTATCGCTATGTAGAAAATATTCGTCGCTATCATCAAAGCTTAGTGGGTTATTTGCAAAGTCAGGAGAAAAAGCAGAAAACACTCGAAATTGCCAAGAAATCTCACGTTTACGTTGTAGTGCCAAATGAGAACTCGCCGCTTTCCTCTTATGTGATGCCTGATGTGGTGTCAGCAAAAGTGGATATCACGCCCAAAGCGTCAGCAAATCTCGGTGTGTTTAATGCCAAGGAAAATACTCGTGCACCAAACGACTCTCTAGGGAAATATATTTTGGCAAAACCAACACGTTCGAGTTCCACCGATAATAACGTAGCCCTACAAAAGGAAACATCAATTGAAGACTAGCTTTCGGGATTTTGAGCCTGCTTTTCTTGACGTCTCTGCTCTTTAATTTGTGCTCTGCGCATTCTAAAAAAATCGCTGAGCATGGATGAGCAAGTTTCTTCAAGCACACCACTCGTCACTTCAACATAGTGGTTTAAACCTGGCTGCGACATGATATTAATGAAGGAGCCACATGCCCCCGTTTTAAAATCGTTCGCGCCGTACACCACTCGACCGATGCGGCTATGGATCATCGCCCCTGCACACATAATGCAAGGTTCTAAAGTGACATACAGCGTTGTGTCTAATAAACGGTAATTCTGTAGTGCGGTGCCCGCTTTTTGTAAGGTAATAATTTCGGCATGGGCGGTAGGGTCGTGATTTTCAATGGAGTGGTTCCAGCCTTCTGCTACTAGTTGGTTATCTTTGACCAGTAACGCACCGACAGGAATTTCCCCTGCATCTTGAGCTTTTTTTGCTAGCTCAAGAGCTTGAGCCATCCAATACTCGTCGATTTCTAATTGCGTCACTCTAGCCTCTCATTCATCCACACTCGAAAAGTTGATTATTACGAAATGTTAAAGTGACTGCAAATTGAATCTGATATTAATCAACAACTAATTACTAAAAATGGCAAGTTTTGCTGCGAACCCCATAAAGAATGCACCGACAGTGCAATTTCCCAATTTCGCCAAAATCTGCTTTTCCCGTAAAAAGCGCGCTATCAAGTAGCCACTGAATATCAATAAGCTTAGATACAAGAAGCTAACCGTCTCTAAGATAACCGCTAATACCATGTACGGCACCCAAGCATGGCTATAATTGAAGTCGATAAATTGAATAAAGAACGAGATATAGAACAAAATTGCTTTCGGATTCGTTAAGCTAAGTACCAACGCGCGAGTGAAGTAATTTTCTTTTCTTACTTCAATCTGCTCAACCCCTGCTGATAACGATTTTTTCTGCCAAAAAGTTGCATATAAGATTTTGCCCCCTAAGTACAAAAGATAAGCTGCCCCTAAGTATCTTACGATGGTAAACAGCGTTGGAGAGGCTTTGATCACCGAGGCAACACCAATGAATGAAAGAAAAATCAGTATTGCATCGCCAGTGAAAACACCGATTGCAGCGCGATATCCCGCTTTAGTCCCATGTGAAGTACTTGATTTTAATACATACAGTGAGTTCGGACCAGGAACAATGATGATAAGCACCAATCCCGCTAAGTAAGTCCAAAAATTCAATACCCCTAGATTTTCAAACATGACTACTTCCTAATTGTTTTTTCTTATTACTATCACAGTTGCGATCCATTGTGAATATTCTACTTTTATTAATTTTTAAATCATTTGAATATATAAAACGAACTAATAATTAACATTATTTTTAAAATCTCTCTCATTAAATATGATTAACCCGCACTTAAGTTTTCATAGTTTAAATAAGAGGAATAAACATGGCTTTTATTAGAAGAACCGTGCAATCAAGTATCTTTGAAGAGTTTTACCCAACAACGCTTGCATTCAGCGCTGCTAAGAAAAATTACTTCTTAGGGCATTCAAAAGATAAATCCTACATGATCTATAACATGACAGATGCCGGCAAAATTGAACCTACCGTTGTCGTACAAAAAGGTAAATTAAAAACCTATCTGCAAAATATTCAAGCTTTCTACGATCCAACACAGAACAAACAGTATCTGTACGGTTATAATCTCGATGAGAAAGTTATCGATGTTTATCAAATCGCTGATAATGCCAGCATCGTGCTAATGTATTCTGAGGAGTTCAACGTTGAAGACTCTATAAAATCAGCGACCTTCTTCATCATTAATGGTGTACTGTGCTTCTATACGCAATCTGATAAAACTAAGAGCTGGTATATCTATAACTTAATTAATTATTAATTTAATATTTGCTATTAATTGCTTTCTTCCATAAGAGCTTAATTTAAGCTCTTATTCTATTTTTATAAATAGAGCCTTTTTATATTATTAATTCGACTTTATTTGCAAACTACCCACTTTAAATAATACTTAGAACTTTCAATTATTCTGCTTGTTTATCACTGTTTTTTAGTTGGTCATCTCCGTTCACTCGCACATAATTCAGTGTCTAATTGATTTACTTCAGTGTAAAATGACGTTCGAAGACGTATACTACTGGTTTAAATCTGATATAACTAATTGAAATGGCACTATTAATTACTAAAAAATGCATTAACTGCGATATGTGTGAACCTGAATGTCCAAATGATGCGATCTTCATGGGGGCGGAAATCTATGAAATAGATTCAAACCTGTGTACTGAATGCGTTGGGCACTATGATAAACCCACTTGCCAATCAGTTTGCCCTATCACTAATACAATTATTACAGATCCTGAACATATTGAATCCCAGGAACAGCTTTGGGATAAATTTGTCATGATCCATCACGCCGATAAAATCTAATTTCATAAAGATGCTGAACAGACTTGTTGAAACGACGATGGTTGAACTCTGCGTTATTTAGCTTTGTTTTACTAAAAACCCATCCGTTGAAGTGCTCTTTCATTAAAAGACTTTTTCATTGAGCTACTATTTCATTGAAACATTGCCGACTGCAGATAAGCCGGCAATGAATAATGACTACAGACTTTCAATAATCACCGTTGCAGCCGCATAGTGTCGTTCATCAGTAATTGAAACATGAAAATGCGTGGCTTTTAAGCTATTGGCTAATTTTAACGCTTCACCGCTCAGTGACAGTAATGGCTTGCCTAGCTCATCGTTTGTGACTTCAAACTGATTGAAAGCCAAACCATTACGGATCCCCGTACCTAATGCCTTAGCCGCCGCTTCTTTCACTGCAAATCGCTTAGCAAGAAAACGCGCAGGCTTAGTTTGTTGCTGGTATTGCGCATATTCATGCTCTGTTAAAATACGCTTCGCTAAGCTATCTGCGGAGCGCTCGATAACAGATTCAATACGCGTAATCTCAACAATATCTGTACCTAAACCTACAATAGCCATTATTTACGTGCTTCTGTGAGTAAGTTTTTCATGTCAGACACTGCTTGAGCTAAACCGCTAAACAGTGCACGCCCAATAATCGCGTGACCGATATTCAGCTCATAAATTTCAGGCAGCGCTGCGATACGTTGAACATTATGGTAAGTCAGTCCATGCCCCGCATTCACTTTAATACCTTTACCTGCAGCATAACTTACGCCATCACGAATACGGCGGAACTCAAGCTCTTGCTCTTGTTCAGTTTTGGCATCCGCATATGCGCCTGTGTGAATTTCAATAAATGGCGCTCCACACTCTTGAGCAGCATCAATTTGTTCATGATCCGCATCGATAAATAAAGAAACTAAAATACCTGCTTCGGCCAGCCGTTTTACTGCGGATGCGACTTTTTGTTTTTGCCCTGCGACATCAAGTCCGCCTTCAGTGGTCACTTCCTCGCGCTTTTCAGGAACCAAACAGCAATAAGTCGGCTTAATACGACAAGCAATGTCAATCATCTCATTTGTGACTGCCATTTCAAGGTTCATACGCGTTTGAATGGTTTGGTTGAGCAGTTCAACGTCTCTATCGGTAATATGACGGCGATCTTCACGTAAGTGGATAGTGATCCCGTCGGCTCCAGCTTGCTCAGCAACAAATGCCGCTTGAACAGGGTCAGGATATTGTGTTCCTCTTGCATTTCTAACAGTTGCAATGTGGTCAATGTTAACGCCCAATAACAGCTCAGCCATGTTTAACTCCCTATGAATAAACAGTCACTTATTTCTTGTCTGCCATATCCTACTGCAATTTATGGAATTGGGGGAAAAAATATCTCTTTCTTCCTTACTGATTCCAAACTAATAATAATATTTCATCAATTACATTCATTTTTTGGGAAGCGCCTCGAAGAAAGTAAATAGCGCAAAAAAATTTGTCTCGCTCACCTTCCGTTTTATGGTTACAACAGTTTGGATGACAGCCATTTGCAATTACAACAGATAAAAATAGCGCCATAAAACAAAATCGAATAATTTCTATGACTTAGTCATGTTCTGAGAAGGGGTAGTAAATTGCCTGAAAAGTTCACGGCTTTTAAGAGGTTTACCACCTAGGTAAGGTTTTAGTGCCATGCGGGTAAACCGTTTAGCAGCTTTTAAGGTGTCGGCATCTGGGAATTCTCGGTCGGCTAACGCTCTTAATTGCTTACCCGTGAACGTGAGTTGGTCAACAACTAGGCTGCCGATAAACCCTTTTTCTTCACGGTAACGGTAGGTCATGGTGTCTGAAACTGGCTCACCACTGCCCGCACAATGTAAAAAATCTACGTCATAACCGAGATAAGACAGCAAAGCGAGCTCGAACTGGCGTAACGCAGATTCAGGCGTGCGTTCACTCCCTGCTAAAACTTGCAAACAATTGAGGTAATCAAAAAATAGAGATGAATAAGGTGTACCGAACTCAATAACCCGAGCGGTAAGTTCATTAAGGTATAAACCGCTATATAAAACAGTGCCACTGAGAGGGAGAGCAAGAGAGACAGGGTCAGCATTGATAAGAGTTTTGATTTCACCTTTGCCACTCCAACGGATCAACAAAGGTGTAAAAGGCTGTAAACAGCCTCTTAATGGTGAGCGGTTGCGTCTCGCACCCTTTGCTAGCAAACGAATTTTACCTTCCCCTTCCGTGAAAAAGTCAATTAATAGACTTGTTTCACTGTAAGGACGGGAATGGAGCACAAACGCGCGTTGCCAACCACTCACGGTGTCACCGATTATTTTAAATCGTCAACATAGCCCAGACTGCGCAGTGCTCTTTCGTCATCTGCCCAACCGGATTTAACTTTAACCCAAAGCTCTAAGTGAACTTTCGTTTCAAACAGGCGTTCCATATCAATACGAGCTTCTGTACCAATGGTTTTCAGCTTGCTACCTTTATTACCGATAACCATTTTTTTCTGGCCTTCACGCTCAACTAAAATCAGACCGTTGATATGGTAGCCGCCTTTATCCATCTCTTTAAACTGTTCAATTTCAACAGTCACAGAGTACGGTAACTCATCACCTAAGAAACGCATCAGTTTTTCACGGATAATTTCAGAAGCCATAAAACGCTGAGAGCGGTCTGTAATATAGTCTTCAGGGAAGTGGTGAATAGCTTCAGGGATATGCTGTTTCACAATCTTCGCGATGGTATCAACACCAGTGCCTTTTTCTGCACTGATTGGTACGACATCCAAGAAATTCATTTTTTGGCTGATCATACCGATGTGTGGCAGTAAGCTGGTTTTATCCACCACATTATCAATTTTGTTGATCGCCAAAATAACTGGGCAACGTAAGCTAGATAGCTTGTTCAGCACCATTTCATCATCTGGTGTCCAGTGGGTACCTTCAACCACAAAAATAACCAATTCAACATCGCCAATAGAGCTAGATGCTGCGCGGTTCATCAAACGGTTAATCGCTCTTTTTTCTTCGATGTGAAGACCAGGGGTATCGACATAGATAATTTGGTAATTATCTTCTGTGTGGATCCCCATAATACGGTGGCGAGTTGTCTGAGGCTTTCTCGATGTGATCGAGACTTTTTGCCCCAGTAACTGGTTTAACAGTGTTGATTTCCCAACATTTGGTCGTCCAACTATGGCAACAAAACCACAGTGGGATTGTAATTCACTCATTCAATCTCCAAGATTTTCAATGCTTGTTCTGCTGCGGCTTGCTCCGCTTTACGACGGCTTGAACCTATGCCGTTAATCGGCTCTTCAATGCCGCTCACTTGGCAATGGATCGTAAATTCTTGATCATGAGCTTCACCTTTCACATGTACCACTAAATAGTTCGGCAGTGGAAGATGACGTCCTTGCAGATATTCTTGTAGCCGCGTTTTCGGGTCTTTTTGTTTATCACCCGGACTAATTTCATCCAATCTTACTTTGTACCATGCCAGAATGATCTCTTCGATAGTTTGAATATTACTGTCGAGGAAAATCCCACCAATTAAGGCTTCAACGGTATCAGCTAAGATTGATTCTCGGCGGAAACCGCCACTTTTTAATTCACCCGGGCCTAAACGTAAACATTCACCGAGTTCAAATTCACGGGCAATTTCAGCCAGTGTATTTCCACGCACTAACGTTGCGCGCATACGGCTCATATCACCTTCATCCACCTTAGGAAAACGATGATAGAGATCGTTAGCAATCACAAAACTGAGAATTGAATCACCCAAAAATTCCAGTCTTTCATTATGTTTGCTGCTAGCACTTCTATGAGTTAATGCCTGAATTAATAAATCATTTTGCTGGAATGTATATCCCAGCTTACGCTGTAATTTTTCTAACAAAGAGGGGTTCATGTGCGCCCAACCATTCTACGTTTAATAAAAAAGCACACGCAACAGACCTGTAAAATCAGCTATTTTACAAAACTGTTGCGTTTGCACTGACTTCCGTCGACCATCACTCGTAAGCAATTGATATTCGAAAAATAACTTTTATGAATTATCGGAATTTAACGAGGATAGTTAATAATTAGGAAGTCAATAATGTTTAAAACAACATTATTGTACACTGGGTAAAATAATAATGCTTATGATAATGCGAGTTTTCTAATGAAAACCCGCATTGTCTGAAATGAATTATAGAGGACCAATTCGGCTAAAGCGAATACCTGTAGGCCATTCGTTCTCTTGTTTATCTAAACTTAACCAAATAAACACTGCACGCCCCACTAAATTTTGCTCAGGAACAAAGCCCCACATACGGCTATCAGAGCTGTTGTCTCTATTATCCCCCATCATGAAATAGTGTTTCTCAGGCACAATCCACTCATTAAGCGGTAAACCTGGTTGTACATATTTTGATTGAGTAATGTAGTTATTAATCGTCAAAATTTGGTGCGTAACGGTATCTAATTTCTCACTTCGACCATATTGGCGCAGTGAGTTATTTGGTAACGCTTGGTCTACTGGGATTTGATAATTACCATATTGATTATCAACCACAGAGCTATTTTCAAATACCATTGTCCATTCACTTGGTTCTAATGGACCATAAGTGACCGGCAATTTTTCTGTGCATTTATTGTCTGCGCAGTTAGGGTAAATGGTCAGCTCTTTCGCTTCTGGGTTATAAATGATTTTATCCCCCGGCAAACCAATAACGCGTTTCACGAAGTCTACATTTGGCTCTTTCGGATATTTAAATACCGCAATATCTCCACGATTAGGCTTACCCGTTTCGATTAATGTGGTTTGAGTAATAGGATCTTTCAATCCATAAGAAAACTTCTCAACCAGCATAAAATCACCAACTAAGAGCGTTGGCATCATCGAACCTGATGGGATTTGGAACGGCTCATAAATAAACGAACGAACAATCAAAACAATGGCTAACACAGGAAAAATTGAGGTTCCCGTTTCCAGCCACGACGGACGACGAACCGCTTTCGCAAGTTCATCTTCGTTCATTGAGCCGTTTGTTACTTCCCGCAATTTTTTAAGCTTCGCTTTACGTGCTGGCGCAAACTTAAATTTATCTAAGCACCAAATAATCCCTGTCACCAGTGTTGCTAGTGTGAGGATCAGGGCAAATGTGTTAGCCATTAAGACTCCTTGTAAACTTAGCTGTCTTTACCAACGTGCAATATAGCAAGGAACGCTTCTTGTGGGAGTTCAACGTTACCCACTTGCTTCATACGTTTCTTACCGTCCTTTTGCTTCTGTAACAGTTTCTTCTTACGGCTAACGTCACCGCCATAACATTTGGCAAGAACGTTTTTGCGCAGCTGTTTCACTGTAGAACGAGCAATAATGTGGTTACCAATTGCTGCTTGGATAGCAATATCAAACTGTTGACGTGGAATAAGCTCTTTCATTTTTTCCACTAACTCACGTCCGCGGTACTGCGAGTTGCCACGGTGAGTGATCAGCGCTAAAGCGTCGACACGTTCGTTGTTGATTAACACATCCACACGCACCATGTCTGACGTTTGGAAACGCTTGAATGAATAATCTAAAGAAGCATAACCACGAGAGGTTGATTTTAAACGGTCAAAGAAATCCAGAACCACTTCTGACATCGGAATTTCGTAGGTTAGAGAAACCTGATTCCCGTGGTAAACCATGTTGGTTTGTACGCCACGTTTTTCAATACACAGAGTGATAACGTTACCTAAATACTCTTTAGGCATCAGCATATGGCACTCAGCGATAGGCTCTCTTAACTCTTCGATGTTATTCAGCGGTGGTAATTTCGACGGACTATCCACATAAACAATCTCGCCGTTAGTTTGCTGAACTTCATAAACTACCGTTGGTGCCGTGGTGATCAGATCAAGATCGTATTCGCGTTCTAAACGCTCTTGAATGATTTCCATGTGCAGTAAGCCAAGGAAACCACAACGGAAACCGAATCCTAATGCTGTTGACGTTTCTGGTTCATAGAACAAAGAAGCATCGTTCAGGCTTAATTTACCCAATGCATCGCGGAAGGCTTCATAGTCATCAGAGCTAACAGGGAACAAACCCGCATAGACTTGAGGTTTAACTTTTTTGAAGCCTGGTAATGCTTTATCTGCTGGGTTACGAGCACCAGTTAAAGTATCCCCGACAGGTGCGCCAGTGATGTCTTTAATCGCACACACTAACCAGCCTACTTCACCGCAGTTAAGCACATCACGGTCAATTTGTTTTGGTGTGAAAATACCGAGGCGATCCGCGTTATACACGTTGCCCGTACTCATCACTTTAACTTTGTCACCTTTTTTCAATGTTCCGCTTTTAATACGGATCAGAGAAACAACGCCTAAATAGTTATCGAACCAAGAGTCGATAATTAGCGCTTGTAACGGTGCATCGCCATCACCTTCTGGCGGTGGGATTTCTTTTACTAAACGTTCGATAACATCTTGGACACCGATACCGGTTTTCGCAGAACAACGAACAGCATCATGGGCATCAAGACCCACAATGTCTTCAATCTCATCAGCAACACGCTCAGGATCAGCGGCTGGTAAATCAATCTTGTTAAGGACTGGAACGACTTCCAAGTCCATTTCAATTGCGGTATAGCAGTTCGCCAAGGTTTGAGCTTCAACACCTTGCCCTGCATCCACAACTAATAATGCGCCTTCACACGCCGCCAATGAACGAGAAACTTCATAGGAGAAGTCCACGTGTCCTGGAGTGTCGATAAAGTTCAGTTGGTAAGTTTCACCATCCGCTGCTTTATAATCGAGCGTTACGCTTTGTGCTTTAATGGTGATACCACGTTCACGTTCCAGATCCATAGAGTCTAAAACCTGAGCCGCCATTTCACGGTCAGTTAAGCCACCACAGATTTGAATAATACGATCTGACAACGTGGATTTTCCGTGGTCGATATGTGCAATGATCGAAAAGTTTCTAATGTTTTTGATTTTCAAGGTAATATCTTCTTTTAAATTGCCTTACAAAATCAGTTTTGAGCAAATTTTGCCACAAAACTAAAATGCTATGATTATCACAAGATTGCTAATTAGCAGCATTTTACATACAAGAACCCACTAACACAAAGATTCAATGTAAAACAACTGTAAACTAGCCAAAGTTGAATGAGTTACTTATTTCATTTTTCTTCATTTTTGAACGACCAAAAACAAAATCGCCTGTAGTAAAAAGCTTATGTCGTGAAAGCTTAGCTACAGGCGATGATGTGAGACAATGGCATTCAACCATGTGTTTGAACGCTGATTTCGCCGGGGGGCAGCCCTATTTGTAAAACGATAGGCTGAAAATCGATTTTATTGCGCCAACGTGAAGCCATTTCTCTCGCAGTGAAAAAGCCAGCAAACCCACCGAAAATGCCTGCTAATGCAACCCATACCTGCTCAAATTCAGCTAATTGAGCCAATGCGGCAAATATAAACAATCCAACCAATGGCGTTAAATAGACTAACATAGCAGAACGTAGCAAGCTTCCTTCAGGAATACCTACTTCAATTTTTTGTCCAACAACCAAAGGCTGTTCAACTTCAATTTCCAATTCGTGCTCTGTGTTAGGTCCTATTTTGTTTAAAGCATATGAACCGCAAGCCGCACGAGCGCTGCAACTTCCACATCCGGCTGAAGAGCCATAACGCAATAACGCTCGTCCTTTCTGCCACCTAACTACCGTTGCCCATTCTTTTACCATGATTTACTCCCGAAACTGAATGCTACTCGCAATTAACTGGGATGTTGATAGCGGTAGCTCCCCTATTATCGTAATCACATTTTGCTTTTGAGTCATGGTGTAAATTGTGCGGCGACCATTTTGTAGCGGCTGATCCAGTAAAGGACCTTTCGATGTTTTTGTCACATTAACCGAAAAGGTGAATAACCCATCGCTGAACATCGCTGTTTCAATGATGTCATCATCACTCAATTTTCGCGTAGAGCGAGACACTTCCTCAAAGCCTGGAGGCAGCATTCCCACCCGCCATTTAAATGATGGGTTTTCATTTTTTGGCGATACCAATAATGGTGGTAAATTCACATTACTGAGGGATTTCAATGAATCTTGTACATTTTTGCTATCTAAAACAGTCGAAATTACCCGGAACTGTTCCAGTGTTTGATTATTGTTGTCGAGCAAATCAACACGCAGTGGCAATTTAGTTTCTTCATCGATTAGTAACACATAATTAAATCGAGAATTATCTTTTGAAATAATACGGATGACTAATGCGGGTCTATCACCAATATGCGTACGGCCAGCATCAATAAAATTATAATAAGGCTGAATTTTTTGGTAATCAGCAAAAAGTACCGTAGGTAAGTTATCAATGATATGTTCGCCATTCAGGCTAAACGCATCGAATCCCGGTTCAAAATAACTAATTCGGTTGCCATTTTGTACTATTTCTCGGCGAGATGAATCCATTTGGATCATTTGAGAAATAGGAACACCATTGATAATCGCATGGCGATAGCGCACTGGAACGATATTTTGCGGATTGAATGTCATAAACGACATTTCATATGACAGGTTCTGGGCAGCCGTTCCCATTTCTTTGAAAAGAACATCGGCATCCGTAGATGATGCCGACGCTTGATTAGATATAATCAGGCTGCCCGTCAGGCAGAGGACGGATAACCATTTATTCATTATTGCAGTTTAACCCCTGCTGATGCGGTATTTTTATCACTGTCTTGATGTGGCTGATTCAGCATCGAACGTCTTTCAATTTCATACTGTTGCAGCATGGCATTGATACGTTGATTCTGTTGTTCGATTTGCTGAGACTGTTGCTCAGTGCCAAACAATTGGCTATCTGAAATATTTAAGCTAACTGGCGCACCACGTCCGACAGGAACAGTATTAAATACAGGATCATCCACAGTAGAATCGACGCTATTGCTTTGATTGTATTGTTGAACACCCACAATTACAGCGAGTGATACACATGCAGCCACACCGATTTGCGTAATTTGGCTAGCCCATGGACGAATTTTGTTCCAAAACGGGAAACCACTCCAGCTTGCAGGTTCTGGTTGTGATTCAACAACTGCTTGAGGATTAATTCGCACCGGTTCATTTTCCAGCGCTGCCGCAACTTTACTTGCAATATCAAAATGAATGACATCGCCTGTATCATTACGCAGAGTATCACGAACAAGATGATAGCTCTCCCAACGTTGCTTTAACGTTGAATCACATGAAATGGTGTTAATAAGTTCTAAATCTAGAGCTTCACCATCCATCATTGCGGAAAGTTTCTCTCTTTGCATGCCCAATTACCTTCAGTTAATTGCTCACAGTTAAATGGTAACTCGCGACCCAACCAATTAATGTTGTTGGATCAACGGCTGAACTTTTTCATCAATTGCTTCCCTTGCTCTAAAGATCCGTGATCGAACGGTACCCACAGGGCAATCCATCACTTCGGCTATCTCTTCGTAGCTTAAGCCATCAAGTTCACGTAGCGTGATTGCCATTCGGAGATCTTCTGGCAGTGACTCAATGGTACGGAAAACAACTCGCTTTAATTCATCAGACAACATTAAGTTCTCTGGGTTCGAAATTTCTTTTAATGCGCCGGCTGATTCGAAGTTTTCTGCGTCGCTTGCTTCTAGATCTGACGCGGGAGGACGTCTATCTTGCGCGACTAAGTAGTTCTTTGCCGTGTTGACAGCAATTCGATAAAGCCAAGTATAAAAGGCACTGTCGCCACGGAACGAGCCGATTGCACGATAAGCCTTAATAAACGACTCTTGTGCAACATCAGGTACATCCGCTTGCGGTACATAACGAGAAACGAGACTTGCAACCTTATGCTGGTATTTAATCACCAGTAAATTGAAAGCTTGTTGATCGCCTTTTTGTACTTTCTCAACCAATATTTGGTCTGTCAGCTGCTCGCTCATTCCAGGAACCATCTCCTGAACACAGATTGATAATGACTTAACTTGTTCATCTTCTCCCTTCCTTAAGCAAGCCTAACTTCGAGTAATAAAAACTGATGAAGTTCAATTTATTCCAAAAATAATCGAAAATAATTTCAAAAAATGGGATCGATGTTTCTTAATCGATCTCATTGATCCTTGTGAGCACTACCTAATAGTATACACAAAACAGGCATATCTACGGCATGATTACGTGGAATTTATTCATTCACATTGGCACTTTTCATTTAGCCAATAGTTTTTTCCAAAATAAATGATGATTTTCCAAATAAACTAAAGTGTAGCTAAATAATATAGTTCTTTAAGAACTCAAAATGCGATTAATACATAGTCACAAGCAGCTCGATAGGCTAACATAAAATTCTCTATAGAAACACAACACACAAACACTTATGAACGCATCCACACAGCATGACACTGATATTTTAATCATTGGAAGTGGTGTCGCAGGATTATCAGCCGCACTCCGGCTTGCACCCTTTCATCAAGTTACTATTCTCAGCAAAAGCACCCTCAGTGATGGTGCATCTTATTACGCTCAGGGCGGAATAGCCGCCGTTTTCGATGACACCGACAGCATAGAATCCCATGTTAATGACACGCTTGTGGCTGGCGCGGGGATCTGCGAAAAGAGCGCCGTAGAGTTTATTGCATCAAACGCCAAACATTGTGTTCAATGGCTGATTGACCAAGGGGTTTTATTTGATACCGAAGTCAACGAAACAGGGGAAACTCAGTATCACCTCACCCGAGAAGGCGGACACAGTCATCGCCGTATTTTGCATCATGCAGATGCCACCGGAAAAGAGGTTGAAACCACCCTTGTTAATCTTGCTTTCGAACACCCGAATATCCAGATCAAAGAACGCTACAATGCGGTTGATCTGATCCTCGAAGATAAAACCCAACAAAATACCCGCTCCCGTATTGTCGGTGCCTATGTTTGGAATCGCCAAAAAGAGCAAGTCGAAACTATACGAGCAAAAACTATCGTCTTAGCCACAGGTGGCGCTGCGAAGGTTTATCAATACACCACCAACCCTGATATCTCATCCGGTGATGGTATTGCCATGGCATGGCGGGCAGGCTGCCGCGTAGCTAATTTGGAATTTAACCAGTTTCATCCAACCTGTTTATTCCACCCTCAAGCACGTAATTTCCTACTCACCGAAGCTTTACGAGGTGAAGGCGCTCACTTAAAACGCCCTGATGGTAGCCGATTCATGCCAGATTATGACGCGCGTTGTGAATTAGCACCGCGGGATATTGTCGCCAGAGCTATCGACCATGAAATGAAACGCCTCGGGGCAGACTGCATGTATCTGGACATCAGCCACAAATCCCCTGAGTTTATTCAGCACCACTTCCCCACCATTTATGCCAAATTACTCACCTTAGGTTTAGATTTAACCCAAGAGCCGATCCCGATAGTTCCCGCAGCACACTATACCTGCGGCGGCGTTGTTGTTGACCCGACAGGCATGACAGATGTGCCGAATCTTTATGCTATTGGTGAAGTGAGTTATACCGGGCTACATGGTGCCAATCGCATGGCGTCCAACTCATTACTTGAATGTCTAGTTTATGGGTGGGCTGCCGCAGAAAATATCATCAAAACGATCAACCAGATCCCTGAGGTTTCTGAACTCCCTGAATGGGATGAAAGCCGAGTCCATAACTCTGACGAACAAGTTGTCATCCAGCATAACTGGCATGAGTTACGCTTATTTATGTGGGATTACATGGGGATAGTAAGAACCACAAAACGCCTTGAACGCGCTTTGCGTCGTATTCATTTACTTCAACAAGAAATTAATGATTACTATGCTAATTTCCGCATCTCCAATAACTTACTGGAACTACGCAACTTAGTCCAAGTTGCAGAACTAATGGTGCGCTGCGCCTTAGAACGTAAAGAGAGTCGCGGTTTGCACTATACCTTAGACTACCCTGAACTTTTACCCGATTCTGGTCCAACCGTTTTAACCCGCTAATATTCACCGCCTATCTGTGCATTAGCCGCAGATAGGCTTTTAATACTTAAGATAAAATGGCTGGATCAACGAGATAAACTCATCCGTATAGCTATCATCTGGTTGTTTCAATGTTAAAGACGAAATAACCGGTTCCATCATCTTAATCGCCAACCCTAATAGCATCCGATGATATGGTGTATGGGCTTTATCCTGAACTTGCGCGCGATAGGCTAAATACCAACCACTCGCCATTGCCATCGCTTCGACTTTCTGCCCTACATCATAAGGCAATACCAAACAAAAAATCCCGTCTGGTGCCAAGCATCGTTTCGCGCTATCTAGTAATACTTGGTGAGTAAGTGTTCCGGTATAGCGAGCTTGATCGCGTTTTTCATCCCGACACGCTACCGCGGGCTCAAAATAAGGAGGATTACTCACGATTAATTCATACTGATGGTTAGGCTGTTCGCTAAACGTAATAATGTCCTGATGGAACACTCGCAGCCGTTCAGACCATGGAGATTCATCAAAATTTTCCTGTGCTTGTAACGCCGCAGCGTCATCAAGTTCAACCGCATCAACCTGCACTTGCTCACTACGCTGAGCTAGCATTAAGGCTATTAATCCGCTCCCACTGCCTATGTCCAGCGCATATTTTGTTGCATTAAGAGGCGCCCACGCACCGAGTAATACCCCGTCAGTACCGACCTTCATCGCGCAACGATCATGAGCAACAAAAAATTGCTTGAAGGTAAACCCGCCTTTTCGATAACTCTTTTTTTGTTCGCTCATACTGCCACTCTGGTTTAAATAGGATTTACGTGAATATTCTCAATTTCAACCCACAAATCTGCAAATTTAATCTAATTCTAATAATATTATTCTCGCATAATGAGAATGTGATTTGTTAGTGATTTTTTTTACTGCTAAGTTCGAGAAAAAGGAGATGCCATGAACAGTATTAATAGAACACTAGATATCTTATCGTTTGTCACGACTTGCGCGTCTCCAATCACACCGCAAACCATTTCCAAAGAGTTAGATATTCCTCTCTCAACGGTTTATCGGCTTTTAACTATTCTCATAAACTGGGAATTTATAACTTACTCTAAGCAATATGGCACTTATACCGTTGGTGCGCAGAGTATCAAAACTCAAGAAAAATACTATCACCACAGTTTGTTGATGACCTCGTCAAAATCAGAGCTTCATGCATTAGCGAAAAAGACCCAAGAAACTGCGGCAATTATCACCGCCAACCTACGGGAAACCATCTGTGTCGATAAAATTGATAGTGAACAAGCCGTACGCTGCTCTTTTATTGTGGGACATGGCAATACCGTGATCCGCGGCGCTAGTGCAAAAACCCTCTTAGCTTACCGTGATGAACAATACCAAGAATTGGTCTTCGAAACTCACGCCAAGCAGCTACACAAAGATAACTATTTACAGAAATTAAAACAGGATCTGATCCAAATCCGTCAACAGGGCTATGGCATTTCTGTTGGTGAAATTGATGCTGGTGTTTTTGGCGCATCGGCACCTGTTTTTAAAGGCAATGATATTTTAGCTGTCGTCTCTGTCATGGCACCCGAATTTCGTGCCGTCAACCGTGTCGATGAGCTGATTAAAGCCACATGCCAAACGGCCCAAAATATAACAAAACTGATTAACTTGGAGTAACTATGACACAACCTTTTCAATGGCAGGGTCGTACTGATGGTGAAACACAGGAACATTTACGCATTCACCAAGTCATCAACCAACATTCACCTGCGGAGTTTGCCATTATCGGCTTCGCTTCGGACGAAGGTGTTCGCCGCAATAAAGGCCGCCAAGGCGCTAAATCTGGTCCTGATACTATCCGTCGTCAACTTGCTGGCCTGCCTATCCACCAGCCACTGGCTATTCGTGATGTGGGAACAGTAAGTTGTGATGATGGTGATCTGGAAGCGGCTCAACGCCGCCTATCCGATGAGATAATCTCAGTGTTAGAACTGCGCCAAAAACCCATTGTTTTAGGCGGTGGGCACGAAGTTGGCTTTGCGAGCTTCCAAGGTGTTTTCGATTTTGTTCAAAAACATCAACCAGAAAAAACCATTGGGATCATCAATTTTGATGCGCACTTTGATTTACGCGAAGCCCCAGAAGCCACATCTGGTACGCCATTTTTACAATCGTCACAACTGTGCGCTAAGCACCAGCGCCCTTTCAATTACCTATGTTTAGGCATCGCAGATCACGGTAATACCAAGGTGTTATTTGATACAGCGGATCGCTTAGGTTGCCACTATATTCGCGATAAAGCTTTAACCGCAAGCTTATTACCCCAAGCAATTGAACAGATTAAACAATTTATAAATTCAGTGGATTACCTGTATGTCACTGTGGATTTGGATGTGTTCTCTGCAGGTATCGCACCGGGAGTCAGCGCGCCAGCCGCTCGAGGGATTTCTACTGAAACATTTGATGAATTATTTAGTGTCATCAAATCTAGCGGCAAGATTGCACTGTTTGATATCGCTGAGTGCAATCCTGAATTTGATATTGATAACCACACATCAAAACTAGCAGCTTACTTGGTTTACCAATATTTATTCTAAAAACAACAAACACAATAAAACGACTGATAAACAACTTTACCTTGTCTTTCAAAATATAAATAAAAGCTTAGTCAACTAAGCAACTAGTTAAAAATAAACAGCACTGAGGTTCAAAATAGCCCACAACACTGTAACTTGAAAATTAGGCGTATTTATCTCTTTCATTATAAAGACATTTATACCCTTGGATTTCGAGTTACAGCTAGGCGGCTAGAGAGGATATCCCGAGGAGCATACATAAGTATGTGACTAGGGTAGCCGAACGCGGCCAACAACGCTGTAGCACGAAAGACAAAGTATAAAAAAGACAAGGTATAAATAAAGGGAAAAATATGACATTCCAAATCGACACACTCACCACCCTCTTCCTGACTGTAGTTTGCCTACTGATGGGTGTTCACCTCAAAAAACGCATTGAATGGCTGCAACGTTTCTGTATTCCTTCACCGGTCATTGGTGGTTTTTTAGTCAGCTTGCTTATTTGGGGATTAAAGTCTTTCGATTTAGCTGAAATTACTTTCGATACCAGCTTACAGTCATTCTTAATGGTGGCATTCTTTACAACTGTTGGTATTGATGGCAGCTTCCGCGTATTAAAAAGCGGTGGACGCTTACTCATTACTTACCTATTAATTTGCTGGACATTGGTTATTTTCCAAGACACCTTTGGTGCTGGTCTGGCGCATTTATTAGGTATCGACCCGGTTATCGGGATCATGGCTGGCGGTGTTTCCTTAACAGGTGGACACGGTGGTGCGGCTGCCTTTGGTGGTATGGCTGAAGGTCTTGGCGTACAGTCTGCAACTGTTGCGGCTATTGCAGCAGCAACGTTTGGTCTGATTTCAGGAAGCTTATTAGGTGGCCCTATCGCGAGCTATTTAATTAAAAAACACAAAGTCACTATTCAAACCGAAGAACACATTGAAAGCGTGAAAGTTGAAGAGAAATTGGCTGGCAAAATCGATTCTATCGATGCCCATGCATTCTTAAAAATGTTAGCGCTTATTTTAGGTGTAATGGTTGTCGGTCAATTTGCTTCTGCGCAATTTACTAAAGCCACGGGATTCTCTTTACCAAGCTATGTCGGTGCAATGATTATCGCGATTATTGTGCGTAACATTAACGACCAAGTTGAAATTGTTCGTATTAACCAAAAATCCATCAACCTAATTTCAGATGTTTCACTGGGCTTATTCTTAACCATGGCGATGATGTCGCTTAAGATTTGGGAATTGAAAGTCATCGCCCTGCCATTATTCATCATCTTACTGGCGCAAACTATTGCCATCATCCTGTTCGTTGTTTTCGTCGTCTTCAGGCTGTTAGGCAAAAACTACGATGCTGCAGTAATGTGTTCAGGCATGATGGGACATGGTTTAGGGGCGACACCGAACGCAATGGCAAACATGTCATCAGTCTGTGAGCGCTACAAACAAGTTTCTATGAAAGCGTTTATGATTGTGCCATTAAGCGGTGCTGTACTTATCGACCTCGTGGGAATTCCTTACCACACTTGGTTAATTAACATGCTCAGCTAATTCCACTTTATCCCTCTTACCAACCATACGACAGAGTTTGGTAAGAGGGAGCATTATCAGTAAGCCACTTCCTTGTATACCCCCCGCCGACAAAAACAGGTAAACTCTGCACAAAGCTGATTTTTGTGGTGAACAATTTTGCTAACCTGTTTATAATCAGCGCCCCAAATAGAGGTATATCATGACTGCATCCACTTTTTCTGAACTTGAGCTTGATGAGAGCCTGATCACCGCGCTGACCAATAAAGGTTACGAGCGCCCGACGGCCATCCAAGAAGCGGCTATCCCTCCTGCAATGGATGGACGCGACGTTTTAGGTTCAGCCCCAACCGGAACAGGTAAAACTGCGGCGTTCTTATTGCCAGCCATTCAACATTTACTTGATTTCCCAAGAAAAAAATCAGGTCCGCCTCGCGTTCTGATTTTAACACCAACTCGCGAACTCGCTATGCAAGTCGCTGATCAAGCTAAAGAGTTGTGTGCACATAATCATTTAGACGTTGCCACCATTACAGGCGGCGTTGCGTATATGAACCACGCTGAGGTTTTCAGCGAAAACCAAGATATCGTCGTAGCAACCACCGGACGTTTGCTGCAATACATTAAAGAAGAAAACTTCGATTGCCGCGCCGTAGAAATTTTGATCCTCGATGAAGCTGACCGTATGCTGGATATGGGCTTTGCGCACGATATAGAAACTATCGCAGGCGAAACCCGCTGGCGCAAGCAAACCATGTTGTTCTCTGCCACTCTTGAAGGTGAAGCAATTCGTGATTTTGCTGAGCGTCTACTCGAAGATCCTATCGAAATTGAAGCAGATCCTTCACGCCGTGAACGCAAGAAAATCCAACAATTTTACTATCGCGCTGACACGTTAGAGCATAAAACTGCGCTGCTGTGTCACCTTATCAAGCAAGAAGACGTCACCAAATCGATAGTCTTTGTGCGTAAGCGTGAACGCGTGCGTGAAGTTGTCCAATGGCTGCGTGAGGCAGGGATTGAACCTTGCTATATCGAAGGTGAAATGGTGCAAGCGAAGCGTAACGAAGCTGTTCGCCGCTTAGTGACTGGACAAGTTAAAGTCCTCGTTGCAACAGACGTGGCTTCTCGTGGATTAGACATTGAAAACGTCAGCCATGTTTTTAACTTTGACTTACCGCGCACCGCGGATGTCTATTTGCACCGTATCGGTCGTACCGGTCGTGCTGGACGCAAAGGAACTGCTCTGTCTTTAGTTGAAGCACACGATTTCCCTCTACTGGGTAAAATCACTCGCTACATCGAAGACCCAATTAAGATGCGAGTGGTAGATTCATTACGCCCAACAACCAAAGCGCCTTCTGAAGCAATGCTGAATAAGCCAAAACCCTCTAAGAAAGTGCTGGCTAAGCGTAAAGAGAAGAAAAAAGAAGAGCAAAGCAAGAAAAAAGAAAAAGTACGCCATCGCGATAAGAAAAATATCGGTAAACGTCGCACTCCAGCTACATCCTCTACAACTACGCCATCTGCAACTGCAGATAGCAATAAAACCAAGTAAAACTCAATCGAGTGATACTGACAAAAGCGGGCTTCGGCCCGTTTTTCATTTATTAACTTAAGTTCATTAACTTATAGACCTTCTCTCTCATAACCCGACTTTCATTGGTTAACGCTTCTGCTTTTATCATATGATTATCTAAAATATCTCGGCAGTTATAACCCTGATTATTTTCCATTCGCCAATCTGCGCCATTTGATAATAATAATTCAGCAACATCTAAAGAGTGGCTATTTAAAGCGTCATGCAACGGGGTATTTCCCAAATTATCTCTCACGTTGACCATTAAACCATTACTCAGCAAAATTTCTGATTGAGCCACTCTCCCGCTTTGAGCTGCTAAATGTAAAACTGTTTTTTGCTGAGCTAGCTGCATTTTTTTAATTCCCTGCCCGTATGGAGATTCCAATAATACTTTTATAAATTGGCTATTACCTGCACGAACAGATTGCATTGCCAGTTTATCAATATCGCAGTGCTTATTTTTCATTGAAAGTAGCACTTTAAATTCACTAATATTTTCTTTCTTAATTGAATTTTTACAACTTTCTTGCCAATTAAAACTTTTTTTTTGCTCTACGTTAGGAAATTCATTCAACATAGAATCCGCTGTTTTATCAAATTCACCTGTAATCGCATTCCAATTATTCCATGGTTTATGTTTGCACATCATCCTAATAATCTTGACCATTGAATGTGCAATAAAGCTCCTGGTCAACAAACGGTGTGGTAACCAGTCTTTCCAAGAATTATGTTCGCTGTAAGCCATTTTGATACGGTTTCCCAACGCAGAAGGGATTGGTAACGTGTTTTGAAGTGCATCAAGCCAATCATATTGAACAGTATAAAAGCGTATCAAACCTTCATCTGCTTGTTGCTTAGCAATGTTATAATCCATTCCAATTTTATGTACTGTATTTTGTGCAAGCCCTGAAGGACTAAATGAAATACAAGGTGATTGACTCGCCAATGCGGCTATTGATGCAAGACCGCCCCCTAGAGAGTGCCCTGTACAGATAATATTACCTTTCACGGCTCGATATAGAATATTAGTTAACCCTACCGCCTGAAAGAATTGAGGTTCGTAATATCCTAGCCCTTGCCGAATATTGGCATAAAAATCGACAATATCATTCGTTCCCGCAAAGCAAATAATATACAGACCATTAAAACAACAAATATTCGATTGAAAACCTGTAAATTCATTATTTAAAAGTTCTGCATCTATGCCTAATTCATTAATTTTTGACGTGCTGAGTTTTTCTACTCCTTGAATATCACGCCAATTACTATGATAAGCACCTTGTGATAGTAACGCTAAAAGATAATCTTTATTCTGTGCATCTCTTCCTAGAAACTCCTCTCTCGTAACATTTTTAGACCATTTATCACGAGGGCTACATAATGAATCCGAAAATGTATTTTGTTGATATAAATTTAAACCTTCTTCAACAAAAGAAAGTTCGTCCTTACTTACTGTCTGCTGTATTGCTGTACTGAATGGCATAAATTCTCCCTAACAAATGCTGTATGCTGGAAGAATATTGAAATATAAATAACCAAGGGGGGAAATAATCAACTTTGTTAGGGGCAAATAAAAAAGCCATTGAGAACAATGGCTTTTAGAATTTATTAAGATAAGAGATCTATTGACCCCTTAATGTTTATTACAGGCTTTCAGTGAAAGTACGAGTAATAACGTCACGCTGTTGTTCAGGTGTTAATGAATTAAAACGCACTGCATAACCAGAAACACGGATAGTTAATTGCGGATATTTCTCTGGGTTTTTAACTGCATCTTCTAATGTTTCACGGCTTAATACGTTAACATTTAAGTGCTGGCCACCTTCTACGCGAACAGTTGGTTTCATTTCCAAAGGAACTTCGCGGCTCTCAAAAGCTCCCAATTCATCTTTAGGAACAACCTGACCTTCGCTATAATCTGCTTTCGCACACACGCAACGAGCTTCATTTGTCTCGCTATCGATTAACCAGAAAGAGTTCAGCAGTGCTGCATTGTCACTTTTAGTAATTTGAATACCAGTAATCATCTCGACCTCCACGTTCGAATCAGATTTTGATCAATCTTTGCTAACTGTTTTTAATCGCTGTTGATTGGATAATTGGTCTAACCAACCTGTTTATCTAATATATACCAGCTAGAACCCCCGGATTCTTTGATATTTATCAAATGTTTCGTATGGTAATTAACCAGAGCGGTGCATCTTTATGATTTAAATCAATATTCATATTTAGACTTTTTAATTATTTTTTGTAAATTTTCAAATTAATTTGAATTGCTTTTAGGGAGTTAGCGCGGAACAACACTTTATCTATGCGTCATGAACCAGTAAGCTACGAACTATAAAATACATCACTATGGGATCATTCATGTCAAATACGATGACTTGGCACGACGTAATTGGTGCGGAAAAATCACAAACCTATTTCAAAGAGACTCTCGCGTTTGTCGCAAAAGAAAGAGAAAGTGGAAAAGTAATCTACCCACCACAAGAAGATGTTTTCAATGCGTTTCGCTATACCGAATTAGCGGACATCAAAGTCGTGATCTTGGGGCAAGACCCTTATCATGGACCAGGACAAGCACACGGATTATCCTTTTCTGTACGTCCGGGAATTAAAGCACCGCCTTCACTCGTCAATATGTATAAAGAGCTTGAAAAAGATATTCCTGGGTTCGTCCGCCCGGGACATGGGTACTTGCTTAGCTGGGCGCAACAAGGGGTTTTACTCCTCAATACAGTATTAACTGTAGAACAAGGCAATGCGCACTCACATGCACATCTAGGCTGGGAAACGTTTACAGATAAAGTGATTCAGGCGATTAATGACCATACTGAGGGCGTGATTTTTCTTTTATGGGGCTCTCATGCACAGAAGAAAGGTCGCATTATCGATACTAAACGCCACCATGTGCTTAAAGCACCTCACCCATCACCACTTTCTGCGCATCGAGGCTTCTTAGGATGTGGTCATTTCTCGAAAGCTAATCAATTGCTTGAACAGCAAGACCGCGCACCTATTGATTGGTATCCGGTTATTCCTGAATAGATGCATTCTATAGCGATAAAATGCATTGGTGATAAAGTTCGTAGAAGTTCGCAATAGAAAAATGGGATGCTCAGCATCCCATTCTCGTTATATACCCTAAAACTATTTATGCTCTAAACTTATTTAGAAACAATGACCATTGCAGGGCGCAACAGACGGTTATTCAAGGTATAACCCTTTTGCATCACGTTAATCACTTGACCTGCACTATGATCTGGGGATTCAATCATGGTCATTGCTTGGTGAACTTCCGGGTTGAATGGCACATTTGCCGCATCAACAGGCTCAATACCAAACTTAGAAACGGCATCTAAGAACGTTTTCAACGTAAGATCTAGGCCTTCTAGCATCGCTTTGGACTCTTCGTTGTCACGATCAGCTGCCTCAATTGCACGCTCTAAGTTATCAATAACAGGCAACAATTCATTGGAAAACTTCTCAAGCGCAAACTTGTGGGCTTTTTCAATATCTTGTTCTGTACGACGACGAATGTTTTCGATTTCAGCGTGAGCACGTAACATCGCTTCGCGTTCAGTTTTACGGGAAGCTTCAAGTTGCTGTTCAAGCTCAGCAATACGCGCTGCTAACGCTTGTTCTTCGGCTTGTAAATCAGCTTGTTGAGTATCAACTTCTTGCTCTGCTTGAACTTTTTGTGTTTCATTTTGCTCAGAAGCTTGCTCATCATGCATGTTTTGTTCTTTACTACTCATGAATATCTCCGCGTATTTAGCAATAATTCTATCTATGGGAGTATTATGGGGATCTAATACAGGGATTCAAGGGAAGTCATACAACGAGGAGTTAAAAAAGTATGCAAAAGGCTAAGATGACACCATCTTCACAATTTAAAACTATCGGTATTGTCGGACACCCAAGGCACCCTGAAGCACTGGCGACCCATGAACTTATCTATCATTGGCTGATTTCAAAAAATTACCACGCAATAATTGATAAACAAGTGGCTAAGGATTTGAAATTAAAAGATGCCAATACAGGAACTTTAACAGAAATCGGTCAACAAGCCGATTTAGTCGTTGTGGTTGGCGGCGATGGCAACATGCTTGGGGCCGCGCGAATTTTATCCCGCTATAACAATAAAGTTATTGGCGTAAACCGCGGTAACTTGGGTTTTTTAACCGACCTAGACCCCGACAATGCCCTTCAACAACTGTCCTGTGTTCTTGATGGGGAATATCATGAAGAGCAGCGCTTTTTATTAGAAGCTCAAGTAATCAAGGCAAATCAAAAAGCCCGTAAAAGTAGCGCCATCAACGAAGTGGTTCTGCACCCAGGTAAAGTCGCTCATATGATTGAGTTTGAAGTTTACATTGATGAAAAATTTGCGTTTTCACAACGCTCAGACGGCTTAATTATTGCGACCCCGACAGGCTCAACAGCCTACTCTTTATCCGCTGGGGGACCTATCCTTACACCAAATCTAGACGCTATTGTACTCGTGCCGATGTTCCCACACACCCTATCGTCTCGCCCATTAGTTATCAGCAGCGACAGCAGTATCCGCTTAAAATTTTTACGAACCAATATTGATTATGAAGTCAGTTGTGACAGTCAAATTATGCTACCTATACAGGATGGCGAAGAGGTGATTATAAAGCGCAGCTCGAAGAGTCTGAATTTAGTTCACCCAAAAGATTACAATTATTTCAATACATTAAGTTCAAAACTCGGTTGGTCTAAAAAAACTTTTTAAATTTTTTGCACTGCCTCTTTACTGTATAAAAAAACAGGTTAAACTGTACGAAAACACAGGTGTGTATTTAAACAGGAGAGCGCAGATGCTAACCCAACTAACCATCAATAATTTTGCTATCGTTCGTGAGTTAGAAATCGATTTTCGTAGCGGTATGACGACAATTACAGGTGAAACCGGTGCGGGTAAATCCATTGCTATCGATGCTCTTGGTTTATGTTTAGGTAACCGAGGTGAAGCCAACATGGTTCGCCCTGGTGCTCAACGTGCCGACTTATGTGCTCGCTTTTCACTGTCTGATGCTCAAATGGCAGCAAATTGGCTCATTGAGCATCAACTTGATAATCAAAATGAATGCTTACTGCGCCGCACCATCGCAACCGATGGGCGCTCTCGAGGCTTTATTAACGGTGTCTCCGTTCCCCTATCACAATTACGTGAACTTGGCGCATTACTGATCCAAATTCATGGTCAACATGCTCACCAGCTATTATTGGATAATAACCATCAACAATCCCTACTTGATGCCTATGCCAATCAGCAAGAATTACTCGCTCAAATGAAGCAAACGTGGCAAAAGTGGCATGAGTCCTGTCAGCAATTAGCTGTTTTTCAAAAACAAATGCAAGAGCGTGAATCTCGCCAGCAATTGCTGGATTATCATTTAAAAGAGTTAAATGAGTTCCTACCCGTTCAAGGGGAGTTTGAGGAAATTGATCAAGAATATAAACAACTTGCTAATCACGGGCAATTTTTAACTATTGGGCAAACAACAGCACAAATTCTGACAGAAAGTGACGATGCAAACGTTATCAGCCTTCTCAATATGGCAAAAAATGAGCTTTCAGATTTAGTCACTTTGAACCCTAAATTTTCAGGGTTATTGGATATGCTGGAAGAAGCGGCCATCCAAGTTAGTGAAGTCAGTGATGAAATTAAACATTACTGCGATCAATATGAATTAGACCCAAATCGTTTATTCGAATTAGAGCAGCGAATTTCCAAACAAATTAGTTTGGCACGTAAGCATCACGTCACACCTGAAGCCCTACCTGAACTTTTTCAACAATTAGTTGAAGAACAAAATCAGATAGCTAACCAAAATGAAGATTGTGAAGCTTTAAATGCGCAGGTCATTGCTGACCACCAAAAAGCGTTAGAATGTGCAGAACGTTTACATCATGTACGTCTGCATTATGCACAAGAGCTCAGCCAGCTAATTACCAGCAGTATGCACCAACTTTCAATGCCTCATGGCCTCTTCACGATTGATGTAAAATTTGTTCCTGAACATTTACAAATTGATGGTGCCTGCAAAGTCGAATTCAATGTCACCACTAACCCAGGACAGCCACATCAAGCATTAGCGAAAGTCGCATCAGGTGGTGAGTTATCTCGCATCGCTTTAGCCATTCAAGTGATCACCGCGAAAAAAATGGATACTCCAGCTTTAATTTTTGATGAAGTGGACGTGGGGATCAGTGGTCCAACCGCCGCTATCGTCGGGAAATTACTCCGTGAACTTGGTGAGTCCACCCAAGTTATGTGTGTAACTCACTTGCCTCAAGTTGCAGGCTGCGGTCATCACCATTTTTATGTTAGTAAAGAAACGAACGGTGTGGAAACCGAGACTCATATGCAGTTACTGGATAAAAAATCTAGATTACAAGAACTTGCACGGTTACTCGCTGGTTCAGAGGTAACAAAAAATACATTGGCTAATGCAAAAGAGTTGCTCGCAGCTTAAATTTCGACAACTTTTTTTATCTCCTGTTGTCTTAGAGTCGATCTGGAAGGTTTTAAATTGTATCAATGTCGATTATCATTGATGTTCTGACTCCAAAAGGAATGAGATATCCATGCGTTATAAATTGTTAACTGCTGCAGCACTATCATTCGCATTAATGTCCACGGGCTGTTCAATGATGGAACGTCTTGTCTATCATCCGGATATTAACCAAGGTAACTACCTAACGGCGAAAGATGTTGCGAAGATTAAAAAAGGAATGACACAGCAACAGGTTGCTTATGCTTTAGGCACGCCAATGATGACTGACCCGTTTGGTTCTCAGACTTGGTTTTATGTTTTCCGCCAAGAGCTGGGGCATGACCCAGTGAAGCAAGAAACATTGACGCTGACGTTTGATCGCAACGGTATCCTGACAGATATCAAAAACGAAAAAAACCTTGAAGCACAACAAGCCATGGAAGCTGGTGAAGTTAAAGCATCAGAACCAAAAGCAGCGGAATAACACCCTATATAGCGTAATGCTTGAGCGTGTATAACTTGAGTATATAAGTAACTACCTGCCCAATTATATGATGGGATAACAAACAGGTAGTTACTTTAGTGCTTTTATTTATCCCTTTATAGCTTCTCGCCAATACTCCTCTACGTTCTAGCCTATCAATCGACGCATCCATCGCACCCGCAAAGAAAAAACCTATATATTTGAAACAAAAAAACCGAGCTTTCACTCGGCTTCATATCATATAGATACGTTCACTACGCAATATCTTATTTATTATTCTCTTTCGATTTTTCAGCTCGCTTGCGGCGTAACTCTTTCGGGTCGGCAATCAATGGGCGATAAATTTCGATTCTATCCCCTTCTTGAACGACATCACCCAATTTCGCAGGCCGACTATAAATGCCCACTTTATTTTTCTTTAAATCGATATCTGAACGCAACGTTAAAATACCCGATGCAATAATTGCATCTTCAATCGTGGTTCCTTCTGCAACTTTTACAGGAAGCAAAAATTGCTTTTCAGGTAATGCGTAAGTCACTTCAATATTGATGTCAGACACGGTAAACGACCTTAGCACGAGATGTAAATGCTTGAACCATATTGTTGGCCAGCTCTTTGAATATTTTACCGAATGCCAACTCAATCAGCTTATTCGTAAATTCAAAATCAAGATGAAACTCAATTTTACAGGCGTCAGCACTCAAAGGAATAAACTGCCATCCCCCAGATAGAGTTCTAAAAGGACCTTCAACTAACTGCATTTGGATACGTTTATTATCTTCCAGCGCATTTTTAGTAATGAAGGTTTTGCTAATTCCCGCCTTTGAAACCTCAACTGATGCCGTCATTTCTTCTGAATTTTGGCTAATGATTCGGCTTCCAACGCATCCTGGTAAAAAACTTGGATATGAAATCACATCATTCACAAGTTTATACATTTGTTCTGCGCTAAAAGGGACTAACGCAGAGCGACTAATCTGTGGCATATCAATTCCTATCCCCAAAAACTGCGCATATAATAGCACCATTGATGGGTTACTCAAAAAACAAAACCCGTGCAGGGCAAGAAATGCACAATCGCAAAAATATCAGTGTTGAACGATTTCATTCAACGCATCTTAACGTATAATGAATGAACTATGACAAAGAAAAAACCATATAAACCCGGTTCAGCAACAATTGCTATGAACAAACGTGCTCGCCACGAATATTCTATCGAAGAGGAGTTCGAGGCGGGTTTATCCCTACAGGGTTGGGAAGTTAAATCATTACGTGCGGGCAAAGCCAACATTGGCGATAGCTACGTTTTACTGCGCGATGGTGAAGCCTATCTGTTTGGTGCCAACTTTACACCACTGACAGTCGCATCATCCCATGTTGTCTGCGACCCAACCCGCAGTAGAAAACTACTTCTTAATCAACGTGAATTAGATACCCTTTACGGTAAAGTTAACCGCGAAGGCTATACTGTCATCGCTCTTTCCTTATATTGGAAAAACGCGTGGTGCAAAGTAAAAATTGGCGTCGCCAAAGGTAAAAAAGCCCACGACAAGCGTTCTGATATCAAAGATAGAGAGTGGCAATTAGATAAAGCACGTATAATGAAACATTCTAATCGCTAAGTCCTAGCTTTATAGAGTTATTTTCTGTTATACTGCACTCACAACTTGGGGCTGATTCTGGATTCGACGGGATTTGCGAAACCCAAGGTGCATGCCGAGGGGCGGTTGGCCTCGTAAAAAGCCGCAAAAAAATAGTCGCAAACGACGAAAACTACGCACTAGCAGCTTAATAACCTGCTTAGAGCCTTCTCTCCCTAGCCTCCGCTCTTAGGACGGGGATCAAGAGAAGTCAAACCCAAAAGAGATCGCGTGGATACCTTGCCTGGGGTTGAAGCGTTAAACTTAATCAGGATAGTTTGTTGGTGGCGTGTCTGTCCGCAGCTGGCAAATGAAATTAAAGACTAGACTAAGCATGTAGTACCGAGGATGTAGAAATTTCGGACGCGGGTTCAACTCCCGCCAGCTCCACCAAATTATCTTCTAAGGACGTCCAAAGAAGACTGAAAAGCCCGCTAACTCAATGAGTTGCGGGCTTTTTTATGTCCTGCGCAGTCTGATGTCACCTAATTAAATCCAATCATCTTAGGCACCTTGATAGGCACCTCGTTAACCTTTATAGTTTTTGAGGTGCCTAAAAACAATGGAACATCAAAAATGGCAAGACAAACCAAACCCTTATCCGCAAAAGAGATCGATGCAGCAAAGCCAAAACAGAGTGATTATGTTCTCTATGATGGCGATGGGCTAGAGCTATTGGTTAAATCCAATGGCAGCAAGTTGTGGTCATTTCGCTACATTCGCCCTCTCACTAAGAAACGAGCTAAAAAGAGCCTTGGTTCTTACCCTGCCGTCAGTCTTGCTGATGCACGGAGTTACCGCCTTGAAGCAAGAACACTACTCGCTAAGCAGATAGACCCACAAGATCACCATAAAGAGCAAGTCCGTAACACCTTAGAAGCTAAGGCCAATACCTTTCAACTTGTCGCTGAACGTTGGTGGGAAGTGAAGAAGTCCACTGTAACCGAAGATTATGGTAATGATATCTGGCGTTCACTTGAACGAGATGTATTTCCCGCTATTGGCGATATCAGCGTAACCGATATCAAAGCGCATATATTGGTCCAAGCAATACAACCGGTTCAAGCTAGAGGTGCGCTAGAAACGGTTCGTCGCCTATGTCAGCGTATCAACGAAGTGATGATCTATGCTCAAAATACTGGCTTAATTGATGCTGTACCTAGTATCAATATTGGCAAAGCTTTTGAAAAGCCCAAGAAAAAGAATATGCCAAGTATTCCCCCTGATCAGCTACCAAAGCTCATGCAGACAATGCGAACCGCTAGTATTAGCCTATCTACCCGATGCTTGTTTATGTGGCAGCTCCTCACGATATCCCGCCCTGTCGAAGCCGCTGAAGCCCGTTGGGATGAAATCAACTTTGAAACCAAGGAATGGAAGATACCCGCTGCTAGAATGAAGATGAACCGCGAACATACAGTTCCGTTATCTGACGCTGCTTTAGCTATTTTAGAACTAATGAAACCATTAAATGGTAATCGTGAGTTTATCTTTCCTAGCCGTATTAAGCCCACCCAGCCAATGAATAGCCAAACCGTCAATGCGGCATTAAAACGTGCCGGATTCGGTGGTGTATTGGTTTCTCACGGCCTACGCTCAATTGCCAGCACAGCACTCAATGAGCAAGGCTTTCCACCCGATGTGATTGAAGCCGCCCTAGCCCACGTAGATAAAAATGAAGTTAGACGTGCCTATAACCGTAGTGATTATCTAGAGCAAAGACGCCCTATGATGCAATGGTGGGCTGATTTTATTGAGGAGGCAGATAGGGGGAGTATTATTGAAGGCGGGATTAGAGGGATATCGCTAGTTGGGTAACATGTGTACCAGCTCTAATCTGAGCTGGTACTATAACTGCACTTAGCTGTATATCATCTAGATGTCGGTTCTGTGCCAAAAACGGACATACTGACATTTGCGCACGTCCTCTATGCTACAGTTGCTTCACTCAATGATTGTGACCTACTGATTTAGTAGGTTAATGATTCTGAAACGATAAATATTTAGTTATCAAGTATAAAGCTGAATCGTTTTATAACCATTAAAAAAGTTATCACGGTAATGAAAAAAGCCGCGTAAGCTATGAAACTGAGCATGAAGGCGGGAATTGAGAAATATAGTAACGCGAGGGTTTCTTTTTTCTCAGGGAAAAAAGAAATGATAACAGATGCGATAACTAATATCACAGATGTTAATATTGCGTATGCTACATTATGGCATAATTGCTCATATACTTTTTTATTAGTCTCCAACGCTGGTAGGTTAGTTGTTGGTTTTTTGTTTTCTATAATGTCCGATATTTTAAAAATGGTTTTTTGCTTTTGGTCATATATCATGATAACGGCACTCATGAGCAAGGCTGTCGTGATAGCTCCAAAATTTACAAAAACTGCTGCAATTGATGGCTTCATTGTCCCATAAAGTATACAAATGAAAACGGATATTATCCCTGGTAGGAAAAAGTGAATAAATATATCTTGCCGTAATGTCACTCCTCTTTGATCCGTCATGGTTCTGTAATGTTTTAGGAGTACCTGCCATATATTTATTTTGTTCATATGCAAACCCCTTTGTTTCCGTTATGGATCTCTAACAGTATATCATTAGTCAATGAGTGTGCCACGCCATGAAGTGCTTTTAATTCAGGGATACCAGTAGAAGCATTAATTTTGAGTGTACTATCATCCAATTCAATAGAAATTCCCTTTTTGATAATAGTGTCATATTTGAAAACAACGGTTCTGTTACCTAATTGTAGAGTAACCTTTATTTCTTCACATTTATCTTCAATAACTTCAATTACATTAGATATTTTTTTACTTTGTAAGTCTCTAAAACTCCCCATATATCCTTGGTTATATTTTATGACTAAATCAGTTTTAACATTGGTTTTATTGGTACCAAAGGAGTCAGCTATATCGCTTGGAGCTTCATATCCAAGAGCTCTGATTTGTTTTACTTCAGAGTCAAGAATGTACTGCGGGATTTTCTTATGGCAAAGAGGATTTATTCTCGCTTCAAGTTGATATTTTTTCTTAAAGTACTCGACTAAGGCATCTGATATCGTTCCTTTAGCGCTAACGTTATCTGAAGAATGGAAAGCTATAATGCCTTCTTCTAAAGAATCAGGTAGATAAATAAGAACATAGCGTTCTCTTAAAGTGACGTCATCGACTTTAGTCGTATACTGAGTGGTTTTTAGTTTGATGTCCTTTATTTCACTACTCTCGCCATATTTGCCGACTTTTATATAGCCATGAATTAAGCCTTTAGTATCATTAAATGTTAGTTTTTTATGACGTTCCAAAGATATTTTTGTTTTAGACACCCCGTATTCTATTGGGGTATCTTTATGTGATGTTAAATATTCTTTAAGTATTTCATAAGCTGTTTTTTTATTGCTCAGCCCCAGTGCTCCAAGTTGCTTACTTTGCCTGCTACCTTTATGAGTGAGAATTCTGAAAGAATAAAAATTAATGCTGTGCATAAACAAATAACCTTTTCTTGAAAATATTAGAAGTTATTAGAGACTTTTGGAGCTGTCAGAGCAAAAGAAAATGCTACTGCCTAGATTATATCATCCAAGTGATTAGTGTTATCAATGAAATTGCTTTAGAGAATATTACACCATAATATTTTGGCGTAAAGTTAAGGGGGGGGAAAGATCCTGAATTTTTAAAAAATAGTTAAAGTCATTCAGTATGTCGACTGTGATTTAGGCCATAGAGCCGCTACTCAGAACAGCTTTATTATTGCGTTATTTTTGCTCACCTTAAGTAGAGAAAATATTTTAAGGAGGTAATTTTGGGAGAGTAGATAGCCAAAGTTGGCCAGTTTAGCAGTTGTGTTAATTTCTGCTTGTACTCAAACCAGCCCCTTCAGTTCTATTTATGATTAGTTTAGTGCCAAAATCGGGCTGATATTTTCCTATTCGACCGCATTCGGTAAAACCCGCAATTTACCAGAAATCAAAACATTACCAGTATCTGGATTTGATATCTATCTGCTATAAGCGAGATCACTTTATTGAATTATAGTGATCTATCACTTTTTCTATGCGTTCTAAAAGATGAGTAAACCGTGAAAAATCAATAATACTTTTCTGCGTCTTAACAATATGCGTCGCAAATGCTTCTTTACTGAGGTCATTAACTTTGTCTCGGGCGGCGACCGTATTAAAACACTTTCCTTTATGTTCCCTGAGCCTATCAGCATCACTAAAGAAATACTCAATATCAGTATCAGAGCCTCCCGCCCCCTGAGGTGTGAACACCAGATAAAGATTACAAAAAATATGAACAAATTCAGACTGACGGATGTTGTCCACATCTACAGCCGCCGGGAAAATATCAATACCCTTAACTCTTTTAACGTTATTAATCAGGTTATTAGGCCCGGTGTCATTATCTACGAATATAATTACTGGGTGCGATGGTTTCGGTGCTTTATAAGCATTAAACAATTTTTTGTAACTGTCTACAAAATCCCTCAGATAATCACCACCACCAAAAAGCTCTAATAAGTATCGGGTTCGCTCATTATATTTGAAAAACTGAGTCAAAGCCTTATAAGGCTCTGTGGCACTTCTCCCAGTTGCCAGTTTAGGGAATTGGACTGCGAGCCGCCATATTGCTGACTTTAAATAAATATTATCAGTCTGACCTTCAGTAAGAATCGTAGGTTTGGTGTTACCATAGAACCAGCGATAAAAAAGAAACTTACTAAATGTTGTCTCTCTGGACGTATGTAAATAACGCCTTGTTGGCTTTTTAATAGCGTCTTTTTTTAAAGAATATTTAGGATTTAACTTTTCGCCCTGACGAAGCCGGTTATAATGATCCACCTGGTCAATAAAAGTCAGTTTCCCTTCGAGTCTGTGAATATTGCCAGTCACCTCAGCGCCATTTATCGTCTCTTTAAACTCACCCGTGTTAAACAGATGATTGCACTGAGCACGCACAAGCCGCCAGTATTCTTTTTTAGTATTTGGTTTTTTATTTACAACTAACCCCGTAACTTCCTGCCTGGAGTCTTTGTATTGATCCCTCGTTTTAGATTCATTAATCGAAAATCCTGAACGGGCAATCTCTCTTCTGATGACCTTACCTGCAACAAAAGTGTGATTATCTGATTTCGCTACAGAAGAGGGTAAATTTTCCTTTCTAGTTGAAAAAGTTATATCGTCTGCATATCTCGTATACGTACATGAATGTTTTGCGGCGACCGCCGCTAATTTAATATCTAAAGCATGAGTGATTAAATTAGAAATGACGGGTGAGCACGGACTGCCCTGAGGCAGTTCGTTATTATAACAGGCTATTTTTGCAATCACCGTGGCTATTTCTGGTTCAAGCAAAAAGTTTCTGTTTTTAATAAAAAAACCTCTCACTCTTCCGAAATTAAAACTACCGAAGAAGTTTTCTAAATCAATATTGAAGACGTGCTTTTTCCCTAAGTGCATCATTGCGTTGGTAATAATTGAACGTTTTCTTTCAAATCCATGCGAAAGCGAGGGCTGTTTTGTTTCTGAACCAGAGCACTTCACTTTTAAAAAAAGAGAGTTTTTTGCTTTTTGCCTCGTTATCTCTGAATCGGGGAACTTTAGAAAGATAATTTCATCCAGGCAGTCAAGTAATAAATCTGAAAGGGAGGATTGCAGGTTTTTTAGCATTCCTGAGGGAGCGCTGATAATTCTTTTACCCCCGTTTCTCTTGGGGATCTCGAATTGTACATATTGATTTTCAGGTTTAATGACATATAAGCAATGCGTTAATGCAGAAGGTTTTACACCTAAAATCCTTGCTAAATCAGGCTTTGTCTTTGCCGATTTTAATAATAAAAGTCTATTCACTATACGTCACCTTTAAAAAGGTTTATGGGCACTCTTACGCAAACTTGACAAGAATCTAAGAAGCGCCAGGATAATAAGTTCCTGAAAGGGCAATCCTACCGGACATTTTTTTCACTGTTCGCGAAACGCGAACCAAAATCTGCCCATAAACCTTCTTTAATATATCAAAAATCGGGCGGGTTGCAATTTCTGTGTTCCTGCCCAACTGACATTTTGTGATTTTAGCAGCATCTGCTTATTGTACAGAGGGACGTTGTTCACATTTCACGACCTGACCGCCCCTGATGTTTTTTCTTTCCTTTCGGTAAAATTCCAGCAGCGGAGGCTTTAACCGAGTACGATTTACCGCAAGCGGAGCTTTTCACCTTGCTTTTTACATACTTCATAAGGGTTAGATGGAGTAAGAAAATGTAATTAATGACACTAATCAAATGTCCGCTATTCGCTCACAGCAGACCAGCCGACGCTTCAGATGGGTAGTTTTATACTAGGAGCGAAAGTAGCTAAAATGGTTTGCAGTGACCAATGGAGTCAGAAGGCAACAAATCTGCATGTTTTGAGATATAAACTGATTAGTTTTCTTAAATGCTATAGATTGCTTTTCTTAAATATTATAGATTGGCTTGATACTAATATAGCATAAATTAAGTGCGCTTAATTAAATGGACGGTTGCTTGAGGCAATTTCACTTATTACAGATTGAACTTTCGGTTGGAGGCTGTGGGAGTTAGAATGGGACGGAGATCAGGATTTGAAGGTTTTATACGAGCTACAGGCAGAGCCGTTGCAGCAGCAGAGCGTGAGCGTAAGAGAGCAGAACGTCATTATTTGGCCGAAGCTCGCCGTATAGAACGCGAAATAAAACGTGATAATGCTCAGAGACTTCGCGAGCAAAAAGAGGCTGATAAGTTAGCAAAAAATATGTATCTGGAAGAACGTCAAGATGAAGTTTCCGATCTAAACGCTGAGCTGACCGAGAATATCACTGCGCTTTCTACACTTCTGGAACATACTCTCGAATTTGACGATTCAATTGATTTTTCGGTATTAAAAAAACGCCCAAAATTCGAAGACTTCAAAACACCCAAACATCTCTTACCAGACCCTGAACCTGAGATGAAAGTCGTGAACGCTCCAGCCCTATGGATGACTATTTTCCCATGGGTAAAGAACAAATATTATCGAGAGTTACAGAGTGCAGAAGAATCTTTCAATAAAAATAAGGAAGATTATTCAGTTAAACTCTTAAATCAGAAAGTTGAGCTTGACGCTTTAGTTGCTGAGTATCAGACCCGAAAAACTGCTTATCTTGAAGAAATAAAAAGTCAACACGACGAAATTGACCAATTTGAGCAAGACTATCTCAACTGCGATCCTGACAGCGTGTTGACTTATTGTGAAATGGTATTAACACGGTCGGAATATCCTGAGAAGGGCTTTCCTCAAACCTTTAGGTTGGCCTATTTACCTGATAGCAAAGAGTTGGTAGTTGAATACAACTTACCTGAAATTGCAGTAGTTCCACGCGAGTTAGAATACCGATATATCAAATCAAGAGATGCTATTGATGCTAAGGCGCGAAAGATTAGCGAGATCAAAGAACTCTATCAGAACATAATCGCCGCGATCACACTCCGTACAATGCATGAGCTTTTCGAAGCTGACAAGGCATCTGCTTTAACATCAGTTTTATTTAACGGTGTAATCGAAACTATCGATCCTACAAGCGGACATGACACCAAAGTCACATTAGTATCTGCCCGTGCTCACAAGGACGATTTCATGCAAATAAAACTGGGAAGGGTCGAAAAGAGTGCATGCCTTAGAAGTTTAGGCGCACAAGTTTCAGGGCGGCCAGATGAGCTTCAAGCAGTAAAACCTATTATTGAGTTCAACATGGTTGATAAACGCTTTATTGAACAAGGCGACGCTTTATCTGCCCTCGAAACACGACCAAACCTTATGGAACTTTCACCATCAGAATTTGAGGTATTAGTATCAAATCTTTTCACTCAAATGGGACTGGACACCAAACTCACTAGAGGTACAAAAGATGGGGGCGTTGATGCAGTGGCATTTGACACTCGTCCGATCCTCGGAGGCAAAGTGGTGATTCAGGCTAAAAGATATAAAGACACCGTTGGCGTCAGCTCTGTTAGAGATCTTTATGGGACAATGATGAATGAAGGGGCTAACAAAGGAATTTTGGTGTGTACAAGTCAATACGGTAAAGATGCATATCGTTTCTGCGAAGATAAACCAATCGAACTGATTGATGGCGGCGGGCTTCTTTACCTCCTAAAAGAGCATGCTGGAGTATCAGCACGTATCAATCCCAACTTTTAATTACCGCTCCAAACTTGGACTAATGCTTGTAGCGAATGTTCACGAATAGAAATTCAGCACGAGCTTTTTAGTCGAGTAATTCAAGTATTTTAACAGTCATAATTAAATCTCAACGCCACAAGAGATTTAATTATGGCTAAGCGACAAAATGCAGAGCTACTTTTGTGTTGTATAAACCTTGATGCGTGTATCTACCCGCTTGAAAACGTTAACACCTTCAGATGATAGTTGCTCATCTTGAGTGAAAACACCAAGAAATCGATATAGTGTCCGGTTCAGCTCATCACGAGAGTGAGCCATTACGATACGATAACGCCACGTTTCCCTATAGTTGCGTGTTGGATTAAGACTTTTTTCCGTTATCAGATCACCATCAGTGGAAAGTGAATTGTCCCACTCCCCTGCCTTATACAACCGCGGAAACCAAACCATCACATCTCCGCCCAAACCAATCGCCTTTACAACAGTCTCAGGTACCCGCCAGCTACCTGATTGGTGGTGTCCTTTATCTCCATAACTAAAGCACTGTAAAGCATCCTTGTGATATCGGAATACTGCGTGAGGACCCACTTCAATAACGCCTTCGTCAATATGCTTTTTAGCGGTATAACGGATGCCATAGTCCCAAGGATGGAACACTCCTTGCGCTTCCTGTTGGGCTTTTCTATCCCTAACAAGAAGGATGAATTCGTCAACAAGATGATTAATCTTGTCCAGTGTCGTGTTATTAGCTGGAATTCGTTTTTCAATAAATCCCGTCGCTTCCATGATGTCCAAACGGCGGATTCCGTCAGCCACTTTAGCTTCATCGCCATCATGGTGCGCCTCGTCTATTTCAAGATACAACTTCAGCTGTGGAAAAAGCAGGTCTGCAAGATAAATTTTTCCGGAACGCCCTTCCTTTCGAATACACTGCTGGCAAACGAACTCAAGGTCAGGGTCATTCAACCTGTGAAAAATGCGATTGATAATGTAGTGTTCCCAGCGCTTATGAGAGATTTTTGATAGTGCCCGAAGAATATAGTCATCTTTACTCATGTTAATACCATTTAAAAACAAATAAATAGCCAGACAAAAGACTTAACTTAGACGCCTGTATTCGCAAGCGTAGTATCAAAATAGTAAATATATCATCACCATAATACTTAGCACTGTAGTTACATCCGTCTAAATTCTGTCGGCCACTTCTTGAGGAAGCCTTTACTGGTTAACGCGCTACCATCGTGCTAACTTCCATTCCTCACTCATACTTGGCCATCTAATTATAGCTGTCTTATTTTAGGTTCCCATCAGAAAATAAATTTAAAATGACTCTTATCACACAACACTAACGTCACCCACCTCATAAGCCTATTTACTTTCCCTACAAACAACCTGTTGAAATGCATTTTTGATTGCTTCATCATTCCTTGACCAGTCCAGCATAGTACGATCTAAACTTTCTCTGACCATGCTGAAAGGCTTTCTTTCTAGTTCAAAGGCCTTACGGCGCTGTATATTTTCTTTGTTAAATGCTTTTCTATAAGGGCCATCAATAAAACGCCACAGCTTAGGTTCTATAGCATCAACAGCGTCGCGCTTTGTTTTCCAACCAGTTTCAGGCTTTTCGTCTTTGAGCAACCTGATAAGTTCCTCTTTCACGGGCTGATAACGTCCCGCACGATTAAAACCACCTTTAGATCCACTACTTTTCCGCCGTTGCTGTATCGACTCCTCATGCTCACGACGATCCAATCCATCAAGATACCCCTGCCATAAAGCAAGAGCTTTTGTAGCCTGTACCATAAACCATACTCCCTCAGTCTGGTCTCCTTGCTTCCACTCATGTTCTCCCCAGTAAAAGTTAAGCCGTGCCCAATACAAATAGCCGTTTATATCGTAGTTTCTACGTATATTAACGCAATGATAAATATCACTATATTTATCTTTCACGTATTCTCTGGCCTGGTTTAGATCATCATAATTTAGACGTATCCGCTCCATTTCCTGGACTACCTTTTCATCAAGTATCTCTATCGTGCGAATTCCACTTGTATCTAATCTAGTAATAAATAAATCAAATTCACTTTTTATCCTTTCAAAGATTTTATTCATCATATTGTTACCTAATAGTTTTATTGGAAAGTGAATATACATATAGTAAATGTATTTTAATACATACCTTCACATATTTCACCTTACGAGTTCTCCCTGTAACTTTGTAGTCCTATCCATACAGGACCTAACAGGAACAAACGCATATGACGACACAAACCATAAAAATCTTACGTATGAATGCGGTCGCGGACAAACTTGGTATCGCCCGTTCAACCATCTATGACTGGCTCAATCCAAAGTCACCACGCTATGACTGTACATTTCCCAAACAATATCGTCTGGGTATACAGTCTGTCGGTTGGCTTGAGTCTGAACTGGATGAATGGTTGTTGAAACGCCATTTGGTATCAGCATCTGCTATTGAGGAACTGACGTAAATATCGAATTGCATGCCTCCGATTTAGCAAATAAAATTTGATGAATAAGCAAATTAATTTCCTGGAATTAATTATTGGTTTGCTAGTGTGTTTCTACTTCATTTGAGACAGGTATGTCTTATTAATTGAAGTGGGTAGCGCTAGCCTACTAATTAGTATATTGATTCTAAATTAATACTTATAAAATATACTTACTTCATCAGCCAATATAAACTATTTTAATAAGAGTTCAGTATGGCTATTTGTAAACGAAATAACTGTGAATCCTTAATAGGTCAACTGCCTGATGAGCGTAAATTACGTTTATGCTCTGACCATTACCAACTTAGATTATTCAATGCAGATAGGCGAGCCATTAAGCGAGGATTAACATGTCAATATCCACCTTGTGGTAAAAGTCTATCTAATACCCGTAATCATCGCTACTGCTGTAATGAGCATCGTAATAAAGCTAGACGATTGATTGATGATAATGGCATTGTTAATCTAGTCAAACATTCTTACTGGCTTAATGTAGAGTCTATACTCAAAAATAATCCCCTTGGATTGGGGAGTATCAACAGTCCGGATGATATTACTAACCTTATTCGGCTATACCAGCGTAAAGCAACTCACCAGAAGGCATATAACACAATAAATGGGCGCAGAGTTACTGACTCGATAAAACGTCTTATTCCTTGGCTTGAGTTAGAACTATGCCATATTTATCCTAATTCAAAAGGAGGGAGTAATACCGTAGAAAATATAATTATTGCCCCAGCGTTGATTAACAGGAAGATGAAAGACTCTGTACCTACTGACAATTTTAGTAAAAAGCTTAGTGGTATTAAGGGGGTAAGACCATCTACTCCCGTCAAATCCACGCTTTTAAAGGCACTTATAGAGCAATACGGACAGATTGAAGTACAAGAAGCTCTATTTCCGGCTAAACAGGTAACGTTTGCTTCCGCCGAGGTATCGCATAGTTTATTTGGTACCAATATATATACTAATCCACCATTGTTAAAGCTATTAAAGGAAGAAACATCGCGCCTAGGTCTTGAACAGCTAAGAGACTCAATTAATCATATTGAAAATAATGCATATATATCTGCTGGTCCTGCAAAGGAGCTATTTGCTGTTGCCTCTTTTCACGCTATGTTAAATGGAGATAAAGATCATTTTATTTATACATTTTCCGGCCTACGAGAAAACATTATGTTTCAGACAAAATATAAAAGGAGTTTAAATTACGATTATTATCAAAACATACTAGATCAATATATGTCCAATTATTTCAATCTGGATTTACATGATCAGGAAGCATGTAATATATTTTATAACTCTTTTTTTTCAGTGCCGCCACTTAACAAGTATGGTGTTTTAGTCACCCCATAGCAAGAAGGGCTTTAAGAAAATATCTACAAGTAATACTTTGCTATTGATAACTTACATTCAACTTTACCGGCTTTATTTAAACTGCAAAATGGAAAAATCCGACTTTATGTTAACTCAAAAAGGTCTGGATTTAAAAAATTAAAGAGATGGCAGAGCATATTGCAATGCCATCTTTCTTGCCAACTCAAATACAGAACAATCTTAAATTAATAAAAATCAACATCGCAAGATATGGAGTAACACTAAAATCAGTCGAATAACAATACGCTAAAAATTAGTCATTACTAATAATCAAATAATTATAATCCTATATATAACCATGAAAATTTGAAATATATATTACCACTGTGAATAAGTACTAACTGATAAATAAAATAACTCATGAATTATATTTTTAACATCCATATACGCTAAAAATTATCCGCTAATTCTTTTATATTCTCAGACACACCTTGTCCATGAGCCTGAGGACAGAACATATATTAGCCATTTTCAACGACATATCTGTGCATCACTCTCCCTTACAGTATGGTCTTTCCACCATACTGACTGAGGACAAGCAATGGCTGTTTACCGTCACGCCTCCTGTGGCGATCATACCCGCATAACTGGCAACACTGAGCGCCGTTTGCTGGCACCAAATTATCAGTGTTACTGGCAACAGATCGCTGCTGAGATTCAACACTATGGCGTGAATACCTTGATGAGTTTGGCCCTTCTGCGGCAAGGAGTGGCTTACTGGAATATCCTCGAAGATGTATGCGAAAAGATCGATGTGAACTACAACGCAAAAAGTTCCACCGAAGCCATTGAACTCACTCTGTTAATGAAGCTACTGGAGAAGAGCTTGGACCAGATGACACAAGAAAAACTGGCTACCTTTTCCCGCAATATACAACTTGATCTAACCAACCCAACACCTCATCTTATCATCATGGTAATACAAACAGCGTTACGAACCTCTTTTCTAGCAGCACTGGAACTTTCTACCATGCAGTCCACAAATGTCGGGTGGCATCGCTATCTGGGGCACAGTAGTTGTTGCATCACGGATCAGGTTTGCTATCGCCGATCTCTTTGCCATTGCACTCAGTTCAGCATAAATGATTTTCAACATTTCTGGCACGCCATACCAAATCACCATACCGGTCTGCATTATCGTGACCTGACTCTATCAGCGACATATTTCCCGTTAATCCACTTTTTGCCGACCGCTGGCTGGTCCGGCTATTTTCTGCAGGGAGCATTTATCATGCCTAAACAGGAACACCGCTATGACAGGTTAGCCATACGTCTCGCTATACTTGTCAGCCGTCTCTTTATGGGCGAATCACTCAACATTAGTCAACTGGCACAAGAGTTTGGCGTTTCTGGTCGTACGGTACAGCGCGACCTGCGTGAGCGTCTACGTTATCTCGACACTGAATATATCGACGGTCACGTTAGTCTCCGTGATGCACGAGGACCTTTCCGAACTAACAGTGATATTCTGCGCTTTGCTCAGATAACCAGCGTGGCGCATTATTTTCCAGTTCTGGATCCTAAACTGCTTTCAGTACTACTTGATAACCGTCAGGACCCTCCCTGTATTGTCTGGAATGATCCGCCACGGCAGGCTCCTGCATTATTTGACGGTTTTCAGGTCATTGTTCAGTCCATCATCCGTAACCGTCTCATACGTTTTCTTCATCGTGAACATCTGCAGTCATCAATCGCACCTTACAGGCTCATTTGCCACGACGGAGAGTGGTATCTGGCGGCAGTATCAAAGGATCGTATTCAGGTTTTTACCCTCTCAGCAATTACCGATGTGGTGATGACCACCAGCAGTTTTGCACGGAACAGGCATATTGATCGTATCCTGCAGGATCCGAGATTTATGCGTGCTCTTCCTCATTTTGATTACATCAGCGGGATTATTCATAAATAAGTTAATTGTCACTCTGCAGGTATATTCAAAATCTCTTAAAAAAGAAGAAATGAAATATCTGGTCAACCCTACCCCCCAAAAAATCAATTTATTCGGATCAAGGATTATTAAATGAAAATGTTTAAATCAGCGATATTTCTTCTCATCGTCTCTACCCTTACGGGATGCGGAGATAATTTTTCGTGTGAAAACGAAGAGGTACTAAAATCAGTTAACGAGGTTATTGTCAGTAACGCTTTAAATAAAGTCGACTTCAGAACATTCCGCCCATACAGTCAGTCTGGTTTAACGAGTCATGTGGTGAAGATAACTTGGGATAACCCTATCGCTATTGATAGCAATCCGAATGTTAAATCGTTAACTTGCAAAGTGCATCTCACAGCCATGCTATCCGATGATGAAAATAACAATTTAAAACAGCGGATTGATGACATTAACCAAAGGGCGATGAAAGAACCCAGCTACGAGAATAATAAAAGTTTTATCGCGAATGTGAATAAAACCGCTATTGATATGGCAAAAACTAGGCAAGTCACGGGTACGGTAGAATATACTCTCTATCAGTCAAAGGGACAGGTGGTGACTGAAGTCAGTAATACGCCAGAGGTGAGCCGAGTCATTAATCATATTGGAGATAAATTATTACGCCCTATAGCAAGAGTGTATGCAGCTCAGCGGGGAGAGTTATCATTAAATAATTTTTATTCTATCGATATTCTGTCTATGTTTCGCGCACGATAAATCAGGGGTAAGGCTCTGAATATAAATACTATCATTAACTATTTAAATTATCGGTAATAATTAAGGAGAGACCATGAAAATATTATCATATCTTACACTCACAGCTGCGCTGCTGAGTGCTGTCCCCACCGCTTATGCCGTACCCAATATCTGGGGTTCCGGCTACGGCATGGGTGTGTTTGAGTATATCATCACCGATTCACAGGACACTGAGTTGAATATTAGCTGTACCAGTAATCCCGATGATACTCAGGTATTACAACACAGTGTACTGGTCACATTACCGGATGGAAGAATACTGAGTTCACATGACGAAAATACCCAGATCACGCTGGTTACCAGCGATGAACAGTATGGTGTTCCCCCGTCTTTAGGCTGGCGTAATGGGGATAATGCATGGATATCATTCATTGATGCTGTTAGAAAAGCAACATCGTTTGAAGTCTGGATTAACAACAAAAAAGTAGCCCGTTTCACACCCTCCGCCAGCAATATTCATAAGGTACTCGCTGATATGTCAGTTTGCACAAACCTCACTGCGGATTAATATCAGCGCCTCACAACATCCGTTTTGTCTGAAACGGATGTGCTCACATTCCCCTACGTTTTTTATTATAGGCTACTACTGGTAGCTCTGAGGTTTCACTATGTCCTTTTTGAAAATGCTTATCACTGCCTTAGGCAAGGCTCTTAACGGGTACGGAGCCCGTCAGGCACAGCAGTTTATTGAAACTCACTTTCGCCACGCTGGCTATGATGACGATCATATCAATATAGCCAGAGAAGCGGTTGCGGTATTTTTCACTGAGTTGATAACGGCTTTGATGACCCGTATTCTGCGGATCCTTGACAGGTTCTGATGCCATTGAGTACTATTACAGCAGACGATCTGAATCGCTGCTCCTATCCCCTGAAAGTCATTGAAGCCACTGATGAGGTTCTCGGGATATTTGACCGAGATAAGGAGTACCACCAGCTATCCCTAAACAAGTTACTAACTTGATATAAAAATACAAGCAGTGAATACCACATTTAAGCCACATCATCCTGTGATAGTCGCGCCTGCAACGGAAGGCTATAACCTACTGAATTTATACAGATATTACCCGTATAAATCTGTAGTGGCATCGCTAGGCAACTACACTCAACTTATATAACCCCCTTTGTAGAAACACTCGTGCTTAATGATTTTGGCAATGAGTCAGTGATATCGCTGATACCATAATCAATATCATTCCATTACCCCCATTGATAAAACATACGATCAGCACTGCTAAAAACAGCCTTGTATCCGTTGCTAACTCTCTGTGGAGCCTGTTCTTTTAACCGCTTACGTTAATTCATTATTTATCACACCCAGCGCTAATCTTTAACGGGATTGGCGCTTTTTTATTTCTCAATATCAATAATAAGGTTTTCTTATGACACTCGATTCAATCTCTGCAACACCCGTCCCAAACCACCAACGCACACGTTTCTGGCAAACCCACTTTGGCACCGTTAAAGGCTTCGCCATATTTGAAGTAGTAATTTTCACTATTATGGGCCAGTTTTGTGATGAGTATACTGGCGGCTATTGGGAATACTGCACATTACCCAACGGCGGTGCATTTGTTTATCCTGATTTGGCCCCTGAAAAACTCACTCTATTCAATATGCATAATGGCAACGAAGCAGAACTAAGCCCTGAAGCGGCAGGTGTCGCCGTCTGCTTGATGCTGTATAGCCAGTGGTCATTTAGAACAGAAAGTGAATTGCTAGTCGAGCGTTTCTATCAGCTTCGTGATTACGCCATTCAACATCCTGAAAGTTCAGCCATTTTCCATCTTATCGATTAATTCCCTCTTAATTCAATCTTTCAGTTTTACCTATCTTATTTATATTCAAGGAAATTAACTATGACTCGCTTAGCATCCCGCTTTGGTGCGGCGAATAGTATTCGTCGTGACCGCCCGTTAACTGCCGAAGAATTATTCCGTACTGTACCGAGTGTTTTCTCTGAAGAAAAACACGAATCTAGAAGTGACCGATACACTTATATTCCAACCATTACCTTACTCGACAGCCTACAAAAAGAAGGCTTTTATCCGTTCTTTGCTTGTCAAACTCGTGTACGTGATACCAGCCGTCGAGAGCATACTAAGCACATGTTACGACTTCGACGCCATGACCAAATTACGGGTATACAAGTCCCTGAAATTATTCTTTTAAATAGCCATGATGGTTCGAGTAGCTATCAGATGTTGCCGGGACTCTTTAGAGCAGTATGCTCCAACGGTTTAGTTTGTGGAGATTCGTTTGGTGAAGTGCGTGTACCCCATAAAGGTGATGTTGTTGGCAAGGTGATTGAAGGGGCCTATGAGGTACTGGAAACCTTTGATTCGGTCGCTGAAAAGCGTGAACAGATGCAGTCACTATTGTTACCACCACCAGCACAACAAGCCTTGGCACAAGCAGCTCTGACCTATCGTTTTGGTGAGGAACATCAGCCTATTACTGAGGAGCAAGTATTACAACATCGTCGCTGGGAAGATAAGAAAGATGATCTTTGGACTGTATACCAACGCTTGCAGGAGAATTTAATTAAAGGGGGACTATCGGGCAGAAATGCCAAAGGCAAGCGCGCTCGCACGCGTTCAGTGAATGGTATTGATGGGGATATTAAACTGAATAAGGCACTGTGGGTGATGACTGAAAAGATATATGAGTGTTTTAAAAATAACTGACACTTACAATTTGAGAAAAAACTTAAATAGTCTATCCGAAGGATATTAAATGCAAAAATACTCATTTCATTTACCAATATTATTCTTCTAAACATAGCATTACTGAGAAAATTTTCTCAGTAATGCTAAATCGAATTCATTTCATAAAGTTTTATGAAGTAGATTCCAACACATGAAACTCTAAAAATTTATTTTTTAAGAGACTGTAATTTAAATTTATGAGTAATTATTTTTTTAACCTAAAAATCACCTTCTATCTTGACTATTATCTTCAACCATGGTGAGCTTAGAACAGATATTTTCTTTGACAAAACAACATAGTTTCAAAACAAATAACTCATTGATTAGAAATATAGGGGTTGTAATGCCAGCTGTTTTTGTTCATGTCTCTGACATTCATTTTGGTCAAGAAAAAGATGACCGTATCCACATTCATTACGATGTTAAACAACAGCTAATTACTGACGCCTATAACGTAATTTCTAGCATCCCTAATAGGAGCGTCGAAGGAATCTTAGTATCAGGAGATATAGCACACTCTGGAACTCGCAAAGAATATGAAGAGGCAGGTAAGTGGTTAGACGCACTTACAGAAAAAATAGGGATAGAAAAAAACCGTGTCCAAATGGTTCCAGGAAACCATGACCTTGACCGTTCGAAGCTCTCTATTTCTGGTAAACTGTTATTAGATCATATTCGAGATGGTGGTTCAGAAGAATATGAAGCAGTCCTTCAGAATAGAGGTGATAGTGCAGCACTATATGCACGGTTTGAAGACTATAGCCGCTTTAGTAATGCTTATAATTGTCCCCTAAATAGCGATGGAAGCTATGCTTCTGAAATGATTGTTTCACTCGCTCCAGAACGAAGTATTCGCTTTATTAGGTTTAACTCATCCTTACTTTGCCATGGTAAAGAACATAATGAGCAACCAGAATTAATGATTGGAGCTAGACAGTTTACAATTCCTCGAGATTCTGGAGTCGAAAATATAATCTTGGTTCATCATCCCTTAAGCTGGTATAAGGATGAAGAGCAAGTTAAAAATTATATACGCAGTCGTGCCCGTGTATTTATATCTGGTCATGAACATAACCCAAAAGTAACTATAGATAATGTCGAAGATGGTAGTGACTTATTAATGCTAGCAGCTGGAGCTACTGTTCCTTATCAATCAAATGATGTATATACATTCACTTACAATATATTAGAGTTTGATTGGGATGAAGAAATGGATAGACTATTAGTTACCATTCATCCTAGGGCTTGGAATCCTAAACGAACTTGCTTTGAAAGTGATAATAACCGTTTAGGTGGTAAGGCTCCAACCTTTAGTTTACAATCACCTTTTTTTCGAGCAGCCTCCACTGAGAAAGGGATTTCTTCGTTAATAGAAAACGAAATCTCACCTATTGTTATTGAATCTGATCCCATACCAGAAAAAACTCTAGCCGAAAAAGAAGCTATAGTGTCTAAAAATCATGAAATACAAAAAAAAGAACCTAATAATCATGATTATGAAATAACTAAGTTCCATTTTTTTCGAGACCTTTACGAAGGTGAACGCCTTCGAATTTTAGTTGAGTTAGGGGCTTTGCCTGATAACTTTGATGAGCAGATGAACCAAGGCCTTGAACGTAAGTTGCTAGAGATGATTGTTAAAGATGGGAATATAAATCAGCTGAAAAGTATGGTCGATGAAATCATTAGTGATAGGAAGGATAAAATAAAGTAATGAAAAATTTAGCCAGTCATATGCGAATCAGTGGTATTCAAATAACAGATAGTGATGTAGAGTCCCGAAAAGAAGCCATAAAAACACTGGCGATTATGTGGGGAAAAGAGAAAAAATCTAGTTCCATCGTTTCTACTGCTGCAATGATTTCTGACTCACTTAGTGGGGATGGAACCCCATCAGTAGATTTAGGGGAACAAGTTCAAAATGAAATTCAAAAAAAATCCCCATCTTTCTTATATGAAGAACGTGCGCTTGATGTTGGTATTTGTTCTGCTATGGCCATGGTTTCACTCTTAGATGGCCCCCATAACACCAATAGTGTCTGGATAAATAAGGATATCTATGCTACTGCATTTTGGTTGATACTATCATTTCAACCGATTCTCGAAGATGATCGACGTGAAAAACTCCGTCGTGAGCTTCTTGAGCTAGCAGCTAAATGGAGCATAAATTTAGCTGAAAGTGCTAGAGTGCGCCTTGAAGTTCCCGATCCTAGTTGCTTAAATATTACTATGGGTGAAGATAATACTATCGCTAACAATTTTAAAGAAGCAATTAGTAATTCTATTAATACATTACGCTATAATGCTGCCTTAGACCGCGAAGAATTAGATTTTTTATGGTGGGCTCAATCGGGAAGTAGCCGCGTATTAAAAAGACGATTATCGGAAGTTGAAGAACCTGTTCGCATTATTTCGGCAGGAATTGAAGGCGCAAAATTACTACGTCACCTTCCTTGTGAAGTCAATCGTGAGATTATTCTACGCACATTAAGTGATAATCCTATACTTGATTTAAATGAGTTACTTTTAGCTATCGAGAGTGATAGATCTGAACTTAATAAGGCATTTTTAATCGAAAATGTTAATGCTCATCCTACAGTTTTCCCCCTCCTCCACGCATTGAGCACGGGTGCCTCCATAAATGCTGGAGCTAGTATAAAACGCCCTCTTTCTGAATGGGGGGAAAGAGCTTTACTTGAGGCAACATTCGCTACAATGATGTCTCATGGGGTCGGAAAATTATGAGTGGTTCATGCCAATTTGATGGGTGCTCTTTTGATGAAACAGGAATTTGTGCCTTAGATCATTCCCCTGGTGAGTGCCCAAACCGCTCCGTTCAACATACTGATAATGAAGTTACATCTAATGATATTCCAGAATACGATGATTTATCAGACCAAATAACTTCCCCTGTTTTGTCTGAACCCACTAATTCACATACATTTGGTTCAAATCGCTCCCTTGGATTAGATGAATTAGATGCAATAATGAAGAAAAAGTATGTCAATGTTATCGGTATTCTTGGAGATCCCGAGTCTGGTAAAACTGCATGCCTTGCAAGTTTGTACCTACTTGTATCACATGCAAAGTTAAATGGATGGTCTTTCGCCGATAGTTTGAGCCTCATTGCCTTTGAAGATATAGCCCGTGGTGCTAGAGATTGGAATAATGGCAAAATACCTGAACAAATGACAGTACATACCGAACTAGCAGATGACCATAATCCAGGGTTTTTACACCTTAGACTTAATAGGCTTTTAGATGGAAGAAAGGTAGATATAGCTCTTCCTGATATACCTGGTGAGTGGACTCAAACCCTAATTACTAGTTCACGATACGATAGGCTTGAGTTTTTAAAATCAGCTGAAGTAATTTGGATTGTACTTGATGGTCGAATTCTTGCTAACAAAGAGCAACGAGGCAGCCTTATTATTCGGATTGGACAGCTAGCTGGTCGACTTAATACAATGTTCAATAGTCAAATCCCTCGCTTAATAATTGTTGTAACTCATCATGACTCTTATACCCTTGACGGAAATGTATCCACGCGATTACTTGGCGAACTTAAACGCTATAATGTAAGTGCTGAAATTGTTGAAGTTTCTCCTTTCTCTGAGAACCAAGAAAAAGTTCCCGCTGGGTTTGGGTTAGATAAATTAATGAATATTTCCATTTGCTCACAAAATGAGCGCCCCCCATTTTGGAGAGCAGAGCCTCCTGACGATAATAAACGCAGCTATCTTAATTACAGGAGTAACCGATGAGTCGTTCAATAATCTTACTTGGAGGTCCTGACTCTGGAAAAACTAACTACATTGGACCATTGTGGCGTGAGCTTGATTTTGGCCAGGGCGCCCTACATTCGGCAGAACAACCAAAAGATATCAATTTTGTTTTAGAAGTTGCGGAGCACATACTTCAAGGGAGCTTTGCTCCTAGAACAGAGCATAGCGATGCACGCCGTGATTTTGAGGTTACAGTCGCTAAAACGAAAGGGGGTCCAACCTCTAAAGTTATTGTTCCAGATATTTCAGGTGAATTATGGCGTAATGCTGTAATTGATAATGAAATATCTGCTGATTGGATGAATGAATTAAAACGAGCAGATGCAGCATTGCTTTTTATAAGAGTTGATTCTGATCAAGATGTTCGTCCTCTTGATTGGGTGACATCTCGTAAGCTTATTGAAAAAATCGGAAATGTAGAAGAACAAGGTCTTCCAACACAAGTAGTGTTATGCGAGTTGATTCATTTTCTTGAAAAGACCCTTGATAAGCGCGAAGATGGTAATCTCCCACGCTTATCTATTGTAGTCTCTGCTTGGGATAGAGTAAGCCCAGATTTATTCTCGCAAGGTCCCTTAAAATATTTACAGCGTGAATTTCCACTGGTTGCAGGGAGAATTACCGATATAGAAACACTAGATATTAAAGTATTCGGCCTAAGCTCTGTGGGCGGAGACCTAAAAAATGATAAAATTTACCGAGAAGATTTTTTAGAAACGGGCCCTGATGGACGAGGGTGGGTTTCTGTCTATGATGGACAAGAATGGGTGAAGATTTACGATATTACTCTTCCTATTGAATGGGCTGTGGGGCTATAAATAGTGATTTCAATTGGTGTACAGATTCATGGCTATAAAAAAGGCCATCAACTACTTGCTTCATCTATAAATTTGTCAAAAGAAGATCAATTCGTCATTGACCGACTATCTGATGTTGCAGGTCCTTTACGACCAAAAGAACAATTTGAACCATATCTAACAGCATATCCTTTGCCAAGTGGAAAGTATTATGTTTTTGCTAGAACATGGCAAGATTTAAGTGTACCAAGAGCTGGCTGTGTTAGAACTAAAAGCTTAATAATAGACAGCATCATTTGGTCAAAAAAAATTCCACTGACACCAATGCTAGAGTTTCTAAATCCGATTAATTTTCCTGATGAATGTAATGAATTAAACTTCGAAATTAACGAACATTTTGAATCTAGTGTACCTCCTATCTCAGGATTTAATTCAAACGAGTTAGTTGAGGCTATTTTTCTCGAAGAATCAAAACCAATTGTTGTATTTGATGCACCAAATCCAGAACATATTGCTATGCGAATACTAGAAGCAATGTGGCCGAGTATTCGCAAAAAATATACCCTTTCTACATTTGCCCTTTCTCCTAGAAAAATTAACGGCCGAGAATTTGATCTTATTTTTTCACCTATGAATGTAAAATCACGATTTTCTGATTGGGCCGGTAGGCGCTTAGATGGGAAAGTACCACAGAGCGAGCGCCACAAATGGACTAAATTAATTGCTCGCAATATATTTGAAGAACCAACTCCATACTTATTAACAGAGAATGATTTGATTTTATTTAATGAAAATAAAATCAATACGTTAGGTGGACTAAGAGTAGCTCTATTATGGAATGAGTTACTTGAAAAATTACCACAGAATCCTACTGTAGCACTTGGGCTTCTTGATATAGCTAACTCAGGAATTGTTACAAAAAATGAAGCAATTTCATTAATAGAACCAAAGCTAGTTAAAGCAATTAGTACAGTTGAAAATACTATGTCTTATGATGATGCATGGAATTTCACAATCGCCATAGCTAGTAAAATGAAAATATACAACATATCAAAGGGTATTAATGAAATTAAAGACCTTACATCACGCCTTTCTATGAACGATCCTCGTGGTGCTTTAAAAATATTACTACAGCCGGATTCCAAAGGAATCACTAGCAGTTTAATACAAAGTATTACAAATGGCCTTTCTCGTTGTGATTGGTACTTAGTTAAAGAACCACTCCTCAACATGCCAACAGAAATTATCATACAATTAATTTTTCAAAATAGTAAACTTACAAAAGAAATTGCAGAAGATGTCAATTTTATACCTATATTAAAAAATATTCTTGAAACAAATAACCAAATAGATGCACAGGCAGTTGGTATAACATTACTTCCTTACTTAGTGGAAGACTATCAGCTACCAGTAGCCTTACCTATTATTAAATCTTTCGATATTCAAAAAATAATTTCAGAATTACATTGGCTAAAAAAAGTTAATAATTTTAAATCAGAAAAAATCAGCACGGCTCTTATACAGCAGTCTAATAGCATTGGTGGTACATACAAGGTTCGTGATACCTTAGCTTCATTTGAGTCATCTAAAAAAATAAAGCATTTACTTTTGCAGACATTAAATCCTGTAAAAGACGACCTGTTATGGATTTTAGATAGTAGCTACCTTTCCAATTCAGATTCGTTAGAATTATTAACAAATATTTTAACGAACGCTGATGAAAAACAGTTTAGTTCATTATTTTCAAATATCCAAATTACTGAGAGAATTATATCAATCCTGACATATAAAGAAAGTGATTTACTATTTAAAATAGCAACTAAAAATGAGCTCCCAGTTGAACTCAAAGTTAAAGTTTTACGCTCTATTATCGATAAAATTGAAACAAATCAAATAATAGACATAGCGATTCTGTTAACAGAGGAATGTTTAAAAATCAGATTTGATGAGCATATAAATGAGATTAAAACTCTTTCATCGTTATTAGGAATGATAGATGGAAAAATAGACTATCCTACACTTGTTAGTAAGAGCCTAGGACAAGCACTTAGTCCTAATATCGCAAGTCGAAATCTTATTACCTTTGAGAAGGCCCCTATTTCTGTTCGTAATAATATTATTAGTAATATTGATAAAATAGCGAATACTTTAAAAAATAGAGGATCGCTCGATCTAACGGAGCAAGCAAATAATTCCTATTCAAGGCTTTTACTTGATGCTGAAGAATCCTTCCCACAAGCTGTAAGTAGAGCCTCTGAGATACTCATCCCCTCTTTATTTAATTCTCGTAGGTTGCCAGTCTCATCTATTGTTGCTGTACTTTTCCCTATTGCCTACAAAAAATTAGCAACTACAGATGAAACCCCCTACTCTTTACGTTTTCTTTTCTCTTTTTTTGATTGGGATCGCTGTCTGACTGTACGCAAAGAATTAGTCAGAGCATTTATGCAATCATCAATATGGAAAGCTGGAGATCTTGCCTTAACAGCATGCCGTTGTGGCGATGAGCTTCAGTTTTTAAAACAAATTATCAAATCATATGATGGTGATGAATACCTTATAAAAATGAAAGATGACCTAAATAGGTTAGATAAATCTAATAGAAAACATATGGAAAAATTAATTAATGAGTTACGTAAAACTAAATTCGATTAACTTATCTTTACTGTGTGTTAGTTAATCAAAATGTACTGCTCATTTATGAGTTTTTTAACATTGATTCACAGGTATCTTATTTAACTCTGAGCCGATATCATGAATATAAAAATTAAATGACAACTCACGATAAGAAAAAGCCTTAAAAAGGTTTATGACAGACAGTAAGAAACACTAAATATTTTGCTCTTTTTAATTCAGAAAAAAACTAATTAGTAATGTTTCATACCGAGACTTAGAGGCTGAGTTATGCTCTGACTAACTATAATATTCTGAATTACTATCTAGAACACAAAATTATGCTGGGATTCAAAAAATTTTTAGGCACCTTATTAGGCACTTTTGAAAAGTTGAATTGAACATTCGCACTATAAAATCATTTAGTTAAGCGACGAATTCAGACTCCGCCAGCCCACCAAATTTTAACTGTCAGTGATGTGACAACAACTTTAAAAACAGTAGGTTAGTAAAGTTGAGCAGACAGTAACATTACCCAGAATGGACTTCGAAATGCACGTGAAATGCACGCGCACTAGAAAAATAGAAAAGCTCACTTCGGTGGGCTTTTTTATTCTCTATCGTACTAAGAGATAAATCTAATGAGAAAGGCTTGTATTGAATTACATTCAACAATGCAATATCGATGAAATAAATTTAATGATTTAAAAACAACAAGTTATCTTGAACAGGTCATTATTTAAACACAACAAGTTATCTTGAACAGGTGATTATTTAAACACAATTCTTATACATTATCTTATACACTTGATTTCATATATGACAAAACTGTTCCATTTCTAGCTACTCCTTCTAAAAGAACATTTTGCTTACACTCTCAAGCCTATTCATTTAAGTACTGAATAAAGCAAACTGGTACTTATATATTCAAATTCTTACCATAAAAAATTGTAATATTAGTTGTGGTCGTTAATTTCACGATATAATCCTAAAAAATTACTGTCTAAATTTGATATTCTATAAAAGTCATTTAACCTATAATTTAAACTTCATAATATTGGAGGTTTTATGAATATCACTCAATTATTTTTATTAGCTTTAAATTGTATCAATGATAATCGGAAACTATCACATACTGAGCAATCCATGGTTTATGTATTTTATAGAAAAAGCATTGCTGGATTGATTTCTATAGATGAATTCATGGAAATGTTCATTAATTTATCCGTTTACTGTGATTCGCCAAATCGAAATAAAGAACTCACTATCGAGCTTATCGAAAAATATTTATATAAATCAGCACGCAAGCTAATATCTTTAAAAGGTATGCCTATTTAATAGTAGGCATACCGAAATAGCCCTTAATAATAAAGGAAGAATAACTAAATTAGTTAATAATCAACCTTGCTGAATCTCACTCATCACCTCGTCAAAAAATTTTTTAACATCAACATGTAAAACCTTCAGAGCTGATGCTAATGTATCTATATCAATTTTATTTATTCCTCTTTCATAACGATATAATTGCTGTACACTTTTACATCCTATCAATTGAGCAAATTCAACAGCAGTATATCCAGCCTCACGTCTCAGAATTTTAATCTTAAATCCAATCAATGTTGATACTAAGCCAACAGAATTCATGCCTCGAAACTCCATTTTTATAATTTGAAATAATTTATTGCTTTCTTAAACCTCTGGATTATTCACTTTCCCAACGTCAAAATCCCTTATAGACCATCAATAAATGATAATTGTAATTTGAAAAATTTAAAATCCCCTAATAACTTTATTGACTTTGCTAATGTTTCTTATTATTTATAGGTAATAGACTTATTTCAATAGGCATTACCACTAAAAAATGAAGAGGAATATTTATGAATAAGTTTCTAATTTCTGCTTGTATGATTGCATCAAGTGCTCTGTCCTTTAATGCATTAGCCGCAGACAAAATAACCTCAACTCCCGAAAATATGACATGTAAAGAGTATGTGGACTTAAACCCTAAAAGCTGGGCTCCAGTTGCCTTATGGGTAACATCACAAGATACTCAGTTTAAAAGTGGAGACTGGGTGGCATTATCTGAACAGAGCGTTGCGGAAGCTCCTTTAATCCTTGAGTTTTGCAAGAAAAAACCTGAAGGAACTTTAAAAGATTACCTTGCTAGCAAAAAATAAAATTTTTTAACTGGTAATAGCCGCAGTTTAATCTCTGCGGCTATTTAGATTACTCACAGCAATTCTATTTGCTCCTCCCCCATCCTTGATACCAATACAGTGACAGTTTTATAAACTTCACGGCTTCAATGAGTTAAATAGAATCACTCAATATTAACTGAGATTGATCTATTTATTGCTTTAATGCACGCCCGTCTCTTCTTTGAATATTTCAGCTCGCTTTGTATTTTTAGTACTCGATACAACGACTGCATATGCACGCAAAGATACAAATATCCCGCCTCTAAATCCTGTAGTTGAAATGGGAATGTCATTGCTCATTAATAAGCCATATGGAAATAAATGAAGAAGAATTATGTTTACAAGCGATAATCATCGCGGGATGAATTGTAGTCTTGCAACCATTTTTATGGTACGCGATATATCTAATTGTCACCTTCACATCTTTAACTTCAACTCTGAGTGTGACATACAGAGAAAAATTAGCCTTCGAGTTCTTTCTACCACAATTATCGTAGTTTGAGGCGAGTATTTAATGTCATTGAAGATAACGTCAACACGAGTAGAAAGGAACACTCAGGACACAGATCCCACCAGCTCTACCAAATTTTAACTGTCGTGATGTAATAACATATTAAAAACAATAAATTAGCAAACTGAGCAGACCGTAACATTACCCAGAATGGACTTCGAAATGCACGTGAAATACACGTACACTATAAGAATAAACAAGCTCACCCTGGCGGGCTTGTTTATTTATTCTCAAATTCTGACTTTACCATCTAGTCCTTAGATAACCTAACTTCATAATAATTACCTCAACCTTATACAATAATCTAAAATAGGCTACACTATAATGGAGTATCTCTGTGTGAAAATGTTGAAACAAGCTTATAAAATCAATTAGGTATAGTGTTCAAAATTAGTATTTCACCTTATAAAACTGGAAAATTATGGTATACCTTATCAATAATGACATTGAATTCATTTATGAAAGAAATGTTCTATATTCTAGGAAATTAAACCTAGAACAATCTTTACTATCTCCATCTTCAAGAATATTAAAATATCTCATTGAAAATAATGGGTGCGTAATTACTCAAAGCACTCTTTTTCAGATCGGCTGGGAAGATAAATTAGAATATGTAACAAACAATGCTTTCTATCAGAATATTTCACTACTTAGGAAAGCATTTGAAATCTTGAATCAAAAAAATAAGTTAATTATAAATTTCCCCAAAAAAGGCTATTCATTAGATAAAAATGTTATTATTGAAATAATCACAGCCCCTTCCGATTCCATTAGTATTATCGAAACAGCTGAAACAATCGAAACTGCTGAGATTGCTGAGACTGCTGAGAAAAATATTAAAGGAACAAAGAAAATTAGACTTGATTTTTTAATATTAATAACAATTCTAATTATATCCCCTTTTTATTTTTACAAAAGCGCTGGAAGTAATAATGATTTGTATAGTTATGATTATTGCGGAAAAAATGAAGGAGTTAACTTTTTTTGTGAAAAAAACAGTATAATTAATGATAATCAATTTAGGAATATTATTGATAAAATAAAAAAATCAAAGTCAAAATACAATTACATCTACTTTAGAAAAAACATTCACAATGAAGTAGGATACTCATTTTTAAACTGTAAATCTGAGTTTATGATAATTAATTTAACCCCAAACAATTGTATTTCATATTATGCTATCGAAAAATAATGAAAAATTAACCAGATTGGTTCTTACATATATTCTAATAACCCTAATTTTTTCTATTCTAATATTTATTTTTTCTCCTGAGAATCACTCTAATGAAAAAATAAGCTGTGACTCTAATATTTATCTTGATGACCAGAGAAATAATATAGTGGCTCATGGGTATTATGTATTCTCTCTTGATGGAGACAATGGGTGGTTAAAGTTAAAAGGTGAAGTAACTAACGAGAACAAATCATACACAATAAATAGAAAGTTATATTTTACCAGCAGTAGAAACTGCTGTGTTTTTGTATTAACCGTGAATTCAATAGTAAAATCCAACGATGATAATTCTCCTGATTCTTTATTATCAAAATTCTTACCTTTGGCATATATAAAGAAAGGAAATAAAATGGACGTTTTTATTTACCCTCAAACTGATGGTGGCTACCTATTCACATCTAGTAATCTTTATAGCTTTTATTGTGAAAACTTAAAAAATTAACCCTTAAATATCATTGTGTTATTTTAACGCCAATAGATATACCCCAAAGATTTTCATGGGGGTATATCTATGTACCAAGGATTAGGTTTTGTGCCGACAACATAATAAAATCTAATAAATAATATTATGTTATTTTGTTTTATTTACGCAATGTATCTAAGTAGATATTTAAAGTGAAATGGTATTTTTGTATGTTTTAATTATCAAAAAATATGTTTAATAATTATCCCTACTGACTTATAGGCTTAATTAGTGTTGAGCCTTCTTTATATATTTCAGCTCTTTTTGTATTCGAGAAAGTAAATTTTACATATCTATTCGTATTACTTGATACAGTAACCGTATGCGCACGCATATATACAAAGATACTTTTCCCACGCCCTAATGCTGGAATAGGGATATCATTCACAGTTAATGTCATCTTCAATCCTTTATTGATATCTTCTTTAGCCTGACTGCTTGAAAGTGTCTTTATTCCACCTTTACCATCATCAACCCCCACTAAAAATGCATATGTTGAATAATTAACCCCGGGAGATGCTCTAGATGTTTCAAAAGTACAAGACAAACCGGCATCAAATACACGCTCAAAGTTATCAGAACTGATTTCAATTGCTTTAACCCAACCTGTTTCAAGTGCTCCTTTCGGAAAGGTTTTGTTCAATGGCGTTCCTAATATCTTTTTATTTGTTGCAAAATACACATCTCCCAAAACTTTTTTCGCATCCACAGTTCCTCTGAAGTGACCATCAGCCCCATCAATTCGTCCTCGGAATGTCACCGCATTAAATTCAGCATTACCATTTTTATTAATTTGCCATCCTGATTTACCCGAAACGAAGTTATTCGACTGAATAACATTTCCTATCTTAGCGTTACTAATCGATGCATCCGCGATGAATGACTCGCGCATGTAAATCTGCCCATTTTTCATGAACATCAAGGGTTCCATCTTTCCTCGTGTTGGATTAAAAAAAGCAAAATTATTTGCATTAAACCCAATGAACGATTCAATTTTCCCCGCCTTCACTTCAGCACTAATAACCATACTCGCGGCACTATATTTTTTCCCATCCACCATGATTGTGATGTTTGTATTGTGCATCGCGTACCCGACATTTTGTTTAAATTCCGCCTGCATCTTGGAGTTAATCAGCGCACCTTGATTATCCAATTTCGCCTGAACTTGCTTCTGTGATTCACTGAAAGACCTGTCTAAATTCGTCACCGCTTTATCAAGCCGAACAACGCCTGCGTTTACCCCATTAATTGATGCGGTCACTTGTGCATATTTTTCTGCCCACGATTTTCGTTCATCCGCAAACGCACGCTCTAACGTTTTATGTTGAGATTGTGACTGCTCATAGTTTACCGTAACCTCTCTCTTAACTTCTTTAATTGCTGCACTATTGACTAATACCGACTCATTTAACCAATCAAATTCTTGAGAGAGCTGTTTCCCAGCGTCTGTCGACATAAAATGCTCGTTCAAATCCGGCAAGATGGTATTCACATCAAACTCTGACTCTCCTCGTACCCATTGAGTCCACTCGGATTCATTACCCGATTTATCAACAAGTCTTGCCCTGAAGTAAAATACGACGCCAGCGGCTAAACCTGCCATCTCATAGTTTCTTGACGGATAAGGGACATCAGATAACAGCATCAAATCTTCACCATTAGGGGTCTTACTGTACTGAATTTCCGTTTTCAATGTGTCACTGGTATTTTCATCAAACCCCCAATCCAACTTAATGCCAAACACCCTTGGCGAGGCTTTAAAATTGACAGGATTCGGTGGATTACCCACTTTTCCTGTCAGGCTAGTTTCGGGAGCATTTGTCCAAGCACTAGAAATTTCAGACGCATTAACCGCTCGAACTCGCACTTGATATCGACCAGAATAAACGCCCTCAATATCAAACCCCAGTGATGATGTCCTTGGTGCATTGACCCAGTTCCCGTTATCACGACGCCATTGCGCTTCATAAGCAATAGCATTTTCAGCCACGTCCCAACTGACACTGAGCGTAGTCAACGCCATGCCTTGGTCAACTCTTGAGTAAGACGTAATTTCGACCTTTTTCGGTGCAGGCTGAACGCGAGGCGGAATAACCGTTACGGGACGTTCGTCAATGCGAGCACCTGAATCGATATGGTCATAATGGTCAGGATTATGGATAGCACCGCTAATGGTGTAAGTGTTATCGCCGTTATCGCTGATATTAATCACTCGATATAGCTGGACCGCTAAGTCATCAGAATCCACCACCCACACGGTCTCTTTCTGTGGTATTTGGGAATATTCAACAGAAACTGTAACCACTTTTTTATTTACTGAAGTAACGGTTCTCCCTTCTGATTTTCCGTCTGGTAAGTTGATGATCAGGCGATCACCCGCTTTAATTGATGTCTCTCTATCAAGAGTAATACTCCTTCCTTTCGCGGAAGAGATACGCCCACCGTTATCACGCCCAGCTAAATTTGAATCAGCTACCGCGATAATATGACCCGGTGAGGGAATTGCCCCTTCTAACCCCGTGGCAAATGTGATCATGCGGTCATTTGCGTTAGTCAGTAATGCCCAGCGACCACGTCGATTCGCTTCACTTCGACGGGTACACCCAATTGCAGAGAGTTCTACTTTACGCACGCCATAACGATGCTGAAGTTTTAAATCTGCGACCGCCTCGATATCATCTTTGCTGTGGTTATCCGTATCCGTAAATGAAACCAAGGCTTGGGTGTAGCGATTTTGGATACTGCCCCCCGAGTAAGACGGTTTTCCCCCAACGATATTGGCATTGGTAAATGTACGAAAAATACTGGCTGGCATATCGGCAACCGCATTGACTTTATTGTCCGCCCAGAAGGTCATTCCTCGAAAAATAGCCGCAATATCCCGTAATACGGTATACGCTGCCTCTTGTGATTGAATATACACATCACATAAAAAACGAGGCTCTTTTCCCTCTCCTCCTCGTCCATCAGGCACCCATTCATCACAATACTGTGCGATTTTGTACAAATCCCACTTTTCAATCTGATGGGCTTTGATTCTGTCACCACTGCCATAACGATTGTTCAGGACTAAATCATAAAACACCCAGGCGGGGTTATTGGTTGCCGCCAGCTTAAACGTTCCATCCCAAACACCCGCGTACGTTCGATTCACAGGATCATAATTTGTCGGCACTTTAACTAACAATCCCCCTTTCGGGCGAACACTAATTTTAGGGATACGGTTGTTAAATTGACGGGCATTAAATGTCACAAAGAGAAGCGCCGTATTGGGGTAACGTAACTTGGCGTCAATCACCTCGGTGACCGCAGCAATCGAGACTTTATCGGCAATACGAGCGGTATTCTGATTTTTGGTGAGTCGCCGAACGCGCAATTGCCAACCTGTCGTGGCTGAGGGTAAATCGATACGATGGGTGCGCTGATATTCACTGGTCGTTTTACCATCAAATGCAGACTTAACGAGTTCTTGATACCCAGCACCATCTGTAGATAAATCAATCGTATAGACAATGCGATATCCCGTTGTATCACCATTATCGTGTTGACGCATTAACTGAGGCACTGAAAAGCGAAGGCGAATAGCGGATAACTGCGTATTATTAATCATTCGGATATACGGCTGATCGTCTCGCAGCTCTACCCCCACGGCGATGTCATTATCAACCGACGGTATCCCTTTGATATACTCTTGTTGCTCGCTACCGGGGCGAAACTCCCATGTTACCCCTTCGAAGTTTTTCGTTCCATCCGCATTACCAATTGGCGTCTCATCTAAAAAAATACGCGTATCATCCAAGCCCCCCGCAATTTCCCCCTCAGAAATGGCTAACAGAATTTTTGCAGTCGATTCTGAAAGCAAATTATCTTTGGCTTCTACGGGCGAATGACCGCCCCCGCCGCCACCTTTAGCGCCGTATATCGTTTCCATATTTCACCCATAAAAAAACGGCACTCAAGCCGTTTCCGTATATGATAAAGATTAATTTTGTTATTTTTGGTCTTCGGTATAGATACCCGCGGAGATAATCGCACCTCCGACTTCACGGCGGTCTAGTCCATATAACAGCGGCACAGGATTGCCCTGCGCCGTGGTATTTACAGCACCACCAAATGCATAGGATGGCTTATTATCCGCATCTTGTCGCATGGATAAGCCTTGAGGCTGAGGTGAGAGCATTTGCACCAAACCACCGATTGCCATAGCAGCACCACTCAACGCCAATGCCCCTCCCCATGTCCCTGCAGCGGTAAATGCGACAGAGAGACCTCCCGATAAAAATGCGGCAGCACCAATTAGTGCAACCCCTAAAATAGTTTGGAAGAAACCACCCCGCTTACTCCCTTTAATTACCGGAGCAATGCGAATTTCTTCACTGGTATCAAGATGCAATTCATCTTCAGTAATATTGCGCTGACCTTTGAAAACAGCAAATTCCAGCCCTCTCAGATGCGCATTGGCAAGGAATTGCTCGAATCCATCATAGAGTACCGATAACGCTTTAATCGCTTCACGCGGAGAATCGATAGCAAGCCGATGTTCTCGACCAAATTGGGTACCCAAAACACCATAGAGCCGTATTGTTTTTAAACTCATGCCAGCTCCTTACGTCGTACTATCTTGACCGTTCTATCGCGCCAATAGTCGCTGTAAGGAACAATGCGACTTAGCTGCCCGTAAAGATGATGTAGAAGCATGCCATTCACTATCACACCGGCATGATTAGGGACATTTGCTTGCACTTGCATAATGACCATATCACCGTCTTTTATGTAACCAGAAAACTCAACAAACCCTTCTTGCTGCCAGTTATCCATATACAAGTTTTCACCCTCTTCCCACCAGTGTCTCTCAACGCTGTAATTATGCAGCTCAATCCCGTGCATCTGTCGGTAATAATCCATAATGAGCGACCAACAATCTGCGTGACCAAGCACAAACGGACGACCTTCTAACTCACGCTCAATTCTAGGCTGGATTATGCGGATATCACCTTCCGGATAGGAAGCTATCACCCACGGTAGTCCCGAAGCATCACATTGCAATTTGTCTATTTCGCTCGGTTGAGACGTCACTCCATCCCCGCAATGGCTATGAACAATCGCTATTGGATTGCCCCAATCTTCGGCTGCGGCATAGTCTTCTGGTGAAAGTTCGAAATGATCAGTTGGATTATCGGAAAGATTTCGGCAGGGAAAATATTTTTTGACTCGACTTTTTTGGCAAATCACGCCACACGCTTCTTTAGGGTATTCCGCTTTGACATACTGAAATATTACCTCTGTTAATTTCTTCGTGATCATCGTACTAACCCCGCGGTAGGGAATCCTCCAAAATCCAAAGGTTCATTTTCGCCAAATCGTTTTTTACAATCGCTAATGAGTCCACCGCACTTATCTAATGCCGGATCATCAACCGGTTCACCACGCTCATCGAAATATTTATTGTCCGTATAATTGCAACCTCGCCCGCTTCGATAATCGCCTTTCATACACCAGAAACAGAGGTTGTGGATTTGGCGACCGGGGATCATAACCCCTTGCAAGTCGAACGGACTCGACAACTCAAATTCAACTGCTTCTCCCGCGACTTCGCTCATTTTTCTGTCGATGAAATAAACCTGTTTGAAAAATTCTTCAGGGTTAGCGGTAGGATTTCCCTCTGGAAAATTCTTAGCATCTAGATAGTGCGCGAAGGTTTCATAAATAGTCACTTTCGCCAGTGCCATATCATCGAATTGCAAGCACAACGAGGATATCAAACCATCGACATTCGCCACTCTTAATAAGGGTCTGGCTGGACTACCATCACTATTTTTAGCTATGCCCTCGATTTCATAAGCCCATGCGCCATATTCATTTCCTTGCCACCAAATGGATTTTGGCTTGATACCCCCCTCTGCAACGTCAATTTCTTCGGGTGTATGCGGCAAGTTGTAGGCATGGAATCGAAGAGTTGGTCCATCAAACTCACTGCCGTCCACTTCAATTAATTGAACCCTACTTCCCGGCTCTAATTTTTGAATGTCAGATATTATATTCATGCACTAAACGCCTGTTCAAAGGTTGCAGTTATAGTGATAGAGCTACCGCCAATTGGCTTTAATGTAATGGAATCAGCTTTCACTCGATATAGTCCTTTATCTCCCAAAGGTGGCACCCATAGAAATGATTTTGCTGTATGTGAACGAATAAAGGAAAAAATAGGCATTACCTCTGACTTATGCCCCGTATAGGTAAATCCCCATGATTGAGATTCAGTATTGAGACCATCGCCTGAAACTTGCTTATAGCCATCACCAAATGCCACTTCTTTTATTCGATGCTTAAATTCGCCAGTTGGCGAGTCTTGGATTTGAGTTCGCCACTTAAACTCTTCAATCATTATTACCCCTAAATAAAAAAGCCACCCGAAGGTGGCTATGTGAGGATCAATCTAGATAATCTTTACTGATTTAATAATTTGATAGTTTTTCGTGCGTGATCTTTAGCTTCGTCAAAGTATTCGGCTAGCGGTTTACTAGAGTTCAAGTTTGTTTGGTAGACTATATTTGCCAATACGAAATCAACACTATACTCATCACCTTTATAAACATCGACAGGAATGCTGATTTGCTCATCTTCTGGGTTAATGATTACAGTTCCAAGTTTTAATTCCATTACTACCTCTCATTAATTTTTTAATACTGTTCTTATCTTCCAACAGAAACAGCTTTGATTATTTTGTACAAATCACCACCTTCACGCCCCTCTATTGCCATGAAGCGCTTAAGCTTATTATTTAAGGATTGCTCCGCAGCTCGGATATCAACATTCTGCATAGAACCTTGCTGTTGAGCACCACTTACAACGCTGATGCCACCAAAATTAAGATTGACGTTAATCCCACCAGCAGGATGAGTGCCGTAAACTTGCACTCGAGGCTGACTCACTGACATTGGCTGAGAACCACCTACATATCCACCAGATGCATAACCTCTCTTTCCTGCATCCATTAACCGATATAGATTAGCTTTACCTAATTTAGCCGTACTCTCTTTGTCAAATACAAACTCACCCTTGTGAACAACCCCAGCAGGCTCATATTTGCCACCATCCCCAGTGTATCCGCCGCCAGAAAAACCAAGAAAGCCACCTATGGCTGTTCCACCAAAAGCTGCTTTCATAGCATTCAGCATCGCCATTTGCATAAGCATTTTAGTCGTCATTTCTAAAAATGAGCGAGTAAAGTCACTAAAGCTAGCTCTGCTTTTTAAAACAAAATCTGCAACGCTATTACTCATACCTTGAAATACTGATTGGCTAATTTGAGATACGTTACCATAAACATTGGAGGCTTGGTCTTGAAATTCTGCAAATCCCCTTTTAACTCCCGCCTCCCAATTGGTACGTAACGAATCTTCTTTACTGTAATAATCCTCTAATGCCTGCTTCTCTGCTGGTGATTTAGCTTGCTCAAGTGCGATGTCACGTTGGTACATACGGTCAGATTTACCGATGCCCATATCCAGCGCTCGACTCTTAGCTTTTATTTCTTCAACTCGTTTTAGTTGCCTATCTAGCTCTCTATTATGTTGTTTTTGACGCTCTACTTCATCGCCAACTACTGCTAATGCGCGTTGAGAAGCTAATACATATTCTTTTTTAGCCAATAACGATTGCTCATCATTGGTAAGCTTACGTGTCGCTTTTGCTTCTTCTAATACAGCTATTTTGGCTTCCATATCCCAAAGCTTTTTACGCTCTGAGCTAATCACATCAGCAATAGTTTTATGCTCTTTTAATACTTTAAGTTGAGCCTGTAGAGAAACGAGAGCTTCATTGGCTGACTCATCCGCACGAGTGCCATAGTCAGGTCGATATGCTTTAGGTTTCTTTTGCCCTCTCAGTTTTTCTTTCTCATACCGTTCTTTTTCACGACGAATTGCTTCATCCTTGATAGCCTGAGATGCATGCTCTTTATTTTTTATTTCACTTAATTTTCGTTGGTGTTTCTCCTCCGCTGTCTCATATTCTCGCCTTAATGCTTCATCAGCTAAAAGCTGAAACTTTTTAGCCTCTTCCTGTTTTCTTGCCGCCTCATTTCTCGCATTCTCAATATCCCTCTGATATTTCTCTTCGTTTAGTAAATCCAGTTCTCGCCTTAAATCTTCAGGTGTCTGGCCTGTTTTATAATGATGTAGTCCTTTAGCTGCAGGATTTAACTGAAACTCAAGAAGTTTCTCTTCATATTCTTTAATCTTTTGGTCTAGCGTTCTTTCTCGCCCTATATTAAGCATTGCATCCCATGCATCGCTTGCCATATCCTTAACGCCTTTCCAAGCTGACTCTAAAAAACCTAAGTTGTTTTCAATTTGCTGACTACGCTCCTGCATTGCATTGGCATAAGACTCCATCGCTATCTTTGCAGCCTCATGCTCCTTCCCCTGCTCTTGCAGTGTCATTATTTGTTCTAACTGAGTAGCTGTTAAAAAGTGAAGGGATTTATCTAGTTCAGTAACAGCTTTAACCGGCTCCTCTTGTAAACGCTGAAATTGCTTAATTGTTTTATCAACTGACTGACCAACAGCGTTTTCCATTGCCGCAGCTGTTTTAGAAACCATCTCAACAACATCACCAGAAAACTCTCCCGAGCCAACGACTTTTGATATAGCACCAGCCATACCATGCTGAGTAATACCATTTCCTGAGATTTTCCTAGCAAGAGCATCTAATTGTGCCGCAGTTTTTCCTGCATACCCTCCAGTAAGAATAAGTTGTTTGTTATATTCACTAAACTCTTTAGAGCCTTGATATGCAGCAAGAGCGACAGCAGAAGCGGCACCAACAAATCCAAACATAGCAACTCTTGCTGGGGTAATTAGTGATGCTAACGCCTTCAATGAGTTCCCTAGACCACCGAAGGAATCTTTTATCTGACCACCTTGCTGTATCATCACCATCCATACAGGCATTCCTGATGCTAATGATGTGACAATATCCGTCATTTGAGCGGGTAATTGCCGCATAGCATTTCGATATTGACCAATCGTGATTGAACCGTTTAAAAATGCTTTCTCTTGCTCTTTCAGCTTGGAAATCATAGGCGCAGCCTGCTGAGAAATACCCATTTGCGCTGCTTTCAATTCTAAAATTTCAGTTTTGGTTTTTCCTATAAAATCCGTCTGATTTTTAAGAGATTGTAAGAATTCATCTGCGGCTTGCTTTGCTTTATTCGTTGCAGCTTCCTGAGCTAATAATGCTTGCCCTTCCGCAGTCAGAGACATATGCATTCTTTGCAGCTTGTCTCTAGTTTGGTCTAATATGCTGGTATAATCTTTGAATTGATCTTTGGGAAGTAACCCTTTTTTGCTTGCTGCTACTAGCTTTGTCTGCCAGTCATCTAATCGTTCAAAAGCTTTATTTGTAGGGTTCAGCTGATTAAGTAACTCATGAAGCTCTTTGCGCTGTTTTTCAGCTGCTTGAGCTGCTTTTTTCTGATTATCTACACCGCGTTTAAATTGCTCATTCAGGTCTTGGGCTGAGCCATTTACCTTTTCCGCTGTGCTGCCAAACTCCTTTAATTTTTGAGTCCCACGCTCTAAATCAGACGTATCAGCTTTAAGCGAGATGGTTGCTATATCTGCCATTTACCTTTCTCCAGATATAAAAAAACCACCCATCGGTGGTTAGATTAGCTTCTATGTAACTTTTATTTAAATTAATGCCATATTATTCTAGAATTTCGTTTTCCAACATTCGTCACTAACCAGATAACCTTTAAACACACAAAGGATTATTAACATGCTTAGAAAATTGACACTCATCGCAACCCTTTTCATCGCAGCCAATGCTCATGCTGGCAACGAGTTAAATATTAGTAAGTTAGCTAGTGATGCAAATACTAAAACAGCATTCCTTCAAGTTGTAAAAAATAACGACCTCCCATCATGGGTCTTAACTGGTGGTACTGAATCCCCATCAAATACTGTGACTTTAAACGGTAATGAATACCAAGTAGCAACAGCGTGCAAACCTCACAATTGCCCAGCAGAGCGAATTGCGATTATGTACTCTAAAGAAAAGAATGTTATGGCTGGTGTATTCTCTTCAAATAATGAAAAGAACAATACTGAGGATTTACTCTGGTTTAATATCACCGATGATTTATCAATCGATGGGAAAACGGTTTTATTTGCAGCACTTACGGGCAGCCTCGATAATCACCCTAATGATTTCAATTATAAGTAATTAAATCTAACATAATGAACTGGTATCGGTTAAGGATGCCAGTTCAATTACACAAACTTCAACCAATAAAAAACCTGCCGGAGCAGCTTTCATCAATTATTTACATTTCTCATACCATATCTTCTGGAAATCTTCTTCAGATATAGATTCACCTTCAAAATCAAATAATGGGTTTGAAAACATGCGCTCACCATCATTGCTAGAGGAGACTACAACAATAAATCTCTTATACTTATAAGGTAATTCATCTTTAAATGTAAATACTTCTCCGCAAACGTCACCAACAACCTTGCGACTCATACTTACACCTGCAGGGTAAAAATTAACATTTCTCATATCAGCAGCTTGTGGCTGGTGCATAAAATCAATCACAATTTGCTTAGCTCCGTCAATAATTGTCGGTTTTTTACTTATGCCAACTGAGAGCCCTACAACAAAAGCTAATAATATCAACAGCAAAATACACAGAACTCGCAAAATTTTAGCATGCACGCCAAATTACCACTCGTTAAATCAAATGATTGAAATGTACCCTCAATGCAGAGTTCAGGCAATAAAAAACCCACCGGAGTGGGTTATTAACACTATTTATAATTGAGCACATGTACATTAAAAATTACGAATATTAGCAATCTCTTCTTGTGTGACTTCTAGAGACTCTAGAGATCTCTGGTATTCATTGGGTTCCATTCCTTCAAATTTTTGATGTCACTCTCATCTATTCATGGTTTTTTTTAAATAAAGCTATTATCTATAGAGGAGTCAACTGTTTTCGTACTTGCAATCAGCTAGACCGACACTAATTTCTTGACCTTTGTTGCTATTGTGCAAAATAACTTTAACACCCATTCTGTCGTATATCATATAAGCAAATGTAACCCCTGAATTTTCACTAAAATACACAGTAGCTTTAGCATCAGTTGAAAGCAACTCAAGCTTTGGTGATGTTATAACTACCCCTGTATCAAAGGTTATATTTATCATTGCATTGTTATAATCTGCATGCGGAGTTACTTCCAACTTAACAGTCCCGATTTGCACTCCGTTATATCTATTGCTATCACTAAGGTCATCAGGTATGGAATAAACTCCACAGTTATACTTTCCCGCCAAAGCCAAAATATTATAGTTATTATCTCGATATAACCCCATGTCATTCTCGTTATTAGCAGACAGGGTATATCCAGAAAATAAAATAAACAGGGCGCAAATATACTTAACCATCATTAACCTCATTAACCTCATTAATAAATTAGCCCCCTGAATATACCTGAATAGCTTTACTACACATAATCGAACTCTTTAGTTAAAAATAATTATGTGATCTAGAATGCAAGCCCATCCTTGGGTTATGTGTAGGTTAGGCAACTTCCTTCCCGTGAATAATATGGCGTAACGCGCTAATACCGTTCTCATTATAACGGAACGCTTCAACCTGCTTTGATGAGTGAGCTGACTTGTCCAAAAAGAACTTACCGAATTCGTCAGTTTTCAATCCGTTCTTGTTTGCAATACGACCAATTTTATTTGCTGACACTTCTAACCATATTCTTAATCACAAAGAGGGCTTCTGATTTAGAAGCCCTCTAATATTAAACTCGCTTAACTACATAAATTTTACATTAATGACCGGACGTTTTAGCTTCACGACAAGCCTCGAATAAAAACCAGACACGGCGTTCTGTTTCATCAATCCAGTTTTCTATTAGGCTTGTAGTGGAATAATCTCCATGTTCTGCACATACTTCATGTGCTTTTCGAAATTCTGAAGCCAACATTTTATTATCTTCACAAAGCTCAGCAAGCATATCTAAAGGTTCTACGTATTCCGCATTGTTATCGCTAATCCTTTGCATTTTTGATATTTGCCCTATAGAACGTATAGTCACACCACCTATTTTACGAACTCTTTCAGCTATAGGGTCTGTCATGGAGTATAGTTGCTCACTTTGTTCATCAAGTAATAAATGATAATCGCGGAAATGTGGGCCACTCATGTGCCAATGGAAGTTTTTAGTTTTTAAATAAATAGCAAAAATATCAGCCAAGATTGCATTCATTGCTCCACTGATATCTTTTGTTGCTTTTGGAGATAAATCTGTTGGCGTTTTAAGTGGGCGAATTTGTAGTTCTTTAGCTTTACTCATAATTAACTCCTAAAGATAGTCACATCTGTTTTGATATTAAAGATGTTGAAACAAATTATTACACTAATGTTCTTTCTATATATCCCTTAACTGGTTATGAAACTATTTAGCCAACATTGCTTTTCAATATGTGCTGATTATTTTAATTATGTGCTTAATGACATCATTCATTGATCTACATCAAAATTCAACACATTAAATAAATTAACTAAAAAAACAAAATTAAATATTAATCTTTATGTACCTACCTAATTAAATTCGACCTTCAGACTTTAAAGCTAGCTTACTGAATTTAAAGTCTTGCAATCCTTGATATGCTAGATTTTAGCTACAGGCAGTTCATTAAAATTTGTCGTGTACGCCGGTGATAACATTTCGCGCTTCATCTGATATCCACTATCCCCCCCTTTCACGGCAAACCAGACTTTACCTAAGCCACTATTATTTATTGTGTCTAATGTTTTCATAAGTTCATCGCCATTCTTAAATGGTTTTTGAGTAGAAAACATATCAAACTGAGTAACATCTGAATCTGTGAAGTCAGATAACATTATCCCGGCTTTATAGTAGCGGTAACCATCTCGCCATATAGAATCTAAACCACGCATAACAGCATTAATGATGTCTCGCGTATCGCTGCTAGGGTATTCAAGCTTAATGCTGGCACTGTTAGCATAATCTTCACCTGATGCATGGCTGCTGGTTTGAATAAACAGGCTAATAATTCGACATCGCTGCTTTTCTTCGCGTAGCTTCTCTGCTGCTCGTTCTGCATAGTCACAAATAGCCTTGCGCATGGTTTCGAAATCTAAAACTTTCTTACCGAACGAGCGAGAGTATAGTATTTGCTGCTTAACCTTCCTGACTTCTTCAAGCTCAATGCACGATTCGCCATTAAGCTCTCGGAGAGTTCTTTCTAGCGTCACACCAAACGTTTTACGTATTGTAGACACTGGTGCATTTGCCAAGTCTAAAGCGGTATAAACACCCATCGCTCTTAACTTGACTGAAATCCTTCGTCCTATTCCCCACACGTCTTCAATCGGAATAAATGACAGTAATTTTCTTTGCCGACTTCTATCAGATAGCTCAACCACACCACCAGTCTTCTTCCACGTTTTAGCGGCATGATTCGCAATTTTAGCCAGCGTTTTAGTCGGACCGATGCCAACACTTACTGGCAAGTGAGTTCGCTGCAATATCGTTGATTGAATTTCTCGCCCATAATCTTCTAAATTAAAGGTATGAACCAAGCCAGTGAAATCAAGAAATGCCTCATCTATTGAATACACTTCCAAACGCGGAGCATACATTGATAGTAGAGACATCACTCTGTTGCTCATGTCAGCGTATAACGCATAGTTCGAGCTAAAAATGTTAATATGATTTTGCAGGTAATAGTTTCTTCTCTCATAGTAAAGCTCTCCCATTTTTACACCGAGCTTTTTTGCTTCGGCGGAACGAGCAATTACACAGCCATCATTATTACTCAGAACAATTACTGGCTTTCCTGCTAAGTCAGGCCTGAATACTTTCTCACAGCTCGCATAAAACGAATTTACATCAACTAAGGCAAACATTACTGAGCCTTATGAATAATGAATGTGACAACGCCAAATATCTGTAAATCCTGCGCATCACCAATATGTATTGGTTGAAAATCAGGATTCATTGGCATCAACATCGGTGGATAAGACTTTAATCTCTTAACAGTAAACTCACCATCAACACTGGCGATAACAATATCCCCATCTTTTGCTACCAATGCGCTATCGACAATCACAACATCACCATCGTTAATGTTAGCGTCAATCATAGAATTACCTTCTACACGCAACATATACGTACTATCTGGGTGCTTAATCAATGTGCTGTTAAGGTTTATTCTTTCCTCCATGTAGTCAGCCGCAGGAGATGGAAACCCCGCAGCCACTCTATCTAAGAATAATGGAATATTGAGAATTGATTCGGAATCGATAGGCTCTAGCTTCATAATGCACCAAATTACTGTATTTATATACAGTATATTGTAAGCATTTTAGTTGTAAAGATCATTTTCAAGTATCAAAAGGCTAGAAATATGCAATCCCCTCCTAGAAAATCAGACCTACAGTGTCGTTATTCTTCCTTCATTTACTTTTTATAAAGTAAACTTATGGCTTATAACTATTAACTGCATTGCCGAAAATATGAAATATACATTATTGTTACTAACATCAATTCTAATGGTTGGATGTCAAGGGAGGAGTTATTCAGAATTAACTCCAGCAGAAAAAGCTGAAGTCAGAGCTGCTCATGATAAAAGTGCCAAAATATCTAGAAAATGCAATCGTATAGAAAATCAATCTAAACGTACTGATTGCTTTCTCGATAGAGACGACAATGACTTTAACCGGCTCTATTAATTTAAAGTTAATACTGGAGGCATTACAGCCCCTGACTACTTGTTTATCAACTCAAGAGCCTTTAGCTCCATAACCCTTAAGTCATCAAATATGGTCGCTTTGCTTTTGATGTTAAGTAGATCTAAAACATTGGGAATCACGCTATAGTCAAGTCCCGTAGCACCATTCATTCCTATTCGCCACTGAGTACTCATCGCAGAAAATACCAGATATGACTCCCAGACATCAGGAACAACTTCAACATCATCAAGATCAGGAGGAAAGCCAAAAGCTCGCTCAAAATTTTTAGCCTCTTGCTTTGTCATTCCCCCATACATTGCTTCAGCGACCGATATTAGTTTTTTTCACGATTACCTAACAATTCATTGTAATACATTGTTGTAATAGCCCCTGCGGCTGATGGATAGTTGTCAAATAACAACTTCAAATTATCTTCGTTATAAGGCTCTTCAATTGCCCAATCAGCAATAATTTGAGTAAAGAATTTGTTTACTGACTCATTTTTCAACTCTTCCAATTTACTCATTGGTAAGTGATTGAACGTAAATGTCACAACCTCCGGCTCGCTTTTGCCAGCCACACGGATTTTTACATCAGCCTTAAATATTGGATTGGGATTCAGAGTGAATTTCGCCATTAGGTTTCCTTAAAAGCCCCCAATGGGGCTGTTATTATGCGGTAGTGTAAATTTGCATATCTGATTTAAGAGAGAAACGTGCAGATACGTTTTCAACCTCGTTAATTGCAGTATTAGGAACACGTTGGAATGACACACTGGCTGAGTAGTAACGGTCTTCACCAGCCCGTTTATTATAAAAACGAATCGCTGTTAACTGCTTTGTATCATCCAAGGACATTAATAACCCTCGAATAGGTAATTTCGCATCATGAGCAAATGTATAAACCTGCACGATACCCGATTTATAGGTATCAACCGTTTCTGCTTGCTCATCTTCTAAGAATTGAATTTCTTGCGTTTGCTGCTCACCACCTTCTGTTGATAAGGTCATGACTTGGGGCATAACCTCCCATTCTTGAACTGACTTTAGTGTTCCTTTGCCGCCGCCAATCGGAAAACGTTCCGTATCTGTCGTATCAACACCGTCAAGCGTGATACTTGTGTTTTCTGCTGATTTCACACGAAAGACACCGGACATTTGTTTCCACCCAGATGTAATGAGAACAACATCTCCGGCTTTAATGCCACTTGACGCTGTGACAGTAAGTACAGCTTCAGAGGCATTACTTGCCGCCGTAAACTCAACATCTTTTCCGTATTTACTCGCCACATAAACGCGCGAGCCATTAGGAATGTTATAAGCCATTATTAACCTCATTTTTATGCATAAAAAAACCGCCATTTAGGCGGTCGTTTATCGGATTGGATGACATCGATAGGATGTACGTATTGGAATGATGTAGTTGATATCACTGGTAAGTGGCGGTAGCTGATTTGGTTCACCGTCTAGATACAGTGACTCCGTGAGTGTTAAACCATTTTCGAGCTGCTCTTTGACGGTATCAACCAAGCCAATAACCGCCGAATCACCATTACCAATCTTTTCAACAACATTAAGTTGAATAACACCTTTTTGAACTGGCATGTCTAACGCTAGACCTAGATTTTCGGTTATGGCTGGCATTATATGTAATTGCAAATATGGAGTGCTAATATCGTCAAACTCAATATTTGACCAAGCCACCTTCACCCCTTCTTGCTTAGCAATTTTTGCCACCAGCGCACGAATAGACTGATTGATCTCAGATTGTTTCATTTACTTCATCTCTGCGATAGCGTATCTAAAGAACTTACTCACGTTTTCAGCGGTAATTGCAATCATGCCATTAGGAGCTTGTTTTGAATGCCCCATTTCCAACCTGTAGGCATAAGGAACATTGTTAGTAAAATAGATAGCATTCATACCCACTTTGAACTGCTCAAGCACATAGTTACCAACCGCCTTAGTCATATTGCCTGATTTATCAACTCGCCCAGTTTCACCATCAGCAGGTACATCAAAAGTGACTTGCCAATTTCCACGGAATCGTCCCCCCGTATAACCTGGGGGTGCTTTGATATCCATAGAGTCATTAACTCGAGCACGTTTTTTTAATTGACGATTTTTCAGTGTCAAATTATTAGGGTCTTTTCTCAGTGCTTCATTGTGCTCAAATACCGCTTGGTTATAACCTACAGCCGTTTGGTTAACTTTCCATAAGTCGGGATTACCCACTGGAGACATTTGAACAAGTTGAGCCAAAATCCTAACACCTGTTTTTTTTACCACCGCCTCCATATTTGATTGAGATTTTTCTACAAATAGATTAACGGACTTCATGAATGAATCAGTCATATCAAGCCCTCAACTGAGGTTTGTAGCAAATAACAACATCAGCAGGTTTAACCGGGTTAGGCTCATGCACACGTAGCCATATACCATCAACAAGAACAGAATCTCCTTTTCGAATATCAACCTCTGGGGAAAGAACCATTTTAATATCCGTAGAGAGAATTAAAGTTCCATCAATTTCATATGGTTTGTACAAAACCTTTACACCAATGATTGAAAATAGAGACTCAGGCTCATGATGCTCAACGCCATTATCATCAACCCAATGCTTACCAGAGCGTTTCATTTGATATGAAGCGCCGTATTTTTTCAGTATTCGCAATGCTGTGTGACAACCTCGTTGATAAATATTCATCACTACCTCACTGCAAATGTGTTAATAGCCAAGCCTTCTGAGCTATCAATCAAGCCACATAGCAAACCTTTCAGCCAAGCGAAATTAGGCGCACCAGTATTGGTGCCGTCTGCATACTTCAAATCAATTGCTCCCTCAATACGTTCAGAAATTATTTCTGCACCTAATGTTGGCTGCAATTCATTCTCTTGTGCTTCAAGTGCAAGGCGACACTGAGCCTGTATAACCTGATGAGGAATCGCATCACTAGCAATTTCAACCCCATCACGAAACAATCCAGTACGAGGAAAAGATAAAGGTTGCGTACTGTCTGAACGCTTACCCTGCCATTTTTGGGATTCTAAGAAGTCCATAGCAACGATGAGTAATGATTCGAGTGATTTACTGTCTGATAGGGTTAAATTCCTGACTTTCGCATATGCTTTTAAATCTTCAATGCCAGCATAACTATTAAACGTAGGTGAGTTTTTATCGGCATCAATCATGACCACCTCAAAATAAAAAGGGGCATTACGCCCCTATCTTCACTAGCCATCAGTAGTTTTTTTCCTTTTAGCTACTTCTGGCTCTATTGCTTTACTGCATTTTTGCCCTGAGCAGTTAATTTAATCATCACACCTGCTGTCAGTTTGTTGCTTGTAAAATGTTTTTTCCAGTTACCCGCAGTACCTAACTTGGTTAGATCTGGGTTTTTACCTTTTGATTCATCCCAGCTATACCCAAGCACACCGACGTTAACAACGCCTTCACCACGATACCCAATTTCTAAGTTTTCCTTATCATTGATCTCAAATGAGCGGAAGGTTGGTTCTTGAGACTCGATGATAGTCACAGCTCCAGGAACAAGACCAAAAATAGCATCAACTGGCGCACTGTCTGTTACCAAGACGGGCTTACCTAACGTTCCCGGCTGCCCACCATAGATAACCACACCAGCCTCTTCGTATACTTTGTTATCAATCGCTTGGTCAACAATATCGAAATACGTAGTAGAGTGCATGACGAAGAGATTTACACGGTTAAACTTGTCCCCATATCGACGCAGCCCCTTGGTGAGTGTTTTTTTCCCATCTGTAGCAATGTCTGCTGTCACGACCATATCAGCATTACTTCCGATAGCTGCCCCCAATGCGGCTAAGGAATATTTAATGTAACCTTCTAGAGATGCATCAGCAGCATCAATACCAACTAGCTCAGAAAATTCAGATACATCTCGTCCTCGACGTTTAAATGCCTCTTCCGTTGTTGCATATGGACCATATTTCCATGGAGCTTTCACTTCAACAGATTCGCCCGCACCAATTTTTTTACTCTCTACTGTTCCTGTTGAATCAACATCACGATGCTCAATCGATCCTCCAATTTGATAGAAAGCACGTTTACGAAAATCACCTTCAATAAAAATGTTATCAAGCACAATGGCACCATTCGATGCCTGATTAAATACGGCTAAATTATCTTGGCGACGCTCTAAAAACGCTGTTTGCGCCAAGTCGTTGTAAATTACTAAATCGCTATTAGTCGTCGTAGCCATTACTTATCTTCCTTTACTCTTTAGGTAGTTTTAAAAATGTGTCACGTCCATATCGGCGAATATAATCAGCTTTCTCACTCGCAGACATTTGAGAGCGTTTAAGGTGTGCACCACCTTGTTTATGTTTTCCTGCATCCGTCCCTGAAGCAGCAGGGAACAAATGAGGCGCGCTTTCTTTTAATGATTCGACCCATTCAACAGGTGATAACGGTGTTCGACCATCTTTCCCCATAATTGGATTACCATCATCATCAACGGCTACGGCCTGACCTTCATCGTTGATTTGAAAAATGCCTTTGGCACGTAAAATTAAGTCTTCTTGTGCGCTAGCTAATGCGCCGGCTTTACCAGCAGCAGAGCGTACTTCATCTCCCAATACACGTTGGCGAAATTTATTAGCAAAAGCCTCAGCCCTTTCCACTCGGCTATTGGCTTCTTTCAGCTGTTTATCAACGTCATTGCGTAAGCGCTCAGTACGTTTATTAATGACCTCATCAATTTTGCCGTCAGCGATTAACTTGGCCTCTTCATCATTTTCAAAACGCTTGAGAATTCCACGTACAGCATCGGGATCAATACCATCAAAACGCTTGAGATTATCGTTTTGCTCTTTGAGCTTACCCAATAACTCATCACGTTTAGCCTTCAGCCCAGCTACTTGCTCACCGACTGCTTTATCGATAATGGCTTGAATTTCCGGTGTGATTACTGATGCAGTTCCACCACTTCCACCACCAGCGCCATCATCAGCCTGTGAGTAATATTTGCGTTCGATATTCATAAATAACATGTTGTTCCCCTTGGGATTCATTGCGCCTAGCGCGTTAAAATAAAACCAGCCCTTGGCCGAATTTAGACAATAAAAAAGGTCACCGAAGTGACCTTGTTAAATCGTTAATTGATTAGCTATAACCCGCATCTTTAAATGCTTTTTCGTCTAGCTTCTTGAGTTGCTCTAACGAAATAAATTCTCCCTTATCTGTATA